>NZ_NINX01000035.1 GCF_002188635.1 Pigmentiphaga sp. NML030171 | reverse complement strand
TCGCCACCGCCCTGGGCGGGCGCGGCGGCCGGCGCGGCCTGCGGCGCGGCTTCCTGCTTGGCGGCGGGCGCTTCGGCCTTGGCCGGCGCCGCTTCCCGCTGGGGCGCCTCGGCGCCGCCGGCGGCTTCGATCTCGACCAGCGGCGTACCTTCGCTGACCTTGTCGCCGACCTTGACCTTGATGGCCTTGACCACCCCGCCGGCGGCGGCCGGGATTTCCATGGACGACTTGTCGGACTCGACCGTGACCAGGCTTTGCTCGGCCTTGATGGTGTCGCCCACCGAGACCAGGATCTCGATCACTTCGACTTCGCTGAAATCACCGATGTCGGGGACTTTCAGCTCGCTCACATTACTCATTCTGTAGTCTCCAGAAAGCCGGACCCCACCGGCGCCCCCGCCGCAGGCAGGCGCGCGCCGGCCGGGCGGGCAAGACAGGGGCAGTCCCTATCTTACCCATCCCGGCCATCGATCACGCGTGTTGAGGGTTGGCTTTCTCGGGGTTGATGCCGTACTTCTTGATGGCCTCGGCCACCTTCTTCACCGGGATCTTGCCTTCGTCGGCCAGCGCCTTCAGGGCGGACAGCGTGACGAAGTGGCGATCCACCTCGAAGTGTTCGCGCAGCTTGGCGCGGAAGTCGGAACGGCCGAACCCGTCGGTGCCCAGCACGTTGTAGGTGCGGCCCCTGGGGATGAACGGACGGATCTGGTCGGCGAAGGACTTCATGTAGTCGGTCGAGGCGACGATGGGACCTTCGGTCTTTTCCAGCACTTCGGTCACGTAGGCGACCTGGGCCTTCTTCTCGGTCGGATGCAGCAGGTTGTGGCGATCGGCGTCCAGGCCGTTGCGGCGCAGCTCGGTGAAGCTGGTCACGCTCCAGACGTCGGCGGCAACGCCCCAGTCCTTCTCGAGCAGTTCCTGGGCGGCGATGACTTCGCGCAGGATGGTGCCCGAACCCAGCAGCTGGACGCGATGCTCGGCCTTGGCCTCGCTCTTCTTCAACTGGTACATGCCGCGGATGATGCCCTCTTCGTCGCCGGCCTTCAGGCCCGGCTGGGCATAGTTCTCGTTCATGACCGTGATGTAGTAGAAGACGTTTTCCTGGTCTTCCACCATGCGCTTGAGGCCGTTCTGGATGATGACCGCCAGTTCGTGCGCGAAGGTCGGGTCGTACGACACGCAGTTGGGGATGGTGGCCGACATCAGGTGGCTGTGGCCGTCCTCGTGCTGCAGGCCTTCGCCGTTGAGCGTCGTGCGGCCGGCGGTGCCGCCCAGCATGAAGCCGCGGGCCTGCATGTCGCCGGCGGCCCAGGCCAGGTCGCCGATGCGCTGGAAGCCGAACATCGAGTAATAGATGTAGAACGGCACCATGATGCGGTTGTTCGACGAGTAGGACGTCGCCGCGGCGATCCACGAGCTCATCGCGCCCGCTTCGTTGATGCCCTCTTCCAGGATCTGGCCGTCTTCCGCCTCGCGGTAGTACATGACCTGCGCCTTGTCCACGGGCACGTACTTCTGGCCTTCGTGGGCGTAGATGCCGATCTGGCGGAACATGCCTTCCATGCCGAAGGTGCGCGATTCGTCGGGCACGATGGGCACGACGCGCGGGCCGAGCGTCTTGTCGCGCAGCAGTTGCGTCAGGATGCGCACGAAGGCTTGCGTGGTCGAGATCTCGCGGCCCTCGGCGGTGGGATCGAGCACGGCCTGGAAGGTCGACAGCGCCGGCGCGGGCAGGTGCTCGTCGGCCTTCTGGCGGCGGTGCGGCAGGTAGCCGCCCAGGGCCTGGCGGCGCTCGTGCAGGTACTTCATTTCCGGCGATTCGTCGGACGGCTTGAAGTACGGCAGTTCGCCCAGCTTGTCGTCCGGCACCGGGATGTTGAAGCGGTCGCGGTAGGCGCGGATGATGTCGTCGTCCAGCTTCTTCTGCTGGTGCGCGGGGTTGCGCGACTCGCCGGCGGCGCCCATGCCGTAGCCCTTGATGGTCTTGGCCAGGATGACGGTCGGGCGGCCCTGGCTGTTCTGCGCGGCGTCGAACGCGGCGTAGACCTTGTGCGGGTCATGGCCGCCGCGGTTCAGGCGCCAGATGTCCTCGTCGCTCATGCGGCTGACCATCTCCAGCAGCTTGGGGTGCTTGCCGAAGAAGTTCTCGCGCACGAACGCGCCGTCGTTGGCCTTGTAGGCCTGGTATTCGCCGTCGACGGTCTCTTCCATGATCTGGCGCAGGATGCCTTCCTTGTCGCGCGCCAGCAGCGGATCCCAGTAGCCGCCCCAGATCAGCTTGATGACGTTCCAGCCGCTGCCGCGGAATTCGCCTTCCAGTTCCTGGATGATCTTGCCGTTGCCGCGCACCGGGCCGTCCAGGCGCTGCAGGTTGCAGTTGATCACGAACACCAGGTTGTCCAGCTTTTCGCGCGAGGCCAGGCTGATGGCGCCCAGCGATTCGGGCTCGTCCATTTCGCCGTCGCCGCAGAACACCCAGACCTTGCGGTTGCTGGTATCGGCGATGCCGCGGGCGTGCAGGTATTTCAGGAAACGGGCCTGGTAGATGGCCATCAGGGGGCCCAGGCCCATCGAGACGGTCGGGAACTGCCAGAAGTCGGGCATCAGCTTCGGATGCGGGTAGGACGACAGGCCCTTGCCGTCGACTTCCTGGCGGAAATGGTTGAGCTGGTCTTCCGACAGGCGGCCTTCCAGGAAGGCGCGGGCGTACACGCCGGGCGAGGAATGGCCCTGGAAGTAGACCAGGTCGCCGCCGCGGTTTTCGGTCTCGGCGTGCCAGAAGTGGTTCTGGCCGGTCTCGATCATGGTCGCCAGCGAGGCGAACGAGGCGATGTGGCCGCCCAGGTCGCCGCCATCGGGCGGATGCAGCCGGTTGGCCTTGACCACCATGGCCATCGCGTTCCAGCGGATGTACGAGCGGATGCGGTTTTCCAGGTCCAGCTTGCCCGGATGCGCCGGCTCCATGTGCGGCGGGATGGTGTTGACGTAGGCGGTGTTCGGCGAGAACGGGATGTAGGCGCCGGAACGGCGGGCCAGGTCGATCAGGCGTTCCAGCAGGTAATGCGCGCGCTCAGGGCCTTCGCGATCCAGGACCGCTTCCAGGGCTTCGAGCCATTCTTGGGTTTCCAGGGTATCTTCGTCGTTGGCGGCGGTTATACCGGCCCCGACCTGAGGAAGAGCGGACATGCCTGTCTCCTGAGTCTCTGTGACATCCGGACGGCTCGTAGCCATCCGAGGGTTAAGTCGCTGTTGGCGGCCTTCGCCTATGTAAAACTAGGGCCCTCGCAACTCCGGCGCGATTCTAGAAGGCAGGAAGCCTTCCATGCAATAAAAATTTCGCTTTACGATATCATTTACCACAATGTGAAATCTAACACGAAACCCGGATAAAAGCATTCTGCGCTGCAATAAAACAGCGGGCCTCCGAACGCACCACACTGTGCGTAAACTTTCTTCATGTCTACCGTTCATCCTTCCAATATTCCCGCCCCGTTCAAGGATCTGGGGCGCCTGCGCCGGCGCAGCTGGTATTGGCTGACGCCCGCCATCGCGCTGGGGCTGTTCGTCTGCGTCATGGGCTCGATCCTGTGGTGGCTGGATGCCCGCGACGACGCCCAGCGCTACGGCACGCTGGTGCGGGACGTCGACTGGGCGCAGCAATCGATGCGCCTGCGCATGCTGGCGGCGCGCGACCGCATGGGCGCGCTGGGACGCGACCTGGTGCGCACCAGCATGACCGAGGGCCGCTTCCTGGACGATGCCCGGGAACTGCAGGTCGAGCATCCCGAGATCATCCACGTGGCCTGGATCAACGCCGACCGCAAGGCGGTCTGGGTCTCGACGCCGGACCGGCGCGCGGGCCAGACCTTCCGCATGAGCGCCCCCGGCGCGGCCGAGCCGGAGGCCTTCCGCGCCTTCGAGATCGCCCGCGACGAGCACCGGCCGGCGTATTCCCGCCCCTACCGGGGGCAGTACAACGAGGTCTACCTGGACCTGTACGTGCCGGTGTTCCAGGACGAACGCTTCCTGGGCACGCTGGCCACGGTGTATTCGGTGGACGCCATCCTGCAGCACCTGATCCCGCAGGAGACCCAGCGCAAGTACAAGGTTTCCATCCTGGACGGCAACGAGATGCCGCTGGTGTCCTCGTCGTCGCGCGCGGACAAGGGCGCCATCAACGCCTACGAAGTGCCGCTGGACCCGCCGGGCAACGGCATGATGCTGAGCGCGCGCGGCTACCGCACGCAAACCGACACCTCGCAGACCATGCTGGTCTGGGTCGTGGTGTCGCTGTCGGCGGTCATCATATGGAGCCTGTTCGCGCTGTGGCGCCACACGCGCTTCCGTTCCCAGGCCGAACAGGCCCTGATCGCCGAGACCGCCTTCCGCCGCGCCATGGAGAACTCCATGCTGACCGGCATGCGGGTGCTGGACATGGAAGGCCGCATCACCTATGTGAACCCGGCCTTCTGCCGGATGATGGGCTGGGACGAGGCCGACCTGCTGGGCCGGCCGCCGCCCTACCCCTACTGGCCCCAGGGCGACCATGCCGCCCAGTGGCGCAACACCGAGATGCTGCTGTCGGGCAACGCCCCCAGCAGCGGCTTCGAGATGGAGGCGCAGCGGCGCGATGGCTCGATCTTCTTCGCGCGGATGTACGTGTCGCCGCTGCTGGACCAGCGTGGCGTGCAGACCGGGTGGATGACGTCCATGACCGACATCACCGAGCCCAAGCGCATCCGCGAGGCCCTGGCCGCCGCCCACGAACGCTTCATGACCGTGCTCGAGGGCCTGGACGACGCCATCTCGGTCACGGCCGAGACCCCCAAGGGCTCGGAACTGCTGTTCGCCAACAAGACCTACCGCCGCGTGCTGGGTTCGCAGCCCACCGGGCACGACGAACTGTCCGCCGGCCGGCGCGGCCGTTTCACCGATGAAGCAATCGAGGTGTATTCCTCGTCCACGCACCGCTGGTTCGAGGTGCGCCACCGCATGCTGCAATGGGTGGACGGACGCCGGGTGCGCATGCAGGTGGCGCGCGACATCACCGAGCGCCGGGCTTCCGAGGAAGCGTCCCGCGCCCAGCAGGAGAAGATCCAGCTCACCAGCCGCCTGATCACCATGGGCGAAATGGCCTCGTCGCTGGCGCACGAGCTGAACCAGCCGCTGACGGCCATCAACAACTACAGCATGGGCGTGGTGGCGCTGGTACGCGCCGGCGATACCGATCCGGCCAAATTGCTGCCGGCCCTGGAAAAAACCACCGCACAGGCCCAGCGTGCAGGTATGATCATCCGCCGCATACGCGAATTCGTGAAGCGGAGCGAGCCCAAGCGCCAGCGGGTCAGCCTGCCCACGATCGTGGATAATGCGGTCGGTTTTGCCGGGATCGAGTCCCGGACCCGGCGGATCGATATCATTCAAAAAATACCCGAACAGTTGCCGGACGTTCTTGCCGATCCTATCCTGATCGAACAGGTGGTCCTGAATCTGATGAAAAACGGCCTGGAGGCCATGCAGGATTCAGAGGGGCGGGAACTGCTGGTGGAAGCGAACGTGCGCGACGACATGGTTGAAGTGGCAGTCACCGATACCGGCCATGGGCTGGCCGACCCCGAACGGCTGTTCGAGCCTTTCTACAGCACCAAGTCGGAAGGCATGGGCATGGGCCTGAACATCTGCCGCACGATCATCGAGTTCCACCACGGCCGGCTGTGGGCCGAAGCCAATCCCGCCGGAGGCACGATCTTCAAGTTCACGCTTCCGTGGGTACGTCCGATCCTGCCGACCGGACCCGCCCCCGAACTGGAATCCGCACCCAAGGAGCTTACCTGATGAGCAATACGCCCCAATCCAGCACGGTCTTCATAGTCGACGACGACGAAGCCGTGCGAGATTCTCTCCGATGGCTGCTCGAAGCCAACGGTTACCGGGTACGGGCCTACGAGAGTTCGGAACGCTTCCTGGCCGAGTACGACCCCGAGGTGATCGGCGTGCTGATCGCCGACGTCCGGATGCCGGGCATGACCGGGCTCGAGCTCCAGGAACAACTGCTCGCCCGCAAGTCCACCCTGCCCATCGTCTTCGTCACCGGCCACGGCGACGTGCCCATGGCGGTCTCCACCATGAAGAAAGGCGCGGTGGATTTCCTGGAAAAACCCTTCAACGAAGCGGACCTGCGCCAGATCATCGCCAACATGCTGGAGCAGGCCCATTCCCGCGCGGCCGACGAAGCCACCCGGCGCGGCCACGAGGCCCTGCTGGCCCGGCTGACCGTGCGCGAACAGCAGGTCCTGGAACGCATCGTGGCCGGCCGCCTGAACAAGCAGATCGCCGACGACCTGGGCATCAGCATCAAGACCGTCGAGGCGCATCGCGCCAACATCATGGAAAAGCTGCAGGTCACGACCGTGGCCGACCTGATGAAGGTGGCCCTGCACCATCGGCCGCAGGGGTAGCCCCCCCCTACGCGCTTACGCGCGCCCCCCAGGGGGCGATGCGGGTGGACCGGCGGAGCCGGATCCACCGCATCCCGGGTCTGAATGAGTTCTCTCGGTGCGAAGCATCGTGTTCTTGCTCTCCTGTCGCTCGACACCAAGGTAACTATGTATTTGCCGCCGCATTTCGAGCAGGCCGACCCGGACAGGATCCGCAACCTGATACGCACCTGTCCACTCGGCATGCTCGTGACGGCGGGACCGCAGGGGTTGGACGCCAACCACCTGCCCTTCATCCTCAACCCCGACCGCGGCCCGCACGGCACGCTGCTGTACCACGTGGCGCGAGCTAATCCGGTCTGGCGGGAGTTGGCGGATTCCCAGGCCGAAAGCCTGGCGGTCTTCCAGGGTCCCAGCGCCTACGTATCGCCCAGCCTGTACGAGACCAAGCGCACGACCCACGAAGTCGTGCCCACCTACAACTACGCCGTGGTGCACGCCCATGGCCGGATCATCGTGCATGACGATCCGCGCTGGGTGGCGGGCGTGGTGGGCCGGCTGACGCGCATGTTCGAGCAGGGACGCGACGACCCGTGGAAGATGAGCGACGCGCCGCCCGCCTTCCTGGAAGAAAGGCTGTCGGCCATCGTCGGGCTGGAAATGCCCATCGCGCGGCTGCAGGCCAAATGGAAAATGAGCCAGAACCGCAACGAGGCCGACCGGCGGGGCGTGGTGGCGGGCCTGGATGCGTCCGGGCGAGACGGGGACAGGGCCGTTGCGGCGGCGATGAAAGCGGCGGAAACCGGAACGTCTGCCTGAAGCGGCGGCCCCCGTGCGCTAAAATGGCCCAGGCGCCCGCGCCCTCGTTCCTCCACTCCTCTTTGCCTTCACACCGCCATGCCCGCACGCCTCATCAACGGCAACGAACTCTCCAAGCAGATCCGCTCCGACATCGCCCAGCGCGCCGCCGAACTCACGCGCCAGGGCAGGCGTCCCGGCCTGGCGGTGATCCTGGTGGGCGACGATCCGGCCTCGCACGTGTACGTGCGCAACAAGGTCAAGGCGTGCCACGACGCGGGCTTCCATTCGGTGCTGGAGAAGTACGAGGCCACGATGACCGAGGCCGAGCTGCTGGCCCGCATCGACCTGCTCAACCATGATCCCGCCATCCACGGCATCCTGGTGCAGATGCCCTTGCCCAGGCACATCGACCCGCACAAGGTGATCGAGGCCATTTCCACCCGCAAGGACGTGGACGGCTACTCCGTGCTCAGCGCCGGCGAGTTGATGGCGGGACTGAAAGGCTTCCGTCCGTGCACGCCCTACGGCTGCATGAAGCTGATCGAAAGCACCGGCTACGATCTGCGCGGCAAGCATGCCGTGGTCATCGGCCGCAGCAACACCGTGGGCAAGCCCATGGCGCTGCTGCTGTTGCAGGCCAACGCCACGGTCACGATATGCCACAGCGGCACGCCCGACCTCGCCTACCATACCCACCAGGCCGACGTGGTGGTGGCCGCCGTGGGCCGCCGCAACACGCTGACCGGCGACATGGTCAAGCCCGGCGCGGTGGTGATCGACGTGGGCATCAACCGCGACGAGGCCGGCAAGCTATGCGGCGACGTCGATTTCGCCAGCGTCTCGGAAGTGGCCGGCTGGATCACCCCGGTCCCGGGCGGCGTCGGCCCGATGACGATCACGATGCTGCTGGCCAATACGCTGGAATCTGCTGAGGGGTAGGCCCCCCCCTACGCCCTTCGGGCGCCCCCCAGGGGGCGATGCGGGTGGACCGGCGGAGCCGGATCCACCGCATCCTGGAAACCAACAGGCTGGCAAGGGGCGGCGTTCTTGTCCCCCTGTTCCCGGATGGTGCCCTCCCCTGGTGTTTCCTTTTTTCGCCCCCATCTACGGGGCACAGTCAGCATTCAGGAGTTTCCCCATGGCGCAAGCGTCCGACCTTTCCTCTTCCTCCGCCCTGGCCGGCAATCCGCTCATGGACCTGTCGGGCCTGGCCCGGTTTGATGCCATCCGGCCGGAGCACATCACACCGGCCATCACGGCCCTGCTGGAGCGGGCGCAGAAGGCGGTGGACAAGCTGGAGGCGGACCAGGCCGCGGATGCGCCGGCTACCTGGCACAGCGTGGTCGAGACGCTGGATGAAGGCACCGAGGGGCTGTCGCGGGCCTGGAGCGTGGTGGGACACCTGAACGCGGTGGCCGATACGCCCGAGCTGCGTGCCGCCTACGGCGAGAACCTGCCGCGCGTGACCGAGTTCTGGGCCGGCCTGGGCCAGAACCAGGCGCTGTACGAGCGTTACAAGAAATTGGCGGCCAGCAAGGAATTCCAGCAGCAGACGCCGGCCCGCAAGAAACTGATCGAGAACGAGCTGCGGGGCTTTCGCCTGGGCGGCGCCGAGTTGCCCGAGGAATCCAAGCCTCGCTTCGCCGAGATCCAGGAACAGCAGGCAACGCTGTCCAAGGCTTTCTCCGACCACGTGCTGGACGCCACCAACTCCTATGCGCTGATCGTGCGCGACGAGGCCGAACTGGCCGGACTGCCCGAGGACGTGAAGGAAGCGGCGCGCGAAGCCGCCCGGAAGATTCCGGCCAAGGAAGGCGAAGCCCCGGACGAAGCGCCGGCCTGGAAGTTCACCCTGCACTTCCCCTCGTATTTCCCGGTACTGCAATACGCCGACAACCGCGCCCTGCGCGAGACCATGTACAAGGCGCACGTGACGCGCGCCTCGGAGCTTGGTCCCGAATACGGACAGGGTCGGGCCGAGTGGGACAACACCGCCATCATGCTGGACCTGCTGCGCCTGCGCCGCGAGGAAGCGGGCCTGCTGGGCTATGCCAACTACGGCGAGGTGTCGCTGGTGCCCAAGATGGCCGATACGCCCGAGCAGGTGCAGAAATTCCTGGCCGAGCTGGCCGAGCGCGCGCACCCCTATGCCGAGCGCGACCTGCGCGAGCTGCGGGAATTCGCCGCCGCCGAGCTGGGCCTGGCCGAACTCGAGCCCTGGGACATCGCCTATGCGTCCGAGAAACTGCGCCAGGCACGCTACGCCTTCTCGGAAAACGAGGTCAAGCAATACTTCCCCGAACCCAAGGTGCTGGCGGGCCTGTTCAAGGTGATCGAGACGCTGTTCTCGGTCCGCATCCGCCCGGACGACGCCCCGGCCTGGCATCCCGACGTGCGCTTCTTCCGCGTGGAATCGGCCGCCGGCACGCTGCTGGCGCAGTTCTACCTGGACCTGTACGCGCGCGACGGCAAGCGCGGCGGCGCATGGATGGACGACGCCCGCACCCGCTATCGCCGCCCCGGCGGCGAACTGCAGACACCGGTGGCCTACCTTGTCTGCAATTTCACGCCGCCCAGCGGCGGCAAGCCCTCGCTGTTCACGCACGACGAAGTCATCACCCTGTTCCATGAATGCGGCCACGGCCTGCATCACATGCTCACGCAGATGGAAGACCTGGGCGTGTCGGGCATCAACGGCGTGGAATGGGATGCGGTCGAACTGCCCAGCCAGTTCATGGAGAACTTCTGCTGGGAATGGGCGGTGCTGGAACAGATGACCGCGCACGCGGAAACGGGCGAACCGCTGCCCCGCGCCCTGTACGACAAGATGGTCGCCGCCAAGAACTTCCAGGGCGGGCTGATGACGCTGCGCCAGGTCGTGCTGGCCGCCACCGACATGCACCTGCACACCGACTACGATCCCGACGGCCAGCAAAGCGTGCTGGCGCTGTCGCGCGCGGTGAACGACCGCATGCACGTGCTGCCCCAGCCGGAGGTCTCGCGCTGGATCAACACCTTCAGCCACATCTTCGCCGGCGGCTACTCGGCCGGCTACTACAGCTACAAGTGGGCGGAAGTATTGTCCGCCGACGCCTACGCGGCTTTCGAGGACGCGGCGACCGAGGATACGCTACGGCCCGAGGTCGGGGCACGCTTCTTGCGGGAGATCCTGCAAGTGGGCGGCAGCCGGCCCGCGATCGAGTCGTTCCGCGCCTTCCGCGGCCGGGATCCCAGCATCGAGGCCCTGCTGCGTCACAGCGGCATGGCCGATGCCGTGTCCTGATCGCGCGCGATCAGCAGCTTCACCGCCGCGAGGCCTTCGGAAAGCAGGCTGTGCAGCGACGGCGTGTCCGGGAACTCGAGCAAGGGCCGGGTGCCGTACCGCTGGGCCAGTTCGCGGGCGATCGGCACCGCGATCAACACATGGCGTCGCCGCGCGCGGGCATGGCCCGAGAAGGGGAACAGTTGTTCCAGCGCGGCGATGTCCCAGCCGCGCGGCACGAAGAGCCACGCGATGTGGCCGTCCTGGTCGATCCCGCTGAGTACCAGCAGTTCCGTCACGCCTTGGTGTGTTTGCATGGCACGCAACCCCCGTCGCCTCGGGAGGGCCTGACCCACGCTTCTCCCGCTTGGCGCAATGATTCGTTTTGCTTTTTACGCAAAATATACACGAATAATTTGCGTCTTACGCTTTGCGTGCAGAGCAAGGCATTCGGACAATCACGCCATGGACATAGGTTCGGCGATCCGATATACGCGCGAGAAACTCGGGCTCAAGCTCGAGGCCGTCGCCATGGAAGTCGGAACCGATGCCGGCAATCTTTCCCGCATCGAGACCGGCAAGCAGAAGCCGTCCATCGTACGCCTGGAGAACATCGCCCGGGCCATGAACGTGGGCGTGACCGATCTTTATGCCCTGGTCGAGAACGTCCGCGTGCTTCCCGCCACCTCGGAGCTGCGTGACGGCGACGAGCTGCCCTACGCCGACGACACACGCGCCCTGCGCCGCAGCTTCGCCACGCTGGACGCGCGCAGCCGCAGGCTGGTGATCGAGTTCGCCAAGCTGCTGAATCGCGTGGAAAAGGAAGAACAGGGAACGCCTGCCAAGGAAGTTCCGCCTCCCGCCCCCTGACCGGCCGCCGCGCCGAAAACGAAAACGGCCTCGCTCCTGAAAGCGAGGCCGTCTGTTTTTCGAAGCCGGGCTTCCGGGCTTCCCTAGCGGGCGCGCGGGGCCTTCAATTGCGAGATGTCCCGCACCGCGCCGCGGTCGGCGGAGGTCGCCATCATCCCGTACGCCTGCAGCGCCTGCGACACCACGCGCTGGCGATCGAGCGGCTGCCACGCCTTGTCGCCGCGGGCTTCCATCGCCTGGCGGCGCCTGGCCAGTTCCGCGTCGTCCACGCGCAGGTTGATGCGGCGGTTGGGAATGTCGATCTCGATGATGTCGCCCTCTTCCACGAGCCCGATGGTACCGCCCTCGGCCGCCTCGGGCGAAGCATGGCCGATCACCAGGCCCGAGGATCCGCCCGAGAAGCGGCCGTCGGTCAGCAAGGCGCAGGCCTTGCCCAGGCCCTTGGACTTGATGTACGAGGTCGGATAGAGCATTTCCTGCATGCCGGGGCCGCCCTTGGGGCCTTCGTAGCGGATGATGACCACGTCGCCGGCATGCACCGTATCGCCCAGGATGCCGTCCACGGCGTCTTCCTGGCTCTCGAAGATGCGCGCCTTGCCGGTGAATTTCAGGATGCTTTCATCGACCCCCGCCGTCTTGACGATGCAGCCCTTCTCGGCCACGTTGCCGTACAGCACGGCCAGGCCGCCGTCCTGGGAATAGGCATGGGCCTTGTCGCGGATGCAGCCGGCAGCCCGGTCCAGGTCCAGCTTGTCGAAGCGCTTGTCCTGGCTGAAGGCGGTCTGGGTCGGCACGCCGCCGGGCGCCGCGCGGAAGAAGGCATGGACGGCTTCGTCGGCGTTCGTCTTGACGTCGTTCGCGGCGATGGCCTCGCCCAGGGTCTTGCTGTGCACGGTGGACACCGAGGTGTCCAGCAGGCCCGCGCGGTCGAGCTCGGCCAGGATGGCCATGATGCCGCCGGCGCGGTGCACGTCCTCGATGTGGTATTGCTGCGTGGCGGGCGCGACCTTGCACAGGCAGGGCACGTGGCGCGAGATGCGATCGATGTCGCTCATCGTGAAATCCACGCCGCCTTCCTGCGCCGCGGCCAGCAGGTGCAGCACGGTATTGGTCGAGCCGCCCATGGACACGTCCAGCGCCATCGCGTTGGTGAATGCCGCCTTGGTGGCGATGTTGCGCGGCAGGACGGAAGCGTCGTCCTGCTCGTAATAGCGGCGGCACAGCTCGACGGCGACCCGGCCGGCGCGCAGGAACAGGTCCTTGCGGTCGGCGTGGGTGGCCACCAGCGTGCCGTTGCCCGGCAGCGACAGCCCCAGCGCTTCGGTCAGGCAGTTCATCGAGTTGGCGGTGAACATGCCCGAGCAGGACCCGCACGTGGGACAGGCCGAGCGCTCGTAGTTCTCGACGTCCTCGTCCGACACGGTGGGGTCGCCGGCCTTGATCATGGCGTCGATCAGGTCCACCTTGATGATCTTCTGGCCGTTCACGTCCTGGGCGGGATGGTAGGCCTCGATGACCTTGCCGGCCTCCATGGGGCCGCCCGACACGAACACGGCCGGAATGTTCAGCCGCATGGCGGCCATCAGCATCCCCGGGGTGATCTTGTCGCAGTTGGAGATGCAGACCATGGCGTCGGCGCAATGCGCGTTCACCATGTACTCGACCGAGTCAGCGATCAGCTCGCGCGAGGGCAGCGAATACAGCATGCCGCCGTGCCCCATGGCGATGCCGTCGTCCACCGCGATGGTGTTGAACTCCTTGGCGACGCCGCCGGCGGCCTCGATCTCGCGGGCGACCATCTGGCCCAGGTCCTTCAGGTGCACGTGGCCGGGCACGAACTGGGTGAAGGAATTGACGACCGCGACGATGGGCTTGCCGAAGTCACCGTCCTTCATGCCGGTCGCGCGCCATAGCGCACGTGCCCCGGCCATGTTGCGGCCATGGGTGGAGGTACGGGAACGGTATTGCGGCATGGCGGGACTCGCAAGGAAAATGACGAAACACTCTAGTATAGGGCGGAAAGGCCTTTTGTCGCCCCGCCCTCCCCATCATGCGGCCCGCGCCTTACCTTCATTAATAAAAATCATTATCATTACGACCATTTCCCCGTCCCAAGGTTCCCCGCATGACAGCAACCACCCTCTGGCAACGTTACCTGGCCCTCAAGGCCGAGCAGCCCAAGCTGCGCATGCGTGACGCGGCCGCCCGCATCGGCGCCAGCGAAGGCGAGCTGGTCGCAGCCGATCCGTCCGCGACCCGGCTCAAGCCCGACTGGGCCACGCTGCTGGGCGGACTGAAGGCGGCCGGGCCACTGCTGGCGCTGACACGCAACGAGGCCGCCGTCCACGAAAAGACCGGGGTCTACGACCACGTCCAGGTCGAAGGCAGGATGGGGCTGGCCCTGAACCCCGAGATCGACCTGCGCCTGTTCCTGTCGCAGTGGCGGCACGCCTACGCCGTGGGGGGCGAGCGCCCCAGCCTGCAGGTGTTCGACCAGCAGGGCGAGGCGGTGCACAAGATCTATGTGGCCGAGGGCACCGACCGCGCCGCGTTCGAGGCCCTGCTGGCGGCGCACGCCGACAGCGCGCAGCCGGTCACGCCGGAACCACGGCCGGCCCCCGAGCGCAAGGCCGACCAGGACGTCGACGTCGATGCCTTCCGCCAGGAATGGCGCGAACTGCGCGACACCCACGAGTTTTTCGGCCTGCTGCGGCGGCATGGCGTGGAACGTACGCAGGCACTGCGGCTCGCTCCCCCCGAGTTCGCGCGGCAGGTCGGCGTCGGCGCCGTGGATGCCGTGCTGGACTCGGCCGCCGGATCGGGGCTGCCCATCATGGTGTTCGTCGGCAATGCCGGATGCGTACAGATCCACACCGGGCCGGTCCACCGCATCGCCCCCATGGGCCCGTGGCTGAACGTGCTGGATCCGGGCTTCAACCTGCATCTGCGCATGGACCTGTTCACCGAGGCCTGGCTGGTGCGCAAGCCCACGGTGGACGGCATCGTGACCTCGCTGGAATGCTATGACGCCGAAGGTTCGCTGATCGTGCAGTTCTTCGGCGAACGCAAGCCGGGCAAGCCCGAGCTGGCGGCGTGGACCGCGCTGGCCGACGGGCTGGCCGCCATCGCGCCGGGCACGCCCCGGCCCGCGGCATGACGGCCCGCGCTTGCACGCCGACGCGGCGCGGTGCGGGCACCGCGTCCGCCCTGCTGCCGCTGGCCGGCGCCACCGCCGCCCTGCTGCTGGCCGGATGCTCGTGGCTGCCCGGCAGGGACGACGCCGCCGTCGTCTCGCTCGCGGCCGAGCTGCCGCGCCACCAGGTCGTGCTGCTGGGCGAAATCCATGACAACGCCCAGGGCCATCGCCAGCGCCTGCAGGCGCTCGCGCGCGCGGTGCGCGCGGGCTGGCGGCCGGCCATCGCCATGGAACAGTTCGATCGCGAACGGCAGGCCGACCTGGACCGGACCATGCGCACCTGTACCAGCGCCGACTGCGTGATCCAGGCCGCGGCACCGGCCAAGACGGGGTGGGACTGGGCGCACTACCGCCCCGTCCTGGAGCTGGCGCTGCGCGAGAAGCTGCCTGTGGTCGCCGCCAACCTGTCGCGCGCCGATGCGGGCACCGTCATGAAACAAGGCCCCGCCGCCCTGTTCGATACCAATGAATTGCGCCGGCTCGGCCTGCTCTCGCCTCCGCCCGACCTGCTGGCGGCGCAGCGCAAGGAAGTGGCCGAGGCCCATTGCGGCGCCCTGCCCCCGTCCATGCTGGGCGGGATGGCCATGGCCCAGCTGGCGCGCGACGCCGTGATGGCCGGCGCGATCGCCAGCGCCGCGCGCGTACCCGGCGCTTCCGCCCAGCGGCCTGTCGTCCTGCTGGCCGGCAACGGCCATGTCCGCCGCGACATCGGCGTGCCGCGCTGGCTCCAGCCCGGCACCATCCTGTCGGTGGGCTATACCGAACAGCCCGCGCCGGCGGCTGCCTACGACCGCGACATCGTGATTCCGCCCGCGCCGCGCGAAGATCCGTGCAAGGCGTTCCAGGTCCCGGGCCGCTAGGCCCTCACGGAAGCGCGGCCTAGAATACCGGGATCCCCTCGACCAACGGGCGCGGCCACGGCCGCGCTCCCTTATCACGGAGACCGCGTCCCATGCCTGCCCCCTCGTCCGCCCCCATCCGTCTGTGCATCGCCGGCGAAGGCGCCATGGGCTCGACCCATGCGCGCATCTTCGCGGACATGCCGGGCGTGAAGACCGTGGCCCTGGCGGCGGCCGACATGTCGCGCGGCCGCCAATTGGCCGCGCAATACGGCATTCCCGATTGCAGCGACGACCTGGCCGCCACGCTGGCCCGCACCGACGTGGACGCGGTGGTGCTGGCCACGCCCTCGGGCCTGCATGCCGAACACGCCGAACTGGCCGCCCGCCTGGGCAAGCCCATGCTGATCGAGATTCCCGCCGCGCTGACCCTGGCCGACACCGAGCGCCTGGCACGCGTGCAGGCCGAGACCGGCGTGCCCATGATGGTGGCGCACAGCCGCCGCTTCGCGCCGCCGCACACCACCCTGCGCGAACGCATCCAGAGCGGCGACTTCACGCTGCACCACCTGGTCTGCGAAACCTATTTCTTCCGCCGCAACAACCTGAACATGTTCGGCGAGCCGCGCACCTGGGTCGACAGCCTGCTCTGGCACCACGCCTGCCACACGGTGGACCTGTTCTGCTGGCTGCTGGACGAATCGGAATTCGACGTCTGGGGCCAGCGCGGCCCCGACCATCCCGAACTGGGCATCCCCATGGACATCACGGTGGCCATGCGTTCGCGCAAGCGCGGTACGCTGCTGACCATGGCCATGTCGTTCAACAATAAAGGGCCCTTCGGCGGCTTCTATCGCTACATCGGCGAAGAGGACACCTACCGCGCCTTCCGCGACGAACTGACCGACAGCGATGGCAAGGTCGTGGAGATGCCCGGCGCGCAGCCGGCCTTCGAGGCCCAGGACACCGAGTTCATCGCCGCGCTGCGCGAGGGCCGGCCCAGCCGCTGCGACATCGCTTCGGTACTGCCCGCGATGCGAGCGCTGGACGGCATCGACCGCATCATGCGGGGCGAACCCGCCGCAAGATGACCGGGCAGGCCGCGAGAACGGCGAGTGATTATTGCCCCCTCGCGCCTGCGGCCGATGACGCGGGCAGCGCGTCCTTGGCCGGAAAGACCAGCGTGAACCGGGTCCGGCCGGCAGCCGAGCCGGCGGTGATGTCGCCGCCGTGCGCCACCATGATGGCGCGCGTGATCGACAGCCCCAGGCCCGAGCTTTCCGAATCGGGCCTGGCCCTGGACTTGTCGCCGCGAAAGAAGCGGTCGAACAGCGAGGGAATCAGTTCCGCCGGGATTTCCTTGCCATCGTTCTCGACCGCGATCGTGACGGCCGTCGCGCCGCTGGCGACCACCACGTCTATGGCCCCGCCCGGCGGGGTATGGCGCAAGGCGTTCGACAGCAGGTTGCTCAGGGCGCGCCGCAGCATCAGCCGGTCGCCCACGATCCTGCCCCGGCCCGTCAGCCGCATGGCGACGGCCTTGTCTTCGGCCAGGGCCTCGTAGAACTCGAACAAGGCGCTGACCTCGTCCTGCACGGCGATGACGCCGGCGTCGGGCAGGGTGAGGCCATGCTCCATCTTGGCAAGGTAGAGCATGTCGGACACCATGCGCGACAGGCGCTGCAACTCCTCTTCGTTGGACGCGAGGATCTCGCGATACTCCCCGGCCTCGCGGGGCTGCGCAAGGATCACATGGGTCTGTGTCAGCAAGTTCGTCAGCGGCGTGCGCAGTTCGTGGGCCAGGTCGGACGAGAACTCCGACAGCCGGCGGAAATCGTCCTGCAATCGCGCCAGCATGGCATTCAAGGTCGACGCCAGGTCAGCCATCTCCAGCGGGACGGCCTCCACGGGCATGCGCTCGTCCAGCTTCTGCGCCGTGACGGCGCGGGCGCGGACGGCCATCGCGCGTAGCGGCGCGAGTCCGCTGCGGGCCGCCCACCAGCCGAATACGCCGCTCACGAGCGCGGACAGCAGCACGTACAACACCAGTGAATGGAGGAAACCGTGCATGAAGTGCGCGTGGATTTCCGTCGCCAGGCCGACGATGACATGGATCTCGCCCCCCGCCCCGCCCACCGTGATGCGCAAGCCCCGGTACTCGGCCCCGTCCTGGCGCCAGGTGAACTCCTCCTTGCCGGCCGGCAGGGCGCGCGCCGCGTCCAGCGCCTGCCGGAACTCGACGCCGTCGGTGGCGTACAGGCTGGCCCCCTCCCCAGTCCGGACCAGGGCCACCAGCCCGGGATGGTTCTGGAGCGCCGCGCCCAGGCGCGCCGGCATCGCGGCGGGCGCGGCATCCTGGACGATCTTGCGGACCAGGTTCGCCTTTTCCTCGAGCACGGCGAAATCCTCGTGCGCGAAGTGCTGGTCCATCGATGTGGCGATCAAGGCCCCCAGTCCCAGCAGCACGGTGGCCGACGACAGCGAGAAGAAGGCCGTCAGCCGCGTGGTCAGGGAAAACGGACGCATCAGCGCAGGTCCTCGGGTTCTTCAAGGACGTAGCCCATGCCGCGGACGGTCTGGATGAGCTTGGCATCGAACGCGTCGTCGATCTTGGCCCGCAGCCGGCGTATGGCCACGTCGATGACGTTCGTGTCGCTGTCGAAGTTCATGTCCCACACCTGGGAGGCGATCAGCGAACGCGGCAGCACCTCGCCGCGCCGGCGCACGAACAGCTCCAGCAGCGCGAATTCCTTGCTCGTCAGGTTGATGCGGCGGCCTGCGCGCGTGGCCCGGCGGCGGACGAGATCCAGCACCAGGTCGCCGACCTGGATGCGGTCGGTGGCGATCTGTCCGCTGCCCCGGCGCAGCAGGGTCCGCACGCGGGCCAGCAGTTCGGAGAACGCGAAGGGCTTGACCAGATAGTCGTCCGCGCCCAGCTCCAGGCCCTTGACCCGGTCGGCCACGCTGTCGCGCGCGGTCAGGAACAGGACGGGCACGTTGTTCTCGACGGCGCGAAGGGTTTGCAGGATGCGCCAGCCGTCCACACCGGGCAGCATCACGTCGAGCACGATCAGGTCATAGGGCTCGCTCAACGCCCGGTACTGGCCGTCCAGGCCGTTGTCCGCCAGGTCGACCACGAAGCCCGCCTCGGTCAGCCCTTGCCGGAGATATTCGCCGGTCTTGGCCTCGTCTTCCACGACCAATAGTTTCATGGTGGCGCCCCGTCACGCATCAGCGATAGGCCTGGTAGACACTGGACCGCCCGCCGGTCCGCACCAGCAGGACATCGTAGGCGGATTTCCGGCCGCCGTACTCGGGTCCGTCCATGCCGGGCGATCCCAGGGGCATACCGGGTACGGCCAGGCCGATCGCCGAGGGGCGCTCGCGCAGCAACCGCTTGACTTCCTTCGCGGGCACGTGCCCCTCCAGCGCATAGCCGTCCACCACGGCCGTGTGGCACGAGCCCTTGTCGTCCGGGATACCGAGGCGGCGCCGCTCCACGGAAGGATCGTCGACGTCATGGGCGACCACCTGGAATCCATTGTCCCGCAAGTGCTTGATCCAATCCTTGCAGCATCCGCAGGTCGGCGTCTTCCAGACCTCCACGGTGTTCGTCTTCTGCGCCCAGGCGCCCAGTGGAAGCAAGGCCGCCCCGATCAGGAGCGTACGGCGCGACCGGCTTGCGTATTTGTGCATCATGCATGGTTTCCTTCAAGATCCGGTGGGCGGGCCGAGCGTTCCCCGCCACGCCGCCAACAACAGGATAGCGGGTCGCCGCGCCCGTCGGCCATCGCCTACTTCACGCTGAACGAGAAATTGCCGGTGATGGGGTGGGTATCCGACGAGACGGCCCGCCACTCCACGCGATAGGTGCCGGCCGCCAGGGGCTTGGCCGGCGTGATCAGCATCGTCTTGGGATCGGCATCGCCCGAGACCCGGGCTTCCACCGGCATGGGCGCGTGGGTCATGCCGGCCATGCCCGTCATGAGCAGCCTGGCGCCCGAGAACTGGGTGACCAGCGCTTCGGAGAAACGCAGTTCTATCCTCGCTGGCGCCGTGGTCTCGGCCTTGTCCTTGGGAGTCGAGGACAGGAGTTCGGGATGGGCCTGGGCCGCGGCGGCGGCAAGCAGCCCGGCAGTCAGGACAGCGGCGTTCAGGACGGTACGAGCATTGGACATGATGGACCTTGAAACGGATAGGAAAGAAGAATGGAGGCGATTCAGAACCACATGCGCACGCCGACCACGAATCGGGTGTCGCTGCGGCGTTCTCCGTGCGCCCGGGCATAGTCCGCGGTGGTTCCGTAGGTCCGGTTCCAGGTCACACCGATGTAAGGGGCGAACTCGCGGCGGATTTCGTATCGCAGGCGGACGCCCACCTCGGTACTCGACAGGCCGGAACCTATGCCCCGCCCATGGTCGTTCTTCCCGAAGAAGTTAATCTCGGCAGCGGGCTGCAGGATGAGCCGGTTCGTGAAGAGGATGTCGTACTCGCCCTTCAGGCGCGCGGCGGTCTGCCCGTTCTCGCCGGCAAAGACCATGGCGGAGGCCTCGAAGTTGTAGAGCGCCATTCCCTGCAGGCCGATCGCGGCCCAGGTTTGCGACGAACCCGGCTTGAAGTCGTGGCGCACCCCGCCCACGACGTCCCACCAGGGGCTGATGGCACGCCCCCACAGTGCCTGGACCTCGGCCTCGTGGAGCTTGCCGCCCGCGCGCTCGCCTTCCGAACTGAGCCACAGGCGATCGATGTCGCCGCCTATCCAGCCCTTGAAATCCCAGTTCAGCGCGTTGCCGCCGCGCGCATCCTGCCATTCCAGCCGATCCACCAGGAACAGGGAATTGATGCTCTTGTCGTGCACGGCGTGGCCCGCCGTATCGAAGGCGGCGGCCTGGCGGTCGGCATCGGTCAGTTGGGGAATGGGCGTGCGGCTTTCCGCGGGGGCGGCATCCATGCCCTGCATCGGCGCCTGGTCCATGCTTTGCATGGGCGCGAGGTCCATGTTCTGCAAGGTCGAGTGATCCATGCCCGGCATGCTGGAATGGTCCATGCCCCGCATCTGGGAGTGGTCCATGTGCGAATGGTCCATCCCTTGCATCTGGGCCCGCGCGGTCGATGTGCCACCCAGCGCCAGGCCGATGAGCGCGGAGGCCAGCGCCGCCGCGTTGCGATGATTGGAAAAGATCATGGCCGGCCCCTTACTCTTGCACCCGCACTTCACGGAACATGCCGGCTTCCATGTGGTACAGGAGGTGGCAGTGATAGGCCCAGCGGCCGAGGGCATCGGCGGTCACGCGGTAGCTGCGCCGCGAGCCCGGCGGCATGTCGATGGTGTGCTTGCGGACCATGAAGTTGCCGTGCTCGTCCTCCAGGTCGCTCCACAGTCCGTGCAGGTGGATGGGATGGGTCATCATCGTGTCGTTCACCAGTACGATCCTGACCCGCTCGCCGTACTTCAGCACCACGGGCTGGGAGTCCGAGAACTTGATGCCGTCGAACGACCAGGCGAATTTCTCCATGTGTCCGGTCAGGTGCAGCTCTATCGTCCGGCTCGGCATCCGCCCGTCCGGATCCTGGAACGCGCTGCGCAGGTCGGCATAGGCCAGCACGCGGCGGCCGTTGTCGCGCAGGCCCATGCCGGGGTCGTCCAGCTTGGGCGTGGGAATCATCGTCTGCATGTCCACCAGGGGGTTGCCCGCCTCCGAGGCGGGGTGGGACTGCATGCCGCCCATGGCACCATGCCCGTGATCCATGCCTTGCATCTGCCCATGATCCATGCCCGCCATGCCGCCATGGTCCATGCCCATGTCCTCCATGGCCAGGATGGGCCGAGGATCCAGGGCCGGCACCGGCGCGCGCACGCCCTCGCGCACGGCCAGCGTGCCGCGCGCGTACCCCGTGCGGTCCATGGACTGCGCGAAGATGGTGTAGGCCTCCTCCGCGGCAGGCTCGACGATCACGTCGTAGGTTTCGGCCACGGCGATACGGAACTCGTCCACCGCGACCGGCTTGACATGCTGTCCGTCGGCAGCCACCACGGTCATCTTCAGGCCGGGAATGCGCACGTCGAAATAGGTCATGGCCGAGCCGTTGATGAAGCGCAGGCGCAGGCGTTCGCCCGGCTTGAACAGCCCCGTCCAACCGCCGTCCGGGGCTTGTCCGTTCAAGAGATAGGTGTAGGTGTACCCGCTGACGTCGGCGATGTCGGTCGGATTCATCCGCATCTCGGCCCACATTTTCCGGTCCGCGATCGTCGCCGACCAGCCCTTCTCCCGCACGTCCCGGAAGAAATCGCCGACGGTGCGCTTGTGGAAGTTGTAGTAGTCGGACTGCTTCTTCAGCGTGCGCATGATCCGCGCCGGGTCCTCGTCGGTCCAGTCCGACAGCATCACGACGTATTCGCGGTCGTAGGCGAACGGCTCCGGTTCCCGGGCATCGATGATCAACGGCCCGTAGACGCCCGACTGCTCCTGGAATCCCGAATGGCTGTGGTACCAGTAGGTGCCGTTCTGGCGCACCTTGAAGGTGTAGACGTACATGCCGTCGGGCGCGATGCCTTCGAAGCTCATCCCGGGCACCCCGTCCATGTTGGCGGGCAGCAGGATGCCGTGCCAGTGGATGGAGGTGGACTCCTTCAGTTTGTTGCGCACGCGCAGGGTGACGGTGTCGCCTTCGCGCCAGCGCAGCAACGGCCCGGGTATGCCGCCGTTCACGGTCATCGCGGTGCGCGGGCTGCTGGTGAAGTTCACCGGCGTCTGGCCGATCTGAAGATCGAATTCGGTGCCGGTCAGCACGTGGGGGTCGCCCGGCCCGATGGCCGCCCACACGGGCTTGCGCCAGAGGCCCAGCGCGCCCAGCGCGCCGCCCGCGGCCAGGGCGGTGACGAAAGTCCGCCTTGAAGTCTTGATGTGCATGCGATATCCGATGAATCCGGTCAGGCCGCCACTCTAGCCAGCGGCCCCCCACCCCAGCCTGACCCGAAGATTACGTTTGTGTAATGTTGGCGCCGGGCCTTCAGGCGCGGCCCTTCCAGCGCCGCAGCAGCAAGGCGTTGGAGACCACGCTGACGCTGCTCAGCGCCATCGCCGCGCCGGCCAGAACCGGACTGAGCAGGCCCAGTGCCGCCAGCGGCACGCCGACCACGTTGTAGACGAAGGCCCAGAACAGGTTCTGGCGGATCTTGGCGTAGGTGCGGCGGGAAATGTCGATCGCGTCGCCGACCAGCGCGGGATCGCCGCGCATCAGCGTGACGCCCGCTGCATGCATGGCCACGTCGGTGCCGGTCGACATCGCGATCCCCACGTCGGCGGCGGCCAACGCCGGCGCGTCGTTGATGCCGTCGCCCACCATCGCCACCACGTGGCCGTCGGCCCGCAGGGCGGCAATAGCTTCGGCCTTGTGCTCGGGCAGCACTTCCGCGCGCACGTCGTCCACGCCCAGCGCCTGGCCGATGGCGCGCGCCGCGCCGGCGTTGTCGCCGGTCAGCAGCACGCTGCGTATGCCTTGTTCGCGCAGCGATCGCAGCGCCGCATCCGAGGTCGGTTTCAGCGTGTCGCCGAAGGCCAGCAGACCCAGCAGCACGGGCTGGCCGCTCACGCTCGCCACCCAGGACACGGTGCGGCCTTCGCCCTGGAGCGCCGCGGCGCGCTGCGCCAGCGGCCCGGTCTCGACCCCCAGCTCCTGCATGTAGCGGCCGCTGCCCAGGCGCAGCTCGCGCCCCTCGACCGACGCTGCCATGCCGCGCCCCGCCACCGCCCGCGCCTGGGTGGCGGCCGGCACCACGATACCCTCGCGCTGGGCCTCGGCCATGACGGCGCGCGCCAGCGGATGTTCGCTGCCCGCCTGCAGGGCCGCGCTGGCGGCCAGCAGGTCGCGGCGCTCGCCCTGCGCCGGTTCGGCGGCAACCAGTTCGGGCTTGCCTTCGGTCAGCGTGCCGGTCTTGTCGAACGCGACGACCTTGACGTTGTGCGCCACTTCCAGCGCCTCCGCGTCCTTGATCAGGATGCCGTGGCGCGCCGCCACGCCGGTCCCGGCCATGATGGCCGTGGGCGTGGCCAGTCCCAGCGCGCATGGGCAGGCGATGACCAGGACCGCCACCGCATTGAGGATGGCCAGCTCCCAATCGCCGGTCGCGCCGCCCCAGGCCAGCAGGGTCACGGCGGCGATGGCGACGATCACCGGCACGAATACTTCGCTCACCCGGTCCACCAGGCGCTGGATGGGCGCCTTCTTGGCCTGCGCCGATTCGACCAGCCGGACGATGCGGGCCAGCATGGACTCCGCGCCGACGGCGGTGGTGCGGACCACCAGCAGGCCTTCGGCGTTGACCGAGCCGCCGGTGACGCGGTCGCCGTGCTGCTTGTCCACCGGCAGGCTTTCACCGGTGATCAGCGACTCGTCGACCTGGCTGGCGCCTTCGACCACTTCGCCGTCCACCGGCACGCGCTCGCCCGGACGCACCACGACGAGATCGCCGGGGTGCACGGAGGCGACCGGCACCTCGACCTCGCCGCCGTCGCGCCGTACCCGCGCCACCTCGGGCCGCAGGGCGTTCAGGGCGCGGATGGCCTCGGTGGTCTGCCGCTTGGCGCGGGTTTCCAGCCACTTGCCCAGCAGGACCAGCGTGATCACCACCGCCGAGGCCTCGAAATACAGATGCGTGGCCCCATGGGTGCCATGGCGCAGCAGTTGATAGACGCTCAGGCCGTAGGCGGCGCTGGTACCCAGCGCCACCAGCAGGTCCATGTTGCCGGTGCGCGCCCTCAAGGCCTTCCAGGCACCGCGGTAGAAACGCGCGCCCAGCCAGAACTGCACCGGCGTCGCCAGCGCCCATTGCACCCAGCCGTTGGGCATCCAATGGATGCCGAAGGGCATCAGCAGCATGGGCACGACCAGCGGCAGCGAAAGCGCTCCCGCCAGGGCGATCGGCCACCACGTCGGCAGGCCCGCGGCGGCCGCCTCGGTAGCGGGCGCGGACTGCGCGGACAGGCGCGCCTCGTATCCGGCCTGCTCCACCGCGGCGATCAGCACCGCCGGATCGACCTTGGAGACGAGCGAAACCCGGGCGGTCTCGGTGGCGAGATTGACCTCGGCACCCGCCACGCCCGGCACCCGGGCCAGGGCCTTTTCCACCCGCGATACGCACGAGGCGCAGGTCATCCCGCCTATGCTCAGGTCCACCGATCCGGCCGGGATCTCATAACCGGCCTTCTCGACCGCCGCGCGCAGCGTGGCGGCCTGCACCGGGGCATCGGCCTCGACCTCGGCCGTCTCGGTGGCCAGGTTGACGCTCGCGCGCCGCACGCCGGGCACCTGCGACAAGGCACGCTCGACCCGGCCGACGCACGAGGCGCAGGTCATGCCCTCGATGGGCAGGGTCCAGTTCACAGGGGCATCGCCCGGGCCGGCCACTGCCGGCGTTGACTGTCCACTCATGGTTTCCTCGCGATACTGGGGTGATGCTTCGCAGTATCAAGCTTCCCATGATGGCAAAGTCAAGCGCCGGATCCGGGGCCGGCAACCGGGTCGGTTCAGGCCCCTTCGCCCGGCGCCGACGACGGTGCCTGGCCCAGGGGCTTGCCGCCAGGCCCGTCCATGAAGCTCTGCCAGGGCTCGGGAGCGGCCTGGCCGGCCCCGGGCTTGCCGTAGTCGCATACGCCGTGCGGGAATACCGCCTGCAAGCGCGCCCACTGTCCGCTGCTGAAGGCCACCGCGAAATCGGCCCGCGCCAGCGGTTTGAGCGCGCACTTCATGATGTCGCTGGCCAACCCCTCTCCCGCCGCGACGCGGGTATCGCGGAACACCGGCCACTCGTCCACGCCCGGGCTGTAGACTTCTGCCGCGCCCGCCCCCGACACGCTCGAGGCGGAGGTCGGATCGGCGCCGGTGTTGCAGTAGTCGGAATCGGTGCTCCACGCGGCCACGTCGGCCCGCCAGCACGCATCCACCGCGATGGCCGGCTTGTTGGCGATGATCTTCTCGCGCAGCGTCTTGCCCGAGGTATCGGCCTCGACCTTGCCCAGCCATTCGTTCATCGCGTCGAAGCGGCGCGCGTTGTAGTCGGGCGGCGTGGACTTATAGCGCCAGATGACGTGGTTCGCGTAGTCCCCGTGTTCGCGCAGGATGCGGTTGCGGATCACGTAGCCGCGGAAATCGTAGTGCTCCTCCCGCACGTTGAAGCTGATGGACTGGATGATGGCCACCTCGCCCAGGCGCTGGCCGTGCGCGACCCTGCCCGACCGGTGCGCGATTTCCGCCGCGCCGGGGTCGGCCGCCATCCGCGCGGGCTGCCACTGGCCATTGATGTCGTAGCCGCCCACCTGTTCGTTCAGCATCACGAACTGCTCGGGCGAGATCTTGCCGCTGTTGACCGCCCGGAAGCCGTAAAGAATGCCGATGTTGTCGATCGGGGACTTGGCGTAGCCGGTCGCGTCCCGCGGCCCGAATACCGCGATATTGAAATCCTGCAGCGTGCAGCGGATGCCCGTGGTATTGCCGGGCGACCAGACGTTCCAGTGCGTTCCGCAACCCGCTCCGCCCACGGTGGGATCGAGATAGAACGGCGTGCGCGAAGCCATGTTGGTGTTGGCCGGCCCTTCGCACACCTGATCGTAGACGTGGCCGTTGACATGGGCCTTCTCCATGATGGTGAACGGGAACCCGGCAGCCTTGCGTGCATCGTAGAACCGCTTGAGCAGTCCGCAGTCGGCGAATTCCCGGCCGGTGGTCCAGGTGTCCTGCCATCCGTCCGCCGGCAGCAGTCCCTGCAGCAGGCCGGGATAGTTCGAAGCATGCAGGTGCTGCTGGTGCGCGCCGCCCGAGCTGCCGTCGGCCATGGTGTAGCGGATCTCGCCGTAGTTCTCGGTGATGTATTCCTTGAGCATCATCACCGTCTCGGCCGACGTGACGTCGTTGCAATGCGTGCCGTACTGCGTCATCTCGGACGACGCGACCATGAACCCCCGGCTCAGGGCCACGTCGTCCAGCACGCTGCCCGGATTGCCCTGGGTGCGGCTGTACTCGCAGCCCGATCCGAACTTCCAGTGCAGCTTGCCGTTCCACGAGTCGGGCCGGGCATACGGCGTCCAGCCCTTGGTCGGATCGGCAGGGTTGGCCAGGTAGGCGATGTCGTACTTGCCGCGATTGATCACACCGCGCTCGATGCGGACGATATACGGCACGGTCTTGCCTTCATCGGTCGTCACGCTGGCGATCTGCGCCGATGCCGGCGGGTTGGCGGGATCATAGACGGCGAACTGTCCGGCCTTGGTCCGGTACTGGTAGCGGAACACCGGCGCGGCGATATTGCACTGGTCGTCGAGCGGATTGCCCAGATCGGGATTGGTCGGCGTCGGCGCCGCGACCTTGGTCGTGCACTCCCAATAGCCGACCTGCGCGCCGGAAATGACGGGGCCGCCATTCGGATGGTTCCTGATCCCCAGATGGGCGGTGGCGCCGTCGTCCGTCCGCGCGACCAGCATATTGTCGCCGTTGGCCAGCCCTTCCACCCGCCCCATGTAGCGGCCGTTCCCGCGCACCGCGAACGCGCCGGTCACGTCCTTGCCGTTGAGCAGCATGCGGATCTGCTCGAAACGCGTGGTGGATCCCTCGGGAACCTTGACTTCGACCAGTGCCTGTCCGCCGGACACCAGGTCGGCCCGGTTCCCCAGCACCGATATTCGCAGGCTCGCTGCGCCCGGGGCCGGCGGTTCCCCATCGCCGGACGTTCCTCCGTCCCCGCCGCCGCAGCCCGCCAGCAGCACTGCCAGCGACAGGCCGGTCAGCGTGAATGATGCCCTTTTCATTGAAGTCTCCTCATCATCGTTAGCGTTGTCGTGTCACCCACAGCGACCGGATAGTAAGATTTGTCAATCATCGAGGGCATCGCTTTTTTTTGATGGAGTGATCGAATATGCAGATAACCGATCTGAATCTCTCCACGCGCCAGGTCCGCGCATTCACGGCCCTGGCCGAGCACAGGAACTTCACCCGCGCCGCCGAGCAATGCCATCTGTCCCAATCGGCGTTCAGCAGCCTGATCCGCACGCTGGAAGACTCGCTGGGCGTGCGCCTGTTCGATCGGGACACGCGCCGCGTCGAGCTGACGCCCGAAGGCCGGCTGTTCCTGGGAGGCGCCACGCGCGTGCTGGCCAGCCTGCGCGATGCGCTCGAGGACCTGGGCGAGCACGCCGCCGGCCGGCGCGGCCGTGCCGGCGTCGCCGCGCTGCCTTCGCTGGCGGCAGGCTGGATGCCTGGCGTGCTGGCGGCGTTCCACCAGGAATATCCCGGCATCCAGGTGGACGTCGCGGACGTCCTGTCCGAAAGCTGCATAGAGTTCGTGCGCGGCGGCCGGGCCGACTTCGCGCTGGCCTCGATGCGTTCCGTCGGGCCGGACCTGCAGGCGGACCCGTTCTGCCGCGATGGCTTCTACCTTGTCTGCCGCAAGGACCACCCCCTGTCACGCCGGCGCCGGCTGACGCTCGCGGCGCTCAGCGGCGAACCCTTCATCCACCTCGCCCAGGACAGCAGCGTGCGCCAGCATATCGAGGCGGCCATCCATCCGGCCAGGATGAACGGCATGATGGAACTGGACCAGTTGAGCACCGTGGCCGGCATGGTGCGGGCCGGCCTGGGCATCACCGTCGTGCCGGCATTGACGCTGTTCCACTTCGACAGCGACGACCTGACCGCGCTGCCGGTCGAGACCCCGGGACTGACGCGGGAGGTATTCGTCATCCGGCGCCGCGACCGCAGCCTGTCCATAGGCGCGCAGGCGCTGCTCGCCTTCATGATGCAGCGCCGGCCGCAGCCGGGGGAACGGCGCGCGAGCCGGCGCGGAACCGCTCTTGCGCGGACCCGGGGCCGGTAATCGGTTTCTTCAATCAGTCATCCCAAATAATCCATTTCCCGGAATATTGCACGCGCCTTTATCGTCTCGCTCATCCGCGGGTCCCGGATCCGGATCCGCTTCCACCACCATGACCGGGTGTGCATGCATTCATCTTCTACGTCCGCTGCGTCCAGCCTGCACATCGGCGCCGGCGCGGGCTTTTCCGGAGACCGCTGGGATGCCGCCGTCCCCGTGGTACGTACCCTGCTGGCGCACGACGGCCCTCGCGCCCTGATCTTCGAAACCCTGGCCGAACGCACCCTGGCGCTGGCGCAATTGCAGCGCAGGCAGAACCCCGACTCGGGCTGGGAACCGTCCCTGGAGCACTTCGTCGCCCCCGTCCTGGCCGATTGCGTGCATGGCGCCATCCCCATCATCGGCAACTTCGGCGCGGCCAACCCCCGCGGCGCGGCGCGGCAACTGCAACGGCTGGCCGCTTCCCTCGGACTGCCGGCGCTGCGCGTGGCCATCGTCAACGGCGACGACCTGCTGACCGCGCTTACCCCCGACCAGATGCGCGCACTGCTCGACCAATCGTCGATCGAGCGTCCCCTGGTCAGCGCGAACGCCTACCTGGGCGCCCGTGAAATCGCCGCGGCGCTGCGGGCCGGCGCCCAGGTGGTGGTCACCGGCCGGGTCGCGGATCCCGCCCTGGCGCTCGGCCCCATGCTCGCCCATTTCGGCTGGCCCGAGGACGACTGGGATCGCCTGGCCGCGGGGACCATGGCCGGACACATCCTTGAATGCGGCGGCCAGGTATGCGGCGGCTATTTCGCCGATCCCGGCTTCAAGGACGTGCCCGACCTGGCCGGACTCGGCTTTCCCATCATCGAGATGCACGAGGACGGGCGCTTCGTCGTCACGAAGGCCGCGAACACCGGCGGCTGCGTGGATCGCCGGACCGTCGTCGAGCAATTGCTGTACGAGATCCACGACCCCGGCGCCTACCTGACGCCCGACGTGGTGGCCGACATCACCGAGGCCGAAGTGCGCGAGGTCGGCATCGACCGGGTGGAGATCACCGGCGTGCGGGGCCACCCCCGGCCCGCCACCCTCAAGGCCACGCTTTGCCACGAGGGTCCGTGGCTGGCGGAAGGGGAAATCTCGTATGCCGGCCCCAATGCGGCCGCGCGCGCGGCGCTGGCGGCCGACGTCGTGCGCAAGCGCCTGCATGCGCTCGGCCTGGGCGGCCTGAGGGTCCGTGCCGACTTCATCGGCGTCGCCAGCGTGTTCGGCGACGACGAGGGCCGCTGGACGGCCGCGGCGGGCGTCCCGGCCTCGCCGGTGGAGGACCTGCGGCTGCGCATCGCGGCGGCGGCCGCCACCCGCCAGGACGCCGAACGGGTCGCGCGCGAGGTGCTGGCCCTGTATACCTGCGGGCCGGCCGGCGGCGGCGGCGTGCGCACGACCGTCACGCCCCGGCTGGGCAGCGGCTCGTGCCTGGTGCCGCGCGAATGGCTGGCGCCGACCTGGGAGTTCGCCGCATGAAAGACGCCATGAACTCCCGCACCGTGCTCCTGCACAGACTGGCCCACGCCCGCACCGGCGACAAAGGCAATCGCGCCTCCATCAGCGTCATCGCCTACGACCCCGCCGACTGGCCGCTGCTGGTCGAGCAGGTCACCGAGGCCCGCGTGGCCGGCCTCTTTGCTTCGCGCGCGCCGACCCGGGTCAGGCGCTACCTGCTGCCGCGCCTGGCGGCGATGAACTTCGTGCTGGACGACGTGCTGGACGGCGGCGTCAACGACTCGCTGAACCTCGACACGCACGGGAAGACGCTTTCCAGCCTGCTACTGACGCTTCCCATTTCCATCAACAACAAGGAGGAGACATCATGAACACCCATCGTCGCCGGCAGCTTGCCGTGCTCGGCCTGGCCTTGCTTGGCGCATCCGCCGCCAGCGCCCAGAGCTTTCCCGACAGGCCCATCACCTTCGTCGTGCCCTTCGCCGCCGCCAGCGCCACCGACCAGATCGCGCGGGCGCTGGGCCAGGCCGTCTCCGAGGCGACCGGGCAGCCGGTGGTGATCGAGAACAAACCGGGCGCCAACTCCTTCATCGGCGCCCAGGCCGTGGCCCGCGCCAAGAACGACGGCTACACGGTGCTCATCACCACCAACACCACCCATGCCGCCAACGAACACTTGTTCAAGAAGCTGCCCTACGACCCCGTCAAGGACTTCGAGCCGGTAACCCTGCTCGGCAAGGGCGGGCAGATCATGGTCGTGCCGCCCAGCCTGCCGGTCAACAACGTGAAGGAATTCATCGCGCTGGCGAAGGCCCAGGCCGGCAAGCTGTCGTTCGGCTACGGAAGCTCGTCCAGCCGGGTGGCCGGAGAGCTCTTCAAGCAATCGACGGGGACGGAAATCGTATCGGTGCCCTACCGCAGCAATCCCATGGGCGTCACCGACCTGCTCGGCGGCCAGATCCAGGTCATGTGGACCGACATGACGACCGGACTGCCCCAGGCCAAGAGCGGCAACCTGAAGGCGCTGGGCGTCACCACCTCCACGCGCAGCCCGCTCGCGCCCGACGTGCCGACCATCGCGGAATCGGGCGTGCCCGGGTATGAATCGACCTACTGGTTCGCGGCCTACGTGCCGGCCGGCACCTCCGACGCGATCGTGAACCGCCTGAACCAGTTGCTGGTGACCGCGGCCAGGACGCCGACAGCGGCGAAGTTCTACGGACCGACCGGCACCGAACTGGTGACCAGCACGCCCGACGAGCTGCGCCGCTTCCAGGCAGCCGAATCGCAGAAATGGGCGCAGATCATCGCCAAGGCGGGCATCCAGAAAGAGTGATGCACGCGCGCCTCGGACCAGGCTGCCGCCTTACAGCAGCGGCAGCTTGTCCTCGTCGTCCCGCGGCCGGATCCCTTCGGGCAGTTCGTTGAGCCGCGGCGCGGGCGGCAGGCCCGTCACTTCCAGGATCTCCTTTTCGTCCAGCGTTTCCCGCTCCAGCAGCGCCCGCACCAGCGCATCCAGCTGGCCGCGATGCTCGCGCAGGAGGCCCAGGGCGCGGTCGTGGCAGCCGTGGATGATCTTCTGGACCTCGTCGTCCACGGTCCGGGCCGTTTCCTCGCTGTACGGCAGGCTGCCGCCCGCGGCGCCCAGGTAGGGATTCTGGCGCGGCGCCAGTTGCACCATGCCGAGCCGGTCGCTCATGCCCCAGCGCATGACCATGTTGCGCGCCAGGTTCGACGCCTGCTCGATGTCGCTTTCGGCGCCGGTGGTGCGGGTGCCGTAGACGACCTCCTCGGCCGCCCGGCCGCCCAGCATGCCCACGATGCGAGCCAGCAGATAGGCTTCGGGATAGTTGTAGCGGTCGGTCTGCGGGCGCTGGTAGGTCACGCCCAGGGCCTGGCCGCGCGGCACGATGGTGACCCGGTGCACCGGATCGGCGCCCGGCACCAGCAGCCCCAGGATGGCGTGGCCGCCCTCGTGGTAGGCGATCCGCTCGCGGTCGGCATGGCTCAGGATCAGCGGCCGCTCGGGGCCCAGCACGATCTTCTCGAGCGCGTCGTTGAAGTCCTTCTGGTGCACCTGCTCCTGGTCGCGGCGGGCCGCCAGCAGGGCCGCCTCGTTCACCAGGTTCTTCAGGTCGGCGCCCGACAGGCCGGGCGTGGTCGAAGCCAGTTCCGGCAGATCCACGTCGGCCGCCAGCGGCGTCTTGCGCGTATGGACCTTCAGGATGGCCTCGCGGCCGTTCTTGTCCGGCAGGTTGACCACCACGCGCCGGTCGAAGCGGCCCGGCCGCAGCAAGGCCTTGTCCAGCACGTCGGGCTGGTTGGTGGCTGCCAGCACGATGACGCCCTCGCGTCCCGAAAACCCGTCCATCTCGGTCAGGATCTGGTTCAGGGTCTGTTCCTGCTCGCTGGACCCGCCTATCGCGACCTGGCCGCGCGCGCGGCCGATGGAGTCTATCTCGTCGATGAAGATGATGGATGGCGCCTGCTCGCGGGCCTGCTTGAACAGGTCGCGCACCCGGGCGGCGCCCACGCCCACGATCATCTCGACGAACTCGGCCGCGCTCATGGAGAAGAACGGCACGCCGGCCTCGCCCGCCACGGCCTTGGCCAGCAGGGTCTTGCCGGTGCCCGGCGCGCCCACCAGCAGCACGCCCTTGGGGGCGGAACCGCCCAGGCGCGTGTACTTGGCGGGGTTCTTCAGGAAATCGACCACCTCGACCAGTTCGTTCTCGGCTTCGTCGATGCCGGCCACGTCCTCGAAGGTGACCTTCTCTCCCCCTTCTAGGTCATAGCGGCGCGCCTTGCTCTTGCCCAGCCCGAACATGCTGCCGCCCATGCCGCCCTGCCGCGCGGCGCGCCGGTACAGCCAGACGTAGAAGGCGATGATGAAGATGGCCGGCCCGAAGCCGAAGATCAGCGTCGTCAGCCAGTTGCCGCTCTGGATGGGCTCGGCGCTGATCTCGACCTTGTGGTCGATCAGGAACTGCTCGAAGCCCGGCCCCACGAACACGGGCAGCGTGCTTTCGAAGGTGGTGGACGTGCGTGGCTGCTGGGCCCGCGCGCCGGCCTTGGCGGGGGCCTCGGTGGCGGCGGTCGGCCAGGTGACGGCCTTGACGAAGCGGCCCTCGATGCGCTCGCCCTGGCTGTAGATGGCGGTGACGTTGCCCTTGGCGACCTCTTCCTTGAAGACCGTGTAGGGCACGGTGATGGGCGCGTCGGCGCCGCCGCCCGACAGGTAGCGCGCCAGGAAGTAGTTGACCAGCAGCACGGCCAGGAAGATCAGCCACATCCGGCGCGGCGGCATGGACATCTGATTGCCCGCGTTGCGGCCATCGGGCAGTCCGCCCCTGGCCGGGGTGTTCGCGGATTTCTTCGGCTCCTGCTGGCTCGGCCACTTCATGGCGTCCCCTCCCTGTGTCGATCGGCTGCCGCCAAGCATACTCCTCCGGTACGATCTTCCTTGCGTACCCGCGCCTCGGCGACGATCACGTCGCGAAAGGCCTGCACCGCCGGCGCGGCCGGCTGCCCGCGGCGCCAGATGAGGCCGACCTGCCGCCCCAGCACGGGCTCGACCAGGTCCACGCTGGCCAGGCCCCGGCCCGCCGACCCGGACAGCGCGTGCTTGGGGACCGCGCCCACGCCCACCCCGGCCTGGATCAGGCTCAGCAGCGCCGGCACGTGCAGCACCTCGCCTATCCATTTGGGACGCGTGGCCAGATGGGCCAGCCCCTGGTCGATCAACAGGCGGTTGCCGCCGCCGGCGGCCAGGCCGATGCACTCGACGTCGGCCAGTTCTTCCCAGCGCATGCGCCGGCGCCGGGCCAGCGGATGATCCGGCCGGCAGGCCAGCACGAAAGGCTCGCTCGCCAGTTCCTCGAACTCCAGGTCGGGTTCGCGCGTACCGAGGTAGCTGATGCCGAAATCGGCGTCCGAACGCGAGACCGACAGCAGGACGTCGGGTGCCGGCTGGTCCAGTACCCGCAGCCGGATGCGCGGGAAACGGGCGTGGAAAATGCTGGCGGCCCGGGCGACGAAGTTGTCCACGGCCGACGGGATGCAGGCCACGGTGACCAGCCCGCGGATGCGTTCGGACAGCTCGGTCATGCCCAGCAGCGCGCCCTCGAGTTCGGACAGCACGTGCTGGGCGCGCGGCAGGAACGACCGCCCCATGGCGTTGAGCTCGACCTTGCGGGTGCTGCGCTCGAACAGCCGCATGCCCAGCGCTTGCTCCAGCTTGTCGACCCGCCGCGACAGCGCCGGCTGGGACACGTGCAGGGCCTGCGCCGCGGCGCGGAAGCTGGCCAGTTGCGCCACCGTCACGAAGGCCCGCAGGTCCGACAGATCGAAATTCATACGATTACCGTATCAATTGAAAGGATTTTTGCAATTTACAGCAAGAGCGGGATGGATGAGGATGCCGGCAAGGCACCGATGAGTGCCTTGCAGAACATTTCCGGAGGCATTACCCATGAAGCGACGCTTCATACTCCTGGCCGGCGCAGCCGCGACGGCCGGCGCGCTGGCATCCACCTCGGCCCGGGCCGACGATGCCTGGCCCCAGCGCCCGATCACGCTCGTGGTCCCCTTCGCAGCCGGCGGCGGCACCGACAGCATCGCCCGCGACATCGCCAGGCAGATGAGCGATCAGTTGCGCCAGCCCGTGGTCGTGGAAAACCGTGGTGGCGGCGGCGGCTCCATGGGCGCCAACGCGGTCGCCAAGGCGCGGCCCGACGGCTATACCGTGCTGTTCGCGACCTCGACCTTCGCCACCAACGCGGCCTTCGAGCCCAGGCTGCCGTACGATCCGGAGCGCGACTTCGCCCCGGTCGCCATGATCGGCCGCGGCCCGCTGCTGCTGGTGACCAGCAAGCAGCTCGGCGCCGCCACCGTGCCGCAACTGCTGGCCGCCGCGCGTGGCCGCGCCGAAGGCCTGAACTTCTGCTCGGCCGGTCCCGGCAGCATCAACCACCTGGCCGGCGAACTGTTCCGCCAGCAGACCGGAGCGGCCATGACCCACGTGCCGTTCAAGGGCAGCGCCCCCGCCAGCATGGAACTGCTGGCCGGACGCGTGGACGTGTTCTTCGCGACGGTGCCGACCATCCTGCCCCACGTCAAGGAAAACAAACTGAACCTGCTGGCCGTGACCAGCGACAAGCGCTCGGCCCTGTTTCCCGAGGTTCCCACCCTGGCCGAGGCGGGGGTAAAAGGCTATGACGTGACCACCTGGTGGGGCGTCCTGGCCCCGGCCGGAACAAAGCCCGCCGTGGTGCGGGCGCTGAACAAGGCGGTGATCGCCGCGGCCGCGGCCGCGCCCGTGCAGGAGCGGCTGCGCCACGAAGGCGCGACGCCGCTGGCGCTCAGCCCCGCGGCCTTCGGCGAGGAACTGCGCAAGGAACTGGCGCTGTGGCGCGGCGTCGTCGCCAAGCCCGGCATGCAGTTGCAATGACCGGACCGGCCAACACAATCATTACGAGACATCATCCATGACCGCTTTCTCCTCCCTGTCCCGCCGCGAATTCGTGCGGCTCGGCGCGGCCGGCGCCATGCTGGCGGCCAGCGGCGCCGGCCGCGCCGCCGGAACCTATCCGACCAAGCCCGTCACGGTCATCGTCCCCTACGCCCCGGGCGGCCAGGGCGACGTGTTCGCGCGGCTGTTGTCCCAGGACCTCGGGCAAGCCCTGGGCCAATCGGTCATCGTCGAGAACCGGCCCGGCGCGAGCGGCGCGCTGGGCACCCGGCAGGTCGTGCGCGCCGAGCCCGACGGCCATACGCTGCTGCTGGGCCAGACCGGCGAAATCGCCATCAACGGCTTCGCCATGAAGAACCCGGGCTACGACGCGCTCAAGGACTTGCGCGCGATCGCCCTGGTCGGCAACGCCCCGCTGGTGCTCGCCGTTCCGCAGAATTCGCCCTACGGCAGCGTCGAGGCGCTGCTGCAGGCCGCGCGCGAGAAGCCCGGCAGCGTCGCCTATGCGTCCTCGGGCACCGCCACGCCGGGCCACCTGGCGGCAGCCGCGATGGCCGCCCGCTCGAAGGTCGACATGACCCATATTCCGTACAAGGGCGCGGGCCAGGCGATCTCGGACCTCATCGGCGGACAGGTGCAGTGCTTCTTCGCCAGCGCCTCGTCGATCATGCCGCACATCAAGGGCGGACGCGTGCGCGCGCTGGCCGTCTCGTCGCTGGAACCGGTCGCGGCGCTGGCGGGCGTGCCGACCGTCGCGCAGACCCTGCCCGGCTTCGAATTCAGCCTGTGGGGCGGCTATTTCGCGCCGGCCGCAACAAAGCCCGCGATCATCGAGCTGCTGGCCGGGCACATCAACCGCATCGCCCAGAAACCCGAACTGCGCGGCCGCTTCGAAGCGGAAGGCAGCGCCGTCGATCCCATGACACCCGAGCGCTTCGGCAAGTTCGTGCGCGCGGAAATGGACAAGTACGCGGCCCTGGTCAAGAGTACCCGGGCACGCATCGACTGACCCACGCACCCCACCCTTTCCTTCCCGGCTGGATCATTATGAAAATCATCGTACTTCCCGGCGACGGCATCGGCCCCGAGACCATGGCCGCTACCGTCGAGGTGCTGCGCGCAGCGTCGCAGCGCTTCGGTTTCGAGCTTTCCCTGGAACACGACGTCGCGGGCCACGACAGCCTGCGGCGCCATGGCGCCACGGTCACCCCGGCGCTGCTGGACAAGGTCCGCGCCGCCGACGGCCTGATGCTGGGCCCGATGGCGACCTTCGACTTCAAGGACGAAAGCAAGGGCGAGATCAACCCGTCGATGTTCTTCCGCAAGGAACTCGACCTGTATGCCAACATCCGGCCCTCGCGCACCTGGCAAGGCGTGCCGCACAAGGTCGACGCCTTCGACCTCGTGGTCGTGCGCGAGAACACCGAGGGCTTCTACGCCGACCGCAACATCGCCTCGGGCGGCAGCGAGATGCTGATCACCGAGGACGTGGTCGTGTCCCTGCGCCGCATCACGCGCCCGTGCTGCGCCCGCATCGCCCGCGCCGCCTTCGAGCTGGCGCGCGCGCGGCGCAAGCACGTCAGCATCGTCCACAAGGCCAACGTGCTCAAGATCGGCGATGGCATGTTCATCGACGAATGCCACAAGGTCGCCCGGGACTTCCCCGACGTGACCGTGGACGATTTCATCGTCGATGCGATGATGGCGCACGTGGTCCGCGCCCCGCAGCGCTTCGACGTGATCGTCACCACCAACATGTTCGGCGACATCCTGTCGGACCTGACCGCCGAACTGTCCGGCAGCCTGGGGCTGGGCGGCTCGCTCAACATGGGCGCGCGCTACGCGATGGGCCAGGCGGCCCATGGTTCGGCGCCCGACATCGCGGGCCAGGACATCGCCAATCCGTTCTCGCTGATCCTGTCGGCCGGCCAGTTGCTGGACTGGCATGGCCGCCGCACCGGCCAGCCCGCCTACGTGGCCGCTGCCGACGCCATCGCGCGCACCGCCGCCACCGTCGTCGAGGCCGGCGAATCCACGCGCGACGTGGGCGGCAACCTCGGCACCGCCGCGACCGGCCGCGCCTTCGCCAAGCGGCTGCTGGAGGCCTAGGCATGGCCGCCACCGCAGCCGATATCCGGGCCGCCCTGCCGGCCCTGGCGTGCGATTGCCATACGCACGTGATCGGCGCCGCCGCGTCCTATCCCATGGCCGCCGACCGCCACTACACGCCGGGCCCGGCCCCGACCGCCCGATTGCGCCACCACCTGGAACAGACCGGGATGGCGCGCGTGGTCATCGTGCAGCCCAGCGTCTACGGCACCGACAACCGCTGCCTGCTCGACGCGCTGGCGGACATGGACGGACGGGCGCGCGGCATCGCGGTGATCGATGCCGGATCCACGCCCGGACAGTTGCGTTCGCTGCACGACGGCGGCGTGCGGGGCGTGCGCGTCAACCTGGAAAGCGCCGGCCTGCACGACATCGGCGCGGCGGAACGGGCGCTTGCCGGCGTCGCCGCGCAGGTGGCCGGCCTGGGCTGGCATGTGCAGCTGTATGCCGCCCATGGCGTGATCGCGGCGCTGGCATCCCGGCTGGCCGCGCTGCCCTGCCCCGTGGTCCTGGACCACTTCGCCATGGCGCCCTGGTCTCCCGAGGCCGCCGCGCCCCTGGTCGACCTGCTGCGCTCGGGACGCGTGCACCTGAAGCTGTCGGCGCCCTATCGGCTGGCGGACCCCGACGATGCCGCCCGCTGGGCCCAAGCGCTGTGCCGGGAGGTCCCATCGGCCCTGCTATGGGGCAGCGACTGGCCGCATACCGCCCGCGCGCCCGGCAAGGCGGCGCACGAGGTCAGCCCCTACCGCCCGATCGGTCCCGACCGCTTGCTGGATGATCTGGCGCGGTGGCTGCCGAGCCCCGAATTGCGGCAGGCGGTCCTGGCGGACAATCCCGACCGCCTGTATTGGCGCTGACGCCGCCATCCCGCATGGCCTGGCGGATCAGCGCCGCGTTCATGCGCAGCCGCTCGTCGCCGGGCGCCATCCGCGCGGCCTCCTCGGCGTGGGCCAACGCCTCGCTGCCGCGCCCCAACCGCCAACAGGCGATGGCCGCGAGATCGTGCGGCAGCGCGCCATGGCATATCGGATCGCTCATGTAGCCGTCGGGCTCGCCGGACAGCGACAGCGCCCGGATCGCCGCCGCGCGGCACTCGGCCCATTCGCCGCGCCGGTAGCGGATGTCGGCCAGCGTGACCCACGGTTCGCGGCGCTCCGGGCACTCGGCCGCCGCACGCAAGGCCCAGGCCAGGCCGTCGCGTCCCTGCAGCATGTCGCACTTGGCCAGGTACAACATGCCGGCCGACCGCTCCGGCCGGAAAGGATTGCCCGGCAGGGCAAGGTAGCGCTCGAACTCGCGCGCGGCCTCCTCGCAGCGTCCGGCGTGGAACAGCTCGCGCGCATGATAGTGCGCCATGCGCGGATCGTGGGGCTCCTCGGCCGCCGCCGCGGCCAGCAGCGGCAGATAGGAGGCGCGCGGCTTGGCCCGGCCGGGATGGTGCTCCACGCGCACGCCGGGCGCCAGCACGCCCCGTTCGACGATGCGGTCCGGATAGATACCTTCGTGGCAGGCGTGGCGCCACCGGTAGCCGTGGCGGGCATGGATGCGGTTGTTCAGGAAGCGTATCGCCGGGCTGCCGTCCGCATGGAAGGCGGCCACGAATTCGTAGTGCGCGCGCGTGGTGCCCGGCGCCCAGGCGGCCTCCAGGGCCCGTCGCCAGCCCGGGCACAGGATCTCGTCCAGGTCCAGCGACACGCACACGTCCACATCCCCTGGCACCAGCGCCAGCGCGGCGTTGCGGGCATCGTCGAAGCGCCAGGGCTCGATGGACAAGCGATGCACGCATGCGCCCAGGGCTTCCAGGCGCTCGATGCCGCCATCGGCCGACCCCGTGTCCGCGACCACCACCGCGTCGGCCTGCGCGCAGGACGCCATGAAGCGTTCGGCATGGGCCGCCTCGTCGCGGCAGATGGCGTAGACGGCGATCTTCAGGACTTGCCCGCCGCGGCCAGCTGGACCTCGACACGATCGATGTTCTCGCGATGCGCGGCCAGCATCGCCAGCAGATCGTCCTGGATGCCGGCCTCCTTGACCTTGGGCACCAGGGCCTCCAGCTTCCTGACCACCCAGGCCTGCCCGCGATTCAGGAACGCCATCCGCGCGGGCAGGTCGGCGATGGCCATGGCCTTGCCATGGAAGGCCCCCGTGCGCGAGCCGGGCTTGGCGTCCAGCGACTTGATGGCGGCGATCAGCATGCCGCACCACTTCACTTCGTCCTGCCGGATGGTTTCCATCAGCGCGCGCTCGGCCGGATCGCGCAATTGCGCCACGGTTTCCTCGGCCACGCGGGCCCCGGCCCGCTCGGCCTCCAGCAATTCGTCCAGCGCCGCCAGCAATTCCTCGCGCGAGAGCTGGCCCATGTACGCGGCGTCGGCCTGCTCGGCATAGCACACCGGCGATGCGCGGTCGGATTCGGGCTGCATTGATTTCTCCAGGATGGTCGGTCAGGCGGCGCCGGGGCCCGCGTCGCCGGGCTTGCGGACCAGCGTGACCAGCAGCGTGGTGTCGGCCAGCGCCCGCACCGCGTGCGGCTCCTGGCCGAGCAGCGCGACCAGCTGGCCGGGGCGCAGCCCACAGCTGCCGTGCGGCGTGGTGACGAGGGCTTCGCCGGCCAGGCATTGGATGGTCAGTTCGCCGGGCACGTGATGCTCCGGCAATTCGTGCCCCGCGGGAAGCACCAGCTGCATGAGCTGCAGACCGTCCGTGCGGAGCAGGCTGCTGCTTGCATGCGTGCCGCGCTGTTCGTCGCTGGCATGCAGGTCGATCGCTTCGAGCGGACTTGCGTGTCTGAGGGCCATGATCGCACCGACTGAACCGATGGGCGCTCCAGTCTCCGAGCGCGTTGCCTTGTCGTACCTGTCTTTATACGCCAGTCCGGCGGCGGCCGCATGGTGCGGCGCCGCCGGCCGGTTCCACGCCCGGGCTACTTGTAGGCGTCGACCACCGCGTCGTACAGATTGGTCTTGACCAGTTGGTCGATGGTCAGCACGCCGTAGTTGGTCTTGGCGTCGTTATCATAGAAATCATAATCGGCCTGCACGGTCTGGATCTGCTTGACGATGCTGCCGTGGTGGAACGTCCCGAACGCCCCTTCCGTATCGGTGTCGTGGTCGGTCTGCTTCCAGACCTTGTCGTCGAACTGGAAGTGGGCGATGCCGAGTATCTGGCCCGGATTGTTCTTCTGGTAGTCCAGCACGCCCTTCAACTGCCGGTTCACGTAGCTCGGGGTGTAGTCGGGTTTCGCCCGGCTATAGCCGATTTCCGTGAACAGGATGGGAACGCCGAACTGCTTGTAGGTGGCGGGTATCCAGCCCTGGCCCGTGCTTTCCGCGTTCTTGAGCAGATAGGTCTCGTCGTTGTAGGTTTGCGGCGCCAGCATGAGGCGATCCTTGTACTTCGCGGTCCTCGGGTCGGTCAGCAGGCGGTTGAACTGGTTCCAGCCGGGCATGTTCCTGCCGAGCAGATAGGGTTCGCCGCGCGGCACGAAGGTGACCGGCATGCCGACCGGAACGCTCTTGCTGAACTTGCGCTTGTCGGCCTCTTCGATGAAGCGGGCGACCAGGCCGATGGCCGTGCTGTAGTTGCCGGGATAGCCCTCGGAATCGAGTTCGTTGGAGATGATCACCCCGGCGATCGCGGGATGCCAGTCGGTACCCGCCTTGTTGCCGAAGTTCCGGTTCGAGAAATACGCGGCCAGCGCCGTGTTCCAGACCGCGTCGCCCTGCGTGGAGATCCAGTTGCTGAGCGGCACGATCACCTTGATGTTCAGGCTGTTCGCATAGTCCAGGAACTGGCTGTGGTCGTTGCGGGTATCCCAGTCGTAGAGCCGGATCAGGTTGATCCCCATGTCCTTGATCGTCTTCAGGTCGTTGCGGCAACTCGGCGCGCAGCTTTGCTTGAGATAGGACTGCGTACCCCAGAGCGATCCCGCCTGCTTGCGGGCGATGTCGCTGCCGAAGTAGATGTAGCTGGTGTTCGCCGTGGACGGGTTGTAGCCTTGCCCGAAGGCCTGGTAGGCGGTGCCCTTGCCGGGAATGGGGAAACGGGTGAAACGGCCCGAGGCGATGCTCAGCACGGCCTCGTTCAGGACGGCCGCCGGCGCCCCGGCGTTCCGGCCTTGCAGCGTTGCCGTATAGGCCAGCTCTTCGGTTTCCTCGTCATAGACCGGATCGGCCAGCTTGACGGAATACAGCTTGGCCTCGCCCGTGGCGGTGGTGCCGAACAGCGTGGCCGACGGTGTATTGCTGCCGAACACGAACGACCACTGCGGCAGGAAATAGGAAAGCGGCCGCGCATCGGAATACGCGCCGGGCGCGTTGTCCACCCAGAACATGTCGGGTCCGACGTTGCTCAGCACCATCTTGTATTGGTTGGGCGTGGCGGTCGGTTGCAGCTTCGCCTGGTCGGCGTATTGCGTATAGGCGGCCACCTCCTTGTCGTCGGCGAGGTTGTTGAGGACCTTGACGGTGACGTTGGTGAACGCAAGGCTGCCGGCCACCGAATGATCCAGGGTGTCGTTCTGCACGCGCACCCGGAACGTGGCCGTGCCGGATTTCTCGTCATAGGCCGGCTGCGACAACGAGACGTAGACCCCTTCCAGGGCCCCGCCGCCTCCCGACAACTGGAACTGGACCGTCGCGTTGGGAGCCAGGCCGCGATAGGCATCGCTCCAGATCGCACTCACGTAGTCCTTGGTCGCGGTCGTTCCCACCTCCAGGCTGGGCTGGTCTACGTACCACAGCACCTGCGACTCGACATTCTTCAGGGTCAGCGTGCCCGTGATGTCGCCCGAGCCGTCCGCGGCGGCGGTCGAAAGCTGCCCCGACGGCGCCGTCAGCATGTAGGTCCGGGGCGAATAGGACGCGGCGGGGCCGCCACTCCCGCCACTGGTCGCGCCATCGCCACCGCAGCCGGCAAGGACCGCTCCGGAAACCAGTGCAAGCATCGGCAGGAAAAAACGTTTGAGTGTCATGCCGCCGCTCCTGGAAAACCCTTGTGCGCGATAGTCATAAGGTCGCGTCATTCGCTGGAATAAGGTAATGAAATGTTAGATAAAGGGCGTATCGGCCGGGAAACCAAGTTTGGTATTGGCGTCCCGGGTGCAGGAAATTCGTCCCGCCTGTATCATTTTGTGTCATGCCGTCCACGCAGCCGCCCACCTGTACACCGGAGCACTTGTCCTCCCACGACGTGGAGCCGGGACTGCGTTTCGACGCCTGGCGCGAGCGCGCCCACCAATGGGTGGAAATGCTGCCGCCGCCGCCCGGGACCGAGCTGGATGCCGAACTGCTCACGCTGCGCAGCAGCGCTTGCGTCTTCGGCACCATGCGCTCGTCCGCCTACGAGATGCGGGCCGCATCCCGCCGCCTGGCCCATGCGCCCGACATGGTGGTGGTCACGCTGATCCAGGCGGGCGAGCTGGTGCGCGACGCCGCGCCGGGCGAACCGCAGCGTGTCGGCCCGGGCACCCTGGGCCTGTACGACCCCTGGCGCATCGGGACCTACCGCTGGAGCCAGGGCTCGCGCGAGGTCTTCCTGGCCCTGCCCCGCGAAGAGGTACGCGCCGCGCTGGGACGCGAGCCGGGCAACGTGCCCATCCCGCTGGAGCACTGCACGCTGGCCCCCGCCCTGGCCAGCCAGTTGAACCATCTGGCCCTGCTGACACGCCAGCCGCAGAAGCTTGACGGCGCGGAATACGCGAGCCTGCTGGAGGGCACGCGTTCGCTGGCGCTGCTGATGCTGCGCAACCTGGGACGCCAGGGCTCGCGCGAGGCTCCGTCCGACCAGGAAGACGACCTGAACGCGGGCCGCCATGCGGCGGCGCTGCGCTTCATGGAACGCGAGGCCCACCGCCACGAGCTCGACGTCGCGGCGATCGCCCGCGGCGCCGGCTGCTCGCGTACCCGGCTTTACGCGGCCTTCGCCTCACGGGGAGAGACCGTGATGGGGACGCTGCGCGAAATCCGCCTGCAACGCGCCAAGGCCTTGATCGAGCGCAGCCCCAGGCTGCACATCGGCTCGCTGTCGTGGCGCTGCGGCTTCGCGGACCAATCGGCGTTCAGCAAGCTGTTCCGGTTGCGCTTCGGCCTGCTGCCCTCCGAATGGCACCACCGGACGTGGACGAGTCCGGCCCCCGGTCCCACGGCCCGCCCGCGCTCGCAGGATTCCCGCTGAGAAATCCCCGCTGTCGTCAGCGGTATTGGGATTACCCTCCATAAGATTCATTTAGCATATATCTTCAAACCGGACGCCCACCTACGGAGCCGGCCCATGGCCATCCTGCTGGAAGTCGAAGAACCCGTACCCTCCCCTCCACCGCCCCCGCAGTGGCTGGCTTTCCTGGAGCTCGGTTTCCGGCCCCTGTATCTGGCGGGTTGCCTGTGGGCGGCCATTTCCATCCTGCTCTGGGTATTTGCGCCGCGGACGCTGGCCGGACCGCTCGGTGGCGTGGCCTGGCATGCCCATGAGATGCTCTGGGGCTTCATCGCCACCATCGCCGTCGGCTTTCTGTTCACCGCCGGCGCCAACTGGACCGGCATCAATCCGCTGCGCGGCAAGGCCCTGGGCGGACTGACGACCCTGTGGCTGCTGGCGCGGGCCGGCTATCTGGTGCCCGGCAGCGCGGGATTCTGGGTTGCCGCGTGCAGCGAGACCGCGTTCTTCGCCATCGCCGCCGTGGCCCTGGGCCGCTCCATCTATCCGGCGCGTAGCCGGCGCAACTACGGCATACCGGTGCTCGTCCTTGCTCTGGGCGCGGCGAACGTCCTCTACCTCCATACGGTCCTGCGGGGCGACTACGCCCTGCTGCTGGCACGCTTCAACCTCGGGTTGCTGTGCATGGCGGTGATCGCGCTGCTGGTGGCGCGGCGCGTGATTCCCTTCTTCGCGATGCGTGCCGTGGCCGGCCTGGACATTCCCATGCATACACGCAGCGGCCAGTGGCAGCTCGGCGCCGGCCTGCTGGCGATCACGCTCCTGCTGGCGGGCTGGATGCCGGGGGCGGGCCTGGCTCTTGCTGCCACCGGCATGCTGACCTGCTGGCAACTGCTGGCGTGGCGGCCCTGGGCGGTGCGGCGCGTGCCGCTGCTGTGGATCCTGTACGCGGGCTACGCCGCGCTGGGCACCGGCCTGCTGGTGGCCGCGGCGCACGCGGCGGGCTGGGTCCCGCGCCTGGCCTGGCCGGCGCACGTCATCGGCGCGGCGGGCTTTGCCGTGCTGATCATCGGCATGGTCACCCGCACGGCGCTGGGCCACCTCGGCCTGCCCTTGCGCACCGACCGCAGCATGGTGGCTGCCTACGTGCTGGTGATCGCGGCGGCGGCGCTGCGCCTGGCCGCCCTGCTGCCCACGGTCTGGACGACGGGCATCCTGCACGCATCGGCGGTGGCCTGGATCCTGGGGTTCGCGCTGTATGTGTGGCGCTTCTTCCCGCTGCTGATCCGTCCGCGTTTCGATCCACATTCCTGAAGGAGAACCTGATGAAGATCCTGCACACCGCCCCGGCGCTGCTGCTGGCCGCCACGCTGGCCAGCCCCGCCTTCGCCGCCACCTGCAACGTGGACATCGCGGGCAACGACGCCATGAAGTTCGACAAGACCAGCATCGACGTGCCGCAGAGCTGCAAGCAGTTCACGGTCAAGCTCACGCATACCGGCAAGCTGCCCCGGAACTCCATGGGCCACAACTGGGTGCTGAGCAAGGCCGCGGACGTGCAGGGCATCGCGGCCGACGGCATTCCCGCGGGGCTGGACAAGAACTACCTCAAGCCGGGCGATCCGCGCGTGATCGCGCATACGAAGGTGGTGGGCGGCGGCGAATCCGACTCCGTCACCTTCGATACGAGCAAGCTCAAGGCGGGGGAAAACTACGCGTTCTTCTGCTCGTTCCCGGGGCATGCGGCGCTGATGAAGGGCACGGTGGCGGTGACGAAATAGGCGCCGGGGGTTCATGCGGGCCTCCCCCTGCAAATTCAGGCATATCAGCTTTGACGCGAGCGCGGATAGCCCGCGCGCATCGCATTGCCTACAGTGCGCGTACACGGTGCCCGCGCCACGCGCGGGCACCAGATCAACGATAACCGGCCACCGGGCGCTTCCGAAGCCCGCCGGACACGAGACAAGGAACCCCACGTGATCGATCAACGACGACGCGTCCTCACGCTTGGCGCCATGGCGCTCCCCCTGGCCACGGCCATGTTTCCGGTGCGCGCGGCCGACAAGTTCCCCTCGCGCCCCATCCGCATCATCGTGCCGTTGGCGCCGGGCGGCTCCGCGGACACGGTATGCCGCCTGCTTGGGAACGGCCTGACCAAGATCCTGGGCCAGCCGGTGATCGTCGAGAATCGCCCGGGCGCGGGCGGCCTGACCGGGCTGTCCGAAGTCGCCCGGTCGGCGCCCGACGGCTACACCCTGGGCTATTCGCTGGCCGGCGCGCTGACCGTGGCGCCGCATATCGCGCGCAAGATGCCCTACGATCCGTTCAAGGACCTGGTCCCGGTGTCGCAGGTCATCGGCGTACCCGAGATCATCGTCGTCAACCCCCGAACCGGCATCAAGACCCTGGGCGAACTGGTGTCCTACGCCAAGGCCAATCCTGGCAAGCTCAACTTCGGGTCTGCCGGCAACGCCACCATTCCCCACCTGGCCGGCGAACTGTTCAAGCGCGTGGCCGGGGTCGAGATGGTGCACGTGCCCTACCGCGGCTCGGGTCCGGCGCTCAACGATCTGTTGGCCGGCCAGGTCCAGGTCATGGTGTCGGACATCACGCTGGTACGCTCGCACATCGAAGCCGGCCGCCTTACCGGCCTGGCCGTGGCGGGTCCGCGCCGTGTCGACCAGCTACCCAATTTGCCGACCACCGCCGAGGCTGGCGTGCCGGCCATGCAGGTTTCCAACTGGCACGGCCTGGTGGCGCCGGCTGGCCTGCCCCCGGCCCTGCTGGACGGGTTGCACCACGGCATCGCGAAGGCCATGGCCCTGCCCGAAGTCAAGGATCGCATCGATTCGGAAGGCGCGGAAATCGTGGCCAGCAGCTCCGCCGAATTCGGGGCCTTCCTGAAGAAGGAAAGCGACAAATGGGGCGGCCTGGTGAAGGAGCTGGGCATACAGTGGGACTGAACGTTCCCGGCCATGGGTCCGCCGGCTGCCGGGTCGAGGCCGGGAGCATCCGGGGTCGAGGCCGGGCGGGGTAGACGAGCGATTCGGTCCGCACGAATCGAGGCTGCTATCATGCGCAAGGCGGCGGACATCCATCCGGCCGCCAAGCGCGCCTCGGCTTTGCAGCCAGCCCAGCGGATGGGGCGATGAATCCCCCGTTAGCCCGCATCCATACTAGAAATCGCCTCGCCCGATGAAGCTCGCCACCTGGAACATCAACTCCCTCAACGTGCGCCTGCCGCAGGTCATCGCCTATCTGCAGGCCAATCCGGTCGATGCCCTGTGCCTGCAGGAGCTCAAGCTTCCCGACGACAAGTTCCCCGTCGCGGCCCTGGAGGAAATCGGCTATCACGCCGTCTTCACCGGCCAGAAGACCTACAACGGGGTTGCCATCCTGACCCGCCAGCCGGTCAAGGACGTGGCCAAGAACATCGACGGGTTCGAGGACACCCAGCAGCGCGTCATCGCCGCCACGCTGGATACCCCGGCCGGCGAACTGCGCGTCGTCAGCGCCTATTGCCCCAACGGCCAGTCGGTGGGAAGCGACAAATACGAATACAAGCTGAAATGGTTCGCCGCCTTCCGCGAAGGACTGCAGAAGGAACTGGCCCGCTACCCGCGCCTGGCGGTGCTGGGCGACTACAACGTCGCGCCGGATGATCGCGACGTGCATGATCCGGTCAAGTGGGAAGGCAGCGTGCTGGTGTCCGAACCCGAGCGCGCCGCGTTCCGCTCGCTGCTGGACGTGGGCCTGCACGATGCCTTCCGGCTGTTCGAGCAGCCGCCCAAGTCCTTCAGTTGGTGGGACTACCGGCAACTCGGCTTCCGCCGCAATGCCGGCCTGCGCATCGACCACATCCTGCTGTCCGACACCCTGAAGGCCGTGTGCAGCGAGTGCGTGATCGAGCGCGAGATCCGCAAGAACGAACAGCCGTCGGACCACGCGCCGGTGGTGGCGACGCTGGAAATCTAGGGCCTGTCACTCCGCCAGCGCGCAGGCCTGGCGGCGCAGGTCGGCCGCCGCCTCCAGTGTTCCATCGTGGCGCATGCGGATGGCCTTGGCCGACCCGAAGTAGAACTCGTGCAGGGAATCCTCTTCCACCGGCACGCCGGCCTCGCGCAGCCGCTGCGCCACGCCCGGCTCGAAACCGGGTTCGAGCAGGATGTCGCCGCCGCGCGTGATGCTCCAGCGCGGCGCATCGATGACCTGGGCCAGCGGCAGGTTCTCGAAGCAGGCATGGGCGATGACCTGCACGCCGGTCGTGGTCTGGCTCACGCCGCCCGGCGACACGCCCAGCATGGCCGGCCTGCCGCCTTCCATCACGATGTAGGGGTTCAGCGTATGGACCGGCCGCTTGCCCGGGCCCAGCACGTTGGGGCTGGCCGGATCGAGATCGAATTCGATCAGGCGGTTATTCAACAGGATGCCCGTTTCCGGATCCACGCAGCCGCTGCCGAAGGGCTGGAACACGCTTTGCAGCATGGCCAGCGCGTTGCCCTGCCCGTCCGCCAGCACGATGCCGGCGGTGTCGCCGGGATCGCGCGCGCCCGATGGCGTCCCGCCCGCCACGCTGGCCAGGCGCCGCGCGACCTGCCCAGGGTCCAGGGTGGCGGGCCACGGCGCGGCCGGGTCGGCCACCTTGCGCTGGAAGGTTTCCAGGCATAGCCGCGCGATCTGGATCTGCGCATAGGCGCGCTGGCCTTCGGGCTCGTCCAGGTACGGCGCCAGCGCATCGAGCTGGGCCAGCATCAACACCCCCAGGGAATTCGGCGGCATGACATGGATGTGCCTGTCCCGCACGGACAGGCTGACCGGTGGCGCCCAGCCGGCCCGCTGCGCCAGCATGTCATCCATGCGCAGCAGGCCTCCTTGCGCGCGCGAAAAGGCGTCCAGGCTGCGGGCGATGGGTCCCTGGTAGAAAGCGTCGGCGCCATCGCGCGCGATGCGTTTCAAGGTATCGGCCAGGGCGGGCTGGCGCAGGAGGTCCCCTGGCGCCAGCGGCCGGCCGTCGGGCACGAACAGGGAGCCGAAGCCGGGCTGGCGGACCACGGCCGGCCTGGCGCTCCTGAGGTTGCGATGAATCTCGCTGGAGCACCCGATGCCGTCCGCGGCGTGGCGCACGGCGTCCGCCAGCAGCGAGGCCCAGGGCAATCGCCCATGGCGCCGGTGCGCCTCGTCCCACAGGCGCACGAGTCCGGGCGCCACCCAGGTCGATGGTCCGCGCGGACCGATGACGCCGTCGGCGAAGACACCCGGACTGGCCAGTCCGGGCGCCCGGCCCGTGCCGTTCAGGGCCTGGACCGTGCCCGAGGCCGCGTCGTGATACAGCATCATGCCGCAGCCGCCCAGCGAGGTCGCATGTGGCAAGGCGACGGCCAGGACGGCCGATGCCGAGATCATGGCATCGACCAGCGAGCCGCCTGCCTGCAAGGTATCCAGCGCGCTCTGGCTGGCCAGGTGATGGCCGGTGACGATGGCGCGGCGCCGGCCGAACACGGCCGCACGGGGAACGGGCCTGGTCATCCGGTCACCGCAGCAGGTTGGCGCAGAAGGTGCCGACGAAGCAACCCACCCCGCAGGCGATGGGCAGCCACCAGCCTTGCCAGCGTCCCGCTGCCGGCGAAGCGGCGGCTGGCGCGGGCGCGGCATGGACGCTGGCCGCGACCCCGGTTGCCGGCGCGGCCGTCCGCGCCCCGCCGCCCGACAATTCGCGCTGCACGTTCGCGAAGAACTGCTCCGAGAACTTGCGTGCGGCGCCGTCTATCATCCGCGCGCCCAGCTGGGCGACCTTGCCGGTCACCTCGGTCTCGGCGCGATAGGCCAGCAAGGTACCGCCGGCGATGTCCTCCAGCGTCACGGCCACGCTGCCGGCGGCGGCGCCGGCCACGCCGGCCGAGCCCTGGCCCGTCAGCGTGAAGCGCTCCTGCTGCGCCTGCACCGCGCGGGCGAAGGCCACCTCGAAGTTGGCGCGTATGGGCCCCACGCCCGCCGAGATCGTGGCCCGGTAGCCGCCGTCGTCGGTGCGGCTGATGGCGCGGCAGTCGGGAATCGTCCGGCGCAGGAAGTCCAGGTCGTCCAGCGCCTCCCAGACCCGGGCGCGCGGCGCCGCCAGCGTCTTGGTGCCGTCTATGATCATGGCCGTGCTTCCCCCATCATGTCTATGCCGGCCTGCGCCAGGCCGCGATCGGCCACGCGCATGCGTTCGTTCAGGCACTTGAACTGGCCGAAGCTCCAGGCCACCAGCGGCCGCGCGAAATCCAGCGAGGTCGGCCACTGGCGCGTGAACCAATCGTAGCGCACGGCCCAGGCCTGCGTGCGATCGCTGATGAAGCGCACGCGCTGCTCCCAGGCCGACACCGCGGCGGCGACGTCGTCGGCGTCGGCCACCAGGTGCGCCAGCGCGTAGGCGTTCATCAGCGTCAGGCCCGCCCCCTGCCCCAGCGTCGGCGGCAGGCCATGGGCGGCGTCGCCCAGGATGGCGATGTTGCCGGCGCTCCACCTCGGACACTTGACCAGGCCGTAATGGTATTGCGTGCCCTCGGCCCGGTGCAGCACGGGCATCAGGTCGGCGATCCTGGGAAAGCGCCGGCTCCAGTCCCCGACGTCGATGGGAAAGCGCGCCGCCGTGGCGTCCCAGGCCGGGGCGACCATGTAGACGTAGGTATGGTCCGGTCCCGAGGGCGTCACGCCTATGCGCCGGTTGCCCGACCAGTGCTCCACGGTCTTGGGCTGGGGCGTGAAGGCGCGGCCTTCGATCAGATAGCGGTTGATGATGGTCGGCAGCTCGGTGAAGCCCCCGCCCATCTTCAGCGAATTGCGCACCGCCGAATGCACGCCGTCGGCCGCGATGACCAGGTCGGCCTCGTGCAGCCCGCCGTCGGCGGTCAGCAGGCCCTTGCCGGGCAGCGCGCCGGTTACCCGCGAGCCGGTCACGATGTTCACGCCGGCCTCGAGCGCGGCGTCGCGCAGTCCCTCGATCAGCACCTGCCGGGCGAAGGTATGGACGCGGGACTTGTCCCGCAACGGCCGCTCCTGCTTGACCGTGCCGTCGGCGAACTGGATCTGCGCCCGCTCGAGTACCGTGCCCTGGCCGCGGATGCGGTCCAGCACGCCCAGCTTCTCCAGCACCTCCAGGCTGTTGTTCTTGATATAGATGCCCGCCCCCACTTCGCGGATCTCGGATCCCTGCTCGTGGACGTTGACTTCCCAGCCGCGGCGCGCGAACAGCGCGCCGGCGCTCAGGCCGGCGATGCCGCCCCCGGCGATTTCTACTTTGCGTTTCATACCCGATACCCGAAGAAAATGTTGAAGCGAAGAATCTCTATCCGGCCTGTCGGCGCTTGGCGGCCAGGCCGATCTGCATGGCCGCGCCGGAGGTCAGCAAGGCGTGGATGCCGAAGCGGTCCCGCAGGACATCCCATTGCATGGCGCACAGCGCCTGGCGTTCGTCGTCCGCCAGGAGGAAGGGCCGGCAGAAGGCCGCGGGGTCGTCCAGGAAGCGTTCCGCCGCCTCGGCCCGCGTGCGCAGGGCCAGCACCGCCTCGGCCAGCCTGGCCCGTTCCGGCGGCATGGCCGGATAGCGCAGCGGATCGCGCGCCGGCGCCGGCTCGGTCAGGTCCCAGCCGGCCGAGGCATAGATGTGGTGCCACGACGGCTCCAGCAGCGCCGTGAACGGCGGCCGGTTCTCGCCCAGCGCCCCGGCCAGGATCAGCGGCGCGCGCAGCTCGACGTTGCCGGTGCGGTCCAGCTCCCAGTCGTCGTAGCTGAGCAGGTGCGTCAGATGTCCCGCCTGGATTTCGGCGAAGATGCGCTGGTCCGTCTCCAGGTCGGGATGCGGATAGTGCACCGTGCCCGGATAGTGGGACAGTCCGCCGCTGGCGATCAGCAGCGCCCGCTTGCCCAGGCGCTGCAAGGCGGTCTGCAGGGCGGCGCCGAAGGCGTAGCAGCGGCGCCCGCTGGGCTGGGGCGGCACGTAGGCGTTGACGAACAGGGCCACCAGCGGCACGTCGCGCCCGAAGCCCATGAACTCGTAGGGTATGGTGAAGGCCGTCTGCAGCTTGGCGTTCATGGTGAAGGCCAGGTCGAAGCCGGCCCGCTCCATTTCGGGGACCAGGGCGTAGCCGGTGGCGCCGTCGATGGCCCACATGCCGCGATGCTTGTGCATGCCGTCGGCCTGGTCGGCCACGTGCACGCAGAACGGCGGCACGCCATGGGTGACGAAGTGGTCGCCATGGTCGTTGGACACCATGACGATGCAATCGGGCGCGAGCGCCCGCAGCCGCTCGCCTATGGTTTCCAGCGAGCGGCGCACGCGGGCGACCTGTTCAAGGTCCTCGGTCTCGGGCAGGGACAGGAATTGCGGCGCGTGCGGCACGATGGCCGCGCCGACGATGCCGTAGGGATTGAAGGATTTCACGCTTGCACCTCGGTGATGGGTCGTTCTTCGTTGGCGACTTCGACGACGGCCGCGACGATGCCGTGGTAGCCCGTGCAGCGGCAGATGTTGCCGGACAGGCACTGGCGGATCGCCGGTTCGTCGCGCAACTGGCCACGGCGCACGATGTCGTATCCGCTCACGACCATGCCCGGCGTGCAGAAGCCGCATTGCAGGGCGTGGTGTTCGCCGAAGGCCCGGCGCAGCCGGTCGGCCGTGGCATCGCACAGGCCTTCCAGCGTGGTCACCGAGCAGCCGTCCACCGAACCCGCCAGCGTCAGGCAGGCACGCACCACCTGGCCATCGACGATGACGTTGCAGGCGCCGCACACGCCATGCTCGCAGCCCAGGTGCACGGAGGTCTGCCGGCACTGCTCGCGCAGCACGTCGGCCAGTATCGCGGAGGGTTCGACGTCGAGTCCGGTTTCGCGGCCGTTCACGGTCAATGTGATCTTCATGCGGCGACTCCTTGCCATGCCTGTTCGACCGCCCGGGCCATCGCCTGCGCGTGACGGGATGCCGCCAGCGGATCGATGTGCGGCCGGGCGGCCAGGATTTCGTCCAGGGCCGAGGCCGCGACGTCGCGCCTGGCGGGTGTCGGGCCTCCGGCTGCCGCCAGGCGCGCCGCCGTGGCCGGCAGGGCCAGCGGACCAGGATCGATCGCGCCCAGCCAGCATGCCCACTGGCCATCGGCGCCTTGCAGGGCCAGTGCGCTGGCCGAGGCGAATTCGCCCGCCCGGTGCATGAGCTTGCACCGGCCCCATCGGACCAGGCCCGATGCCCGCTCGGGCAGCGTGGCCGCCAGCGCGATCTCGTCCACCTGCACGTCGCTGTCCATGGCGCCGCGGATGAAATCGCGCAGGGCGACGACACGCCGCCCCCGCAGGCTGGCCAGTTCCACCGAGGCATCGAGCGCGGTCAGCAGCAGCGGCCAGTCCCCCGCCGGATCGGCGTGGACCAGGCTGCCGACCACGGTGCCCCGGCCACGCACCGGCAGGAAGGCGATCTCGGCGGCATGCGCGCGCAGCAGGTCGAACAGCGCCCCGGCCTGCGTACACCGTTCGACGTCGGCATGGGTGACGGCCGCGCCCATGCGCACGGCCGGCGCGGTGTCCAGGTTCGCCAGCGACGCCACCCGGGTGATGTCGATCAGCGCGTAGGGGCGCAGCATGCGGTAGCGCATCATGGGCAGCAGGCTCTGCCCGCCGGCCAGGACCTTGGCATCGCTGCCCAGGGCGGCGCGCAGCGCCAGCGCTTCGTCCAGCGTGCGCGGCACATGCAGCGCGAAAGGCGGCAGCTTCATCGCGTGCCTCCCCGCCCGGCTTCGTGCAGTTGGCGCAGCAGGTAGTCGGGCGTGATGGGCGTGCGGCACACGTCCACGCCCAGGTCCGCCAGCGCGTCGCGCACGGCATTGGCGATGGCCGCCGGCGGCGCCACGGCCCCCCCTTCTCCCATGCCCTTCATGCCGAACTCGGAATGGGGCGACGGCGTGCTGAAGTGCAGGATGGAGATGGGCGGGACCTCGACCGCGCTGGGCACGGCGTAGTCGCCGAAGGTCACGGTCTGCGGCTGGCCGTTGCTGTCATAGATCATTTCTTCATACAGGGCCTGGCCGATGCCTTGCGCGACGCCGCCGCGTATCTGGCCGTCCAGGATCAGGGGATTGACGACCGTGCCGCAGTCTTCCACCACCAGGTAGTCCAGGATCCTGACGAAACCGGTGTCCGGGTCGACGCTGACGCGCGCGGCGTGCAGCGTGTAGGAAAACGTTCCGGTCTCAACGCTGGGCCGATAATCGGCCTGGAACGAGAAGCCGGGGGAAATGGAGCGCGGCAGCTTGCTCACGCCCACGTAGGCGACGCGCGCCAGATCTCCGAAGGACGTCGTGCCTTGCGGCGAAACGCAGGCGCCGTCGCGCACCTCGATCTGCGCGTCGTCCGTCTCGTGCAGCACGGCGTGGATGGCGCGCGCCTTGCCGACGATGTCGCGGCAGGCCATGGCCACCGCCCCGCCCGCCATCACGATGGACCGCGAGGCGACCGAGCCCAGACCGTAGGGCGCCGCCGACGTATCGCCCTGGCGTATGCGTATCGCCGAGACCGGCAGCGTGGTGATCTCGGCCGCGATCTGCGCCAGGCTGGTGAAATGCCCCTGCCCGTGCGACAGCGTGCCGACCTCGATGACCAGCGTGCCGTCCATGTTCAGCGTGGCCCGCGCCGACTCGTGGCCGTAGATCAGCGGCGAGCCCCGGCGGCGCCATTCCTCGGCGCCGTGCGCGGCCTGCTCGACCAGCATCGCATAGCCCACGCCCACCCGGCCGCCGTCATCGGCCTGCCGTGCGGCGGACCAGTTCTCGGCCACGAAGCGCCCGGCGGCATCGACGACCTCTCGGTAGTTGCCCGAGTCGTAGGCCAGCCCGGTGGCCGACACGTAGGGCATCTGCGCCGGCGAGATCAGGTTGGCCCGGCGCACGTCCAGCGGGTCGGCGCCCAGTTCGCGGGCAACCTCCTCGATGATGCGCTCCATCGCGAAGCAGCCGCCCGGCCGGCCCACGCCGCGATAAGGCCCCAGGGGGCTCTTGTTGGTATGGATGCTGACGGCCTCGAAACGATAGTTGCGGATGTCGTAGGGCCCGAGCATGACGTTGGTGGCCATGTTGGCCTCGATCGCGCCGGTGGAGGTCTTGGCCGAATAGGCGCCGGCATCCACCACCACCAGCGCGTCCAGCGCGTGGATCCTGCCCGTGTCGTCGAAATAGGCGGTGATGCGCTGCTCGTGCTGGCGGCTGTGGTTGCTGGCGACGAAATGCTCGTAGCGGTCCTCGATCCAGCGCACCGGCCGCCGCAGCTTCCAGGCCAGCGCCGTCACCAGGACTTCCTCGGGATACAGATTGCTCTTGGAGCCGAAGCCGCCGCCCACGTCCGGCACGACCACGCGGATGTCGGCTTCGGTCAGGCCCGGAATCTGTTCGGCCAGGAAGGTGCGGATCAAGTGCGGGCGTTGGCTGGACACGTGCACGACCACGCCGCCGGCCGGATCCGGATAGGCCAGGCAGCCCCGGCATTCCAGCGGGCTGGCCAGCACCCGCCCCATGGACAGGCGGCGCGTGACCTGGCGCAGGCCTCGCGCGGCGGGGTCGTCGATGATGGCCTGCGCATCGCCCAGCGCGCGGCCGATGCGCATGACCAGGTTGGAGTCCAGGTGGTCGTGCAGCGGCACGCCCGGATGTTCGACCTCGTCCCAGGCATCGACCACCGCGGCCAGCGGCTCGATGTCCAGTTGCACCTGCTCGGCGCGTTCCTCGGCCTCGGCCCGGGTCGCGCCCAGCGCCAGGACCACGGGCTCGCCGGCGAAACGCACCTTGCCGTCGGCCAGCAGCGGATACGGCGCGCCGTTGAACTCCGGGCGCAGCAACGCGCAGTAGATGGGCAAGGCCAGGCCGGCGATGTCGGCCGCGGTCCAGAACGTGCCGGCCGGCAGTTCCGGCGGCAGTGTCACGCCCTTCAGGCGGCCATGGGCCACCAGGCTGCGGCAGAACGCCACTTCCAGGCATCCCGGCGCCTGGATGTCCGCCACGAAGGCGCCGCCGCCGGCTAGGTGGCGGGCGTCCTCCACCCGGACCAGCGGCCGCCCGATATGGGCGTAGCCACCGTCGACCTTGCTTTCCCCCATGCTCACTCCAGCGTCACCTTGGCATCCTTGATGATGCCGCCCCACATGTTGAAGTCATTGCGCATGCGCTTCTTCAGATCGTCCACCGAGGTGTCCATGGGCGCAAGCCCCAGGTCGATCAGCGAACTGCGCACGTCCGGCTTCTTCAGGATCTTGTTCACTTCGCTGTTGATGGACGCCACCACGGCGGGCGGGGTCTGCGCCGGGGCCATCAGGATGAACCAGCTCGACAGTTCCTCGTCGGGCAGTCCCGATTCCTTCAGGGTCGGCAGCGCCGGCGTGCTCGGGAAGCGGTTGCGCGCGCCCACCATCAACAGTCGCACCTTGCCCGCATCCACCATGGGACGCAGCGGCGGGATGTTGTCGAAGCTGAAGTCGATGTCGCCCTGGGCCAGCGCCACCGATGCCGGGCCGCTGCCCTTGTAGGGCGAATGCACGGCCTTGATGCCGAGCTGCTTGACCAGCCATTCGGAAGCCAGGTGCAGCGTGCTGCCGGGGCCGGCCGAGCCGAAGGTCACGCCTTTCTCGGTGGCGGCCTTGGCCTTGATCTCGGCGATGAAGTCCTTGACGTTGGTCGCCTTGATGCCGGGCCCCACGGCCAGGAACGGCGGCACGTCGACGATGCCCACCACCGGCACCAGCTCTTTCATGGCGTCGTAGTCGAGCTTGGGATACAGGTGCGTGTTGTTGACGACCGAGGTGGTCGCCAGCAGCAGCGTGTAGCCGTCGGGCGCCGACCGGATCACGTTGCGGGTCGCGATCTGGGTGCTGGCGCCCGGCTGGTTCTCGACGACGACGGCCTGGCCATAGGCCTCCTGCAGCTTCCTGCCGATCAGCCGCGCAGTCACGTCGCTGCCGCCGCCGGCGGCGAAAGGCACGATGATCTTGATGGGACGGCTGGGATAGGTGTCGGCCGCCGTGGCAGTGGCGGCACAGACCGCGGCGGCGCAGGCAAGCACGGCACCGGTGGCGCGCCGCGCGAAAAGCGACGAACTCAACGACATCTTCATGTTCGATACCTTGAGCGAAAAAGGGAAAGAAGCATCGGCGGCGCGCGGGAGCCGTGCGCCGCCAGCCGGCCTAGCGGGTCGCCACGACCTCGATCTCCAGCATCATCCCGGCGATCGCCAGGGGTGCCTCGATGGTGGTGCGGGCGGGAAACTTGCCTTCCTGGAAATAGCCGCGATAAATCTCGTTCATCTCGTTGAAGCGGCTGATGTCGGTCAGGATCACGTTGGCCTTGACCACCTTGTCGAGCGAGCTGTCGCATTCGCCCAGGATCTGCCTGAGGTTCTTCATCACCTGGTGCATCTGCTCGGAGAAGGTCGGCGCCAGCTCGCGATTGGCGTCGAAGGGCGTGGTGCCCGAGACGAAGACGAAGTCTCCGGCGACGACCGCGTGCGAGAGCGGCGCCTTGGGTTTGGCGACGGCGTCGGACATGAAAATCTTGCTTGTGGACATGAGGGGCCTCGATAATGACTGGCGGGAAACGGACGAACCGCCCGGCTGCTGCGCCACGTTGGCGCCGGTCTTGCCGGGCGGCTCGGCGGCAAAAAAATTATCGGGAGATCCCTTCCCCCCAACAAGACAAGGGACACGCACACCATGTTCTCGATACGAGAACACCCGCACGAGACCAGGGCATGCGACGCTACATCCTTGGACACCGGTCGCACGAGGCCGGTGCACGGCACCGACATGGGGAACCTGCATGAATCCGGCTGACCTGGCCAGCTTCTATGAAGTCGCGGTATGCAAGGGCATACGGCGAGCGTCGGAGCGGCTCGACATCGCGCCATCGGCCCTGAGCAAGCACATCAAGCGCCTGGAAGGCGAACTGGGCATCAAGCTGCTGGACCGGTCCAGCCGCGGCGTCGTGCTGACGCCCGCGGGCGAGGTCTGCCTGCACTATGCCGAGGAAGTGCTGCACGGCCAGCGGCGCATGCTGGCCGAGCTCGAGGCGCTGAAGGGATTGCGCAACGGCCACGTGAAGCTGTATTCCACCGAAGGCCAGATCGAGTTCGTGACCCAGACCGTGGCCGGGTTCCAGCAGCGCTATCCCGGCGTGACCTTCGAGATCGTCGTGGCCGGCACCGAGACCACGCTGGCCGCGGTCACCAGCGGCGACGCCGACCTTGGCCTGGCGTTCACCCCCACGCCGCACGACGCCATCGAATGCGCGCTGCGCATTTCGGCGCCGCTGGAGGCGGTGATGGCGCCCACGCACGAACTGGCGCGCCGCAAGGCGATCTCGCTGCGCGAGATGATGAACCACCGCACGGCGCTGCCTGCCTCGGACTTCGGCATACGCCGGCTGATCGACTCCATCTGCGCGGGCGAACGCCTGCGGGTGGCACCCGCCATGGTGACCAACTCCATCGCCGCCATGAAGAATTACGCGCGCAACCAGGGCGGCATCACCATCCTGTCGCACATGTCCATCCATCATGAACTGGATGCGGGCGACCTGGTCAGCATCCCGCTGTCGCATCCCATCCTGGGCAAGACCTGCGTGGACGTCTGCGTGCTGGGCCGCCGGCGCCTGCCGCAGGCGGTCAGCGCCTATCTCCAGCACATGCGCAAGCACGTGCGCATGCTGTACGGCCAGGACGCCGGCAGGCGCTGAGGGCCGGTTTCAGGCGCGCGCGGTTCCGGCCGCCCGCAGCACCCGGTCCAGCGGCTCGATGCCGCGCGCCAGGGCCACCACCGCGTCGGCATCGACCCTGGGCAGATGCGGGATTTCGGCCAACACGCGCACCTTGCCGAACTGCTCGATGCCGAGCCGGTTGCCGGCCGAGGGCTCTCCGCTCATCACCACGCCCGCCACCGGGATACCGCGCGCGCGCAGCGCCTCCAGCGACAGCAGCGTGTGATTGAGCGTGCCCAGCGTGCTGCGCGCCACGAGCACCACCGGCAGCCCCAGGCGGACGATCAGGTCGATCATGGTGGCGCGGTCGTCGATGGGAACCAGCAGCCCGCCGGCGCCCTCCACGACCAGCGGCGCGCGCGTGTCGGGCAGCTCGATGCCGGCCATGTCCAGGGTCACGCCTTCCTCGCGCGCGGCCGCCCAGGGCGACAGCGGCGCCTGCAGCACCGCGTGGGGCGCGTGGATGCGCTCGGGCGGAAGATCGGCCAGCCGTGCCACCGTGCCGGTGTCGTCGGGCTCCGTCGCCACGCCGGTTTGCAGAGGCTTCCAGTAGTCGGCCTGCCAGGCGTGCGCCAGCACCGCCGACACCAGCGTCTTGCCGATGCCGGTGTCGGTGCCGGTCACGAATACGCCGCGCGGCGCGTCGCTCTTGTTCCAGGTGCCGTAGGCCAGATGGTAGGTCACGCTTGCCCCCCGTGTGTCGAAACTGCGCAGTATCTGCTTGAACATCGCGGGCGGCAGCGGACGGCGGCCCGGCGCGGGCGCATCCGCGCCTATCGCCTTGAGCCCGCGCAGGAACGCCATGCCGTCGCGATGCGGCTGCACCCGTCTTTCGGCCTGCATGAAACGGCGCAGGCCGGGCAGCGCGGCGCCGATGTCCGCCGGACGGGGATAGTCGCGGACCGCGGCATCCATCCCATGGTCCGCATGCGCCGCGCGCCACTCGGCGAAGGTACCGTCGGCCAGCGTGGCCACCGCCATCCAGCCGCCCTGGGCCAGCAGGCCGCCCAGCCGCGCCAGCCCCGCGTCCAGGTCGCCGAACCATTGCACCGCCATGCTGGAGCAGATCAGGTCGAATTCGCCCAGTCCCGTATCGGGATGCTCGCCGTCCATGACCGCGAAACGGCATGTGCCGGGCAGTGCCAGGCGCCGCCGTGCGGTCTCCAGCATGGCGGGCGAGACGTCCGTCAGCGTCCAGCATGCCGGCCCCAGCCGGCGCGCCAGGGCCTGGGCCAGGAATCCCGTGCCGCAACCTATCTCCAGGATGCGCGGGCGCTCCGGCAGCGGCAGGCGGGCGATGCGCGCGGCCAGTTCTTCGGCCACGTCGCGCTGCAAGCCCGCGTGCCGTTCGTAGCGTCCCGCCGCATCGCCGAAGCGGCGCGCCACCGCTCGCCCATGGACCGGCCCCGTCATGCGTGGTCCACGGCGCTTGCCAGTTCACTCGCGAACGCGCGGACCTGGCCGGCACACCACTCGGGATGCGTCAGGGGCAGCAAATGCCCGCCGCCGGCGCACCACGAGACCCGGTCCCCGAACGAGGCGGCCGTGAGCGCCGGCGTGACGACCGCATCGGCGTCGCCCGCCAGGACGCAGGCCGGGACGCGCCGGCCGGCCCAGGCCGCGCGCGCATCGCCTTCACGCAGGTAGCGCAGGCCGGCGGCCAGGGCGGCCTCGTCCAGCTTAGCCGCATCGACGGCGCCATCGGCACCGCAGCGCCGGCGGAACTCGCCCACCACGGCGACGGGATCGGCCGCCAGACGGGCCAGCATGCGGTCCAGCACCCTGGGGGCGACTCCCGCGGGAAAATCGTCGGAGGCCGCGAAACGCGCAAAGCCGTTGATCAGGACGAAGCCGCGGCAACCACCGCCCTCGTCTTCCAGGCCGCGCATGGCGCCCAGCGAATGCCCCACGGCCACGTAGGCGGCCGGGCGTTCGGCGGCCACGGCTGGCCCGAAATAGCCTGCGTCGTCGGCATGGACCTCCCAGCCGTCCAGGTGGGCGCGCATGGGCGCCCAGGTCGAGGCATCGAATCCCCAGCCATGCAGGAACACCAGCGGCAGGCGCGCGCCGCCGGTCATGACCGGCCTCCGCTCGCGCTCGCGGCTTGCGTGCGCAGGTCGGCGATGGCGCGGACCAGCCGCCCCACGTCCTCTTCATCATGCGCGGCGCTGAGCGCGATCCGCAGCCGGCTCGTGCCCGCCGGCACCGTGGGCGGACGGATCGCCACCGCCAGCAGGCCGCGCTCGCGCAGGCCGTCGCTCAGGGCCAGCGCCGCGCCCGCTTCACCCACGACGGCGGGCACGATCTGCGTCGACGAAGCGCCCGTCTCCAGGCCCTGGTCCGCCAGCGCCCGCCGCAGTCCGTCGCCCAGCCCCGCCAACCGCTGCCTTTCCCTTTCCATGCCGGGCACCAGATCGAGCGCGGCATCGATGGCGGCCAGCACGGGCGGCGGCAAGGCGGTGGTGTAGATGAACCCCGAGCAGGTGTTCACGAGGTAGTCGCACAATTGCCGCGATCCCGCCACGTAGGCCCCGAAACCGCCCATGGCCTTGCTGAAGGTGCCCATGGCCAGATCGACCCTGCCGTCGCCCAGGCTTGCCAGCCCGGCCCCCCGCGGCCCCAGCACGCCGGTCGCGTGGGCCTCGTCCAGGTAGACGAAGGCGCCGTGGCGTTCGGCCACCCGACACAGCGCCGCCACGTCGGTACGGTCGCCATCCATGCTGAACACGCTTTCCGTCACGATCAGGCGCGGGCCGGGCTGGCCGGCCCGCTCGGCCAGCAGTGCATCGAGGTGATCGAGATCGTTGTGCCGGAAACGTATCTGCCGCACGCCGGCGGCCTGGCAGCCGTGGTGCAGGCTGGCATGGTTCAGCCGGTCGCAGAACACCAGCGGGTCGCCCTGGCCCGGCAGGCGCAGCAAGGCCGGCAGCACGGCGGCGTTGGCCTGCCAGCCCGAGGCGAACAGCAGCGCCGCCTCGGTGCCCTTGAAACGGGCCAGCTTGGCCTCGACGGCCAGGTGCAGGTCGAGGTTGCCCGACACCAGGCGCGAGGCGCGCGCGCCTGCGCCATGGCGCGCGGTCCATTCGGCCACGCGTTCGGCCAGCAAGGGGTGGCCGGCCAGGCCCAGATAATCGTTGCTGGAGAAATCGACGACGTCGCGGCCTTCGAACGTCACGCGCCCGCCGCGCGGCGCGGCGGTGGTGCGCAAACGGCGCCGCGTCTGGCGCTGGACCGCGCGGTCGAGCTCTTGGGCGAACAGGGAATCGAATATAGACATGGTCCGGCGATGCGCCTGGGGACGCCCGCACCGTAGAATGCATGTCATTGTAGAGGAACGACCGGCCCGGCCTGGCGCCGCGGCCGGCGCAGGACGAACATGCGCACACCCCCATCCGCCTGGGTCGCCGACGGCGCCCGCCACGTCTGGCTGCCCTATGCCCAGATGAAGACCGCCGCGCCGCCGCTGCCCGTGGTCCGTACCCACGGCAGCCGCATCGAACTGGCCGACGGCCGCAGCCTGGTGGATGGCGTGGCCTCGTGGTGGACCGCCTGCCATGGCTACAACCATCCCGCCATCGCCCGGGCCGTGCGCGGCCAGCTCGATGCGATGCCCCACGTGATGTTCGGCGGGCTGACGCACGAGCCCGCCGCGCGGCTGGCGCAGCGCCTGTGCGCGCTGCTGGGCCCGGGTTTCGACCGCGTGTTCTACACCGACTCGGGCTCCGTGGCGGTCGAGGTGGCGATGAAGATGGCCGTGCAGTTCTGGCTCAACCAGGGTGAGCGCCAGCGCTCGCGCTTCCTGGCCTTCCGCGGCGGCTACCACGGCGACACCTTCGGCACGATGGCGGTCTGCGATCCGGAAGACGGCATGCACAGCCTGTTCCACGGCCTCCTGACCCAACACGTGATCGCCCCGCTGCCGCGCGACGACGCCTCGGAAGCCGAGCTGGACGCGCTGCTGCGCCGGCACGCCCACGAACTGGCCGGCATCCTGGTCGAACCGCTGGTCCAGGGCGCAGGCGGCATGCTGATGCACCCGCCGCAAGTGCTGGCCCGCCTGCGCGCGCTGGCGGACCGCCACGGCCTGCTGCTGATCTACGACGAGATCTTCACCGGCTTCGGCCGCACCGGCACGATGTTCGCGTTCGAGCAGGCCGATGCGCGGCCCGACATCATCACGCTGTCCAAGGCCCTGACCGGCGGCACCCTGCCGCTTGCCGCCACCGTGGCCAGCCAACGCGTGTTCGACGGCTTCTGGTCCGACGATCCCGGCCACGCCCTGATGCACGGCCCCACCTTCATGGGCAACGCCCTGGCCTGCGCCGCCGCCAACGCCTCGCTGGACCTGTTCGAACGCGAACCGCGGCTGGAACAGGTGGCGGCCCTGTCCCGCGCGCTGGAAGCCGGCCTCGCTCCCTGCCGCGACCTGCCGTGGGTGCGCGACGTCCGCGTGCTGGGCGCCATCGCCGCGGTCGAGCTGGCCGGACCGTTCGACCGCGACGCCCTGCGTGCCAGGCTGGTCGACGCCGGCGTCTGGGTACGGCCCTTCGGCAACATCGTCTACCTGACGCCGGCCTTCACCATAGGCCGGGACGACCTGGATTTCCTGGTCGCCGCGGTGGTGGGCATCGTGCGGGGCATGCACGCACCCGCATCCTGATCAAGCCACGGAAACCAGCTTGGTCACCAGGCAGGCTTCGAGCCCCTCGATGCCATTCTCAGCACCATGGCCGCTTTCCTTGATTCCCAGAAATGGCGCATCGGGAACCGAGATCATGAAGGAATTGATACCCAGCATGCCGGCCTCGACCTCCTGGGATACCCGCCTCACCACGTCCGTCGAGCGGGTGAAGGCGTATGCTGCCAGGCCGAATGGCAGCCGGTTCGCCCGTGCGATCGCCTCGTCCGTCGACGTGAAGGCGTTCAACAGCGCCAGGGGGCCGAAAGGCTCTTCGTTCATCACCCTGGCGGACTCCGGCACGTCGGCGAGTACCGTCGGCTCGAAGAAATAACCACCCGACTCGATGGCCTTGCCACCGCTGACGAGGCGGCCGCCGCCGCCCAGCGCATTTTCGATCAGGCTTTCCAGGGGAGCCCTGCGCCTATCGTGCGCTAGCGGCCCCATGCGGGTACTTTCGGCCAGCCCGTCGCCTACCGAAATGGTCCGCACCCGCTGCTCGAAACCCTGGACAAAGCGTTCATGGATGCTTTCGTGGATATAAAAACGTGTCGGACTTACACACACCTGGCCGGCATTCCGGTATTTCGAGGCAACGGCCAAATCCAGCGCTTGCTCGACATCGGCATCGCCGAACACAAGCACCGGCGCATGTCCGCCCAGCTCCATGGTGGTCCGCTTGCCGGAGGCCGCGGCGAGTTTCATCAGATGTTGCCCGACGGGAATGGATCCGGTGAAGGACACCTTCCGTATGATCGGCGATGCCAGAAGATGCTCGGAAACCTCCGCTGGCACGCCGAACACGACAGACAGGACTCCGCGCGGCAGGCCGGCCTCCAGCAGTGCCCTGGCCACTTCCAGCGCCGCCGCGGGTGCCTCTTCCGCTGGCTTCAGAATGCAGGGGCACCCAGCCGCCAGCGCCGAACCTATCTTGCGGGCCGCGTTGACCGTTGGAAAATTCCAGGGCGCGAATGCCGCCACGGGCCCCACCGGCTCCTTGACCACCATGAACTGGGTCTTGCCCAGTCCCGATGGCAGTATCCGCCCATACGCGCGGCGCCCCTCTTCCGCGAACCAGTCGAGCGTCTCCGCGGCCAGCGCCGCCTCCTGGCGGGACTCGGCAATGGGTTTGCCGACCTCCAGGGTGATCAGCCGGGCAATCCGCTCGACGCTGCCGCGCATCAGGTCGGCCGCCCGGCGCAGGATCCGCCCCCGATCGACCGGCGCCACCCGCCTCCATTCCGTGAAGCTCCTTTGCGCGGCTTCAAGCGCATCGTCCAGGTCCTGCCGGCTTGCCAGCGGAAGCAGACACAGCGCACCGCCGGTCGCCGGATTCACGACCGGCATGGCATCCCGGCCATCGAGCCCCCGGGGATCGCCCCCGATCAGCAGTTCCGGCTGCCGGTATGTATCGGTATTTCCCAGTTTCAAGATTCCATCCTCAAAGATTTCCCGACGGTCGGTCCGGACACGACCGCGCCTACTGGTCCAGCGTCAGGTTGTTTTCCTTCACGATCTTCGCGTAAGCCTCGGACTCCTTGCGGATCAGCGCCGAGACTTCCTGAGGTTTGATCAGCAGCGGCATGTAGCCGAACTGGATCATCTTCGGCGGAATGTCCGCCTGGCTGTAGAGGGCGGTCACATCCTTGTTGACCTGATCGACCAGCGTCTTGGGCGTACCTGCCGGCGCAAACAGCCCCACCCATCCCGACACCTGGAACCCCGCCGGCCCGCCGCTTTCACCAACCAGCGGCACGTCCGGATAGGTGGCAAGACGCTCCGTGCCGGCCCAGCCGATGAACTTGAGCTTGCCTGCCTGCTGCAAAGGACCGGCACTGCCCGGCGTCCCGAACGCCCAATCGACGTCGCCGTTGGCTACCGAGGCATACAGCTGGCCTACGTCCTTGAACGGAACATGCGTCATATGGGTGCCCGAGGCGGTCTCCAATGCCGCACCCGCCAAATGCGCCACACTCCCGATTTGCCAGGAGCCGTATGTCACCCTGCCGGGGGCTGCCTTCGCCGCTGCCAGCAGATCGCCGGCGCTGTTCCATTTCGACTGCGACGACACGGCGATGAAAAAGTTGCTGTGATGCAAAGGAATCACCGGCACGAAATCCTTCTGGGCGTCGTAGGGTATCTTCTTGTAGAGATGCGGCACCGCGGTGAAGTTGAGGCCATCCGCGTGGAAGAGCGTATAGCCGTCGGCTGGCGAGCGCATGACGTCGGCGGCCGCGATGAAACCCGTGCCCCCTGGCTTGTTCTCGACGACGACGGCCTGGCCCCATGCCTTGGACAGGCGATCGGCCACGATGCGCAACATCGCGTCGGCCCCCGATCCGGTGGAAAACGCCGACACGATGCGGACCGGCTTGGCAGGATATTTCGACGCCTGGCCAAAGGCCGGCGTGTTCGCTAGCATGAATGCCGCGGCAGCGGCCGTGATTGTTTTTTTCATGGTCTCGACTCCAGGTTTCTGATGGTTTTTGTGATCAGACGAAAATGGCTCCACCATCGACGACGAGCGTCTGACCCGTCATGAATGCCGCATCGGGCCCCAGCAGGAACGAAGCCGCGCCGACCAGGTCTTCCGGCATTTGGTCCCGCTTCAACGCCCGCGCGCTCTTGCCCACGTCGCGGAACTGATCGACATGCTCCTTGTTCGTGAGGATGCCGTCCGACAGCGTGAATCCCGGGGCGATCGCATTGACCGTGATGCCCGCTGGGCCCAGTTCCCTGGCCAGGCTTCGCGTAAGCGCGATCACCGCGCCCTTGCTGGCCACGTAGTGAGGCATCCCGGTCACGCCCTTCAAGGGCGAGGTGGACGCGATGTTCACCACACGCCCACCGCCGCCCGCTCGCATGGCTGGCGAACATGCCTTGATGCCCAGGAACGGACCCGCGGTATTGACCGCCATGACCTGCATCCAGTCTTCCTTGGAAATCTGCGTGAACGGCTGCATGGGCAGGCTCGCGAACATCGCCGCGTTGTTGACCAGTCCGTAGAGCGCATTCCCTTTCGCGGACAGGTCTTCGACGATGCGCATCCAATCCGCCTCCTCCGTCACGTCGCCGGAATAGCCGGTAGCGCTCAGTCCCTCGCGCGCCATAGATGCCGCGGCTTGCTCGGCGCCCGTGCTATCGAGAATGGCGACGTCGAACCCGTCGGCCGCGAAACGTCGTGCGAACGCCAGCCCTATGCCTCTGGCGGCTCCTGTAACGATGATGCTCCTCACTGCTTGCGCTCCTGGCTCCTCGTTTACGATGCGCGAAGTATGCGTAAGGCAGAGCGGCACTGAATATTGCTTTTTCCGGTGGGCGCCATTAAGTTTCGGCATGACCATCCACATCCGCCCCCTCGATGCCTTTCTTGCGGTTGCCCAGTACGGCACTCTGGGGCGCGCAGCCCAGAAACTCAACATCACCCAGCCGGCCCTGAGCCGGACCATACGCAAGCTGGAAGAGCAGATCGGCATGCCGCTGTTCGAGCGCTACCTGACCGGCATGAAGCTGACCGCCGCGGGCGAGACCCTGCTGCCCCGCGCCGCGTTGATCCAGAAAGAAGCCGAGGCCGCTACCGAAGAAATCGACGAACTGCGCGGCCTGGCGCGCGGTACGATCCGCGTCGGTGCGATCGCCAGCGCGGTCGGACAAATCCTGCCTCAAGCCATCGCCCAGGTACTGGAACAATGGCCCAAGCTGCAGGTGCATATCGTCGAAGGAATCGCCGACGTGCTCGTCGATGCGCTCGTCAACCGGGAGGTCGACCTTACCGTGGGCGCTTCCATGCCGGCCAGCCCCGATATCTGCGCAATCCCGGATTGCCATTGGGAAGACGCGAGCTACATCGTCGCGGCCCCGTCACATCCCCTCCGCGCCAACAACGTCATCACCCTGGCAGACACCCTGGACTACAAGTGGGTACTCTCGCCCGAAGGGACCGCCCCCTACGAGGACTTGTCCAAAGAGTTCGCCAAGGCCGGATTGCCCATGCCGGAGGTAATCGTCAAGACCCGCTCGAACATCACGAACAAGAGCCTGATTTCGCACGGCGGCTTCCTCGGATGGCTGGCTGAACCGCTGTACGAGCCGGAACGGCAGGCTGGCTGGATAGACCGGCTACCGGTGGCCGGCGTGGTCAAGCGCCGCCAATTGCAGGTCTATCGGCGAAGCCACGGGCTATTGCCCCAGCCTGCGGTGAAGCTTCTGGACGTCCTGCGTCGGCTCACGTCTCAGCGTTAATGGGACGGATGCCGCCTCTTCCGTGGAAGCCTTGGTGGCCGGTATCGGCCTGGCACCCGAGCCCCTGCGCACGGCCATCCGCAACAATGTCGGCGGCCACGCCGGCCGCGCTGGCACGCTTCGGCAGCGACTGGGCATGGATGAGCGTGAAGCCACAAGGCAAGGTGGCCGTGGAAAGCACGGGCAACCCGAACAGCCGCTCATGGCTGGTAACACCCCGATACTGGGTCTGGACGTGTGGGAGCATGCATACTACTTGCGCTACCAGAGCCGGCGTCCCGAATACATCGCCGCCTTCTACAACGTGGTGGACTGGGATGAAGTCGAACGGCGCTACCAACAGGTCCAAAGCTGAGGCTTCCATGACGACGGCCAACCGGACCGCTTCCTCCGGACAGGTGCTGCGCAGGACCGTGGGCGCCGCCATCGCGCTGCTGGGCCTGGCCGTGCTGGGGCGGCAACTGTGGGTGCGGATGGCCACCGACCCGGTGGTGCTGGAAGCCTTGATAGGCGGCATGATGGCCGCCGGCGCAACGGCGCTGGGGGCGGTGCCCGTGCTGTTCTCCCAACGCCTGTCCGACCGCGTGCAGGACAGCCTGTTCGGCTTCGGTGCGGGCGTCATGCTGGCGGCCAGCGCCTTCTCGCTGGTGGTCCCGGGCATAGAAGCGGCAAGGCTGCAAGGTGCCGGCCCCTGGGGCGCGGGGATGATGATGGGCGCGGCCATCCTGCTGGGTGCCGCCCTGCTGCTGGCGATGGAACGCTACCTGCCCCACGAGCACTTCATCAAGGGCGTGGAAGGCAAGCACTCGCCCCTGGCCGTGCGCCGCACGTGGATGTTCGTGTTCGCCATCGCCCTGCACAACCTGCCCGAGGGCCTGGCCATAGGCGTGGCCTTCGCCGGCACCGATCCGCTGCGCGCCTCGGCGCTCACCACGGGCATCTCGATCCAGGACGTGCCCGAAGGGCTGGTCGTGGCCGTCGCGCTGCTGGGCATTGGCTACAGCAAGGGCTTCGCGTTCGTGCTGGGTGCGCTGACAGGGCTGGTCGAGCCGATCGCGGCCGTCATCGGCGCCTCGGTCATCTCCTACTCCGCGATGCTGCTGCCGTGGGGACTGGGCTTCGCGGCCGGGGCGATGCTGTTCGTGATCAGCCACGAGATCATCCCCGAGTCGCACCGCAAGGGGCACGAGGTCTATGCCACCTGCGGACTGATGGTGGGCTTCGTCATCATGATGCTGCTGGACACGGCGCTGGGCTGACGGCACGGCCGGCCGCCGCCAGCGCCGCCGGCTCAATCGTCGTCGTCCAGCCCCAGGTCCTGGATCTTGCGCGTGATGGTGTTGCGTCCGATGCCCAGCTTGAGCGCCGCCTCGATCCGGCGGCCTCGGGTAGCGCGCAGCGCGGTCGCGATCAGCATGCTTTCGAACTGGCGGGTCAGGGTCTGCATGATGTCGGGCTCGCCCCGTTGCAGCCGTTGCTCGACGTCGCTTTGCAGGCCGCTCAGCCACGGGTTCGGGCGTTCGGCCACGGCAACGCCACCGGCGGTGCGCGCCGCCTCGGCGCCCGGCGCGGCCAGCACGCCACGCTCCGGCGTCAGCGCCTGCACCGTGGCGGCGGCCCCCGGCGCCGGCGCGGCATGGCCGTCGGCCGGCATCTTCTCCAGGAGCTCGGGCGGCAGGTCCTGCACGTCCACCGTCTGCGCCGGCGCCATCACGGTCAGCCAGTGGCAGCCGTTCTCGAGCTGCCGCACGTTGCCGGGAAACGGAAAGCGCGACAAGGCCGCCAGCGCGGCGGGCGTGAAGCGCTTGGGTTCGACGCCCAGGTCGCGCGCGCTGCGCGCCAGGAAATGGCGGGCCAGCAACGGGATGTCCTCGGCCCGCTCGCGCAGCGGCGGCAGGCGCAGCCGGATCACATTGAGCCGGTGGAACAGGTCCTCGCGGAACAGGCCCTGCTTGACGCGTTCTTCCAGCGGCTGGTGCGTGGCCGCGATGACGCGCACGTTGGCATGCACCGGGCTGTGCCCACCCACGCGATAGAAACTGCCGTCCGACAGCACGCGCAGCAGGCGCGTCTGCAATTCGGCGGGCATGTCGCCGATCTCGTCCAGGAACAGCGTGCCGCCATCGGCCTGCTCGAAGCGGCCGCGGCGCATGCTCTGCGCGCCGGTGAAGGCGCCGCGCTCATGGCCGAACAGCTCGGACTCCAGCAGGTCGCGCGGAATCGCGGCGGTATTGATCGCCACGAAGGGGCCGGAGGCCCGGGCACTGTGCCGATGCAGTGCGCGCGCCACCAGTTCCTTGCCGCTGCCCGACTCGCCGGTGATCATGACCGTGACCTGCGACTGCGACAGGCGGCCGATGGCGCGGAACACTTCCTGCATGGCCGGCGCCTGGCCCAGGATCTCGGGCGTGCCGACCAGGGTCTCGTCGGCCGAGGCCTCCTCGCGCAGGCTTTCCTCGACGGCGCGCCGGATCAGTTCGGTCGCGGTATCCACGTCGAAGGGCTTGGGCAGGTATTCGAAGGCGCCGCCCTGGAAAGCCGACACCGCGCTCTCGAGATCCGAATACGCCGTCATGACGATGACGGGCAGCGCCGGGAAACGCCGCTTGACCGCCTGCAGCAGTTCGATGCCGCCGGCGCCGGGCATCCGGACGTCGGTCACCAGCACCTGCGGCACGTCGTCGTTCAGGGCGTCCAGGGCCTCGCGCGCCGTACCGAAGCTGCGGCTGGGCAGGTTCTCGCGGGCCAAGGCTTTTTCGAGCACCCAGCGGATCGAACGGTCATCATCTACGATCCAGATCGGTTTCATCGCTGCCTTCCTAGGTACGCTCGGGAAAAAAAATCCATCCAACTCTTCGGTCAAGGTAGGGGCAACAGCAGGCGGAAATCAGTCAGTCCCGGCCGGCTGTCGCATTCGATCACACCCTCGTGCTGCTGCACGAAAGTCTGAGTCAAGGTCAACCCCAGCCCGCTGCCGCCTTCACGTCCGGACACCAGCGGGTGGAAGATCCGGTCCAGCAATTCAGGGGGAATCCCCGGACCGTTGTCCATCACATGCAATTCCAATGCCAGCCTGAACCGCTGCTTGGCCAGCGTGACCTGACGCGCCACACGGGTGCGCAGGGTGATCTCGGCATCGCCGGCCGCGATACGCGCCGACAGCGCCTCGGCGGCGTTGCGCACCACGTTCAGGACAGCCTGGATCAACTGCGCCTTGTCGCCCCGGAACTCGGGAATCGCCGCGTCGTAGTCGCGCACGATGCGCAGCCCGTTCGGATACTCGGCCAGCACCAGCGACCGCACGCGTTCGCACACCTCGTGGATGTTGACGTCGCCGACGATACGCGGCGCGCGGTGCGGCACCAGCAGGCGATCCACCAGGGTCTGGAGGCGGTCGGCCTCCTGGATGATGACCTGGGTGTATTCGATCAGCGCGGGGTCGGACAGCTCGGCTTCCAGCAATTGCGCCGCTCCGCGCAGCCCGCCCAGCGGATTCTTGATCTCGTGCGCCAGGTTGCGCAGCAGCTCGCGATTGGCCTGCGCCTGCTCGAGCAGGCGCTCCTCGCGGTCCACCTTCAGCTGCTGCTCGATCTCGCGCAACTCGATCAGCGCCGGCCACGGCTGGCCGTCCAGCGCGACCACGGTCACCGACACCTGGGTCGGTTCGCGCCCCAGGCGATCGATCTCCAGTATCTGCCGCTTGTCGGCGAACAGGTGCCGGCGGGCCTCTTCCAGCGACTGGCGCAGCTGCTCGCCGTCGCGGAACAGGTCGCCGGCCTGGACCGCGTACAACTGCCGCACCGAGACCTCGAACAAGTCCTCGGCCGGCGCGTTGGCATAGCGGATCAGGCCGTCGTCGTCGATGACGAGGATGGCGCTGGACAGCAGCTCGAACGCGGCAAAGGCGTCGGCCGGATAAGGGGAAGGATCTGGCTGCAAATGGGTCATGGCCAATAAAAACGGGGCGTTCGAACGCCCCGTTTTTCGTTGCCGACGACTGATCAGGTCCTGATCAGAGGCCGTAGTACATGTCGAACTCGACGGGGTGGGTCGTGGCGCGGAAACGCGTGACTTCTTCCATCTTCAGGGTGATGTAGGCGTCGAGCATGGCGTTGCTGAACACGCCGCCACGGGTCAGGAACTCGCGATCCTTGTCGAGCGCTTCCAGGGCCTGGTCGAGCGACGAGCACACGGTCGGGATCTTCGCATCTTCCTCGGGCGGCAGGTCGTACAGGTTCTTGTCGGCCGGGTCGCCGGGGTGGATCTTGTTCATCACGCCGTCCAGGCCGGCCATCATCAGGGCCGAGAAAGCCAGGTACGGGTTGGCCAGCGGATCCGGGAAGCGCGTCTCGATACGGCGGCCCTTCGGGTTGGCGACGTACGGGATGCGGATCGAGGCCGAGCGGTTGCGGGCCGAGTAGGCCAGCTTGACCGGGGCTTCGAAGTGCGGAACCAGGCGCTTGTACGAGTTCGTGCCGGGGTTGGTGATGGCGTTCAGCGCGCGGGCGTGCTTGATGATGCCGCCGATGTAGTACAGCGCGAATTCGGACAGGCCGGCGTAGCCGTTGCCCGCGAACAGGTTCTGGCCGTCCTTCCAGATGGACTGGTGGACGTGCATGCCGGAGCCGTTGTCGCCGACGACGGGCTTGGGCATGAAGGTGGCGGTCTTGCCGTAGGCGGCGGCCACGTTCCAGATCGTGTACTTCATGATCTGGTTCCAGTCGGCGCGCTGCACCAGGGTCGAGAACTTGGTGCCGATTTCCAGCTGGCCGGGGCCCGCCACTTCGTGGTGGTGCACTTCGACCGGCACGCCCTGCTGTTCCAGCAGCAGGCACATTTCCGAACGCAGGTCCTGGAAGGAATCGGTGGGCGGGACGGGGAAATAGCCGCCCTTGACCGACGGACGGTGGGCCAGGTTGCCGCCGTCGTAGTCGATGCCGGTGGACCACGAGGCCTCTTCCGACTTGATCTTGACGAAGCAGCCCGACATGTCGACGTTCCAGGTCACGCCGTCGAACACGAAGAACTCGGGCTCGGGACCGAAGTAGGCGGTGTCGCCCAGGCCCGAGGACTTCAGGTAGGCTTCGGCGCGCTTGGCCAGCGAACGGGGATCGCGGTCATAGCCCTTCATGTCGGAAGGCTCGACCACGTCGCAGGTCAGGATCAGGGTCGATTCCTCGCGGAACGGGTCCATGCGGGCGGTCGAGGGCTCGGGGATCAGCAGCATGTCCGAGGCTTCGATGCCCTTCCAGCCGGCGATCGAGGAGCCGTCGAAAGCGTGGCCCGTTTCGAACTTGTCTTCGTCCACGGTGTGGGACGGCACCGACACGTGCTGTTCCTTTCCACGCGTATCGGTGAAACGGTAGTCAACGAACTTGACCTCGTTGTCCGCAATCATCTTGAGGACGTCTTTGGGCGTTGCCATTAGGGCTCCTGATAGTCTCGTAACCGCCTCCGGCTCCCGGAGGCTCAAGCGTTCTCGATAGTGCACACAGCGCGACCGGAAGCGATCTGGGCTGAACCGTTGCGCATCAAATTAAGCAGCTTCCGTGCCAGCATCGGCCCGGACCGCTTTCCCGGCCCGCTTGCGCAGGACGGCGCGGCATTCTCGCATATTGGCGGGACGGCGGAGATGTCAGGCCTCGCACCATCATGACGCAAATCCCGACCAGGAATTCCCAATAATGGTGCAAACGGGAATATTCGAGGTATTTTGCACCAAAATAGTGCTTAAGTGCTGCGCGATGGCGCGGCGTGCACGTTTGCGGGCGCAGCGCCGGTCCCCGGCGCGCTACAGGAACAGGCCCTGGAGGTCGTTCAGGAAGCGCCGGCCCAGCGGCGTGGGCCGGATGCGGGTCGGGTCCTCGTCCAGCAGTCCCCGTTCGACGGCGCGGGCAAGCGGCCTTGCGATGGTGGCCAGGTTCAGGCCGGTACGTTCGGCGAAACTCGCCGCCGGCACGCCGTCGGTCAGCCGCAGCGCGTTCAGCATGAACTCGAACGGCAGTTCCTCCGCCCCCACCAGCCGCGATTCGGCCAGGTGCGTCGCGCCGGCCGCGGGGTCCAGCAGCGCGTCCATCCAGGACTGAGGATTGCGCACACGCGCCTCACGCAGGATGCGGTCATGGAAGGACAGCTTCCCGTGGGCGCCCGGGCCGATGCCCAGGTAGTCGCCGAACTCCCAGTAGTTCAGGTTGTGGCGGCAGCTGGCGCCCGGCCGGGCATAGGCCGATATTTCGTAATGGTCGTACCCCGCCTCGGCCAGGCGCGCCTCGATGCGGTCCTGCATCTCGAAGGCCGTGTCGTCGTCGGGCAGCTCGGGCGGATACTTGGCGAAGACCGTGTTCGGTTCCAATGTCAGGTGGTACAGGGACAGGTGCTCCGTCCCGAAGGACAACGCGGTCTCGACGTCGGCCAGGCAGCCGTCCAGGGTCTGGCCAGGCAGCGCGAACATCAGGTCCAGGTTGACCCGTTCGACATGGCGTTGCGCGATGGCGATCGCCTCGCGCGCGGCCCGGCCGTCGTGGATGCGGCCCAGCGCGCGCAGCCGGTCATCGTCGAAGCTCTGTATGCCCAGCGAGATGCGGTTGATGCCGCTGGCAGCGAAGTCGGCGAAGCGCGACGCCTCGACCGTGCCGGGGTTGGCCTCCATCGTGATCTCGGCGTCGGGCAGCAGCGGCAGCCGCGAGCGCAGCAGCGCCAGCATGGCGTCCATCGTGGCGGCCGACAGCAGGCTCGGGGTTCCGCCGCCGATGAAGACCGACACCACCTTGCGCCCCCAGACCTGCGGCAGGCTCTGGTCCAGATCGGCGGTCAGCGCCTGCAGGTAGCGATCCTCCGGCAGCTCGTCCGGCGCCGCGTGCGAATTGAAGTCGCAATACGGGCACTTGCGCACGCACCACGGCACGTGCACGTATACCGACAGGGGCGGCAGGCTGGTCAGCAGGCTGGGCCCGGGCGCGAACGGCATGGCCGCGCGCGGTGCGGGCGCCCCCTGCCCCGCCGGCCGGATCGCGATGGAGCGGGCCATCAGAACGTATCCAGCTTGCCCATCAGCACCGCCAGCGCCTGGGCGCGGTGACTGATGCGGTTCTTCTCGTCGGCGGACAGCTCGGCCGCCGTGCGGCCCAGGCCGGGCAGCAGGAAATGCGGGTCGTAGCCGAAGCCGCCGCTGCCGCGCGGGTGCTCGATGATCTCGCCCCACCACAGCCCCTCGCCGATCAGGGGCTGGGGGTCGTCGGCCGAACGCACCAGCACCAGCGCGGCATAGTAATAGGCCCGGCGGTCCTGCGCGCCGCGCAGGCGCTCGACCACCAGCGCGTTGTTGGCGGCATCGGACTTCTCGCCGCCATTGCGCGCCGCGTAGCGCGCCGAATAGACCCCGGGCTCGCCGCCCAGCGCCGTCACGCACACACCGGAATCGTCGGCCAGCGCGGGCAGGCCGGTCAGCTGGCTGGCGTGCCGGGCCTTGGCCAGCGCGTTCTCGATGAACGTGACGTGGGGCTCGTCCGCCTCGGGCACGCCCAGGCTGCCCTGGGGCACGAGCTCGAAACCGCGCGGCGCCAGCAACGACGAGAACTCGCGCAGCTTGCCCGCGTTGTTGGAAGCCAGGACCAGTTTTCTTGCCATCGTCGTTCGCTCCGGTCGCGCGGGCATCAGCGGCCCGGATACGGCTGCGCCAGCGCCTCGCGCTGCAGGCGCACGAGATCGGCGATGCCGGCCTCGGCCAGCCCCAGCAGCGCATCCATTTCCTGGCGCGAGAACGGCACGCCCTCGGCCGTGCCCTGCACTTCCACATACGCGCCGCTGCCCGTCATCACGACGTTCATGTCGGTCTCGCACTGCGAATCCTCGGCGTAGTCCAGGTCCAGCACCGGCTGCCCTTGATAGATGCCCACCGATACCGCGGCCACGTGGTCGCGGATGGGCGAGGCCGCCAGGGCGCCGCGCGCCATCAACAGCGCGATGGCGTCGCTGGCCGCGACGAAAGCCCCCGTGATGCTGGCCGTGCGCGTCCCGCCGTCGGCCTGGATCACGTCGCAATCCAGGTGCAGCGTGCGCTCGCCCAGCTTCTCCAGGTCGAACACCGCGCGCAGGCTGCGGCCGATCAGGCGCTGGATTTCCTGCGTGCGGCCGGTCTGCTTGCCCTTGGCCGCCTCGCGGCCGCCGCGCGTGTGCGTGGCGCGCGGCAGCATGCCGTACTCGGCCGTGACCCAGCCCTGCCCCATGCCCTTCAGGAACGGCGGCACCTTGTCCTCGACGCTGGCGGTACAGATCACCTGCGTGTCGCCGAAGCTCACCAGCACCGAGCCTTCGGCATAGCGGGTGTAGCCGCGTTGCAGGGACACGGGGCGCAGCGAGGCGAGGCCGCGGCCGGACGGCCGGGCGATTGCGGAAGGGGCAATGCTCATGAAAAAGACTCCAGATCGGCGGGCGGGCCGGCGCACCGGCGCCCAGGACGCATGGGCCGCGCCGCGGCGGCCGGATGCGGACATTGTACGGGCAAGGCCCCACGAACTTTCCCGTGCGATTTATCATGCTGACTCATGCCGACAAACGCACCGGCCCTGTCGCCGTGCTCGTCGGCCTTGCCCACGTCCTGACAGGCCTTCGCCATGATCCGTAGCATGACCGCCTTCGGCGCCGCGCGCGCCGACACCGACCACGGTTCGGTGTCCATCGAACTGCGCAGCGTCAACAGCCGCTTCCTCGACCTCCACTTCCGCATGCCGGACGAACTGCGCGCGCTGGAATCGCCGCTGCGCGAACTGCTGACCAAGTCCGTGGCGCGCGGCAAGATCGAGGTGCGCGCCTCCATCCAGCGCCGCCTCATCACCGACCCCGACTCCATCAACGTCGCCGCGCTGGAACAGGCCGCCACGCTGTTCCGCAAGGTCCAGGCCGTGCTCCCGGACGTCCAGCCGCCGCGCCTGTCCGAACTCCTGTCCTGGCCCGGCGTGCAGGCGGCCGAGGAATCGGAGGACACCTGGCGCGAAGCCGCCCTGCGCGCCGCCGGCGAGGCGCTGACCCAGATGCAGGAAGCGCGCGACCGCGAAGGCGAACGCCTGGCCGCCATGATCGCCGACCGCGCCGACTCGGTCGCCGCCATCGTGGGCGAGGTCGAACAGCGCATGCCCCAGCTCGTGCACGAATACCGCGAACGGCTCGCGCGCAAGCTGCGCGACACGGTCGAGGCCGCCTTCCCCGGCGGCTTCCAGAACATCCGCGGCGAGGAACTGTCCGAACGCCTGGCCCATGAAGCCACCCTGTTCGGCCTGCGCATCGACGTGGCCGAGGAACTCTCGCGCCTGCATTCGCACCTGGCCGAGCTCAAGCAGCTGATCGGCATGGGCGGCGCGGGCAAGAAGGCCGACAAGGGCAGCGCCGGCAAGCGGCTGGATTTCCTGTTCCAGGAAATGAACCGCGAGGCCAACACGCTGGGATCCAAGGCCGGCGGGCTGGAAGTGACGCGGGCGGCGATGGATCTGAAGCTGCTGATCGAGCAGATGCGGGAACAGGCGCAGAATATCGAGTAACGCGTCAGAAAGACGACATCAGACCTGGCTCTGTGCCTTTCCATCGGAGCAAATGCCTTGCTCGACCGGCCCCACACCCAGCCCGGGCACGCTGACCCCGCCGCCCGCACCGCGCTGCTCGCTTCCTTCTCCGCGCATCCGGACGCATTCGACGCGCGCCTCTTCGCCCGCCTGCTGGCCGCCCGCGAAGTCCGGCGCGAACTGCCCCTGCTGGGGCTGTCGCAGGAAGCGCTGCGGGAGCTGTACGCCCGCTGGTTTCCGGGCGCTCTCCTTCCCTCGCTGCCGGCGCAGCCAGAGGCCGACACCCCGTTCACGGCCAACCTGCGCGCCCACATGCTGGCCTGGCGCAACCCCGCGCTTCCCGCCGCCGACGTCGCCTGCCTGGCGACGATCATCGCCCACGCCTGTCTGCGGCCCGACCACCTGTGGCGCGACCTGGGGCTGGCCGGGCGCGACGACGTCACGCGTGCGCTGCATCGCTACTTCCCGGGGCTGCCCGAACGCAATACCGGCGACATGCGCTGGAAGAAATTCCTGGCGTACGACATGGCCGTCACGCGGGGCGAAACGCCGCAGCCCGCGCCTGGCTGTCCGGGCTGCGAGGAATACGGGCGCTGCTTCCCGAAACGCCTGCGCTAGCTAGGACCGGTCGACGTGCCCCAGATCGCGCCTCGGGTCCAGCCGGTCGCGCACCCGCTGCTTGAGTACCTTCGCATCCGGAAAGCCGCCATCGGTCTTCCGGTCCCAGATCAGTTCGCCGTCGTAGCGGATCTGGAAGGCGCCGCCCGTGCCCGGCACCAGCGCGACCTGCCCCAGGTCCGTGCCGAAGGTGGACAGCAGTTCCTGCGCCATCCAGGCCGCGCGCAGCAGCCACAGGCACTGCGTGCAATAGGTGATCGAAATGGCGGGTCCGTTCATGGCAAGGCCTCCATCAGGTGGACGGCAGCAGCGCATCCAGCCGGGCTTTCAGCAGCCGGGGAAAATGCGGCCGCCAGCGGGCATTGGCGGGCGACGGATGCGGCAAGGGATGCAGGCGCAAGATCCGTTCGCTGCCTTGCGCACGCAGGGGTACGGCAACGCTGGACTCGTACTTGTCCTCGCGCCGCCAGAATTCACGCACCGCAGCCAGTTCGTCGCCCGCCAGGCCGATGCTGAACCATTCGAAAGCTTCGTTGCCCAGGGTGATGACATCGCCGCCGCGCCACCGCGCCGCCAGGATGTGCTGGATCAACGGCTGGAAACGCTGCCGCACCGCGGGCGACCACGCCTTGTTGTGCAAGGGCTTGTAGGGCACGGTGCTGATCCAGAAGAAGCCCGCGCCGACGCGCAGGCCTTCGTCGAACGAATACGGCACGTCCGGCGCCAGATGGCGGTGCAGTTCGGCGCGCAGCAACTGGCCGGAACTGCCCACGAAGGGTTGCCCGTGCCGGACTTCGTCCGCCCCCGGGTCGCGGCCGAAGAAACACAATGGCGCATCGACGGGCCCCAGACCTAGAATAGGAACGAGCGGATCGCGGCCGGCGGCGGCATAGGCCTCGGCATCGATGCGATCGAGGCCCGCGGCCAGGCGGCGGAAGGCGGCGAGTTGTTCGGCGTCCAGGGGCATGGCGGGGTGAAACTAGAACCGGAACGGCATTGTAGGGTCGGCCGGGGCGATGGAGAAGCAGCGCATGAGCAAGGCGAAAAGCGTGTCTTCCGTACGCGTGGGCATAGGCGGCTGGGTGTTCGAGCCCTGGCGCGGCAGTTTCTATCCCGAAGGCCTGGTGCAAAGCCGGGAACTGGAGTACGCCAGCCGCCACGTGACCTCCATCGAGATCAACGGCACGTTCTATGGCACGCAGAAGCCGGCCAGCTTCGCCCGCTGGCACGACGAGACGCCCGAGGACTTCGTCTTCGCGCTCAAGGGCCCGCGCTTCGCCACCAACCGCCGCGTGCTGGCCGAGGCCGGCCCCTCCATCGACAAGTTCCTGGCCAGCGGGCTCGTGGAACTGAAGGACAAGCTGGGCCCCATCAACTGGCAGTTCCCGCCCACGAAGAAGTTCGATCCCGACGACTTCGCCGCCTTCCTGGCGCTGCTGCCTCCGGAATACGAAGGCCGGCGGCTGCGCCACGCGGTGGAGGTCCGGCACGAGAGCTTCGCCGTGCCGGCCTTCGTCGATCTGCTGCGACGTCACGAGGTGGCGGCGGTCGTGGCGGACAAGGACGGCGTGCCGCACCTGCACGACGTGACGGCGCCGTTCGTCTACGTCCGGCTGCAAAGCGCGCGGGAAGACCGCAAGCTGGGCTATGCGCCGGCCGATCTCGATGCCTGGGCGGAACGCGCGCGGGCATGGGCCGGCGGCAAAGCGCCTGCCGACCTGCCCTGCCTGGCCGGCTCGCCGGCCAAGGCCGCGCGGGGACGCGAGGTGTTCGTCTACATGATCAACGGCTTCAAGCCCAAGGCGCCGGCCGCCGCCATGGCCCTGATCGAGCGGCTGGGCTGAACGCGGCCGTCGGTCAGCCCGTCAGCGACGCGCCGCCGCAAACCTGCACATCCTGCCCGGTAATGGCCGCGGCGGCGTCCGACAGCAGGAAACCCACCAGCGCCGCCACTTCGGCCGGCTCGATCAGGCGGCCCAGCGGCGGCAGGCGCGGCGCGCTGGCGGCGCGGCCGGGATCCTCCAGCATGGCCGTGCGCGTGGCCGCGGGCGACACCACGTTCACCGTCACGCCCCGCGCCGCCACCTCGGCCGCCCAACTGCGTCCCATGGCCACCAGCGCCGCCTTGACCGCGGCGTACTGGCTGCGTCCGGCCATGCCGCGGGACACGCGGCTGCCGATCAGCACCACCCTGCCATGGCCGCGCGCGGCCATGGCAGGCACCATCCCGTCGGCGAGCTGGCTGGCCGCGGCCACGTGCAACCGCCACATCTGCTCGAAGGCGGCGCCGTCCAGGCTGCCCAGCGGCGCGGTCCGCATGATGCCCGCCGCGTGGACCAGCGCATCGCAGTCCTGCAAGCCGGGCAGGATGCCGGCGATGGCCCCGGCGTCCGCGAGGTCGGCCGGCCGGCCTTCGAAGCGAGGATGATCCAGGGTCGCCGCCGCGCGGTCCAGCCCGACCACGTGCCAGCCCTGCCCCAGCAGCGCCTGCGCCACCGCCCGGCCGATGCCGGCGCTGCTGCCCGTCACCGCCGCGCGGCGCTCATTCCGCACGGATGTTGCCCTCGACGATGATCTTCTTCGACCGCGCCATGTCTTCCTGCTGGAAGCGTGCGAAGTCCTCGATGGAGCCAGCCTTCAGCACCAGCCCCTGCTGCTCCAGCTTCTCGCGCATGCCGGCCTCCAGTGCCTTGTTGACCTCGGCGTTGAGCTTGCGGGCGATGTCCATCGGCAGCTTGGCCGGACCCCACAGGCCGTACCAGCTGTAGAACTCGTAGCCCGGCACGGTCTCGCCCACGGTGGGCACTTCGGGCAGCGTGGGCACGCGCGACCGCGACGTGACGGCCAGGATCTTGAGCATGCCGCCCTTGTAGTAGGACATGGCCCCCAGGATGGGATCGATGAAGCCGGAGATCTGCCCCCCGACCAGATCCTGGTAGGCGGGCGCGGACCCCTTGTACGGCACGATCAGGTAGTTCATCTGCCCCGCCCGGCGCAGCAGCTCGGTGGCGAGCTGTCCCGCCGAGCCGGTGGAGCCCACCGCGAAACTGAGCTGGCCCGGGTTCTGCCGCGCGTAGTCCAGCAGGCCCTTGATGTCGTTGAACGGCAGCGACTTGTTCACGGCCACCGACAAGGGCGCCTGGGCCACCAGCGAGATGGGCTGGAAATCCTTTTCCATGTCGAAGGGCGCGGACTTCATGGTCATCGGCGTGGTGGTCACCGTCGACGCGTTGAACATCAGCGTGTAGCCGTCGGGCGACGCCTTGGCCACGGCGGCGGCCCCGATCATGCCGTTGCCGCCGGCCCGGTTCTCCACGACGAAGGACTGGCCGGTCTGCTCGCTCAGGCGCTGCGCCAGTTGCCGTCCCACCGTGTCCAGCGTCCCGCCGGGCGGGAACGGGATGATGATGCGCACCTCGCGGGCGGGATACGGCTGCGCCGATACGGCACCGGCCACGCACAGGGCCGCGGCCGCCAGCCCGGCGGCAAGAAAGGGTCTGCGTTGCATGTTTGTCTCCGTCTTGTTTTGAATCGCGTCGCGTCCGGGGTCAGCGCCGCAGCAGTCCGGCCTGTTCCACCGCTGCCCGCAATGCCGCCATTTCCCTGGCGTCGGGCACTTCGGTGGGCGGACGGACGGTGGCCTCGTCCAGCACGCCGGCCAGGTACATGCCGGCCTTCATGCGGGCATGGGCCTCGCCGGTGGGTTCGCCGCCGCCGTACACGGCGTCCTTGAGCGGCGTGATGAGCGCCTGGATACGCTGCGCGCGCTTGAGGTCGCCTTCCTGCACCGCCCGCCACAAGTCGCCGATCAGCTGCGGAATGAAGGTGGCGAAGCCTACCAGCGCGCCGTCCACGCCCTGCACCATGGACGCCAGCAGGTATTCGTCGTGGCAGGTCAGGATGGCCTTGCCGGCGTCGGCGTCGCGGATGGCCTGGATGTCGCGCGCGTACTTGTTCATGTCGCGCTGCCCGACCTTGAAGGCCTGCACGTACGGCAGCCGGGCCAGGTCGGCCAGCAGGGCCGAGGAGTAGGCCGCGCGCGTCCAGGCGGGATACACGTGGCAGACCAGGTCGGCGCCCGGCGCCGCGCGGTGGATGGCGTCGAAGTACTGCAAGGCATGGCCGGACGTGAAGCCGAAGCGCAACCAGTGATGCGGCGGCATCACGTCCAGCCCGGCCGCACCGGCCTCGACGGCGGCGCGCGCATGTTCGGCCGCTTCCGACAGGCCTTCGCAGACGATGGACGAGATCACCGGCAGCCGGCCGCGCAGTTCGTCGGCGACGATGCGGGTGACGGTGGCGCGCTCCGCCGGCGTCAGCGAAAAGACCTCGCCGGTATGGCCGTTGGTCATGACCGCGACGACGCCCTCGTGGCCGGCCAGCCAGGAGGCCAGCCTGCGCAGCGCGGGCTCGTCGATGCGGTGATCCGGGGTGAAGGGGCAGGCGATCGCGGGAATGATGCCGCGGTAGTTGGCGATGGCAGGCAAGTGGGTCTCCATGAGGCTGCGGTGGGTAGAATCCATCATTGCCGGCCGCCCGCGCGGCGTCCAATACTCGAAATGCATACAACTATCGCGGAGACGACACCCCACGATGGGACCGGACAATCGCCCCCTGGACCTGGAATGGCTGGAAGATTTCGTCGCGCTGGCCGACAGCGGCAACTTCTCGCGCGCGGCCGAAGCCCGCGCCATCGCGCAGCCTGCGTTCAGCCGGCACATACGCGCGCTGGAGGAATGGGTGGGCGCCGACCTGGTCGACCGCGGCGCGCACCCGGCCACGCTCACCGCCGCCGGCAGGCGCTTCCTGCCCCTGGTGGAAGACGTGCTGGCCAGGCTGGTGGCCGCCCGCATCAAGGCCCGCATGGCACATGACCAGAGCGTGGCCAGCCTGCGCATCGCGGTCACGCACGCCCTGTCGCTGTCCTTCCTGCCCGGGTGGCTGGCGCGCCTGGAAGGCAGCCTGCAACTGGGTGCGGTCGAGATGATGGCCGACGGCACGGCCGCCTGCGAAGAACTGATGCTCCAGCGCAAGGTCCAGTTCCTGCTGTGCCACGCCCACCCCGCGCTTCCCGGCCGGCTGGACGAGGCCGCCTGTCCCGTGGTGCGGCTGGCGGACGATACGCTGGTCCCCGTGTGCGCCCCCACGCCCTCGGGCTCCCCCCGCCACGACCTGCGCCAGGACGCCCCCATCCCGCTGCTGGCCTACGGCGAAGCCTCGGGCCTGGGGCGCATCCTGCGCACCGGCCTGGGCGCCGCGGCGCGCGACCCGCGGCTGCATCCGGTATTCACCGCGCCGCATGCGCTGCTGCTGGAAGCCCTGGCCCTGGAAGGCCGGGGCGTGGCCTGGCTGCCTCGCAGCCTGGCGGCGCCGGCGCTGGCCCAAGGGCGGCTGGTGGAAGCCGGCGATGCCTCGTGGCATGTCGCCGCCGAGATCCGCCTGTACAGGCAGCACGTGGACATGGCGCCGACCGCGGAGTCCCTATGGCAACTGGCGCGGCTCGTCGACGCGCCCGCCTAGATCGCCTTCCTGCCGAAAGACGCCTCAAAAGGGCTGCTGCCGCTTCTTGTCCAGCCGCCGCAACTGCACCTGCATTTCCTTGACCGCCTGCACGCTGCCCTTGGCGGAGGCTGCCGCGATGCCGTCGGCCCAGGCCGCGCGGGCCTCGTCCTCGCGGCCCAGTGCCAGCAGGGCCTTGCCGAGCTGCTTCCACGCGGCGGCATAGCCGGCATCCAGGTCGACCGCGCGCCGCAGGTGTTCGGCGGCCGAGGCGGCATCGTCCTCTTCCAGGTAGAGATTGCCCAGCGTGAACCGCAGCAGCGCATTGTCGCGGCCGGCGGCGATCATCTTCAGGAAATTGTTCTTGTCCATGGCCTTGCGTCCATCGGCCCCGAGGGGCCGCCATGGGCAGGATAACGCGAACGGCGCGCCGCCGCTCAGTAGCGCTCGGGCACCATCATGCTGTCGGGCACCGGCCGCCGGATGTAGTCCTCGTGGCGCACGCGATGGGGCAGGTCGATGTGGGGATGGGGAATATCGTGATAGGGAACCAGGCTCAGCAAATGGTCGATGCAGTTGAGCCTGGCCTTCTTCTTGTCCACGGCCTGCACCACCCACCACGGCGCCTCGTCGATGTGCGTGCGCTCGAGCATGATTTCCTTCGCCCGGGTGTAGTCCTCCCAGCGCCGGCGGGACTCCAGGTCCATGGGGCTGAGCTTCCACTGCTTCAGGGGATCGTGGATACGGCCCAGGAAGCGCAGGTGCTGCTCGTCGTCGGTGATCGAGAACCAGTACTTGACCAGCTGTATGCCCGACCGAACCAGCATGCGCTCGAACTCGGGCACCGAGCGGAAGAACTCCTCGTACTCGTCGTCGTTGCAGAAGCCCATCACCCGCTCGACGCCGGCGCGGTTGTACCAGCTGCGGTCGAACAGCACGATTTCGCCCGCTGCGGGCAGGTGCGATACGTAGCGCTGGAAATACCACTGCGTGCGTTCGCGGTCGTTGGGCGCGGGCAGCGCGGCCACCCGGCACACCCGGGGATTCAGGCGCTGGGTGATGCGCTTGATCACGCCCCCTTTTCCCGCCGCGTCGCGGCCCTCGAAAATGATGACAACCTTGTGCCGGGTGTGCACGACCCAGTCCTGCAGCTTGACCAGTTCGGCCTGGAGCCGGAACAGTTCGCGGAAATATCGGCGGCGTGCGTCGCGGTCCTCTTCCACCCGGGCGGGCTGGCCGTCGGCGTCCCACTCGCGGTCCTCGAATTCGATCTCCAGCTCTTCGTCGTAGCTGTCGATCAGGTCGCGGTGGATGCGCTGCATCAGTTCTTCGTGGTGGTCGGAAATCGGCTGGTAGCTCATGGGGCGCTTGGAAAGGTCGGGCCAACGCCTCTTTTTGCTACACGGACATGACATGGTCATGACACCGCGGCCGAGCCTCCCTATTGCACGCGGCCGAACCACCACAGCGACAGCAGGCCCGACAGCACTGCCAGCAAGGCGCCCAGCGCGGTGAACAATGCCGTGACCTCGACCACGTCGCGCTTGTCGAACGCCAGCCGCGCACTGAGCGAGCGATATACCTTCCTGAGCTCGCCCGCGTCCTGGGCCTGGAAATACTGCGCGCCGGTCATGTCGGCCACCTTCTTCAGCACGTCCTCGTCCAGCCGCACGCGCATGGACCAGCCGTCGGCCGACAGCGTCGTGCCCTCGGGCGTCCCGATGCCCACTGTGAATATCCGCACGCCATATCCGGCGGCGACCTCGGCCGCCTTCAGCGCATCGGGCCCGGTGTTGTTCTGGCCGTCGGACAGCAGCACGATGGCCCCGGACGGGTACGAACCCGGAACCGCCGCGTCGCCCCGCCCCGCGGCTGACAGGTCCGGCGATGTCGGCCCCCGGGCGCTGCCGCCGTCCAGGAAGCGCTCGACGTCGATACCCGCATTGGGCAACACCGTTGCCAGCGCGATGATCAGGCCGCTGCCGAGCGCGGTGCCGCGCTGGGGCTCCAAGCGCTCGATGGCGGCGATCACGTCCTCGCGCTTGCGCGTGGGCGACTGCACCACGGCCGCCGCGCCGGCTACCGCGACCACCGACACGCTGACGTTGGCCGGCTGGCCGTCGACGAACTCCTTGGCCGCCCGCTGGGCCGCGAAGATGCGGGTGGGCTTGATGTCGTCGGCCCGCATGCTGCCCGACATGTCCATGGCCAGCACCACGGTCTCCAGCCGCGAGGGCAGCATCATCAGTGCCTGCGGCCGGGCCATCGCGACGATGAGCGAGCACAGCCCGAGCAGCAGCAACAGCGGCGGCAGGACGCGCCGCAGCCGGGACGGCCGGACGCTGGCGCCCACGACGTCCAGTGCGGGATAGCGCAGGGCCATGCCGCGGCGCAGGCGGTCCAGCCGCCAATAGCAGAACGCCAGCGGCGGGACCAGCACCAGCAGCCACAGCATCTTGGGCCACAGGAAAGTCAGGGCGGGCAGGTTCTCCATGCAGATGCTTCCCGGTTCAGATGTCTCGGGCCCAGGGCCCGTTCAGTCCACCCACGAGCTGGCTGCGCCGGCGGCGCAGCCGCATGAAATGCAGCAGTGCCCGGTCCAGCCGCTCGTCGGTGGCCAGTTCCAGGCAATCCACGCCCGCCTCGGCCAGGGCCTTGCGCAGCGCCGTCTCGCGCTCCGTGGCAGCGGCGGCGAAGCGCCGTCGGAAGCCGGGATCGTGGGTATCGACGAAAAGCTGTTCGCCGGTCTCGGCATCCTGCAGCACCACCAGGCCCAGATCGGGCAAGGCCTGCTCCAGCGGGTCGTACAGACGCACCGCGACGACCTCGTGGCGCTGGGCCAGCACGCCCAGCGTCTGCTCCCAGCCCGGCGCGCTGATGAAGTCCGAGACCACGAACACCACCGAGCGCCTGCCTATGGCCGACAGCGAACGCTCCAGCAGGTCGCCCAGCCGTGTCTCGCCCGACTTGCCGTCGGCCCGCAGCGCGCCGATGCGGTCCAGCACGTGCAGCACGTGGCGCCGGCCGGTGCGTGCGGGAATCGAGCCCTCGCCCTGGCCACCGTACAGGACCGCGCCGACGCGGTTGCCATAACGCGTCAGCAGCCGCGCCAGCACGGCCACGAAGCTGGTCAGCACCGCCCGCTTGCGCACGCCGGCCGAGCCGAAATCGACCGAGCCCGACAGATCCAGCAGGAACCATGCCGATACCTCGCGGTCCTCCTGGAATTCGCGCACGTGCGGCGATTGCAGCCGCGCCGTGACGTTCCAGTCGATGTGGCGCACGTCGTCGCCCGCCTGGTATTCGCGCAGGTCAGCCAGGTCCAGGCCGAAGCCCCGGAACAAGGTGCGATAGTCGCCCTGCAGTGCGCCGTCCAGGCGGCGGATGACCGTCCACTCCAGGCGGCGCAGCAGCTCCTCGGCCTCGCCCTTGGCAGGAACCGACGCGACCGCCGCGTCGTTGGCCGGCTCGGCCGGCCGCTTACTGAACCGCCGCAACCCGAACATGCGAATCCAATGGCCGCTCCGGGGCCGGCAAGGTCTGGAGGATGCGCGTGATGATCTGGTCGGACCCGAGCCCGTCGGACAGCGCCTCGTATGACAGCACCAGCCGGTGCCGCAGCACGTCGGGAATCAGGTCGACCAGGTCCTCGGGCAGCGCATAGTGCCGTCCGCGCAGGAAAGCGAGCGCGCGCGCCCCTTCGACCAGGTTGATGGTGGCCCGCGGGCTCGCGCCGAAGGTCAGGTAGCGCGACAGGTCGGACAGCCCGTAGGCCTCGGGCCGGCGCGTGGCGGCCACTACCTTCACCGCGTACTGCACGAGGCCGGGATCGACGTACACCTTGCGGCACTCCGCCTGCAATTGCGTGAGCTGCTCGGTGACCGCGACCGGCTGCACCTGCACCGGCGGCCCCGTGACCCGGTCGACGATCACGAACTCCTCTTCCTCGCTCGGATAGCCGACGATGACCTTCATCATGAAGCGGTCGACCTGCGCCTCGGGCAAGGGATACGTGCCCTCGGTCTCGATCGGGTTCTGGGTGGCCATCACGAGGAACGGCGACGGCACCTTGTGGGTTTCGCCCGCGATGGTGACCTGCCGCTCCTGCATGACCTCCAGCAGCGCGCTCTGCACCTTGGCCGGCGCGCGGTTGATCTCGTCGGCCAGCAGCAGGTTGGCGAAGACCGGACCCAGCACCGTGGAGAAATCCCCGGTGCGCTGGTTGTACATGCGCGTACCCACCAGGTCCGCCGGCAGCAGGTCCGGGGTGAACTGGATGCGCTTGAACGAGCCTCGTATGGTCTTGGCCAGCGTGTTGACGGTCAGCGTCTTGGCCAGGCCCGGCACGCCTTCCACCAGCAAATGCCCCTGGGCCAGGATGGCCACCAGCACCCGCTCCAGGAAGTGGTCCTGCCCCACCACCACGCGCTTGACCTCGTACAGCAGCCGTTCCATCAGGTTGGCGCTGTCTACGGCACTCATGGGCTTGTCGTTCATAGGCGTCCTGTCGTGGAGAGTCAGAAGGGGGGCATGCCGACCGCGCTGCCGGCGCTTTCTATCGTGGTGGCGAAGCCGATGCCGACGAAGGTCCCGGCGTTGGTCGGGTTGAGGATGGCGGTGACGATGCCGACCACCTCGCCGTTCATGTTGACCAGCGGTCCGCCGGAGTTGCCCGGGTTGGCCGCCGCATCGAACTGGATCAGCCGCGTCAGGACGTGCCGCCCCTCGGCCGAGACGAATTCGCGGTTCAGGCCCGAGACCACGCCGGACGACACCGACGGCCCGATGCCGAACGGAAAGCCCACCGCCACGACCTCGTCTCCCGGCGCGAGATCCAGGCTGGACCCCAGCGTGGCGGCGGGCAGGTCGTCGGGCACGGACTTGGCGCGGATGACGGCCAGGTCCTTGTCCGGCTGGATGGCGACCACGTCGGCATCGGCCTCGTAGCCGTCGAAGAAGGTGACCTTCAGGCGCCTGGAACCCGAGATGACGTGGAAGTTGGTCAGGATCACGCCGCTGTCGACGATGACCACGCCCGAACCGATGCTGCCTTCATGCCTGGGTGCGTTGCCTTCCTCGTTCCTGGCCGTCTGCCTGTCCTTGCCCCTGGACTTGCCGCCCGCCTTGGGCTTGGCGCCCGGAGGCGCGGCCGGCTTGGCCTTCTTCGCGCCGCCGTCCTGCGCTTCTTCCTCGTCGCCGTAACCGCGTATCTGCACCACCGACTGGCGCACGGCCTCGGCCGCCTTGGCCGGACGCGAGGGCAGGGTCTTGTTCTGCAGGGTGTGCAGGACCGCGGAATCGATGTCGTCCTGGGTCAGCTGCCTTTGTTTAGGTTGCAACAAAACGAAAACCAGGCCGCCCGCAACGACGAGCAAGGCCAGGCCGAAGAAAGCGGTGCGGTGCCTGGCCGTCCAGTTCCGGAGCCGGCCCGGCCATCCCGGCCGGCGCGCCTGATCGGCCTCGGCCTTCGGCGCGGCATCGACCGAAGGGGGCCTGGCGGTCCTGCTGTATAGGGCAACCCGTTTCATCACTACCGTCCAGCTTGGCGTTCTTCACGGAATGCGGTCCCGCGTCCGGGCGCGCCCGAATTCCCTTGGGGTATTCAAGGCTGACAGCCCGGACCGCCCCCGGTTCAATCGAACGAGGGCCCGGCCAAAATAAGGTAACACTTAAACGACGGCCATGGGCGGATACCTTTACCGCCGCAAGGGTTCATGGGCATACTAAAGACAACGTTGCACACTCCCGCGCGCCAAGGAGCACTCATGCGGTTTCTCTGGCCCGATCTTCTCTGGCTGCAGCTCCTCGTTCCCCTGCTCGTAGCCCTCTACCTGTACGCGCTGGCCCGCCGCAAGAAGGCGGCCATCCGGTATGCCAGCCTGAGCCTGGCCAAGGCCGCCATCGGTCCCGGCCAGCGGCTGCGGCGCCACATCCCGCCGCTGCTGTTCCTGCTGGCGATGTCGGCGGCGCTGCTGGCGTGCGCGCGTCCCACCGCGACCGTCACCCTGCCCTCGGACACCCTCACCGTCGTCCTGGCGGTGGATGTCTCGCGCAGCATGCAGGCCGCCGACATCGCCCCCAACCGTCTGGTGGCGGCGCAGATGGCGGCCAAGCGCTTCATCTCCGAGCTGCCGTCCAACGTGCGGCTGGGCATCGTCTCGTTCGCCGGTACCGCCGCGGTCGTGCAGACGCCCACGGACAACCGGCAGGACATGATCGAAGCCATCGATCGTTTCCAGCTGCAGCGCGCCACCGCCACCGGAAGCGGGCTGATCCTGGCCCTGTCCATGCTGTTCCCCGACGACGGCATCGACCTGGAATCGGTCATCTTCGAAACCCCGTCCGTCCGCGCCGGGCGCCGCGCCGTACCGCTCGACCAGGCGGCCGCCGCCGAGGCGGCCAAGAAAAAACAGAAGACCTTGCAACCGGTGCTGCCGGGCTCGTACACCTCGGGCACCATCATCCTGCTCAGCGACGGCCGGCGCACCACCGGCCCCGACCCGCTGGACGCCGCGCGCATGGCCGCCGAACGGGGGGTGCGCGTCTACACCGTGGGTTTCGGCACCCAGCAGGGCGCGCCCATCGGCGACGAGGGCTGGTCGTTCTTCGCAAGACTGGACGAACCCACGCTGCGCACGGTCGCGCAGATGACGGGAGGCGAGTATTTCCTGGCCAGCTCCGAGGCCGACCTGAGTTCGGTATACCGCAATCTCAACGCCAAGTTCTCGATGGAACGCAAGGAAACCGAACTCAGCGCCCTGCTGAGCGCGGCGGCGGTCGTCCTGCTGACCCTGGCCTGCGTGCTGTCCATGCTCTGGTTCCAGCGCAGCCGCTAGCGCACCGTTCCGTTGCGCCGCCGTGACAGGCCTTTGTCAGCAGATTGCAATGCGCGCCCGATATAAATCGGGACATGAATCTCGCGATCATAGGGGCCGGCTACGTCGGCCTGGTTACCGGTGCGTGCCTGGCCGACGTGGGCAACCGCGTCGTCTGCGTCGAACGCAATACCGAGCGCCTGCGCGTGCTGCGCGGCGGGGGCATCCCCTTCTTCGAACCCGGGCTGGCCGAGATGGCCGCGCACAACGCGCAGGCAGGACGCCTGGCCTTCACCGATGACCTGCCCTCGGCACTGAGCGATGCCGAGATCGTCTTCATCGCGGTCGGCACGCCGGCGGACGAGGACGGCTCGGCGGACCTGGGCCACGTGCTCGAGGCCAGCGCGGCCCTGGGCCGGGCGATCCCGCGCGACATGGTCGTCGTCGTGAAATCGACCGTGCCCGTCGGCACCTGCCACCGCGTGCAGGCACTGATCGAGGAAACCCTGCGCGAGCGCGGCGCCCCGTGGCGCGTCTCGGTCGCCTCGAACCCGGAGTTCCTGAAGGAAGGCAGCGCGGTCGACGACTTCCAACGTCCCGACCGGATCGTGATCGGCACCGAGGACGCCCGCGCGCTGCGGCTGATGGCGGCTCTGTACGCCCCCTACAACCGCAATCGCGACCGGCTGATCCACACCGACGTGCGCTCGGCCGAATTCACGAAATACGCGTCCAACGTCATGCTGGCCACGCGCATCTCGCTGATGAACGAGTTGGCCAGGATCGCCGAGAAAGTCGGCGCGGACATCGAGGCGGTGCGCCACGGCGCCGGCGCCGATCCCCGCATCGGCCACCACTTCCTGTACGCAGGCGTGGGCTACGGCGGATCGTGCTTTCCGAAAGACATCCAGGCGCTGGCCCGGCTGGCGGCCGACCATGGCGAATCGACGCCGTTGCTGGACAGCGTGCAGCGGGTGAACGAGGAACAGAAGCGCGTCATGGCGGCGAAGATACGCCGGCACCTGGGCCCGTCGCTGCACGGCCGCTGCGTCGCGCTGTGGGGCCTGGCCTTCAAGCCCAATACCGATGACATACGCGAGGCGCCCAGCCTCGCGCTGGTGCGCGAGCTGCTGGCCGACGGCGCGACCGTGCGCGCGTACGATCCGGTCGCCGCCGACAACGCGCGCCGCGCGATCGACCACCCCGGCCTGGTCATCGTCCCCAACGCGCTGGCGGCCTGCGAAGGCGCCGACGTGCTGACCGTGGTGACCGAATGGCGCGAGTTCAAGTCGCCCGATTTCCGCGGGCTGGCGGGCCGGCTCAAGTCCCGCGCGATCTTCGACGGCCGCAACCTGTACGACCCCGAATACGTGGAAAGCTGCGGGCTGGCCTACTACGGCATAGGACGCGGCGCCCGTCCCGCCCGCCCGGGGCGGGAGGACGCGGACACGCCCGCGGTCACGACCGGCTACTGGTGACGGCTTGCGCCGCGCCGGCCGCGCGCGGCCTGCGCGGCCAGGATGTCCTGCAGTTCGGCGTCCCAGGCCGGCGGATCCGAAAAGCGCTGCGCCAGGAAATCGAGCAGCGTGCGCAACGTGGGCGGCATGTGCTTGCGCGAGGTGTAGACGCCGTACAGGGTCATGTCGCGCGGCGGCGCATCGGGCAGCAGCACCCGCAGGCGTTCCGCGCGCACCAGCCCGCCCACCGCATAGGTCGGCAGCATCGCGATGCCGGCCCCGCACACGGCCGCCTCGACCAGCGTGGTCGCTTCGTTGGAGCTGATGTTCCCGCCCACCGCGACGGACACCGGCGCGCCGGCGCGAACGAAGTGCCACAGGCTCTTGCCGGTGTACGAATGGGTCAGGCAATTGTGCAGGCCGAGTTCCTCCAGCCTGCCCGGCGTGCCGTGGTGGCTCAGGTAGTCGGGCGAGGCGCACAGCACCGAGCGGCATGCCGTCAGCCGGCGCGCGATCAGGTTGGGATCGAGGTCGTTGGTGACGCGCAGCGCGAGGTCGATGCGTTCGTCGACCAGGTTGACGGTGCGGTCCGCCATGACCATGTCCACGGCCACGTCGGGGTATTGGCGGGTGTAGTCGACGATGGCCGGCGCCAGGTGGGCCTGCCCGAAGGACGTGCTCGCCGTCACGCGCAGCACGCCGCGCGGCGCGCTGTCCGGGCTGGACACGGCGGCGCGCATGTCCCCTTCCAGTTCCAGCATCTGGCGGCAGCGGGCCAGCACCTCGGCGCCGGGCGGCGTCAGGCTCAGCCTGCGCGTGGTCCGGTGCAGCAGCCGGGCCCCCACCCATTCCTCCAGTTCGGCCAGATAGCGCGAGACGGCCGGCCGGGACAATTCCAGCGCCTCGGCCGCCGCGGACTGGCTGCCCCGGTCGACTACTTCGACGAATACGCGCATCGCGCTGAGTCTGTCCATACCTGACCGGTTCCGGCAACAAATAATTCTTGATTCTACGGTTTTTACTATCGTTTTTTGTAATTATCCTGGCACCTGGCGAAAATCCGGACGCATGCGTCCCCCAAGCCCATCATGGAAACGACCAGGCTTCACTACATCTACGATCCCTTCTGCGGCTGGTGCTATGCCTCGGCCCCCTTGATGGCCGCGGCCCGCCACCTGCTGCCCGTGACCGCGCACGGCGGCGGCATGATGGCCGGCAGCAACCGACAGCCCGTGACCGACCGCCTGCGCAACTACGTCATGCCGCACGACCGGCGCATCGCGGCCATGACCGGCCAGCCTTTCGGCCAGGCCTATTTCGATGGCCTGCTGCGCGACCACGATGCGGTGTTCGATTCCGAACCGCCCATCACCGCCATCCTGGCTGCACTCGACGCGGGCGGCGAAGGACGCGACCTGGACCTGCTGGCCCGGCTGCAACGCGCCCATTACGTGGAAGGCCGGCGCATCGCCGACGCCGGGGTGCTGACCGAGATGGCGGCCGACATCGGCCTGGATCGGCCGGCCTTCGAAGCCGCCTATGCGGCGCGCAAAGGCCAGCCGACACGCGACCACATCGCCGAAAGCCGCGCCCTGCTTGCCCACGCCGGCGGCCAGGGCTTCCCGACCTTCGCGCTGGAACGCAATGGCCGCTACCGGCTGCTGGATACCGGCCGCTACCTTGGCCGCGTCGACGAATGGCGCGCGGCGCTGGCCGGGCTGATCGACTAGGGCCTACAGGTATTTGGCCAGGAACGCTTCCATCGCGGCGTAGAACTCGAACTGGTTCTCCTCGTTGTGGAAGCCGTGCCCTTCGTTGTCCTTGACCATGTATTCGACTTCCACGCCACGCGCGCGCAACGCGGCCACGATCTGGTCGCTCTCGTCCTTGTTGACGCGCGGGTCCTTCGCCCCCTGCGCCACGAACAGCGGCGCCTTGATGCGGTCGACGAAGAACACCGGCGACGCCGCGTGCAGCATGTCCTTGTCCCGCTCGGGATCGCCCACCATCTCGTGCATGGAATCCAGGAAAGGCTTCCAGTACGGCGGAATGGTATTCATGAACGTGAAGAGGTTCGAGACTCCCACGTAGTCCACGGCCGCCGCGTACAGGTCCGGCGTGAAGGCGATGCCCGCCAGCGTCGCGTAGCCGCCGTAGCTGCCGCCGTAGATGGCGATGCGCCCGGGGTCGGCGATGCCTTCGCGCTTGAGCCATTCGACGCCGTCGGTGATGTCGTCCTGCATGGCCCGGCCCCACTGCCTGAACGAGGCCTCCCAGAACTTGCGCCCGTAGCCGGTCGAGCCCCGGAAATTCATCTGCAGTACGGCATAGCCGCGGTTGGCCAGGAACTGGACTTCGGGGTTGTAGCCCCAGGTATCGCGCGCCCACGGCCCGCCATGGGGATGGATGACGACCGGCAGGTTGCGCGGCGTCACGCCCACCGGCAGCGTCAGATAGCCGTCGATCTTCAAGCCATCGCGGGCGGTATAGCGCACGGGCTTCATCGGCGCCATGTCGCGTTCCAGCAGCCACGGCTGGATCTCGCCCAGCTTGGTCAGCTTGCGCGAGGCGGCGTCGTACAGGTAGCGCGCTCCCTGGGTGCGGTCGTTGTAGGCCGCCACGACGAAACGTGTCTCGTCGCGCGTCTCGCTCTGCAGCGCGACCTCGTAGCCGCGCAGTTGGCTTTCCAGGTCGGCGTAGATCTCGGCGGTGGCCGGATCAAGCACCTGGCGCTGGGCCTTCCAGGTCACATAGCCGATCTCGGTCAGGACCTTGCGCCGGTGCGAGTAGGCCAGCCCCGAGACGTCGACCTCGGGATGCTCGAATATCAGCGCGCCTTCGCGCGCGGTGTGCGGATCGAATTCGAACAGCGCGGCCTTGTCCCGGCCGCGGTTGGAGCTGACGTAGATGCGCTTGTTGTCGAACGTGAAGAATAGCGGCGCGACGCTTTCCTTGAAATCCGTGGTCAGGATGGGGCGGAACTCCTCGGCCTCGGTATCGCGATAGAGCAAGGTATTGTTGACCCCGTCCGTGGCCACCGCCAGCCTCAGCCGGCCATCGTGGTCCGTGGCCCAGCCGGTGATGTTGCCGGGGTTCTGCGCGATCAGCTCTTCCTTCCCGGTGGCCACCTCGACGCGGAACACGTCGAACACCTGGGGGTCCCGCCGGTTGTGCGACAGCAGCACGTGCGCGTCGTCGTCGATCAGGTCGTCCACCACGTCGGCCCGCACGCCGTCGTAGGGGGTGAGGTCGGTCGGTTCGGACGCGCCGTCCAGCGGCACCGACAACAGGTGGAAGTTCTCGTCGCCGCCGAAATCCTTGACGTACAGGATATGGGCCGGCCCCTTCCAGAGGAACCCGCCCACGTCCCGCTCGGCTTCCCCGGTCAGCGCCCGCGCCGGGCCGGTGGGGACGCCCTGCTCGTCCAGCGCCTGCACGTGGACGTTCTGGCGGCCCTGGGCAGGCGCCAGGAAGGCCAAGTGCCGGCCGTCGGGCGAGATGCGATAGCTGGAACGTTCCGGTTTGCGGAAGAAATCGCGCACGTCGTAGCGCTTGACGAGCCGTATGGCGGAAGTGGAGGTCGAGGTCATGGCGCGGTCCGCGGGGAAAGGAAGGAAAGGATCGGAAAACATAGCACAGCGACACGGCGCCATCCGCCGCCCCCGGCCTTCGCAGCATTCTGTTTCAGTCGTCCGGAACACCGGACGTGATATACCCTCCAATACATACCGACGGCCTCCGGCCGCCGTCCGTCCAGGGAGATTCCATGCTCGACTCGCGCCCCGCCCCCCAAGCCCTCGCCCCGATCCGCCACCGCCTGGCCTGGCTCGCCTGCTGGGCCACCGCGCTGGCCCTCGCCTTCTTCGCCGCCGGCCAGGCCCGCGCGCAGGCGCCCGACCCGCAGGACCCGCCCAACGTGATCATCCAGAAGGCTGCCAACAACGTGCTGGACCGCATCCGCAAGGACCAGGAGCTGAAATCCGGCTCGCCCGAGAAGATCAACCAGGCGATCGACGAACTGATCCTGCCCTACGTGGACTTCGAGAAGACCACCCGGCTGGCGGTGGGCCGCTATTGGCGCCAGGCCACGCCCGAGCAGCGCAGCTCGCTCGTGAAGGAATTCCGCAACATGCTGGTGCGCACCTACGGCGGGTCGGTCTCCGCCATCACCCCGCAGGCCCGCGTCGACATGCGCCCCTTCCGCGCCGAGCCCAACGCCACCGACGTCGTCGTGCGCACCACGGTCACCGACGGACAGCGCGACCCCATCCCGGTCGACTACCGGCTGGAGAAAAGCGCCCAGGGCTGGAAGATCTACGACCTGAACGTCATGGGCGTCTGGTTCATCCAGAACTATCGCGACCAGTTCGCCTCCATCGGCTCGCAGGGCGGCGTGGACGCCATCATCAAGGCGCTGCAGACCAACAACCAGAAGATGAGTACCCCCCCTACGCGCTAACGCGCGCCCCCCCAGGGGGGCGGCACTGGCGGACCGGCGGAGCCGGATCCGCTGTGCCCTGGATCAAAACAACCGAGACACCCTGAAGACCCAGGATGCGGTGGATCCGGCTCCGCCGGTCCACCCGCATCGCCCCCTGGGGGGCGCCCGTAGGGGCGTAGGGGGTATAATGTCCCTTTGTATTCCGCAGCGATTCATGCCTCCACGCGCCGGTAACGTCTTCATGGTCGTCGCGCCCAGCGGCGCCGGCAAGTCCAGCCTGGTCAACGCCCTGCTCAAGGCCAGACCCGAAATCCGCTTGTCCATTTCCTGCACTACCCGCCCGCCCCGGCCGGGCGAGACCGACGGCAAGGAATACCACTTCGTCAACGTGCCCGCCTTCGAGAAGATGCAGCGCGACGACGACCTGCTCGAATGGGCCGAGGTACACGGGAATTTCTACGGCACGCCGCGCAGCTGGATCGAGCGCCAGACCGAGGCGGGCAACGACGTCCTGCTGGAAATCGACTGGCAGGGAGCCCGCCAGGTGCGCGCCAAGTTCCCCGAAGCCATAGGCATCTTCATTCTTCCACCGTCCATCGAAGCCCTGGAAACGCGGCTGCACGAACGCGGCCAGGACGAGCCCCACGTGATCGCGCGGCGGCTGCTGGCGGCGGGGGGCGAGTTCGCGCATGCCCCCGAATTCGAATATGTTATTATTAATCAAGACTTTAGCGCAGCCTTGGCCGACATGACGACGATCGTTACCGCCGCCAGGCTGCGTTTTCGTTCTCAGGCAGCCCGGCATGCCAGCCTGTTTTCGCAACTGGGCATTCCGCAAACTTCCGCACCGCTTTGATTCGCGTCCAGTACGCACAGCTTTCAGGGACCCTCATGGCACGTATCACCGTAGAAGACTGCTTGAAGCAAATTCCGAACCGGTTCAAACTGACCCTCGTGGCGACCTATCGCGCCCGGCAATTGGCCCAGGGCCACGCCCCCAAGCTCGATAGCAAGGACAAGCCGACCGTGACCGCGCTGCGAGAGGTCGCTTCCGGGGTGACCGGAGTGGAAATGCTGAAAAAGGTCCCCACCTGATTGACAAGACCATGATGGTCTTGCCGCCGGCACGTATGCCGGCGATGCCCGGAGCGGCCCGGTCCTCCCGGGGACGCTCCTCCTGAGGCGACCATGGGATTTCCAGTCTCTTCCTCGCGTCCCGGAAGCAATTCCGGGACACCGACAGCAGTTGCTGCCGCCGCCGGCGCACAGGCGCTTGCCTCAGCCGGTCCGGCGCCGGCCCCCGCCGGCGTGTCGTTCGCCCCGCTGGCCGAAACCATTTCGCAGTACCTGAGCCCGGAAGACGTCCGCCGGGTGCGCGAAGCCTACCGTTTCTCCGACGAAGCGCACCTGGGCCAGTTCCGCGCCAGTGGCGAGCCCTACATCTCGCACCCCATCGCCGTCACCGAAATCTGCGCCGCCTGGAAGCTGGATGCGGCGGCGCTGATGGCCGCCCTGCTCCACGACGTCATGGAAGACCAGGGGGTCACCAAGCAGGAGCTGATCGAACGCTTCGGCACCGAGGTCGCCGACCTGGTCGACGGACTGTCCAAGCTGGACCGGCTGGAGTTCGCCAGCAAGGCCGAGCAGCAGGCCGAGAGCTTCCGCAAGATGCTGCTGGCCATGGCGCGCGACGTACGCGTCATCCTGATCAAGCTGGCCGACCGGCTGCACAACATGCGCACGCTGGGCGCCGTCAGCCACGAGAAACGCCGCCGCGTGGCGCGCGAAACGCTGGAGATCTATTCGCCCATCGCCCACCGCCTGGGGCTGAACATCATCTACCGCGAACTGCAGGAACTCTGCTTCGAGGCGATGTATCACCACCGCTACATGGTGCTGCGCAAGGCGGTGCTGGCCGCGCGCGGCAACCGCCGCGAACTGGTGGGCAAGATCCAGGAAGCCGTGCGCGCGGCGCTGCCCGCCGCCGGTATCGAGGCCGAGGTCAACGGCCGCGAGAAGAACCTGTACGGCATCTACACCAAGATGCTGGAGCAGAAGAAATCGTTCTCGGAAGTGCTGGACATCTACGGCTTTCGCATCGTGGTCAATTCGCAGCCCGAGTGCTATCTGGCGCTGGGCACGCTGCACCAGCTGTTCCGGCCGGTGCCGGGCAAGTTCAAGGACTACATCGCCATTCCCAAGGTCAACGGCTACCAGTCGCTGCACACGACGCTGGTGGGCCCCTACGGGACGCCGGTCGAGTTCCAGATCCGCACGCGCGACATGAACCAGGTGGCCGAGAGCGGCGTGGCGGCGCACTGGCTGTACAAGACCTCCGACGTCGACCTGAACGACCTGCAAAAGCGCACTCACCAGTGGCTGCAATCGCTGCTGGACATCCAGCGCCAGACCGGGGACAGCAGCGAGTTCCTCGAACACGTCAAGGTGGACCTCTTCCCCGATGCGGTCTACGTCTTCACGCCCCGCGGCAAGATCATTTCGCTGCCGCGCGGCGCCACGCCCATCGATTTCGCCTACAGCATCCACACCGACGTGGGCAACCAGACGGTGGCCGCCAAGGTCAACGGCGAGTTCGTGCCGCTGCGCACCGAGCTCAAGAGCGGCGATGCGGTCGAGATCGTCACCGCCGAGCATTCCCGCCCCAACGCCCAGTGGCTGAACTTCGTGCGCACCGGCAAGGCGCGCTCGGAAATCCGCCACTACCTGCGCACGGTCAAGTACGAGGAATCCGTCAGCTTCGGCGAACGTCTGCTGGGCCAGGCGCTGAAATCCATGAACATGCCGATGCCGGACAGCACCGACCCGATCTGGGACAAGCTGGCGCGCGGCAGCGGCGCGCGCTCGCGCGACGAGATCCTGGCCGACATCGGGCTGGGCAAACGGCTCGCTGCGGTGGTTGCGCGCCGCTTCATGCCCGAGGGCGATCCCATCTCGACCACCGCCGAGCAGGTGGAACGCTACACGGAACAGGGCACCGCCTCGCCCATACGCATCCAGGGCAACGAAGGCCTGGCCGTGCAGCTGGCGCCCTGCTGCACGCCCATCCCCGGGGATGCCATCGTCGCCTACGTGCGCCTGGGCCACGGCCTGGTGGTCCACACCGAAGACTGCCCCAATGCCCGGCGCCAGCGCGCCCGCGAACCGGAACGGTGGCTGGACGTCGCCTGGGACGACCAGACCTCGCGCCACTTCAACGTCCGCATCGATGTCGTGCTGCGCCAGGAGCGCGGAGTGCTGGGCCGCGTGGCGGCCGAGATCTCGGCCTCGGACGCCAACATCACCCACGTCTCCATGCAGGACGAGGCGTCGTCCACCGTGGCGGTGCACTTCACCATCCAGGTGGAAAGCCGGCAGCACCTGGCCCAGGTCATCCGCCACCTTCGGCGCGTGCCGCAGGTCCAGCGCATCATCCGCGTCAAGGGCTGACCGGCCCGCTACTGCGGCGCCGGATCGGGATAGCGCACTTCCAGGATTTCCAGTTCATCCACACCCGACGGCGTGCGCAGCACGACCGTGTCGCCTTCGCGCGCCTTGATCAGGGCGCGCGCCACGGGCGAGATCCAGCTGATCCGCCCTTGCAGCGGTTCGGCCTCGTCCACGCCCACGATGGTCACGGTGTGCTCCTCGCCGGCGCGGTCCATGTAGGTGACCGTGGCGCCGAAGAACACCTGGTCACGATTGGGCTGCGCGGAGGTGTCCACCACTTCGGCGATGTCCAGGCGGCGGGTCAGGAAGCGCATGCGGCGATCGATCTCGCGCAGGCGCTTCTTGCCGTACAGATAGTCCCCATTCTCGGATCGGTCGCCATTGGACGCGGCCCACGACACGATCTGGACCACGGACGGCCGCTCCACGTTCATCAGGTGGACCAGTTCCCCGCGCAGGCGCGCGTAGCCGTCGGGCGTCATGTAATTGCGTACCCCGGCCGGCAGGGCCAGGTGCTCGGGCAGGTCGTCGTCCTCCTGGCCCTCGGATTCTTTGACAAAAGCCTTGTTCATGGAGCTCAAAACCAGTCGTGCCAGATGGGCGTCAGGTGCGCGGGCAGGGGCGGCAGGCAGCCCAGGTCTACCCGGCTTTCCTCGGGACCGTGGAAATCCGAGCCGCGCGAAGCCAGGAAGCCGTAGCGCACGGCGACCTCGGCGTACTCGCGGTATTGGTCGGGCGTATGGCTGCCGGTGACGACCTCGATGCCGACTCCGCCCAGTTGCAGGAATTCGTCGTACAGCGCATGGAACTGCAGCGGCGTGTAGGGATAGCGGCCCGGGTGGGCGATGGCAGCCACGCCGCCGGCGCCTCGTATCCACCCCACGGCATCGGGCAGCGTGGCCCAGCGCATGGGCACGTAGCCGGGCTTGCCTTCCACCAGGTAGTTCTGGAAGACCTCGCCCACGTCCTTGCACACGCCGCGCTCGACCAGGAAACGCGCGAAATGGGTGCGGCTGATGAGTTGCGGGTTGCCGACATGGACCAGCGCCCCCTCGAAGGCGCCCGGGATGCCGACCGCTGCCAGTTGCGCCGCCATTTCGCGGGCGCGGCGCTCGCGGCCGGAACGGGTGTCGCGCAGCCCCTCGACCAGGACCGCGTCATCGGGATCGACGCCCAGGCCCACGATGTGGACCGTTTCGCCGGCCCAGGTGACCGAGATTTCCACCCCCGGGACGAAGCGCATCCCCAGTTCCCGCGAGGCCGCCGCGGCCTCGTGCAGTCCGCCGACCTCGTCGTGGTCTGTCAGCGCCAGCACGTCGACGCCGTTGCGGCGTGCACGCGCCGCCAGGCCGGCCGGCGGCAGCATGCCGTCCGACACCTGGGAGTGGCAGTGCAGATCGACGTTCAGGGCGGGTTCCATGTTCACATTGTAGGACGGCCGTCCGGCACCGTCGCCGCCCGCGCCAGGAAATCTGCTACGAGTTGCGCCACCTCGTCCGGACGCTCCTGATGCAGCATGTGGCCGGCATCCTCCACCAGCGCCCGTTGCAGCGAAGCAACGCAGGCCAGCCTGTCCTCGTAGCCCGGTTCGGCCCAAGCCCTGGCGCGGACGGCGCTGTCTGCCGCCTCGACCCACAGCACCGGCGCCGCGATCCCGCGCCAGCAGGCCAGCACCTCCTCCAGCCGATAAAGAACGCGATTGACGATCTTGTGGGCGGGATCGGCGCGCAGCCGCCACCGTTCCCCGTCGGGGCAGCCGTTCTCGCGGGCCAGGAAAAGCGCTTTACCGGCGTCCAGCCCGGGATTGTCCCGCATCAGGCGCTGGGCGTAGGTTTGCGGACTGTCGTAGTCCGCCAGCCGCGCGCCGGCCGCGATCTGGTCCAACCACTGGCGCAGCCTGCCCGGCGCCGCCTCGGCCGGCTGCGCCGCCAGGCCCAGCCCTTCCAGGTTGACCACTGCCGCCACCCGGTCGGGGCGCACGCCGGCATACAGCATCGCCATGTTGCCGCCCATGCTGTGTCCCAGCAGCAAAAGCGGGCCGGAAGGCGAAAGATGACGGCAAAAAGCGTCGAGATCGCCCAGGTATTCGCCCACCTCGTAGGAATCTCCCCCACCCCATTGCGTCCTGCCGAAGCCGCGCCAGTCTGGCGCCACGATATGGAACCTGCGAGCCAGCCGGTCGGCCACGAACTGGAACGAAGCCGACGAGTCCATCCAGCCGTGAAGGGCCAGCAGCAACGGGGCGCCATTGTCGCCCCAATGACGAAAATGGTGACGCAAACCCCGAACTTCCAGATACTCCGATCGCGGGGCGACTAGCGGCTCGTACATGATCATTTATCGACAATTAGGGGAAATTGAGGGAAAACCCGCGAAAAACGCGGGCCGGAGTGGTGCCCTGCTCCTGCGCCGGCAGCACCAAAGCCATTGCGGTTATCGGTCAGGTCAGTAATGATTGCCATATAACGCAGCAAACCCCGTCCGCCGACCTGGCCGGACCAGATCCTGAATCCAGCGGAGGGTTATGGAAGACCAGTACCAGGCACTCTACACCACGTTCCGTTGGTGGGTCCCGCAACGCCTGAACATCGCCGATGTCTGCTGCCGCCGCTGGACCGTCACCAGCGCCGATGCCCGCCGCATCGCGATCTACGCGGAAGATGCCGAAGGACGGCGCGAAGTCTGGACCTACGGCCGCCTGCACGAATACGCCAACCGTTTCTCCAATGGCCTGCGCCGCATGGGCGTGCAACGCGGCGACCGCGTGGCCATCGCCCTGCCCCAGCGCCCCGAAGCCATCGTCGCCCATATCGCCGTCTACCAGATGGGCGCCATCACCGTTCCGCTGTCGGTCGCGCTGAACGCCCAGACCTACGAACAGCGGCTGCGCGACAGCGAAGCCCGGATCGCCATCGTCGACGGCGCCGCGGCCGCGGCACTGCTGCCGGCCACCGAGCATTGCCCCCTGCTGCGCCAGACGGTCGGCATCGACCTGGACGACGAGCGGGTCCTTTCCTGGCGCACGCTGCTCGCTCGCCAGGAAAGCGCCTTCGACATGCATCCCACCTCGGCCTCGGACCCCGCGCTGCTGCTTTATACGGCGGGCGCGGGCAGCGTGCCCAAGGGCGTGGTCCTGCCCCATGCCACCCTGATAGGCAACCTGCCCGGCTTCGTGGCCGCCCAGAACTGGTTTCCCCAGCCTGCCGACGTCCTGTGGACGGCATCCGAATGGGGCAGCCCCCACGGCCTGTTCGGCGCGGTCCTGCCGGGCCTGTATTTCGGCCAGCCGATGGTGGGTATGCGCCGGCCGCCGGATCCCGAAGCCACGTTCGCCCTGCTGGAACGCTACCGCGTCACCAACGTCGCCCTTACCACCCGCGACCTGCGGCGGCTGCTCAAGGCCGTGCCGCGCCCCGCGGAACGCCATCGGCTGGCCCTGCGCGCCATCACGGCCACCGATACCTCGCTCGGCGCGGCGCTGTTCGAACAATGCAGGGCCGCGCTGGGGATCGAACCCAACGAAACCTTCAGCCAGGTCGAGATCGGCACGATCATCGGCCAAAGCAGCCAGAAATGGCCCGCCCGGGCGGGCAGCCTGGGCAAGCCCTACCCCGGCCACCAGATCGCCATCGTCGACGCGCTGGGCCGGCCGGTCGCCACCGGAGAACACGGCGAGATCGCCGTCAATCGCTACGACATCCACGGCCATCCCGATCCTTCCTTCTTCGCCGGCTACTGGCGGGGCGAGGAAACCGGGCGCCCGGTCAGCGGCACCTGGCACCGCACGGGCGACCTTGCCCGGCAGGATGCCGACGGCTACCTGTGGTACGTGGGACGCCTGGACGAGATGTTCCAGCTGGGCAACCGCCTGGTCGCGCCGGGACCGATCGAGGACTGTCTGACCCGGCACCCCGACGTGGCCGAGGCGGTGGTCGTGCCGACGCCGGATGGCAGCGGCATCAAGGCCTATGTCGTCGCCCAGGCTGTGCCGGAACAGGACAAGGCCGCCCGCGAGGCAGCCCTGCGGGAGGCCCTGCTGGCGCATGCCTGCGGCCAGTTGGGCACGGACGGCGCGCCCAAGGACATCGAATTCGTCGAAGCCCTGCCGCTGACGCCGTCCGGCAAGATCCGGCGCCAGGCGCTCAGGCAGATCGAGGACGATCGCGGCCGGAAATGGCCGACTGCTCCAGCGAGCGCAGCTCCGCTTCCGTGAAGCCGGCCGCCCGGCGGGCGGGAAGATTGAACGGCCCGAACTGCCCCGGCGCGTCATGGCGCCGGGCCAGCACCGCGTAATGGTCCACGGGATCGACGCCCTCGCGCTCGCACAGATACCGGTACCAGCGATTGCCGATGGCCACGTGGCCGATCTCGTCGCGCAGGATGATGTCCAGGATGCCGGCCGCCGCCTCGTCCCCGGCCCCCGCCAGCTTGGCCCGTATCGCCGGGCTCACGTCCAGGCCCCGGGCTTCCAGCGTGCGCGGCACCAGCGCCATCCGGGCCAGCGGATCGAGCCGGGTCCGCTCGGCCATCTGCCATAGCCCGTCGTGGGCCGGAAAATCGCCGTAGGCGTGGCCCAGGATGCGCAGGTGGTCGGCCAGCAGCGAGAAATGCAGGGCTTCCTCGCCGGCGACCTTGAGCCAGTCCAGGTAGTACTCGTCCGGCATGCCGGCGAAACGCCAGACCGCATCCAGCGCGAGGTTGATCGCGTTGAACTCGATGTGGGCCAGTGCGTGCAGCAGCGCCGCCCGCGCCTCGACCGAGGCCACTCCCCGTCCCGGCACGTCGCGCGGCGACACCAGCGGCGGCCGCGCCGGCCGGCCGGGCACTCCCACGGGCTCTTGCAAGACGCGGCCGGCGTCCACATATACAGGCGTGGCTGCCAATTCGCGGGTGCCGGCGGCCTTCCCGGCGGGATCATCCAGGACCAGCAGCGCGCAGGCGGCCTGCCGCAGTTCCAATTCAGCAGTCATGGGGTGCATTGTAGAATGGCCGGTCCAGGCGCCCGCTGCTGCCCCATTTTTTTCCGAGGAAGCCGTCTTGTCCGACCAACTCAAGAAATACCTGTTCGAGGACCAGACGGTCCGGGCCGAAGTCGTGTCCATACGCGATACCTGGAGGGAAATCCAGGCACGGCACGACTATCCGCCCGCCATCCAGAAGCTGCTCGGCGAACTCGTCGCGGCCAGCGCGCTGCTGGCCGCCAACATCAAGTTCAACGGCACCGTGGTGCTGCAATTGCAGGGCGACGGCCCCATCGGCCTGGTCGTCGTGGAATGCCACGCCGACCTGGGCATGCGGGCGACCGTCAAGCTGCGCGAAGGCCACGCGGTACCTGACGACGGCACGTTCCAGAGCCTGCTGAACCCCCACGGCGGCGGCCGCTTCTCGGTGGTGCTGGATCCGCAGGACCGCCTGCCCGGCCAACAACCCTACCAGGGCATCGTCGCCCTGCAGGGCGAATCGGTGGCCCAGGCGCTGGAACACTACATGCTGGCCTCCGAGCAGTTGCAGACGCGCATCTGGCTCGCCGCCGACACCGGCTGCGCCGCCGGCGTGCTGCTGCAACAGTTGCCCCGCCAGGGCGGCAAGACGACGACCGACCCCGCGCCGGCCTCGGTCGCGGAAGACACCTGGGAACGCGCGCAGATCCTGGCCGAGACGATCAAGTCCGAGGAATTGCTGACGCTGACGCCCGACGCGCTGATCCGGCGCCTGTACTGGCAGGAGACCCTGCGCACCTTCGAGCCGGCGGGCGTGTCGTACCGCTGCACCTGCTCGCGCGAAAAAGTGGCCGACGTGCTGCTGCGCCTGGGCAAGGAGGAAATCGACGACATCCTGGCCGAGCAGGGCCGCGTCCAGATCAACTGCGACTACTGCGTGAAGAGCTTCGAGTTCGATCCGGTCGACTGCGCGGAACTGTTCGCCAACGCGTCGGCCAAGGTGCGGCACCAGAGCGAGGCCCGGCACTAGAGCCGGAACCAGGCGGCGGCGGTCCGCCGTGGTTCCCACAATCGACGTGCCGGCCGCGCGCAGGCACGCTGGAGGGCCCGCAATGACCCTCCGCCCATGCCTTCCCTGCTTTCCCAGCGCGGCGCCGCCATGGCCGAATTCACGGTCGTCGCCATCCCCCTGCTATTGACGGGCCTGGGGGCCTTCGAAACGGGCCGCTGGCTGCTGACACGCCAGGCCGTCGGCTATGCCCTGTTCGAGGCCGCCCGGGCCGGAACGGCGGCGCATGCCGATCCGGCCGCCATGGCCCAGGCTTTCGAACGCGCCCTGTCCCCCGCCTTGGGCACCCCCGCCCTGGCCAGTCCGGGCGACCAGTCGGCCGCGGCAAGGGCACGCATGGCGGGCTGGGCCCGCCATCATGGCCTGCCGATGGCGCGGATCGAACAACTCAGCCCGACTGCCGCCAGCTTCCAGGACTTCCCGGCCGGACGCGCGGCGGGACCGCGCGAACTCGACTACGACTATCAGCGCCTGCACCACGACACCGTCTACTTTTCGCGCTACCGCGGCGGCATCGGCCCACGCTCGGGCCAGACGCTGTTCGACGCGAATACGCTCGTGCTCCGGCTGACCTACCTGCACGCCCCCTACCTGCCGGGCATGCGCGCGCTGCTGCGGTCGCTGGCGAACGCTTCGGAAACCGATGATTACGTCAGGCGGGCCCGCGCCGCGGGGCTGCTGGTGATACGCCGCGAGATCGCCATGCCCATGCAGTCGGCGGCACGCGAGCACGGCAGGAACCGGGACATCCTGGCGCCGTAGGGTCTGTTCCCGCTAAAGGCCGCTCGCACAGGCCGGGAATGGGCCCTGTGAATGGTCCCTGGCGTCAGCGCCGGTCGGGTGTGGAAGCCGCCGGCCGGGCGGCCGGCTGGGCGGCGCTGGCCGGCACGGTGCCGGCCGGCGGGGTGTCGACGATCTGCACGAAGGCCTCGTTCTGGCGCAGCATGCCGAGCTCGTAGCGGGCCCGCTCCTCGATGGCGTCGGTCCCGCTCTTCAGGTCGCGCACTTCGGCGTCGAGCGCGACGTTGCGCGTGCGCAGCTCGTCATTGGTATGGCGCTGGGCGTCGAGCTGGCGCTCGAGTTCCCAGGTGCGCAACCAACCGCCCTTGCCCAGCCAGAGCGGATACTGGATCAGCACCAGCAACAGGGCGATTATCAGCGTGAGCAGGCGCATGGAGGCTCTTCCGTGGACCGCGCCGCACAAGGCGGCGCGGCCGCGCGCATCAGCGCAGGTTGTAGAAAGCCTCGCGGCCGGGGTAGTGGGCGACGTCGCCCAGGTCTTCCTCGATCCGCAGCAGCTGGTTGTACTTGGCCATGCGGTCCGAGCGCGACATCGAGCCGGTCTTGATCTGCAGCGCGTTGGTGGCGACGGCGATGTCGGCGATGGTCGTATCCTCGGTCTCGCCCGAGCGATGCGACACCACGGCCGTGTAGCCGGCACGCTTGGCCATCTCGATCGCCGCGAAAGTCTCCGTCAACGTGCCGATCTGGTTGATCTTGATCAGGATCGAGTTGGCGATGCGCTGCTCGATGCCGCGCTTGAGGATGCTGGTGTTGGTGACGAACAGGTCGTCGCCCACCAGTTGCACCTTCTTGCCCAGTTGCTCGGTCAGGTACTTCCAGCCGTCCCAGTCGTTCTCGGCCATGCCGTCCTCGATCGAGACGATGGGGTACTTGTCGCACCAGGTGGCCAGCATGTGGGTCAGTTCCTGGGCGCTCAGGGTCACGCCCTCGCCTTCCAGGTGGTACTTGCCGTCGCGGAAGAATTCCGAGCTGGCGCAGTCCAGGCCCAGGGCGATCTGGCTGCCGGGCTCGTAGCCGGCCTTCTCGATGGCCTGCAGCACGAGCTGGATGGCCGCCTCGTGGTTCTCGACGTTGGGAGCGAAGCCGCCCTCGTCGCCCACCGCGGTGGACATGCCCTTGTCATGGATGAGTTTCTTCAGCGCGTGGAACACCTCGGCGCCCATGCGCAGCGATTCGCGGAAGCTGCTGGCGCCCACCGGCAGGATCATGAATTCCTGCATGTCGAGGTTGTTGTTGGCGTGCGCGCCCCCGTTGATGACGTTCATCATCGGGACGGGCATGCTCATCGCGCCGCTGCCGCCGAAGTAGCGGTACAGGGGCAGGCTGCATTCCTCGGCGGCGGCCTTGGCCACGGCCATGCTGACGGCCAGCATGGCGTTGGCGCCCAGGCGCTCCTTGTTCTCGGTGCCGTCCAGTTCGATCAGCGTGCGGTCCAGGAACGCCTGCTCCTGCGCATCCAGGCCCATCAGCGCTTCGGCGATCTCGGTGTTGACGTTCTCGACGGCCTTGAGCACGCCCTTGCCCAGGTAGCGCGACTTGTCGCCGTCGCGCAGCTCGATGGCTTCGCGCGCGCCGGTGGACGCGCCCGACGGCACGGCGGCGCGGCCCATCGCGCCCGATTCCAGCAGCACGTCGCACTCCACGGTGGGATTGCCGCGGGAGTCGATGATCTCGCGCCCGATGATGTCTACGATTGCGCTCATAGGAGTCCAGTCTCTAGAAAAGTTATTGGAAATCGTTTTCGAGGAACCCGTGACGCTTGGTCACGCGGTCGAGTTCTATCAGCGATGCCAGCAGGTCGCCCATGCGCGCCAGCGGCACGGCGTTGGGCCCGTCGGACTTGGCATGCGCCGGATCCGGGTGCGTTTCCATGAACAGGCCCGACACGCCCACGGCCACCGCCGCCCGCGCCAGCACCGGCACGAATTCGCGCTGCCCGCCGGACGTCGTGCCCTGCCCGCCGGGCAGTTGCACCGAATGCGTGGCGTCGAACACGACGGGGCAATCCGTCTCGCGCATGATAGCGAGCGAGCGCATGTCCGACACGAGATTGTTGTAGCCAAACGATGCACCGCGTTCGCAGACCAGGATGTTGCCGCCGTCGCCGCCGGCCTCGATGGCGGCTTCGCGGGCCTTGGCCACGACATTGACCATGTCGTGCGGCGCCAGGAACTGGCCCTTCTTGATGTTGACGGGCTTGAGCGTGGCGGCGCAGGCGCGGATGAAATCGGTCTGCCGGCACAGGAAAGCCGGCGTCTGCAGCATGTCCACCACGTCGGCCACGGGACGGGCCTGTTCGGTTTCATGCACGTCGGTCAGCACCGGCACGCCCACCTGGGCCTTCACCTCGGACAGCACCTTCAGCCCGAAATCCATGCCCATGCCGCGGAACGACTTGCTCGAGCTGCGGTTGGCCTTGTCGAACGAACTCTTGTAGATGAAGGGGATGCCGAGCTTGCCGGTCAGCTCCTTCAGGACGCCGGCCGTGTCGATCGCCATTTGCTGCGATTCGATCACGCAGGGTCCGGCGATCAGGAAGAACGGCCTGGCGAGGCCGATCTCGAAGCCGCAGATCGGGTAGCTGCGGGTCGAGGCGTGCGGGTCTTGGCTCATGGTGACCTCCAGGCGCTCAGCCCTGCTCCGCCGCCACGCGCTGCAGCTTGTGCTTGCGCGCCGCGCGGATGTAGGCCGAGAACAACGGATGGCCGTCGCGCGGCGTGGACGTGAATTCGGGGTGGAACTGCACGCCCATGAACCACGGATGATTGGGCAATTCCATCATTTCCGGCAGGCTCTCGGTGGGCGTGCGCGCGCTGATGACCATGCCGGCCTCTTCCAGCTTGGGCACGTACACGTTGTTCACCTCGTAGCGGTGGCGGTGGCGCTCGTTCACCTCGTCGCCGTAGATGTCGTGCGCCATGGTGCCGGCCTTGACCGGGCAGCGCTGCGCACCCTTGCGCATGGTGCCGCCCAGGTCGGACGTGTTGGAACGGCGCTCGACGCGGCCCTCGCGGTCCATCCACTCGGTGATCAGCGCGACCACGGGATGCAGGGTGTCCGGATCGAATTCCGTGCTGTTGGCGCCGACCAGGCCGGCCACGTGGCGGGCGAACTCGATGACCGCAAGCTGCATGCCCAGGCAGATGCCCAGGTAGGGCACGCCGTTCTCGCGGGCATAGCGGATCGCCTGGATCTTGCCCTCGGTCCCGCGCTTGCCGAAGCCGCCGGGCACCAGGATCGCATCGAACTTGCTCAGCTTGCCCACGCCTTCGCTCTCTATCTCCTCGGAGTCGATGTAGTCGACCACCACCTTGCAGCGGGTATGGATGCCGGCGTGCACCAGCGCTTCGGTCAACGACTTGTACGACTCGGTCAGGTCGACGTACTTGCCGACCATCGCGATGTGGACCTCGCCCTCGGGGTTCTCGCGGGCATGGACCAGTTGATCCCACATGGACAGGTCGGCCGGCTCGGGCTGCAACCCCAGCGTTTCGCAGACCAACTCATCCAGCCCCTGCTTGTGCAGCATGGCGGGGATCTTGTAGATGGAGTCGACGTCCCAGACCGAGATGACCGCGTCCAGCGGCACGTTCGAGAACATCGAGATCTTGGCGCGCTCGTCGTCCGGGATGGGGCGGTCGGCACGGCACAGCAGCGCATGCGGGTAGATGCCGATCTCGCGCAGCTTCTGCACCGAATGCTGCGTGGGCTTGGTCTTGAGTTCGCCGGCCGAGGCGATGAAGGGCACCAGCGTCAGGTGCACGAAGGCCGCGCCGCCGCGCCCCAGGCGCAGGCTCATCTGGCGGGCGGCTTCCAGGAAGGGCAGCGACTCGATGTCGCCCACCGTGCCGCCGATCTCGACGATGGCGACGTCGGTCTCGCCATCCCAGGCCGCCGACGCGCCGCGCGCGATGAAATCCTGGATCTCGTTGGTGATGTGGGGGATGACCTGCACGGTCTTGCCCAGGTAGTCGCCCCGGCGTTCCTTGCGCAGCACCGATTCGTAGATCTGGCCGGTGGTGAAGTTGTTCACCTTGCGCATGCGCGCCGAGATGAAGCGCTCGTAGTGGCCCAGGTCCAGGTCGGTCTCGGCGCCGTCTTCCGTGACGAAGACCTCGCCGTGCTGGAACGGGCTCATCGTGCCGGGATCAACGTTGATGTAGGGATCGAGCTTGAGGAGGGTGACTTTGAGGCCGCGCGATTCGAGGATAGCGGCCAGAGACGCGGCGGCAATGCCTTTCCCCAGGGAAGACACCACGCCACCGGTAACGAATACGTACTTGGTCATTGCCAATGGCGCCCGGTTTTTGCCGAGCGCTTGCGGGAAATTGGAATTATAGCGGGAGTTGCGAAAGCCCGCGATCCGGACACGGGTAACCTTTGGCGACAAAAAGACATAGAGCCCCCCCTACGCGCTTACGCGCGCCCCCCAGGGGGCGGCGCTGGCGGACCGGCGGAGCCGGATCCGCGGCGCCCTGGGTCTACCCCTAATACAACACGAGCGTATCCAGGGCGGGGCGGTCGCCTTCGAGGGTGCCGGTCTGGGAGGTTTCGGCGAAGAAGACCTGGCCGTCGTAGCGGCCGACGGCGTCGCGGGTGGTGCCGGTTTCGTAGTCCACGCGCGACTCTTCGGCGCGGCCGGTGCGGGCGAACAGGGTCAGTTGGCGCAGCGATTGCAGCCACCAGCGGCGCGCGGCGCGGTCGTAGGACAGGGTCAGTTCGGCCGAGGTGGATATCTCTTCCGCCTTGGAGACGCTGCGGTCCGTGACGACGACGCGCTGCTGGCGTATGGCCAGCTCCAGATTGCGGTCGGCGGGCAGGTCCACGCCGCAGGTGGCGCACGGCAGGACGAAGCCCCAGCCCGTGGCCTGGAAACCCTGGGGGCTTCTAGCCCCGATCAGCAGCGCCCGCCGCCCTTCGGCGTTGCGGTAGACCTGCGCGACGCCCTGCCCGTCCAGGCCGAGGTCCCCTTGCACTTCGCGCTCGAGCGTGAATCCGTCCGGAACGAAGGCCTCGGGCCGCGAGGCGACGGCGGGAATGGCCAGCGCCGCCGGGATGTAAGGCCCGCCAGCCTCGGCGTGCGCGGAAGCGGCCAGGGCCGACAACACCACGCTCAGGACGGCCCGCCGGGCCGTCCCGCCCCACTCAGACCGACGCGGCAACGGCGGAGGTATCCAGCTTGGCCGCGGTCTTCTCGACCACTTCCTGCACCGTGACGCCGGGCGCCAGTTCGACCAGCCTGAGCCCCTGCGGCGTGACGTCCAGCACCGCCAGGTCGGTGATGATGCGGTCCACCACGCCCACGCCGGTCAGCGGCAGCGTGCACGCCGGCAGGATCTTCAGGTCCACCGTGCCGTCCTTCTTGCGGGCCACGTGCTCCATCAGGATCACCACCCGCCCGACGCCGGCCACGAGGTCCATGGCGCCGCCCATGCCCTTGATCATCTTGCCCGGGATCATCCAGTTGGCCAGGTCGCCCTGCTCGGACACCTGCATCGCCCCCAGGATGGCCAGGTTGATCTTGCCGCCGCGGATCATGCCGAACGAGTCCGACGACGAGAAGATGGACGAACCCGGCAATGTGGTCACCGTCTGCTTGCCGGCGTTGATCAGGTCGGGATCGACCTCGTCCTCGGTGGGAAACGGCCCGATGCCCAGCAGCCCGTTCTCGGACTGCAGCCAGACCTCCAGCCCCTCGGGCACGTGATTGGCCACCAGCGTCGGCAGTCCGATGCCCAGGTTCACGTAGAAACCATCCTGCAACTCACGCGCCGCCCGCGCGGCCATCTCATCGCGAGTCCATGCCATGTCATCTCTCCTTGATATCCGTCGACCCAGAGCGCCGTGGATCCGGCTACCTTACCGTCCGTTGTTCTATGCGCTTTTCCGGGGTCGCGTTCAGGACCAGGCGGTGCACATAGATACCGGGCAGGTGGATGTGGTCCGGATCCAGTTCGCCGTTCTCGACGATGCGCTCGACCTCGGCCACCGTGACCTTGCCGGCCATCGCGGCGTTGGGGTTGAAGTTGCGGGCGGTCTTGTTGAAGATCAGGTTGCCGCTCTTGTCGGCCACCAGGGCCTTGACCAGCGCCACGTCGGGCACCAGCGAGCGTTCCATGACGTATTTCTTGCCGTCGAACTCGCGGATTTCCTTGCCTTCGGCCACCTGGGTGCCCACGCCCGTGGCGGTGAAGAAGGCCGGGATGCCGGCGCCGCCGGTGCGCAGCTTCTCGGCCAGCGTGCCCTGCGGCGTGAACTCCACTTCCAGTTCGCCCGCCAGGTACTGGCGCTCGAACTCCTTGTTTTCGCCGACGTACGAGGAAATCATCTTGCGGATCTGCCGCGTTTCCAGCAGCAGGCCGAGTCCGGCGCCATCGATGCCCGCGTTGTTGCTGATGCAGGTCAGGTTCTTGACACCGGTGTCGCGCAGCGCCGCGATCAGGGCTTCGGGTATGCCGCACAGGCCGAAACCGCCGACCGCCAGGGTCTGCCCGTCCCGCACGATGTCCGCTAGCGCTTCCCGGGCGCTGGCATAGACCTTGTTCATCGTCTTCCTCGCTAACGTGGTGGCCAACGGCCGTGATCGCTTGAAATACAATCGGGGATGATACTTCCAACTATCTTAGCTTAGCGGCGACACCGCCGGTTCCGCACCCCCACCCCACCCGGAGGAACCCTGTACATGCAAGGCAACGAACGCGAGTCGATGGAATACGACGTGGTCATCGTCGGGGGCGGGCCGGCCGGCCTGGCCACCGCGATCCGCCTCAAGCAGCTTGCTGCCGAGAAAGGCCGCGAAATCGGAGTCTGCATACTGGAGAAAGGCAGCGAGATCGGCGCCCACATCCTGTCCGGGGCCGTCATGGACCCGCGCGCGCTGACCGAGCTGATCCCCGACTGGAAGGCCAAGGGCGCGCCGCTGAACACCCCGGTCAGCGAAGACCGCTTCCTGTTCCTGTCCGAGACCGGCGCCCGCGCCACGCCGGGCTGGCTGCTGCCTGCCTGTTTCCACAACGAAGGCAACTACGTGGTCAGCCTGGGCAAGGTGGCCCGCTGGCTGGGCGAGCAGGCCGAGGCCCTGGGCGTGGACCTCTTCCCCGGCTTTGCCGCCGCCGAGATCCTCTACAACGAGGACGGCTCGGTCAAGGGCGTGGCCACGGGCGACATGGGCGTGGGTCGGGACGGCCAGCCCACCGACCAGTACCAGCCGGGCATGGAGCTGCATGCCCGCTACACGGTCTTCGCCGAAGGCTCGCGCGGCCACCTGGGCCGCCAGCTGAACGAGAAGCTCAAGCTCGATGCCGGCAAGGACCCGCAAAGCTACGGCATCGGCATCAAGGAACTCTGGGAGATCGACCCCGCCAGGCACCAGCCCGGGCTGGTCATCCATACCGCCGGCTGGCCGCTGGACGCCGATACCTACGGCGGCTCGTTCCTGTACCACCTCGAGGACAACAAGGTCGCCATCGGCCTGATCGTGGGCCTGGACTACAGCAACCCGTGGCTGTCGCCCTTCGAGGAGTTCCAGCGCTTCAAGACCCATCCCGCCATCCGCGGCTTCCTGGAAGGCGGCAAGCGCATCGCCTACGGCGCGCGCTCCATCACCGCCGGCGGCCTGCTGTCCCTGCCCCGCCTGGCCTTCCCGGGCGGCGCGCTGGTCGGCTGCGAGGCCGGTTTCCTGAACGCCTCGCGCATCAAGGGCAGCCACGCGGCCATCAAGAGCGGCATGCTGGCGGCCGAGGCCGCGTTCGAGGCCATCGAGGCGGGCCGCAGCCACGACGAGCTGGCCAGCTATCCGGCCGCCTTCGAGGCCTCCTGGCTGCACGAGGAACTGAACAAGTCGCGCAACTTCAAGCAGTGGTTCAAGAAGGGCCGCACGGTCGGCACGCTGATGACCGGCATCGAACAATGGCTGCTGCGCGGCAACTTTCCCTGGACGCTGCATCGCGACAAGCCCGACCACGTCTACCTGAAGCCCGCCGCGGAATGCCCGCGCATCGAATATCCCAAGCCCGATGGCAAGCTGACCTTCGACCGGCTGGGTTCGGTGTTCATCTCGAACACCAACCATGAGGAAAACGAGCCCATCCACCTGACGCTCAAGGACCCCTCGGTTCCGGTCGACGTCAACCTCGCGCGCTATGCCGGCCCGGAAAGCCGCTACTGCCCGGCCGGCGTCTACGAATTCGTGAAGGACGACGCCGGCATCGAACGCCTGCAGATCAACGCCCAGAACTGCGTCCACTGCAAGACCTGCGACATCAAGGACCCCACGCAGAACATCGTGTGGGTGACGCCGCAGGGGGGCGAAGGGCCGGTCTACAACGAGATGTGATGGCGGCGGCCTCAGGCCGGGCCGTGCAGCGGCCGGGTCGCCACCAGGAAGTCCTCGTCCGCCAGCCAGTGCGCCGCGTCGACGGCGAAGCACCGGCGCACGAAGTCGCGCGTCAGCACCGCGCGCGGCTCGCCGTCGGCCAGCACCCGCCCTTCCCACAGCGCCACGATGCGGTCGGCATACTGCGCCGCCAGGTTCATGTCGTGCATGGTCACGATCACCGCCGCGCCGGTGCGATGCGCGAAATCGCGGATCGCCGTGCACACCGAGTGCTGGTGATGCGGATCCAGGCTGGCGCACGGCTCGTCCAGCAGCAATAGCCTTCCGGTGCCCGAGCCGGTTTCGCCGGGCCAGATCTGCGCCAGGACCCGGGCCAGGTGCACGCGCGCCTGCTCTCCGCCCGACAGCGCCGGCATGGGCCGCTGGGCCAGGTGCGTCACCCCGGCCGCCTCCAGCGCCGCGCGGACGATGCTTTCGAGCCGCCTGCGCGGCTCGGTGCGCGCCAGGCATCCCAGGTGCACGACCTCGTCGACCGTAAACGGCAGGCTCAGCCCGGCCCGCTGGGGCAGCACCGCCCGCTGCCGGGCCAGCTCGCCGGCCGCCCACTGCCGCAGCGGCCGTCCCTTGAACAACACCTCGCCCGCTGCCGGCCCCAGGTCGCCCGCCATGGTCGACAGCAGCGTGGACTTCCCTGCCCCGTTCGGGCCGATCAGCATCACGATCTCGCCTTCGCCCACGGCGCAATCGATGCCGTCGAGCACCACGCGCGGATGCGGCTGGCCGGCCTGGCGACGCGCGACCGTCAATGAACGCACTTCCAGCATGTTCGTCATCCTTCGAACATCCTGCCCTTGGCCCGCAGCAGCAGGAACAGGAAGAACGGCGCCCCGATCAGCGCGGTCAGCACGCCTATGGGCAGTTCGGCCGGCGCGATGATCAGGCGGGCGACCAGGTCGGCGGCCACCGTCAACGCGGCGCCCAGCAGCGCGGCGCCGGGCAGCACGACGCGCGCGTCCGGGCCCGCCATCAGGCGTATGCAGTGGGGCGCGACCAGGCCCAGGAAGCCGATGATGCCGCAGAAGGCCACCGCCATGCCCACCGCCAGCGCGCTGAACACCACCGCCAGCGCCTTCAGGCTTTCCACGGCCACGCCCAGGTGGCGGGCCTCGGCCTCGCCCAGCGCCATCGCGTTGAGTCCGAGGCGCAGCCGCCACATGCCCGCCAGCGCCACGGCGCCGACCAGCGACACCACGCCCACGATGGGCCAGGTGGCGGGCGCCAGGCTGCCGAGGTTCCAGAAGGTCAGGTTGCGCAGTTGCTCGTCGGTCGCCATGTAGCTGGCCAGCCCGATGAGCGCCATGGCAATGGCGTTCATGGCGATCCCCGCCAGCAGCATGGCGGCCACGGATACGCCCAGCGACGTGCGGCCGATCCGGTAGACCAGCAAGGTGGTCAGCACGCCCCCGGCGAAGGCGGCGACCGGCAACAGCGCCAGTCCCATCGCCTGGGCCAGCGCGGGCCACCACAGGTTGCCGAACACGATGGCCAGCGCGACCGCCAGCGCCGCGCCGCTGGATACCCCGATCAGGCCCGGGTCGGCCAGCGGATTGCGGAACAGGCCTTGCAGCGTCGCCCCCGCCATGCCCAACAGCGCGCCCACCGCCACGCCCAGCATCACGCGCGGCAGGCGTATGGTCCACAGCACGCCCATCTGCTGGGGCTCGAACCCGCCCTGGGCCAGGCCCGCCTTGTGCAGCAGGATGGCCAGCACGTTGGACGCCGAGATGGGATAGGCGCCACGGCCGGCGGCCACCACCACCAGCGCCACCAGCAGCGCGGCCAGGACCGGGAACAGCCAGGCGGCCGGCATGCGGCCCGCACGCGCGCGGGCCCAGCCCGACGGCGGCGCGGCGGTCTCCACGCGGGAAACAGTCATTGCCGCACCGCCCTCATGCGCGCAGCGCGCCATACAGGTCCTCGACCGCCTGCGGCAGGCGCGGACCGAATCCCAGCAGCAGCACGATATCGATCAGGACCGCGCGCTGGTTCCTGCCGGCGGGCGTCATCGCCAGGCCCGGCGTGGCCAGCAGCCGCGCCCGGGCATCCGGCTCCTGGGTGCCGTCGAAGGTGCCGACGATGGCATCGGGCGCCGCGCCGGCCAGCGACTCGGCCGACAGCGGCTTGTAGTTGGCGAAGTCGCCGCCGAACACGTTGACCGCGCCCACCAGCCTGAGCATCGCGTCGGCGCCCGTGTCCCGGCCGGCCGCCATGGTATTGGCGCCATGCCGCATCAGGCACGCCACGCGCAGCGGCCGGCCGCCCGGCCCGCGCAGCGGGGCGGCCGCGATGCGCGCCTGCAATGCCTGCCAGCGCAGCGCCAGCCTGTCGGCCAGCGCCTTGCCCTCGGCCTGCCGGCCCAGCGCGGCCGCCACGGTACCGATGCGTCCCAGCACGCCTTCGAAGGTGTAGTCGCCGTCGACGTGCACCACCCTGACCCCCGCCGACTCGATCTGCCTGAGCACGGCAGGCGGCCCCGCTTCCTGCCCTGCCAGCAGCACCTGCGGCCCCAGTGACAGCACGCCCTCGGCCGACAGCGTGCGCTGGTAGCCGACCTTGGGCAGCGCCAGGGCCTGGGGCGGATAGAGGCTGCTGGTATCGACCGCCAACAATTGGGGTTGGCCACCCAGCGCGTAGACGATCTCGGTCACGCCGGCTCCCACCGACACCACGCGCGGCCCCTGGGCCCGCGGCTGGGCGGCGCGCGCCGGAGCCAGGGCTCCCAGCAGGAGACCGGCCGGCAGCGCCGCCAGCAAAGACCGGCGGCGCTGCGTCATTGTGGACATCGACATCATTCCCTCACGCGAGCGACGGCTCGCCCTTCAGATCATAGCTGCGCGCCAGCAGCACCGCGAAGCGCTCGAAGGCCGCGCCGGCCCCGGCCACCACCCGGTCCTGCTCGCCCGCGGACAGGCCGCTGCCGTCCAGCGCCTGGACGAAGCGCTTCCACGCCGCCCCGCGTCCGTCGGACGGCGCCGCGAGGTTGCGGGCGCCGAAGTTCTCGTCCAGCCCCAGCCGCTGGCCCGCCTCCTTGAGCAGGAAGGCCGCGCCCAGCTTGGAGCCCTCGGACACGTACAGCCAGCCCAGGCCCTCGGGCAATGCCATGCCCTGGCCTTGCGGCGCCTCGGCGGCCTCGGGCACGGCCTGGCCCAGGTCCCGCAGATCGGCCTGGGCCGCCGCGAGCCGCGGCCGCGTCGCCAGGTCCGGGATCAGCGCCGCGTAGGCGCTGTCGTCGTACAGCGGCTCGATGTCGCGCTGGAAAAGATACTGGGCGGCGACGAAGCGGCCGTAGTTCTCCCGGTTGTCGAATGGCTTGAGCGACATCACGAGCTTGTCGAGTTTCTCGTGCAAGGGAGCGGTTTCGGTTTTCAGGCGAAGGGCCAGCGACGACGGAGAGGCGCTTTGGAGCGACATGGATGGATACCTCGGACGGAAATGCAAAGGAGAATCGATCTCAATTACATCGAATTATGCCTGCTCGGCCGGCGTCTGTCTCGTCCCGCGCGTCCCCTTCCCCCGCATTCCCTCTTCCCACGCAAAGCAATTGTGACTCCGGCACACGGTATTCGGGGCCCTGCGCCCGGCTCCTACGTTTATCATCGATACATCCATTGGCGCGGCCCGCGGGGCCGCCAGCACCATCAGGCATAGCCAGGAGAATCTCCATGACGGAACGCACCCATCGCCACGGCCTGCAAGTGGCGAACGAACTCGATCGCTTCATCGAACAGGAAGCCCTGCCCGGCACGGGCCTCGACGGCGATCGCTTCTGGCAAGGCTTCTCGCAGATCGTGCACGATCTCGCGCCCCGGAACCGCGCGCTGCTGGCCGAGCGCGACCGCCTGCAGGCCGAGATCGACAACTGGCACCGCGCCCACCCCGGCCCCGTCACCGACCAGGCTGCCTATCGCGCCTTCCTGGAACGCATCGGCTACCTGCAGCCCCAGCCCGAGCAGGTACGCGTCACCACCGACAACGTCGATACCGAGATCGCCGAACAGGCCGGCCCGCAACTCGTGGTGCCGGTCTCCAACCAGCGCTATGCCCTGAACGCGGCCAACGCGCGCTGGGGCAGCCTGTACGATGCCCTCTACGGCACCGACGCCCTGCCCGAGACCGGCGGCGCCGAACGCGGCTCCGGCTACAACCCGGCGCGCGGCCAGGCCGTCATCGCCCGCGCCCGTGCCTTCCTCGACCAGGCCGCGCCGCTGGCCCAGGGCTCACATGCAGACGCCACCGACTACTCGGTGCGCGACGGCAGGCTCGTGGTCGCGCTCAAGCAGGGCGAGACCGGCCTGCGCCGGCCGGAACAATTCATCGGCCACCAGGGCCAGGCCCAGGCCCCCTCGGCCGTCCTGCTCAAGAACAACGGCCTGCACTTCGAGATCCAGGTCGACCGCACCAGCCAGATCGGCGCCACCGACGCCGCCGGCGTCAAGGACGTCGTGCTGGAAGCGGCCATCACCACCATCATGGACTGCGAAGACTCCGTCGCCGCGGTCGACACCGAGGACAAGGTCAAGATCTACCGCAACTGGCTGGGCCTGAACAGGGGCGACCTGACCGAGGAAGTCACCAAGAACGGCAAGACCTTCACCCGCCGCCTGAACCCCGACCGCCAATACACCGCCGCCGACGGCTCGACGCTGACCCTGCACGGGCGCTCGCTGATGTTCGTGCGCCACGTCGGCCACCTGATGACCAACCCCGCCGTGCTCGACAAGGACGGCAACGAGATCCCGGAAGGCATCCTGGACGCCGTCGTGGCCACGCTGGCCTCGCTGCCCGACCTGAAGATCCGCCGCAACTCGCGCAAGGGCTCGTTCTACGTGGTCAAGCCCAAGATGCACGGCCCCGCCGAAGTCGCCTTCGCCAGCGAACTGTTCGACCGCGTCGAGGACCTGCTGGGCCTGCCGCGCCACGCGATGAAGATGGGCATCATGGACGAGGAACGCCGCACCAGCGTCAACCTCAAGGCCTGCATCGCGGCCGCCAGCCCCCGCGTGGCCTTCATCAACACCGGCTTCCTGGACCGCACCGGCGACGAAATCCACACCGCCATGGAAGCCGGTCCCATGCTGCGCAAGGGCGACATGAAGGCCTCGGCCTGGATCGCCGCCTACGAGCGCAGCAATGTGCTGATCGGCCTGGACGCCGGCCTGCGCGGCCGCGCCCAGATCGGCAAGGGCATGTGGGCCATGCCGGACCTGATGGCCGCCATGCTGGAACAGAAGATCGCCCATCCCAAGGCGGGCGCCAACACCGCCTGGGTCCCTTCGCCCACCGCCGCCACCCTGCACGCCATGCACTACCACCAGGTGGACGTGCAGGCCGTCCAGCAGGAACTGGAAAAGACCCGGCTCGGAACGGTCAGCCAGGAACTCCTGCAAGGCCTCCTGACCGTCCCCGTCGGCGACCCCGCCGCCTGGTCGCCCGCCGACATCCAGCAGGAACTCGAGAACAACGCGCAAGGCATCCTGGGCTACGTGGTCCGCTGGATCGACCAGGGCGTGGGCTGCTCCAAGGTGCCCGACATCCACAACGTCGGCCTGATGGAAGACCGCGCCACCCTGCGCATCTCCAGCCAGCACATCGCCAACTGGCTGCGCCACGGCATCACCAACGAAGCCCAGGTCCGCGATGTGCTCAAGCGCATGGCCAAGGTGGTCGACCAGCAGAACGCCGGCGATCCGCTGTACGAACCCATGTCCGGCAACGAAGAAACCTCCCTGGCCTTCCAGGCCGCCTCCGCCCTGGTCTTCGAAGGCCGCAGCCAGCCCAACGGCTACACCGAACCGCTGCTGCACGCCTACCGCGCGAAGAAGAAGGCGCAGGCCCGCTAGCCGCTCATCATGCCCACCCCGCGCGGCTCATGTCCGGCCCGCGCGGGGGCAGCCGCCCGGAGCCGGATGCGCCCGCCTCAAGCCCCCATCCTGGAGGCATCTCCCGCATACTGGTCCACGGCCCCCGCCATCTCCCTAAGCACCTGCTCCATGGACTTCACCCCGTAGGGATAGAAAGCCTTCTTCTCGCCCCGCTTCCACCGCTCCCGCACCTGCGGGTCCCGCAAGTCCCAATCCGGCCGTATCTCCCGCGTCAGCGCCCGCAACTCGCCATGCAGCTCGGCCACCGACGGGCGGCCCCAGTAGTAATAGCCGTTCCAGACCTTGCGTATCTCCAGTCCGGGCGCCAGCAGCAAGGTGTGCGGAATCATCGGTTCATGCTGCGTGTCCGTGTACTCCAGGATGTCCAGCTCATCCCGCACCCGCTTCTGCTCGTCGTACAGAAAGGGATAGTGCGCCCCCAGTTGCTGGCGCAGATTGTTGGTCGTGTGCCAGTCGTCCGTGGTCACCACCACCAACCGGCAGTTGCCCACCACCAGTTGCGGATGGAACCGGGTCAAGGCCTTCAACTGCTCGCGGTCCTTGGGGCAGAAGAACCCGCGGATCAGCACCAGCAGCATGGGGTCGTCGCCCTGCAGCGCCGACAGCGCGCGGGCCGTCTTCGTATGGTCGGGCAGGACATAGTCGGGCAGCACCTGCCCCGCTTCGAGCTTCACCGTCATGATGCACCTCCTATCAAGCCAGGATGGCGCGCGGCAAGTGCCGTGCCCACGCTGTTTTGACGCGCTGCGGGACGGGCACTATTCTTAGCGGGCAACAAGAAACCCATGAGGAGACCCACCATGCCCCACCGCCTCCGCGCCCCCTGCGCGCGCCGCGCCTTCCTCGCACAATGTGCGGCCGCCGCAACGCTCGCCGGCGTCGCGCTCCAGCCCATGGCCCACGCCGCCGACGCCTACCCCTCCAAACCGGTCACCCTGGTCACCTCCTTCTCGGTAGGCAGCGGCCCCGACACCGTGCTGCGCCTGGTGGCCGACCGCCTGGGCAAGGCCTGGGGCCAGCGCGTCGTGGTCGAGAACCGGCCGGGCGGCGCGGGCTTCATCGCCATCGATTCCTTCAAGCGCTCGGCGCCCGACGGCTACTCGCTGCTGCAGCTCGACAGCGAACAGCTCGCCGCCCTGCCCCATCTGTACAAAAGCCGCCAGTACGATCCCGACAAGGTCTTCGACCCGGTCGCCACGCTGTTCATCACGCCCTTCCTGGTTTCCGTCTCGGCCCAATCGCCCTGGAAATCGGTCTCCGACCTCGTCGCGGCCGCCAAGGCCAAGCCCGGCCAGGTCACCTATGGATCCTGGGGCATAGGCAGCCCCGGCCACCTGGGCGGCATCGCCCTGGAAAACGAAGCGAACGTCAGTATGCAGCACGTGCCCTACAAGGAAGTCGGGCAACTGTACGCGGCCGTCAGCACCCAGGAAGTGAACTGGAGCATGGCCACCATTGCCTCCAGCCAGGGCCCCTACCAGGCCGGCAAGCTGCGCTACATCGCCGTCGCGGCCCCCAAGCGCATCCCGCAGATGCCCGACGTGCCCACGGTGGCCGAAAGCGGTGGCCCCGCCAGCCTGGACGTCAATTCCTTCGTCGTGCTGCTGGCGCCCAAGGGCCTGCCGGCGACCATCCGCGACAAGATCAACGCCGACGTCGCCAAGGTCGTGGCCGACCCCGAGATCAAGAAGCGCCTGGATACCTTCGCCTTCCAGACCATCAGTTGGTCGCCCGACGAAATCCACCGCCAGGTCGCGGCCAAGTCCAAGACCTACCAGGGGCTGATCCAGAAGGCCAACGTCACGCTGGAATGACCCGGGGAACGAGCATGAAGGTCTGCATCGTGGGCGCCGGCGCCATCGGCGGCTTCATCGGCGCCCGTCTGGCGGCCACCGGCGCCTGCTCGGTCAGCGCCCTGGCCCGCGGCGCCACGCTCGAGGCGCTGCAATCGCACGGCTGGCGGCTGCGGCAGAAAGGCGGACTCGTCCAGGTCCCGGCCACGGCCAGCGACCGCACCGAGGCCCTCGGTCCGCAGGACCTGGTCGTCGTCGCGGTCAAGGGCCCCGCCCTGGCCGCCGTGGCGGACTGCCTCGCGCCGCTGCTGGGCCCGGACACCGCCGTGCTGCCGGCCATGAACGGCGTGCCCTGGTGGTTCGCGCAAGGCCTCCTGCCGCCGGAACAGGCCCGCCTGTCGACCATCGACCCCGATGGCCGGATCGCGCGCGGCATTCCCCTGGCGCGCGTGATCGGGTGCGTGGTCCACGCCAGCACCTCGACGCCGGAACCGGGAGTCGTCCAGCATCACATGGGCGGCGGGCTGATCATCGGCGAACCGGACGGCTCGGCCTCGGATCGGGTCGAGCGCATCGTCGCCCTGCTCGCGCAGGCGGGCTTCGACGCCACGGCCTCGCGGACCATCCGCCATGACATCTGGTACAAGCTGTGGGGCAACATGACCATGAACCCGGTCTCGGCCATCACCGGCGCCACGGTCGACCGCATCCTGGACGACCCGCTGGTGCGCCGGTTCTGCTCCGATGCCATGGACGAAGCGGCGCGCATCGGCCGCGAGCTGGGCTGCGCCATCGACCAGAGCGCCGAGGACCGCCACGCCGTCACGCGCAAGCTGGGCGCCTTCAAGAGTTCCATGCTGCAGGATGCGCAAGCCGGCCGTCCGCTGGAGTTGGACGCCATCGTGGCCGTGGTGCGCGAACTGGGGCAGAAAGTAGGCGTTCCCACGCCCAGCATCGATGCCCTGTTCGGCCTGGCCCGCCTGTACGGCCGGGCGCACGGCCTCTATCCGGACGTCAGCGCGTAGAAGAAGAGACGAAGAACGCGCCGATCACCGTCTTGACGTCGGTGACCTCGCCCTGGCGGATCCAGGTCATCAGGTCCTCCAGCGGGGCGGTGAATACTTCCAGGAATTCGTGCTCGTCCAGCTTCTGCTCGCCCCGCTCCAGGCCCTCGGCCAGGAACAGCACGATGCGCTCGTTGGCGTAGGCAATGGCGTTGTGGATGGTGGTGAGCTCGGTCCACTTGCTGGCCCGGTAGCCCGTTTCCTCCAGCAGCTCCCGCTGGGCGGTGGCCAGCGGCGCCTCGCCGGGGTCGATCTTGCCGGCGGGAAACTCGATGAAGGCCCGGTGCATGGGATAGCGATACTGCCGCACCAGCACCACCTGCCCGTCCGGCAGCAGGGGCACGATCATGGACGCGCCCGGATGCATGATGTATTCGCGCGTGGCCGTGGCCCCGCCCGGCAGCCGGACGGTATCGCGGCGCACGTCCAGCAGCTTGCCGCGGAACACCGGCTCGCTGGTCAGCGGTTCCTCGCGCAGCCGGTCCGAGCTGCGCGCCAGTTCTTCCAGGGCTCGATCGTCGCTCATCGGGCAGTCCGTTTGAAAAGATAACGGTACACGAAACCCGGGTAGGCCAACACGAGGTACAGCGTCAGGGTAATGGCGTAGAACTGCCAGCCCTGGGGAAACACGTTGCCCAGGCTCGCCTCGAATCCCAGGCCGATGGCGCCGACCACCAGATACAGCACCAGCACCTCGGCCAGCCGCAGCCAGAACGGCTTGCGGGCGGGCGCGCCGTCCCGGCGGAAGGTCACGGCGCCGAACACGCGTTCCGACAGGAACGGCAGGTTGGCGGTCACCAGGGCCAGCAGGATCAGGACGTAGATGGCGAGGGTCTGTTTCAAGGCGGGGTTCCTGTCACGACAAACCCGGTCGGAACGGCAGCGGCGCGATCACGCCGCTGCCGGAAGAGAGGCTCAGAGCGCGAGCGAGCTGGAGATGGCCTGGGCACACAGGGCGACCAGCGGCGCGGGGAACACGCCCAGGACCAGCAGCAGCACGCCGTTGACCGACAGCACGGTACGGAAGCCCGCCGAACCCTGCAGCGGGGCCTGGTCGACCGGATCGTCGAAGTACACGACCTTCACCACCCGCAGGTAGTAGAAGGCGCCGATCAGCGAGAACAGCACGGCGACCACGGCCAGCACGACGTGGTTGGTCTGGATCAGCGACTGCAGCACCGCCAGCTTGGCGTAGAAACCGACCGTGGGCGGAATGCCCGTGAGCGAGAACATCTGCACCAGCATCACGCCGGCGAACCACGGGTTGCGGCGGTTCAGGCCCTTCAGGTCGTCGACGTTCTCGCACTCGAAGCCCGAGCGCGACAGCAGCATCAGCACGCCGAACGAGCTGAGCGTGGTCAGCACGTAGACGACCACGTAGAACATGGCCGACGTGTAGGCGTTCTGGGCGTTGAAGGCGCTGCCCTCGACCACGCCGGACATCAGGCCCAGCAGCACGAAGCCCATGTGCGAGATGGTCGAATAAGCCAGCATGCGCTTGATGTTGGACTGCATGATGGCGGCCAGGTTGCCGATGGCCAGCGACAGCACGGCCATGATGGCCAGCATGGGCTGCCAGTCGGCCGCCAGGCCGAACAGGCCGTCGACCAGCAGGCGCAGCACGATGGCGAAGGCGGCCAGCTTGGGCGCGCCGCCCAGCAGCAGCGTCACGGCCGTGGGCGCGCCCTGGTAGACGTCGGGCACCCACATGTGGAACGGCACGACGCCGAGCTTGAAGGCCAGGCCCGCTACCAGGAACACCAGCCCGAAGACCAGGATCATGTGGTTGTCGGTGGCGCCGGAGGTGGCGCGGGCGATGCCGGCCAGGTTCAGCGTGCCGGTGGCGCCGTAGATCATGGACATGCCGTACAGCAGCAGGCCCGAGGCCAGCGCGCCCAGCACGAAATACTTCATGGCCGCCTCGGTGGACACGGTGTGCTCGCGGCGCAGCGCGACCAGCGCGTAGAACGACAGCGACATCAGCTCCAGGCCGAGGTAGATCGTCAGCATGTTGCCGGCCGAGATCATGACCATCTGGCCCAGCAGCGCCAGCAGCGACAGCACATACAGCTCGCCGCCGCGCAGCATGCCGCGGTCCTTGGCGTAACCCTTGCCGTAGATCAGCGTCACGCCCACCGCGATGTACGAGAACACCTTGAGCACGTGGGCCAGGCTGTCGGTCACGTACATGCCGTCGAAGGCCGCGCCCTGCACGCCCGAGGCCAGGTCCGACAGGCTCATCCAGGTCAGCACCACCAGCGTGGCCAGGGACAGGATGTGCGTCACCGCGCGGCCTTCATCCTTGACGAACAGGTCGATCAGCAGGATGACGGACGTCAACACCAGCAGCGTGATCTCCGGCGCGACGAGAGACAGGTTCAGATTGGCGAATTCCATTGCGTAACGTCCGGCGTCTTACAGTTTCGAAATGGCGACATGCTTGAGCAGCGCGTCGACCGAGACGTGCATCACGTCGGTGAAGGGCGCGGGATGGACGCCCATGTACAGCACGGCGATGGCCATCACGCCCAGGATGAAGAACTCGCGGGCATTGACGTCGGTCAGCTCGCGCACGTGCTGGTGGGTGATGTCGCCGAACACGACGCGCTTGACCATCCACAGCGAGTACGCGGCGCCCAGGATCAGGGCGGTGGCGGCCAGGAGGCCGATCCAGAAGTTGTACTCGACCGAGCCCATGATGACGAAGAACTCGCCCACGAAGCCGCTGGTGGCCGGCAGGCCGCTGTTGGCCATCGAGAACAGCACGAAGAACGTGGCGAACTTGGGCATGGTGTTGACCACGCCGCCGTAGTCGGCGATGCGGCGCGAATGCACGCGGTCGTACAGCACGCCTATGCAGAAGAACATCGCGCCCGACACGAAGCCGTGCGAGATCATCTGCACGATGGCGCCTTCGACGCCGGCGGTGTTGAAGATGAAGAAGCCCAGGGTCACGAAGCCCATGTGCGCCACGGACGAATACGCGACCAGCTTCTTCATGTCGTCCTGCACCAGCGCCACCAGGCCGATGTAGATGACGGCGATCAGCGACAGCGCGATCATCAGGCCCGACAGGCTATGCGCGGCATCGGGCACGATGGGCAGCGACAGCCGCAGGAAGCCGTAGGCGCCCAGCTTCAGCATGATGGCGGCCAGCACCACCGAACCACCCGTGGGCGCCTCGACGTGGGCGTCGGGCAGCCAGGTGTGGACCGGCCACATCGGCACCTTCACGGCGAAAGCCATCAGGAAGGCCAGGAAGATCAGGATCTGCTCGGTCTGGCCCAGCGGCAGCTTGTGCCAGGTCAGGATGTCGAACGTGCCGCCGGCCGAATGCCACAGGTAGATGAAGGCGACCAGCGTCAGCAGCGAGCCCAGCAGCGTATACAGGAAGAACTTGAACGCCGCGTAGACCCGGTTGGGGCCACCCCACACGCCGATGATGATGTACATCGGGATCAGCGTGGCCTCGAAGAACACATAGAACAAAAGGCCGTCCAGCGCCGCGAACACACCTATCATCAGGCCCGACAGGATCAGGAAGGCGCCCATGTACTGGGCGACGCGGCTGGTGATGACTTCCCAGCCGGCCAGCACCACGATGATGGTGATGAAGGCCGTCAGCAGGACGAACCACAGCGAGATGCCATCCACGCCCAGGGAATAGGAGACGCCGTACTCGGCGATCCAGGTGGCTTTCTCGACGAACTGCATCTGCGCCGTCGAGGCGTCGAAGCCGGTGTACAGGGGCAGCGTGACCAGGAGGCCGGCGATCGCGCCGATCAGCGCCAGCACGCGGGCGACGGTGGGATTGCTGTCACGCCCCACCGCCAGCACCAGGATGCCGAACACGATCGGGGTGAAGATCGCAAGCGAGAGCCACGGAAAAGAAGTTTGAGCCATATCGCTTGCCATCAATTGTTCAGCAGGACGAAGAAGGTCACCAGGGCCATGATGCCGATGATCATGGCGAAGGCGTAGTGATAGATGTAGCCCGACTGCAGGTGGCGGACCACCCCGGCGAACCAGCCGACCAGACGGGCGCTGCCGTTGACCAGGAGGCCGTCGATCAGGGACTTGTCGCCCACCCTCCAGAAGCCGCCGCCCAGTGCGCGGGCACCGCGCGCGAACACGGCTTCGTTGATCTTGTCCATGTAGTACTTGTTGTCGAGCAGGTTGTACAGCCAGCCTGCGCGAGCCTTGATGGCGGCGGGAATGGACGGCTTGACCATGTAGAAGAACCACGCCAGGACCACGCCGGCCAGCATCAGCCAGAACGGCACGGTGCTGAAGGCATGCAGCCCGTAGGCCACCCAGCCGTGGAAGTCCTCGGCCAGGTGCTCCATGACCGGACGGTCGGGCGAATTGAAGATCACGCCCTTGAAGAAATCGCCGAACAGCATGGGGCCGACCGCGATCGCGCCGATGATCACGGACGGGATCGCCAGCAGCACCAGCGGCACCGTCACTACCGCGGGCGACTCGTGCGGCACGCCGCCATGGTGGTGGTCGTCGTGGCCGTGGTCGTCATGGCCGTGGCTGTCGTGGGCGTGGTCGTCGTGTCCATGCCCGTGCGCGCCCGAGGTGTCGAAGCGCTCCTTGCCGTGGAAGACCAGGAAGTACAGGCGGAACGAGTAGAACGCCGTCACGAACACGCCGGCCAGCACCGCGAAGTAGGCGAAGCCCGAGCCCCAGACGTGGGACAGCTTGGCTGCCTCGATGATGTTTTCCTTCGAGTAGAAGCCGGCGAAGAACGGCGTGCCGATCAGCGCCAGCGAACCCAGCAGGAAGGTGATCCAGGTAATGGGCATGTACTTGCGCAGGCCGCCCATGTTGCGGATGTCCTGGTCATGGTGCATGCCGATGATGACCGAACCCGCCGCCAGGAACAGCAGCGCCTTGAAGAAGGCGTGGGTCATCAGGTGGAAGATCGCCACCGAGTAGGCCGAGGCGCCCAGCGCCACGGTCATGTAGCCCAGCTGCGACAGCGTGGAATAGGCCACCACGCGCTTGATGTCGTTCTGGATGATGCCCAGGAAACCCATGAACAGCGCGGTGATCGCGCCGATGACGATGATGAACGACAGCGCGGTGGGCGACAGCTCGAACAGCGGCGAGAAACGCGCCACCATGAAGATGCCCGCCGTCACCATGGTGGCGGCGTGGATCAGCGCGGAGATCGGGGTCGGGCCTTCCATCGAGTCGGGCAGCCAGACGTGCAGCGGGAACTGCGCCGACTTGCCCATGGCGCCCACGAACAGCGCGATGCAGGCCACGCTCAGCAGCATCCAGTCGGTGCCCGGGAAGGTCAGGCCGGCCAGCTTGTCCGACTGCGAGAACACCTCGGTGTAGTTCATCGAACCGGCGTAGGCGAACAGCAGGCCGATGCCCAGCACGAAGCCGAAGTCCCCGACCCGGTTGACCAGGAAGGCCTTCATGTTGGCGAAGATCGCGGTGGGACGGGTGTACCAGAAGCCGATCAGCAGGTAGGACACCAGGCCCACGGCCTCCCAGCCGAAGAAGAGCTGGAGCATGTTGTTGGACATGACCAGCATCAGCATCGAGAAGGTAAACAGCGAGATGTAGGCGAAGAACCGCTGGTAGCCGGGATCGTCCTTCATGTAGCCGATGGTGTAGATGTGCACCATCAGCGACACCGAGGTGACCACCACCATCATCATGGCCGACAGCGTGTCGATCATGAAGCCGATTTCCAGCTTGATGCCGCCGATCGCGCTCCAGGTGTAGAGCGTGCCGTTGAAGGTGTTGCCCGCCAGGACATCCTGCAGCACGAATGCCGAGCCGATGGCCGAGACCAGCACGCCCAGGATCGTGACCCAGTGCGCGCCGGCGCGGCCGACCCAGCGTCCCAGGAAGCCGGTGCCGAACAGGCCGGCGATGGCGGACCCGACCAGCGGGGCGAAAGCGATGAGGAGATAGAGCTTAGGTACCGACATGTCTTGATTTTCTCGTAGCCCGGACCGTCAGCCCTTCAGCCGGTCAAGTTCATCAACATTGATCGTGTTCAGGTTGCGGAACAATACAACCAGGATCGCCAGCCCGATGGCGGACTCGGCGGCCGCCACGGTCAGGATGAAGAACACGAACACCTGCCCGCTCAGATCGCCCATCCAGCTGGAGAAGGCGACGAAATTCATGTTCACCGCCAGCAGCATCAGTTCGATCGCCATCAGCAGCACGATGATGTTCTTGCGGTTGAGGAAGATGCCGACGATGCTGATCGCGAACAGGATCGCGCCCAGCACGAGGAAGTGGCCTAGGGTCAGGGTCATGGTTGGCTTCCCTTGGGTTCGGTGGCGGCAGGCGCCTGGGCGCCCTCGCCTTCCCGGGAATTTTCGGTTTGCGACGGAATCGATACCAGGCGGACGCGGTCCTGGCGCCGCACGCGGATCTGCTCGGACGGCCGGTTCACCTTGACGTCGGAGCGGCGGCGCAGCGTGAGCGCGATGGCGGCGATCATGCCCACCAGCAGGATCACGGCGGCGATCTCGACGGCGTAGATGTATTCCGTATACATCGCCACGCCGATGGCGCGCGTGTTGTTGAAGTCGGCCGGCGCCTGCGGCACGCTGGGGTCCCAGTAGGCGTTGGCCAGCACGAAGGCCATTTCCCCGACCATGATGGCTCCCACCACGATGCCCAGCGGCAGGTAGGTCTTGAAGCCCTGGCGCAGCTTGGCGCTGTCGATGTCCAGCATCATCACGACGAACAGGAACAGCACCATCACCGCACCCACGTACACGAGCACCAGCAGGATGGCGAGGAACTCCGCCTTCAGCAGCATCCAGATCATGGAGGCCGTGAAGAACGACAGCACCAGGTGCATGACGGCGGTGACGGGGCTGCGCGCGACGATGACCCGGCAGGCGGCCACGACAAGGATCGCGGCGAATATATAGAACAGTATGGCGGTCATGGTGTGGGTTTCGTTTACCGGTATTTCGCGTCCTGCGCACGGTTCTGCGCGATCTCGGCTTCATAGCGGTCGCCGACCGCCAGCAGCATTTCCTTGGTGAAATACAGGTCGCCCCGCTGTTCGCCGTGATATTCGTGGATGTGCGTCTCGACGATGGAGTCAACCGGGCAGCTCTCCTCGCAGAAGCCGCAGAAGATGCACTTGGTCAGGTCGATGTCGTAGCGGTTGGTGCGGCGCGTGCCGTCCTCGCGCACCTCGGATTCGATCGTGATCGCCACCGCCGGACAGACCGCCTCGCACAGCTTGCAAGCGATGCACCGCTCTTCCCCGTTGGGGTAACGGCGCAAGGCATGCAGGCCGCGGAAGCGCGGGGACATCGGGGTTTTTTCCTCGGGGTACTGCACCGTGATCTTGCGGGCGAACATGTACCGCCCCGTCAGGCGCAATCCCTTGAGGAGTTCGGTCAGCATCAGGCTGCCGAAGAATTCCTTGATCGCTTGCATGATTCAGTCCTGCCTATTCTTGGGCTCGCACAGGGCGGGCGTTACTTCCAGATGTTCCAGGGCGTCTGCATCCAGACCGCCACCACGAGCAGCCAGACCAGCGTCAGCGGGATGAAGACCTTCCAGCCCAGGCGCATGATCTGGTCGTAGCGGTAGCGCGGGAAAGACGCACGGAACCAGATGAACAACGAGACCACGAAGAAAGTCTTGAGCGCCAGCCAGATCCAGCCCGGCACCCAGGTCAGCGGGGCCACGTCGACCGGAGGCAGCCAGCCTCCCAGGAACATGATCGAGGCCAGCGCCGACAGCAGGATCATGTTGGCGTATTCGCCCAGGAAGAACAGGGCGAAGGTCATGCCGGAGTATTCCACCATGTGGCCGGCAACGATTTCCGACTCGCCTTCGACCACGTCGAAGGGGTGGCGGTTGGTTTCCGCCACGGCCGAGATGACGTAGATCACGAACAGCGGCAGGAGCGGCAGCCAGTTCCACGACAGGAAGGTCAGCCCCATGCCGGCGAAGCGGCCGTCGGCCTGCTTCAGGACGATCTCGCTCATGTTCAGGCTGCCGGACACCAGCAGCACCGTCACCAGCACGAAGCCGATGGCCAGCTCATAGGACACCATCTGCGCCGAGGCGCGCAGCGCGCCCAGGAAGGCGTACTTCGAGTTCGAGGCCCAGCCGGCGATGATCACGCCATAGACGCCCAGCGAGGTGATGGCCATGATGTAGAGCAGGCCGGCGTTGACGTTGGCCAGCACCACCTCGGGGCCGAACGGCACCACCGCCCAGGCGGCCAGCGCGGGCATCAGCACCACCGCGGGCGCCACGATGTAGAGCACCTTGTTGGCGTTGCTGGGAACGATCACTTCCTTGGTCAGCAGCTTGAGCACGTCGGCGAACGGCTGCAGCAAGCCCTTCGGGCCCACGCGGTTGGGGCCCAGGCGGACGTGCATCCAGCCGATCATCTTGCGTTCCCAGTACGTGAGGTAGGCCACGCACAGGATGATGGGCACCGCGATGCAGACGATCTTGACGATGTTCCACACCACCGACCAGGCTGCCGGGCCGATCAGCTCCGTTCCTTGAGCCTGAATGACGTCGATCCACTGCATCAGGCACGCTCCACGCTGAGTTGTTCGAATGCGCCGCCGAGCGCGAAGGTCGAGACATGGGCGGCGGCGATGCGCACGGCGCCTGCGGGCACGGCGTCATCCACGGAAAGAAAGAGTTCGACCGAGCCGGTCGCCGACTTCACCCGCACGCGGTCGCCGTCGGCCAGCCCCAGGTGCGCCACGGTGGCGGCGCTGGCCCGGGCCTCGGGCGCGTCGGCGGCCGGGGTCGATTGCAGCGCCGCGGCGCGGCGCGTAATGGCGTCGCTGGCGAACAGCGGCACGTCGGCCACGCGCTGCAGGCCCTGGACCGCGACGCCCACGCCCGGCTTGGCGCCGATGGCGTTCGACAGGCGCGGCGCGATTTCGCCCGCCAGCACCGCGTCGCGCACGGATTCGGAGGTCTCGTCGTCGAAGCCGGGCAGCTCCAGCGCGTTGCCCAGCACGCGCAGTACCTTCCAGCCCGGACGCGTCTGACCCAGCGGACGGACCGTGCCCTTGAAGCTCTGCGCCCTGCCCTCGGCATTGACGAAGGTGCCCGAGGTCTCGGTGAACGGCGCGATGGGCAGCATCACATGGGCCCAGTCCTCGGCGGCGGAGCGGTACGAGGTCAGGGCGACGTTGAATTGGGCGGCGCGCAACGCGCGCAGCGCGGCCACGCCGTCGGCCGCGTCCAGCGCCGGCTCGGCATGCACCACGATATGGGCCTTGAGCGGTTCGGCGAACATCTGCGCCGCGGTCTTGCCGCCGCGCACCGGCACGGCCTCGGCCAGGTAGCCGCCCACCGTGTTGCCGCCTTCGGTGGTGAAGCCCAGGCGGGCGCCGGTGGCCTGCGCGATCAGTTGCGCGTTGGCCGCCAGCGTCGAGGCCTGGGGATGCTGCGCCGCCAGGTTGCCCAGCAGCACGGCCGTGTTTTCGCCGGAAGCCAGCAGCTCGGCGATGCGGCGGGCCGCTTCGCCCGGCTGCACGCCGGCCAGTTCGGGCGCGACGGCCGCTTCCTTGGCCTGGGCCAGCGCCACGGCGATCTCGGCCAGCACGGAGGGCAGCGCCGCCGGGGCGACCGTGACGCGCTCGGCCACGGGCATCAGCGGATCGTCGGCCGCCACGTCGACCAGGATGACCTGCGTGCCGGACTTGGCGGCCTGGCGCAGGCGCTGCGCCAGCAGGGGATGGTCCTTGCGCAGGAACGAGCCGACCACCAGCACGCGGTCCAGCGCGCCGACGTCGGCCAGGGCCATGCCCAGCCACGGGGCGCCGCCGCGCGCGGCATCGAAGCCGGTATCGGTCTGGCGCAGGCGGAAATCGATGTTGTCGGAACCCAGGGCCCGCACCAGGCGGGCCAGCAGCGCGAATTCCTCGGTCGTGGCGTATTGGGCCGCCAGCGCGCCGATCTGGCCGGCGCCGTAGCTGTTCTTGACCGATTGCAGCCCGGCCGCGACGGCGTCCAGCGCCTCGGCCCACTCCACTTCCTTCCACAGGCCGTCGGCGCCGCGCACCATCGGGGCGGCCAGGCGGTCCTCGCTGTTCAGGCCTTCGTATGAGAAGCGGTCGCGGTCGCTGATCCAGCACTCGTTGACGGCTTCGTTCTCGAACGGCACGACGCGCATGACGCGGTCGTTCTTGACCTGGACGATCAGGTTGGCGCCGATGCTGTCATGCGGGCTGACCGACTTGCGGCGGGCCAGCTCCCAGGTACGGGCGCTGTAGCGGAACGGCTTGGACGTGAGCGCGCCCACCGGGCAGATGTCGATCATGTTGCCCGACAGCTCGGACTCGACCGCACGGCCCACGAAGGTGGTGATCTCGGAATGCTCGCCACGGTTGATCATGCCGAGTTCCATCACGCCGGCGATCTCCTGGCCGAAGCGCACGCAGCGGGTGCACTGGATGCAGCGGGCCATTTCCTCGGCCGACACCAGCGGGCCCAGGTTCTTGTGGAACACGACGCGCTTTTCCTCGCTGTAGCGCGAGGACGAGCCGCCGTAGCCCACCGCCAGGTCCTGCAGCTGGCACTCGCCGCCCTGGTCGCAGATCGGGCAATCCAGCGGGTGGTTGATCAGCAGGAACTCCATCACGCCCTTCTGGGCGTTGATGGCCTTCTCGGAAGCGGTATGGACCACCATGCCGTTGCTGACCGGCGTGGCACAGGCGGGCAGCGGCTTGGGGGCCTTCTCGACGTCGACCAGACACATGCGGCAGTTGGCCGCGATCGACAGCTTCTTGTGATAGCAGAAATGCGGCACGTAGAGGCCGACCTTCTGGGCGGCATGCATGATCATGCTGCCCTCGGCCACCTCCACTGTCTTGCCGTCGATCGTAATTTCAACCATCTTATTTCCGTTTGCCCCGTCATCGGGCGGGGCGTGTGCGTTTCGGTAAATGCTCTCGTTGCGCGCGCGCCGGCGGCTACAGGTACTCGGGCACCAGGCAGTGCTTGTGCTCGATGTGGTACATGAACTCGTCGCGGTAGTGCTTCAGGAAGCCCCGCACCGGCATGGCCGCGGCATCGCCCAGCGCGCAGATCGTGCGGCCCATGATGTTGCCGGCCACCGAATCGAGCAGGTCCAGGTCTTCCGGGCGGCCCTTGCCGCTCTCGATGCGATGGACCACGCGGTACAGCCAGCCCGTGCCTTCGCGGCACGGCGTGCACTGGCCGCAGCTTTCCTCGAAATAGAAATACGACAGGCGCAGCAGCGACTTCACCATGCAGCGCGTCTCGTCCATCACGATGACCGCGCCCGACCCCAGCATCGACCCGGCCTTGGCGATCGAGTCGTAGTCCATCGTGCAGTCCATCATGATGTCGGCCGGCACCACCGGGGCGCTCGAGCCGCCGGGAATCACGGCCTTCAGCTTGCGGCCGCCCCGCACGCCGCCGGCCAGTTCCAGCAGCTTGGAGAACGGCGTGCCCATCGGCACCTCGAAGTTGCCGGGGTATTCGACGTCGCCCGAGACCGAATAAAGCTTGGTGCCGCCGTTGTTGGGCTTGCCCACCTGCAGGTAGGCGTCGCCGCCGTTGCGGATGATCCAGGGCACCGCGGCGAAGGTCTCGGTGTTGTTGATCGTGGTCGGCTTGCCGTACAGGCCGAAGCTGGCCGGGAACGGCGGCTTGAAGCGCGGCTGGCCCTTCTTGCCTTCCAGCGATTCGAGCAGCGCGGTTTCTTCGCCGCAGATGTAGGCGCCGTAGCCGTGGTGGGCGTGCAGCTGGAAGCTGAAGTTCGAGCCGAGGATGTTGCTGCCCAGGAAGCCGGCGGCGCGCGCCTCTTCCAGCGCTTCCTCGAAACGCTCGTACACCTCGAAGATCTCGCCGTGGATGTAGTTGTAGCCCACGGAGATGCCCATCGCGTAGGCGGCGATGGCCATGCCCTCGATCACGATGTGCGGGTTGTAGCGCAGGATGTCGCGATCCTTGAACGTACCCGGTTCGCCTTCGTCGGAATTGCAGACCAGGTACTTCTGGCCCGGGAAGGTGCGCGGCATGAAGCTCCACTTCAGGCCGGTCGGGAAGCCCGCGCCGCCACGGCCGCGCAAGCCCGAGGACTTGACCTCGGCGATGACCTGCTCGGGCGTCATGCCGCTGGACAGGATCTTGCGCAGGGCCTCGTAGCCGCCGCGCGCGACGTAGTCGTTCAGGCGCCAGTTGCCGCCGTCCAGCCCCGCCATGATCTGCGGGTCGATGTGGCGGTTGTGGAACGCCGTGCTGATGACCGGTTCGGCCACGCTCATTTTGCACCTCCGGCATTCGCCTCGGCCTTCAACTCATCGACGAGCGCGTCGAGCTTGGCCTCGGACATCTGAATGCACATACGCTTGTTGTTCACCAGCAGCACGGGCGCGTCGCCGCAGGCCCCCATGCATTCGCCCTCGAGCAGCGTGAACACGCCGTCCGCGGTCGTTTCCCGATAATCGATGCCCAGCTTCTGCTTCAGGTGATGCCCGGCCTTCTCGCCGTCGCGCAGGGCACAGGGCAGGTTGGTGCAGACCGAGATCTTGTACTGCCCCATGGGCTTGAGGTTGTACATGTTGTAGAAGGTCGCGACTTCCTGCACGGCGATGGGGGGCATGCCGAGGACGTTCGCGACTTCTTCCATCACCTCTTGCGACAGCCAGCCCTTCTCGTCCTGCGCGATGGCCAGCGCCGCCATCACGGCGGACTGTTTCTGCTCGGCCGGGTACTTGGAGACTTCGCGGTCGATCTTCTTGAGGGCCTGTTCGGAAAGCAGCATGGTGGTATCCGGTTGGGACGCGGTCATGGGTTCAGCGGTCGATCTCGCCGAACACGATGTCCTGCGTGCCGATAATCGTGACGGCGTCGGCGATCATGTGGCCGCGCGCCATCTCGTCCAGCGATTGCAAGTGGGCAAAGCCCGGGGCGCGGATCTTCAGGCGGTACGGCTTGTTCGCACCGTCCGACACCAGGTAGATGCCGAATTCGCCCTTGGGGTGTTCGACCGCGGCATAGGCCTCGCCCGGAGGCACGTGGAAACCTTCGGTGAAGAGCTTGAAATGGTGGATCAGCTCTTCCATGCTGGTCTTCATCTCGGCGCGGCTGGGCGGAGCGACCTTGTGGTTGCTCGTCATGACGGGGCCGGGATTGTTGCGCAGCCATTCCACGCACTGCTTGATGATGCGGTTGCTCTGGCGCATTTCCTCGATGCGGACGAGGTAGCGGTCGTAGCAGTCGCCGTTCGTGCCCACCGGCACGTCGAAGTCGACCAGGTCGTAGACCTCGTAGGGCTGCATCTTGCGCAGGTCCCACTCGATGCCCGAACCGCGCAGCATGGGGCCGGTGAAGCCCAGCGCCTTGGCGCGCTCGGGGCTGACGATGCCGACGTCGACCAGGCGCTGTTTCCAGATCCGGTTGTCGGTCAGCAGGGTCTCGTACTCGTCGATGTAGCCGGGGAAGCGGTTGGTGAAGGACTCGATGAAGTCGAGCAGCGAGCCCGAGCGGTCATCGTTCAGGGCCTTCATTTCCTTGTCGCTGCGCAGCTTGCTGGGGCGATACTGCGGCATGCGCTCGGGCAGGTCGCGGTAGACGCCGCCCGGGCGATAGTAGGCCGCGTGCATGCGGGCGCCCGAGACCGCCTCGTAGCAGTCCATCAGGTCCTCGCGCTCGCGGAAGGCATACAGGAACACCGCCATCGCGCCCACGTCCAGCGCGTGCGAACCCAGCGACATCAGGTGGTTCAGGACGCGGGTGATCTCGTCGAACATCACCCGGATGTACTGCGCCCGCAGCGGCACTTCCACGCCCAGCAGCTTCTCGATCGCCATGACGTAGGCGTGCTCGTTGCACATCATGGACACGTAGTCGAGACGGTCCATGTAGGGCAAGGCCTGCAGGAAGGTCTTGTGCTCGGCCAGCTTTTCGGTGGCCCGGTGCAGCAGCCCGATATGGGGGTCGGCGCGCTGGATGACTTCGCCGTCCAGTTCCAGCACCAGGCGCAGTACGCCGTGCGCGGCCGGGTGCTGGGGACCGAAGTTGAGGGTGTAGTTCTTGATCTCTGCCATGATTAGCGCCCTGCTCCGTAGCCATCTTCACGAATGACGCGCGGCGTGACTTCGCGCGGCTCGATGGTGACGGGCTGGTAGATGACCCGCTTCTGCTCGGGGTCGAAACGCATCTCGACGTTGCCCGACAGCGGGAAGTCCTTGCGGAAGGGATGGCCGATGAAGCCGTAGTCGGTCAGGATGCGGCGCAGGTCGGGGTGTCCCTCGAACAGCACGCCGTAGAAATCGAAAGCCTCGCGCTCGTACCAGTTGACGCCGGGCCAGACGTCCACCAGCGAGGGCACGACCGGCATGTCGTCGTCGGCCGCGTAGGTGCGCACGCGCAGGCGCCAGTTGTGGGCGATCGAGATCAGGTGCAGCACCACGGCGAAGCGCCCGGTCTCGCGCACCTCGTTGCCGTAGGTGGAGTAGTCGACGCCGCACAGGTCGATGCAGCTCTCGAAGCTCAGCCCGGCATCGTCGCGCAGCGTCCGGCACACTTCCACGTACCGGTCCACCGGCACCTCGAGCGTCAGCTCGCCCAGGGCGAGAGTCAGGCGGATATCTTCGCCCAAGGCGCTCAGCAGATTCTGGCGCAGGGTTTCAAGCTTGGTCATGAGCGCTCGGATCAAAAGACGACGCCGGACGGGCCTGGGCCAGTCCGGGCGGAAGGATGGGAGTGGAAAGCGCGCGCACCGGCATCGACGTCAACGCGCGATGGTGTTGGTGCGGCGGATCTTGTTCTGCAATTGCAGCAAGCCGTACACCAGCGCTTCGGCGGTGGGGGGGCAGCCCGGGACGTAGACGTCGACCGGCACGATGCGATCGCAGCCGCGCACCACCGAATAGGAATAGTGATAATACCCGCCGCCGTTGGCGCACGAGCCCATGGAGACCACCCAGCGCGGCTCCGGCATCTGGTCGTAGACCTTGCGCAGGGCCGGCGCCATCTTGTTGCACAGCGTGCCGGCCACGATCATCAGGTCGGACTGGCGCGGGCTGGGCCGGAAGATGATGCCGAAGCGGTCCAGGTCGTAGCGGGCCGCGCCCGCGTGCATCATTTCGACCGCGCAACAGGCCAGGCCGAAGGTCATGGGCCACAGCGACCCAGTCTTGGCCCAGTTGATGACCTTGTCGGCGGTCGTGGTGATGAAGCCTTCGTTGAGAATTCCGTCGATAGCCATGAATGAAACCCGATGTCCTTCGGCGTGCCGCTGGGATCACTCCCAGTCCAGCGCGCCCTTTTTCCATTCGTAGATGAAGCCGATCACGAGAACGGCCAGAAATACCGCCACGGTCCCGAAACCGAGCAGGCCAACCTGCTCGTTGGCCATGGCCCACGGAAACAGAAACGCGATCTCGAGATCGAACAGGATGAACAGGATGGCGACGAGGTAGTAGCGCACGTCGAACTTCATGCGCGCGTCCTCGAAGGCCTCGAAGCCGCATTCGTACGGAGAGAGCTTTTCGCTGTCCGGCCGGTTCGGGCCGATCACGGAGCCCAGGAACATCAGCGCGAAACCGATGACGCTGCCCACGATGATGAACAGCAGGACAGGAAGGTAACTCTCGATATTCATCAGCTAACCTGTTCGAGTCACGCCACGGACATGAAAGGTGCCCGAGGCGTCATTTGCAAAATCGGCAGGATGCGGACCAGACTTCCCTGCGGCGGACAAGCCGAATGCCGCCTGTTCGCCCCGTCCGGAGCCGGCGCCATTCTAGACCACCCGCGTGTGCTTACATGCAAGGATGTATGTTTTTGCGCGGACCGCTGCGTTGTGAAGCCAGCGCGTGTCGACACAAAAACTGTCGGCGCAAAACCAAAACTGTCTTACCGGCTACTGCGGTAACTGTCGGACATGCATGTTTCATTCCCACGCTCGTCCGCCCGCAAGTATAGCGCAAACCCTGAGTCAACCGAAACGCCTCCGTGCCCTCGCATCCCAGGAAAAACGGCGTCCGGCAAGGCTTACGACACCCTGAACGAATTGACGGTTTCGTCGACCGTACGAACGGTTTCACGCAGGCTGGCGGCCTGGGCCGCCATGGCGCCGGCCGCCTCCCGGTAATGCCCGGCCATGCCGGCGACGTCGCCCACGTGGCGGGCGACGCCGTCGTTCAGCGACGACTGCTCGCGCAGCGCCTGCCCGATGGCGGCCACCACCCGGGCGGCCTGCTCGGAACCGGCGCGCAGTTCACCCATGAAACGGCCCGCCTCCCCGGCGCTGGCCTGCCCCACCGTCACGGCATCCACCACCTCCCGCATCAGCTCGGCGGCCGCCATCGTTTCATCGGCGATACGCTCCACGGTCTGGCCGATCTGCGAGCTGGATGCCGCGCTTTTCTCGGCCAGCGTCCTGACCTGCTCGGCCACGACCGCGAAGCCCCGGCCGTCCTCGCCCGCCCGCGCCGCCTCGATCGCCGCGTTCAGGGACAGCAGCTTGGTCTGCCCGGCGATGTCGGAGATCAGCCTGGCCACGTGGCGGATCGACTCGCCATGGCGGCCCAGCGCGTCCAGCGCCCGCGACGCCGCCGCCATCCGGCCGGCGATCGCATCCATCCGGCCGCCCGCCGTCCCGATCAGTTCGCCGCCGCGCTCGGCCAGGCCACAGGCGTCGCGCGACAGGCCGATCGCCTCCTCCACCGACTCCGCCACCTGCGCCATGCTGGCGGCCACCGCCTGCATGGACACCGCCATGCGCCCGGCGGCGTCGTTCTGGCGGGCCGCGCCCCCGGCCACCTCGGCCGCGCCGGCGGACACCTCGTCGCCGGCGGCGTTCATGGTCGCCGACAGGCCCTGCATGGTCGCCAGCGACGTGCGCATGCGCGCCACCAGCCGGTCCAGCGCGCGCGCCATGTCGGCCACCTCGTCATTGCCGCGCACGTCCGCGCGGGGGCGGAAATCCAGGTCGTCGGCGATCGATGCCAGGCGCGCGCGCATGCCGTCGATCGCGCCCACGATGGCGCGCCCCGCGCGCCAGGCGCCGGCCAGCATCAACAGGATGGCCGCGAGTCCCACGCCTGCGATCAGGCTTGCCAGGCCCCGGCTGGCCTGCCGCAGTTGCGCCGCCCTCTCGGCGGCCGCCTGCGCGCCGGCCTCCGCCAGGGCCTGCATGGCCTGCTGCGCCTGCACGTAGTAAGACTCCTGCGCCGAGTAGGCGGCCAGGTATTTCAGGAGCAGGAAGCGCTGTCGCTCCTCGCTGTCCACCTCCACCAGTTGCTTGAGCAGATCGGTAAGCGGTTTTTCCTTTTCTGCCCAAGCATGGAACGCCGCATCGAAGGTGCGCAGCGACTCGGCCTCGGCATCGGTGGCGGGCGCTTCGGACAGGGCGGCCCGCGCGGCTTCCATCGCTGCCCAGGTGCGGCCCTTCGACTGCAGCATGCGCTCCCATTCGTTGCGCGCCTCGATGGAATACTCGTCTGCCCACTGCAGCGGCTCCAGGCTGTGGCGGGCGATCTGCACCTGCCCTTCCCTCAGCGCGCCCAGCGCCACCAGCGCCGGCACCCGCCGCTGCGCGTAGTCGTCCACCGCCGCGCTCAGGCGCAACAGCCCCACCACCGAGCAACCGGCCACGACCGCGATCGCCACGATGCCGGCGGCCCCCAAGGCGAACAATTTGCTGCGTATCTTCATGACGTCCTGATGAAAATCCTAGGCCACAAACGGCAACGGCGGGGTTCCGGAGAACCCCGCCGTTGCACGTCATTCCGTTTATCGGCCCGGACCGGACGGCGCTTTAGCAGCGTTACATCAATGACGGTTCGGTGACAGCGCCGCCTTCACTCGTAGCGCCGCACCAGCCCCGCCACATCGCCCATGAAGACCTCCGGCTCGTGCTCCCGAACCTGTTCGTACAGCCCCGAGCAGAACGCCGAGACCGGCGTCCGCGCAACGAACTCGACCGCCATGCGCTGCGAAATACCGATGTCCTTGGCCATCAGCTCGACCGCCGTGCGCGTGGGCTGGAAACGGCCGGCGGCCATCGCCGGCCCGAAGATCTGCAAGGGCTGCGAATCCGCGAAACCGCCCGCCAGCGCCGGCGCCAGGCGCTCGACGTCCACGCCGGCGCGCCGCGCGAGGCCGTAGGTCTCGGCGATCGTGAGCACGTTCACCGCGACGATCATCTGGTTGCATATCTTGGTGGTCTGGCCCGCACCGGCCGGTCCCATATGGGTCACGCGCGAAGTCAGCGGCGCCAGGAACGGCCCCGCCTTCTCGAGATCCGTGGCCTCGCCGCCGACGAAGCAGATCAGCGTGCCGCCCTCGGCGCCCGGCACGCCGCCCGACACGGGCGCATCCAGCCAGGACGCGCCGGTCCGGTCGCGCAGGCGGCGGCCGAAATCGCGCGCCTGCCCGGGCTCTATGGTCGAGAAATCGATCACCACCTTCCCCGCGCCCTGCCGGCCGGCACTGGCCAGGCCATCCGGGCCGAACGCCACCGACTCGACCGCCGCCCCATCCTTGACGCAAATCCCCACCACGTCCGCCGCCTGCAGCACCTGCGCGGGCGTGCCTGCCAGATTCGCGCCGGCCGCGACCAGCTCGGCCGCCCTGCCGGCATTGCGGTTCCACACGGTGAGCGCATGGCCCGCCGCAAGCAGGCGCCGCGCCATGGGCAGCCCCATGTTGCCGAGTCCGAGGAAGCCGAAATGACGGGATGTACTCATGAAACGCTGCTCCAGTCCGAGGGGCGGCCCGCGCCGCATGCGAGGGATGATAGCCGTCCGCCGGCGGGCACGCTTCCTGCGCAAGCACAGCGACGAGCAAGCAAGGAGCGTCCCCATGAAATATCGCCTGAAAAAACTGTCGGACCAGGTCGTCGTCATTACCGGCGCCAGCAGCGGGATAGGCCTGGCCACGGCCCGCGAGGCCGCGCGGCGCGGCGCCCGCCTGGTACTGGCCTGCCGCGACCAGGAGCGCCTGGACACGCTGGTCGAGGAACTGCGTGCTGACGGCGGCCAGGCCATTGCCGTGCAGATGGACGTCGGCAAGCGTGAAGACCACGAACGGTTGCTGCAGGCGGCGCTGGAAGCCCATGGCACCGTGGATACCTGGATCAACAACGCCGGCGTTTCGATCTTCGGCAGGGTCGAGGACGTGCCGGTCGAAGACCAGCGCAAACTCTTCGACACGAATTACTGGGGCGTGGTCTACGGCTCCATCGTGGCCGTGGGACATCTGCGCGAACATGGCGGCGCCCTGATCAACGTGGGCAGCGAAGTGTCGGACCGCGCCGTGCCGCTGCAAGGCGCGTATTCCGCCTCCAAGCACGCGGTCAAGGGCTTCACCGATGCGCTGCGCATGGAGCTGGAAAACGAAGGCGCGCCCGTCTCGGTCACTCTGATCAAGCCGGCATCCGCGACGGGCTTCACCGCCCATGCCCGCAATTACATGGACGTCGAACCGCGCCTGCCGCCTCCGGTCTACGCTCCCGAGGTAGCGGCCCGCGCCATCCTGTACGCCGCAGAGCATCCGCGCCGCGACCTTTACGTAGGCAGCGCCGCCAAGGCGATCGGACAATTCGGGCAGCGCATGCCCGGCCTGGCCGACCGCATGGGGAGTTGGCTGATCAAGCACCAGCGCACCGGCATCCCATCCCGCTCGCGAGACGATGGGCTGGAATCCCCGGGCCGGGACGATACTCCCGCCTATCCCCAACGCGGGCGGCGCCATAGCGCCTATACGCACATGGCGACCCGTGGCCGCGCGCCCATGCTGGCCGCCTGCGCGGTGGTACTGGTGGGTGCCGTGCTGGGAGTTGCCCACGCCCGGCGGTCCTGAACCCTGCCTACGCCGGAGGCTTCGGCTACGCCCGTGCGCGCGCCAGCCGGCCCGCCTGCCTGAGCGCGGAGACGATGGTGTCGTAGGCCTGCTTGCGAGCGCTCTCATCGGGCGCACGCAACGCATACGAAGGATGGTAGGTGGGCACGATCAACCGCCCTTCCCATTCCAGCACGTCGCCCAGCTTGTCGCGCAGGCCCGCGCGATAGTCATGCAACACCGACTTGAGCGCCGTCGCGCCCAGCGCCACCACGACGCGCGGATCCACGGCCTCGTACTCCTTCTCCAGCCAATAGCGGCAAGCCTCGATTTCGCGCTGTCCGGGGGTCTTGTGCATGCGCCGCTTGCCGCGCTGCGCCCACTTGAAATGCTTGACCGCGTTGGTCACGAATACCTCGTCCCGGTCCACGTCCCGGTCCACCCCCGCCTCGGCCAGGGCCGCATCCAGCAACGCACCGGCGGGCCCCACGAAGGGCCGGCCCGCCAGGTCTTCCTTGTCGCCCGGCTGCTCGCCCACCATCATGATGGGCGCATGGCGCGGGCCTTCGCCGCCGACCCCTTGCGTGGCGTCGTGCCACAGCCGGCAACGCCGGCAGGCTTCCAGCGTGGCCGGATGCTGGTCCGGCACCACCAGCACCTCGGACAAATCGGCTTCGGCATGCGTGCTCATCGTCTGCTCCCGGGTCGTCAGCTCGACCGGCGCAAGTCCCATGCCCAGCACGGCAAGGATGGGTAGTTGACGAATTCATAGCCAAGTGGTTATTCTTTATTCATAACCACATGGTTATTTATTAACCCATGACCGCCTCTCAAGACCTGCTCTTCAGGACCCTTGCCGATCCCACCCGGCGCGCCCTTTTCGAACACCTGTGCCACCACGGCGAACAGACCGTTGCGGCGTTGACCGCCCAGGCCGGCGTCTCGCAGCCGGCCGTATCGAAGCACCTGCGTCTGCTGAAACAGGCCGGCCTCGTACTCGATCGCCATGAGGGACGCCAGACGCACTACAGCGCCCGGCGCCGCGCGCTCGTTCCGCTGCTCGACTGGACCAGCCAGATGGCCGGGTTCTGGGAACAGCGATTCGATGATCTTGAAAACCTACTCAACAGGATGGACCAATGAGCGATACTCCGACCGAAACCCGCTCCGTCGTCGTCGAGCGCGAATTCCCCCACCCGCCGGACCGGCTCTGGCGCGCGTTGACCCAGCCGCACCTGATCGAGGAATGGCTGATGAAGAATGACTTCCACCCCGCCGTGGGCCACCGCTTCAAGCTCCAGGGCGAATGGGGCGGCACGCTGGATTGCGAGGTACTGGTCGTCGAGCCGGACAAGGCGCTGTCCTATACCTGGAACTTCACGCACGCCGATCCAGCCTTCGATTTGCGCAGCGTCGTTACCTTCACGCTCACGCCCACCGGCACGGGTACCCGCCTACGCATGGAACAGGCCGGCTTCCGCCCCGACCAGAAGCAGGCATACGGCGGCGCCAGGGCCGGATGGCCGCAGTTCTTCGAGAAACTGCAACAGGTATTGGAGAAATCGGCTTGAAGCCAAGGGCGCGGTCAAATGGAACTCGCACGATGGCCAGTTCAGCCAGGCCCAGTTAGCCGACCGGGTGGCACAGGCCAGCCAGCTGCCGGGGAGCGGCTGTAGGCGAACATCCCGTGACGGCAAGAAAGGCCCCCACGCTTGCCGCTACGCGGCGGCGCTGCCCCTCGAGGGGGCGCTTTTTTGCCTTGGGGCGGCCCGGCGGCAAAAAATGCCCCCACGCTTGCCGCTACGCGGCGGCGCTGCCCCCCGAGGGGGCGCTTTTTTGCCTTGGGACGGCCCGGCGGCAAAAAAACCCGCACATCTCGTAAGGAATGTGCGGGTTTTTGATATGCCAGGGATGTCCTGGAAAAATCCTGGTGCCGTCGGCGAGACTCGAACTCGCACAGCTTTCGCCACTACCCCCTCAAGATAGCGTGTCTACCAATTTCACCACGACGGCTTGCGTGAGCCCGCTAGTATATAACATTTGCGGGCTCCTCAGAGAAACTGCCTTAGTTTTTCTGCGCGGGTGCCTCGGGCTGCGCGGGCGCGGCCGGCGGGGTAGCGGGCACGGACGGGACCGACGCGTCGGGCGCGGCCGGAGCCGGTGCGGGCGTACTGCCGGGAACGGCGGGCACCGACAGGTCGCTGGGATGGTTCTCCATCACACCGCCCTGCGAGGCGGCGGGGGCCGGACGACCCAGGTAGGCCAGCGCGGCGGTGGAAATGAAGAAGACGACCGCCGCCCACTTGGTGGTGCGCGACAGGAAGTTGGCCGCGCCGGCGGCACCGAACAGGCTGCCGGCGGAGCCGCCGCCGAAGGCGGAGCCCATGTCGGCGCCCTTGCCCTGTTGCAGCAGGACCAGGACGATGATCGTCAGGGCGGAAATGACCTGCACGATCAGCAGGACGGTAAGCATTACGGACATTCAAGCACTCCGGGTTGTCGCGCCCGCCTCGGCGATGCGCAGGAAGTCTTCGGCCACCAGCGAGGCGCCGCCTATCAGGCCGCCATCGATGTCGGGCATGGCGAACAGCTCGGCCGCGTTGGCCGCCTTGACGCTGCCGCCGTACAGCACGCGCACGCCGGCGCAGTCGACGCCCCGCAGCGCGGCCCGGATGGCGGCATGCACTTCCTGGGCCTGTTCGGGGCTGGCGGTCTTGCCGGTGCCGATCGCCCAAACGGGCTCGTAGGCGATGACCATGGCGGCCACGGCTTCGCAGCCCAGGGCCAGCACGGGCTCGAGCTGTTCGTCGATGAGGGCCAGGGTGCGGCCGGCTTCGCGCTCGGCCAGGGTCTCGCCCACGCACACGACGGGAGTCAGGCCGGCGGCCAGCGCGGCCTTGGCCTTGTCCGCCACCAGCCGGCTGGTTTCGCCATGCAGGCTGCGCCGCTCGGAATGGCCCGCCAGCACGTAGCGGCAACCGAATTCGGACAGCATGGCGCCGGAAACCTCGCCGGTATAGGCACCCTGCTGGTGGACGCTGATGTCCTGGGCGCCCCAGGCGATATCGGAGTCGGTCAGCGCGGATTCGGCCTGGGCCAGGTAGGGAAACGGCACGCAGACGCCGACGTCGCAGGCGGCGGCGCCGGAGGACTGGTTCCAGCCGCTGCGTATGGCCGAGAGCAGCTGGCCGTTGGCGGCCAGGCTGCCGTGCATCTTCCAGTTGCCGAGCACCAGGCGGCGGATATTCTGTTTAGTTGCCATCGACAAGAATCGAAAAATGCCCGCGTGTACAAAAATATGCGGGCAAAACCTCGATTGTATCGGCTCCAGCGCACCGCTGCAGCCAATGTCGTAAAAAATGCCGGGCGCGCGAAGCGCTTAGGGGCTAAACCGTCAGCACGATCTTGCCGACATGCTCGCCCGACTCCATCATGGCATGGGCCTTGTCCGCCTCGCGCAGCGGGAAGGTGGCATAGACTACGGGCTTCAGCCGCCCGGACTCGAACAGCGGCCAGACGTTCTGGCGCAGCGCGGCGGCGACCTCGCCCTTGAACTGGGCCGAGCGCGGGCGCAGCGTGGAGCCGGTGATGGTCAGGCGCCGGCTCAGCACGCGGGCAAAGTCGATCTCGCCCTTCGCGCCGCCCAGCAGCGCGATCAGCACGATGCGGCCGTCCTCGGCCAGGCAATGGATGTCACGGGCGACGTAGTCGCCGGCCACCATGTCCAGGATCACGTCCACGCCCCGGCCATCGGTCAGGCGCTTGATTTCCTGCACGAAATCCTGGGTGCGGTAGTTGATCCCGGCGGTCGCGCCGAGTTTCTCGACGGCGGCGACGCGCTCGTCGCTGCCCACCGTGGCATACACCGGATGGCCCAGGGCCTTGGCCAGTTGCACGGCCGTGGTGCCGATACCGCTCGCGCCGCCGTGCACCAGCAGCGATTCCTGCCCCGACAGCCGGCCGCGCATGAAGACGTTGCTCCATACGGTGAAGTAGGTCTCGGGCAGGCCGGCGGCCTCGACCATGCTCAGCCCCTTGGGCACGGGCAGGCACTGGGTGGCCGGCACGGTGCAGTATTCGGCGTAGCCACCGCCATTGACCAGCGCGCAGACCGCGTCGCCCACGGCGAAACCGGAGGCGCCCTCGCCCAGCGCGGCCACGGTGCCGGCCACTTCCAGCCCGGGCAGGTCGGAGGCGCCCGGAGGCGGCGGGTAGGTGCCGCGGCGCTGCGCCACGTCGGGCCGGTTGACGCCGGCGGCGGCAACCTGGATCAGGATTTCGCCGGCGCCGGGCACTGGCGTGGGGCGCTCGGCGGCTTGCAGGACTTCGGGCCCGCCGGGGCGGGAGATTTCGATGGCGATCATGGCGCGGCTTCCCGTTTTTCTGGTCTGAAGGCGGTCATCATATACGGCTATGCCACCCCTACTCCTATCAGGGTCTTGGGGCCCGCGAAGCGGCATGCGTCCTCCGTGGAGCCACCATAGCCAAGTCGAATACCGGCGACGGATAAATTCATTCTCTTTTCGGTAAAGGATTGCCTAGACTTGCACCGGTCAGTATTCCGCCCGCATCCCCTCCGGGCGCATCCCCACAAGAGAGTAGACATGAGCACACAAGCCAAAGTCGTCGAAGGCAAGGCCACTCCCCGCGGCAAGTATCCCCACATCAAGCGCGCCGGCGATTTCCTGTTCGTCTCGGGCACCAGTTCGCGCCGTTCCGACAACTCGCTGGCCGGCGTGGAAGTGGACGCCATGGGCACGACCAAGTTCGACATCCGCGCCCAGACCCGCGCGGTGCTGGAAAACATCCGCGACATCCTGGGCACCGCCGGGGCCTCGCTGTCCGACGTCGTCGAGATCGGCACCTTCCTGGTCGACATGAGCGACTTCGGTGGCTACAACGAGGTCTACGGCGAATTCTTCGACTACGACGGCCCGGCCCGCACCACGGTGGCCGTGCACCAGCTGCCCCACCCGCACCTGCGCATCGAGATCAAGGCGGTCGCCTACAAGCCGCTCTGATCCCGCCACGACAACACCAGACATCAAGCCCATCATGAAAATCGACATGCACGCCCACCACTTCCCGCGCATCACGCGGGAAGAAGCCGCCGCCCTGAGCGTCGAGCGCGCGCCCTGGCTGCAGGTGGCGCCGGACGGCAAGACCGGCGACATCATGCGAGCCGACAAACCCTTCCGCCCCGTCTACGACGCGCTGTGGGACCCGCAGGCACGCCTGGCCGAGATGGACGCCCAGGGCGTGGACATCCAGATCACCTGCGCCACGCCCATCATGTTCGGCTACGAGTTCACGCCCGAGAAGGTCCTGCCCTGGGCCCAGCGCATGAACGACCTGGCGCTGGAATTCTGTGCCGCCGCGCCCAAGCGCCTGGTCGCGCTGGCGCAGGTGCCGCTGCAGGACATCGACGCCGCCTGCCGCGAAGCCTCGCGTGCCAAGGCCACGGGCCACCACGGCGTGCAGATCGGCAACCACCTGGGCGACCGCGACCTCGATGACGAGGGTCTGGTCACGTTCCTGCAGCACTGCGCGAACGAAGGCATCCCGCTGCTGGTGCATCCGTGGGACATGATGGGCGGCAACCGCATGAAGCAATGGATGCTGCCCTGGCTCGTGGCCATGCCCGCCGAAACGCAGCTGGGCATCCTGTCGCTGATCCTGTCGGGCGCCTTCGAGCGCATCCCCGAATCGCTGAAGATCTGCTTCGCCCACGGCGGCGGCTCGTTCGCCTTCATGCTGGGCCGCGTGGACAACGCCTGGAAGCATCGCGACATCATCCGCAAGGACTGCCCGCGCCTGCCCTCGGAATACGTCAAGCGCTTCTACGTCGACTCGGCCGTGTTCGATCCGGGCGCGCTGCGCCTGCTGGCCGACGTGATGGGCACCGACCGCATCATGCTGGGCTCGGACTATCCCTTCCCGCTGGGCGAACAGTCCATCGGCAAGCTGGTGGCCGAACAGCCCGGCTTCAGCGACGCCGACAAGCGCGCGATCTACGCCGACAACGCGGTCGAATTCTTCGGCCTGCAAGCCCTGGTACGCTGACCTCTTCCCACCCCCACAAGGAAATGCCATGAGTTTCGTCACTGCGTTGCGGCGCACATCGGTCGCTATGGCCGCCGGCCTGGCCCTGGCCGGCGCGAGTATGCATAGCGCCCATGCCGAATACCCCGAGCGGCCGATCCGCCTGATCGTCCCCTCGCCCCCGGGCGACGGATCGGACGTCCTTGCCCGCAACGTAGGCAAGGCCATGGGCGAAGTGTTGGGTCAGAGCCTGGTGATCGAAAACAAGCCAGGCGCGGGCGGCAGCATCGCCTCGGACACCACCGCCAAGGCGGCCGCCGACGGTTATACGGTGCTGCTGGGCAACGCCAGTACCCACGCCGTCACGCCGGGGCTCTATAGCAAGCTGCCCTATGATTCCGAGAAAGCCTTCAGCACCGTCTCGTTGTTGGCCAGCGCGCCCAATGTGCTGGTCGTCAACCCCGCGCTGCCGGTCAAGAACATCGGCGAGTTCATTGCCTACGCCAAGGCCAACCCCGGCAAGCTCAACGTCGGGTCGGGCGGCAATGGTAGCCTGTCGCACCTCTCGGCCATTCTCTTCAACTCCATGGCCGGCATAGATATCCCGCACGTACCCTACAAAGGCGCGGCGCCTGCCGTCACCGCCGTCATGGGTGGGGAAATCTCGGCGCTGATGATCAACATCCCGACCGTGTCGCAGCAAATCCAGGCCGGCAAGCTGCGGGCGCTGGCGGTCAGCAGCCTGGAGCGTTCACCGGCGTTGCCCGACGTGCCGACGCTGAACGAGTCGGGGCTCAAGGGCTACAACACCGAAGCCTGGTTCGGCCTGTTCGTGCCGGCCGGAACCCCGGCCCCGGCCATCGCCAAACTGCAATCGGCCGCCGCCGCGGCGCTCAAGAACGAAGCGGTGCTGACCAACATCCGCAACATGGGCGCGGTGCCCAAGGACCTGAAAGGTCAAGCCTTCGCCGATTTCGTCAAGGCCGAAGCCACCAAATACCGGGCCATCATCAAGCAGGCCGACGTACGGATTGACTAGCCGGAGGAGGGCTTCGTCATCCATCCAGGCCGCGGCTGCTGAGCCGCGGCCAGCGGCCCTCCGCCACGCCGGTGGCGTAAGACATCATGGACACGCGTCGCGCCGTCGGCTCAACGCACCGTCTCGCCAAGTCCCCTCCCATATGACGCGAAGGTCCGCTGCAAGGTTTCGATACCCTGCGCGAGGTCCGGCTCATCGGCACTTAGCCACAGGCGAATCTCGCCCGAATACAGGAAAAAGAACACTTTTGCGACCTGCTCCGGACTTTCGGTGGTCCGGATCCTTCCCCGCCTGATCGCCTCCTTCGCCAAGTCCTCCAGACCGGCCATGATGCGCTGCCGGTTCGCCAAATACTGAGCAGCCTGCCTGCCCTCTGAAAAGAACACCAATTCACGCAGCAGGATCTTGGCGAGCGCGGCGCGGGAATGAAAGACCTGATAGAAATGTGCGAACACCGCCGCCGCCTGCGCGCTCAATGTCTTGCGCCGGTCGACCCGGGCAAACGCTTCATCGACCATCACGTCCAGCGCATCGTTGAAAATCAGGAACAGCAGATCCCGCTTGTCCACCGCATACATGAACAGGGTGCCGATTCCTACGTCCGCCCGCTCGGCAATCTCCCGAGTCGTCGTCGCATCGAAGCCTTGCTGTTCGAATAATTCTTGCGCCGCGCGTCGAATGCGGTCGAGCTTTTCGAGCTTGTTGCGCTCGCGCAGCCCCAGCTTGGGGCTCACGCCTGCAGTGTGCTTGTCCATAGGTTCTAAATAGCGGCCGCGCCCAGGATACCAGACCCTCTGCGCGGCTCTCCCGGGCCATCTTCCTTGATTAGGTGGAAATACCAATCTTCACAAAAATCGACTGTGCTCATAATTGTAGTCACTACAAATTTCAGTAGGGAAATGGAGATGGTGATGGAGAAAACCCTGGGTGACGTGTGCTATGCAGCAGTGCTACTGCCATTTACGGAAGACCTCAAGGTGGACGAGTCGGCGTACCGGAAATTCCTGCAGAATTTCCTGAAGAACGACCGCTTTCGCGCACGGGGTGGACTCTGCATCAATCCCGAGGCGGGCGAGATTTTCACGTTGACCCGCGAGGAAAAAAGACGCGTGCTCGAAATTGCGGTCGAAGAAAACAATGGCGCGGTACCCTTGATCGCGGGCACGTGGGCGCTGACAACTGCAGAAGTCGTCGAGACCGCCCGAGACGCCAAGGCGCTAGGCGTGGACGGCATTTTCGTCACCCCCCCTGGGGGAGCTCAAGACATCACCTCGTGCTGGGACGCGGACAAGTATCCCGAGGTCTGGGCCGATCAGATCAAGGCGCAGGACCGGGCGGTCGACCTGCCCATCATCACTCATCCTGTTTCCGGGTCGGCGGCCCCCTTCACGCCGGGCCTGCCGGTCGAGGCAACGCTGGCCATCTGTCGAGAAATACCGAATATCGTGGGCTGGAAAATGACCTATGGCTACGAGGGCTACCGCATCATAGGCAAAGCCTTGCGAACCCTGCCTCGGCGCGTATCGGTCATGGCGGCCCTGGCTTCACGTTTCCATGAATACCGGGCGACGGATCTCTTCGACGGCACGCTCAGCGGTTTCTGGAATTACGGAATGGAAAACATGTTGGATCACCTGGACGCCTGGGACCAGCGGGATCTTGAACGCGCGTGCCGGATCTGGCAGGGAGGCCTCTCGCAACTTCACGAATACGTAGCCGACATGGGGCGGCTGCACGTGCGCTACAAGGTCGCGACGTGGCTGCGGGGGCTGATCCCCAATCCTTTCATGCGGCCACCGATGCCCGCACCCAAGAAAGCGGAGATAGAGACCATCTACAAGCTGCTGCAGGAAGCCGGCTTCTCGGTAATCGACAGGAAGGATGCCATGCGCCTGGCCTGATCGGACAAAACGAACGACAACACCAATAGGAGACAAGCATGAGACCCAAGTTTGCCCGGCTTGGCCTGTCCGCCGCGTTGGGGATTGCCGCTACGGCACTCACGGTTCACGCCGCCCCTCAGCCCTACCCGACCAAGCCTATCAACATCGTCACGCCGCTTCCCGCCGGGTCGACCGTAGACGTTTTGGCGAGAGCGTTCGCGCAACAGCTGAGCCAACGCCTCAAGACGCCCGTGGTGGTGGAGACCAAAGCGGGTGCGGGTCTCATGCTGGCCATGCAAAATGTAGCAAACGCGCCTGCCGACGGTTATACCCTGGCCTTCACGCCGGCGACGCCGCTGTCGATACAGACCCATCGTCACAAGAATGCCGGCTACACACTCGAATCGTTCGTACCGCTATGCCAGACGTTCGAGAACATTTTCTATCTCGCCGCGTCGCCTGGCTCGGACATTAAAGATATCCGGGCACTGGTCGACAGGCTGAAGAAGGATCCCGGCCGATTCAGCTACGGACATTCGGGCATAGGTTCAGCTCCGCACTTGATGACGGAGGAATTCCTGCGGGACCTCAACGTCCGAGCAACCGAAATTTCCTATCGTGGCGAGACGGCCTTGCTCCCGGATCTCACCTCGGGACAGATCGACGGAGGGCTCGTCACCACCTCAGTGCTGCTCCAGCACAACTACCGACCGCTCGTCGTGTTCAGTACGGCGCGGACCAAGGAGTTCCCCGACGTGCCGACGACCGCCGAATTGGGCTCCAAGGTCCACTCATCCACCTATGGCGGCATCTTTATACGCAAGGACGTGCCGCAAGACGTACTCGTCACGCTCGAAGGAGCATGCCGCGACATCGTCAGCAGCCCCTCCTATCAACAAATGGCGGACCAGTTGCAGCAGACTGCCACGTATCTGGATAGGCCGGCGTTCAGCCGGCGGGTGGCGGCCGATCATGCTTCAAAGGGGCGCCTGCTGGACGAGTTGAAGCTGAAAGACTAGCCGTGCCCGTCCAGACGTCCGCATCGACCAAGACGCATTCCGCGCACCGGTCAGAACCGGTGCGCGATCCCCATCGCGATCTGCCTGCGCCAGGCATCGCCCGCCGTCGCTCCCGCCGCGGAGAAAAGCCGGAACTCGGTCCGGTTGGCGTACACGTACAGCCAGGTCCGCCTGGACAGGTCGTAGACATAGGCCAGGCCGTAGTTCTCGATCTTCGAACCGGTCGTCCGCTGGTATCCCAGCAGCACCCTCCCCGCTCCCACCGGCACCTTCACGCCAACCTGATAGGCATGGTCGCGATCGTGCGTGGCCGCGAAATGGGTCGCCCCGTTGGCGCCGGGATCCACCGTCGGATCGCTCAGCCGGCCGTACCCGCCGTAGAGCGTGAACGCGCCGAAGTCATGGTTCACGCCCACCTGCAGGTTGCTGGGCTTGCCCCGCGCACCGGCGGTGCTGGCGGGCATGACGTACTGGTAGCTGACCGCCGCCTTGAAGCGGCCGCCGTCGTATCGCAGCCCCAGGTCCGCCATCCGGTTGTTGCGGCTGCCGCCGGCGATTTCGGCATCTGCCGTCTGCACGCTGTAGCCCAGGCCGGCCTGCATGCCCGCCCAGCGGGGCGAAAAATAGTAGACGGCGTTGTTGACCCGCGCGGTGGTGCCGAAATCGCCGGTGTTGTAGGCGGCGGTCGTGGTCACCGCGGCTTGCTGGAAACTGGGCCCGAACGGGCTCATCATGCCGGCGGTGAACAGCAGCCCGAGATTGGCCATCCGCCCAAGCTGGATCTCGCCGAGTTGCCGGTTCGACAGCCCCACATGGCTGGCCCGGCCGAACAGTCGCCCGAAAGCCTGCTGCCCGTTGTCGCCCGTGAAGCCGTTCTCCAGCACGAAGTTGGCCTTCCAGCCGTTGCCCAGGTCCTCGGTGCCGCGCAGCCCCCAGCGCGAGGCCACGCTGAGCGAGGGATTGATCGCATTGATCGTACCCTTGCCCTGAGTCTTGTCGGACAGGTAGCCATTATCGAAAATCCCGTACATCGTCACGCTGCCCTGGCCCAACGCGGCGGCGCAGGGGACGACGGCCAGCGCGACGCCGGCAAGAGACCGCATCGTGGTCATCGATTTCTCCAATAGAGGAATGGGCGGCGCGGGCAAGCCGCGCCGGAACGCGGCTATTGCGCCTGAAGTCCGGCGATCTCGACCAGGCGGCGGACCTTGGCCTTGTCGGCGGCGATGAAGGTGCGGTATTCCTCGGGCGAACCCTTGTAGAGCTGGGTGCCGTACTCGGCCAGCCGGGCCTTCAGCTCGGCCGAGGCGACGACCTTCTGCAAGGCGCGGCTCAAGGTTTCCTGGATGGCCGCCGGCGTGCCCGCCGCCACATACAGCGCGGTCCAGTTGCCCGCCTTCAGGTCAGGCACGCCCAGCTGCGCGGTCGTCGGCACGCCCGGTACGGAAGCCAGCGGCTGGTCGGACATGACTGCCAGCGCGCGCAACTTGCCGGCGGCCACTTGCGGGCCGACCACCTGGCTGCTGTCCATCAGCACGTCGATCTGGCCGCCGGCGACGGCCGTGACCGATTCGCCGCTTCCCTTGTACGGGACCTTGACGATGTCCAGGCCATAGCTCGCCTTCAGCGTCTCCATGCCCAGGTGCAGGGTTCCCGCCGCGCCATAGTTCAACACCCCGGGCCGGGCTCGCGCATAGGCGACCAGTTCATCCAGGCTCCGCACCGGCAGGCTGGCCCGCACGACCAGCACCGAAGGCGTGTTCGTGGCCAGGCCCACCGGCGCGAGCTGCTTGTCCGGGTCGTAGGGCAGGCTCTTGTACAGCAGGGGATTGACGATCTGCGTACCGACGGTGCCCAGCAGCAGCGTGTAGCCGTCCGCCGGATAGCCCAGCATTTCCTTGACACCCAAGACGCCGCCGGCGCCCCCGCGATTCTCCACGACCACCGTCTGGCCCAGCGCCTCGCCCAGGTTCTTGCCGATCTGCCGGGCGGCGAAATCCGAATTGCCGCCCGCCCCGAAAGGCACGATCAGGCGCAAGGGCCGGTCCGGATATGCCTGGGCCAGCGATGCGCCGGCACAGGAGAACAATACGACCATCCACAACAATCTCGACAAGCGCACGGGAATCTCCTTGGCTGACCACGATCACGTGTCTCCTCCCCCGCCTCTAATCCGCCATGGCGCGCTCCGGGGCAGTGGGATTGATGCGGGCGTAATTGGCCTTCTTGAACTCGCCCCAGACGAAAGGCTTGTCCCGCGGCATGGAGGTATGGAAATCCTCGGGCGCCACATTGGACGGGTCGGGGTTGCGGATCTTGGGCGCGATCACTTCGTCGTAAGTGGGGAACATGAAGAATGGCACCGAATAGCGCTCCTTCCCATAGCGGTTGATGACCCGGTGCGGCGTGGACGAGAAGACCCCGTCGGTCCAGACCTTCATGACCTCGCCGATGTTCAGCACATAGGTGCCGGGAATCGGCGGCACGCCTATCCATTCCCCATCCCGGTTGCGGATCTCCAGGCCGCCGGTCGCGTCCTGGTAGACGAAGGTGAACGCGTCCGTGTCGGTATGGGCGCGGGTCCCCAGGTGGGCGCCGGATTCATTCACCTGCTGCGGCGGGTAGTGGATGATGCGCAGCGCGTTCATGTCCTTGCGGAAATGCTGGCGAATGGCGTCCCTGGGCAGGTCCAGGCCAAGCTCGAACAGCTCGATCATGCTTTCGCCGAACCGGCACATGCGGGCGTGATAAGCCAGCAGCACCTCCTTGAGCGCCGGCAGTTCACGGGGCCAGGGAATGGTTCCGGCCAGGCGCGCGCCGGTCAGCAGGTCCGGGTCGTCGGGATCGAGCGGCCGGCGGAACTGGAAGGCCTCCTGCTTGTTGGCGGTGATCACCCCGCCGCGCTCGGCGTTGCCCTCCCCCTTCGTCAGCATGGGCAGATAACCCTGGAAATGATGGTTCCTGGCCATCGACACCGCGTCCTTGGCCGCCTGCGGCAACGCGAAGAACGCCTTGGCGGCCTCGAAGACGCCGTCGATCTGCGCCTGCGGGATCGGATGGTTCTTCAGGTACAGAAAACCGACGGTGGCGCAGGCCTCGGCCAGTTCGTCGGCCAGGCGCTTCCGGGACTGGGGCGTCGCGAATCTTTCGGGCGACATGTCGATGACGGGCACTTCGGAAAAATCCAGCTTGCGGGTGGCGGGCAGCATGTTCGTCTCCACGGATGGCGCCCTGGTGGCGCCTGGTTCGATGTCCATGCGAAGAACTTTAAGTTCGTGGAGATATATTTAAAAATTAAAAAATAAGTTCATCCCATAGGTTATCTTCTATGAAACATCCGCCGAGGCCGCCACGATGTACAAGACCACGACGTTCCGCCAGCTCACCGCCATCGACGCCGTCGCGCGCCTGGGCGGCGTCTCGCGCGCAGCCCAGGCGCTGCACCTGACCCAGCCCACGGTATCGCTGCAATTGCGCCTGCTCGAGGAAGCCGCCGGCGCCGCGCTGGTCCAGCGCTCCGGGCGCGGCCTGCTGCTCACGCCCGCCGGCGAAGTCGTGGCCGGCTACGCCAGCCAGATCCTCGAGCTCTGGCGCCACGCCTCGGACGAAGTCGCCAGCCTGAAGGGCCAGTTGGCCGGCACGCTGCGCGTGGGGGCGCTGATCACCGCCGAGTACCTGTTGCCCCCGCTGCTCGTGGCCTTCAACACCGGCCGGCCCGGCGTGAAGGTCAAGCTCAGCGTGGGTAACCGCGAAGAAGTGGTACGCATGCTGACCCGCCATGAAATCGACATCGCCATCATGGGCAAGCCTCCGGGCGACGTGCGCACGGAATCGCGGGCTTTCGCCAAGCATCCGATGGCCTTCATCGCCTCGCCCCATCATCCGCTGATGGCCAGGCGGGACCTGGCACTGCGCGACCTCTCGGGCGAGAACATCCTCGTGCGCGAACATGGCTCGGGCGCCCACAACACGGCGGAGCGGCTGTTCAAGGAAGCCGGACTGCGGTTCTCGCCCGGATCGGAGCTGTCCAGCAACGAAGCCATCAAGCAGATGGTGGCGGCGGGCCTGGGCATAGGCTTCCTGTCCCTGCATGCCTGCGCCCTGGAATTCCAGGCGGGCCTGATCGGCCTCTTGCCGCTGCCCGGCAACCCGGTCGAACACGATTGGTACGTGCTGCACCTGTCCACCGCCCGCCTCCCGCCCGTTGCATCGGCCTTCCAGGACTTCCTGGCCGACCACGGCCAGGCGGAGATACGCCGGCAGCTGCGGGCCTTCGACGCGGTGGTGGACCGGCTGCGCGCGAAAGGAGCGCGCCGGCCCCGCGCAAATGCGCGCCCGGCCAAGTGATGGGATCACCAGGATGGTCTAAGCTAGAGGCTTTGCACCCGCACTGGCCGCGGCCCTCTTGCCGGCATGACACCACACGCAACGCCCCCGCTTCCTTTTTCCCCTGTTTCCACGCGGGCGCCCGCCCCGCGCCTGCCGGCATGACCCGGCCCGGCATCCGCCTCGTCGTCGGCGCCTGGGACGACCTGAGACACGACGCCTCGTCCATCCGCCAGGCCGTCTTCGTCCACGAGCAATCGGTCCCGCTGAAACTCGAATACGATGCTGCCGACGCGATCTCGCTGCATGCGGTCGCCTACGACGCCGACGGCACGCCCCTGGGCACGGGCCGGCTGCTGCCGGACGGACACATCGGCCGCATGGCCGTCCACCGCCACGGACGCGGGCTGGGCGTGGGCGGCTCCATCCTGGATGCCCTGATCGACGAGGCCCGGCGGCGCGGGCACGGCCGCCTGCTGCTGCACGCGCAGACGCGGGCCCAGGCGTTCTACGAAACGCGCGGCTTCCAGGCCGAAGGAGACGAATTCCTGGAGGCCGGCATCGTGCACGTGCTGATGAGCCTGCGCCTGGACGATCGCGCGCCGGACCTGCCGGCCGAACCGCCGGCGGGAGCGGCTTGAAGGCCGGCGCGAGGTCAGGCCTGGCGGCCCGCGAAGTCCTCGGGGCCAAGGCGCGTGACCGATCCGTGCGGCCCGCCCGGCACTCCCGCGGCGACGTCGTGGATCTCGGCCTGTCCCGCCAGGTAGGCGGTCAGCAGATGATCGACGCGGTCGTCTGGCGCCCCGAAGCAGGTGCGCAGGACCTGTGCATCGACCTCGTAGACCTGGGGCCCGCGAGTCTCGTGGAAAAGCGTGAAACGCACGCCGTCCCGGGTGGCCAGCGGCGTCGTTCCCGCAGCGAGTCGATGTGGCATGGCGCGTCTCCGTTCATCCGCCCTGGGCGTATCCGATCCTTCCAGCATGTTTTATACGCCAGCGCATCGTCCGACACCAAGTCATGAGCTCAGCACCCCACCCAGCCTTGTCCCGCGCCGTCACGCCCGCCATGGCCCTCCTGGGCATCCTGCTGGTGGCGGCGACGCTGCGCGCGCCGCTGACCGGCGTCGGCCCCCTGCTCGGCCATATCCGCGCCTCCACCGGCCTGGACGCGGGCAGCGCGGGGCTGCTCAATACGCTGCCGCTGCTGGCGTTCGGCCTGTTCTCCGTGGTCGCGCCCGCCGTGGGCCGCCAGCTGGGGCTCGAGCGCGCGCTGTTCGCCGCCATGGTCGCACTGTGCGTCGGCATCGCCGTGCGCTCGATGCCCGGCATCGCGCCTCTGTTCATCGGTACGGCGATAGGCGGCATCGCCATCGCCGTCGGCAACGTGATGCTGCCGGCGCTGGTCAAGCGCGAGTTCCCGCAACGCATCGGCCCGCTCACCGGCCTGTACTCGGTCGTGATGACCCTCGTATCCGGCACCGCGGCGGGCGTGGCGGTACCGCTGGCGGACAACCTGCCCGGCGGCTGGCGTACGTCCCTGGCCTGCGTGCTGGTCATCACGATTCCCGCGGCCCTGGTCTGGCTGGCGCGTTCGCGCAACCATGCCGCGGCGCCCGCCGCGGCCAGCGCCCACACCCCGAAAACCGCGAATGTCTGGCGTTCGTGGCTGGCGTGGCAGGTCACCCTGTTCACGGGCATCCAGGCCTTCAATTTCTACATACTCGTGGCCTGGCTGCCCTCGATGCTGCACGAGACCGGCATGAGTCCCGGCCAGGCCGGATGGATGGTGTCGCTGATGCAGTTGGCCGCCCTGCTGGGCAATATCGCGACATCCTGGGTGTCGGGCCGGGTCCGCGACCAGAAAGTCCTCGGGCTGGCCATCTCGCTGCTGTGCGTGGCGGGCTTCGCGGGTATGGCGCTGCTGCCGGCCTGGACCATCGTCTGGATATGCGTGGCCGGCGCGGGTCTGGGCAGCAGCCTGATGCTGTCGCTCGCCTATATCAGCCTGCGTGCCGCCTCCACGCAGCAGGCGGCCTCGCTGTCGGGCATGGCGCAAAGCCTGGGCTACCTGATAGGCGCGACCGGTCCGGTCGTGTGCGGCGTGCTGCGCGATTGGACCGGCAGCTGGCTGCCGGCGCTGGGCCTGATGGTGGCGATGGCCGGCGCGCAGGCATGGGTGGCCTACGGCGCGGGCCGCGCGCGGACCGTCTAGGTATCCGCCGGCAACCGGCGGGCCGCAGCGATCACCGACAACAGCCTGTCGATATCCACCGGCTTGGTCAGGTAGTCATCGAAACCGTGCGCGATGGCCTCTTCCTGCCCGAAGGCCGCGCTGCGGCCGGTCACCGCGATCAGCGTGACGGGCTTCAGGTGCGAGATGTCCCGGATCATGGTGGCCACCTCCAATCCGTTCGGCGGCGGCATGTCGATGTCCAGGACCATGACGTCTGGCCGCCAGTCCAGTGCCACCTCCATCGCCGCCGAACCGCCGTCGGCGTACCTGACTTCATGAAACCGGCCGCAGGCTTCGGCCAGCGCTTCGGCGGCGCTGACGTAGTTGTCCACGACCAGCACCCGGCAAGGCATAATCTGTCCCACTCCGTCCTCCTGACGTACTTGCGGACGGGCGCGCCGGCCTCTTACTCGGCCGCGCTGCCAGCCGGCGGATAATTGCCGGGCTCCTCGTTCTCCAACAGCAGGCACGGCAAATTGGCCTCGCCCTCCTGGATCGGCGTGGCCGGAGCCGCGCCGAAGAACCGGTGCAGCGACGCATAGGCCAGTTTGGCCGCCACGTCTTGCAAGAGCTTTTCCGAGGTCAGGAACCCCTCGGCCCGCAGATCGTCCACTTCCAGCCGATAGCCCAGCACGCCGTCCCGCTCGGACACGGCGCCCAGGCGAACCGCCTTGCCGGCGCCGTCCCGCGCATACAAGCCGTCTCCTGCCGCGTAGAGCCGATAGGCATGATGCGGGGCCGAACCGTCGTGGGGAGCGGTAGTCATGCGGTATCTCCTGTCCGGATGCCTCGCTCAGCAAGCCGCATACCCGGCGCGGCCCCGGGGCAAGCCGCCGCGCCGGCGCTAGCCAGTCCCGCCGAAAGCGTCTATAACGCAGGGAGCATAGCGCATCGTGTCCAGGCGGTCCGCGGAACCGCAACCATCCCCATTCATGAAAAACATTCTTCAATACATGCGCCAGCTCAGGCAGCGCCGCCTTGCCGTATTCGAACTGTCGCTGAACGACGCGGCGGACGGCGATCCCTACGACGGCGAACTGCGCCAGCTGCCGCTGAACTACCACGCCACCGAGGTGGACGCCCGAGCGCTGCGGCGCCGGCTGTCCGAACTCGAGTACGACGACGAGGTCTGACAGACTCCGCCCCTCGTTCCGCGCGCCTTCGCGTTTGAATACAATTGATGCATTCCCCGCGATGCGGGCCACGCCCCAGGGGCCTCAAACGGAACAGAACATCATGAACAAGAACCCCGCCGCCCTGCTCTGCGTGCTGGCGCTGACCGCGTGTGCCTCCAGCCCCACTTCCTGGTACCGCGAGACCTCCTCGGCCGACCAGGCCGAGCGCGACCGCATCCAGTGCGAACGCCAGGCTCGCATCAATTCGCCGGGCTCGAGCACCCCCTCGTACCGCGGCATCAATGCCGGCGGCGGATCCGGCGTGAGCGACGGCTTGGCCAACGCCGAACGCCAGTCGGGCATGGCCAACGACTGCATGCGCGCCAAGGGCTACACCCTGCGCTGACGGCCCACCGGCCGGGCTACGCCGGCCGCCTCGAAATATGGCATGATGCGCGCACGCCCCGCCAGGGGAACTGGAATCTTGCCCGGAGGTACGCCATGCTGTCTCTTCTCGGAAGTCTTCTGGTAGGCTTGGTCGTCGGCCTGCTTGCACGTGCGATCAAGCCAGGCGACGACAGCATGGGGTGGATCATGACCATCGTGCTCGGCATCGCCGGTTCGCTCATCGCCGGATATGCCGGCCGCGCGATGGGCTGGTACCAGCCGGGCGAGCCGGCCGGATGGATCGCCTCGGTGGTCGGCGCCATCGTGCTGCTGCTGATCTACGGCATGATCAGGAAAAAGTCCGCCTGAGTTCCGCGCCGGCATCGCCGGCGCCCTCCCTTCCGCCCCCGCCCCCACGTAACAAAACGTATCCGCATGTGACGAATGCGGCTATGCTTGCGCCTCAATGAAAGACATTCTCAAGAATGGGGGCATACATGCATATCCACGGCCGCTCGGCATGGCGATACGGCGCCGCCGTCCTATTGACCGGTCTGGCTTCCTGCGGCGGCGGAGGTGATGCCCCCGCGCCGGACGACCCGCTGGCCGCCTACAAATCCCAGGCGGTGGCATGGGCCCCCTGCGATCCGAACGTCCTGGGTCCGAACAGCGCCCTCATCCAGCAACTGGGAGACAAAGTGTCGTGCGCGACCATACGCGCGCCGCTGGACTACGCCAGGACGGACCGGGGCGACATCCGCCTCGCGTTGCTGAAGGTCGCCACCGCCGAGCCCAAGGTCCGCAAGGGCTCCATCGTCTTCAATCCCGGCGGCCCCGGCGGCGACGGACTCGAGATCGCGGCCAACTTCGGCGCGCTGTTCTCCCAGCCTCCCAGCGACTCGCCCACGCGTGCGGCGCTGCAGGACCTGGCGCGGCACTATGACATGGTGGGTTTCTCGCCGCGCGGCACCGGTGCCGGCACCACCATCACCTGCACGGCCAACGAACCCTCGCGCAAGGTGAACTTCCCGTCCGACGACCGCAGCCCGGCCAACATCGAGGCCATGCTGTACAACCTGCGGCTGGCGACCAAGGCCTGCAAGAACAACCCCCTGACGCCCTATATCAACACCGAACAGACGGCCTGGGACCTGGACCTGATCCGCCATCTGATCGGCGACGCCAAGCTCAACTACATCGGCTATTCGTACGGAACCTGGCTGGGCGCCTGGTATGCCGCCCGCTTCCCCGGACAGGCCGGCCACCTGGTGCTGGACAGCGCCGTCGACTTCACCGCCGGCTTCGACGAAGCCATGATCGGCCAGTCCATCGGCAAGCAGCGCGTGCTGGACGAGGTCATGAGCCCCTATTTCGCCCGCCATCCGGACCTCTACCGGCTGGGCGCGGACGAAAGCCGGATCCGCGCGCTGTTCGGCACGCTGCCCTCGCCCCTGAAGGCGGCCGTGGGCGCGACGCTGGCGTTCAACAGCAGCCGCGGCCTGGTGTCGTCGGGTTTCGTCATGCTGGCGGCGGGCATCGCCAGGGACCGGTTGGCCACCGATCCCGACATCAGCGAGGCCGACCTTCGCATCGCGGTGGACACCGCGATCCGCGACCGGGCTCCGTTCGACGTCGAAGCAGCCCTGCGCGCGGCGACACGCCTGCTCGACCAGTTCGCCGCGATCCGCTTCCCCGAGCCGCGGTCCCTGCTGATGCCGCCCGAAGAGGCCACCTACGTCGCCGTCGTCTGCAACGACGTGGCGAGCCGGACCGATCCCCAGTACTGGATCAGCCTGGGCAACGAGATGGCGATCAGCCATCCGGTGACCGGCGGCTCGATGACCGAGGCGCCCTGCCTGTACTGGGGCGGTCCGACCACCGCCAAGCCCGCCGTGCAGGACACCGCCAAGGCGGGGCCGCTGATGGTCGTGCAAAGCCAGTTCGACGCGCTGACCCTGACCGAGAACGCGCTGCGCTTCGTCGATGCCCTGCCCACGGCCCGGCTGCTGTATGTGAAGGGGGAGTACTCGCATGGCGTGTTCCCCTACATGAGCCCGTGCGTGGACCACCGGGTGACGGCCTTCTTCCTTGACGACGCGCTTCCGGCCCGCCGCACCGACTGCGACCAGGTGCCGTTCTACGGCGACGTGGCGGCCCTGGGCAGCCTGAAGCGGATGGCGGCGCCCGACCAGGCGCGCACCGATGCCTTGCTGGATCGGATCCAGGAGATCCTGGCCGGCGCGGGCAAGCAGGGGCTTTGATCCGAAAGCATGCATCGTTCCTAAAAAGGAACGATGCATGCCATTTTTGCCTACTAAAAGTCTTTTGGCATCGTGGATATGCTCTTTCCCACGGCACAAGCAATCCGCTGCCCGCCGACCACCAAGGAGAGCGCATCATGAGCACCCCCGCCAATTTCCAGGGCCAACGTCCCGTCATCGACCCCGCAGACGCCGTCATGCTGCTGATCGATCACCAAAGCGGCCTGTTCCAGACCGTGGGCGACATGCCCATGCCCGAGCTGCGCACCCGCGCCGCGGCGCTGGCCAAAATGGCCACCCTGAGCAAGCTGCCCGTCATCACCACCGCCTCGGTGCCCCAGGGTCCCAACGGCCCGCTCATCCCGGAAATCCACGCCAACGCACCGCATGCCCAATATGTGGCGCGCAAGGGCGAAATCAACGCCTGGGACAACCCGGACTTCGTAGCCGCCGTCAAGGCCACCGGACGCAAGACCCTCATCATCGCCGGCACCATCACCAGCGTGTGCATGGCCTTCCCCGCCATCAGCGCGGTCGCCGACGGCTACAAGGTGTTCGCGGTGGTCGACGCCTCCGGCACCTACAGCAAGATGGCGCAGGAGATCACGCTGGCGCGCGTGGTGCAGGCGGGCGTGGTGCCCATGGACACTGCGGCGGTAGCCTCCGAGCTGCAAAAGACCTGGCATCGCGACGACGCCCTGCAGTGGGCCGAGGTCTACACCAAGATCTTCCCCGCCTACCAGTTGCTGATCGAAAGCTACACGAAGGCTCAGGAGGTGGTGAAGAATAACGAGACGCTGGACTCGCAGCGCGCGTAATCGCCGCCCCTGGCGGCCTTCTCAGGCCGCCAGGAAATCCAGCACCATGCGGTTGAACTTCTGCGCGTGCTCCCACTGGGCCCAATGGCCGCAGCGGCTGAACACGTGCAGCTCGGCGTCCTGCAGGCCGGCCAGCAGGCGCAGTCCGGTGTCCATCGGCACGAAGCGGTCGTCCCGGCCCCAGATGATGAGGGTCCGGGCCGCGACCTCGCCCAGCCGCGCGCCCACGTCGGGGAACTGCCGGGGATGGGCCTGGCTGCTCTTGACGAAGTTCTCCAGGTGATCGCGGCGCGACAACATGTTGTCCAGCCGAGCCTGGAACAATTCCTCGGTCAGGCTGGCGGCGTCATAGACGAACACGTTCATCATCCGCTTCAGGTTCTCGATGGTCGGATCGCGGTACAGCGCGCCGATCAGCTTGATGCCTTCGGTGGGCATGGGAACGACGGGGCTGACCCCGCCCGTCCCGCCGCCCATCAGGACCAGCCGGCCCACGCGCGCCGGATGCGCCAGGGCAAAGGCGACGGCGCTGTGGGCGCCCATGGAGTTGCCGACCAGGTGCGCCCGCTCCAGTCCGATCGCATCCATCAGGCCGGCCAGCGCGCGCGCGTTCAGGTCCGAGCGCGAACCGGCGCAGACGATGGCGTCGCTCTTGCTCCAGCCCGGGAAGTCCAGCAGGATGACCCGGTAGCCGGCATCGGCGAACGGCTGGACGTTACGGTGGAAATTGGCCCAGCCGCTGGCGCCAGGGCCCGAGCCGTGCAGCATGATCACGGCCTCGCCGCCCACGCCCGTGTCGTTGTAGTGCAGGCGCAGCGGCTGGCCGTTCTCGGTGATTTGCACGTAGCGGCTGGTGGCGGCTTCGGTCAGCGGGGAGATCGTTTGCGTCATGGTCATTTCTCGTTCGTAGGCAATGCAGTGAAAGGTCCCGTCCGCGTGCGCGGCGGGCATGGGTTAGTTCATCAAGCCCTGCTGCGTCATCAGCATCAGGCCGAAACCGGCGATGTATTCGGGAATGGCCCGGTAGTACCGGAAGACCGGCGCCCCGATGCGCCCGGTCAGCGCCGCGCGCGCAATCAGCCACGTCTTCGATTCGTGCGCCGATGCGCCCGCCTCGCGAGCGATGGCGTCCTCCGGCCACGCGCACAATTCATCCAGGGCGGCTGCCGGACCTGCCAGCGCATCCATCCAGCGGCGGTCCCAGTCCGGCGCCAGCGGCTTGACCGTCCCGGCGCCCGCGGCCAAGGCCTGTCCCGCGGCCATCACGCGCCGGGTCTTGGCCTCGCGCTCGCCGGGCGTGGCCGCGCGCGGCACGGTGATCCGTTCGCGCACCTCGGGGTCGGGATGATCCAGCGTCGGGACCGGCGGCTCGTGCGACAGTCCGCCCGAGCCGATCAGCAGCGCGCGCCGCGGCACGCCGTCCAGGAAATCGCCGATGGCCCGGCCCAGATCCCGGCACCGAAACAGGCGCGGAATGCCGGGCGGCGCGACGGCATTGACGAACACCGGCACCACGGGCGGCGTATCCAGCCCTCCCCAAAGCAATTGCAGCGGCTGGGCAAAACCGTGGTCCACCTCCATGCGCCGCGAGACGGCCGCGTCGAACCCCCGGTCCATCAGGGCATCGGCCATCTCCAGCGCCAGCGAAGCATCAACCTGCAAGCGGCCCTCGGGAGACAGGTAGTCGCCCACCGCCCGGGCCTGCGTGCCTATGCAGAATGGCGGCATCAACCGGTTGAAGAAGCCGTTGTAGTGGTCGGGCGCTATCAGCACGACCAGGTCCGGCGCATAGGCCAGGACCTGATCGCGCACTCGCGCGATGGCCGCCTGCAACTCGGCCCCGGCCTGTGCCGGCACGGGATTCAGCCCCATCAACGGGGAATGCGACATGCCCAGGAAGGCCCGCTCGCCCATGGCATCCGTCCTCGTCACCGCGCGCGGTCCAGCAGCTTCGCCAGGGCCGTCTCGAGAACGACACCCGCTCCCGCCGCGTCCAGCCCTTCGCCGCTGTGCCGGCGCCACGCCACGATACCGTCCGGGCGCACCAGCAGCGCCCCGGACTCCTCGATCTCGCGCAGCGCGTGCCACGTGCAGTAGGAATCGAGCGCGCCCGGCTCGCCGATCACGACGGTCCTCAGGAAAGGCAGGTCCATCGCGGCGGCCGCCTCTTTCCACGCCTGCCCCGCCAGGCCGGTAAGCAGGGTGAACTTGCCCCGGCCCACGACATCCAGCGTCGACACCCTGCGTCCGTCGCTCCCCACCAGCCAGGCATGGGGCAGCTTGGCGCCGGGGCGCGTGCTGGCCTGCGCATGCAGTTGCGGGTCGCGCCTCCAGGTTTCCTCGCCCGCGTCCGATTCGGCAATGATCGCCGCCGACGCATAGCGCTGGTTCAGCTCCACGCCCTGCGCGTTGAACTCGTAGTTCTTGAGCCTGAGCGCCTCGGCCAGGGCCGCGCGCCGTGCCACGCCTTCGGCATCGGGCGCGGCCAGCCGCGCCAGGCCAGCCGCGACCGGATCCTCGGCGCCGGCTTCCCGGAAGCACTGGTTCAGCGGACCGTAGTCCAGCCTGGACTGGTTCGCCCGGGCAACGATCTGCGCCCCCACCGGCGCGCGTTCCAGCGAATAGGAATCCAGCAGGCCCGTCCCGGCGTGGCCGCGCAGCACGAATGCGAGTTTCCAGGCGAGATTGAAGGCGTCCTGCATGCAGGTGTTGGATCCCAGTCCACTGGAGGGCGGATGGCGATGCACCGCATCCCCGCCGCAGAAGACCCTTCCCTTCGAATAGACCGGCGCGTGCGCCTGATTCACGTACCAGACCGAGGCATTGTCGATCTCGATCTCCAGGTCCGGGTCGCCCACCAGGATACGGACCTTCTTCAGGATTTCCCCGGGAGAGAAATCGGGCTCCCCCTTCTCCATGTCGAAGCCCCAGCCCGCTATCCATTGGTCCCATGGTTCGATCGCGCGCAGCAGGCCCAGGCCGATCTCGCCGAACGCCGCATTGGAGGTCGCGATCCAATACAGGATGCTGGGCCGGTGGGCCGCATACCGGGACAGGTCCGCCCGGAACAGCACGTAGGCGGTGGCCGCCCGCGCCAGTTGTCCCCGCAGCTCCAGCCCCGCGTCGTCCATGACCTTGGAGCGCGCGCCGTCCGCACCTACCAGGTACCGCGAGCGAACGGCATATTCCCGGCCCGACGGCACATCCCGCAGGCTGACCGTCACGCCGTCCGCGTCCTGCTCGTGGCCCAGGTACTCGGTATTGAACGAAAAGACCGCGCCGCGCGCGGCGGCATGCGTGACCAGCATGGGCTCCATCTTGTTCTGCGGCAGGTCCAGCATCGGGCAAGGACTGGCCTGCAGATAGTCGCCGATGCGTTCGTCGCCGGTTCCCCAGGTGCGCAGCCGTGCGATCTCGGGTCCGGCCAGGCTGGTGGTGAACAAGGTGTCGCCCATCCATTCCCAGGGCGTGGCCCGGCGGCGCGCTTCATCCTCCAGGCCCAGGTCGCGCAAGACTTCCATCGCGCGCTGGTTGGTGATGTGCGCGCGGGGCGTGTTCGCGGTCCAGTTGTATCGGTTCACCACCTGGACACGCACGCCGTAGGTCGCCAGCGCCAGCGCCGTGGTGGCGCCCATGGGACCGGAGCCGACCACCAGCACGTCGGTCTGAAATGCATCCTTCTTCACTGTCGTTTCCCTTCGTGGGCTATTTGAGAGTGGCCTGCAGCACGTCGCCGTAGGCCTTGATGTCGTGGCGCAGACGGGCCGAGAGTTCGGCCGGTTCGGCCGGATAGGGATCGCCGGTCAGCGCGAACTTCTCCTTCATTGCCGGCTGGCGCAGCGCCGCGTTGAACTCGCGGGTCAGCCGGTCGACCACCGGCTGCGGCGTGCCCGCCGGCACGACGAACATGAAGTAATTGGTGATCTCTAGGCCGGGATAGCCGCTCTCGGCCAGCGTGGGCACGTCAGGCAGCAGCGGATGGCGCTTGCCGCCCAGCGTCGCCAGCGGTACGAGCTTGCCCGTCTTGATATAGGGCTGGGCGAAGTGGACGGGCATCAGCATCGTCTGGATCTGCCCTGCCAGGAGATCCGTGTTCGCCGGCGCGAGCCCCTTGTAGGGCACGTCCACGAAATCCGCCCCGGTCAGCTTGCGCAACTGGTGCAGGTGCACGAACCAGGGACTGCCCGGCCCCATGGTGCCGAAATCAACGCCCTTGCCCGTGGTCGAGAGCCGCACCAGTTCCTTCACCGAACGCGCCGGCACCTTGGGGTTGGCCACCAGCACCAGGGGTACCAGGGCCACGCCCGACACCGGCATGAAATCCTTGACCGCGTCGTAGGGCACTTTCGCGCCCAGCACCTCGTTGGCATGCGGCAGGTGGGCCATGGCCTCGTTGATGGCATGCGAATCGGTGACCAGGCCGATGGTATAGCCGTCGGCCGGCGCTCGAGCGACCGCGTCCGTCCCGATGATCGTCGAGGCCCCGGGGCGGTTGTCGACGATGACCGTCTGCCTGAGGCTGGCCGACACCACCTCGGCCAGCGCCCGCGCCGCCGAATCGGCGTTGCCGCCCGCCGGATACGGCACCACGATGCGGATCGGCCTGGCCGGCCATTCCTGCGCGAACGCGGGCGTGAGGGTCGCGGCGGCCAGCGCCGCCATCGTGCAGAACGCACGTCGAATGGCATTCATGTCGTCTCCTTGGTTCTCGCCGGCGATGCCGCCGCGTCGAATGCGGGAGGAAGTCTGATGCCGCCCCATGCCCCTGTATAGTAGGTGCACCTGGTGCACCATCAAACGAAAAACCATGTATTTGCTTACTGGAAAACCCGAGGATTCGGCCTACAAGGAAGTCCGTGGATTGAGCCGGGGACTGGCGGTATTGCGGGCGCTGAACGGCATGCCGGGAGGCATGGGCGGCGTGGTCGAACTGGCCCGGCTGACCGGCCTGCATCGCACGACCGTCAAGCGCCTGCTGGAGACCCTCAGGCAGGAAGGCCTGGTCCACCACAAGGACGACGGCGCGCTGTACGTGCTCAGCTTCGAGGTGCGGCGACTGGCCGAAGGCTACGTCGGCGCGGACTGGATCGACCGGGTCGCCTCGCCCGCCATGAGCGCGCACCTCAGCGCCCTGTCCTGGCCCAGCGATCTCGCCACGCCCGACGGCGGCTTCATGATCGTGCGGGAATCGACGCATCGCTCCAGCCTGCTGTCACAGCACCGGGCCACCATCGGTACACGCATCGCGATGCTGACCTCGGCCATAGGCCGTGCCTGGCTGGCCTATTGTTCGGACGAGGAACGGGAAGCCACCCTGACCCTGCTGCGGGAACGCGGCGATGCCATCGGCGCCGTTGCCCGCGACAAGGCATATGTCGGCCGCGTGCTGCGCGAGACCCGGCGCCGCGGTTATGCCGTCAACAAGGGAGAACTGGTGAACGAAGAAAGCGTCGCCGCCATCGCCTTCCCTGTACGTCTGCGCGGCCACGCCATAGGTGCCATCAATCTCGTCCTGCAGCGCAACGTCGTTCCGGACCGCGAGATCTCGAACCGCTACGTACCGCTGCTGCGCCTCCTGGCCGAAGAGATATCAGTCGGCGCGACGCGGCTGTCCCAGCGCGGCGATCCGTCTTAGCGCGAACGACGCCATGGGCTGCAGCAGGCTGCGGAAGGCCTCTTCGGACAGCGGATGCGCCAACAGGAAGCCCTGCGCCTCGTCGCACCCCAGCTCGGTCAGGAAACGCATCTGCGCCTCGTTCTCCACGCCCTCGGCCACTACCTCCATGTGGAGCGCGTGTGACAGCGTCACGATGGCCGACAGCAGCGCCCTGGCCTCGGCTTCATTGCGGTCCAGTTCCGACGTGAACAGCCGGTCGACCTTGATCTGCTTGACCTTGAACCGGTGCAGATAGGCCAGGCTCGAATAGCCGGCGCCGAAGTCGTCGATCGCGATGTCGAAGCCGCGGGCGCGGAAGCGGTTCACGATCTCGGCCGTACGGCCCGCGTTCAGCATGGCCACGGTCTCGGTGATCTCGAACATCACCAGGCGGGGCGGCACGTCCATCTCGTCCAGGATGTCCTCGACGCGCCCGATCAGGTCAGGCACGTTGAACTGGATGGGCGACAGGTTGATCGAGATCTGGGCCGGCTCCAGCCCGCGCCGCCGCCAGTCGCTCACGCAGCGGCAGACTTCCCGTATCACCCAGTCGCCGATCTGGACGATCTGGCCCGAGCGCTCGGCGATGGTGATGAACTCCATGGGCGCCACGCTGCCGAAGGTCGGGTGATGCCACCGTATCAGCGCCTCCGCGCCGCAGATCGCGCGGGTGGCCACGCTGAACTTGGGCTGGAACACCAGGCTGAACTGCCCTGCGTCGAGCGCGGCCTGCAGGTCCTGCTGCAGCATCAGCGTGCGGGCGGCGTTGGCGTGCATGCCCGGCTCGAAGAAACAATAGGTGTTCCGGCCCGCCTGCTTGGCGCTGTACATGGCGGCATCGGCACAGTCCAGCAATGCCTCGCCGTCCCGGGCGTCTCCCGGATACATGGCTATCCCCACGCTTGCGCTGATCCGCAGGCGCGCCTGGCAACCGATCATGTCGTTCCGCAACACCCGCAGCAGCTTCTTGGCGACGGACGCCGCATCCCCGGGTGCCGATATGCCCCGCAACAGCATGACGAACTCGTCGCCGCCTATGCGCGCGACCAGGTCGTCCTTGCGCACGTGCGAAGACAGCAGTTGGGCGCAGCCCTTGAGCAGGTCGTCGCCCACCGCATGCCCGAGCGAATCGTTCACCGTCTTGAACCCGTCCAGGTCCAGGAAGAAGACCGCGAATGCCGTCTTGTCGCGCGCCGCGTCCTGGATCGCCAGGTTCATCTGCTCGACCAGCATCAACCGGTTCGGCAGTCCGGTCAGCGCATCGTGCATGCTCAGGTATTGCAGTTGCCGGTTGGCCCGCCGCAGCGAGTCGGCCAGGCTGTTGGCGCGCCAGCCCAGCACCAGCAGGGTCCCCAGCAGCACAGCCAGCGACGAGCCGGACACCATCATTGCCAGCCAGTTGGGATCCAGCTGGCTGGCCGACAGGCAGACGCTGCCGGGGGCGAATTGCGCCGCGCTCATGCCGGTGTAGTGCATGCCGGTGATGGCGCCCCCCATCACCAGCGCCGCGCCCAGGCGCTTGAAGGCGATATAGGGTTCGTCCGAACCTCGCAGCGCGACGCCCAGCCACAGCGCCACGACAGAGGCCGCGATGGCCAGGCCGATGGAGGCCAGCACGATCCAGGGCACGTAGCTCACCGCGGGCGCCATGTCCAGGGCGGCCATCCCCGTGTAGTGCATGCCCGCGATGCCCGCTCCCATGGCCGCCCCGCCCGCCAGGCAGCAACGGAGCCGGACACGGCCGCTGGCCGATACCGCCAGCGCGAAACCGGACACCAGGATGGCGATCAGCAGGGACAGCGCCGTGGGCCCGAACGCGTACCCCAGGGGAATGGGCAGGGAAAAAGCCATCATCCCGATGAAGTGCATCGACCAGATGCCCACCCCCATGGCGACCGCGCCGCCCATCAGCCACGGCAGCCGACGCTTCCATCCCGGCAGCGACGCGATGCGGCCGGTCAGCTCCAGCGCCGTGTAGGCGGCCAGCGATGCGACCACCAGGGAAAGAAATACCAGCAAGGGGTTATAGACACCGTGCACGACCGTATTCCCGGATGCGTATCTATCTTGTTGCCAGGAAGGCGAAGAGACCCGTCCTCCTTATAGCAAAACATCCCTCGGCCAATCACGCCTTTGCCGCGGGAATTCAAGCCCCCGAGCTGCGCCTTACCGCCCAGCCGGGCTCCTTCCCCACCACGCGGTTCCTGCCCAGGCGCTTGGCCCGGGCCAACCGTTCGTCCACCGTCGCATAGGCCAGTTCGAACGAGACGCCATGCTCGAAGCTGCCCACGCCCAGGCTCACGGTGCATTGCAATCCCGGCGCGATGTCCGAGAAATCCTGGGCGGCCGCCGCGACACGCAGCCGCTCGGCCACCCGCCTCGCCTCGTCGTCCGAGGCTTCGGGAAGCACCACCATGAACTCCTCGCCCCCGAACCTGCCCACCGCGTCGTCCGCCCGTATGCCCTGCTCCATGATCGCCGCCAGCCGCTTCAGCACCGCATCCCCCGCCGGATGGCCGTAGCGGTCGTTGATCCCCTTGAAATGATCCACGTCCACCATGATCAGGCCATAGCGCGCGCACCGCGGCAGGCGCGCCGCCAGGAACTCGCCCAGCCCCGACCGGTTGTTCATTCCCGTCAGCGGATCCCGGCGGCTGGCCTGGCTCAGGCTGGAGATGGTCCGCACCGACGTCAGGCCCAGCATCAGGAACGCCACGCCTATGCCGAAGAAATAGAAGCTGGTCTGCATGACCTCCCAATAAAGCGAGTGGTCGTAGCCGTACCGGTCCGCCGGCCGCGTGGCCAGCATGGCCCGTGGGAGCAGGCTGAGCGTGCAGGCCGCGACACACCAGAACAGCAGCCGCTCCAGGGCGGTTCCCCGCGCCATATGGCGGACCTGCCACAGCGCCAGCAGGAACACCAGGGCGGCGGCAACGTGCGTCGTGGCCACGCGCAGCCGGAACAGCGACTCGTCGTGCGCGCTGGCCATGCGTATGGCCAGCATGACCGCCAGCACGAGCGCGGCCGGCAGCCCGGGCAGCCGCCTGTCCTCCAGCGCCGTCAGGCCCCGCGCGAAGCAGAAGATGGCGCACGCGTAGGCCACTCCCGTCAAGGCGATGTTAGCCAGGAGCCAAGGCGGCCACAGCAGGATCTGCATGGAGATGCCGCCCGCGTAGCAGGCGAAGCCCATCGCGAAGAACAGGAATTGCGCCTGGCGATGCGCGTAGCGCCAGGCGCCGTAGAACATGGCCGCCAGCAGAAGCGCGATCAGGGGATGGGCGAGCGCAAGCAAGGTGTCGTTGTTGTTCATGATGCCGCACTCGGTATGGAACGGCTGCCGACCGGCCCACGCCGGTCTCCCGGGAGCATGGCCGGGTCGGTGCCCATGGCCGACGACCTGCCTCCAGGAAGACAATGATAGCGATACCAGGCGGTCGCGGTTCAGCCAGTACCCCCGGCGCAACACCGGGGAAACTCCGACTGGAACACGGCGCGCGCGCCGCGGCTACGCGGCGGCGTTCGCCTTCGGAATCAGCTCCGCGCGGGCGGCGTGCCAGCGACGCATCGCCGCTTCATGGCAACGCAAGCCTTGGGGGTCGAAATCGGCGACAGGCGCCGGGTCCAGGTCGAAGTTACCGTGGCGATCCACGCCGCGCACCAGGCTGGCCGACAGGCGCTGGCGGCTGTCGCACCGGCAGTGGGTGGGTATGTAGCTGATGCCCAGGCCGATGCGCCGGTCCGCGGAGCGATTGGGCATGGAGTTGTGGAAAACCGAGTGCCGCTGCTGTCCCCGCGCGTGACTGCCCGGCACCACCTGCACGCAGCCGCTTTCCTCATTGCTGGGGGACAACGCCACCCATGCGGTCACATGCTGGGCGGGCTCCAGGCCGAAGTAGGTCGAATCCTGGTGCCAGCTGACGAACGCGCCGGTGCATGGTTCCTTGATCCAGCAGGTCAGGTGGAAGACCAGGATGTCCGGGCCGATCAGGTCCTGGACGGCGTCGAGCACGCGCGGATGGCGGACGATCTCGTCCGCCCACTTCAGGTAGAGATGCATCTTGCGGCGCCGGTCCGCGGACAGCCCTCCACCTGCCTGCTCGGCGGACTCCAGCAGGTCGCGGTAGACACGCGCCTGCCGCGGGGAAAAGGCCTCCACCGGGCTGACGTATCCCTGGCGCGCGTACGCGTCGACCTGTCCGGCGCTCAGCATCCTGCCCATCTGTGCTCCTTGCGTTCCCGGCATCCGCCCGGAATCAATCGTGGGCCGTCGCCCCCGTCATGGTCACCGCTTCGGTCCAGAACGCGCGCTCGCGCTTCAAGCGTGCCTCGCCCGCGGCCGGATCCATCGGTTCGACGATGCTGGCCGCCTTGTCCAACGCGGCGATGTAGTCCGGCGAGGCGGTCACGCGGGCCATGGCCTTGCTCAGCCGCGCGAACACCTCGGGCTTGACGCCCGAGGGCGCCACGATCGAAAACCAGCTCGGCGCGTTGAGCTCCGGGAAGCCCGACTCGACCAGCGTGGGCACGTCCGCCAGCGCGCGGATCCGTTCGCTCGTCGTGACCGCCAGGGCCTTCACGCTGCCCTCCTTCACCATCTGCGCCGCCAGCGCCGATCCCGTGAAGCAGAACCCCAGGCGCCCCGCCACCAGGTCCACCATCAGCGGCGCGCTGCCCTTGTACGGAACATGCAGGAACTTCATGCCCCCCGCCTTGGCGAGCATCTCGGTCGTCAGGTGCGACAGCGAGCCGACGCCGTTCGAGCCGTAGCTGACGTCGCCCGGATGGGCCTTCACATAGGCGACGAACTCCTTGATGCCGGCCACCGGCACCGTCTTGGGATTGATGACCAGCACGTTCGGCATGGACGCGATCATGGACACGAAGCGGAACTGCTTTTCCGCGTCGTACGGCAGCTTGCGGTAGAGCGGCTTGTTGATGGCCAGGATGGCCTGCCCCGCCACCAGCAGGGTGTAGCCATCGGCCGGCGCCCGCGCGACATAGTCCGCGGCGATGTTGCCGCCCGCCCCGGCCTTGTTCTCGACCACCACCGACTGCCCCAGCTCGGCTGCCAGGGCGTGCGCCGCCAGGCGGCTGACCGTGTCGGCCGACCCGCCCGCGGGGAACGGACAGACCAGCGTCAACTGGCGCGTCGGATAGTCCGCCCCGGCCGCGGCGGCGCGCGCGCCGCCCGAAAAGGCCGAAGCGGCAAGGGGCGCCGCTGCCAGCAGCAGGCGCCGGCGCGTATTGACGTGAGACGGATCGGAAGCGGTACCCATGGACGGCCTTGAGGAAAAGTGAATTTTCCGGTTCAGGATAAACCTTGACTCACAAAACTATCAACACTTTATCCAATAACTAGATATTTACCCCTATAAAAGCGCCAAAAACGTCAATCCACAGGACGAAATATCCGACAATCAAGAAAAAGTGTCGACATTAACCGAAGCTCGGAGCAACCCATGGACTCTTCCCACCTCCCACTGTCCGGTCGGGTCGCGATCGTGACCGGCGCCGCGGGCGACCTGGGCGCGGCGATCGCCGGCCGCTTCCTGCTGGCCGGCGCCAGCGTGGCATGGCTGGATCGGAACCAGGCCGAGGCGGAGGCGCGCATCGGCCGGGGACCCTGCCCGGAACGCAGCCTGGCACTGGGCTGCGACGTGGCCGACGCCGGGTCTTCGCGCCAGGCGGTCGAAGCCGCGGTTGCCCATTTCGGCGCGCTGCACGTCCTGGTCAACAACGCGGCCATCGTGTCGCCACGGCTGCCGCTGGCCGAACTGGGGGTGGATGACTGGCAACAGGCGCTGGACGTGAACGTGACCGGCGCCTTCCTGATGGCCAAGTGGGCCATTCCGCACCTGCTGGGCGCGCCGGGCGCGGTCGTCCTGAACGTCGCGTCCCAGCTCGGCCACGTGACCAATCCCGGCGCGGGCGCCTACAGCACCAGCAAGGCGGCCCTGCTGGGCCTGACCCGCTCGATCGCCGTGGACTATGCGCAGCAGGGTATCCGCGCCGTCAGCCTGTCGCCGGGATCGGTGATGACCAGCCGGCTCACTCGCCGGTACGGCTGCGAAGCGGCCGCGAGCGCCCAACTGGCGCCCCGCCATCCCATGGGCCGCATCGCCACCCCTGCCGAGATCGCCGAGGCGGCGCTGTTCCTGGCCAGCGACGCGGCGGCCTTCGTCACGGGCACGGACCTGCTGGCCGATGGCGGGTATACGGCGGTGTAGCGCCGACCCCTTATGCGCCGCGCCATGGCGGTTCCTCCTGTCCGTGCGTGCCGGCGTTTCAGGCGTCCGGCATGTAGGTCAACGCGCCGTCCCGGATCCGAGCTGCCGACGTATACGGATGAACCTCGCTCTTCCCGGGCCCCAGGATGTGCCTGACGCAGACGCCCCTCGCCTTCAGGTAATCGGCGATCAGCGACCGGTGGCATCGCCACCACACGGCTTCCGCGCACATGACGGCGGTCCGCCGGCGGCGAGCCAATGCCAGCAGCCGATCGACGCCCAGGCGAAAGTCTTCGGTCTCCATGTAGTCCGCATACCCGCGGAACGATGGGTTGCGCCATACGGTGTTATGGGAATCCGCAAGGGGGGAACGCCGGCCGCCGAGTTCCGGCAGCGGCACATACTCCACCCCGGCCTGCGCCAGCGCGCGGCCCAGCGCATCCGGATTGAAGTGAGGATACTTGCGTGAACCCGCGTGCCGCCGCACGTCGGCGATCGCCTCGATGTCATGGGCGGCCAGCATCGCCAGGAACGCTTCCAGGGAATGCGTGGAATGTCCCACCGTCCACACTTCCAGCCCTGCCGTTTCCATCGCCATGCTCCTCGTCCTTTCGCGTGTCTGCGCTATAAGCTCGCTCGCCGCAAGGTGTTGCGCCCCTCGGCCTTGGCCTGGTAGAGCGCGGCATCCACACGGTCGAAGACCTCGGCCGTGCGGCGTTCGCCCCGGAAGATGCCGAACCCTATCGACGCCGTCACGACGCCATGCGGCGGATTGCCCCGATGAGCAATCCCCATGCCCGCGATGGCCGTGCGCATCCCGTCGCAGAAACACTCGCCCTCGGCGTCCTCTCTCAGGCGGCAGGCCACCAGGAACTCTTCGCCGCCTATCCGGAAGACCCGGTCGTCGGACCGGCCCAGCATGCCGCGCAACAGGCCGCCCACGCGCTTGAGCACCCGGTCGCCCGCGGCATGGCCATAGCGGTCGTTGTAGGCCTTGAAGTTGTCGACGTCGAGGATCGCCACGCACTTCAACAACCCGTCGTCGGCCGCTTCGACGAAGGGGGGAAACTCCAGCGTGTAGGCGCGGCGGTTGGGAACGCCCGATAAGGGATCCAGCAGCGAGGACCTGGCGTCGGTGATGTCGGTGAAGATCCAGATCCGCGCGCGGAAGGATCCATCCGCAGCGAAGGGCACGCTGCGGCGGGCGAAGACGCGTCCATCCTTGAAGTGCAGTTCGTCGCGGTAGGCCTCATCCGTGGGATGAAGGGCCTCGACGTGTTCCAGGAAGCGGCCGGGATCGGCAAGCTGGTCGCTGGCGTGGGCCAGCATCCGGCTTTCGCTCCATCCTTCCCAGGCCTCCTCCGGAAACTGCCACAGCAGCATGAAGGCCTTGTTGGCATAGATCACCCGCCTGTCGGCATCGACCAGCAGCACGCCATCGGGCAGCGCATCCAGCGCAAACCTGAAGACCCCCGCCGGCACGGGCGTTCTGGGCAGGCTCCCGGCCATGGCGGGTTTTCTTGTTATCAGGCTCATACGCGGCACGCCGTCGACGGACAGGGACCTAAGATAGCGCACTCGCGGCAGCCGCGCATGCCGGCCCCGCGGTCACTGGATCCGGATGTTCCGCCTGCGCACGATGTCTCCCAGCTCCGCCTGGCTGCGCAGGAAGAACGCCCGGAACTGCTCGGGCGTGCCGGGATCCGGAATGAAGCCGCGCTCGCGCAGTTCCTTGTCCACCTCGGGCTGTTGCAGCGTCTCGCGTATCGCGGCGGCCAGGGTCTTCAGTACCCGCGGCGGGATACCCTTGGGGGCCAGCACGCCTTGCCAGCTGTACATGTCGAACCCGGGATAGCCGCTTTCGTGCACGGTGGGCACGTCGGGAAGATACGGCAGGCGCTCGCGGGTGGATACCAGCAAGACTTTCAGCTTGCCCGTGCGCAGGTAGGGCAGCGCCGTGGCGGGATCGGAAAAATAGAGGTCGATCTGGCCGCCCAGGAGATCGCGCATGGCCGGCGCCGCCCCCGGAAACGGCACGTGGGTCGGATGCACGCCCACTCGTGCGGCCAGGGCCTCCATGGTCAAGTGGTTCATCCCGCCCTGCCCCCAGCTTCCATAAGTGAGCCGGTCGCCGCGTTCCTTCATGTAGGCGAAGAGCCCCGCGGCGTCCGAGACGGGCAGATCCCGTCGCGCCAGCAGGAGCAAGGGCGTGCGCACCAGGAGCGCCACGAAATCGAGGTCACGCTGCGCGGAATACTTCAGGCCGGGATACAGCGCGGCATTGACGGCGATCTGCTCGGCGGTGTTCATCACGGTGTAGCCGTCACGCGCGGCGGACAGCAGCGCCTGCGTGCCGATGATGGTGTTGCCGCCCGGCCGGTTGTCCACCACGATCGGCTGCCCGAGCGTGCGCGACAGCCGCTGCGTGACGACACGCGCCACGTTGTCGGCGCCGCCCCCTGGCGGATAGGGAACCAGCCACCGGATGGGATGCGCCGGATAGTCCCGGGCCATGGCGCCGGCGGCGACCAGGCACGACAACAACGCGAATACCGCCGTGATGTACCGCATGGCGCCTCCGTTCTAAAACGATCGTTTTATTTCTATTAATTTATCCCAAATATTGGGATACGTATTTATTTTTTATACGATCGTTTCAGAAAGGGATGCCATGCGGGGACTCGCCGTCAGCCAGGCCGGTTGTGGACGGGGGTACCGTCCTTTCCATGCCGGCGCTACGCGGCCCCTACGACATCTTCAACGGCACACCCGTCTTGGCCTGGATCTCCTCGGCGCTGACGCCTTCCGCCAGCTCCACCAGCACCAGCCCGTCCGCCGTCACATCGATCACGCCAAGGTCGGTGATGATGCGGTCCACGACACCGACGCCCGTCAGGGGCAGCGTGCACTCGGGCAGTATCTTCAGCTCGTAGCCGCCATCCTTCTTCCTGGCCACGTGCTCCATCAGGATCACCACCCGCTCGACGCCGGCCACGAGGTCCATCGCGCCCCCCATGCCCTTGACCATCTTGCCGGGGATCATCCAGTTGGCCAGGTCGCCCTTCCCGCTGACCTGCATGGCGCCCAGGATGGACAGGTTGATCTTGCCGCCGCGGATCATCGCGAAGCTCTGGTCGCTGCCGAAGATCGACGATCCCGGCAGCGTGGTCACGGTCTGCTTGCCCGCGTTGATGAGGTCCGCATCCACCTGGTCCTCGGTCGGGAACGGGCCGATGCCCAGCATGCCGTTCTCGGACTGCAGCCAGACCTCGATATCGCCCGGCACGTGGTTGGCCACCAGGGTCGGGATGCCGATCCCCAGATTCACGTAGAAACCGTCGCGCAGTTCCCGGGCGGCCCGCGCCGCCATCTGGTCCTTGCTCCATGCCATGATCAATTCTCCGCCTTGGTCGTCGTGCGCTGTTCGATCCGTTTTTCAGGATGGCTGTTCTGCACGATGCGATGGATGTAGATGCCCGGCAGATGGATGTCGTCGGGCGCCAGATCGCCGACCTCGACGATCTCCTCGACCTCGGCAATGGTAATCCTTCCCGCCGTGGCGGCCGCCGGATTGAAGTTGCGAGCCGTGTAGCGGAAGCGCAGGTTGCCGGCACGGTCGGCCACATGCGCCTTGACCAGGGCCACGTCGGGCACCAGGGACCGTTCCATCACATAGGTTTCCCCGTCGAACTCGCGAAGCTCCTTGCCTTCGGCGACCAGGGTCCCCACGCCCGTCTTGGTGAAAAAGGCCGGGATGCCCGCCCCGCCGGCGCGCAGCTTCTCGGCCAGCGTGCCCTGCGGCGTGAACTCCAGCTCCAGCTCGCCGCTCAGGTACTGGCGTTCGAACTCCTTGTTCTCGCCCACGTAGGACGAGATCATCTTCCGGATCTGCCGCGTCTCCAGCAGCTTGCCCAGCCCGAAGCCGTCCACGCCGGCGTTGTTCGAGATCACGGTCAGGCCCTTGACGCCCGAGGCACGCAGTGCCTCGATCAGCGCCTCCGGGATACCGCACAGGCCGAAGCCGCCCACCGCGATCATCTGCTCGTCTTTCACGACGCCCGCGAGCGCATCGGGGGCGGATGGATAAATCTTGTTCACGACACCTCCTCCAAGGACTGGAACCACCGCATCGCCTTCGCGGCCAGGGGCTGGCGCAAGGCGAGCGTTTGAAAGATACTACGTAGCCATCTACGTAGTTTTGCTTAGGAGCGCCGGTGTCCACCGACTCGGACTATCGCCTGGCCTTCGAGATGGCGCCCATCGGCCTCGCTCTCTCGAAGAACCGGATCATCGTCGACTGCAACAGCTATGTCTGCGACGTCTTCCACGCGTCCCGGGAAATCCTGCTGGGCGCGTCGTTCCGCGAGCTGTATCCCACGACCGAGGAATTCGAGCGCCTGGGCAGGCGCATCGCCCCCATCCTGAACAAGCATGGGCGCTATGCCGATACGCGTATCATGAAGCGCGCCACCGGCCAGCACTTCTGGTGCCGCGTGACCGGCCGGGCCTTCAACCGCGAGCGCCCGCACGAGGCAGGGATCTGGACCTTCGAGGATGTCAGCGCCGAGCGGCCGCACACGTCGGAGGCCCTGACGCCTCGCGAGCGCGAAGTCGCATCGCGACTCCTGGACGGCAAGACCTCGAAAGTGATCGCCCGGGAACTCGGCATCAGTCCGCGCACGGTGGAGGTGTTTCGCGCGAGTCTGATGAAGAAATTTTCAGCGACGAATACGGCGGACCTGATTCATCGGATGCTGTCGGCTTGAACGAGGATATGGCAACACATGAAAGGACTTCAGATGAAAGCACCCCTGGTAATCGGCCTTGCCCTGGCGGCGGGATGCGCGGACATGCCCGATAGGGCCGGGACCGCCCGGATCGCAAACCCGGCGTCCGAGTACTGCATCGAACAAGGCGGCAGGGTCGAGCTGCGCCAGGAAGCGAATGGAACGGTGGGCTATTGCCACCTTCCGGACGGACGCGTGGTCGAGGAATGGATGCTGTTTCGAAGCAAGACGGGCGGCAACCGGCAGTAATCCGCCTCCCCTTCCCGCCGTCCTATGGCGGGGTTTCGTCAAGGGCGGGTGCCTCCGGCATGGGGACGAAGCCGGGCAATGCTTCGACACGTTCCAGCCAGGCTCTGATAGCCGGGTACGCCTCCAGGGACAGCCCACCCTCCGGCGCATGCGCGATATAGGTATACGCCGCGACATCCGCCAGCGAGGGATGTTCCCCGATGGCGAACATCCGCCCCGACAGCATCGACTCCAGCACAGGAAAGAGCTTCATGCTGATCTCCACCGCATGGCCCATGGGGACCAGTTCCTCGCCATAGACCCGCAATCGCCGCGCCGCGCACGGACCGAACGCGATCGGTCCGGCCGCCAGCGAGAACCATTGCTGCACGAGCGCACTTCCTTCGGCGTCCTCAGGCAGCCAGGCAGGCCCGCCGTACTTCTTCGCCAGGTACACCAGGATGGCGTTCGAATCGTGAAGAATCGTGTCGCCGTCGACGATGGCGGGGACCTGCCCGAAAGGATTCATCGCCAGGAACTCGGGCGTCCTCAGGACGCCGCCGTGCGGATCGACATCGATCTTCTCGTAGGGCAGTCCGAGCAGGGACAGCAACAACTGCACGCGATGGCCGTGTCCCGAGTACGTCATCGAATACAGGCGGATGGGCATGGCGGCGGCTCCGGTCAAGGCCGCGCCACGCCGCTTCCCCAGATCTGGGCAAAGCGCAGCAGGCCAGTCCCTGAATGGCAGTTCACATACTCAAAGGAAGGCGTGCTGCCGATCACGAAGACTTCATGCCAGGTGACGACGCTGCGTTCGGCCCCGTACTGCCGGCGCTTGGCCAGCGCGTGCCTGAAGATGTCGAGGTGGCTCTTGTGGCTGGCCGCCCACCGCTCGAGCGGCGCCAGGGAAAGGAAATAGCCGTGCTTGGACGTTTCCCTGAGCTCGTTGCCTTCGCGGTCCAGCGCGACCAGCGAACGCAGGGACAGGCACCCTGTCGTGCCGGCATGGTCCTTGAGATACGCCATGCCCGTGTCCAGCTTGGGCTGCAGATTGGCGTAATAGTCGTCCAGCTGCTCGCCTTCGGCCCGCGCCCAATACTGGCCCGAGCGGATGTTCACCACGTTGGGCGGTACGTCTATCCTGATCCGCCTGCCGGCGCCGGCATCGAACCCGCCTTCGGGAGCCTCGTCCCCATGGGGGGAGTCCAGCGGATCAACGGCCGAAATGGGAAGCCGGTCGCGCATCGCGCCGAAATAGCCGGCGACATACATGGGCTCCAGTTCGCAGCCGTTCGTGCGCGCGATGCCCGCACGGTAGTAAGGTTCGGAGAAAATCGTCTCGACCCGGTCGTAGGGCACGACCAGGGTTTCGCGCCAATGGCCCACCGCTTCCTTTTCCCGGTCCGGCGATGCGAACCAGCCGTTGAATGCGTCGCGGTGCTTCCAGGCCGCGTACCGCGTCAGGTCGACCCAGTATGCGATGACGATGGAATTGGCGAAGCCGGCCTCGTCCGTGCAACGGACCTCGTCGAAGCAATCCGGCCCCCACGGGCTGGCGAATGCCGCCCGGGCCCTGTCGAAGAAGGCCCGTTCCGCGCCCAGGTCCGAGGGCTGGCGCTGTACGGCGATGTAGTCCGCCACGACCGTCGTGACGGGTGCGCTCCACCGGACCTGGAACTTCGGTGCCGCCGGGGCGAAGTCCCCCGGCCGCCGGGCCGGTATCGTACGCGGGTATTCGATATGAAAACTCATGCTGGGCTCACTGATGCGGATGCTCAGGCTCGGCCAGGGGCGCCGTGCAGCCCCGGCGACTCTTCTTCGACGGGCTGCTCGCGCAGGAACAGGCCGCCTATCACCACCGACAAGGCCGCGAAGATCACCGGATACCAGAGGCCGAAGTAGATGTCGCCGGTAAAGGCGACCATCGCGAACGCCACGGCGGGAAAAAAACCCCCGAAGATCCCGTTCCCCACATGGTAGGGGAAAGACAGCGCGGTATATCGGACACGGGCGGGGAACATCTCGACCAGCGCGGCGGCAAGAGGAGCATAGACCATCGCGAAAAAGACGCACAGGATGACCAGCAGCAGTATCACCATCCCGTGGTTGACCCGCGCGGGATCCGCCTGGCTGGAGTAGCCGGCCTGCTCGAGCGTGGACTTCAGCGCCGCGGCGTCGAAGCCGGTCAACGTGGTGCCCCCGATCTGCGTGACGGGGCTGACGGCGGCCGGATCCGCGACGTTGTCGTAGGGCACGCCCGACTTGGCCAGCAAGGCCTTGACGTTGTCGCATTCCGTCACGGGCGGATTCTTGCCCAGCAGGTCGATCTGCACGTTGCAGGTGCCGGGCGCGGCGCGCACCGTGACCGGGCTGGACGTCGAGGCCGCCTGCAGGCCGGGATTGGCGTATTGCGTCAGCGCCTTGAAGACCGGGAAGATCGTCAGCGCAGCAAGCAGGCAGCCCGTCAGGATCACCTTCTTGCGGCCGATCTTGTCCGAGATGGCCGCGGCGCACCACATCATGGGCAGGCAGATCGCCAGGGAAATGGCGTTCAGGAAGCTGGCCGTGCCTATGTCCAGCCTGAGCGTCTGGGTAAGAAAGAAGAACGAATAGGTCTGCGCCGTGTAGAGCACCGTCGTCACGCCCATGACCAGGCCGAACAGGGCGATCAGCATGGCCTTGATGTTGGCCCAGCTGCCGAAGGTTTCCTTGATCGGCTGCCTGGACGTCTTGCCCTCGGCCTTCATCTTCATGTAGACGGGAGATTCATGCAGCACCGTGCGGATATAGACCGAGATCGCCAGCATGACCGCGGAAAGCAGGAACGGAATGCGCCAGGCCCATTCCTCGAAGGCCTCGCCGAAGCTCGTGCGGCAGACATAGACCACGAGCAGCGCCAGGATGGAGCCGCCGGCGCCGGTCATCTGGATCCAGCTGGTATTGCGCCCTTTCCTACCCGGGCTGGCATGCTCGGCCACGTAGATCGCGGCCCCCCCGTATTCGCCGCCCAGGCCCAGGCCCTGCAGCACCCGCAGCAAGAGCAGGAGAATCGGCGCCAGAATGCCGACCTGCGCATACGTCGGAATCAGGCCCACGCAGAATGTGGCGCCGCCCATCAGCACGATGGTGATGAGGAAGGTGTACTTGCGCCCGATCATGTCGCCCAGGCGGCCGAACAGCAGCGCCCCCAGCGGACGCACGGCAAAGCCGACGCCGAAGGCGATCAGCGCGAACAGATACGCGCTGGACGGCGACAACGGCGCGAAGAACAGCTTCGAGAACACCGACGCCACCGCGCCAAACAGGAAAAAGTCGTACCACTCGAACAGCGTGCCCAGCGTGGACCCGACGATGACGAGACGTTCGTGTTTCTTGGAATGCTTGATCGTTGATGTTTGTGCCGACATGATTTCTCCCAATTCCCCAACGACTATCGACGCGCTCAGTCGGCCACGAAAGTGACTGGCTGCATGGGCGTGGTGTTCACGGTCAGACTGAAAATGTCCGGGCGGGAATAATGGCCGCAGACGTCGAAATCCACGTTGCTGGCCCTGCCTATCCCGGTATCGATGTCCGCGTACAGGATCGTCTCGGTATCGAACACCGGCCCCGCCAGGACCTCGCCCAGGGGACTCACGATCATGCTGCCGCCACGCATGAGATAGTCCTCGTCCGCCGCCTGCATGCCGAAATCCTCGCGATAGAACGGCGGATACTCGCCCAGCCTGATGGCCTGGCACGCGCTCAGCACGTGCACCCGCCCTTCCAGGGCGACGTGGATCATCGTGGGCGCCCAGCTGGCACGGTCATCGGCGGTCGGGGCGCAGTAGATTTCCGTCCCCTGCGCGTACATCGCCTGCCGGAATGCCGGCATGTAGTTCTCCCAGCAGATGACCGAACCGATGCGGCCCAGCGGGGAATCCACCGGAGCGATCGTCGAGCCGTCGCCAAAACCCCAGATGATGCGTTCCTGGCCGGTCGGCATCAGCTTGCGGTGAAAGCCGGCCAGGCCGGCTCCAGGGGCAAGCGTGACGCTGGTGCAGTACAGCGTGCGCCCCATCCGCTCGATCACCCCCATCACGACGTGGACACCCGTCTCGGCACAGACCTCGCCCAGCAACGCCAGCTCGGGACCATCCAGGGTAACGGCACCCTCCATGTAGCGCCGGAAATGCGCCCGTCCGATATCCGTGCGGCGGCCGACCACGGTCCCGAACGCGGAACCCTTGGGATATCCCCCAAGAAAGGCTTCCGGAAAAACGATCAGCGACGCCCCTTCCCCCGCGGCGGTACGGATCAGGCCGGCAGCCTTCTCCGCCGTCTTCTGCGGCTCGAAGGGGACCGACGATGCTTGGACGACAGCAGCCTTGAACATCCACATACTCCCGAGGCGACATTTTCAGTGGGCCTCCATTCTCGTGACAGCCAGGTGTCCCGTCCATCCGAACGTATCGAACATCATGTTCTAATAAACTGCACACCAGGACATAAGACTCCCATGCAGATCCCCGCCTACCGCTACTTCCTCGCCGTCGCCGAAACCGGGTCGATCCGGCGTGCCGCCGAGCTGATGCATCTGAGCCCGTCGGCCATCAGCCGCCAGGTCCAACTGCTCGAACACGCGTTTCGCTCCCCCCTGTTCGAGCGGAGCCAGACCGGCATGGTACTGACCGAAGAAGGCCGCATCGTGGCCGCGCAGATGCGCAACAGCCTGCGCGACATGGAGCTTGCGCGGGCGCGCATCGATGAACTGCACGGGCTGGTGCGGGGCAACGTCGGCCTCGCCTCGATCGAAGGCGTCATGACCGGCTGGCTGCTGCCCGCCATCTCCCGGTTCCGCGCCTCGCACCCGGGCATCACCTTCGATGCCCGGGTCGCCGGCTCGGAACAGGTCCTGCGCCTGGTCCACGACGGCACGGTGGACCTCGGCATTGCGCTGGCGCCGGACGAACACGACCCCGACCTGGAGATCGTCCACCGCTTCGTCACGCGCTACGTCGTAGCCGTCGCGCCGGACCATGCGCTGGCCCGGCGCCGCCGCGTCGACCTGAAGACGCTGCTCGCGCAGCCGCTGGCCCTGCTCGATGCGAACTTCGAGACCCGGCGCTGGCTCAACCAGGCCGCGACGCGCCGGCAACTGCCGCTCACGGCCGTCCTCAACCTGGACCACATCGAGAGCATCAAGCGCGCCGTGCGTGGCGGGGAACTTGCCACGGTGCTGCCGGACTATGCGGTGACCACCGACGCGGCGGCCGGGGAGCTTGTGATGATCGAACTGGAAGGCGCCTCGGCGGCGCGGACGGCCACCGTGCTGTGCTGCCGGAGGGGCCGGGTACAGACACGCGCGGCGCGGGCGGTCATCGACCTGCTGGCCGGCTGCGCGCCGGCCTGAGCCGGATACCGCGCGTCAGCCCCGCCGCGCGGCCACGATCGCGGCGACGTCGATTTTCTTCATCTCCATCATCGCCGCGAACGCGCGCTTGGCTTCCCCGCCGCCGGCAGCCAGGGCCTCGGTCAGCACGCGCGGCGTGATCTGCCAGGAAATACCCCATTTATCCTTGCACCAGCCGCATGCGCTTTCCTGGCCGCCGTTGCCGACGATGGCGTTCCAGTAGCGATCGGTTTCTTCCTGGTCATCGGTGGCGATCTGGAACGAGAACGCCTCGTTGTGCCTGAAGGCCGGCCCGCCGTTCAAGCCCAGGCAGGGAATGCCGGCCACCGTGAACTGGACCGTCAGCACGTCGCCGGTCTTGCCGGATGGATAGTCGCCGGGAGCACGGTGGACGGCGTGCACCGCGCTGTCGGGAAAAGTCTTGGCGTAGAAGCGGGCCGCCTCCTCGGCGTCCTTGTCGTACCACAGGCAGATCGTGTTCTTGGCGATGGTCATGGCGGGTTCTCCTGCATCGGGAAGACGTCTGGGAAGATTACGCCAGTCGGGGATGGCGGGCGGGTCCGCGAACATTTTGAAGCCATTTTGCCTTGGGGCGGCCCGGCGGCAAGAAAAACCCCTTGATCCTCAACTGAATCAAGGGGCTTTCACGTTCTCTGGCGGAAGCGGTGAGATTCGAACTCACGAACGGTTGCCCGTTGCCGGTTTTCAAGACCGGTGCAATCGACCACTCTGCCACGCTTCCCTATGCGGCGCCAGGAGCGGAATGATAATCCATTTTAGCCCTCCCGCCCCTGCCGGCCCGCCTAGAAGCTGGCCCCATCCACCCGCTTGATCTGCAAGGCGTCCAGGTCGATGGACGGCACGCAGCGCAGGTTCACCGCCCGCATGGGCGTGCCGTCGGGCATGGCGCCGCGGGCGAAGGATTGCGTGCCGCAGGTGGCGCAGAACATGTGCTCGATCTTGTGGGCGTGGAAGAAATAGGACCGCAACTGGTCCTGGCCCTGCTTCAGCCTGAACTGGCCTTCGGGCACGAAGCTCAGCAGGAAACCCTTGCGGCGGCAATGGGAGCAGTTGCAGCTCATGGCCTGGGCGGGCACGGGGGCGTCGACCTCGAACGCGACGGCCCCGCAATGGCAACTTCCTTCGTACGACATGCTTGGTCTCCTTGTTCGTTCAGGCCGCCTCGACGTCGAAGCGCGGCACGGCGTCCAGCAGCTGCCGGGTATAGGCGTGGTCCGGCCGGGTCAGGACTCGCTCGGCCGGGCCGGTCTCGACGATGCGGCCGCCCTGCATGACGGCGATGTCGTCGGCCAGGTATTCGACCACGCCGAAGTTGTGGGTGATGAACAGGTAGGCGATACCCATGTCCCGCTGCAAGGCGTGCAGCAGGTTGAGGATCTGCGCCTGCACCGAGACGTCCAGCGCCGAGGTCGGTTCATCGCACACCATGAGCTTGGGCTCGACCGCCAGGGCGCGGGCGATGGCGATGCGCTGGCGCTGGCCACCCGAGAATTCGTGCGGGTAGCGGTCGCGGGCATCGGCGCGCAGCCCGACCTGGTCCAGCAGGCGCAGCATGGCGGCCTGGCGGCTGGCGGCGTCCAGGTCGGGACGCAGCGAGGCCAAGCCCTCGTCCAGGATCTCGCCCACGCGCATGCGGGGATTCAGCGAGGCGTAGGGGTCCTGGAAGATGATCTGGATGTCGCGCCGCAGGCGCTTGAGCTGGCGGCCGCCGGCCCGCAGCAGGTCGTGCCCCTGGAGACTGGCCTGGCCCGAGATCGTGGCCACGCCGTCCAGCAGGCGCAGCAAGGCCTTGCCGGTGGTGGTCTTGCCGCAGCCCGATTCGCCGACCAGGGCGAGCGTCCTGCCGGTATCCAGCGACAGGCTCACGCCGTCCACCGCCTTGACCCAGCCGGTGGTGCGGCGCAGCACGCCCTTGCGGATGGGGAAATGGACCTTGAGGTCGGTCACGCTCAAGAGACCGGATCCGGGCGCGGAGGCGGCGCAAGCCGGCGCGGGCGCCGCCACGGCGGCCTCGGACGGCGCCACGACGTGCACCTCGGGCAGCGGCTCGGCCTTGCCCGCCGCGCGGGCGGCGTCGATCTCGGCCAGCCGGACGCAGCGCACGGCGTGTTCGGGCGCATCCTGGACCAGGGGCGGCGGCGCGGCGTCGCATTCGGCTGCGTGGGCCGGGCAGCGCTGGGCGAAGCGGCAGCCGCCGAAAGCCTGGTTCAGGGCGGGCACGGTGCCGGGAATGGCGGCCAGGTGCTCGCCGCGGCGGCCCATGCTGGGCAGCGCGCCGAACAGCAGCCGCGCATAAGGATGGCGGGGATGGCGGAAGAATTCGTCGGCCGGCGCGGACTCGACGATCTGGCCGGCATACATCAGCGCGACGTGGTGGGCCATGCTGCGCACGATGCCCAGGTCGTGCGTGATGAGCATCATCGCCATGCCGAGCTGGGCCTGCAGGGCGCTCAGCAGTTCCAGGATCTGCGCCTGGATGGTGACGTCCAGCGCCGTGGTGGGCTCGTCGGCGATCAGCAGTTCCGGTTCGGCCGCCAGCGCGATCGCGATCATGACGCGCTGTTTCTGGCCGCCCGACAACTGGAAGGGATAGTCGTCCACCCGCCGCTCGGGCTCGGGTATGCCGACCCGCCGCAGCCACTCGACGGCCTTGGCGCGCGCGGCCGCCCCGCGCAGCGAGGTATGGGTGGCGATGGTCTCGACGATCTGGTCGCCCACCCGCATGACCGGGTTCAGGCTGGTGGCGGGTTCCTGGAAGATGATGCTGATCTTGCGGCCCCGCACGGTGCGCATGTCGCGCTCGGGCAGGCGGTTCAGGTCCACGCCTTCGAGCAAGGTCTGGCCGCGCTCGATCCGCCCGGCGTCGGGCAGGAGCCGCATCAGCGCCAGCGCGGTCATGCTCTTGCCGCAGCCGGATTCGCCCACCAGCGCGAAGGTCTGGCCGCGCGCGATGGCCAGGTCGAGCGCATCCACGGCATGGACAACGCCGTGGTCGCTGTCGAGCCGGACGTCCAGGCGGCGCACGTCCAGCATGGCGGTTTCCGCGGGGGCGTTCATCAGCGGTCCTCCAGCATCTTGGCCGAACGGGCCCTGGCCCACGCCGGCCGGTAGGCCCGGGCGCGCGGGTCGAAGGCCTCGCGCACGGCGTCGGCGAACAGGTTGGCGGACAGCACCAGGGCCAGCATGAAGGCGAAGGCCGACAGCAGGCTCCACCAGATCATGGGATCGCGCGACATTTCCAGCCGCGCCAGGTTGATCATGGATCCGAACGAATTCATGGAGGGATCGACGCCCACGCCCAGGTAGGACAGCACGGCCTCGTACAGCACCAGGGTCGAGAAATCCAGCACCACGGTGATCAGCACGATATGCATGACATTGGGCAGCAGGTGGCGGGTCATGATGCGCACCGGCGAGGCGCCGAAGGCGCGCGCGGCCAGCACGTAGTCGAGTTCGCGCAGCTTGAGCGTCTCGGCCCGCAGCAGCCGGCACAGCCCCGCCCAGCCGGTCACGCCCAGGATGATGCACAGCAGGAACAGGCGTAGGTCGGCGCGTTCGGCGCCGGTCTCGAACAGGTCGGGATTGTTGTCGATGAAGACCTGCACCATGAGCACGCAGGCGGCGATCAGCAGCACGCCCGGAATGGAGGTCAGCGTGGTGTAGACGTACTGGATGATGTCGTCGACCCAGCCCTTGAAATAGCCGGCCATGATGCCCAGCGCCAGGGCCAGCGGCAGGGTCGCCAGGGTGGTCAGGCTGCCGATCACCAGCGCGGTGCGGAAACTCTTGACGGTCTGCACGAGGACGTCGTTGCCGGTGCTGTCGGTGCCCATGACGTGATAGCCGGTGGACAGGGATACGGCCGCGCCCGCCAGGATGGCGATGATGCCGAAGGTCAGCAGCATGGGCGCCAGCGGCACGGCGGTGCGCCGGTGGACGATGTCGCGCCACGCCACGGCAAAGCCCTGCCCGCCGCGATGCGCCAGGGCGCCCGCCACCAGCAGGGCCACGGCGCCGGCAAGCAGGCCGCCGGCCACGACGCCCACGGCCGTGCGCCGCAGCACGTCCCCCAGCCATTGCGTGTCGGGGTCGGTCAGGTGCGCGCCGCCGTGGCGCAGGCGCGGATAGTCCCGCACCGGCTTGCCGTCCACCAACATGGATTCCTTGGTGAACTGGCGCACCGCCAGCGGGGCCGAGTAGGTCTTCTCGCGCCCCGCCATGGGTTTTTCCAGCAAGGCGTCGAGCACCGAGCGCGTGACCGGGGAATAGGCGCGCGCGCCTTTCCCGCCGTTGACTTCCACCGATTCCAGCAAGGGCCGGTAGTGCAGGGAATCGAGCAAGCCGATCGTCACGAACACGCCCAACACCACCACGGCGCACATGGCCGGCGTGTCGCGGGCCACCCGGGCCCAGGTGGCCCGCAGGTTGGGCGTGCGGCGGGCGTGCCAGGCGTAGCAGGCTACCCCCAGCACCAGCAGGAACAGCGCGACGTCGGTCCACAGAAAGACGATCTTGGGCATGTTCTTACTCGAAACGCACGCGCGGATCCGCGATCGTGTAGGAGATGTCGGCCAGGATCAGGCCGATGATGTAGAGCACCGAACCGATGAACACCATGGCCCGCACGATGGCGAAGTCCTGGGCGTTGATGGCGTCCATGGTGTAGCTGCCCAGGCCGGGGATGCCGAAGAAGGATTCGGCGATCAGGCTGCCCATGAACAGCAGCGGAATGGCCGAGATGGTGCTGGTCAGGATGGGCAGCATGGCGTTGCGCAGCACGTGGCGGAACAGCACCAGGCGCTCGGACAGCCCCTTGGAGCGGGCCGTGCGAACGTAGTCCTTGCCGATTTCCTCGAGGAACAGCGCGCGGTAGAAACGTGCCTCGGGCCCCAGCTTGGCGATGATGGCCACCAGCACGGGCAGCACCAGGAAGCGCATGGCGTCCAGCCCGCCGGCGAAGCCGGACAGCGGGACCAGGCGCAGGGTCTTGGAGAACAGATACTGCCCGGCGATGATGTAGAACAGCGCCGAGATAGATAGCATGGCCACGCACAGCACCACGCCCCAGAAATCCAGGTAGGTTCCCCGGAAGAACACCAGGAGCAGCGCGAACGCCACGCTGGCGAACAAACCCAGCAGGAAGGTCGGCACCGCCAGCGCCAGGCTGGGCCCCACCCGCTGCCGGATCTCGTAGCCAATGTCCCGGCCGGCGTCCGAGGCGCCGAAGTCGAACACGAACAGCCGGGCCGAGCGGTCGAAGAAGATGGTGTCGGTATAGCGCCGCGCGCCCTCGGCCTGGGTGTTGACCAGCAGCGGCTTGTCGTAGCCGCGCTCGACCTTCCATTTCTCGATGGCGTCGGCGGTGACCCGGCGTCCGCCTATGGACAGGCGCGCCATGTCGTCCGGCGTGTTGACCGCGAAGAACAGCATGAACGTGAACAGGTTGACGCCGATCAGGATCAGGACCCCATACAGGATCCGGCGCACGATGTAGGCGGTCATGCCGCATCTCCCGTGGGACGGTCGGTATGGACGGCCACGGCGCGGTCGCGGCGCCGGACCATGCGCCATGCGGGCACGGCCAGAAGGACCAGCAGCACCACCGCCAGCGCCACCGGCCACCAGACCGGCTGGTTCCATTCGGCGATCTTGCGGGTCCGCAGGGCGGAATCGATCTTCATGAACTGGAGGTTGTTCCGTATCATCTGGGTCGGCTTGCCGTTGCCCACCCACTGCTGGTAGGCGCCGCCGGACTTGGGGAAATAGCCGAACATCCACGCGGCGTCGGTCTGCACGATCGCGACCATGCGGGCGATCAGGGCTTCCTTCTCGGGCCCGTCGTCCAGGTATTTCATGCGCTCGAACAGCTTGTCGAACTCGGGATTGACGTAGTTCGAGGCGTTCTCGCCGCCCTCCTTCGCCTTGCCGTTCGGGCCGTAGAGCAGGAACAGGAAGTTCTCGGCATCGGGATAGTCGGCGTTCCAGCCCCACAGGAAGATCTGCGCCACGCCGCGCCGCATCTTGTCCTGGAAGCGGTTGTAGTCGGTGGAGCGGACCTCGAGCTGGATGCCCAGCTTGCCGAACTGGCGCTGCAGCCAGTCGAACTGCGAACGCGCGCCGGGCGACACGCCGCCCATCGCGTCGTAGTTCAGGACCAGGGGCTGGCCGGTCTGCGCGTTGCGGCCATCCGGGTACCCTGCTTCAGCCAGCAGCCTCTTGGCCTCGGCCAGCGGCTTGCGGGTCACCTTGTCGCCGTCTATGTCGTAGACCACCGGGTTGGCGCCGGGGGGCGGATCGCGATAGCCCAGGAGGCCCGGCGGCAGCGGCCCATGTGCGACCTGCGCCTGGCTGTTCTCGAAGATGGTGACGTATTCCTCCCAGTCCACCGCGATGCTGATGGCCTGGCGCAGCTTGCGGTTGCGCTCCTCCTGGGCGGGGTTGTCGCCCTTGCCTACCACCGGGTCCAGCCAATTGAAGCCCATGTACCAGTTCTGGGTCTCGACCGTGGTCGGCAGCTTCAGCCCGCGCTCGGCGTACAGGGCCGCCTTCTCCTTGGAATCGCCGGCCGCCACCAGGTAGGCCACGCCGTACTCGCCGCGCTCGGCCTGGGGCACGTCGTAGTAGCCCTGCAGGAATTTGCCCTGCAGCGGCACGCTTTCCTTCTCGATGTTGAAGACGATGCGGTCGATGAAGGGGGTGGGCTTGCCGCAGTCCTCCAGCAGGCCGGCGGCGCGGTCCTCGTCCGTGCCCTCGCAGGGATAGGGGTCGCCGCGGAAATTGGGATTGCGCGACAGCACGTGGCGGCGGTTCTCGCGATACTCCGTCAGCATGTAGGGCCCCGTGCCCACCGGCCAGTAGTTCAGGGTCAGGTTGCGCTCGGCCATGCCGGCCTGGCTGTAGAACTGGTCCGCTTCCCACGGGATGGGCGAGAAGAAGGTCATGGCCAGCCAGTACTTGAACTGCGGGTACTTGCCCTTGATCCGTATGCGCAGCGTATGGGGGTCCAGCGCCTCCACGCCTTCGAAGGCGTACTGGCGGAAATCCAGCCACGGCAGGTCGCGCGTGGTCGGGGCCAGCCCCTTGCGCAGCTCGGCGTCGGCGGCGCGGATGCGGTCGCCGTACTCCTTGAAGCCGACGATGTAGTCGGTCATGTGCGCGTAGATGGGCGAGACCACGCGGGTGGTGGCCAGGCGGCGGATGCCGTAGACGTAGTCGTCGGCGGTCAGCTCGCGCGAGCCGGTGCGGGGGAAGTCCGGGATGGCGTACTTGCCTTCCAGGTCGGCCGGCGCCAGGTGCCGGTACACGTCCCGGCCGGCCTCGTCCACCGCGAATGCGGGGTGCGGCTGGAAGCGGATGCCGGGCTTGATCGGGATGTCGTAGACGCTTTGCGCCACCTGTTCGCCCGGCACGCTGTCCGGCAGGCGGTTGCCCTGCGCGTCCAGGTAGACCGGATCGACCACCCGGACGGCGGCCCGGGGCACGAGCTGGTAGGGGCGCTTCAGGTAGTCGTAGCCATACAGCGGCTCGTAGATCTGGTAGGTGTAGGGAGTCTCGTCGACCGAATAGGAACTGGCCGGGTCCAGGTACTTGGGCGAGCGCTGGGTGAACGCCGTGTACATCACGTTCTCGCGCTCGGCGCCGGCCGCGTAGGGGCTGTTCAGCGGCGTGCCGCCGTCGGGGCCGCCGGGCGAGCAGCCAGCCGCGACGACCGCCGCCACCGCCAGGAGGAACGTTCCGGCCCAACCGCGCGCGCCCTGTGCGCCCTGTCTCAAACCCGCAGCGCACGTCAGGCGCATCGACCACCTCCCCGGAGTAGCGTCCTCTCGAGAATAGCAAAAACCGTACCGTTGCCCACACCGGTTTCGTTAAGGAATACCCCGAAACTTCCCGTGCCAGGCATGTCGATATAGGCAACCGGCATATCCCGGGCGGGGATTTTCATTACCCGGCGCGGCGATCCCGCCCTTAGGATGGGGGGTTCGCAGCAAAGAGGGAAATCATGTTCCGCCACGCCATCCTGACGATCTCCTGCCTGCTCGCGGCCACCGCCGCGCAGGCCGACACCTATCCTTCGCGCCCCATCACCCTGGTGGTGCCGGGCCCGGCGGGCGGCACGCCCGACGTCGTCGCCCGCATGGTCGCCGACAAGCTGCGCACCCGCCTGGGGCAGCCCGTCATCGTCGAGAACAAGGCCGGCGCCAACGGCTTCATCGGCTCGGCCGCCGCCGCCAAGGCCCCTGCCGACGGCTACACGCTGCTGATGGGCTTTGCCCAGACCATGGCGGTCAATCCCGTCACTTTCAAGAAACTGCCCTACGACCCCGTCAAGGACTTCACCGCCGTGGCGCGGCTGGTGGATTTCGAGCTGGCCCTGGCCACCCCGGCCAGCGTGCCGGCGGCCTCGCTGGGCGAGCTGGTGTCCTGGCTGCGGGCCGGGCGCGGCAAATATTCGTATGGATCGTTCGGCGCCGCCTCGCCGTCGCAGTTCGCCGGCGACATGTTCAACCGCAAGGCGCAGTTGGACATGCAGCATGTCCCCTACAAGGGCTCGGCGCCCCTGGTGACCGATCTCGTCGGCGGCCAGGTGCAGTTCGGTTTCGTGGTCCTGCAGGTCGCGCAACAGCTGGCCCAGGGCGGCAAGCTGAAGATCCTGGCCGTGACCGGAGCGCGCAGGCAACCCGCCGCCCCCGGCGTCCCGACCATGACCGAAGCCGGCTACCCCGACGTGAACGCCACCGGCTGGTACGGGCTGTATGCCCCCCAGGGCACGCCCGCCGCCGTGGTGAACAAGCTGGACGAGGCCGTGGGCCAGGTGATGAAGGATGCCGACGTCCAGCGCAAGCTGGTCGAGCAAGGCGTGAATCCGGCCTACGCCGGGCACGACGCGCTGGCCGCCTACACGCGCAGCGAAATCGCGCGCTGGCGCGACATCGTGGCCCAGACCGGCTTCAGCGCGCAGGACTGACGCCGGCGCCGTTCAAAAACGGTAGGTGACGGCCAGCATGCCCACGATGGGGTTGATCTTCAGGTCCGCCTGGCTCTCGATCGTGCCCACCGGCGTGCCATGGGTACGCAGGCGGGCACGGGTCTTGACCGGCAGGTAGGATACCGACAGCAGCGCCCCCCAGTTCCTGCCGATCTGATAGGCGGCGCCGGCATTGAGCACCGGCGCCCATTTGCTGTCGACCTCGGCATCGGTCTTCAAGCCGGGATTGGTGTTCCGGGTGACGGTGGCCGACACCGCGCGCTGGAAGCCATCGGTCAGGCGCACGTCCGAATACCAGATGTAGCTCAGCCCGGCTCCGACGAAAGGCCGGAAAGCGCTGTCGGCCGGGCCGAAGAAATACTTGAACACCACGGCCGGACTCCACTGGCGGGCGGAGCCCAGCAGCCCCACCGGCGCCAATGCCTGTTCGCCATTCAGCTTGAACCTGGGCGGCACGCCCAGGACCAGTTCGGCCGCGACGTGGTCGGTCAGGAAACGCGTATAGGTCAGTCCCAGGGTATCCGCGCTTTCCAGGGACGATCCGGTATCGGGTACGGGCCCCGCCACCGCGCCGGGCGCGACGATGGTCAACGGCTTGCTCGAATCCTGGGGGGCGAGATGCATCCAGCCCACGCCGAAAACGTTGGATCCGGCGCCTTGCGCGTGGACCGCCGTGGCGCATAGGGTCCCCAGCATGGCCAGCAGGATTCGATGCCTCATGAATGTCCTTTCCGAATGTTCCAGGTCGCGCCGCGATGCACATTTAACCGGCCGATGGTCGCACATCGGTAACGCGTTAGCAAAATCTACATTTGCGTCGGTTTGTGTTCGGATACTGACGCTGCGCCGCCCCACGCCCAGAATGGAGCCATGCCGTTCCTTCGGAGACGCCGCCGCCATGCCCCTGGGCCCTTACCTGGACCGTCTGCGCCGCGTGCTCATCGTCGCGCTGCTGTGGGACACCGCGCGCCGGTGGTCCGATCACCGCGCCGCCAGCAAGGGCGCGGCGCTGGCCCTGTACATGGTGTTCTCGCTGGCGCCCATCCTGCTGCTGGTCATCGCCATCGCCGGCGCCTTCTTCGGCGAGGATGCCGTGCGCAACCAGCTCGTCAGCCAGATCGGCTCGCTGACGGGGCGCCAGGGGGCCGAGGCCATCCAGACCGTCCTGGCCAGCGCCCAGCAATCGGACAAGGGCTGGGCCGCCGCCCTGATCTCGACCGTGCTGCTGATGTTCAGCGCGACCACGGCCTTCTCGGAACTGAAAGAGAGTCTGGACGAGCTGTGGGACGTGCCATCGTCCAGGACGTCCGGCATCTGGGCCCTGGTCCGCGGCCGGCTGCTGTCGTTCGGGTTGGTGCTGGTACTGGCCCTGTTCCTGCTGATCTCCCTGGCCATCAACGCCGCGCTGGCCGCCCTGCAGGAATACTGGCACGCGTACTGGGCCGAATCGGTGTTCTCGACGGCGGCGCTGCTGGTGTCCAACCTGTTTTCGTTCGCCGTGGTCACGGCGCTGTTCGCGGTGGTGTTCAAGCTGCTGCCCAGTATCCATATCCCCTGGCGGGAGGTCGTTCCGGGCGCGCTGATGACGGCCGTGCTGTTCCTGATCGGCAAGGGCGTCATCGGCCTGTACCTGGGTCACGGCAGCGTGGCGTCGTCCTACGGCGTGGCCGGTTCGGTCATCGCGCTGATCCTGTGGATCTACTATTCGGCGCAGATATTCTTCTTCGGCGCCGCCTTCACGCGGCAATACGCCGATACCTTCGGCAAGGGCAAGCGCAGTATCGCGCAGGCATTGGACGAAATCCCCCGTTGAAGTAGGATAGCTTCACCCGGTACGCGGGGGAGACGACGATGGCCGCGCTGCATCCCTACATCAGATTCCTGGGCAGTCTGCCGCAGTTCGAGATCGACCATCATGCGGGCACCGCCATCGAGCTGCGCAGCGGCGTCGCGGTGGCCAAGTACGAAGGCGAGAAACCGCACCACCAGCATTGCCTGGCCCTGAGCTGGCCGGGCCAGCCGGCCGGACAGCCGGTGCTGGTGTCGGCCACCAAGTACGTGCCGCTGCAGGTGGGCGAAGCCATCAAGCTGGGCGCGCCCCGCGCCGAACTGCTGGAAGCCAGCCGGCACATCTTCGTCGAGGCCGGCGTCTGGCACTGAAACCCTGTAACTAGGGCACCAGCGGCGGATCGATCCAGACGAAGGTCTCGCCGCGCGAGATCATTTCCGCCACGTCTTCGGGCGGCACCTCGTAGTCGGTGCCCATCAGGCTGGCCGCGCCCGTGTCGTGGATGTGGATGACGGACGGCGGGTCGGTGTCGATGAAATACCAGTAGTACCCGGGCTTGAGGCTGTGGGGGGTGTCTTTCACGATGGTTCTCCGTGTGTGCAAGCGTCCATACGTGAAATGATACCCATCCCCCCCGCGCCACGCGACCCGGATGCGGTCAGTCGGGGACGACCGCCGTCACCTCGATCTCGACCTGGGCCTCGTCCTCGACCAGGCCGGCCACCTGCACCGCCGTCATCGCGGGGAAATGGCGGCCGATGATCTCGCGATAGGCCTTGCCGATGTCCTCGTAGGACGCGACGTAGATCCGCTTGTCCAGCACGTACCAGGTCATGCGCACGATGTGCTCCGGCCCCGCGCCGGCCTCGGCCAGCACCTCGACGATGTTGGCCAGCGCCTGCCGGACCTGGCCGGCGAAGTCCTTGGCGCGGAACACGCCGTCGGGCTCCCAGCCTATCATGCCGCTGATGAAGACCTGCTTGCCGCGTGCGGCCAGGCCGTTGCTGTAGCCGCGGGGGCGGGGCCATCCGGCCGGCTGCAGTATCTCGATGTTCGGTGCCATGGGTTCTCCTTTCGTCGTTCTTCAGGCCGCGCCCGCCGCGCGCAGCAGCTCGCGGGCGATGATCAGTTGCTGGACTTCGGTGGCGCCTTCGTAGATGCGCAGCGCGCGGATCTCGCGGTACAGCCGCTCGACCGTCTCGCCGCTGACCACGCCCTGCCCGCCGAACATCTGCACCGCCGCGTCGATCACGCGCTGCGCGGTCTCGGTGGCGGTCATCTTGGCCATGGCCGCCTCCTTGGTGATGCGCGCGCCGCCGTCGCGCATCCAGGCCGCCCGGTAGGTCAGCAGCGCCGCGGCGTCGACGCCGGTGGCCATTTCGGCCAGCTTCGCCTGGGTCAACTGGAAATCGGCCAGCGTCTGGCCGAACATGCGGCGCGAGGTCGCGCGCGCCAGCGCCTCGTCCAGGGCGCGGCGGGCGAAGCCCAGCGCCGCGGCCGCCACCGAGGTGCGAAAGACGTCCAGCGTGGCCATCGCGACCTTGAAGCCCTGCCCCGGCTCGCCCAGCCGCTGGGACACCGGCACGCGGCAGCCGGCAAAGCGCAGCCGCGCCAGCGGATGCGGCGCGATCACGTCGATGCGCTCGGCAATTTCCAGCCCGGGAGTGTCGGCATCGACCACCAGCGCGGTGATGCCGCGCGCGCCCGGCGCCTCGCCGGTGCGCACGAACACCACGTAGAAGTCGGCGATGCCGCCGTTCGAAATCCAGGTCTTGCTGCCGTCCAGCACGTAGTGCGAACCGTCCAGCGTGGCCGCGCAGGCCATTGCGGCCACGTCCGAGCCCGCCTCGGGTTCGGACAGCGCGAACGCGGCGATGGCCTGGCCGGCGGCCACGCGCGGCAGGTAGCGTGCGCGCTGGTCGCCGGTGCCGAACAGGCTGATCGCGCCCGACCCCAAGCCTTGCATGGCGAAGGAAAAATCCGCCAGCCCGTCGTGATAGGCCAGCGTCTCGCGGATCAGGCAGACGGCGCGGGTATCGATGGTATTGGTCAGGCCGCCGTGTTCCAGCCCGGCCACGGCATACCGCAGCCACCCGTCCTCGCCCAGCGCGCGCACCAGCCCACGGCAGGTCGCGTCGGTATCCCCGCCATGCGCATGCGCCACGCGCCGCGCCGCCCACGGGTCGAGCTCCGCCACCAGTTCCTGGTGCCGCAGTTCGAAGAACGGCCAGGCCAGGTGCTGCGCCCTGCTCGAATTCGATGTCTCACTCATCTCAACTCCACTGAATTACTTTCCAGGGCACAGCGGATCCGGCTCCGCCGGTCCGCCAGTGCCGCCCCCTGGGGGGCGCGCGTAAGCGCGTAGGGGGGGGTCAGTCCCCTTCGAAGACGGGCCGTTGTTTCGCCACGAACGCGTGATAGGCGCGGTGGAAATCATTGGTGGCCATGCAGATGGCCTGGGCCTGCGCCTCGGACTCGATGGCCTGCTCGATGCCCATGTTCCATTCCTGGTGCAGCATGCGCTTGGTCATCGCGTGGGCGAACATCGGCCCCTGCGCCAGGCTGGACGCCAGTTCGTAGGCCTGGTCGGACAAGGTTTCCGGTTCGCACAGGCGGTTGAAGAACCCCCAGCGCTCGCCCTCGTCGCCGCCCATCGAGCGACCGGTGTACAGCAGCTCGGACGCCCTGCCCTGTCCGATCACGCGCGGCAGCAGCGCGCACGCGCCCATGTCGCAGCCGGCCAGGCCGACGCGGGTGAACAGGAAGGCGGTCTTGCTGCGCGCGGTGCCCAGGCGCATATCCGACGCCATCGCCAGGATGGCCCCCGCGCCCGCGCACACGCCGTCCACCGCCGCCACGATGGGTTGCGGGCAGGCGCGCATGGCCTTCACCAGGTCGCCCGTCATCCGCGTGAAGGCCAGCAGCGACGGCATGTCCAGGCGGGTGAGCGGACCGATGATGTCGTGCACGTCGCCGCCGGAACAGAAATTGCCGCCGGCGCCCTGCACCACCACCGTGCGGATGTCGTCGGCATACGCCAGCGCGCGGAAGAAATCGCGCAGCTCGGCATACGAGTCGAAGGTAAGCGGATTCTTGCGCTCGGGCCGGTCCAGCGTGACGATGGCGACCGCGTCGCGCACCTGCAGCGAGAAATGCCGGGCCGCGTAGTCGGCCATGGCGGTACGGCCGCCGTGCAGCATCTGTTTTTCCCCATGAACATAGCGCATGGTCGTCATCCCCTGTTCTATTTGCGTTCGGTGGTGGGCAACCGGTCGGTCAGCCCCTGTTTCAATTGCGACAGCAGTTCGATCAGCGTGTCCTTGGAAGCCGCGGGCAGGGTCGAGAACAGCTCGACGATCCATTGCTCGTGCACGGCCGCCATCTTGGCGAAGGCCTTGCGTCCGGAGGGCGTGAGCTTGACCACGAAGGCGCGCCGGTCTTCGGGCGAGGGCTCGCGCACCACCAATTTTTCTTGCTCGAGCTGGTCGGTGATGCCGGTGACGTTGCCGCCGGTCACCATCATGCGCTGCGACAGCTCGCCCATGCGCAATCCCTCGGGATGCCGCTCGAGCTGGGCCATGAGATCGAAGCGCGGCAGGGTGATGTCGAATTCGGCACGCAGCCTGGACCGGATCTCGGTCTCGATGCGCACCGTGCAGGACAGCATGCGCAGCCACAGCACCAGCGACTGGTGGTGGTCCTCGGTCAACCTGGCTTCCAGGTCGAGCACCGGCGCGGGTTCGCGCCCCGCGCCGGTTGCGGTCTCGTCGACGGGCTTGCGAGCCATCTTTACTCCTTCAAGTGACTTCGCCGCCCGCGACCGCGATGGCCTGGCCGTTCATCGCGGCCGAGGCGGGCAGGCACAGCCAGACGGCGGCATTGGCCACTTCGTCGGGCTGCACCAGCCGCTTCTGCGGGTTGAACGCGGCCAGCGCCGCCGTGGCCTCGGCCTGGCTGCGGCCGGTGCGGGCGGATATGTTGGCGATGGCCTCGCGGCCCAGGTCGGTTTCGGTGAAGCCGGGACACACGGCGTTGACCGTGACCCCCTTGGTGGCGACCTCCAGCGCCATCGCGCGCGTCAATCCGACGACGCCATGCTTGGAGGCGCAATAGGCCGCCGTGTAGGTATAGCCGATCAGGCCGGCGGTGCTGGCCACGTTGACGATGCGCCCCCAGCCGGCTTCCAGCATGCCGGGCAGGACCGCGCGCGAACAATAGAAGCTTCCGCTCAGATTGACCGCCAGCATGCGCGCCCACAAGGCATCGTCGGTCTTGCCCACGGACGCCGATTCCGCCTGGCCGGCGTTGTTGACCAGGATGTCGATGCGTCCGGCCGCGCGCACGGCCTCGGCCATGCCCTGCTGGACCGAGGCCGAGTCGGCCACGTCCATCCGCACCCGATGCGCGGCGCCCAGCGGCGCCAGCGCCGCCACCGCGCCATCCAGCGCAGCCAGGTCGCGGCCCGTCAGCGTGACCGCGGCCCCCTGGCGCAACAGCTCGCGGGCGATGGCGAGGCCTATGCCCCGCGCGCCGCCGGTCACCAGCGCATGCTTTCCGTTCAATTGATCCATGAGCTATGTCACCACTCCATCGTATGACTCATGCCCAGACCCAGGGCACCGCGGATCCGGCTTTGCCGGTCCGCCAGTGCCGCCCCCTTGAGGGGGCGCCCGAAGGGCGTAGGGGGTGGTCCCTTCCTTACTCCAACAGGCGCGCGGCGATTTCGCGCGGCGACATGCCCTGGGTCGCGGCGGCCATCTGGCGTTCGCGTTCCAGGTTGCGTTCCAGTTGCAGGCGGCCCGCATAGTATTGCTTGGGCCACGTCACGTCCCATCCCATCTTCGCCGATTCCAGCAGCGTCCACGCCGGATTGGCGAGGTGCGGCCGGGCCAGCGCGCACAGGTCGGCGCGCCCGGCCGCGATGATGCCGTTGACATGGTCGGCCTCGAAAATGGCGCCCACCGCGATGGTCGGGATCCCGGCCTCGTTGCGGACGCGGTCGGCGAACGGCGTCTGGAACATGCGCCCGTATACCGGCTGCTCGCGCTTGCTGACCTGGCCCGACGAACAATCGATCATGTCCGCGCCCGCGGCCTTGAACAGGCGGGCGATCGCTACCGCGTCGTCCGGCGTGATCCCCCCCTCGACCCAATCGTGCGCCGAGATGCGCACGCTCATGGGCTTGTGCGCGGGCCAGACCTCGCGCATCGCGGCGAAGACCTCGAGCGGATAGCGGCAGCGGTTCTCCAGGCTGCCGCCATACTCGTCCGTGCGGCGGTTGGTCAGCGGGGAAATGAAGGTGGACAGCAGGTAGCCGTGGGCGCAGTGCAGCTCCAGCCAGTCGAAGCCGGCCTTCTCGGCCTCGAGGGTGGCCCGTACGAAATCGCCCAGGATGCGCCGCATGTCGTCATGCGTGGCCGCGCGAGCCACCTGCGACACGCCCGGCAGATACTGTTCCTCGGACGCGGCGATGAGCGGCCAGTTGCCGGACTCCAGCGGCATGTCCGTGCCTTCCCAGGCCAGCTTGGTCGACCCCTTGGGGCCGGCGTGCCCGATCTGCACGGCGATCCGGGCATCGGTATGCTCGTGCACGAAATCGACGATGCGCTTCCAGGCCTCGGTATGCTCGGGGCGGTAGAGCCCGGGACACCCCGGCGTGATGCGCGCGTCGGCCGACACGCAGGTCATCTCGGCGACGACCATGGCGGCCCCGCCCATCGCGCGGCTGCCCAGGTGCACCATGTGGAAATCGCCCACCGTGCCGCCCACCGCCGAATACTGGGCCATGGGCGACATGACGATGCGGTTCTTCAGGACCAGGTCGCGCACGCGCAACGGCGTCAGCATGGGGGGAATGGGCTTGCCGCGCGGCTCGGGGGGCTCGGCCAGGCCGGCCGCCGCGAACGCCTTGCGCGCGAACCAGCGCTCGTAGCCTTCCACATAGGACGCGTCGCGCAGCCGCAGGTTCTCGTGCGACAGGCGCTGGCTGCGCGTCAGCATGGAATAGGCGAACTGCTCGGGTTCGAGGTCGACGTAGCGGTCGACGTTCTCGAACCACTCCATGGAATTGCGCGCCGAGCTCTGGATCTTCAGCACCTCGATGGCCCGCACCGCCTCGTAGCCGGCCATGACGCCCTCGAGATCCTGTCCCTGGTAGGTATCGAAGCAGCGCGCCAGCTCGATCGCGTCCTCGAGCGCCAGCTTGGTGCCGGAACCGATGGAGAAATGCGCGGAGTGGGCCGCGTCGCCCATCAGCACGACCGGTACGCGCTTGCCGTCGATGTCGTTCCAGTGGACCCAGCTGCCGCAGACGATGCGCGGGAAACGGATCCAGTTCGCCGACCCGCGCAGGTGGGGCGAATTGCTCAGCAGCGGCTGGCCGTCCAGGTACTTGGCGAAGAGTTTTTCGCAGAAGGCGATGGCCTCGGGCTGGCTCATCTTGTCGATGCCGGCGCGCTGCCAGACCTCGTCGGGCGTCTCGATGATGAAGGTCGAGGTATCGCCGTCATACTGGTAGGCATGCGCCTGGAACCAGCCGTGCTCGGTTTCCTCGAACGCGAAGGTGAAGGCCGGGAACAGCTTCTTGGTGCCCAGCCAGACGAAACGGCAGGCGCGGGTCTCGATGTCGGGCTTGAAGACGTCCTCGTAACGCTTGCGGACCTTGCTGTTCAGCCCGTCGCAGGCGATGACCAGGTCGGCCCCGTAGCGGCGGGCGACTTCCTGGTCGTCGTCCACTTCGGTCTCGAACACCAGCTCGACGCCCAGCTCCTGGCAACGGTCCTGCAGGATGTTCAGCAGGCGCTTGCGGCCGATGCCGCAGAAGCCATGGCCGCCCGACGTGATGGTACGTCCCTTGAAATGGACGTCGATGTCGTCCCAATGGTTGAAGGACTGGAGGATGCGGCGCGCGGTGGGCTCGTCGGCCTGCACCAGGTTGCCCAGCGTCTGGTCCGAGAACACCACGCCCCAGCCGAAGGTATCGTAAGGACGGTTGCGCTCGATGACGACGATGCGCGATGATGGATCACGCTTCTTCATCAAGAGCGCGAAATACAGCCCGGCGGGCCCTCCTCCGATGCACGCGATATTCATGAGTCCTCCGCTGGCCGGCTCGACGGCTGGAAAAATGGCGGCGGAACACGCGTATCCGCCTGTCTGGTGGCTATTATTTCATACTTAAAATATTTTTGCGTCAAGCATTTGGCGCCTAGCGCCAGGCGTTGCGCATGCGGCTGGCGATGTCGATCCGGACCGCCGGCTGGGCCGCCGGCGCGGCTGCCGGCATGCCCTGCCTGGCCTTGGGGAGGATCTCGAACAGCGGCAGCATGCGCTCCGGGATGAAGCGGCTGCGCGTGCCATAGACGTGGCGGTCGCCCATTCCGCTCTGCTGGTGCACGTAGAAGCGCTGGGGCACGACCAGTTGCAGGTCTTCCTTGGCGCGGGTCATGGCCACGTACAGCAGCCGCCTCTCTTCTTCGATCTCGTCGGCATCGCCGGTGCTCATGTCCGACGGTATGCAGCCATCGACCACGTTCAGCACGTAGACAGCCTTCCATTCCTGACCCTTGGCCGAATGGATGGTGGACAGGATGAGATAGTCCTCGTCCAGCAGCGGCTGCCCCGACTGCGCGCTGGTGGCGTCGGGCGGATCCAGCGTCAGTTCGGTCAGGAACTGTTCGCGCGATCCGTAGGTGCCGGCGATGCGTGCCAGCTGGTCCAGGTCGGCCTGGCGCACGACAGCGTCGTCGTACAGCCGCTGCAGGTGCGGACCGTACCACCGCAGCGCGAGGTCCAGGTGCGCGGGCCAGGCCAGGCCGGGGTCGCTGAGCGCCACGAAGGTATCGGCGAAGGATTTCCAGTCTTCCGCGGCGGCGGCGGGCGGCGAAAAAGCAGCCAGCGCCTGCACCGCCTGCGCGGATCCGGCCATGGCATCGAGCAGGCGCGCGGCGGTGGCCGGACCGATGCCGGGCATGAGTTGCGCCACGCGGAACCCGGACAGGCGGCCGAGCGGGTTGGCCGCCCAGCGCAGCAGCGCCAGCACGTCCTTGACGTGCGCGGCCTCGAGGAACTTCAGGCCGCCGAACTTCACGAAGGGGATGTTGCGGCGGGTGAGCTCCAGTTCCAGCCCGGCGCTGTGGCTGGCCGAGCGGAACAGCACCGCCTGCGACATCAGCCGCACGCCGGTCTCGCGCCGCGCCAGGATCTGGTCCGCCACCCATCGCGCCTGCCCCGGCTCGTCGCTGACGTAGACCAGTTGCGGCCGCTGCGACGAGGCGCGGTCGGTCCAGAGCTGCTTGGCGTGGCGCTCGGGCGCCTCGGCGATGACCGCGTTGGAGGCATCCAGGATGGGCTGGGTCGAACGGTAGTTGCGGTCCAGCGTGACGACGTGCGCGGGGCGCGAGAACTGCGAGGGGAAATCCAGGATGTTGCGCACGGTGGCGGCGCGGAACGAATAGATGGACTGGGCGTCGTCCCCCACCACCGTCAGGCCGCGGCCGTCGGGCTTCATGGCCAGCAGGATCTCCGCCTGCAGGCGGTTGGTGTCCTGGTATTCGTCGACCAGCACGTGGTCGAAGGTCGCGCCCAGCTCGGCGGCGATGGCGGGCTCCTTCGTCATCTCGGCCCAATAAAGCAGCAGGTCGTCGTAGTCCAGCACGTGCTGGTCCTGCTTGGCCTGCACGTAGGCGCCGAATAGCGTCTTCAGTTGCTCCTCCCATTGGGCGCACCAGGGAAAGTGCCGGGCCAGCACGCCTGCCAGCGGCGCCTGGCTGTTGACCGCGCGCGAATAGATGGCCAGGCAGGTGCCCTTCAGGGGAAAGCGGGACTTGGTGCCCGAGAACCCCAGCTCGTGCCGCGCGAAGCCCATCAGGTCCTCGGCGTCGCCGCGGTCGTGGATGGTGAAGGCGTCGGACAGGCCGATGCGCGAGGCGTAGTCGCGCAGCAGCCGCGCGCCCACGGCGTGGAAGGTGCCGGCCCAGGGCAGCGACGGCGGCTGCCCGCCCATGCCCAGCACGGCCTGCATCACGCGGCCCGCGCGGCGCTCCATTTCGATGGCGGCGCGGCGCGAGAACGTCAGCAGCAGGATCCGGTGCGGATCGGCCCCCTTCAGGACCAGGTTGGCCACCCGGTGGGCCAGCGTGCTGGTCTTGCCCGAGCCCGCGCCGGCGATGACCAGCAGCGGTCCGCAACGGTCGGCGTCGGCGCCCGTGCCGTACTCGACGGCCTCGCGCTGGCGGGGGTTCAGGTCGGCCCAGGGATCGTGGGCCGGCGTGTCGGGGACATGTGACATGGGACGCAGGAAAACTGTATATTCATCCAGTATAAACGCCCCTCCCCTCCTTCGGATTTCCCGCCATGGCCGTGCGTGTCGGCACTTCGTCCTGGACCGATCCCACCCTGCTGGCCTGCGGCCGCTTCTATCCCGCCTCCGCCCGCACGGCCGAGGACCGGCTGCGCTTCTATGCCTCGCGCTTCCCGCTGGTCGAGGTGGACAGCAGCTACTACCGCCTGCCCGCCGCGCGCACGGCGTATCTGTGGACCCGGCGCACGCCGCCGGACTTCGTCTTCCACCTGAAGGCCTTTCGCCTGTTCACCGGACACCTGACCCCGGTCGCGGCGCTGCCGGCCGACATCGCCGCCGAACTCCCGTCCGGCGCCCGCGTCGTCGACCATGCCACCCTGCCGGGCGAACTGCGCGACGAATTGTGGAGCCGCTTCCTGCAAGGCCTGGAGCCGCTGCGCCAGAGCGGCCAGCTGGCGGCGGTCCATTTCCAGTACTCGCCCCGGGTGCGCAACAACGCCGCCGGCCGCGCCCTGGTCCGCGATTGCGCGCGCCGCATGGAGGACCAGGTGCACGCGGTGGAATTCCGCCATCGCGGCTGGCTGGACCCGGCGGGCCGGCCCGGCACGCTGGCATTGCTGCGCGAACTGGGCGCGGCCCACACCGTGGTCGACAGCCCGGACCAGTACGTGAACAGCGTACCCGCCGTCTGGGCCGCCACGCGCCCCGACCTGGCGGTGGTGCGCCTGCACGGGCGCAACAGCCAGGCCTGGAACCGCCGGCGCCTTGCCGCCTCGTCGGGCCGCTTCGTCTACGAATACACGCCCGAGGAACTGGAGCGCATCGCCGAGTTGGTGCGTCGGCTCACCCAGGCCGCGGCCAACGTCCACGTGCTGTTCAACACCAACTTCGAGGACCAGGGCGTGCGCAACGCGGCGGCATTCGACGATACCCTGCGGCGGCGGCCGCGTCAGACCGCGTAGCTGCTGCGGCGCACCTGCGCCACCATTTCCACCAGCCTGGGCGCCAGCCCTTCCTCCACGCTTTGCCGCGAGGCGCGAAAGCGCGGAATGACCGCGTTGAACACGATCAGCTCGCCGTCGCGCAGCCGGCCCATGGGCACGCCCACCGCATAGTGGTCGGGGTGCTGCTCGCCGTAGACGCTGCAAAACCCCTTCTTGGCGAAGGCCTCGAACGAGCGCGCCGCATGATCCTGGTGCTCGGCCCACATGCGCGGCGTCTTGACCCGGATCTCGTTCAGCAGCTTCTGCCGTTCGACCGGCTCGCACCCCGAGATGAAGGCATGGCCGATGGCGGTCGAGACGATGGGAAAGCGCAGGCCGATGTCCGAGAGCTGCGGCGCGAAAGAACTCGTGATGCGGCTCGTCTCCACATAGACGATGCTGAGTCGGTCGCGTATGCCCATCGACACCGAGCAGTTCATCGACTCGGCCAGCACGTTCATCAGCGGGCGGGCCAACTGGCGCAAGGTGATCGAGGCCAGCAGCGGGTAGCCCAGCGACACCACGCCCGGCGCCAGGGGTACTTGCCCGACAGCGTGTCGGGCCGCAGGTAGCCCAGCTTCACCAGGGTGTAGGTGAAGCGCGAGATGGTCGGCGGCGACAGGCCGGTGCGCCGCGCCAGCTCCTTGTTGCCCAGCGCCGGCTCGAGCGGCGTGAAGCAGCGCAGGATCTGCATCCCCCTGGCCAGGGTGGAGGCGAACAGCCGGTCGCCCTCGTGCGCCTCGTAGGCGTCGAACTCGATGTCGCTGGGCTCCTCGTCGATCTGGTAGGGATTGCGCGGCATGGCGTTCCAGGGCGTATTCGGCATTGCAGAATGCTATTCAAAATATCCGAACTTCCCTACCAGCGATTTCCCGCACGGCACGACACTTCCTGCACGAACACCAAGGAGACGGCCACATCATGCTGAGCGCGGAAGACAACGAACTGATCACCCGTTCCGGTCCCGGCACCCCCGCCGGCCGCCTGTTGCGCCAGTTCTAGGTGCCGGTCCTGCTGTCCGAGGAACTGCCGGAGCCGGACTGTCCGCCCAAGCGCATCAAGGTATTGGGCGAGGACTTGCTGGCCTTTCGCGACAGCAGCGGACGCGTCGGCGTGGTCGATCCGGTCTGTCCGCACCGTGGCGCCAATCTCTACTACGGCCGCAACGAACACGCTGGGCTGCGCTGCGTGTTCCATGGCTGGAAGTTCGACGTGGACGGACGCTGCCTGGACATGCCCACCATGCCGGCCGATTCGCCCTACCGCGATCGCATCCGCCTGAAGGCCTATCCCGCGCGGGAGTGGGGCGAATGCGTCTGGGCCTACATGGGGCCGGCCGCCGAACCGTCCCCGCTGCCGAAGCTGGCCTTCGCGCTGGTGCCGCCCTCGCACCGCTACGTCAGCAAGAAGTGGCAGGACTGCAACTGGCTGCAATGCGTCGAGGGCGCGCTGGACACGACCCATTTCTCGTTCCTGCACATGCTGTTGGGTACGGAAGAAGCCGGGACGGCCGAAGCAGTGATGAAACGGATCAAGCACGCCGCGCTGGGCGCGCAGGCCGTGCGCAACGACCGCTTCAAATGGGTGCGCGACGATCCCATGCCGGCCTTCTCGGTGGACGAGTTCCCCGCCGGCCTGGTGGTGGGCGGGGCGCGCAAGGCCGACGGCGACGACCTGTACTGGCGCATCGCCCACTACCTGGTCCCCAACCATGCGCTGGCGCCCAGCGCGTTTCCCGGCGAGAACTACCATGGGCAGACCTTCGTGCCCGTGAACGACACCTCGTGCTGGATCTACACCTACACCTGGAACCCGGACCGGCCGCTGACCGAGGAAGAGCGGGAGGCGGCGCGCCAGGGACACACCATCCACGCCCAGGTGGACGAGCACTACGTGCCCTACCGGAACCTGCGCAACGACTACCTGATCGATCGCGAGGACCAGAAGCACAACAGCTTCACCGGCATCCAGGGCGTGTCCGAGCAGGACGCCGCCATCCAGGACAGCCAAGGACCGATCGCCGACCGCACGCGGGAACACCTCGGTCCCACCGACCTGGGCATCGTGCGCATGCGCCGCCTGCTGCTGGGCCTGATCCGCGACGAGATGGCGGGCAGGACGCCCCAGGCGCTGTCCCACCCGGACGAGTACGCCGTGTTGTCCGGCGGCTGGGTCGCGCACAAATCCAAGGCACTGGGCGAAGTCATGACCGAGCGCTTCGGCAACCCCCACGGCTACGTCGGGCAGGAGCGATGACCCGCTGATTTCCCTCAAGCTTGAAGCGGCGCGGACACAGCGCCGCCATACCGGAGACGATGATGAGACTACTCAAGCTGCTCGCGGCAACGAGCGCAGTGCTGTCCTGCGCTCTGGCAACACCGGGCGCGCACGCCCAGAACTACCCGGTCAAACCCATCAAGCTGGTGGTGCCCTACCCGCCCAGCGGCATCGGCGATACCGCCGCGCGCGACATCGCGCTGAATCTCGCGCAGCGCCTGGGGCAGCCGGTCATCGTCGAGAACAAGCCAGGCGCCAGCCAGATGATAGGCGCGGAGTTCGTGGCCAAGTCGCCGCCCGACGGCTACACGCTGTTCCTGGGCAGCCTGTCCAGCCTCGTGCTGAACATCGCGGCCCAGAAGAACCTGCCCTACGATCCCTTCAAGGATTTCGCGCCGGTATCGCTGGCTTTCACCACCCCGCTGTACCTGGTGGTCAATCCTTCCCTGCCGGTGAAGTCGGTGGCCGACCTCATCGCCTATGCCCGCGGCAATCCCGGCAAGCTGAGCTTCGGTTCGATAGGCGCGGGCAGCTCGCTGCACCTGACCGCGGAAATGTTCAAGTCCATGACCGGCACGGACATGGTCCACATTCCGTACAAGGGCAGCATGCCGGCGCTGAGCGACCTCGTCGGCGGCCAGATCCAGCTGGTGTTCGACGTCGGCACCTCGGCCCTGCCCCTGGTGCACGGCGGACGGCTGCGGGTGCTGGGCGTCACCAGCAAGACGCGCGCCAGCGGCACGCCCGACATCCCGCCCATCGCCGACACCGTGCCCGGCTTCGACGCCTCGTTCTGGTTCGGCATCGTCGCGCCGGCCGGCGTCCCCCAACCCATCGTCGACAAACTGTCGACCGAGCTGCGCGCCATCCTGCGCCAACCCGCGCTGCGCGAGAAATTCCGCAGCAGCGGCGTCGAGCTGACCGGCAGCACCCCTGCCGAGATGATGGCGCAAATGAAGGCCGACCTGCCGATCTGGCAGGAGGTCCAACGCAAGGCAGGCATTTCACCGGAGTAAGACATGACTTCATCCCCCGTGCAAAACCGCTTCAAGCGCCTGATCCAGTCCGGGCACCCCCAGTATGGACTGTTCTGTGTCTCCAACGCCTTGCAGACCGTGGAGGCGCTGGCGGACAGCGGTTTCGACTTCATCATGTTCGACCTGGAGCATTCGCCCCAGAGCATGCCCCACCTGCATGCCCAGTTCGCGGCGCTGGCGGCTGGCCACACGGCGGCCACGGTACGCGTCCCCATCCTGGAGCCCGCCTCGTTCAAGCAATACCTGGACCTGGGCGCGCAGGCGCTGATGGTGCCCAACATCTCGAACGCCGACGAAGCCCGCGCGGCCGTGCGCTACACCCGCTACCCGCCGGCGGGCGGCGTACGCGGCCTGGGCGGCACCATGCGCGCCACGCGCTATGGCCGGGACAAGGAATACTACGCGCGCGCCGCGCAGGAGACCTGCCTGCTGGCGCAGATCGAGACGCGCGAGGCCATGGCCAACCTGGACGCGATCTGCCGCGTGGAAGGCGTGGACATGGTGTTCTTCGGGCCGACCGACCTGTCGGCCGACATGGGGCACATGGGGCAGCCCAACCATCCCGAGGTGGTCGAAGCCATCGAGCAAGGGATACGGCGCGCGGTGGCCCTGGGCATGCCGGCCGGCGTGCTGGCGGGTTCCCCGGAATGCGAACGCTACGTCGCGGCAGGCGCCACGGTGGTCATCGTCGGCTCTGACCTGTCGCTGCTGGTGCGCACGGCCGACGCCCTGGCCGCCAAGCACGTGCAGGCCGCCCGATGAGCCTCCAGGCGACATCCGGCGACGGGCCGTTCGCGCGCGAACTCGCGTCCCTGGACACCATGCTGCGCATCCGCCTGCTCGAGGAAAAGATCACCGAGCTGCGCAAGGCGCAATCCATCCAGGGCTCGGTCCACCTGTGCATCGGCCAGGAAGCCATCTACGCGGGCTCGTGCCAGGCGCTGCGGGCGGACGACCCGGTGTTCTCCACCTATCGCGGCCACGGGTGGGCGCTGGCGCGCGGCGTGCCGGCGCAAGGGATACTGGCCGAGCTGCTGGGCCGCGAAACCGGCGTATGCCGGGGGCGCGGCGGATCGGCCATGTTCAGCGCCGCCGACCACGGTTTCTACGGCGAGAACTCCATCGTCGGCGCCGGTGCCCCGATCGCCTGCGGCGCCGCGCTGGCCTCGGCGCTGCGCGGCGAGGAACGCGTGGCACTGACCGCGTTCGGCGACGGCGCCATGAATCAGGGCGCCATCCACGAGGCGATGAACTTCGCCGCCTACCGCAACCTGCCGGTGCTGTTCATCTGCGAGAACAACACCTATGCGGAACTGACGCCGGTGGCCGAGACCGTGCGCGATGCCGAACTGCACAAGCGGGCCGCCGCCTACGGCATGCCCGGGGAACGGGTGGACGGCAACGACGTGGCCGCGGTGCGCGACTGCGTGGCCCATCACGCGGCGCGCGCCCGCGCGGGGCAAGGCCCGGCGCTGATCGAGATGATGACCCAGCGGCTGGTCGGCCACTACTACGGCGACCTGCAGGGCTACCGGCCGCGCGGCGAACTGGCCGAGGCCCGGCAGCGCGAACCCATCGCGCGCCTGCGGCAGCGCCTTGCGGCGGACGGCGTGGCGGCCGATGCCCTGGCCGCGCTGGAAGCGGCCGCCGCGGCCGACATCGCACGCGCGGCCGACGCGGCGCTGGCCGCGCCCCTGGCCGATCCCGCCACCGTCATGGAGCACCTGTATGCCTGAAGCTTCTTGTTCCACGGGAGTCGCCCAGCTCAGTTTCGGCAAGGCGGTGAACGCCGCGCTGGCCCGCGCGCTGGAGGAGATGCCCGAGGTGGTCGTGTATGGCGAGGACGTCGGCAAGCCCGGCGGCGTCTTCGGCGTGACCAAGGACCTGCAGCGACAGGCCGGCGCCGCGCGCGTGTTCGATACCCCCATCAGCGAGACCGCCATGCTGGGCGTGGCGGTGGGCGCGGCCATGAGCGGCCTGCGGCCCGTGGTCGAGATCATGTGGATAGATTTCAGCCTGGTCGCCATGGACCAGCTCGTGAACCAGGCCGCCAACGTGCGCTACGTCTCGGCCGGCCGGCTGGCCGCGCCGCTGACCGTGCGCACCCAGCAGGGCGCCACGCCCGGTTCGTGCGCCCAGCACTCGCAGAACCTGGAAGCGCTGTACGCCCACATACCGGGGCTGCGCGTGGGCATTCCGGCCACCGCGCAGGATGCCTACGACATGCTGCTGGCCGCCATCCGCTGCGACGACCCGACCCTGGTCATAGAGAGCCGCGCCATATACCACGGCGACCCGCAGCCCGTCAGCCTGGGAGGGCCCATCGAGGATGCCCGGGGAGCCCGCGTGGCACGGCCCGGCCGCGACCTCACCCTGGTGGCCTGGGGCGCCATACTGTTCCCGGCGCTGGAGGCTGCCGCGCAATTGGCGCGCGAAGGCATCGAGGCCGAAGTGATCAACGCACGCTGGATCGCCCCTTTCGACTGGCCCGCCCTGCTGACCAGCGCCGGCCGTACCGGCCGCCTGCTGGTCGTGCACGAGGCCAACGAGACCGGCGGCTTCGGCGCCGAGATCGCGGCCCGCGTGCAGGACGAGCTGTTCGGCTGCCTGCACGCGCCCGTGCGGCGCCTGGGCGTGGCCGACTGCCGCATCCCCGCGGCGCCGCACCTGCAGGCCGCGCTCATCCCCGACGCCGGCCGCATCGCCCAGGCCGCGCGCGAACTCGTGGGCGGACAGCGGAACAGGAGGACCCGGCCATGAGCACGCTGCGCTACATCGACCACGGCAAAGGCGGACCGCCCGGCGTCCTGCGCATGGCCGAAGGCACCGTGCCCGCCCCCGGTCCGGGCGAGGTACTGATCGAAGTGGCCTTCGCCGGCGTCAACCGGCCCGATTGCGCCCAGCGCGTCGGCCGCTATCCGCCGCCTCCGGGCGCCTCGCCCATCCTGGGCCTGGAAGTCTCGGGCCGCGTCGCCGCCGTCGGCCCCGGCGTCGAACGGTGGCGCGCGGGCGACATGGTCTGCGCCTTGACGCCGGGCGGCGGCTACGCCAGCCATTGCCTCGCCCCGGCCGAACACTGCCTGCCGGTGCCGGCCGGCTTCTCGCTGGAACAGGCCGCGGCCCTGCCCGAAACCTGCTTCACCGTCTGGGACAACCTGTTTTCGCGGGCACGCCTGCAGCCCGGCGAGAACCTGCTGGTCCACGGCGGTTCGAGCGGCATAGGCGTTACCGCGATCCAGATGGCCAAGGCCCTCGGCGCCCGTGTGCTGGCCACCGTGGGCACGCCGGAGAAGGCCGCCTTCTGCCGGATGCTGGGCGCCGACCTGGCGATCGACTACCGGAACGAGGACTTCGTACGGCAGGCGCTGGCCTTCACCCAGGAAAGCGGCGTCGACGTCGTGCTGGACATGGTGGGCGGCCCCTATGTCGCCCGCGACCTCGAGGCCCTGGCGCTGGACGGCCGCATCGCGCTGATCGCCTTCATGGGCGGTCCCGAGGCGATGCTGCCCATCCCCGCCCTGCTGCGCAAGCGCGCCACGCTGACCGGCTCCACGCTGCGGCCCCGCTCGGTCGCCCTGAAGGCCGCCATCGCCCGCGAACTGGAACGCCATTGGTGGCCCCGGCTGGCGGCCGGACAAGGCACGCCCGCCATCGACAGCGTCATTCCATGGACCGACGCGGCACGTGCGCACGAACGCATGGAAAGCAGCGCCCACACCGGCAAGATCGTGCTCGCGGTGAACTGATGCCCACCCAACCTTCCAAGGACCCGACCGCCATGGCGACCTCCGAACTCGAGACCGCGTGGGCGTGCAGCCGCGTGGTGCACGACTTCTTCCACCACTACGACCACTGGCGCTATGGGCGCATGCTGGACCTGTATACGCCCGATGGCGTCTGGCACCGCGCCGGCGCCGCGCTGCGCGGCCATGCCCGCATCCTGGAGGAACTGGAACGCCGCCCGCGCAACCAGCGGGTCGCCCACGTCGTGACCAACCTGCGCGTGGAGCCGGCCACGGCCTCGACGGCCAGTGCGACCTACTACCTGACGGTGTATCGCCACGCGGGCGAGATCGCGGACGACGCGGCGGCGCCCATGGCCGGCCCCGCCATGCTGCTGGCCGGCACGGCCGGACTCGTGCACACCGCGCAAGGATGGAAATTCGACAGCCAGACGCTCACGCGCCGGTTCGAGGCCGGCCCGGCGCGCTGAACGCCGGACCGGGCCCTAGCGCACGGCCTCGCGCACCCGGCGCACCTCAGGCAGACTGACGGCGCTGGCCTGGTTGCCCCAGCTCTGCCGGATGAACGACACCACGGCCGCCACGTCCTGGTCGCCCAGCAACTGGCCGAACGGCGGCATGCCGTGCGGCTGCGGATTGCCCGCCGTGGCCGGCGCGAAACCGCCCGACAGCACCATGTGCACCGCATTGTCCGACGACGCGGCCACCACCGAGATATTGCCCGCCAGCGGCGGCCAGGCGGGCGGGCGCCCCTTGCCATCGGCGCCGTGGCACTGGGCACAGTGCTGTTCGTACAGCTTGCCGCCGATCTCCATCAACGCCGGCGCCGCGGCCGCGGACACCGAGGCCGTATCGGTGCCGACCGCCGGCAGCGACTTCAGATAGACCGCCATCGCATCCAGGTCGGCGTCGTTCGCGTACTGGAACCCTTGATGGACCGCCTCGGCCATCGGCCCCGCCGCGTGCGAACGTGGCGAAATGCCCGTCTTGAGCAGATCGACGACGTCCTGCCGGGTCCAGTCTCCCAGGCCGGTCACGCGGTCGCCCGTCAGCGGCGGCGCATACCAGGATTGCCCGCCGATCAGCGAACCGGCCAGCCCGGCATCCAGCGCCATCGCGCCCAGGCGATTGCGCGGCGTGTGGCACTCCGCGCAATGGGCCAGGCCCTGGACCAGATAGCGTCCGCGCAGCCAGGCCTCGGACGGCTCCGCCGGTGCCGGCTCGTCCGACGTCGGCCGGAAATAGAAGGCCCGCCACACCGCCACCAGCCAGCGCTGGTCATAGGGGAACTCTAGCTCGTGCGGCCGGTTCACCCGCGCCGCCGGCGGCAGCGAACGCAGATAGGCGAACAACGCGTCCGCGTCCGTGCGCGAGACGTGGCGATAGCTGGGATACGGAAAGGCCGGATACAGCAGGCTGCCATCCGGCGCCTTGCCCTGGTGCAACGCGCGCCAGAAATCATCGGCGCTCCACCTGCCCAGTCCGTGCTCCGGATCGGGCGTCAGGTTCGGGCCATAGAACGTGCCGAACGGCGTCGCCAGCGCACGGCCGCCGGCGAAGGCCTCGCCGCCGGGCGCGGTGTGGCACCCCACGCAATTGCCCAGGCGAGCCAGATAACGCCCGCGCTCGATCTGCTGCCCGCCATCCTCCGCGGCCATGGTCCGCGCAGGCGTGTCGTACTCCCGATGCCCCATCCAGAACACCGTCCCCACCGCCACGACGGCCACCGCCAGCACACCCAGCAGGAATCCGCGCTTGTTCATGGCCGGCTCCCCACATGCACCTGGCTGCCGCACTCCATCGGCATCGGCTCAGGCAGGCTGGCGGCCGGCACCACTTCGCGCACCGGTTGCGAAGACAGCCATCCCGCCACCGCGCTGACGTCCTCGGGCGTCAGGCGACGCGCGATGTCTGCCATGCAATCGGGCGCGATCGCCTTGCGCAGGCCGTTGGTCCACGCGCCGAACTGCGAGCTCAGGTAGTCATGCGGCAGGCCCAGCAGCGCCGGCACCGCCGGCAACACACCGGACAGCGCCTGCCCATGGCAGGACACGCATGCGGGCACCCCGCGCGCACGATCGCCTTCCATCACGAGCTGCCGGCCATGCTCCAGCGTGGCGGCGGGCAGGCGCGATGGCTTGGGATCGGGATAAGGAGGATGCTGGTCCGAAAACCACACCGCGATCTGCTTCAGGTACTCGTCCGACATGTTCTCGAGCAGATGCTGCATGGGCCGGTACTGACGCTGGCCGGCGCGGAAATAGACGAGCTGGTTGTACAGGTAGTCGGCCGGCTTGCCGGCGATGCGGGGGTAGTAGCCGTCTGGTCCGGCGCGGCCCTGCTCGCCATGACAGGCCGTACAGGCCGCCATGCGTCCCGCCATGGTGCCCGGCTCGAGCTTCTCGGGCTGCTGGGCCGACAACGGCGCCGACAGGGCCATCGCGGAAAGTCCCCCCAGGATTTTGTATTTGTAGTTGACGAATGGCATGGGTCAGTGGGGCAACGGCGTGAAACCGCGCCCCTGGGCAGCGTTTCGACACAGCCAGTGTACCCGGAGTTGGTGGAGAAACGCGGGGGGTGGGACGCGACCGATCGTCGCATGGGGGGCTTGCTCGGCATGGCGGCGGTCACGTGAAACATGGACCAAGATGTCCTTTGCCACGTTGTCGGCCATGTTCATCGTGGTTAATGATGCGCCGTCAGCTCGGCGGGTGACCTCGTCAAGCGCACTTGGACAGATCACGCATAAAACTTATAATTAACTTATAATACTAATGAATTCGATCGTCTGGACCCTGAAGGCCGCCAAGCAATTGCGCAAGATCAATCGGCCTCATCAGGCATCGATTCGTGATGGCATTTCCGCGCTGTCGGCAATGCCGGATTGTCAGAACATCAAGTCCCTGGTCAACCAACAGTATGGTTACCGCCTTCGAGTCGGGAACTACCGGATCTTCTTCGATTGGGACGGGGAGATCAGAATCATCGAAATCCAGGAGATAAAAAAGCGCGATGAACGCACGTATTAATATCCAGGTCATCAACGGCGCGGACGGCAAACCCGCCTTCGTGGTGATCCCTTACGGCGAATACATGGCGCAGCGCAACGTCGGCAAGGATTTGATTCCTCACGACGTAATCAGCCGAACCGTGGACGGCGCCACCCCCGTTCGCGCGTGGCGCGAGCATCTCGGCTTTACGCAAGCTGAAGTGGCCGAGCGTCTGGGCATCAGCCAGTCCGCCTACGCTCAACAGGAAAGCAGCGACCGTCTGCGCAAATCGACTCGGGAAAAAATTGCGGCAGCGCTGGGCATCAGCCCGGAACAGCTCAATTTCTAGCTATATATCGCACCCCCTACTTCGCCTGCTCCAACCCTCGATAGCTGTTGATGGTCGTCAAGGCCTGCGTGCGCGCCAGATTTTCGGTTTCGACCAGATCCTGCCATCTCGTCCAGCTGTGCGGATCAAGGATGTCGTTGTTTCCGAAATAGTCGTGGACTGCGACATGGGCCTCGTCCCAGACTCGCATCGCATCTTGAACGTCGTTGATAGTCAGCATGTCGGCCTCCTGGAAGGAGGAGACGGGGCAGCAACTGTCGTTCCTGGAAGAAAGCCAGGCCAGTTGGCCTCAACGAAAAAACCACCCCTCGGGATGGCTTTGCTGTCTGGGCGCAACTCGGCCCGGATGCGCACCCACTGATGTCAGCCGATACCGCACGCACGCCTGCGCGAGATTGATGCCATCCAAGCAGGCGGCGCCCCCAAATCTCCCAGGCAAAGAAAAACGGCTTGAGGGTCGTGGACCTCAAGCCGTTTAAATCCCTGATTTAACAGGGTAATTCTGGCGCGCCCGGCAGGATTCGAACCCACGACCCCTTGGTTCGTAGCCAAGTACTCTATCCAACTGAGCTACGGGCGCTGCAAAGAAATGAAATTATAGCGACACTTTTTTCGGCTTGCAAATCGAGGGCTGCAAAACCTGCAAACCCCGCATCAACCCCGGCCAGACGCCCGGCTTCGCCCCGCTCTGCCAGCCTGCTGCGCCCTGCCCCGTGACGTCTGCGAGACGTCGAAATCCGCGCCCGGCAGGCGCTGCACCAGCATGTCCAGGAAGGACCGGGCCGCGGTGGTCAGGGTCCTGCCCCCCGGATAGACGGCAAAGATGTTGACCGGCGGTGGCAGCCAGTCCTCCAGGACTCGCACCAGTCTGCCCCGGCGAAATTCGTCCGCGCACAGGTCCAGGGGCAGCGCCGCGATGCCCAGGCCCTGGCGCGCCGCCTGCAACAGCGCCGACAGGTGGTAGGTGGTGAAGCGCGGTTCGAAGCGCACGACGCTGGTTTCGCGGCCGCGCCGAAGCCGCCATAGCCACTCGGTGGCCTTGCGCCCGAAGCCCAGGCAGGGCATGGCGGCCAGGCCGGACGGGTCCGCCAAGGTGTCCAGGCCGGGCAGGTCCGGGCTGGCCATCAGGGCGAAGGGGCTGGTGATCAGTTTGCGCGCGACGATGTCGGCGTCGGGCAGCGCTTCGAACGCGGGATAGATGACGAGGTCGGCCGAAACGAAGCGCGGATCGAAAATGAGCGCGCTGGCCTCGAAATGGAGCCGTACGTGGGGGTGAGCCAGCGCGAATTCGGTGGCCAGTCCTTCGACCGCGATCTCGCTCAGGTAGGGCGGCGCGATGACGTGCAGGGATCCGGTGGGCACGGCTTGCAGGCGTTCGGCCAGTGCCAGCAGCCTGTCGGCCTCGGCTGCCACCCGTGCGCATTGCCGGTAGCACTCCTGTCCGAAGCTGGTCAGCACGAACTGCCTGGGGCCACGGTGGAAGAGCGGCGCGCCCAGGCGGCGCTCCAGGTCGGCCAGCCTGCGCGCCAGCGTGGACTTGGCCACGCCCATCTGCCGTCCGGCGGGCGACAGGCCGCCATGGTCGACCACCATCTTGAACACGTACATGTCGTCCAGGCCGCGCATGGATTCGTTCCTTTTCCAGTACGTTGACGTTCCAATAACAGAACGAACTCGAGCAGTTTGCGATGCTACGCTTCCTTCACCACAAAGGGGAGCCATGCCATGAACCCGAACGATCCAAGCGTCGTGGACATGCCCTACGGTCGCCTGCTGGGCGCCCGCGAGGGCAAGGTGGTCCGTTTCCTGGGCGTGCCCTACGCCCTGCCCCCCACCGGCGGCCACCGCTTCGCGCCGCCCCGGCCACTGGCCGAAGGCGATGGCCGGTTCGACGCGACGGCGCCCGCGGCCATCCCGCCGCAGTTGCCGTCGAGGCTGGCCAAGGTCATGGGCGACTATCCCGCCCGGCAGGACGAGGACTGCCTGCACCTGGACATCTGGGTACCTATCGACCGCCCATCCCGCGCGCCGGTGTTCGTGTTCCTGCACGGCGGCGCCTTCATGACGGGCGGCGGTTCGCTGCCCTGCTACGACGGCGCCGTGCTGGCCGAGCGCACCGGCATGATCGTGGTCAACGTGACCTATCGCCTGGGCGTGCTGGGCTTCTTGCCCATTCCCGGGATCGCACCCGCCAACCTGGGGCTGCGCGACCAGATGGCCGCGCTGTCGTGGATACGGCGCGCCATCGGCGCGTTCGGCGGCGATCCTGCCAACGTCACGGTGGCGGGACAGTCGGCGGGCGCGTACTCGATCGCTGCGCTGCAGACCCGCGCGGACGGCCCCGAGTGGTTCGACCGCGCCATCATGATGAGCACGCCGCTGGGCGTGGCCTTGCAGGCGCCGGCGCAGAAGCGCGAAGTGGCGCACATGTTCACCCGCGCCGCGGGAATCGAGACCGCAACGCCGGACAACCTGTCGCGGCTGCCGGTGGACGCCATCCTGAAAGCCCAGTTGCAGGTACTGCGGCAGACCGTCCCGGCCAGCACCGGGGAGGTCACGCCGCCATTCATGCCGACTGTCGACGGCGATGTCATCGCCGCTCCACCGCTGGCAGCCGCCGGGGCCGGCGCCTGGTGCGACACCATCATCGGCTACACGCGCGAAGAAAATGCCGCGTTCTATGTGGGCGACGCCGTCATGGGCGGCCTGCCGGCGGACACGGTGCGCGAGGTATATCACGTCCACTACGGGCAGACAGGTGGCGAGCGGTATGAGCAGGCGCGCGCCAGCCGGGCGCCGGGCACGCCTCTCGCGGCGCTGACGGACCTGCGGTCACGCCTGGATTTCATCGAGCCTACGCTGGCGTATGCCCGCGCGTTGGCCGCCAAGGGCCGCGCGCCTTTCGTCTATCAGTTCGACTGGCAGTCGCCTACACCGGGCATCGGCGCGTGCCATTGCATCGATCTGCCCTTCCTGTTCGGCAACCTGGCCACCTGGCGGGACGCGCCCATGGTGGCTGGTGCCGACTCCGCCGAGCTTGCCGACCTCAGCCACGGTTTCCAGGACATCTGCGCCGCGTTTGCCCGCACCGGCGATCCCAATCGCGCGACGTTGCCGCCGTGGCCCAGCCATGGACAGGATGGCGCCGTTCTGCATATCGACCGCCTCATCCAGGCCCGGCACGCGCCGCGTTGAATCCCTTCTTCGCAAGGACCACCATGGACACTTCCTCCGCATCGGCCGCCGCGTCCGGCGACGCTCCGCGTTCGCGCCTTGCCCGCATCGGTATCGTGGCGATCTGTTTCCTGGTCGTGCTGCTGGACGGCCTGGACACCACATCCATCGCCTTCGTCGCGCCGGCATTGGCGCGTGAATGGGGCCTGCCGCCCGCGGCGTTCACGCCGGCCTTCGTCGCCACCAGCGTGGGCGCCGTCGTGGGCTATCTGGCATGCGGTCCACTGGCCGGCCGCTGGGGACAACGCACGGTGGGCGGCCTGAGTGTCGCGATATTCGGCCTGGGCACGCTGCTGTCCGCCTGGTCGCCGGATGTCCCCGTGCTGGCAGCCCTGCGCTTCGTCGCGGCCGTGGGTCTGGGCGGCGCGCTGCCCGTGGCGGTGTCGGCTGCCGCCGGCGCGACGCCGGCCCGCTACAAGGAAACGGCGGCGATGCTGGTGGCGGCGGGACTGTCGGCGGGAGCCGTCATCGGCGGCATGGCCGGCGTGCCCTTGATGCGGCAGTACGGTTGGCACTCGGTGTTCTTGATAGGCGGCATCCTTCCGCTGGTGCTGCTGCCCTTATTCCTGAAGGTCCTTCCCGGCCGCGGCCCGGCAACCCGTGCCTCCCGGCCGGCCCAGGGCGGCAGCGTGGCGGCGCTGTTCGACCGCCGGTGGCGGCTGCGCACCTGGCTGCTCTGGCTGTTCGCCTTCCTGATCTTCCTGGACGCCTATGCCCTGACCTTCTGGATACCCACGCTGCTGGCCGAGTTCGGCTTCGGTCGCGCGCAGGCGCCGGCCGCGACGGCCGCCTTCGGCATGGGCGGCCTGCTGGGCAGCCTGGCGATGATGGCGCTGGTGGCGAAGCTGGGCGTCAAGCGGCTCCTGGCGATCACGACCTTGATCGCGATCGCTTCGATACTGGTCGTGAACCAGGTCGCGCTGGCGCCTGGGCAGGTGCTGGCCGTGATCGGCGGCATGGGCGCCGGCCTGATCACCGGGTGCGTGGGACAAAGCGCGCTGGCGGTGTCCTACTATCCGCCGGAACTCCGTACCACCGGCGTGGGCTGGGCCGCGGCCTCGGGCCGCATAGGTTCCATCGTCGGACCGGCGCTGGGTGGCCTGATGCTGGCGCTGAACTGGAGCCCCCGGGACATCGTGCTGACCGCGGTCGCGCCAGCGGCGGCCGCGCTGGCGGTGCTGGCCGTGCTGGCCTGGGTGGACCGGCGCCCGGATGCCGGCCATGCTCCGGCCCGTGCCACGTCCACCACCTGAGCCCTGACCGCTGGCCGGCTACCCACCAGCGGTCAAGGCTCGCGCAACGAGTCCGGCTCCCTCAACACATCGACCAGCGCCTCCCGAAACGCGGCGATGGGCCGCGCCAGCCGCCCCGCGGGCGCGCGGTGCAACAGCCAGGCGCGCACGCAGGGACGGAAATCGGGCGACGCGATGACCTGGACCTCGTCGCGCCACGCGCCGCCCGCGAATGCGGCGGGCGTCACGATGCCGATGCCGAAGCCGCGTGCCACCAGCGACATCCTCAGGTCCACGCTCAGCGCTTCGACCGCTACCTGGAAAGGCAGCCGCTCCGCCTCGAAGCGATGGCGGATGAAGGCCCGGAAGCCGCAACCGTTCTCGTTCATGACCCAGGGGAAGCGGGACAGCTGTTCCAGATCCGGACGGCGCGGCACCTTCAGCGAACGCGCGGCAACCAGCAGCACCCGCTGGGCGCCCAGGTCGTCGCACACCAGGGTCTCGGGCGGCGGCACGCCGTCGGCCAGGCACACCGCGGCGGCATCCAGCTCGCTGCGCGCGACCTGCTCCACCAGGCGCGGCGACCAGCCCGAGGTCACGCGCAGGGTCAGCGCCGGGAAATCGGTGCGCAGCCGATCGAAGGGCTGCATCAGCGCGGCTTCGGACAAATAGGGCATGATGCCGAGCCGGAATTCGCCCTGCACTTCCCCGTGGGGCGACACCCCGGCCTTCAGATCATCCAGCGAGCGCAGCACCCGCCGTCCGTGCTCGTAGGCCTCGCGGCCCGCCGCCGTCGGCTTCAGGGGCTTGGACTGCCTGTCCAGCAGGGTCGCGCCCAGGCGCTCCTCCAGATTCTGCACGCGGCGGGTGACGCCCGGCTGCGTCAGGTGCAGGCGGGCCGATGCGCCGACGATGGAACCGGTCTCCACCACCGCCACGAAAGCTTCCAGGTCATGGATATTCATGACATCTGCGCATAATGATGATGCGAAGGATTGAATTGCTTGATCATGCGATAGAAAAATAAAGTTTCCGTTCGATATGCAATTAATTTATCAAACGGAGCGTTGCATGACCACCTGCGGCAAATCCGGGGCCCTGGCCCCTCGCGCGTCTCTATCGACCCGGCCCCCGGTGCTGCTGTTCGGCACCGCCACCGGCGTCCTCGTCACCAATCTCTTCGCGCCGCAGACACTGGTGGGCGTCATGGGCGCCTCGCTGGGCCTGGCACCGATGGCGTCGGGCCTGATGGCCATGACCACGCTGCTGGGTTATGCGGCCGGACTATTCCTGCTCGTGCCCTTGGCGGACGTGGCGCCGCACCGCCGCCTGGTGCTCGCGATGCTGGCGGTCGCCGCAGTGGCCGCGGCGACCGCCGCGTGCAGCCCCTTCGCCGCGCTGCTGCTGGCGGCCTTGTTCGTCCTGGGCGCGGCCAGTTCCGTCATCCAGGTGCTGGTGCCCATCGCCGCCGCCATGGTGGGCCCCGAAATCAGGGGGCGGGTGATCGGCGACATCATGGGCGGCCTGATGGTCGGCATCCTGCTTTCCCGTCCGCTGGCCAGCCTGCTGGCCGACACGCTGGGCTGGCGCGCGTTCTATGCCGCCAGCGCCATGGCCTCGCTGGCGCTCGGCCGGGCGCTGGTGCGCGGCATTCCCGACCGGCTGCCGCCGCCCGGTCCGCGCTACCTCGATCTGATCGTGTCGCTGGGATCGCTGCTGCGCCGCGAACCGGTCCTGCGCCGGCGCGCGGCCAGCGCTGCCCTCAGCATGGCGGCCTTCAGCCTGTTCTGGACCGCGGTCGCGCTGCGCCTCGCGCAGCCGCCCTACTCGGTGGGACAACGCGGCATCGCCGTGTTCGCGCTGGTGGGCGCGGCCGCCGCCTTCATCACGCCCTGGGTGGGCCGGGCCGGCGACCGGGGCTGGACGCGGCCGGTAACGGCGATCTCCCATCTCGGCATGATCGGCGCCTTTGCCCTGGCGGCCTGGGCCGGAAACACCGGGCACGGCAGCCATGCGTCCTGGATCGCGATGGGCCTGGCGGCCATCGTCCTGGATGCCGGCGTCACCGGCGACCAGACACTGGGACGGCGCGCCGTCAACCTGCTCGACCCCGCGGCGCGCAGCCGCATCAACGCGCTGTTCGTCGGCCTGTTCTTTCTTGGCGGCGCGGCCGGATCCGCACTGGCCGGCCTGGCATGGAGCCTGGGCCAGTGGCAGGCGATATGCGCGACCGGCGCGGCGCTGGGGCTGGCAGCCTTGCTGGTTCCTGGCGCTCCGAAATGAAAACCGGGGCCTGGGGCCCCGGTTCCGGCACTGCGCGGCGATCGAGGCTCAGCGGCCGCGCCGGCCGTCCTGGCTCGTCACGCTGTTGGCGCTGTCGAGCTTGGTCTGCTGCTCTTCCAGCATGCGGATCTGGCGCTGGAGGGTGTTGAGCTGTTCGCGCGCGGCCTGCCGCTCGTTGGCCAGCGCGGCGGCTTCCTGGCGGGCCTGCTCCTGGCGGGCCGCCACCTGCTGCTCCTGCTGGCGCTGCATGGTCAGGTCGTTCTGCAGCGCGTTCAGGCGCGTCTCGTTGGCACTGATCAGCTTTTCGGTCACCGCGCGCTCGGCGTCGAGCTTGATGCGGCGGATATCCACGTCGGCCAGTTGCACCGTCTGCTCGACAAAGGCCTTGTAGGTCTGCTCGGCCTGCGCCTCGGACGTGGTCTTGACCACGCGCCAGAAGTTCTTCTGCTGGAACATCGCCACGTAATAGGTCAGGTCATCCGCCTTGAATAGCAGGCTGGCCCCGTAGTTGCCGTTGTAGGTGGTGCGCAGTTCGTTCAGCGTACGGTTCTGTATGAGCTGCTGCAGTTCCGCCATCGTGCTGTTGTTGGAAGCCGACTGGGCCGCGTCGACGGGCCGGACCGGCGCGGCCTGGGCCGCGGCCTGCGTCCCTGGCTTGGCGGTCGTGTTCTGGACCACCTGGGCGGAAACGCCCAGGGATGCCATGGAAAGCGACAGTACGATCCCCACTTGTCGGAACATTCTGCATGTCCTCATTTTCATTCCAGCTTCCTTGGTCATATCGAGTTCGTCGGCCTGGCCGTAACAAAGCGTGTCCGATTTTAATGAAAGTACGGCGCCGTGGGCTCTTTATTGAGTCTTTTTTGGCGCCAAGCCGCTTCAGTCAGTCCAGTTCGCCCGCCACTTCCGCATCCTGGCCGACGATCTGGTACTTGCGCATCTTCTCCCACAGCACCTTGCGGCTGATTCCCAGGAAATTGGCGGTATCCTGGCGCCGCCAGCCATGGGCATCCAGCGCGCCGATGATCCGGTTGCGCTCGGCCAGCTCCTGCGGGCTGCGCTCGTTGGCCGGGATGACGCCTTCGGACAGCGACGCGAAGATGCGGCCGATGCGTTCCCGGTCCCAGGCCCGGAACTGCCTGACCATCACGCCCACCCGCTCTGCCACGTTGCGCAATTCCCGCACGTTTCCCGGGAAGCGCGTGCGCGTGACGAGCGCCGCCAGCCAGTCGGGCACCTCGTCCTCCTGCTCGGGCAGGATCTGTCCCAGCAGGGCCTTGAAGATGGCGATCTTGTCCACCGCGCCACGCTCTTCCAGGTTCGGCACCTGCAATTCGATCACCGCCAGCCGGTAGTACAGGTCGGCCCGGAACAGCTCCTGGCGCACCAGTTCGCGCAGGTCGCGGTTGGTCGCGGCCACAAGACGGAAATCCACCGGAATCTCGGCAGTCGAACCCAGGCGGGTCACGCAGCTCTGCTCCAGGACGCGCAGCAGCTTGACCTGCTGATACAGCGGCAGATCGCCGATCTCGTCCAGGAACAACGTGCCTTCATGGGCCTGCTCGAAATATCCCTTGTGCGCGAAGGTCGCCCCGGTGAAAGCCCCCTTGGCGTGGCCGAAGAAGTGCGATTCGAACAGGCCGTCGGGAATCGCGCCGCAGTTGACCGCCACGAACGGGCCCTTCCCGTAGCGGCGATGCCCCTCGTGCAACAGCCTCGCCACGCGCTCCTTGCCCACGCCGGTCTCGCCCCGGATCAGCACCGTCGAATCACAATCGGCGAAAGCCTCGACCTCCGACAGAAAGACCCGCATGCAGGCGGAGGTGGCGATGAGCGGCTCGGCCGCCTTGGCGCGGGCGCCCTGCTCCCGCACCACGCCAGCCACCTTGAAGACCAGCGTGCGCAGTTCGGCGGCGGTGAAATCCGCCGTCAGGACATTGGAGTACTCGGGCGGATAGACGCGCGGGTCGGAGTTCCGGGCCTCGGCCGCCACCCACACCACCGGCATGCCATGCCCGGCCTGCCAGTCGCTGACGCTGAAACTCGGACGGTCGATGACCGTGACCGAAATGATCGCGACCGACATGCGCACACTCGTCACGTCGCGCGATACGGCGATGTTGTCCGCCCGTATCACATCCACGTCGAAGTTGGCCAGCGCCCGTGCGACACGGTCGGCAATATCCGATTTGCCTTCCCAGACGTAAACGTCGAGATCATCTTGTGAAGGTCGTGTCTTCATGGCGATACGCCCGTTCCCTCCATCGTTGTCGTTCGCGCTCAATAGACGAGTCGAACGTTGTCGCATTCCAATGACATGAGATGCACGTCGGTCTGTCCGATCTTGATGCCGACCAGCCCGTCGAGCAGGTTGGCCAGCAGCTTGCCCACTTCGTTCAGCAAGGGTTTGAGCAAGCCGACCAGCGGACTCAGGATGGCCTGCAGCAGGTTCTGCGATTGGCCGCTGCCTCCACCGCCCAGCAGACTGCCCAACAGATCGCCCACGGCATTGAGCAGCCCGCCCAGCAAGCCGTTGCTGGCGCTCGTCTGCAAGGCCTTGATCAGTTCGGTCCGCATGCAGGCCTGGTTGCAGGACCCCAGCAGCGGCGTGACGGTCTGGCGCCAGAGCGTCGGCATGGCGCAGGTCCCCAGGCCCAGGAGGCCGCACGGACGGGGCCAGGTGATGCCGTCCCCGAGCAGCTTCTGTTCGATCACGCTGGGCGTGTAGCCGTATTGGTTCAGGTACTTGTCCGCCACCTGCGTGGCCGTGTCGGCGGGGAAGGCTTCGAGCTGGGCGCCCTGGCCCGCGGACGACTGCGCCAGCAACAGCGCCAGCAACTGGTTGACCAGGTCCTGCACCGTGTCGCCCAGCGGCAGCTCGTTCCGGCCCACCGTCTTGGTCTGGTCCACTTCCAGGGTGGTGTAGACCGGATCCTGCGCCAGGATGTCGGGCTTGACCTGCCCGTGCAGCAGGTTGATGCCCAGCAGCTTGACGAAGGTCTCGTCCTGCAGGCCGGTCGCGCAGACGTCGTGGGTCGACCACAGCGTGGATTCGTTGATCTTGCCCATGCACAGCTTGGCGATGGACGAATCGACCTTGATCGTGGCCTTGGCCGGCGCCGTGCAGCTCATGCCGGTAAGCGTGCCTTGCGAACTGACCACGTCGAGCACGATGGGCAGCTTGACCTGCGTGCCGAGCAGCCCCAGCAGGCCGCCGACCAGCCCGCCGTCGGTCGCGATGTCGACGAAGGTGCGGACCTGGGCCGTGTAGGCCTTGGTACCCAGGCCGCCTATGCCGACCGAGGGCGGTTCGATGATGCTGGCGCGCACGTTGGTCTTGAGTCCGACGGCGGAACTCACGGCGGCCGGCAGTCCCAGATTGACGGTTACCGCATGATTGGACACGCCGACGCCGACCGCGGCGGTCAACAACCCCAGCGCGTCCAGGTCCACGTTCAGCGCCGAACCGGCGCTGGGCGCCTGGATCAGCGCGAACAGTCCGCTCGTGACGCTGTTCGAACCCAGCTGGACCAGCAGCGTATCGATGCCCAGCTTGGCGGTCAACGCGTTCAGCAGCGAAGCGTTCAGGCCCAGCAGGCTGTTCTGGTTCGCCAGGCTGACGATGGCGTTCAGCAACTGCCCGAGTTCGACCTTGCGGGCGGCCAGCAGGCTGTTCAACTCGCCTACGCTCAGGTCCGCGCCCACCGGGATGCCCAGTTGCTTGAGCAAGCCGCTGGGCGTGATCTTCACGCCGGCCAGGCCGGCATAGGTTCCGATGCTGAGGTCTTCGCAAAGGTTCGCGCCCACGACCCGGAGCAGCACGCACAAGGGGGCGGTCTGGGAATTCGTGGTCGCGAGTTTCGAGCCGACCCAGAAGGATGCGATCGGTGCTTCCTGGACGGCGATGGCCTCGGCGTAGAGCGACCGATTGCCCAGGAACGGCAACACCAGGGGGACCTGCTGGGAAATGGCCACCTTCACCGCATTGAAGCCGACCGAGGATTTGGGCGTGCCGAAATACTTCTTGCCGCCGGTCCCGCTATAGGATTCGGAGGGAGGCTCCATGGCCTGCACGGTGTTCTTGGCCGCATCCGGATTCGGATCCCAGCGCCCGCATACCGGATCGGGCGAGGTTCCCATCGACAGCCCGAATCGTTGCAGGTTCAGGTTGGCATTGCCGCGCGCGGCCGCGCTCGCGGCGACGCAACTGTCCCGCTCCAGTTGCTGGGCACCGGCCAAAGCCGCCAGGTCGGCGGTCTTCTGGAGCTCCCGCTTCATGTAGAAGAGATAGCCCAGGTCCGCCGAAGCCAGCAGCGTGACCGATACCAGCATCGCCGCCGCAGCCGCGATCAGCACCGATCCCCGCTGGCGCGCCGGCGGTGCCCGGAAAACGGACGAGGGGATACGACGATGCGGTGTCATGAAAACCTGCCTATTGCTTCGGCTGCGAGGTCGTCTCGTAGAACTGGGGGATGGGATGCGAGAAGCTGTCGATGTAGCGCTTCCAGCTGGGCGACGCGGTCGCGCCCAGCATGGGCAGCGCCTGGCCTGCCTGGCGTCCTTCGGCCTGCATGCGCACCACCTCGCTCGTCACATCGCCGTTGGGCCGGCTCCTGCCCTGCGGCGCGGCGGATGCCGTGGCCACGGCTGCTTCCGATCGCGGTACGGCAGCGGGCGCAGCAGCAGCGGGCGCGGCGACAGCTGCCACAGGCTGGGCGGGCGCCGCCGCTTGCGGAGTGACCACCGTCGTTACGCGCTGCTCGGAAGACTGCACGGCCTGGGGGCGCGCCGTGGTCGCTGGTTGGGCGGAGGCGGCCGGCGCCTGGCCCGGCCCCGGCACCTGCCGCACGACCGAGGAAGCGGGCCGGGACGCGGCCGGCGTCGACGCCGCCCCCTGCTGCGGGGCCGCGCGCAGTTGCGCCTCGCGTTGTGCCTGCGCGGCTTGTTGTTGCGCGGCCGCCGCGCGCCGGGCCTGCTCTTCCGCCTGGGCCTGGCGCGCTGCCTGCTCCATGCGCGCCCGCTGCTCCGGCGTCTCCTGCAGCATGGAACCGGTCACCGGCGCGTTGCTCTGCGCATGCGCCAGGGGGGCCGCCAGCAGCGCGGCCAGCACCAGATAACGGCTGACATGCCGGGAAGCGGACTGTCCGTGCGGGCATTGGCTGGTAGATTTCATGATCGCCTTGATTCCACTTGTATTCGTCATCGTTGAAGAAGATCCGGTCGCCTCGGCATGCCGGCATCAGGGGGTGGTCGAGTTGAACCGGTCCAGCATGGACTGCATGGGAGCGCGCACCGGCTGCAGGATGGGCGCGGAAACCGGCCGCACCGGGGGCTCGCGCACGGGCTCCATGGATGCGGACTCCTGCGCTGCGGCCCTGACCACGGCCGCTCCGCGTGCCGCCGGCGCCTGCTCGGGCGGAGGAGCCATGGGTACGCGGGACATTTCGGGTGCCAGGGACGAGACCGGGAACGGACTGGCCACCGGCGCCGCGGCCGGGACGGGATCCGCCTTCACGACCGCGGCCGGACGGGATGTCCGGGAAGCGCCGCGCGCGATATCGTCGGCCAGCTTGCGCACCGCCACGCGCGCATCGGGCGACAGGCCCGCCTTGTCCATGACGGTCCCTGCCCGCCCGGCGTCACCCGATACCAGCAGCAGCAAGGCCAGGTTGGCGAGAATCCTGGAGTTTTCCGGCGCGAGTTCGGCGGCCTGTGCCAGGGGCAGTCTGGCAGCGGACGTTTCGCCATTGCGCAGCAAGGCGTAGCCAAGGTCGCTGACGATCAGCGCATTGGTGGGATCGAGGCGCGCCGCCTCGCGCAGCGACACCACCGCGGCCGGATAATCGCCGCGCGCGCCCGCCAGCAGCCCCAGCCCCTGTGCGGCCGCCGCGCCGACTTCCGTCTTGAGCAGGCGGCGATAGACCACGGCGCTTTCCTCGGACTGCCCGGCCTCACGCAGCGCATGGGCACGCAGCAGTTCCACGTCGGGTGCCGCGCCATGACGCTGCTCGAACGCATCGATGTGGGCCAGCGACGCGAAATAGAGCCCCTTGCCTTGCATCTCCCGGATCAGCGAGAGATACATGCCGCGACTGTCCGCCGTCGGCTCGTCGTTCGCGACCTGCTGGCGCATCATGGCCTCGTCGTTGAACTTGGGCGCCGATACGCCGTAGCCCGAGGGCGCGGTGGAGCTGCATCCCGCCGCCAGCAGCAAGACCCCGAACAACCCGGCCATGCGCGCCGGGCAATGAATCGACCCGGTCATCTCAGCCTCCCATCCTCGCCAGGCCGCGGAAGACAGCCAGGAATCCCGCACCGCCCGTGACGATGATGAGCGCGGGCAACAAGGTCAGCACCATGACGCCCGTCATCTTGACCGTCAGCTTGCCGACGCGCTCCTTCAACTCCATCCGCCGCTGTTCGCGCACGCGTTCGGAAAACTGCTTGAGGGGTTCCTGGACCGCTCCGCCATGCCGGTCGACCTGCACGATCAGGCGCGCCACCGCCGCCAGGTCTTCGTTGCCGAAACCGGTGGCCAGCCGTTGCAGCGACTGTTCGCGCGACAGCCCGCGGGCATGCTGGTTGACGGCGATCTCCAGTTCCGCGGCCAGCACGGGCAGCACCGTGCGGAACTCGGTCACGATCACATGCAAGCTCTGGTCGATGGACAGGCCCACGCCTTGCAGCAGGCGCAGCAGGTCGATCAACAGCGGCAGTTCTTCCTTGGCCTTGCGGGTACGCGAGGCCGCCACCTGGCGCAGCGCCCACTTCGGCACCATGTAGCCCAGGGCGAACCCCAGGAACAGGGACAGCATCGTTCCGAGCGCGCCGCCACCGCCGAACATCCAGGCCAGGAGCGGCACGACGACAGCCAGCACGACCCGCGCGAAGATGAACAGGGAACGCGCGCGCGCCGGATCGCCAAAGCCGCATCGGTCGATCAGTTGCCGATCCTCGGCCTCGAGCAGATAGTTGCCCAGCTTGCCTCGTTCCCACTTCTCGCCCAGTTGCGCGGCGCCATCGAACATCGCGCTCACGCGTCCGCGCCGGACTGGCGACGCCACGCTGGCAAGGGCGTCGTCCAGCACGGGATTGGTCCGCGCAGTGATGGCGCTGTCCACCACCTGCCGGCTTCGGGTCTGCCGCGAGCCGCGGACCAGGATCGCCACACCCACTAGCAGCGCGGCGGCGGCGAACAGGACCAGGGAGACGGCGGTCAACAATTGTGTAGACATAGCTTCAAACCGATTTGGCCATGCGGTACAGCCAGAAAGAGCCGACCAGTTGCAAAGCGAAGGCGCCCACCAGCATCTTCTGGCCGACCGGGTCGGTCCACATGCCCACGAACATGGCGTTGTTGAAGATGACGATGAACCCCGCGACGAATACCGGCAGCAGCGCCAGGATCCATGCCGACAGCCTGACTTCGGCCGACAGCGCATGCAGTTCCTCGCGCGCCTGCTGCAGGTCGCGCATGAAGGCCGCCATGCGTTCGAGCACCACGTCGCTGCGACCGCCGAAACGCAATGCGACGCCGATGACCGCCGCGACCAGCTCCAGTTCATAGAAGCGATAGAGCCGCGCGGCATGCACCAGCGAAGCATCCAGCTCCATGCCTGCCCGGTTCAATTGGTTGGCGCGTTCCAGCACTTCGAACAATGGCGCATCGACCGACGAAACCGCCGTCTGGAAAGCCGATCCCAGGCTGTTGCCGATGGTGATGAGCCGCACCAGCGCGTCGATGAATCCCGGCAATTGACGCACCATCTTCCGCCGGCGCTTGTCGGCCTGCCACCACAGCTGGAACAGGACGGCCAGCACCACCAGGGCCAACGTCACCACGGCGGCAAGACCGCCGCCGAACAACAGCGCCACGATGGGCAATGCCACCAGCGCCACGAGCCACGGGCCGTAGAAAGCCGGACCGGGCTCGATGCCGGCGCGCAGCAACATGTTCTGGAACCGCCCGCGCACGCCCCGGGGGCGCACCGGCGGATACAGTTGCTGGGCCGTGGCGACGACCGCGCGCGTAGGGTCGAAGGAGCGATTGAGCTGTTCCTCGACGAAGGCGCTGGTCGCCTGCCGGCGACCCCGCTCGCTCGCGCTCTGCCACAGCCACAACCCTGCCGCCACCAGCAGCAGCGCGATGCACAACACCGAAAGAAGCTGGGCGGACATCATCGTCCCCTGGACCAGAAACCGCCCCCGCCCCCCTGGGGCGGTTCGGGCGCCATGGTCACCCGCAACTGGTCGCGGTACTTGGCCAGCTTGGGCGTGTGCGGATGGATGCCGAGCGACACCCAGCGATCCTTCTCTTCGCCGTCGGGACCGACGAAACTCTCGTGGCGGTAGAGTTCCTGCGTGGAAATCACGTTATCGCCCATGCCCGTGACTTCCGAGATCGACACGATGCGCCGTCGTCCGTTGGACAGGCGGGCGATCTGCACGATGAAGTCCAGCGCGCTGGCGATCTGCCGGCGCAGGCTGTCCTCGCTGCCCTGGAAACCCGCGAATCCCGCCAGCATCTCCATCCGGTACAGGCATTCGCGCGGGGAGTTCGCGTGTATGGTCGCCATCGACCCTTCGTGGCCGGTATTCATGGCCTGCAGCATGTCCATGACCTCGGGCCCCCGGACTTCGCCGACGACCACGCGGTCCGGCCGCATCCGCAGGCTGTTGCGTATCAGGTCGCGGATGGTGATCTGGCCCGCGCCGTCGAAGCCGCCCTGGCGGGCTTCCAGCCTGACCACGTGGGGATGGTTCAGCGACAGCTCCGCGGTACCCTCGACCGTGACCACGCGCTCGGTCTCGGGCACGAAGAACGCCAGCGCATTGAGCAGCGAGGTCTTGCCTGAGCTGGTCCCGCCCGAGACCAGGATGTTGCAGCGTTCCCGCACCGCCAGGCTCAGCAGGCGGTGGATCTCTTCGTTGAAGGTACCCAGCGCCAGCAGGTCGGCGGGCTTGAGCGGATCCTGGCGGAACTTCCGGATGGACACCATGGGGCCATCCACCGCCAGCGGCTCGATGACCACGTTCAGGCGGCCCCCATCCGGCAGGCGCGCATCCACCATGGGGCTGGATTCGTCCAGCCGCCGGCCCAGCGGCGCGAGGATGCGGCGCACGATGCGCAGCAGGTGCGAGTTGTCGCTGAAACGCAGGACTTCCCGCTGCAACACGCCACGGCGCGACACGAACACGTTGTCGTAGCCGTTGATCAGGATGTCCTCGACCGCCGGATCCGCCAGCAGGTCTTCCAGCGGGCCGAGCCCGGCCAGTTCTTTCGTCAACGAGGCCGCCACCTGCCGGAGCTCGGATTCGTTGATGGGGACCCGCCGCAGCCGTACGAAACTGTCGACCTCCAGGTCGACGAACTGCTGGATCGCGGTCCGGGACCAGCGGCCGAACTCCGCGCCCAGTTCCTCGATACGCGACAGCAGATGCTCGTGCGCCGCGGCCTTGACGTCCTGGAAGCGCTGGGTGTTGGCAAACGCCGGACTATCGTCGGCAAACTCGATCGATGCCGTCATGATCACACTCTCCGCCGCGTATACGCGCGCTTCAAACCGGAATCTTTCTTCATCGCGTCACCAAGTGCTTGTGCAGGTTGGGCAGCCACCGCGACAGCCATTTGGTGCCCGGCGGCAAGGCCTGGTCATAGGCCCCGAGCGAATCCACCAGGCCCTGCACGGCCCGCACGTAGGGATCGCGATCCGCCACCTCGTGCAGCAGCCGGCCCTGGTTGGTGCTGTTCATCAACGCCAGCGCGCGGTCGGGCAGCGTGCCCAGCAGCTGTACGTCGAACCGTTGGGCGATCTGCTTGGCGGTCATGCCGTAGCGCTCGTCGTAGCGGTTCACCACCAGCCGCATCCTGGCGCGATCCACGTCGCGTCCGTCCAGGTCGCGCAGGACGTCGGCCAGCGACACCAGGGCTCCCACCGACTGGTCCGTCACGATCCAGGCCTGGTCGGCGGCTCGCACCATGCCGGCCACGAAATCCGGGTTGGAAAATCCGCCCACGTCAGCCACCAGCAGGCCGAAGTGCTGACGCAGCCGGTCCAGGAGTCCCAGCGAATCCGCGTGCGACACGGTGCGCATCTCTGCCAGGTCGCGCGGCAGCGAGATCACGGCCACGCCGCTGGCGCTGCGCGTGAGTGCGGTGTTGACCAGGGTTTCGTCGAAGCGGCGCAGGTTGCGTACCGCCTCGGCGAAATGAAAGCTGCCTGAAACGTTCAGGTAGAGCTGGCCGTCGGCGACGGGCAGGCCCAGGTCCAGCAGTGCCGCGGGCCCACGCAAGCTGCTGGCCGGCCGCCCTTCCGCGGCCTGCCCGGCTTCGCCGTGCAGTTGCGCCATCGTGGTCAGGTGCGCCGCCAGCGTGGTCGTGCCCAGCCCGGCGCGCACACCCAGCAGCACGACCATCTGGCCACGACCGGGCACGCTGCTGCCCGCATGAGACTGGAGCACGCGCCGGACGACGTCGCGCACCTCGGCCTCGTCGGTCGGGTCGATGAAATCGCGCACGCCCGCCCGCAGGGCAGCCACGGCCCCCTGCGGCCGCATCATGCTGCCGACCGCAACGACCGGCAGCGCGGGCGCCACGCGCGCCAGCGTCCGCGCCAGGTCGCTGGCGTGCAGCAGCTTGCCCGGTTCGCTGTCGTCGGCGCCGAAATCCAGCAACACCATCTGCGGCCCGAGTTCGGCCAGGCGCGCCGACAGCCTATCGGGAACCACGTCCTCCTGAACGACCACGCCATCGTGCCTCAGCACCGCGGCCAGCCGCTGTGCCGACAAGCTGTCGCCGGTGAAGAACAGGAAACGGCGAGTGTCCAGCAAGCTCGCCAACTCCTTGCTCGGGGCGTTCATATACGACTCCTACAGATACCTGGCACCAAGCGACTACTTCGAGAAACCAGGCAACTCATCATTGCTCGCGACACCCAGCAGAAAATGGCCCCAGGCATTGGCCGCCGAGTCACGCTTCTCGTTCGCGCCGGGCATGGGCGGCTTGACGCCCTTGGCCAGGGGCTTGACCAGATGCGGCGTCACGACGATCAGCAGTTCCTTTTCCTTCTGCGAATACTTCATGTTCCGGAAGAAAGTGCCGATGATGGGCAGGTCGCCCAGGAACGGCAGCTTGTCCAGGTTCGAGGTGGTGGAACGCGACACCAGTCCGCCGATCACGAAGCTTTCGCCGTCGCCGAGCTCGACCGTGGTGTCGGCCCGGCGGGTGATGATGGCCGGGATCTGGATGTTGTTCAGGGTGATGCCGTTGGTCCAGTCCAGATCGCTGGCCTCGGGCGCCACCTTCAGCGCGATCCGATCCTTGGCCAGCACCGTGGGGGTGAGCGTCAGGCCGATACCGAACGGCTTGTACATGACCGTGGTGGTGCCCAGGCCCCCGGCCTGCGGCACGGGCAGTTCGCCTCCCGCCAGGAACTTGGCGCTCTGGCCGGACAGCGCGACCAGCGTGGGTTCGGCCAGCACGCGCGCCAGGCCGTTGGTTTCCAGCAGCCGCAGATTGGTGTCGAGCAGGAAATTGCCTCGAGTCAGCCCCAGGGTCAGGTCGAAAGCCTTGCCGGTGGGCGCCAGGTCGCTGGCCAGGCCGAAACTGAAGCTGCCGCGCCGGTTGGAGGCGGAAAAGTTGAAGCCGGCCTCTTTCAATACCTGCTTGCTGAATTCCACGACCTTCACTTCCACCTGGACCACGCCACCGGTCTCGATGGTGGAAGCATCGAATACGTTTTCACCGCCCACGGCATCGTTGGCCGCCGCAACGGTGCGGCGATGCGACAGCATCGACGGCGACTGTCCGCTCAGCACGGCAGCATCTCCGTAGACCTGGGCCTTGGCACCGTCGCCTTCGCCCAGCAGCGTGGCGAGATCGCCCGTCACGCGGACGAGATAGGCCTGGGGCGCCGCCGAGCCGCGCTGCCAGACCGACACCATGGTGGTGCCGGGCTTCTTGCCCACGACCAGTACCCCGCCCTTGCGGCCGCCGCTGCCCTTCTGGATCACGACGTCGGCCACGTCGGGATCGACCACCGACACCCGCTCCAGGTTGCCGGGAATGCTCAGTTGATATTGATCGCGCACCGCCACCGAGATCTGGCGCGGACCGCTCTCGTCGGCAGCGCCCGCCGGCACGGCGAAGGACAGCGTCAATGCCATGGCCAGGGGCGCCAGACGCCGCACGAAAGCCTGTTTGCTGATTTTCATTGAGGTTCTACCCGTTAAAACCCGACGACTTCACGCTTGGTGCCGCGCACCACTTCCACCGTATTGCTCTCGACCTTGGGCGCGGGGGCGGGTGGCCGCGGGCGGTATTGCACAACCGGCGCCGGCCGCTTCGTCGCCCCACCCGACAGGCCCGTCAGTTCCAGGCCGGCATACGCCTGGTTGTCGGCCAGCTCGAGCGCCTCGCGCTGCTCCTTGGTCAGGCCGCTCTTGCCGGCCAGCACCGGAGGCGGCTCGGGAAACAGGCTCGCGTCGGGCGCGGTGGCATCGGTGGGATTGCGCAGCACCAGTTGCAGCTTGCCGTTCTGCGTTGCCAGCAGCAGGCGGTTCACATCGGCGGTGGGCACCGCAAGCACCGCGGTGCGTGCCGGTGGAGGCGGATTGTTCGCGCGCACCATCGTCGCGCCGTCGTCCGATGGCGCATCGCCCGCGGCCGACGCGCTGCCATAGGTCAGCACCCGCAAGCGCGACAACAGCAGCCTGGCCTGGGTCCGCGAGACATCCTGCCCCTGGCGGAGCGTGAAGAACACGTCCACGAAATCGCCCGGCGAAACACGGTTGCCCGTGCCGACGACCTCGTCGACCGGCACCGCCACCGCGCGTTCGCCGTCGTTCAGCAGCAGCGTCAGGCCCTTGACCAGGATGCTGTCGGTCACGGGCGTGCCGGGACCGATGTCGAACTTGGGAATCTTGCCCGACAGATCGCTGGTCGCGCGGTAGGCGCCGGCCGGATCGATAGGCAACTCCACGACCTTGAGCGCGCCCGTGTCGATGGGCACCCCGCCCGGCAGCAGCTTGTCCGCCACGACCACCGGAATCCGCTTTTCGGACAGCGGCGTGGGGGCAGCAGCCGGCTTGGCTACCGGTGCCGGCTTGGTGGCCAACACGAAGGCATAGCCCCCCAGCAGCACGGCCAACAACACCAGCATGGCCGCGACGATCTTGGTTACGTTGTTCATCTGCTTGTCGCCTCGATACTCGAAAAAAACCTCACGCGTCGGCCCCGGTCACGAGCCCGACGTATTCCTTCCCAATTGCACGGTTGCCGCGGCCGACAGATGCTGCGGGATCCAGGCCGTGTTCTCGCCGAACAGCGACTGCAGCCAATTGCCCAGCGGCAGCAGTTCCGGTATGAGCGGATATTTCCGGTAGTCGACATAGGTCACGACCAGCGACGCGCAGCGCAGCCCCGCGGCGTAGGTACATGCCTGCGAGGGCTTGAGCTCGCAGGACACGGGCGCCAGCCCCATCGCCGCGCGGCGCCGCGTCAGCCAATCGACCGACTGCGCCACGGCCCCGCAGGCCTCGGCCTGCAGCGACGCCCCTTCCGGCAATCCCGCCAGCCTCGACTGCAGGGCCACGCGCGCCCCTTCTTCGGCCGCGCGCGACAGCGATTGCTGGGCGACGAAGATGCAGCCATAGCTGATGATCCCGAACAGGACCACCAGGAACAGCACGCATACCAGCGAAAACTCCAGCGCGGCGATGCCTCGCTGCGACCGGGTCGTCCGGACGGATTCGAACAGGGCGCATTTCATGCACCACCTCCGGACGAACCCAGTTGCAAGGCGCCGGGATCCAGCGCCACCCTGGCCGTTGCGCTCAGTACCTCGGGAATGACGAGAAAGGTGCCCGGCAGCGACGGCACGAGGGGGTTCGCGCTATAGGCATAGCTCACGTTCAGCGTCGCGAAGCACATTTCTTCCTGCCTGTAGCCGCAGGCCACCGATGATCCGGCGGCGGGCGTCCCCAGCGTCGCGGAGCACGACGATGCCGTGTCGATGGTGCCGTCCGCCTTCAGGCAAGGCCCCTTGATCGAGGCGGTGCACGTCGGCGTGACCGCCCCGCCCCCAATCTCGCCCAGCCATGCCGCGCGCAGCTTCGCCACTTCGCAGCCATGCTCCAGACGCCCCTGCATCTGCGCCATGAAACCGGCGCCCGCCGTGGCAGGCATGTAGTACCGCAGGCTGGCGCGCGCGCCCTCCTCGACCGCCAGCGTCAGCGACTGCTGGGTCGTGAAGATCAGGCCGAAGCTCAGCACGCCGTAGAAGACCAGGAAGAAAATGGGGAAGATCAAGGCGAATTCGGTCGCATAGGCACCCCGCTGCGAGGCGGCGCCATGCCGTCGAACCTTCTTCGCCACCGTGCTCATGTCAGCGCGTTCCACCATTGCTTCGATTTCCGCCCAGTTTCTATGCCGCATGAACGGCCCATATCGCGCCCAGCGCGAGATACGCTGCATAGGGAATGCCAACGCGTCCAGCCCGGACACCCGACACCCACGACGCCATCCGCTGCACCGCGACAGGACTGCATATCCTTTCCTGCACGCCGGCCAACTGCAGGACCGCCCAGTTGCCCAGCGGATGATTCCGGTGAACCACCGAAACCAGGGCATGGATGCCCGCCATTCCGCTGCCCAGCAACCAGGCAACGAGCAAAGGCGTCGGCTCCAGCCAGAAACCCAGTACCGCAAAGAACTTCACATCCCCGGCGCCCATGGCCTTGAACACATAGAGCGGCACGAGAAAGACCAGCGCCAGCAGCACGCCCATGCCGGCATTCGCCCACTGGGCGGTAAAACCCTCCGGCGCCGTTGCGCCCAGGGCCAGCCACCCCAGTTTGGCCAGCAATCCCGCCAGGACCAGCCAGTTGAAAACCCGGCGGAAAAGCAGGTCGCTGCCGATTACCAAGGCACAAAAAAAGAAAAACGCGAGAATCTGGCTGCTATTAACCATGATTACTAGCCCGGACCGGATCGGTCCGGGCAATTTCTCAGTCCTTCGGTATCACTCCGGCGTTTCCGGCGTGGTCGGCAGCTTCGCGACCACTTTTCCAAACATTTCCTTGAGTCCGGTGCCCAGCTGGGTCAGGACGCCGATGATCACGACGGCAATCAATCCCGCGATCAGGCCATATTCAATGGCGGTCGCGCCATCGTCTTCCTTCAGGAACTTCATCACTTGATTCATTCTAATCTCCATCTCTGAAAAAAAAGGAAACATTTACATCGGCATTAACAGCCGATTCATTCATGACTGCATTCCTATATTTTCGATGACACCTCCCCTGAGAAAATGCCAGAAAAGCGAATATCTCCATGGCCGGTTATTTGCGATTTTCCGGGCGTTGGCGCGAGTAAATGACGTGGTCGACCCGGTGCGCGGCATTGGACCGCACCTCTTCGGAACTGCGGTGCAACTCGATGCGCATGACGACCAGCGTCACGACGGAAATCAGGAATACCGCATAGGGCAGCACGCTGCCGTCCAGCTGCCAGCCGGCGAAGGTGCGCGGGGTGGAACAGATGATGGTGCCGGCGGCCACGCCCGTGTAATGCATGCCGCAGACCGCCATGGCCATGACCACCGCGGCGATGACGCGCTGCAGCTCGCTGGTCAGGTTGAAGGCCAGCCAGATGGCCGCGGTCGCGGCGGCCATGGCGATCGCCACGGAGAGCAGCACCAAGCCGATGTTCCAGTCGAAGAAGGCGTCCATGCGCATGGAGCCCATGCCGATGTAATGCATGCCGGCCACGCCGAATCCCGCCAGCATGCCGGCCGTCAGGCAGCGGTCCAGAGAAAACCACGCGCTGCCCACGTACCAGAGCGCGGCGCCGGCAAACACCACGGCGACGAGCAGGCTGAGCAGGTTGAGCCAGAGTCCGTACGCCACGCCCAGCGGAATAACCTGGGCGAGCATGCCGATGAAATGCATGCTCCATATACCCACTCCGCCGAGGGCTATGCCGGCCACGATGACATACCCTACGTGCACGCCGCCATCCAGCGTTCGGATACGGCTGGCAGCCAATAACGCCACGTACGCGCCCAATGCCGAAATCACAAAGGACAGCGCGACCAAGCTAGCGTCAAAACGTAGAGAGAGAATATCCCCAGGCTGCATAGATTCTCTTTATGTAACGCTCGGTTACGCACACCCTACAGGCATCGTTCCGAGCTTGTCAATATCTGCTTTCCCAAGAATCCCTATTAATCGGATGAAGGCAAGCGCCAGGAAATCGCTAATCTTTCCCGGCATCTTCGTTAATGGCCAGATAATCGCAAGCTTGCGATTATTTATTCCGATCGAAAGACGTCCGATTAAAAGAGTTTTAGTATCTGCCGGTAACGTCCTACAAACGTCCCACTATGAAAAACACCGTCCTACCCTTGTTGAACGCACCCTAAGGGGGTATTCATATGGCACACTTCGCGCGATGACGATCGTTTACGCATATTTGCTTCATATTCCCCAATGACCTCGTTTTCATCGGGAAAACCCGAACTCCGCACACTTAATCTGGCCTTGCTGGCCGCGGTTGCCATATATCCGTTAGCGGCACCGGCGGCCGATAGCCCCCTTCGGGGAAACCCGGCGGAATCGCTGCCTCCGGTGTCGGTCCCGGCTCCGGCGCCGGCCCCGTCGGTATCCGTTCCGGCGCCCGCGCAGAACGAGGCCATCCAGGCCTTGCTGGCGCACAGGCTGGTGCCCAGGCAGTTCGACGTATCCGGCGTCACCGCGGTCGACTTCCAGAAGGTGGTCGACCTGCTGGAGCCGCTGGCGGGCAAGGAGATCACCGTCGCCGAGCTGATCCAGCGTACCGATGCCATCACCCAGCTCTATCGCGACGCCGGGTACGCGCTGTCCTTCGCCTTGATCCAGTCGCAGGACTTCCGCGACGGGCTGGTCAAGGTGACCGTGGTCGAAGGCTATGTGGGCAGCACCCGCATCGAGGGCGACGCCGGCAACGCCGCGGCCAAGATCCGCGACTACGCCGCGCGCATCGAGGCCGAGCGGCCCCTGACGCGAGCGACGCTCGAGCGCTACCTGAACCTGATGACCACGGTGGCCGGCGCCACGGTCAAGCCGGAACTCTCGCTTCCCAAGCGCGCCGACGGCTCCACGGAACTGGTCGTGAACGTCGGCTACAAGGCGTTCCGGCTGGACACCGGCATCGGCAACCTGGGTACCGGCGTCCACGCCATGCTGACCGCGACGGCCAACAGCCTGACGCCGCTGGCCGAACAGATCCAGGTCACCACGGCGGTGCCGCGCGGCAGCGATCACCTGGAGTACTACGCGGCCAATGTCGCCGTGCCGGTGGGCAGCGACGGCATGACCGTACGCGCGGAGGCCTACAGCTACGCAGCCAACCCCGAGAACGACAGCCTGAACGCGCAGAACATCGACCGCCGGGTCCGCAACCAGCGGGCCGGGCTCAGCGTGAGCTATCCCTTCCTGCTGGCCAATCGGGAATCGCTGACAGGAACGGCGGGCTTCTACGCCTCGCGCAACAACGACACGTACAGCAGCCGCATCACCGGCAACCAGGTCACGCTCAGCAACCACCTGCGCGTGCTGCGCGCCGAGCTGGCCTACGCCCAGGCCAGCGATACGCAATCGCGGCGCATCACGGCCGGGATCTACAAAGGCGTGGACGGACTGGGCGCCGAGCAAAGCGCCAACAGCAGCTATGACCTGGGCTTCACTCGCTATACGCTGGCGGCCAACCAGAACTTCACGCTGCCTCATCAGTTCGGACTCTCGCTGGCCGCGCTGGGCCAGTACAGTTCCGACTCGCTGCCCACGTCCGAACAGCTCACGTTCGGCGGACAGCGCTTCGGGCGCGGCTATCCCGCGGGCGAACTGGGCGGGGACAAGGGCTACGGCGCCTCGATCGAGCTGAACCGGCGCTTCGCGGTGGGCCTGCCCTACCTGCAGAGCGTCACGCCCTACGTGCTGGCCGACTATGCCCACGTCAGCCTGAACAACAAGAACTTCACGCTGGCCACGGACACGCTGACGTCGCTGGCCCTGGGCCTGCGGGTCACCGACCAGCGCCACTACGCGTTCGACGTGAACCTGGCCAAGCCCGTCGGCGACAAGCCGGTCAACAGCGACAACCGGCCGCTGCGACTGAACGCCAACTACTCGCTGCGGTTCGACTGACCCGCGCTCGTCTTCGTTACGTAACAGGGGGATCCCTGCTACGTAACGAACCCCCGCCTCCCCCGTCTTTTCGCCCCGCTTCCCAGGGAATTTCGGCCCATCGTCTCAGCCGCACGAATTCCCTGAGTTTTCGATTTATCCCCTGTTTGCAAGGTTTTCCGGGTGTTCCGAGGCGATCGCCCCGCTTCTCCGTCCGCTTGCGGTTGCACATTGGCACAGCTTTTGCTCGATAGGCGCAGCAGGCAGTGTCGCCGCTTCAGCGATAAAGGGGAATAACCATGCATAAAGAACAAACGAAGCCGGGCCCTCGCGTCCTGGTAGCCGCCTTGGTACTCGCACTCTCGACATTGGCCGGTTGCTCCGGATCCGGTGCGATCACCTCCGGATTGGGAGGAGGTTCCGACCCCACCAATCCCAACAACCCCAACAATCCGGGTGATCCGAACAACCCCAACAATCCGAACAACCCCGGCAACCCCGGTGACCCGGGCAATCCGGGCAACCCCGGCAATCCTGGCAACCCGGGTGATCCCGGCAACCCCGGAGATCCTGGCAATCCTGGCGGCACGCCCGTCACGGGCGTCCTGGCGCCCACGCTGGGCAATGTCGGCCAAGCGGTCGACAACGTGGTCGACACCGGACTGGCCGGCACGCTGCACAACGTCGGCACCAAGCTCGACGGCGTGGTCGCCCCCGTAGGCAACACGGTGACGGGCCTGACGCAACAAGTGGGAGCCGCGACCGGCGTGGGCGCCCCCGTGGACAACCTGCTGACCTCGGTAGGCGGCTCGGTGAAGGACCTGGGCCAATCGCTGGACGACACCGGCCTGCCCGTCAAGCTGGGCCTGGGCGGCGTGGTCGCGGGCCTGGGCGACACGGTCGCCAGCGCCGGTGGCCTGGTGAACGCGACCGAAGGCAATCCCAACCCCCTGGGCAATGTGCTCAACAACCTGAGCGGCACGGTCTCCACCCTGACCGGCACGCTGGCCTCCGACGATGGCCTGCTGAGCCCGGTCTCGCAATTGCTCAACGGCCTGGGCGAAGGTGGCACCGTTCAGAACCCCGTGCTGCAGCCGGCCCTGACCAACACGGGCAGCGCCGTGGACAACCTGGTGGACCTGAAGCTGGGCCAGACGCTGGGCCAAGTAGGCGCCGGCCTGGATCCGGCGGTCAGCCCCATCGTCGGCACCGCCACGCAGCTCACGCAACAGGTCGGCGACAAGACCGGCCTGGGCGCGCCGGTGAATGATCTTCTCGTCTCCGTGGGCGGCGCCGTCTCCAACCTGGGTGAGAGCCTGGGTGGCAAGCTTCCGGTTGCCGGCACCGGCGTGAGCGGCCTGGTATCCGGGCTGGGAGCGACGGTCGCCAGCGCCGGCGGCGTGGTGCATGCTTCCGATGCCAACAAGAACCCCGTCGGCAACGTGCTGGCCAACCTGACCGGATCGGTGGACAGCCTGACCGCCGGCCTGGGCCTGAGCATCGAAGGCGGACTGGTCGACAAGGCCGGCAGCGCCACGTCGCCCTCGGCCGCCGGCGCCGACGGCGGCCTGCTCTCACCCGTCACCGGCCTGCTCGGCGGCGTCGCGGGCGGCGAAGGCGGTGTGCTGGCTCCTGTCACCAACCTGCTTGGCGGCGTCACCGGCGGCGAAGGCGGCATACTGGCTCCCGTCACCAACCTGCTGAACGGCGCCACCGGCGGCGAAGGCGGCGTGCTCGCTCCCGTCACCGGCCTGCTTGGCGGCCTGACCGGCGGCACGGGCGGCGAAGGCGGCGGACTGCTGCAACCCATCCTGTCCGGCAATCTCGAAGGCCTGCTGGGCGGCAGCAACGGACTCCTCGCCCCGATCACCAGCGGCCTGCTGGGCGGCATCGGCAGCGACGCCAAGCCGATCCTCCATCCCTCGCTGGCCAATACGGGAAGCGCGGTCGACAACCTCGTTCCGCTCAACGCCAAGGAAACCCTGGGCAATGTCGGCACGGCTCTCGACCCGGTCGTCACTCCGGTCGCGAACCTGGTGTCCGGCACGACGCAGACGGTGGGCGCGGCCACCGGCCTGGGCGAACCGGTCAACGGCCTCCTGACCTCGCTGGGCAGCAGCCTGAGCGGCGTCGGCACCAACCTGGGCGGCAACGTCCCCGTCGTCGGCACGGGCCTGGGTGGCCTGGTGAACGGCCTGGGACAGACCGTCTCCAGTGTGGGCGGCCTGGTCCATGCCACACCTGAGAACACCAATCCCGTCGGCAATGTGCTGACCAACCTGACCGGCGCCGTCAACAGCCTGACTGCTGGAGTCGGCCAGGGCACCGGCCTGGGCGGCGGCACGGGAGGTGGCGAAGGCAACGGTGGCCTGCTGAACCCGGTCACCGGATTGCTGGGCGGGCTGCTGGGCAGCTTGGGCAAGCATTGAAAGGAGAGGCCATGCTTCACTGGGAGAACGTAATGAGTTCCTCGAGCCATTCGGTCCACGGATCGATACCCCGGGAACCCGAGGAAACGGACAGCGACAGCCAGGAGATGCTCAACAGCATCGTCACGATGCTCGGCCGCCGCCTGACGGTCTACACCTCGCTATACCAGACAGCATTGGCCGAACGACTGGGGCTGGGCATGGTCGACGTGAAGGCGCTCGAACTCGTCATCGAGTTCGAGCCCATCACGACCGGCCAGCTGGCCTGCCTGGCAGGCATCAGCTCGGGCGGGACGACGGCGGTGATCGACCGACTGGAAGCCACCGGCTTCGTGGTCCGCGACAAGCATCCGTTGGACCGGCGCATCGTCGTCATTCGGCCGGTGCGCGAGAAGTGCGCGGAGATCGAACGCCATATGCGCGCGGTGGCCGAGGACGTCGCGCACATCGGCGCCCGCTACGAGCGCGATCAGTTGTCCGCCGTCCATGGCTTTCTGGCGCAATGCGTGCATGCGCTCAAGACCGAGGCCCTGGGCATGCTGGGAGAAGGCGGCAACGCCCCGAACCTGGAAGGACGCCGCCATCCCGGGGACGACAAGCGGCGCAACTGATTTGCCCTCCTGACCGACATCTCCATCTGCCCGCGCAAGCGGGCATTTTTTTGCCGCCGGGCCGCCCCAAGGCAAAAAAGCGCCCCCTCCGGGGGGCAGCGTCGCCGCATAGCGGCAAGCGTGGGGGCATTTTCTACCGCGAGGCTCAGCCGGCCTTGCGCCCGCGGACGAACCATCCCAGCGACGCCATCTGCAATACCCCCAGTGCGGCGAACGCCACCGCGAACGCCGCGCCCCGCCCCAGGCCGGCCTGCGTCAATCCGTCGACGACCACGCCTATGCCCCACTGGATCACGAAGGCGCCGACGAATACGAACATGTTGTAGAGCGTCACCAGCCGCCCCGCCGCCTCGCGGGGAAACTGCGTGGACAGATAGGGCTGCATCAGCATGATGGGCGCAACGCCCGCCGCCATCACCAGCCAGAGCAGCCAGGCCAGCGGCCCGCCGGCGAAGGCCAGCAGGAAGATCACGACGAAACAGCACAGATAGCCCGCCAGCGCGATGTTCAGCAGACCGAAGCGCCGCTGCAGCGGCGGACTGGCGAAACCCATGACGACGTAGCCCAGCGTCATCACCAGCATCATGACCAGCAGCATCGAGGCGCTGCCGGCGGGGCTCATGCCCAGGACGTCCGTCATCCATGGTCCGGCCCACAGCGTCTGCAGGGCGATGATGCCGCCCTGCCCGATGGCCGACAGCGGCATCACGCGCAGGATCTCGGGGTGCCTGAGCAGCCCCCACAGCGAGACCTGCGCCGCGCCCGGACGACCGGTCCCCAGCACGCTCACGTCATGATCAGGCACCACGCGCCACAGCAGGACCGCGACCACCGCCAGCGACAGGCCTGACAACAGATGAACGCTGCGCCAGCCGAAATGCCCGGCCAGCGCGGCCGCGGGCGACGTGAAGAACACCGCGCCGCCGGTGCCGGCGACCAGCAGCCACAAGCCCAGTTGCGCCTGCCGCTCCACCGGATAGCAGCGCCGGAAATACGAGAACGGCGCCATCAGGCTGGCCGCCACGCCGGCGCCGATGAGAATGCGGCCCGCCGAGGTGACCGCGAAGCTGCCTGCCCAGACCATGACGAAGGAACCCAGGGCGGCGATGGCCAGCAGGCAGGCCTCGACCCGCCGAGCACCGTAGCGGTCCAGCCAGACGCCCAGCGGCGCCTGCATGGCCGCCAGGGAAACGAAGAACGCCGACGACAGCCAGCCGAGCTGCGATTTGCTGAGCGACAGGTCCTGCGTGATGAACGGCGCCAGCGCGGCATTGACCGAGCGCAGGCCGTAGGAAAAGAAATAGGCGGCGGCGAAACAGGCAAAGATCAACAGGGACTGCCGTCCGCCGATCTGGGGCGGCCGCATATCGTTATCGTTGGGCATGGGCAAAGACAGGTCTCCTCGAACGGCAAGAATACCCGAGGCGCCGTGAGGGCGTTCGCCAAGGCCCGGCGGCACATCTGCTACGATAGCCCTGCCGCCTGTCTGGGCGGTGCGTCTTCAGGGCGGGGTGGAAATCCCCACCGGCGGTAGGGTGTCCTCGCACACCGAGCCCGCGAGCGCTTGCCGGCCCTCCGGCAAGGTCAGCAGATCCGGTCCCATGCCGGAGCCGACGGTCATAGTCCGGATGAAAGAAGACGGGAACACGCGCCGCGTCCCGGCCTGCGTCCGCGCAGCCATGGGCGGCGCGCCTCCTACGGCGCCCACCAGCGCCATGCCCTGAACGCTTCCTGTTTCCTACGGAGCGTTTTCATGCAGTCCCTGCAACAGTACTTCGAAGCCACTACCGCCGAACAACGGCTGCTCGCGGCCCTGGCCGCGCTGAAACTCGGCCAGCCTGTCGTGCTGCTGGACGACGAGGATCGCGAGAACGAGGCGGACCTCATCATCGCCGCCGAATCCATCACCGAACCCATCATGGCGCGCATGATCCGCGATTGCAGCGGCATCGTCTGCCTGTGCCTGACGCCCGAGAGCGTGGATGCGCTCGGGCTGCCGCAGATGACCTCCCGCAACCGCAGCCGCAACGGCACCGCGTTCACGGTCAGCATCGAGGCCCGCGAGGGCGTCAGCACGGGCGTCTCCGCGGCGGACCGGATCACCACGGTGCGCGCCGCGCTGACCGGCGATCCGGCGGCCCTGGTCAGCCCCGGCCACATGTTCCCGCTGCGCGCCGATCCGCGCGGCGTGCTGGGCCGCCGCGGCCACACCGAGGGATCGGTGGACCTGGCTGCGCTGGCCGGCCTCGCCCCCGCCGCGCTGCTGTGCGAACTGATGCACGAGGACGGCAGCATGATGCGCGGCGACGCGGCGCTGGCCTATGCCCGCGAACACGGCTGGCCGCTGCTGACGATCGAGGACATCGTGACGTGGCGTTCGCGCGCCGACCTGCCGGCCGAGGAAGCCATCGCGGCCTGAGGGGGACACGGCCCCATGCCATTCCCCATCCGCCAGCCTGATATCGAACGGGCCGCCCGGCTCATCGACGAGGCCGACTGCCTCGTCGTCGCCGCCGGCGCTGGCATGGGCATCGACTCGGGCCTGCCCGACTTCCGCGGCCAGCACGGCTTCTGGCGGGCCTACCCGGCCCTGGGGCGCCACGGCCTCGATTTCACCAGCATCGCCTCGCCGCGGGCCTTCAGGCGGGATCCGCGGCTTGCCTGGGGTTTCTATGGCCACAGGCTGGCGCTGTACCGCACCACCGCGCCGCACGCGGGCTTCGCGCTGCTGCGCGACTGGGCCCGCGAACTGCCCCGGGGCTGCGTGGTCTTCACCAGCAACGTCGACGGCCAGTTCCAGCGCGCCGGATTCGACGACGGCGACATCACCGAATGCCACGGCTCGCTGCATTTCCTGCAATGCCTGGCCCCCTGCTGCGAAGCCATCTGGCCGGCCACCGACTTCATCCCGGACGTCGACGAGGAACATTGTCTGCTGCGCGGCGAACCCCCCGCCTGTCCGCGCTGCGGCGGCTGCGCCCGCCCTAACGTGCTGATGTTCGGCGACGCGGACTGGATCGATGACCGTGCCCAGTCCCAGGCCCGCCGCCTGGAGGCGCGGCTGCGGCTGTCGTCGCGGCCGGTGGTGGTGGAGATAGGCGCCGGGCAGGCCGTCCCCACCGTGCGCCACTTCAGCCAGCAACTGGCCTTCGACAGGCGGGCGCCGGTCATCCGCATCAATCCCCGCGAACCGGAAGTCCCCGGGCTGCCCCAGGCCATCGGCCTGCCGCTGAATGCGCTGGAAGCGCTGCGCGCCATCGACGCGGCCCGCGAGGGCCGTGCCGATGGCTAGGCCCTAACCCTGCTGGCCCGACAACGCGGCCGTCCGCTCGTAGTGCCGGGCCAGCAACTCCTTGGCCGCTTCCAGGTTCCCCGCCATCACGGCCTCGAAGATGGCCCGGTGCTCGTCCAGTTCGTTGCGCCGCTTGTAGGCCTTGCGCGCCGCCAATTGCCGATAGCGGTAGGCGCGGTCGTAGAGCTGCTCGCAGAATCCCATCAGCGTGGGCGACCCGCACGCGGACAACAGGGCGAAGTGGAACGCGCGATGCTGCCGTTCCCACACCGGGTTTTCTTCATAGCTGTCCTCGTCCACCGAGCGCGGCGTGCGCGACAGGCGGTGGAAGGCGAGCAGCAGCGCTTCCTCCCATTGCGGACTGCGCCGGGCCAGCCCCTGCTCGAGCGCCAGCGACTCCAGCGCCACACGGTTGCGCAGGATGTCCTCCAGTTCGTCGGCCGATACCGACGCGGCCGCGAATCCACGCTGGTCGTTGTGCACGGCCAGGCCCTCGGCGACGAGGCGGCTGAGCGCCTCGCGCAGCGGGCTCGCGCCTATGGCGTAATGCTGCCGCAGTCGATGCATTAGCAGCTTCTGCCCGGGGGGCCACAGACCGTCGAGCAGATCGGCGCGCAGGCGTTCGTAGATCTGCACGGTCATGCTGGGAGCAATATCGGCATCTAACATGCGGGGGTTTTCCTCAGGTTACCGACATTATTTTAGCTCGATAGAATTTTGTCGATATTTTTCTCCATACGGAGTTTTATCGACAATGGCTCATCCTTTCGTTTCCTTCACACTCCCAAGCCAGGACACCGTCCGCATCGGCGTGGTCGCGGACGGCAGCGTCGCCGAAATCGCCGATTCCGGCCATCCGTTCAAGTCCGGAGGCGCGCTGGCGGCGCTGGCCTCGCAAGGCCCGCAAGCCATGCGGGCAGCCGCCGACCGCGCCCTGGCGGGCGCCAAGCGCGTCCCGCTGGCCGAGGTCCGCCTGCTGCCCCCCGTACCCCAGCCCGGCAAGATCATCTGCCTGGGCCTGAACTACGCGGACCACGCCGCCGAAGGCGGCAACGCCAAGCCCTCGTATCCGAGCTTCTTCATGCGCGGCGCCACCTCGCTCATCGCCCACGGCGCGCCGCTGCTGCGCCCACGGGTATCGGACAAGCTGGACTTCGAGGCGGAACTGGCGGTGGTGATCGGCAAGCGGGCGCGGCATCTGTCGCCGGACGACGCCCTGTCGGCCGTCGCCGGATACGCATGCTTCAACGATGCGACCCTGCGCGACTACCAGCGCCGTACCGCGCAATGGACCATAGGCAAGAACTTCGACGGCACGGGCGCCTTCGGACCGTGGCTGGTCCCGGCCGACGCCCTGCCCCCCGGCGCATCGGGCCTGAAGATCGAATCACGCCTGAACGGCCGCGTCATGCAAAGCGACAACACCTCGAACATGCTGTTCCCGGTGGCCGAGACCCTGTGCCTGCTGACCGAGGCGCTGACGCTGGAGCCCGGCGACGTCATCGCGATGGGCACGCCCGCCGGCGTGGGGTATGCGCGCAAGCCGCCGGTATGGATGCAACCCGGCGACCGCATCGAGATCGAGATCGAAGGCCTGGGCACCCTGGCCAATACCGTGAAGGACGAAGCATGACCGACATCGCAGCAAGCGCAGCCACCCCGCGCATTACCCGACTGCCCGACGATTTCCGCTGGCCGGGCGGCAAGCGCATCGCCGTGATCTTCAACATCGCGTTCGAGGCCTGGTCGGATGGCCAGGCGCCGGGCATCGGCCCCATGGGCAACGTGCTCAAGCCGGGCTACTTCGACACCAATGCGCACTCGTGGGCATCGTTCGGCGTCAACCGCGGCATCCACCGCCTGATCGGCATCGCCGAAAAGCACGGCATCAAGACCAGCGTGATGGTCAACGGCGTCATCTGCGAACGCGACCCCGCCACCGTGCGCCGCATCGCCGAGCTCGGCCACGAGATCGTCAATCACTCGTGGGGCATGGACGTGATTCCGGTCTACCTGGACGAGGCCGCCGAACGCGCGAACCTGCGCCGCAACCACGACCTGCTGGCCGGCACCTCCGGCACGGCACCCACCGGCTGGATCAGCCCGCGCGGCACGGGCAGCCTCATCAGTTCGCGGCTGCTGGCCGAGGCCGGCTATCTGCACCACGGCGACATGAACGACGACGACCGGCCCTACGTCATGGACTTCGGGCAGCACCGCATCGTCGCCATCCCGCTCACCATGGACGTCAATGACCTGCCCACCTGCATCCGCTACGGCCAGGGACCGCGGCACATGCTCGAGACCTTCGAGGACTGCTTTGCCGCCTTCCGGGAACGCGAGACCGCGCCCCTGATGCTGGACGTCACGGCCCACACGCACGTCATGGGCCGTCCCTCGGGAGCCTGGGTCTACGACGAGATCATGGGCCGCGTGGCCAAGGCCGATGACGTCTGGATCGGCACGCGACAGGAGATGGCCCGGTACGTCCTCGACACGATCTGAACAGCGCACCGCGCACGGAGGAGACAACATGAAATCCCTGAGCATGGCCGCGGCGGCGCTGGCCGCCTGCGGCCTCGCATCCCCTGCCCTGGCACTGGCCGAACCGGCCTGGCCCGCCAAGCCTGTCCGCTTCGTCGTCGCGTTCGCGCCCGCCGGCCCGGCCGACATCATCGCCCGTCTGCTCGGACATCGCCTGGGCGAAGCCCTGGGCCAGAGCATCGTGGTGGAGAACCGGCCGGGAGCCGGCGGCTCGGTGGCTTCGGCCGCCGTGGCGCGCGCCGATTCCGACGGCTACACCCTGCTCATCAACACCAGTTCCTATGCCGTCAATCCGGCCATGCAGCGCAACCTGGGCTTCGATGCCGAGAAGGACCTGACGCTGGCGGCGCTGGTGGCCTCGAGCCCCAACCTGATCGTGACCGCGCCCAACCTGAAGGCCAGGACGCTGCAGGAGGTCATCGCCGCGGCGAAGTCCGGCGACTACAACTACGGCACGGCCGGCGCCGGCACCACGCCGCACCTGACCGCCGAATACCTGTTCAAGGTGCTGGCCCGCACGCCCGTCACCCACATTCCCTACCAGGGCGCCGGCCCCGCGCTGACGGCGGCCGCGGCCGGGCAGACGCAGCTCGCCAGCGTGGCCCTGCCCGCAGCGGTGGAACTGGTCAAGGCCGGCAAGGTGCGCGGCCTGGTCGTGACCGGCAGCAAGCGCTCGGCGGCGCTGCCCGAGGTGCCCACCGTGGCCGAGTCGGGCTTCCCCGGTTTCGAGGACGTGACCTGGGTGGGCGTATTCGCGCCGGCCAGGACGCCCGATGCGGTGCTCCAGCGCCTGAACGACGAGGTCGCGCGCATCCAGCGCGACCCCGATTTCCAGGCCAGGCTGGCCGCCACCGGCTTCGAGCCGCTGGGCGGCACGCTGCCGCAGGCCAGGAAGTACCTGCACGACGAACTGGCCAAGTGGGCCAAGGTCGTGAAGGAAACCGGCGCCCAGGCGAACTGACCGACAAACGAACCGGCAGCGCCCCCGCCGCCGATCCCAGGAGAAGACCCTCATGCCTCATCGCAGACAAGCCCTCGCCCTGCTGGGCGCGCTGCCACTGGCGGCTGCGCTGCCGGCCCGCGCCCAGGGCGATTTTCCCTCGCGTCCCATCAGGCTCCTGGTGGCCTTCGCGGCCGGCGGCAGCCCCGACCTGCTGGCGCGCCTGATCGGCAACCAGGTCGGCAAGCAGACGGGCCAGAGCGTGGTGATCGAGAACCGCGCCGGCGCCAACGGCATCATCGCCGCCGAGGCAGCCGCCCATGCCGCCCCGGACGGCTACACGCTGCTGCTGACCACCGGTTCGCAGGCGATCAACCCCAGCATCTACAGCAAGCTTCCATACGACACGGTGCAGGACTTCACGCCGGTGAGCCTGCTGACGGTGGCCCCGGCGTTGACGCTGGTGGTCAATCCCAAGTTCCCCGGCAAGACCTTCGCCGAGTTCCTCGACATGGCGCGCAAGCCCGAAAGCCGCATCACCTTCGGCTCGCCAGGCACCGGCAACACGCTGCACCTGGTGGGCGAGCTGCTGAACGCGACGGCCGGCACGCACATGCTGCACGTGCCCTACAAAGGAGGCGCGCCCGCGCTGAACGCCGTGATCGCCGGCGACGTCAGCGCATGCTTCCTGAGCACGGCCGCGGCCATCATCGCGGTCAAGGCCGGGCAGGTCCGCCCGCTGGCGGTCACCAGCCGCCAGCGCATCGCCGCGTTTCCCGACGTCCCGACCATGGCGGAAAGCGGTGTGCCCGACATGGACTACAACGGCGGCTGGGTCGGCATCTTCGCGCCCGGAAAAACGCCGCCCCCCATCGTGCAGCGCCTGTACGCCGAGATCGACAAGGCCATGCGCGTGCCCGAGGTGAAGGAAAAGATGGAAGCCTGGGACAGTCCGCCCGCGCAATCGTCGCCGCAGGAATTCACCCGCTTCTTCCAGGCCGAGATGGACAAGTTCGCGCGCATCGTCAAGCTTGCCCACGTACCCATGCAATGAAGAGATTCCCCGCACCATGATCCCGACCCGCACCACCACCGAGAACGGCATGATCTTCGAACGCGACGTCGCGCTGGCGATGTCCGACGGCACCGTGCTGCGCGCCAATGTCTTCCGGCCCGAGGCCGCCGGCCGCCACCCGGTGGTCATGGCCATGGGCGCCTACGGCAAGGACGTCCATTTCGCGGATGCCTACCAGCCCCAATGGCAGGTCCTGAAGAAAATCTACCCGGGTCTGGACACCGAGGGCACGACCGGACGCTACCTGCGCTGGGAAGTCGTCGACCCCGAGCGCTGGGTGCCCGACGGCTTCGTCGTGATCCAGGTCGATTCGCGCGGCACGGGCCGCTCCGAGGGCTACCTCGATCCATTCGGGCCCATCGAGACGCGCGATCTCTATGAATGGATAGAGTGGGCGGGCGGCCAGCCATGGTCCAATGGCAAGGTAGGCCTGATCGGCGTGTCCTATCTCGCGATCAAGCAGTGGCAGGTGGCCGCCTTGCGGCCCCCGCACCTTGCCGCCATCGTGCCTTGGGAAGGATCCAGCGACCTGTACCGCGACGGCAGCTATCACGGCGGCATCCTGAGCAACAGCTTCACCGAGGCCTGGTGGCCGCGCCAGGTGCTGGCCAATCAGTACGGCAGCGGCGCCAGCACCCACCGCGACCGCCTGACCGGCGAACGCACCACCGGCCCCGACCTGCCCGAAGCCATCCTGCGGGGCAGCCGCGCGGACCACCCGCGCGACCGCCTGGAGCATCCACTGGACGACGCCTGGAACCAGGCCCGCGAAGCCGACTTGTCCGCGATCCAGGTACCCATCCTGTCGGCCGCGAACTGGGGCGGACCGGGCATGCACCTGCGCGGCAACTTCGAAGGTTTCCTGCGTGCCGGATCGCGGGACAAATGGCTGTTCGCCCACATCGGCACCCACTACGAGAGCTTCTACCTGCCCCGCTACGTCGCCCTGCAAAAACGTTTCTTCGACCACTATCTGCGCGGCGCGGACAACGGCTGGGACCGCGAGCCTCGTGTCCAGCTGGCCATCCGCCGTCCCGACGGCACCGCCGAGCTGCGCCAGGAACACGAATGGCCGCTGGCCCGGACACGATGGACGCGCTTGCATCTGGACGCGGACGCGCTGATGCTGGCGCCGCAGGCGCCCGGGGCAGGCGGCCGGGCGGTGTTCGACGCGATGGGCGAAGGCTTGCACTTCTCGACCGCGCCGTTCGAAGAGGACGTCGAATTCACCGGCCCCGCGAGCCTGCGCCTGTGGGCGTCGTCATCGACCGCCGACATGGACATCTTCGCCGTGCTGCGCGTGTTCGACCCGGAGGGCAAGGAAGCCAGCTTCATCGGCGCGCACGAACGGGTACCCATGGCGCTGGGCTGGCTGCGCGCCTCGCGCAGGAAGACGGATCCCGCCCGCAGCCTGCCCTACCGGCCCTGGCATACGCACGATGAAATCCAGGAACTCGAGCCGGGCCAGGCCTATCCGCTGGATATCGAGATCTGGCCCACCAGCATGGTCTTCCCGCGTGGCTGGCGCCTGGTGCTGACGCTGCAGGGCCATGACTTCATCGTCGACCCGCCGGGGCGCTTGCGCCACGACCATCCGCAGGACCGACCGGCCGGGATCTTCGACGGCCGGACCACCGTCCACACCGGTGGCGAACGGGACAGCTACCTGCTGATGCCCCTGATCCCGGCCCGCGGTTGAAGGAAGGGTTATGCTCGCGCAGTACCGATCCAGGAGACGAGCATGACCCGATCCAACCGTACCGCGCTTGGCGGCAGCTACAACGAAGCCTTGTTCGAACAGGGCCTGGCCACCCGCCGCGAGGTGCTCGGCCGCGAATACGTGGACGCCTCGCTGGCCAAGGCCGCCGAGGACCCGCTGCGCATGGAACTGCAGCAGCTGGTCACGCAGCATTGCTGGGGCGACGTCTGGAACCGGCCCGGACTCGACCGGCGCACCCGCAGCTTCCTGAACCTGGCCATGATCACGGCACTGAACCGTCCGCACGAGCTGCGGCTGCACGTGCGCGGCGCGATCAACAACGGCCTGACCAAGGAAGAGATCAACGAGGTCTTCCTGCAGGCCGCCATCTATTGCGGCGTGCCCGCGGCGCTGGACGGGCAGCGGGTGATGCTGGAGGTGTTCGCGGAAATGGGGATCTGAGGAAAAACCATGGCCGGCGCGGCGGGGCGGGCGCGAAGGCCGCCTCGCCGGCTCGTGCACGGTTTACGCCGGATCGGCTACGGGCAGCGTGCACGTGAAGCTGGCGGCGTCGTCTATCGACCCGGTTCCCTTGTAGCGCGGGTACGCGGGATACGGGCAAAGCGGACGCGTCCGGCTGGCCGGAATCGCGGGCGTCACCGCGGCGAGATCGGCGTTGCCCGGTGTTGCCTGCGCAACGATGACATCCGGTGCCTTGCCGCGCTCGACCCAATCCATGATGGGTGCCAGCCGGTCGAAGGAGTCGGTGCTGGGACCTCCCCTGCAATGGCCCATGCCCGGCACAAGGAAAAGCCTGGCGAACCGGCCCGTTTGCTCGCGGCTCGAATTGAGTGCCACGACGGATTCGTAGTAGTCGATGGTGTCGACGGCGTTCGGTCCGCTGTCCCCCGTGCCGTGATAGAAGATCATCTTGCCTCCCCGGTCGCGATAGCGCCCCAGATCCGGGTCCGACATCAGCCACGGCGCATTGACGGTCATCGAATTGCCCCAGGTATCCCAATCGACATCATCCAGGGGCCGGAATCCCGGCTGGGGCGGGGTCATGAACAGGATCGGCGTCGGGTCGATATTCAGTTTCCACTGGATATCCAGAATCGGCCCCTGCCCCGTGATGCGCGCAGCCTGACCGGAAGACGTCATCCAGGCGGCGTCGATGCGATAGCCGCGGACCGGGACCTCGCCTGGGGCTCGATAGCCCGGCACCTTGAACGCGGCGCCACCGGAGTCGACCGGCCCGTCCAGGACGGCTTCCCAGATACCCACCTGTTCGGCCGACAGGCATTCCGGGGTCTTCTCTCCGGTGCAAAGCAGCGCTTTCGGGCGGAACGTGCAGGCGGCCACATTGCTGATCATGCCGTCGACCGCGCCATCCTGCGCGTCGCAGGCAGCCAGCAGCTCGCGCTGGAACAACTGGCGATCGGCCTGCGGCATCGCCTCGTGGAAGCGCGGCATGCCATTGATATCCCGGGACACCACCGCGGCGGCCTTCTGCCAACCCCAGATCCGGGCCGCCACGACCCGGCCGAAGTCGAATACCGGAGCGCCCGCGACGATGCCATCGAACTCGTCCGGAAAACGCTGCGCAAAAGCCATGCCCTGCCGCCCCCCGGTGGAGCATCCATCGAAATACGAGCGCTCGATCGCGTCGCCATAGTAGTCCGCGATCAGGCTTTTGGCGGCCTTGGACGTCTTGATGATGGCCCCGTAGCCGAAATCCACCTTCGCCTGGGGATCGAAGCCGAAGGCCTCGGGCGCCGGCAGGTCGGCATTGTCGTGGCCGCCGTTCTGGGAAACCACCGCGAAACCCTGCTCCAGGGCCGTCTTCGCTCCGCCCGTCGGTCCATACGCGGGAGCCAGCGTGCCCTCGAGCCCGCTGCCGCCTTGAAAGAAGAAGCGCCGATTCCACTCGAGCGGCAGACGAAGTTCGAACTTCGTCGCGTAGCGCTTTCCGTCCACGCCTGTCCGGGGTTCCAGGGAACCCTGGACCACACAGTGGGCCGGCAGGAAGGTTGCCGCGGTCGGAGCGGACTTCTCCGTGGCGGCCGGTACCCAGGTGGCGCTGGTGATGACACCCTTGTGCTCTGCGCTGCTGAAATCCTTGACTGCCGCGCAGGCTGCCTCTCCGGTCAGCGCCTGAGGCTCAGGCACCGCGCCCGACCCACCGCAGCCGGCAACCGCCAGAACCGCCGCCAAACCTCCGGCGCCCCACCCAACAGCCAGATATCCACCCGATGCATGCATAGTGCGGTCCCCCTTATTGGCGCCGATGGCGGCGATATTTATAAAGTATCTTGATATAAAAATACCTTACATAAAACTGAGACTTACGCGAATAGGGTTAGTCCTGAATGGCGCAGGTAACGTGCCGCGGCGGCGCAACTGCCGCGATCGGCCACGCCATGCGGAGAAGCAGACGACAACAAAAAACCCCTTGATTTCTCAAGGGGTTTCTTGGCACATCTGATCTGGCGAGCGGTGTCATTCAAAAGATGGCCTATGATCCGCATGAATGCTTGCTCTAGCTGGTTTTGTTTTTGGCAACTACCTCCATAAATACCCCCACCTTCTCGCGCTGCTAAATCGCCATCAGCCGGTAGGGGTTCAGCAGCCGCTCATAGGGAAAGCCATGGACAGCCCGACCGGACCGCCGCCGCAAACCACCACGTCGAAATGGTCGACGGCGCGGTGCCTGGAATGCTGCGTCATGCTTGCCCCCTTTCAGCGGCGCTGCGCGCCATGCGCTCGGGACTCTTGTTCCATTCGGACCACGAACCCACGTACAGGCGCGGCTCGACTCCCAGCGCGTTAAGCGTCAAGACGGATAGCGCCGACAACACCCCGCCGCCGCAGTACACGACGACATCGCGGCCGGCTTTCACGCCGGCGTCCTCGTACAGCGACTCGATTTCGCTCACGGTGCGCAGCACGCCCGCCGGCGTCCACTGCTCGGCGGAAGGCAGGTTCCTGGCGCGGGGGATGCTGCCCGCAAGAAATGAATTCTCGTCGCGCGCATCGATGAGCAAGGTGCCGGAGCCCAGTTGCTCCACCTCGTCGACGAGGATCTGCGGCATGTTCCCCGGCTGCAGCCTGAGCTGCTCCGACGCGGCGGTCGCGACGCGATGGGTTTCGCCCTGGGCCACCGGCCCGCCATGATTGATCCACGCTTTCAAGCCGCCGTCGAGCACCTTGACGTTCTTGAGCCCCGCCCAGCGCAGCACCCACCAGCCGCGCGCGGCCAGCGCCACCGACGGCCCGTACACCACGACCTCGGTCTCGGCATCCACGCCCCAGGCCCTGAGCCGGTGCTCGAGCTGCTCGCGCTCCGGCAAGGGCAGATTGCCGGAATCCGGCGCAGGCTGCGCCGCGAAGACCTCGCGTATCTGTCCGTACACGGCGCCGAGAATGTGGCAATCGCGGTAGTCCCTGAACTCGTCCTCGGGCTCGCCCAGCCTGACGTCGATAAACAGCCGGTTCGCGTTGGCGCGTTCCAGCAATTGCTCGGGCTGCACGATATCGCCCGACAGGGACGACAACTTGTGTTTCATCGATCGAATCCTTCGCTCATCCAGGCCGGCCGGAACGTCAATCCGCCACCGGCAGATTCCGCTCCTTGATCAGTTTCTTCCAGAATTCCGTTTCCGAGCGCACCACGTCGGTCAGCGCGGCGGTGCTGGTATCGGGCAGTTCCGCGGCCCAGCCCTTGACCGTTTCCTGGGTGGCCGGAGATTTGGCGATCGCGGTGATTTCATCCGCCAGGCTCTTCGTAACCGCGGGATCCATGTTCTTGGGACCGAACACGGCGATCCACGCGCCGATGGCGGGCACGTCGCGCAGCCCCAGTTCATGCAGCGTAGGCACGCCGGTGGCCACGGCGCTGCGTTCGGCGGAGCTCACGGCAAGCGCTTCCATCGTCCCCGCACTGATGTACGGCCAAGCCGTCACCAGGGAAATGATGGCGATGTCCACATCTCCCGCCATCACTGCCTGCAACTGCCTGGAACCCGTGCTGTAGGGAACGTGCACCATGTGCGTACCCGCGCTGATGTTGATCAGCTCGCCCAGGTAGTGCATGCCCGTGCCCACGCCGGCAGAGGCGAAGTCGATCTTGCTGCCGCTCGGTTTGGCCTGGTCGATCAGATTCTTGAAGGTCTTGAACTTCCCCGCTTTCGCGACGATCACGTAGGGCGTCGTCGTGATCTGCGCGATCGGCTGCAGATCGCGCAGGCCATCCGCATTCTTCTCATTGGAGGCCGCGCGGATCGTGATCGAGGATCCGGTCACCAGCAGGTTGTACCCATCGGCGGGAGTTCCCATGATGTGTTTGGCCGCCACCTCGCCGCCCGCGCCCGGTTTGGGCTCCACCACGAAGCACGCTGGCCCTTGCCGCCTTGGTCGGCATAGGCGGCGTGCTGGTCGCGTCCAGCATCGGCTATGCCGCCCTGCAATTGGCCGGCGCGGCCTACCTCGTCCATCTCGGCATCAAGAAATGGCGCACCGCCTCCGCGCCCCTGCAAACCGCGAGCCGCGAAAGCATGCCGTCGCCCGCCAGCCTCTTCACCCAAGGCATGTTCGTCGCGCTATCCAACCCCAAGGCCATCCTGTTCTTCCTGGCCCTGCTGCCGCAATTCATCCAGGCCAATCGCCCCTTGCTGCCGCAGTTCGCCGCTCTTACCTCGATACTGCTGGCTTTCTCGTTTTCGGCGCTGATGGGCTACTCGGTGCTCGCGCGCACAGGGCGACGGCTTGCGCCGGGAAGTGCAGGCCTGGTGGCGGCGAATCGCATCATCGCCATCGTTTTCGTGGGATTGGGCGTATTCATGCTGGCCAGGGCCGTCACCGGGCGTTAGCAAGAGTCCCGTTCAAGCGAGCAAGGCGCCTGGCTTTCCATACGCTGCTCAAGGAGCGGCGAGGAAATCACCGACAAGACGGTTGAACGTCGCCGTCCATTCGATTTGTGTCCAGTGCCCGCAATGAGGGAACACATGCAGTTGAGCGCGCGGAAGAAGCGACGCTAATTTGATTGAATTCTGCAGAGGAATTACCTGATCTTCACGCCCATGGACGACAAGCGTCTCATGCTGCAGGGTTCGCAGCTGCTCCTCTGGTGTCGCTAGCGCCTCTATGTAACGCTGCCGAGGGCCGGGCGAGAACATGCGGCCGAACCGTTCCTGCACCCCGGGACGGATACTCGCCCGATAGCGCAACTCAGCCAACTCATCGGACACCAACTTGCGGTCATAGGCGAACACATCCAGCAATCCCTTCATATTCTGAAGCGATGGCTCATAGCCCCACACGGCGTCAAGGCCGGGCGTGAGCGGGAACGACGTCCCCACGCTCCCCATCAGCACCAGGCGGCGAACCCGGTCGGGATGGCGACTCGCAACCGCCAGTGAAACACCTCCGCCGAACGAGTTGCCAACCAAGTCGACCTGGGGAAGAGAGAGGGCATCCAGGAAGCCGATCAGATGATCGACCCAGGTATCCAGATCGTATGAAACAGACGGCGGCGCTTCGGTGTATCCGAACCCTACCATGTCGGGCGCCAGGACGCGCGCACGCTCGGCCAGGGGACCGATATTCAGGCGCCAATTCGCCCAGGCCGTAACGCCCGGCCCTGAACCGTGAATCAACAGTACCGGATGGCCTTCGCCCTGGTCGTGGTAGTTCGTATCGATCTGGCCAACTCGCAACCTCAGGCCAATTTCAGGATTCTCGGAATTAGTCACGGCCAGTCCCCTCCTCCTGTTCGCAGATGCGAGCGAGGATCTCCGCACCTCGATTGGCGGCAGACAAGCCGCGGAACAAATAGCACAGGTTCACGACCGCTTGCATTTCGTCCCAGCTCGCTCCCGCCTTGCGGGCAGCGACACCGTGCAGAACGGCGGCATCGCTGAGATCCATGAGCAACATCCCGAACAACAAGAGCTGCGCCGTCTTTACATCGAAGCACTTCGGATACATCCCATGCTCTCGCGCCTCTTCCTGCAAGCGCAGCATCGTCGGATCGATCGCCCCGGTCACATGGAAACGCGCTTCGATACGGGGCGGGAGAAAACCTACCAACTCTTCATATATCTTGGTACGACTTTCAATACTCCGGCTTTCGTCGGAATAGGAGCCCATCCGCTTGCTCACGCTCCCGACGTCGATTCGTGCAGGCAACATGTCTTACTCCTTGGGTTGTTGCGGCCAATACGCAAACCCCAACCCAGTCTTCGCATGATGGGCGGGAATGTAATCGACTATCTCGCCTTTCCATTGGCACGCGGCAGCGGCAACGATCCATGCGCGGATCTCGCCGGAGCCGCCACGCATGGTGGCCGAGTCCATCGTAAAGAGATGCTGGAGGTCTCGGCCCCTGTTGGTTGCGATGCGATCAAGAATCCATTTGTCCATGGGCGTATCGATCCATCCGGCTCTTGGACCGACCGGATCATGCGACAACCCTCCGGACGCATAAATGGCGACGCGTTCTTTGCGCGTGGCCAGGATGCGCGCAAGCGCCTCGCCGAGCTGCCAACACCGGGCGGCGGTTGGCAAGGGCGGAAAGTAGCAATTCAGGTACAGGGGGATGATCGGCACGTCCAACCTGGGAAGCAGGCGCTTGGCCGGATAGACGATCATGTGCGAGGTGCCCCGCTCCGAATGCGGCCCCATGGGATTCATGACCGAGGAGCTGGCCATATCGAAACCATCGTTCAGAAGCTCTTCGAGCAAATGGTTCGACAATTCCTTGTGCACCGGCACATGGATCCGCGACGCTCGAGGCGGTTGATCGACATAGAACGGCGCTTCGGAACCCCACACCTCATCGCCGGTAAACAGGCACATCGCCGGATTGCACCGTGCGTCGAACATGTCCTCCTGATCGTCGCCGACGAAAATCACCGCGTCGGGTCGATACGCTTCCAGCTGTTTCCGCAGGACCTCGAAGGCTGCATCGATCCGATTCACGTAGCTGCGAATGACCTCCGGCGTTTCGAGCTTCGCAGTATGCGGCTGCGAATCCTTCATGTAGTCGGGAATCGCGCCATAGACCTTCGGCCACAGCTCAGGTGGGCAGAACATCGCCGGCGCGTGGGAGGATGCCAGACCAAGACCTATCATTCTCCGTCTCCAGTGGGAAATGTATTCGAAACATGGAGCAATGCTTGGACCAAGGCTTCCGGATTCGCAACTCCCTTGCCCGCGATGTCCATCGCCGTTCCATGTCCTACCGAGGAAAACACGACCGGGGTGCCGATCGACATCGCGGCAGCCATGTTAGGCGCCGCCACCCTTGCAGCGACATGTCCCTGGTCGTGCAGCATGACGACGAACGCATCGCAGTCCTTCCTGGGCAAGAGCGTATCGGCCCCGATAGGTCCGATAAGATCCATGCCATCGTCACGCAGCTTGCCAATCGCTGGCGCGATGATTTCGATCTCCTCGCGGCCGAACAGGCCAGACTCGCCAGCATGCGGATTGACGCCCGATACGCCTATCCGCGGCCGGGCGATACCCAGCCGGCCCAGAGCCTGTGCAGTCGTACGAATGACCTTCTCTACCCGGTCTTGCGTAATGGCAGTCAAGGCGTCCCTGACACTGAGGTGCAGGGTCACGTGAGCGACTCTGGTTCTTTCCCAGCAGAGCATCAATCCGACTTCATCGACCGGCGTCCCCGTACGGCGCGCCAGGTACGACGGATGTCCGTCGAACGCAATGCCTGCTTGTTTGATGGCGGTCTCATGGATCGGCGAACCGACCACTGCATCGACCACTCCTGCTTTCGCCGCATCGACCGCTGCATCCAGCGCCGCGATGGTTGCCGCACCCGACGCGGCCGACACCTCGCCGATTCGAAAGCTTTCGTCCAAGCTCGGGACGTCCATCAGGGCCAGCCCCTGGTCCAGGCTGGCAATGTCCGCCATTGACCGCAGCAGGCGGTAGTCGGCCCGCAGTCCGCAAAGCTTCGCGTGCGCGTCCAACGCCCGTTTGTCGCCAAACAGAACCAGACTCAGGCTGTTGCGGATACGCGGGTCGTCGGATGCCTTCAATGCGATTTCCGGTCCGATCCCCGATGGATCTCCCAACGTAACCGCGATTCTTTTCAGCGCCATTGAGAAACTCACAAAGGCAATGCCAGCAATGTGTCGATACGCGAGCTGTCACAGACCACGATGCGCTCCGCGAAAGCCGGCTTGGAGGCTCTAAGCGAGACCACATCGCGATAGACGCCTGCCGCGAACATGGACATTTCACCGGTCCGCATTGTCCGCACCACCAGAAAGCTGGTTTCGGCATGAATCAGCGGGCCGTCAACCGACAACACCACCGGACGCCCCATGACGTGCCGGTAGCGTTGCCCCTCGTAGACATTCGCCTCGCGCAGCGACTTGACCCGATCCGCCAGCATTCCTCTGGAGTCGGCACATAGCACGCCAAACGGATAGCCGCTTTGCTCGTTATCGATCGAGGTGATCTTGTAATTGCACTGTTCTTCGAAGAAATCAGGCCAGCGCTCCAGCTCGTCCCTATCTATGGCTCTGCCGTAGTCTTCCATCAAAGCCGCCAGCGCGGACACCAGATGTTCTTTGTTCTCTTCCATCTCACAGTCCCATATGGTTACGGTACTCTTTCCAGAAACCCCGGATAGAGGTCTCGGAAGCACGGGAAGACGAAGACTCGGCCCCTTCTCCCCCCATAAGAACCACAGACTCGGCGTCGTTGGATCCAGCGATTCCTCGTTGGACGAATCCACCCACAGCACCGTCCTCCATCGAGACGTAACCAGCCGGCCCCACGAGGTTGGAGTGCTTCATGCGCAGCTTCTGCAGGGCCTCGTCGTCATCCGTGAAACCTATGAGCGTCCACACGAGGTCTGTGCGGTCCGGGCCCTTCGGAACGATTTGCCGAACGGCCAAGCTGTTGTGAATCGCCTGCAACACGAACCCCGGAAATATCGACAGAATCTGTACGTGGCAACCGTCGCCGAATTCGTCAACGATGTTGAGAACGCTCTTGTCGTTAAGAAGAAAGTTCTCTTCCTGATTGCTGCGCAACCCTTCCTTCTTGAACTCGTCGTCCTGGCCCCCGCTATGGCTCAGGGAATAGCTGACATGGTGCCCGCCGCTTTCGGCCACGATCACCCCTCCTCCCTGCGAGAGCCGAGAGACCTTGAACGTTGCGAAAAAGGTATGCAGCAAGCTGGAGTGGTACGTATCTTTCGCGTTCTCGAAGTAGAGCTTCCAATTGTTGGGAAGCGCCTGGGTGTACTGGCCGTAGATTCGCAGCGGCTTGTGCAGAACCCGCTTCACCCGGCTGGCGACTTCGTCACCCAGATATTCTTCAACAGGCGGAGTCTTCTCACTCAAGGTTCCGAAGATCAGACCACAGTACACTTCGACACGCAGTTTTCGCGGCCCGTGGTCGGCCGTATCGAAACTGTCCGGCATACCGCCGGCGCCATTCACGCCGCGGCGGAAGGCCACCGTCTTGAGATTGCCCTGCAAATCATGCGTCCATGCGTGGTAGACACACGTGAACTTGCGGGCCTTGCCCTTGTTTTGCAGGGCCAGCAACGAGCCCCGGTGCGAACAACGGTTTTCGAACGCTCGGATGACGCCGCCCTCATCACGGCATACGATCACCGGCATGTCGCCGACAAACGTCGTCTTGTAGTCCCCCGACTCGGGCAACTCTGCCTCTAGGCCGAGAAAGCTCCATGTATCGCCTTGGTAAATGCGTTCTTGTTCCTGTCGATAGATCGCATCGTCTCCATAGACCCAATAGGGAACGCGGGTCAGATCTCCTTTTGTCCACTCGCGATACTGCATGCTGCACCTCCGATGACTGATTTGCCGTGTGTTGTTATAGGATTCAACTCGACTCGCGCATGAATGCCTGGACAGCCTGTCCCGTCTGCAGGCTGTGCGCGCGCAGCAACTCGCAAGCGCGGTCTGCATCCCGGGCCAGGACGGCATCGACGATTGCGGCATGCTCCTGAGCCACGTTCCGCTGGGGCGGCCGCTCCTTGAGGAACAATCTCCGGAACCGATCGGACTGGTCATGCAGCACGGAGCAAAACTGCGTCACCATCGGCATGTCGCAGCCCGAGACCAGGCAAAGATGGAATTCACGGTGCGTCCGCTCCCACTCGTCCAGGAACGGGACGAAACCGTCGCGTTGCTCGATCCGGGTGAGGCGATGAAAAACCGCGACAAGCTTTTCTTCCCAGGCCAGATCGCCCAGCTCGATCGCATGGCGTAAGGCAAACGGCTCCATATGGGCCCTAAGTGCCGTGACTTCGGCCAGCTTCTTGATCGACGCTTCGACGACACGAAAACCGCGCTGGTCTTCGGCAACGACAAAACCCTCCGCCATCAGGCGAAGCAACGCCTCTCGAACAGGGCTGAGACTGACGCCGTACTGCTCCCCCAGCGACTCCAGATGGAGCCGCGACTCGGGGAGCACCTCGCCGGTCAGGATCGCTTCCCGCAGACGGGTAGTGAGGGTAGTCGCAATGCTGGTTTTAGAACTTGCCATGCTTGGCCTCTCCGCGCCCTTAGCTTCCCTTCAGGGTTTCGGCCAAGAGCAATTTCGAAATCACTTTAGTTTTTTGCATCCTATCATCACAAATCGAATCAGACAAATAATTTCGAATTTATTGACAAGAATATTGAAACTTCATACAGTGGCCGGCATAAAGCCAAGGAGACCTCCATGCCACGCAAAGCCGCCATAGCACTAGCCCTCAGCGCAGCCTTCACGGCCGGTGCTGCCCATGCCCAATCCCCCTACCCTGATCGTCCCGTGAAAATCGTGGTGCCCTATCCCGCCGGCGGGTACTACGATCACGTCGCGAGAGTCATCGCGGAAGCGCTTCGGGCGTCGCTCAAACAAGGCTTCATCGTCGAGAACAAAGTCGGGGCGAACGGCATCATTGGTGCCACCCAAGTGGCCAAAGCTCCGGCCGACGGCTACACACTGCTGCTGGCCGCCGTAGGACCCAATGCCATTTCCCCCGCGTTGACGCCCAATCTGACGTACGACCCTATCGCGGACTTCTCGCCGATTTCTCTGCTCGTTTCCGCACCGAACGTACTCGTCGTACCGGCATCTTCGAGCGCGCGGAATCTTGCAGACCTGGTTGCCGCCTCACGCAAGGCCCCTATGAACTATGCGCATAACGGGGTCGGCAGTTCCGTGCACCTGGGGATGGAGCTATTGAAGGGAGCAACGGGTATGCAAATGGTGGGGGTGCCCTATCGCGGCAGCGCCCCTGCAGTCGTCGCGGTGATCGGTGGAGAAGTCCAGGCGTCGTTTGGCTCGGTCCTGGACGTTCTGCCACAGATCCAGGCGGGACGGCTACGCGCGCTGGCGGTCGGCAGCTCCACCAAGATCGCCGCCATCGGCGGCGTTCCGACAGTCGCGGAACAAGGCATCTCCGGCTTCGAGTCTTCAGCCTGGAGTGGTTTGATGGCTCCCGCGCGCACCCCCAAGCATATCGTCGACACACTCAATCGTGCCGTCAACAGCGCGCTGAAAGACCCCGCCGTCGTCAAGCAACTATCTCCCGGCGGAGAACTTCAGACTCTGGGAGGCAGCCCGGAGGAGTTCGCCTCTTATCTGAAGAGCGAACTTGCAAAATGGCAGAAGGTAGTGACGGACAACGACATCAAGACAGACTGAGCCGTGCCGCACGCGACGCCCTGTTCAACCGTTCCGGAAGACAGGGACGGTTCGAACGCGAAGCAGATCTACCTCTGCCGCATGTCCGACGTGCGCGAAGGACGCCCCGCATCGGTCGCCGTACCGGGGCTTTCGCGCCTGGTGATCTTCCAGGTAGGGCACGCGTACTTCGCTGCCCATGATCGTTGCACGCATGGCAACGCATTGCTCAGCGAAGGCGCGCAAATGGGGAGCGTGGTTTATTGCCCGCTGCATGGAGGAGCGTTCGATATCGCTAGCGGAGCTGCGATATCACCCCCCTGCCGTACTCCACTCTCCCTTCTCCCCATCCGTCTTGAAGGTGGAGGCATCTGGCTTTGCCGAAATTGGAAACAGCCTTGGGCCTCGGAGCGGTAGAGACGCAACGCCCCGACTCTCACCCTCGATACTGTTGTTCTTCTCGTACCGTCACAACGGTACGGGAAACAACTCCTCCACCGTCATGGGCCGCGCGATCATGTCCTGGCGCAACAGGTAGCGCAGCAGCGTCTCCAGCGCCGGCCGGTTCGGCTCGACGCCGTAGACCCAGGGATCTCCGCCTGGAAACAGACGCTTCATCTCTTCCACATCCTGCCGCATCCACGGCAGCATGCAGGCCAGCGTCCCGGTATCTTCCAGCCGCCGCCAGGCCGCGCGCCTGGCCGACTCGAAGGCGTCGAACAGGCTGCGGGCCACGAAGGGATGGCGCTGCAGCACGTCCCTGCGAATCACTACCAGGTGCATGATGGGGAAAATGCCCGTGCGCGACAGGTATTCGCGCTCCACGGCCCTGAAGTCCGGGAAGAGCCGCTCGACGTTGCCCCGGTCCAGGGACGCGGGCAGGCGGGAACCGAGGTACGCGTCGATGGCCCCCTCGTCCAGCAAATCGCTCAGCGACCGTCCGTCGTCGTTCCGGACGATGTCGACCGGCTTGAGCAGGGGCGGCGCCTGCGGATCGCCGTGGCTGCCGGTGCCGTTCACCGCCCCCTGCACCCACTGGACGTTCGAAAAATCGACGCCGTATTCCTCTTGCAGCACGCCGCGGATGTAGACCGCCGCGGTCATCGTGTAAAGCGGCACGCCTATCCGCTTCCCGGCCAGATCGCGCGGGCTCGCGATGCCCGCGCCGCGGTTCACGCACACGTAGCCATGGCGGAACATGCGCGACGGGAAACCGGTATGCCGACGAACCGGTCGTCGCCGCGCGCCAGGCCGCAGGCGTATTCGGACAGCGACATTTCCCCCGCATCGAACTCCAGGTTGGCCATGCGATCGAAGATCGAGCGGGGGTCCAGGTCATGGACATACTGCAGGTCGACACCCGGCACGTCGACTTCCCCCAGGACCAGGGGCAGCGTCCGGTCGTATAGCGTGCAGGCTCAATGCGCCCACCATTCCCGGGCGGCCTGCTCAAACGTCAGGGCCTCGGGCGCGCTGGCCTGCTGCTTGCGCGCCGCCACTGGATCAGCTCCCGAAGCCAGGATCTTCCGCCCTTCTTGGTGCCGCTCGCGGGCCTGAGCCAAAGAAACGTCGGGATAGACGCCCAGCGCCAGCACCTTTTCCTTGCCCTGGTAACGGTATTTCCAGCGCCAGTACTTGCCTACCTGGTTGACCAGCAAGTACAGCCCTCCTCCGTCCGCCATCTTCCGGGGCTTGTCCTGGGGCTTCGCCTGTCGCACGGCGGTATCTGTGAGCGGCATTGGGGGTATCTGTGAAGACGGGGTATCTTGATGATACCCCCAGAAATACCCCCAAATACCCCGGCTGTAGGCGAACTCTGGCGAACCGTTCCGGGCAAGAAAAAACCCGCATCGCCTTAGCTGATGCGGGTTTCTGGACTTCTACGAACTTTGGCGAATCACCAAAAATCGATAACTGGCGGAAGCGGTGGGATTCGAACCCACGATGCAGTTTTAGCCGCATACTCCCTTAGCAGGGGAGCCCCTTCGGCCACTCGGGCACGCTTCCGAAAGAGCCGGCAGTGTACCACGGTCCGAGGGGGGATCCAGCCGCTGGCGGCCGAAAAATTTGCAGTTTCCCCTCGCGGCCGGGTGCCCCGCGGCCCCGCTTTTACTGCGCGGCGCCCTGGTCCAGGCCGAACGCCTTGTGCAGCGCGCGCACGGCCAGTTCCATGTACTTGTCCTCGATGACCACCGAGGTCTTGATCTCGCTGGTGCTGATCATCTGGATGTTGATGCCCTCTTCCGACAGGGTCCGGAACATCAGGCTGGCGATGCCGGCGTGCGAACGCATGCCGATGCCGACGATGGAAACCTTGCAGACCTTGTCGTCGGACACGACTTCGCGCGCGCCGATGGCCTGGACCACCTTGCCGTTCAGCACGTCCAGCGCCTTCTTGAACTCGCCGCGGTTGACGGTGAAGGAGAAGTCGGTGGTGCCGGCGACGGACTGGTTCTGGACGATCATGTCGACGTCGATGTTGGCGTCGGCGATCGGGCCAAGGATGGAGAAGGCGATGCCGGGCTTGTCCGGCACGGCCACGACCGTGATCTTGGCTTCGTCCCGGCTGAATGCGATGCCGGATACAACGGCGGCTTCCATTTTCTCGTCTTCCTCAAAAGTAATCAGGGTGCCCGACTTCATTTCTTCGTCGAGCGAAATCATCGGATCGGTCAGCGACGACAGCACGCGGGTGGGCACGCGGTACTTGCCCGCGAACTCGACCGAGCGGATCTGCAGGACCTTGGAGCCCAGCGAGGCCATCTCCAGCATTTCCTCGAACGACACGACGTTCAGGCGCCGGGCCTCGGGCACGACGCGCGGGTCGGTGGTGTAGACGCCGTCGACGTCGGTGTAGATCAGGCATTCCGCGGCCTGGAGCGCGGCCGCGACGGCCACGGCCGACGTGTCCGAGCCGCCCCGGCCCAGGGTGGTGATGTTACCGGCGTCGTCCACGCCCTGGAAACCGGTGACGATGACCACGCGGCCGGCATCGAGGTCGGCGCGGATGCGGGCATCGTCGATCGACGAGATGCGCGCCTTGGTATAGGCCGAGTCGGTGCGCACGGGCACCTGCCAGCCGGCGTAGCTGCGGGCGTCCACGCCCTGCGCCTTCAGCGCCATGGCCAGGAGACCCACGCTGACCTGCTCGCCGGTCGAGGCGATCATGTCGAGCTCGCGCGGATCGGGCTGTTCCTGGATTTCCTTGGCCAGGCCGATGAGCCGGTTGGTCTCGCCCGACATGGCCGAGGGGACCACCACGATCTGGTGCCCGGCCGCGTGCCATTTGGCCACGCGCCGAGCCACGTTCTTGATGCGCTCGACCGAGCCCATCGACGTACCGCCATACTTGTGAACGATTAGTGCCATTGTCTTGTGTCGCTTAACGCATGCTTGTGCCTGGGCTGCCGCGGAATGGCCTGCCAAGCCGGTTTGGCCAGGAAAAAGGCTAACCATAAATGGTAGCCCAGCTGCGCCAATTCCGCAAAACGGCGGGATGTTGCCACCCCGTCCCCCTGGGCGCGCGGACCTCGGCCCGCCGTCAGGACGTCACGGTGGCGCCGGGATGGTCGGGCACCCATTCCAGGCGGATGCCCGGCGAGGCCTGCGGCAGCCGCGCGTCGGCGCCCAGCCCCGCGGCGTAGGCCATGATCTCGCCGCGGTACAAGAGCGGCAGTCGCTCGCGTTCCCAGGTGGGAATGCCCCGCTCCTGGTAGAGATTCTTCAGGCTGCGGCTGGGGCTTTGCGCCGTCACCTTCAGCCGTTCGCGGCCCCGGCGCCAGCGCATGGTCAAGGCCGTGTTGCGCAGCCAGTCCGGGGCGATGCCCGACTCCTCGACCGCGAACACCAGCGTGCCGCCCATGGCCTCGAGCCGGATGGCGGGTTCGCCGGCCCATCTGAATTCCACACTGGCCGCCTGTACCGCCAGCGGCGCGCGCTCCCTGCTCTCCACGATGACATGATCCCGATAACGGCGCACCTGCCTGTCGCCATGGCGCAGCAACAACTGCCTGTCGTGCGCCGCGTCCTGCAATTGCCTGGCCATTTCCCGCAAGCGGGCTTCCGGCGGCGCGGCCACGTCGTGGCCGGCCAGCCAAAGCCGCAGCACCATCGCCCTGCGCGCGGGCCCCAGCCGGTTCAGTCCCGACAGGCGCAGCGCGCTGCCGTAGGGGGGACGCTGTTCCTGGATCGCGTCCAGGTCGGACTGCGCCACTTCCCTCAGCAAGGCCGCCGTCTCGGCGGACCGGCGCGCGTGGCGGTCCAGGGTATTGCGATACCCCGGCCAGTGGCGCTCGATGGCGGGCAGGATTTCCGCGCGCAGGATGCCCCGGGCGTAGCGGGCATCGAGGTTGCTGGGGTCCCGGACAGCCTCGAAACCGGTGCGCGCCGAATAGGCGTGCATGAACGCAAGTATCCGACTTCTGGGCACCGCAAGCCAGGGACGAAGGTAACGAATCCCATCCTTGCGGGTTTCCCCCGCCATCGCTCCCATGCCGTCGGTGCCCGCGCCGCGCAGCAGGCGCAGCAGCACGGTCTCGGCCTGGTCATCCAGGTGATGGGCAAGCAGGATGGTGTCGATGCCGGTTTCGGTCGCCATGGCGGCCAGGGCGCGGTAGCGGGCCTCGCGCGCCGCGGCCTCGGTGCCGGCTGGATCGGCGGGATCCACCCGCACCCGGCGCACGTCCAGCGGCAGGCCCAGGCGAACCGCCAGATCGGCCGCCAGTCCGGCCCAGGCATCCGCGTCGGGATGCAGGCCGTGGTGGACGTGGAACAGCCGCATTGCCAGGCCCCGCCGCGCGGCCCATTCGGCGGCCTTCACGGCCAGCGCGGCCGAATCGGGGCCGGCGCTCAAGGCCACGGCGAACCGCCCTTCCAACGGCGGCATGGCATCCAGCGCCCGGCCCAGCAGCTCGGACGCATGCAGGGCCGCTACGTCCGCGCCGGCGTCAGGACTGGACGGTTTCCTTGAAGCGGCCATAGGCCATGACCCGCTCGAGACGCGTGGTGACCAGGTCGCCGGCCTTGACGCCCTGGAACTGGCGCAGCGCGTCGGACAGGGCGCGCCGCAGCAGTTGGGCCATGTGCTTGGGATCGCGATGGGCGCCGCCGACGGGTTCGCTGACGATCTTGTCGACCAGGCCCAGCGCCTTCAGGCGATGCGCCGTGATGCCCAGCACTTCGGCGGCTTCGGAGGCCTTCTCCTGGCTGCGCCACAGGATGGACGCGCAGCCTTCGGGCGAGATGACCGAGTAGGTGGCGTATTGCAGCATCAGCACGCAATCGGCCACCGCGATGGCCAGCGCCCCGCCGGAACCGCCTTCGCCGATGATGGTCGTGATGATGGGAACCTGCAGTTCGGCCATCGCATACAGGTTGTGGCCGATGGCCTCGGACTGTCCGCGGGCCTCGGCGTCGATGCCGGGATAGGCCCCCGGGGTGTCGACGAAGGTGAAGACCGGCAGGCCGAACTTCTCGGCCAGGCGCATCAGCCTCAGGGCCTTGCGATAGCCCTCGGGCCGCGGCATGCCGAAGTTGCGTGCCGCGCGCTCCTTCGTGTCCCGCCCCTTCTGGTGGCCGATGACCATGCACGGCATGCCGTTGAACCGCGCCATGCCGCCCACGATGGAACGGTCGTCGGCGAACATGCGGTCGCCATGCAATTCATGGAAATCGGTGAAGATGTCCCGCACGTAGTCCAGCGTGTAGGGGCGCTGCGGATGACGCGCCACCAGGGCGGTCTGCCACGGCGTCAGCTTGGAATAGATATCCTTGGCCAGCGCCTGGCTTTTCTGCTGCAGCCGGCTGATCTCCTCGGAGATATCGACGGCGGAATCGGCCTGCACGAAGCGCAGTTCCTCGATCTTGCCCTCGAGCTCGGCCAGCGGTTGTTCGAATTCAAGAAATGCGTTGCGCATCAGGCCCTCCCAAGGGGCAGCGGACGCCCAGGCGTCCAACTTCGTTCATCACCAACTCAATCACTCCAACCCCTCCACCCACCCGGTGTGCAGACCCAGGATGCGGTGGATCCGGCTCCGCCGGTCCACCCGCATCGCCCCCCGGGGGGCGCGCGTCAGCGCGTAGGGGGGGCTATAAACTTTTCCACAAATACCACGTCGCCACCGTGCACCACGGCTTCCAGGCCTGGGCCACTTCCCTGGCCTCGAAGCGCGACACGGGCTCGCCGCTGAAATAGTGCAGCGAAATGGCGCGCAGCAGCCCCGGGTCGTCCAGCGGCAGAATATCCGGCCGCCGCAGATTAAAAATCAGGAACATGTCCGCTGTCCAGCGACCGATGCCACGAATCGCGGTCAATTCGGCGATCACGGCCTCGTCGTCCATCTCCGTCCACTGGTCGGGATGCACCAGGCGCTGCTGGAAATGGGCGGCCAGGTCCAGCAGGTATTCGGCCTTGCGCTGCGACAGGCCGGCCTCGCGCAGGCCGGCCAGGCCCAGCTTGCCGACCACCCCGGCGGTGACGCGGCGGCCGCAGGCGGCCAGGCAGCGCTCCCAGGCGGCATCGGCGGCCTTGGTCGAGATCTGCTGGCCGATGATGGCGCGCGCCAGCGTCACGAAAGGCTCGCCCTGCGTCGCGAGGTGGACCTCGGGATGCAGGGGGATCAGTTTCTTGAGGATACGGTCGCGCTTGAGCAGGTGCGCGACCGCGGCGTCCCAGTACGGGGGCTTGTCGGTGCCGGCGAAAGAGACGGCGGGCACGGACCCTCCCGGCTCGGCCGTGGCATGGAGCTTCATGTTCAACATCTGGTGTTCAGCGATTCGCGGCACTCAGGCTCGACGCCAGACGGTCACGCCACCCGGCTTGTCCTCGAGGACGATGCCGTCGGCCAGCAGTTCGGCGCGGATGCGGTCGGCCGCCGCGAAGTCCTTGTCCTTCTTGGCCTGCGCCCGTTGGGCGATGCGAGCCTCGATGTCCGCCGCGCCGCCGTCCTCGTCGGCCGCCTTGCCCTGCAGGAAGGCGCGCGGCTCCTGCTGCAGCAATCCCAGCAGGCCGCCCAGGGCCTTGAGCTGGCCCGCGGCGCGGGGTGAGGCCGTCTTGTTGACCTCGGCTGCGAGGTCGAACAGCACGGCGATGGCTTCCGGGGTATTGAAATCGTCGTCCATGGCGGCCCGGAAGGCTTGCCCGGAGGGGTCGTCCCAGTCGGCGCCCAGCGCGTCGGGCTCGGCATTGCCCAGCGCGGTGTAGAGCCGCGTCAGCGCGGCCCGGGCATCGGCCAGGTTGTCCGCGGCATAGTTCTGCGGACTGCGGTAGTGGCTGCGGACGACGAAATAGCGGACCACCTCGGCGTCGTAGTGCTTGAGCGTGTCGCGCACGGTGAAGAAGTTGCCCAGCGACTTGGACATCTTCTCGGCATCGACCATGAGCGGACCGCAGTGCATCCAGGCGTTGGCCAGCGTGCCGCCGTAGGCGCCTTCGCTCTGCGCGATCTCGTTCTCGTGGTGGGGAAACTTCAGGTCGGGCCCGCCGCCATGGATGTCGAGCGGCATGCCCAGCAATTCACGGCTCATGGCCGAGCATTCGATGTGCCAACCCGGGCGTCCCGGCCCGTAGTCCGACTCCCAGCGGGACTCGGGCGGTTCGGTGGGCTTGGCGGCCTTCCACAGGACGAAATCCAGCGGATCGCGCTTGGACGCGTCCACCTGCACCCGTTCGCCGGCCCGCAGGTCGTCCAGCGACTTGCCGGACAGCTTGCCGTAGCCGGGAAACTGGCGCACGGCATAGTTGACGTCGCCGTCGTCGGCACGGTAGGCCAGGCCCTTGTCCTCGAGCAGGCGCACGATCTCCAGCATCTTGCCCACGTGCTCGGTCGCGCGCGGCTCGAAGTCCGGCGGCTGCACGCCCAGCGCCTTCTCGTCCTCGTGCATGGCATCGATGAAGAAGCCGGTAACCTCGGAAATGCGCTTGCCGGTCTCGACCGCCTTGCGGATGATCTTGTCGTCGATGTCGGTAATATTGCGGACGTAGGTGACCCGGTAGCCGCTGGCGCGCAGCCAGCGCTGCACCACGTCGAAGCTGATCAGCATGCGCGCATGGCCGAGGTGGCAATAGTCATATACCGTCATGCCGCAGACATACATGCGCACGCACCCCGGTTCCACCGGTTGGAAAGGTTGCTTGGCACGAGCGAGCGTATTGTAGATATGGAGCATGGGTAGGACCACCCCCTACGCGCTTCGCGCGCCCCCTCGAGGGGGCGGCACTGGCGGACCGGCAAAGCCGGATCCGCTGTGCCCTGGGCCGAGCAGAGGGTATCGGGGCGCGCGTTGCGCTTTGGGCTATTAGAATGGCGATTATATCAACTGGACGGAGCGGCCCTGGCCGCTCCTCATCTGCGGGCAGAATCGTTTGACCACGAACCACGTACCTATCTTCCGCCTGCGCGGGGGTGCGGGCCGCGCGGCGGCCCTGGCGGGCGTCCTGGCGCTGGGCATCGCGCTGGCGCCCGCCCCGCTTCCCGCCCAGACCACCACGGCCACGCCGCCGGTGCTGGCGCCGTCCTCCGATGGCGATCAGGCCATCCCCTGGCTCAGCAACCTGCTCGAGGCCCTCAAGCCCGGCGTCGACACCCGCCTGCCCGAATCGAGCCGCGCCCTGGCGCAGCGGCTGGAGCGCCAGCTGGACGAAGGCAAGGCCGCCCAGACCCTGGCCGAGATCGACCAGCACCTGGCCGCCGACACGCAGAAGTCGCCCGACGCCACCAACGCGCAGTTGCTCTTCCTGAAGGGCCGCGCGCTGAACCTGCTGGGCCGCCGCGACGAGGCCAAGGCCATCTATCGCGACATGACCGAACGCTTCCCCGAGCTGCCCGAGCCCTGGAACAACCTGGCCGCGCTGGAGGTGGCCGACGGCCGGCTGGACCAGGCCAAGGTGGCCCTGGAGATGGCCATCCGCACCGACCCGAACTACGCCGTCGCGCGCGAGAACCTGGGCGATTTGTATATCATGCTGGCGGCGCGCTCGTACGGCACGGCCACCAAGCTGAATCCGCGCGACGCCGGCGCGAGCCAGAAGGAAACCGAGACCCGGAAACTCCTGGAGCCGCCGGCGTCCTCCGAACCTCCCCCCAGGACACCCCGATGAAACTGCTTTTCTCCAGCCTGGCGCTGGCTGCCGCGCTGGCTTCGCCGGCCGCGCTTGCCGCGCCGCAGGTCGCGTTGCAGACCTCCATGGGCCGCATCGTGCTCGAACTGGACGAGGCGCGCGCGCCCGCCACCGTCGCCAATTTCCTGCAGTACGTGCGCGAGGGCCACTACGACGGCACGATCTTCCACCGCGTCATCAACGGCTTCATGATCCAGGGCGGCGGCATGACCGCCGACATGAAGGAAAAGCCCACGCGCCCCGGCATACGTAACGAAGCCTCAAATGGCTTGAAAAACACGGCCTATACCGTGAGCATGGCCCGTACGCCCGACCCGCACTCGGCCTCGGCGCAGTTCTTCATCAACGTTGCCGACAACGACTTCCTGAACTATCGCGAGCCCACGACCCGAGGCTGGGGCTACGCGGTATTCGGCAAGGTGGTACAGGGCAAGGAAGTGGTCGACAAGATCAAGGCCGTACCCACCGCCACGCGGGGCCAGAACGAAGGCGTCCCGCTACAACCCATCGTGATCCAAAAAGCTGAGGTCCTGAACAAATGACTACCCGCGTCAACCTGCACACCAACCACGGCCTGATCGGCCTGGAACTGGACGGCGAGAAAGCCCCCAAGACCGTCGAGAACTTCGTCTCCTACGTCAAGAGCGGCCACTACGACAACACGATCTTCCACCGTGTCATCAACGGCTTCATGATCCAGGGCGGCGGCTTCGAGCCCGGCATGTCGCAGAAGCCCACCCAGGCCCCGATCGAGAACGAGGCCGCCAACGGCCTGAAGAACGACCGCTATACCGTCGCGATGGCGCGCACCAACGCCCCGCACTCGGCTTCGGCGCAGTTCTTCATCAACGTCGCCAACAACGACTTCCTGAACTTCAGTTCGCCCACGCCGCAGGGCTGGGGCTACGCCGTGTTCGGCAAGGTCGTCGAGGGCGCCGACGTGGTCGACAAGATCAAGGGCGTGAAGACCGGCAGCCGCGCCGGCCACCAGGACGTGCCCGTCGAGGACGTGGTCGTCACCAAGGCAGAAGTCGTCCAATAACGCCACGGGCCGGGGCCGGCGGCGAAGCGCCCGCTTCCCGAACCGGCCGGCAGCCGGCCCGGCCCCATCGAGAGTTTCCGTGACCGGCTCCCCTCTTCCCGGGACATCCGCTTCCCATTCCGTCCTGACTTTCTCCGGCCCCGTCTGGCTGGCATCCGACATGCACCTGGGCCCCGACGGGCCCGCCACGCGCGAAGCCTTCCTGGCCTTCCTGCAGGCCGCGGCCGACGGCGCCTGTGCCCTGCTGCTGCCGGGCGACATCTTCGACGCCTGGGTGGGCGATGACGAGATCGACGCCCCCGCGCCGTGGCTGCAGTCCGTCCTGGACGGACTGCGGGCCGCGTCCGCGCAGATTCCGGTCCATCTCGGACCTGGCAACCGCGATTTCCTGATGGGCAAGCGCCTGGCCGAGGCCACCGGCACCCGCCTGCTGCCCGAACCGGTCGTGCTGCGCACCGACGGCGGCGAGTTCCTGCTGTCGCACGGCGATGCCCTTTGTACCGACGACGTGGAATACCAGCAGTTCCGCGCCATGGTGCGCAATCCGCAATGGCAGGCGCAGTTCCTGGCCCAGCCGCTGACGGCCCGCCAGGCCATCGCCCGGCAGATGCGCGAGCGCAGCATGGCCGAGAAGAGCCGCAAGGCGGCCGACATCATGGACGTGAACCAGCAGGCCGTGGAAGGCGCGCTGCGCGCCCACGGCGTCACCCGCATGATCCATGGCCACACGCACCGGCCCGGCCGGCAGGTGTTCGAGCTGAACGGCCGGCGGTGCGAGCGCTGGGTGCTGCAGGACTGGGACCTGGACGATGCGGCCGATCCGCGCGGCGGCTGGCTGGCGATCGACCAGGACGGCCCCGTCTACCACGACATCGCGCTGGACGACTGAACCGGCGCGCGCTCCCCCGGGCCTCAGAACAGGCGGCCCGGGCCGGCGGGCACGTGCACCCAGCCGCTCATCAGGCAGCGCGCCGTACGGGACACCGTGGCGCGTTCCAGCCCCCACCCGTTCCCGTTGCTGACCACGGTCGCCCAGGCGGCCTGTACCCCGCTGGCGTGGCCGATCCGGGTCGCCACGCCGGGCAGCGTGCGCGCCACCTGCGATACCACCGATCCGGGCACCGCGGCGGCCACCGCCAGCGAAATCGCGCCGCGGGTGCCGAAGCCGCGCTGCATGCGCCCTTCCGCCATGCTCCGCGCGAGCACGTCGATACTGTCGCGCGAGACGTCGCCGCCCCCCGCCGCCTTGTACGACATGGGCGGCGCCACCCAGACCAGCCTGGGCAGCGCGGCGCCGGGTTTTTCGGCTCGCGCGCGGGACATCAGCCCCATGGCCACCGCCCCCGCTATCCGCACCGACTCCAGCCGGGCGAGCGTCTTGGCGTCGCGATTGAAGGTATCGGGCTTCTCGCGGCCATGGAGCCCGAGGTCCGAGGCGCGCGCGAAGATCGTTGCCTCGTCGGTCCGGACCAGGCTGACCGGCAAGGGGGCCATGCCCTCGACCTCCAGCACGTCCTGCACGCGCCCCGTGGGAAGCAGGCTGGCCGCGCCATCGTCGATGAAATCCAGCCGCACCTCGGCGGCGGGAAAGGGCACGCCGTCCTCGGTGAAGACGCCGTCTTCCAGCACTTCCCCGCCGCGGACCTCGACGTGGGCCGCCAGCCATCGTCCGGGATGCGGCTGCCAGATGCGTACCACCGTCGTACCCTCGCGGGCCGGGACCAGTCCCTGCTGGATGGCGTACGGCCCCACGGCCACGGCCAGGCTGCCGCCGTTGGTGGACCAGTCGATGACCGGACGGTCGATGGCGACCTGCCCGCAGCGGTATTCCACGTCGCAATCGTCGCGGCTGGAAGCGTCCACCACCACCACCTTGCTGGTGGACGGGCTGGCCCCGCCCATGCCGTCGGTCTGGCGGGAATACGGATCGGGGCTGCCCAGCACCCGCAGCAGCACGCGGTCGCGCTGCTCGGGGTCGCGGGGCAGGTCCCGGGCATTGAAGAACACGCCCTTGCTGGTTCCCCCGCGCATGTAGACGGCGGGAATCTTAAGAACTGCCATGGGGAATCTTTCGGGATTGCGCGATCATTGCGGTACATACGCCCCGCAACAGGTCCGTTTCCTCGCGGCTCAGGCCGGAACGGGCGAAAAGGTGGCGCATGCGCGGCATCAGCTTCTTGGGATGCCGGGGATCCAGGTAGCCGACCGCGATCAGGGCCTGCTCCCAATGGGCCAGCAGCGCTTCCACCGCTTCGCCCGAGGCCGGCTCGGCGCGCGGGCCGGCCACCGCCAGCGCCTCGGCCCCCAGCAGCGCGTAGCGCAGCTCGTAGGCGGCCAGTTGCAAGGCCTGCGCGACATTGAGCGACGAATATTCAGGGTTGGCGGGAATGTGGCAGATCCGGTGGCACATTCCCACCTGTTCGTTGGTCAGGCCCGAACGCTCGGTACCCAGCACGATCGCCGCCTGGACCCCGTCCTGCCCGTCCGCGCTGCCGGCCAGGTGCTCGCGCACCAGTTCGGCGGCCTGCCGCATGTCGCAGGCCGGCGGGCCGAGGTCGCGGTGGCGGGCGGTCATCGCGAACGCCATGGTCACGGGCGCCAGGGCTTCTTCCAGGGTGTCGCAGACGCGCGCGGCCGCCAGCACGTCGGTGGCGCCGCTGGCCAGCGCGATCGCCTCCGGATGGGCCGGCGTATCGGGAATTCGCGGGTTGACCAGCACCAGGCGGGCGAACCCCATGGTCTTGATCGCCCGTGCCGCGGACCCCACATTTCCGGGGTGGCTGGGTTCGACCATGACGAAACTGACTCGGGAAAGCATGTGTCCTTTAAACTAGAGGGGTTTCACCAATTCCCAGCCCTATCGGCTCTCTTATGCATCCCATGCTCAACACCGCCGTCAAGGCGGCCAGGCGCGCCGGCGCCATCATCAATCGCGCCAGCCTGGACCTCGATCTGGTCAAGGTGTCTCAGAAGGGACCGGGCGATTTCGTCACCGAAGTCGACAAAGCTGCGGAAGCGGCCATTGTTGAGATTTTGAAGACGGCCTACCCCGACCACGGAATTCTAGCCGAAGAGTCCGGCGAGGCCCCGGGCGCCGCCGACGCCAACGGCCAGCAGGAAAACCTCTGGATCATCGATCCGCTGGACGGCACGACCAACTTCATCCACGGCATGCCGGTCTACGCGGTCTCGATCGCGCTGATGCAGCGCGGCCAGGTCACCCAGGCCTGCGTCTTCGATCCGTCGCGCAACGAGCTGTTCACCGCCACCCGCGGCGCCGGCGCCTTCCTGAACGACCGGCGCATCCGCGTCTCGCGCCGCACCCGCATGCCCGAGACCCTGATCGGCACCAGCTTCGCGCCGGACCCCAGCGGCAAGCGGCTGGCGCTGTGGACCAAGACCTTCGGCCAGATCTCGGCCACCACCTCCGGCGTGCGCCGCCAGGGGTCTTCGGTACTGGACCTGGCCAACGTCGCGGCGGGCCGGCTCGACGGCTACTACGGCTGCGGCCTGAAGCCCTGGGACCTGGCCGCGGGCAGCCTGCTGATCCTCGAGGCCGGCGGCCTGATCGGCGACTTCGATGGCGAACAGGGCTGGATGCAGAACGGCGAAGTCGTCGCCGCCACCCCCAAGGTCTTCCCCCAGCTCCTGTCCCTGCTGGAACCGCTCAAGGAAGCAAGGGGCTGAAACACCCTCCTCCAGGCCTGCCCGCCGCCGGTTCTACAATGGCACCGGCCTCGCGGGTGCCTTGCCGGACCGGCTCCGGGCTCTCCAGCCGCCACCCGCGCCCATCCATCTCGTCCGCCCGCGGACGCCGACACTCATGACCGAAAACACGCTTTACCTGATCAAAGCCTTCTTCCTCGGCATCATCGAGGGCCTGACCGAATTCCTGCCCGTTTCCAGCACCGGACACCTGATCCTGGTGGGGGACTGGATCCATTTCTTCTCCGGGGATGCCAAGGTATTCGAAGTCGTCATCCAGTTCGGCGCCATCCTGGCGGTCATCTGGATCTTCCGCGAGAAGGTCGCCCACATCCTGGCCGGCATCCTGACCGGCGACAGGTTCTCGCTGAAGTTCGCGCGCAACATCATCATCGCCTTCCTGCCCGCGGCCATCGTCGGCGTGACCTTCCTGAAAGAAATCAAGACGGTGCTGTTCACCCCCGGGGTGGTCGCGACGACCCTGATCATCGGCGGCATCATCATCCTGTTCGTCGAGCGCAAGCCCCAGGGCGAGGTCAAGACCCAGAACATCAGCGAGATCACCGGTTTCCAGGCGCTGATGGTGGGACTGGCCCAGTGCCTGGCCATGATCCCCGGCACCTCGCGCTCGGGCGCCACCATCATCGGCGGCATGGCCGCCGGCCTCAAGCGCACCACCGCCACCGAATTCTCGTTCTTCCTGGCCATGCCCACGATGCTGGCAGCCTCGGTCTACGACGCCTGGAAGAACCATGAATCGCTGACCAGCAATGACGTCACCGCCATCGGCATCGGCTTCCTGGCGGCCTTCGTCGCCGCGCTGGTGGTGGTCCGGGCGCTGATGCGCTTCGTCGCCAACCATTCGTACCGGGTGTTCGGCTGGTATCGTATTGCCCTTGGAGCGGTCATCATCCTCTGGATGATGATCTAAGGGGGGACCACCCCCTACGCGCTTCGCGCGCCCCCTCAAGGGGACGGCACGGGCGGACCGGCGGAGCCGGATCCGCCGTGCCCTGGAAAATCCGGGACGCGTGCGGGGTGGCCTCAACAGGAATTAGCATGGTGACCATCAAGAACCGGGTTGTCGTTCCCCTTGAAGAGGGGGGGATTCCGCCGGAATTCATCACTTTCAACGGGTTCACGGAGGAGCACGTGGCCATCGTGTTCCCGCAGCTCAAGCCGGGCGGCACGCCGCCGCTGGTGCGCGTGCATTCGGAGTGCCTGACGGGCGATGTGTTCGGATCGCAGTTGTGCGATTGCGGCCCGCAGTTACATGAGGCGCTGTCGTGCTTCTCGCGCGAGGGCGGGATCCTGTTGTACCTGCGCCAGGAAGGACGCGGCATCGGGCTGTACGCCAAGCTCTCGGCGTACGCCCTGCAAAAGAAGGGCCTGGACACCTTCGAGGCTAACCGGCACCTGAACCTGCCCGAGGATGCCCGCAGCTTCGAGCCCGCGGCGCAGATGCTCCAGGCGCTGGGCGTGGCGCGCATCCGGCTGCTGACCAACAATCCCGACAAGGCCAGCCAGCTCGAGGAACACGGCATCGACATCGAAAGCATCATCCCCACCGGGGTCTACCTGAACCCCAACAACCGCCGCTACCTCGAAGCCAAGGTGCGCCACAAGCAGCACACCATTCCCCTGTAGGTCGGCACATGGCCCAAGCCGACCTGCACCACCACCTGATCAATGCATGGTCCGTCGGCTGGGCGCTCTACATCGCCAGCGTCACGGTATGGATCGTGCTCCAGAGGCGCCCGCCCCTGTCGACGGTACTGTGGATATTGGTGCTGGCCCAACTGCCCTACATCGGCTATGCCGTCTACTATTTCTTCGGCCCCCAGCGCCTGAAGCGGCGGCGCCTGAAAAGGCTGCGCAGCCGCCTGCTGATCGCCAGCCAGACCGAACGCGCCCTGCTGCGCGAGCACGACCACGATACCCCGCCGCCGGTGGCGCGCATGGCGGCCCTGGCCCGCACCACCAGCGACATCCCGCTGTCCTCGGCCACCGACGTGCGCCTGCTGGTGGGAGGCGAACAGACCTACGATGCGTTCATGGAGGCCATCGCCGGCGCACGCCACCACGTCCATCTGGAGTTCTACATCTTCAAGCCCGACCGCATCGGCACCGCGATCCGCGACCTGCTGATCGAGAAGGCACGCCAGGGAATCACGGTGCGGCTGCTGGTGGACGCCCTGGGCTCCGACCGCCTGGGCCGGCGCTTCCTGGCACCGCTGCGCGAGGCCGGGGCGCAGGTGGGCTTTTTCCATAACGTGCGCATCGGCCGCCGCTGGCGCCCCGTGACCAACTACCGCAATCACCGCAAGATCCTGATCTGCGACGGCAGGATAGGCTTCACGGGCGGGCTGAACGTCACCGACGACGAGGACGAGCGCGTGCGTCCCGACGCCTATCACGACGTGCACCTGCGCGTGGAAGGCGGGGCCGTGCGCTGGCTGCAGATGGTGTTCCTGGAGGACTGGGCCTACACCACCGGGCAGCGCACCGACGATTGCGAACTCGACACGCTGCTGCCCGAGGTGCCGGGTGGCCCGCACCAGTTGCAGATCCTGGTCTCCGGCCCCGACGATCCGCGCCAGTCCATCCACCGTACCCAGGTGGCGGCCATCCATGCGGCGACCGAGCGCGTGTGGCTGACGACAGCCTATTTCGTGCCCAGCGAAGCGGCATTGATGAGCCTGACCAGCGCCGCCCTGAAAGGCGTGGACGTGCGCCTGCTGGTGCCCCGGCGCAGCGACTCGCTGGTGGTGACCGCGGCCTCGCGCTCGTACTTCGACGAACTGCTGGAGGCGGGCGTCAAGATCTGGGAGTACCGGGACCGCATGCTGCACTCCAAGACGCTGCTGGTGGACGACACCTATTCGTTCATCGGCACGGCCAACTTCGACAACCGCAGCTTCGACCTGAACTTCGAGGTCACGGCCCTGGTCTACGGCGAGGACATGGCCCGCCAGCTGGGCCGGCAGTTCGAGCTCGACCTGCGCCATGCGGCCCGCGTCCCCAAGGACAGGCAATCGCCCTTCGTGCGCCGCCTGTTCGACGCCTCGGCGCGGCTGTTTTCGCCGATGCTGTAGGGCCTGCCGCCGTCAGTGCTTGCTGACCAGCGGCCCGGACAGCCAGTTCTCGGCCAGGTCCACGTCGCGCAGCAGCACGGCGAACACGTCGTCGTCGATCAGGCGCGCATCGCGCAGCCGGTACAGCTCGGTGCGCTGGGCGTAGATCGCGGCCATGCGCAGGTCGCGTTCGAAATTGCGGTGCTGGTTGGCCCGTTGGGCGATCTCGGCCGTGTCGCTTTCGGCATCGATGCGGTTGCGGTAGATCTGGGCCAGCGTGGCGGCGATGTCGGCCAGCATGGCCTTCGCGTCGTCATCGGCCAGCTCCCTGTCCATGCGGGCCTGCGCCTGCTCCAGGCCGGCCTGCGCGGCCAGCGCCAGGCGCAGCCGCGCTTCGCGCTCTTCCTTTTCCTTCATGGTCTCGACCGGCGTCGGCACCTTGGGCAGCACCAGCGGCAGCAATGAGCTGCCCAGCAGCAGCGAGCACAGGATCACCCCCGTCGCCAGGAAGATCAGCAGGTCGCGGCCGGGAAACGGCACCCCGGCGGAGATCTCCAGCGGCACCGTCAGCACGCCCGCCATCGTGATCGAGCCGCGCACCCCGGACAGCGACGTGGTCAGGATCACCCAGGTGTTGACCTTGCGCACGGGAGAGCCCTGCAACAGCATGCGAAAGCTCTTCAGGTGGTAGGTGACCCAGACCCACAGGAAACGCAGCGCGATCAGCGCCACCGTGATCGCCACCACATAGGCGAACAGGTGCCAGACCGGCACGTTGCCCGCCTCCCTCGCGTCGGCATGCGCCAGCCCGATGACGCTGGGCAGTTGCAGGCCCAACAGGATGAAGGTCATGCCATTGAACACGAATTCCAGCATGGACCAGACGCTGTTGCTCTGCAGCCGCATGGCCGACGACCCCTGCCCCGATTCGGTATAGGTCATGGCGATGCCCGCCGCCACGGCGGACAGGATGCCGGACACGCCGAAATGCTCGGCCACCAGGTAGGCCGCGAACGGCGTCAGCATCAGCAGCACGACTTGTATGGCCGGCTCGTCGTCGGTCCAGCGCGCCACCATCCTGCGGCCCAGGCTCAGCAGCCATGCCAGGGCGCCGCCCACGGCCAGGCCGCCCAGGGCGATGACGAGGAAGCTCAGGCTGGCCTGCCACAGCGAGAACGACCCGGTCAGGACCGCCGCGATCGCGAACTTGAAGGCCACCAGGCCCGAGGCGTCGTTCATCAGGCTCTCTCCTTCCAGCACGTGCTGCAGCTTGGGAGGAAGCCGGTTCTTGCCGACGATGGCCGATACCGCCACGGCGTCGGTGGGGGACAGCACCGCGCCCAGCGCGAAGGCGACGGGCAGCGAGATGGCGGGTATCAGCCAGTGGATGAAGTAGCCCACGCCGACCACGGTGAAGATCACCAGGCCCAGCGCCAGGGCGAGAATCGGGCCGCGCAGCTGGTACAGCTGGCGCTTGGGAATGCGCCAGCCATCGACGAACAGCAGCGGCGGAATGAACAGCAGCAGGAACAGCTCGGGATCGAATCTCACCTTCAGGCCGAAGGCCGGTGCCGCCAACAGCGCGCCGATGGCGATCTGGAACAGGGGTAGCGGCAACCGTATCGGGGACAGCCTGGACACCACTCCCGACATCGCCACTGCCAGCAGCAGCATCAGCACGGTGAAGACGATTTGCATGGAAACACGGCCTGGCGAGGAAAACCGTCGTCAAGCCTACCACCAAACCGGACCGGGCCCGGACCTTCCCCGGCTACTTGCCCAGCAGGCCGGCCTGGTACGCCGCCACGAACTGGCCGAAATCGCCCGTCTGCACGCGCTCCAGTTCGCGCTGTTCGGCCAGGGACTGTTCGGCCAGGGCACGAAAGCCCGCCAGTTGCTCGCCGGTGCAGGGCTGGGCGCGGAAGTGCTCCGCATGCTGCCGGCTGGTTTCCAGCATGAAGGCCTGGAACGTCATCCCGCTGGCGCGCAGGGCTTCGAGCACGCGGGCCGACGGCGTCAGCTCGGGCGCTTCGACCTTGGCGCGCTGCGCGGCTACCGAGGCCGCGTAGCCGGTCTCGCCGTGGACCCGGTCGAGCAGGTCGGCACAGGCGGCGATGCGATCCAGCAATTCTTCGGCCCACGCGCGCAGGCCGATCTCGCTGCCCTCGCGGTTCAGGACCAGGTCGGGCTGGCGGCCCCGCTTGACCACGGTCAGGAAGTTGTTGGCGCTGAGCCGGCAATGTCCGCCGTCGCCGAACAGCGGGCTTTCCTGCAGCGTGCAATACAGCAGGAAGGCATCCAGGAAGCGGCTGGTGGTCTCGTCCATGCCCACGGGCAGGAAGGGATCGATATCCATGCAGCGCACTTCCACGTACTGCACGCCGCGTTCGGCCAGCGCGCGCAAGGGCCGCTCGCCGCTTCGGGCGACGCGCTTGGGCCGGATGCTCGAATAGTATTCGTTCTCGATCTGCAGGATGTTGGTGTTGAGCTGCACCCACTCCCCATCGCGCACCGTGCCTATCTTCTCGTACTCGGGCCAGGGCGTGCTGACCGCTTCGTACAGGCGCGCGACGTAGGTCGACAGATCGTTGTAGCAGGGCTTCAGGCCGGCCTGGGCCTTGTTCTGGTAGCCCAGGTCGCTCATGCGCAGGCTGGTGGCATGAGGCAGGTACAGCGTCTGGTCGTCCAGCCGCTCGAGCTGGTGCGGGCGGCCCTGCAGGAAATCGACCGACAGCGCCGGCGAGGCGCCGAACAGGTACATCAGCAGCCAGCTGTAGCGGTTGAAGTTGCGTATCAACCCGACGTAGCGGGCCGACTGGCGATCCTTGTCCGAGATCCCGGCGGGCTCGCCGGCGTCGGCCAGCAGCGGCCAGAGATCTTCCGAGAACGAGAAGTTGTAATGGATGCCGGCGATGCACTGCATGGCCTTGCCGTAGCGATAGGCCAGGCCGCGCCGGTACACGTGCTTGAGCATGCCGATGTTGGAAGTCCCGAACCACGCGATGGGAATGTCCTTCTCGGGCGGCAGGCCGCACGGCATGGACTGGTTCCACAACAGCTCGCCGCCCAGTTCGCCGTGGACGAAGCGATGGATGTCGCGCAGCTCGGCCAGCAGCGACTCGTGGCCGACGTGGGTGCCGGTGATCAGTTCGATCAGGGCTTCCGAATAGTCCGTGGTGATGCTCGGGTGCGTCAGCGCAGCGCCCAGCGCGGCCGGGTGCGGGGTCATCGTCAGGTGACCCTGGGGGTCGACGCGCAGGCTTTCTCGTTCGATGCCATGAAGCCTGCGGGCCAGCACGGCGCGATGCGCGGGCTGGTCCAGCAACGCCAGGCGGCGGTCTAGCAGATCACTCACGGATGTCCTTGAATTCGTACGGCCTCGCATGGCCGCGGCCGGCATGGGCGTGTTTATATCCCAATTGCCGCCCACGCGCCTACGCGGCAGGGCGGCACATTATAGGTGTGGAGCCGGATGCTCCTGGAATTCCCTTACAAGGCTGCGTTCTTTTCGTGGCTGCCGTAGCCAAGCATACCCCGGCCGGCCTTTCCCCCGCCGAGCCGGGGGAAATACCCCACGCTCCCGCGGTCTGGGCCACAATCACGCTTTCCACAGCCCACGGAATGCGTCGATGCCGCTCTCGTTCAGCCCCAACCCCATACGCGGCAGCCGCGCCATGGCCGTCGCTCCGCACGCACTGGCCTCGCAAAGCGCGCTGGCCGTCATGCGCGAAGGCGGCAATGCCGTCGAGGCGATGATCGCGGCGGCGGCCACCATAGCGGTCGTCTATCCCCACATGAACAGCATCGGCGGGGATGGCTTCTGGCTGATCAGCCGCCCGGGCCAGCCGCCCTTGGCGCTGGAAGCCTGCGGCGCGGCGGCGGCCGCCGCCGACATCGCCTCGTACCGGGAGCGCGGCCTGGACGCGATCCCGTTCCGGGGCGGCCTGGCCGCCAACACGGTGGCCGGCACGGTATCGGGCTGGAATGCCGCCCACGAATGGTCCCGGCGCGAACTCGGCGGCCGCCTGCCGCTGGCCCGCCTGCTGGCGGACGCCGTCGACTACGCCCGCCGCGGCATGCCGGTCACCGCCAGCCAGGCCGCCTGCACCCAGGCCAAGCGCGAGGAACTCTCGGGCGTTCCGGGATTCGCCGACACCTTTCTTCCCGGCGGGGCGCCTCCCGCGGCCGGCGCCCTGTTCCGCCAGCCGCGGCTGGCCGATACCCTGGAACATCTGGCGCGCGCCGGCCTGAACGACTTCTACCGGGGCGAACTGGCCCAAGCCATGGCCCGCGATCTTGCCGACGCCGGCAGCCCGCTCGTGGCGGCCGACCTGGCCGCCCACCAGCCGGTCTGGAAGACGGCGCTGGTGCTGGAACACAGCCGCGGCAAGGTCTACAACGTCCCTCCTCCCACCCAGGGCCTGGTGTCGCTGCTTATCCTGGGCCAGCTGGACCGCCGCCTGCCCCGCGAACTGGATCCCGCCGGCGCGGACTACGTCCATCTTTGCGTCGAGGCGACCAAGCTGGCCTTCGGCGTGCGCGACGCCCACATCACCGACCCGGCGCACATGGATGTCGACCCCCAGTCCCTGCTGGCCCCGCGGGAATTGGACGCCATGGCCGCCAGGATCTCCGCGGACCGGGCCGCCCCGTGGGGCCAGGGCAAGGGGCCGGCCGATACGATATGGATGGGCGCGGTGGACGCCCAGGGCGTCGCGGTGAGCTTCATCCAGAGCATCTATCACGAGTTCGGCAGCGGCGTCGTGCTGCCCGGGTCGGGGGTCAACTGGCAGAACCGGGGATGCAGCTTCTCGCTCGACCCGCGATCGCGCAATCCGCTGATGCCCCGCCGCAAGCCCTTCCACACCCTGAATCCCGCCATGGCCCACCTGGCCGACGGGCGCACGCTGGTCTACGGCAACATGGGCGGCGACGGCCAGCCCCAGTCGCAAAGCGCCGTCTTCACCCGCATCGTGCACTTCGGCATGAATCCCCAGGCGGCGGTGGACGCACCCCGCTGGCTGCTCGGCCGTACGTGGGGGCAATCCTCGGACACCCTGAAACTGGAGTCGCGCTTCGACCAGGCCACGGCCGACGCGCTGCGGGCACGCGGACACGAGGTCGAGATGCTGCGCCCCTACGACGAGACCATGGGCCACGCCGGTGCGATCCTGCGCCAGGCCGACGGTACGCTCGAGGGCGGCGCGGACCCGCGCAGCGACGGCTCCGTGGCCGCATGGTAGAGGTGGCGCCGATTACCAACGGACAAGATTCCACGTAAAACCTTACACAGCGTGGCCGCGAAGCCGTCTAGATTGAAAAGCGTGGTGTTTTCGATCTACGAGGAGCACGCGATGAAGCATACCGACTACGCGGCGCGGCCCCCCCATGGGGGCGGCTTTTCTTCCCTGGGCCGTACCGGGATGAAACACTTCGCCCTGGCCATCGGCCTTGCCGGCTGCTGCGCCGTGGCATACGCCCAGCAGGCGCCGACGCGGGACCAGGCCACCCAGGCCCTGCAGAACGCCATGCAAAGGGAAATCCAGTCCATGAACAACCAGCAGGGCTTCGATAGCCCGTCGGCGACCAGCATGACCCGCTCGCTGGAGGTCAAGGCGCTGAACAACTGCAGCGCCTCGGGCTCCCAGAGCGTGACCTGCGACGTCACGACCAGCGCGGACGTCAAGGGCAACCGCCGCGAGGGTACCCACCGCTACGAGTTCTACCAGCAGGGAGGCCGCTGGGAGGCCAGGCTGCCGGCCTCCTGAGGTCGAGCCCGGCAGGACGCCGGCGCGGCCGTCATGCCTTGCGCATGCCGGCCGCGCTTGCGTTCAGCGCTTGCCGGCCCCTGCCAGCAAGGCGTTGAGCAGGATGGCGCCGAAGGTGGCGGTACCGATTCCGCCCAGCGCGAAGCCGCCGAAATGCAGGGTGAAATCGCCCGTGCCCAGTACCAGCGTGACCGCGGCCACGATGAGGTTGCGGTTGTCGGAGAAATCGACCCGGTTCTCGACCCAGATCCGCGCGCCGGCCACGGCGATCAGCCCGAACACCACGATGGAGACGCCGCCCAGCACCGGCCCCGGGATAGTCAGGATGACCGCGCCGAACTTGGGCGAGAATCCGAGCAGGACGGCGATCAGCGCGGCGATCACGAACACCAGCGTCGAATAGATGCGGGTGACGGCCATGACGCCGATGTTCTCGGCATAGGTGGTCAGGCCCGTGCCGCCCACGCTGCCCGACAGCATGGTGGCGACGCCGTCGCCGACGAAGGCGCGGCCCACGTAGCGGTCCATGTTGTAGCCGGTCATGGCGCTCACCGCCTTCAGGTGCCCCAGGTTCTCGGCCACCAGGATCACCGCCACCGGCGCGATCAGGATCATCGCATCCAGCTTGAACACCGGGGCGGTGAAGCGGGGCAGCCCGAACCACGCGGCCTGCGCGACCGGCGCGAAATCGATGGGCTTGCCCAGTCCCATGCCGTTGGTCAGCAACGCGTAGAGCACATAGGCGAGCAGCAGTCCGGCCAGGATCAGCAGGCGCTGCAGCATGCCGCGCGTGAAGACCGCGACGACGCCCACGCACAGCACGGTCGCCAGCGCCATCCAGGCGTCGAAGGAATTGGCGGTGACGCCCTTGACCGCGATGGGCGCCAGGTTCAGGCCGATGACGGCCACCACCGCGCCCGTGACCACGGGAGGCATGAAACGCTCGATCCAGCCCGCGCCGGAAGCCATCACCACCAGCCCGATCAGCGCGTAGACGACGCCGCAGGCGATGATGCCGCCCAATGCCACGGCGATGTTGCCGTTCAGCCCCGACCCGCCGTATCCCGTGACCGCGATCACCAGCCCGATGAAGGCGAAGCTGGACCCCAGGTAGCTGGGCACCCTGCCGCCGACCACCAGGAAGAACAGCAGCGTGCCGATGCCCGACATGAAGATCGCCAGATTGGGATCGAAGCCCATCAGGAGCGGCGCGAGCACCGTCGAGCCGAACATCGCGACCACGTGCTGCACCCCCATGGCCAGCATCTGCGGCCACGGCAGACGCTCGTCGGGCGCGATGACGCGCCCCCCCTCCAGGCTGCCCGGCTGTTCGCGCCAGGCCGGAAAGTATGAACCCGCCATAGATACACTCCCTCGCTTTGTTTTGATTTTTGCCCACATGGAGCAGCGCAAGTGTAGAGGTTCCACCGGCCCGGCGGGTGGTCGGGAGCCAACGCGGGATCAGGCGTGCATCAGGGCGACCGGAAAGGCGGCCAGGGCGTCGGCCACGCGCACCGTCCCGCCGGCCACGGCGCAGGAGCGGCCGTCCAGGACGTTGCGCAGTGCGCCGTCCCTGACGAGGCCCGACAGGTCGATGGACGTGTCGCCCCAGGCCCCGGGGGGCACGTGCGGAACCGGCGACGGGCCGGAGGCCAGCACCAGCGCCGAAGCGTGCAGCGGCACGATCGCCACGGCGAACCGGTCCTCGTGGCGGCGGGCGAAGGCCAGCACCGCATCCCGGGCGTCGCCATGCGCCGCAAGCGGCAGATAGTCGCCGCGGCGGAACAGGTCCGGATCGCGCTGCCGCAAGGCCAGGGCGCGCCGGATCAGCTCGAACTTGATGTGCCCGTCGCGCCAGTTCGCCACCAGCGAGGCGCAATCGGCATCGGACGCCAACGCGGCGCGGCGCCGGCCGTAGTCCACCGGCCGGCGGTTGTCCGGATCGACCAGGCTGAAATCCCAGAACTCGGTACCCTGGTAGAGATCGGGCACGCCCGGCGTGGACAGCCGCAACAAGGTCTGGGCCAGGCCGTTCAGGGCGCCCGCCGCGCCGGCGCGCGCCACGAAGGCCGACAGTTCCAGCAGGCTGCGGCCGTTGCGGCGGGGATCGAGCACGGCGCGCAGGAAGGCGTCGCAGGCCTGCTCGTATTCGTCGGCGGGCGTCACCCAGCTGGAGCGCAGCTTGGCCTCGCGCAGGGACTTGGTCTGCCACTCCCCTACCCGCTCCGCCAGCGCCGCGATGCCGGCCTCGTCGGCGATGGCCAGATCCAGGGGCCAGGCGCCGAACAGGGTCTGATACAGCATGTATTCGTCCGCCGGCGCCGGACGCGGCCCCTCGCGCGCCTTGAGCGCCTCGTGGCGGCGCATCCATGCGCCCACCAGCCGCAGCCACTCGTCCCCGAACTCGCTCAGCACGGCCAGGCGCGCCCGGGCGTCCTCGCCGCGCTTGTGGTCATGGGTGGCGGTGGCCAGCATGGCATCGGGGAAACGGGCCGCGCGCGCCAGCACCTTGCGGTGGAAACCTTCGGCATCCAGCGAGAACACGCCGGGATCGGAGCCGACCTCGTTGCGCGACAGCAGCCGTCCGTAGCGGTAGAACCCGGTATCCTCCACCGACTTGGCCGCCAGCGGCGCCGTCAGTTGCTGGAACCTGCGCAGGGCTTCCCGGCGCCAGGCCCGCAGCGCAGGCGTGGCCGGCGCGTCCGGCGCCTGTCCCAGCCATTGCGCCAGCAGTTCCAGCAACCCGTGATCGGCACGCCGCAGGACCTGCCGCGCGCCCTTGCAGGCGATTCCCATGGCCACCTCATCGGCCGCCAGGGGCGTCTCGCCCCCGACGTAGGTGCGGTAGACGGGGAAATGCACCAGCAGTTCGGTCAGCACCCGGCGGATGGCGGGCGCCCCCCAATCCCGGGTAGCGAGGTCGGTGCGCGCGATGCGGTGCAGTATGCGGACCAGCGCGTCGCACTCGCCCGCGAAGCTCTGCGCGACCAGCCGGCGCCGCACGTCCAGCACCAGCGCGCGAAAGCCGCGCGCCTCGCCCGACACGGCCTCCCATTGCGCCGTCAGGCGCGCCTCTCCTTCGGGGTGGTGCAGCAGCGCGCCCACGTCGTTCATGAAGTCGTAGCCGGTGGTCCCCTGCACGCGCCAGCTCGCCGGCAGGGGTTCGTCGGACGCCAGTATCTTCTCGACCACGATATACGGCACGTCGCGCGGACATCCGGCGGGCCGCCCGCCGTCGAGCGCGGCGAGGTTCTCGCGCAGGTAGCGGCAATAGGCCTCGGGATCGGCCAGTCCGTCGATGTGGTCCACGCGCACGCCATCGATCAGTCCCTCGGCGTACAGGCGAAACGGCAACGCATGGATGGCCTCGCGCGTGTCCTCCCTTTCCACGCGCACGCCGATCAGGTCGCTGACCTCGAAGAAGCGCCGCCAGTTGATTTCCTCGGCCGCCGTGCGCCACCACGCCAGCCGGTAGTGTTGCCGTTCCAAGAGCGCGTGCAGGCGCGCCCGGCCCTCTGGCCGCGTGGCGTCATAGGCCTCCGGAGGCTGGGCCGCGATCTCGGCCGCGCAATCGGGGGCGATCGGAAAGCGTGCGTCGAAATAGGCGATGACAGGCTCGCCCGTCTCCTCGTCCAGCCGTACCGACAACTGGCCGGCGGCCAGGACCTGGCCGTACTGCTCGCCCAGGAAAGGGGCCAGCACCTTGCCACACAGCGCCAGGTCGGCCGGTTCCCAGTCGATGTCGAAGAACTCGGCATAGGGGCTGGCGCGCCCCAGCTTGAGCACGCTCCACCACCAGGCATTCTCTTTTCCCACGCCCATGTGATTGGGCACGATATCCACGATCAGGCCCATGCCGTGCTCGCGCAGCCGCGCCACCAGCCTGCGCAGTCCCTCCTCCCCTCCCAGTTCGGGGCTCACGCAGCCGTAGTCCACGGTGTCGTAGCCGTGCATGGACCCCGGGCGGGCGCGCGTGATGGGCGAGGCATACAGATGGCTGATGCCGAGGTCGCGGAAATACCCGACCTGTGCGGCGGCTGCCTCGAAGGGAAAACCCGCGTGGAACTGCAGGCGCGCCGTGGCGCGCGGCACGCCGCAGGCGACGATGCCCTGCCCGGCGGCCCGCGCCGGGAAAACGGATCCATTCATGCCCTCCCCCTCGTCCTGGCCAGCAAGGCGGCGCGCCCGGCGGCGCCGGGCTCCTCGAACAACGATTCCACCGGTAGCGGCATGCGGCGCCGCCAGTTCGGATGCGTATCGACGGTGCCCGGCAGATTGGGTTGTTCCTGAAGGCCCAGCATGTCCTCCAGCGGCACGACCAGCAGCGGGGCCGGCGTTTGCGCCACGAAATCGAGCACCGCCGTCACCGGCGCCTCCGGCGGGAGCGGATCGCCGGCGCCCACCGTGCCGGCGCGGCCCAGGTCTTCCCACAGGCGGGCCCGGTCCTGGCCCCGCTCCGCCTGCTCGGCCTCGATGCCGCGGCCCTCGGCCAACAGGCCCAGTTCGGCTCGCCAACGGATGTCGGTACCCTGCCACCATCCCGCCACCGTCGGCAGATCGTGCGTCGTCGTGGTGGCCAGCGCCTGCCGCGACCAGCCGCCCGGCGCCCTGAACGGCGCGCCGGGCCAGGTCCCTTCCCGGTTGAACCACAGAACGTCCATGCCCAGCATGCCGGCGCGCGCGATCTGCTCGTTGAAGCCCTCGGGCACCGTGCCCAGGTTCTCGCCGATCACGATGGCGCGATGCCGCCACGACTCCAGCGCGATCAGGCGCATCATGTCCTGGAAGGGATAGCGCACATAGGCCCCCTCGTCCGGCGATGCGCCTTCCGGCACGAGCCACATGCGCGACAGGCCCAGCGCATGGTCGATGCGCACGCCGCCCGCGTGCGCCAGGCTGGCCCGCAGCAGCTCGATGAAGGCGCGGTAGCCGTTGGCGGCCAGCGCGCGCGGGGAAAACGCCGTCAGCCCCCACGCCTGGCCGCGCGGATTGAAGAGATCCGGCGGCGCCCCTGGCGACAACCGGGCCAGCACCTCCTCCTGCCGCGCCCAGGCATGGCTGCCCGAGGGATCCGTGCCGACCGCCAGGTCCGAGATCAGCCCGACAGGCATGCCGGCCCGGCGCGCCGCGGCCTGCACCTCGGCCAACCCGCGCGCGGCGAGCCATTGCAGGAAGACGTGGAATCGCACCTCGTGCTCGTGCTGCGCGGCAAAACGCGCCACCTCCGGGCTGGCGGGCGAGCGGAACGCCGCCGGCCATTGGCGCCAGCCCGACCGGTCCCGGGTCTGCTCCACGCGCCAGGCGTGGATGGCCTCGAAGCGCGCATGCGAACGCAGCGGTTCGCCGCCTTCCCGCTCGAATGCCTGGAAGTCCTCGTGCATGCGCGGCGGCGCATTGCGCGGAAAATCGTCGAACAAGGCCCGCAGCACGGCCAGCTTGGCCCGCCCGGCCGCAGGCCAGTCGACCAGCGACAGCCCCGCCAGCCGCGACAGCTCGTCCCCCAGCCCCCGCGCCGAGACGGCAGCCAGGGCCTGCGGCCCGAACAACGCGGCCGGATCGGCGTACAGGACGTTCAGGAACAATCGGCTGGAAGGGGCATAGGGGCTGTAGCGCCCCGGATCGGCGCTGAACATCGCGTGCACCGGACTGACGGCGATGGCGGACGCGCCCCGCGCGGCCGCCTGTTCGGCCAGCAGCCGCAAGGCGGTGAAATCGCCGAATCCCGAGCTGCCCGCGGCGATGGATGCCGCGGCATCGCGGCGCAGGCCGTAGAGCTGGACCCCCAGGGACCAGAGACGGGCCGGCGCGCCATGCAAGGCGTCATCGATCGCGAAGCACCGGTCCGGCGCGACGGCCAGCGTGCAGGCGGCCTGGCCCAGCTGCAAGGTGTGATAGCCGGGCCGGTCCACGCCGGGCAGGACGAGCGCGCCGCTGGCGCCGCGCCGGGCGATCCCGCTCATGCGCCCGCCGTCCTCGAAAGACAGCTGGAACGGCAACTCGGCCTCGCTCCCGGCCCAGGGCAGTTCGACCGGCGCTCCCGGCGACGCGGTCTTCAACGCCGGCAGCCCCTGTCCGCTTTCGTGCTCGAGCCGTTCCAGGCAATCGGCGACGCCCGCGGGCGTCTCCACGTCGAAGCCGAGTTCGGTCAGCAGGGTACGCAGCACCTCCGGCGCCACGACCTGCTCCCGGTCCATGGCATCCCGCCAATGCACGGCGACGCCGGCCGCGCCGGCCAGGCGCTCGAGGTCGTGATCGGGTCCTCTCATGAAGTCTGCGCCTCCGTCCAGGCAAGGGTGCACGTGGGATCAAGCACGCCCTGCCGCAAGCCGCGTGCCAGCCCCTGGCGACTCTCGAACAGCAGCGCAAAGGCCGCGCCGGGCTGCGTCGCCGTCACCGCGTCGTCGCCGAAATTGGAGGCGATCGCCAGCACGCGCCCATCCCCCAGGCTCCAGCGCGCCTCGACCGCGCTGTCGCTCAGGGCGCGCGCCCCCAGGGCCCGCGTCGCATCCAGGCTGGACATCAGCGCCTCGCGCCGGCAGCGCAGCAGCGCCTGGTAATACGCAAACCAGCCCCCCGTGTCCTGGAACAGGCCGCGCCGCGACGCTTCGAAGGTGGATGCCTCGTTGGGATCCGGGATGGCGGCCCGCGCGGCCTCGTCGGCGAACGCGGGAAAACTCTCGAACTCCTTGCGCCGCCCTTCCCGCACCGCGCCGGCCAGTTCCGGACCATGGCAGGTGAAGTACAGGAACGGCGTTTCCACGCCGTATTCCTCGCCCATGAAGATCAACGGGATCTGGGGCGCCAGCAGCACCAGCGCCACCGCCGCGCGCAGCGCCTCGCTGCGGTCTCCCACCAGGGTCCGCAGGCGCTCGCCCAATGCCCGGTTGCCGATCTGGTCGTGGTTCTGAAGGAACAGCACGAAGCTGGTCGGCGGCAGGTGCGCCGACGGCCGGCCCCGGTGCTGGCCGCCGCGATGGGCCGACGGCTCGCCCTGGTAGACGAATCCCTCGGCCAGGCAGCGCGCCAGGCGCGCCGCCGGCCGTTCGTCATAGTCTCGGTAATAGCCCTGGTTCTCGCCCGTGAGCAGGCGATGCAGGACGTGGTGGCCGTCGTCGTTCCACTGCGCGTCGAACTCATGTTCCAGCAGCGACACGGCGTTGCCATCGTGCTCGATGACCAGGTGCACGTGCCGCTGGCGGTCGGTCGCCTGCCGGATGGCGTGGGCCATCTCCTCCAGCCAGTCCTGCTCGGCAATCGCATGCACCGCATCCAGCCGCAAGCCGTCGAAACGGTATTCGTGCAGCCAGTACGCGGCGTTGCCGGTGAAGAATTCCCGCACCGGCCGGCGGCGGAAATCGATGGCCGGCCCCCATGGGGTGTGCACGTCGTCGCGGAAGAAGGACGGCGCATAGGCGTGCAGGTAATTGCCGTCCGGCCCGAAATGGTTGTAGACCACGTCCAGGAAAACCATCAGCCCCAGGCCATGGGCCTCGTCGATCAGGGCCTTGAGGGACTCCGGCGTGCCGTAGGCGCGGTCCGGCGCATAAGGGAGCACGCCGTCGTAGCCCCAGTTCCGGGTGCCGGGAAAATCGGCGATGGGCATCAGCTCGATGGCCGTCACTCCCAGTTCGGCCAGGCGCGGCAGGTGGCCGCGCACGCCGTCGAAGCCGCCCATGGCGCCCACGTGCAGTTCGTAGATGACCGCCTCGCTCCAGGGTCGGCCGCGCCATCTCGTATTGCGCCACCGGTAGGCGGCCGGATCGACGACCACGCTGGCATCGTGCACGTCGCCGTCCTGCATGCGCGAGGCGGGATCCGGCACCGCGGTTCCGTCCGCCAGGCGATACCGGTAGCGCGTGCCCGCGCCGCGAGCCACCTCGGCCTCGAACCAGCCTTCCCGCCTGGCCTGCATGGGGACCACGGACGCTTGCGCCGTGCCGGGATCGAGCTCCACCGACACCGCCTGCTGGCCCGGCGCCCACAGGCGAAAGCGCGTCCTGTCCGGCCCCAGCAGGCGAGCACCGAATTTCTCGGAAAGCAGAGTTTTCTTCATGGCGAGTTCATCCTGCAACCCAACAGCACCACGCTGCGCGGGGCCAGCTCCAGCGGCATCTGGACCACGTCGGCCTCGGGCTCCTCCGGGCGGCTGCTGTCGATCAGCATGCGCCAGCGCACGGCCGGCGCGGGCAAGGCGAACGAGACGGCATGGCCGTGGCCGTTGACCAGCAGCTGCGTGACTTCGACGCGGCCGTCGTGCCGGACCGCCCGCCGCAGCACCAGCGCGCGCCGGCCGGGATCGTTCCACGCCTGGCTGTCGACCCGTTCCCCATGCTCGTCGAACCAGCCGATCTCGGCCAGGCCATCCTCGACGAAGTGGTAGTCCGCCATGTAGCGCTCACTGCGCAGGGACGGATACTCGTGCCGCAGCGCGGCCAGCCTCGCAACGAAGGCCGTCATGGCCCGGCCTTCGCCGGAGGCGGCCAGGCGCCAGTCGAACCAGGAGATCTCGTTGTCCTGGCAATAGGCATTGTTGTTGCCGGACTGGGTACGGCCGAACTCGTCTCCGCCCAGCAGCATGGGCGTGCCGTGCGCACAGAACAGCGTCGCCAGCATGGCTCGCGCCACCGCCGCCCGGGTCTCCAGCACGGCCGGATCCAGGGTCGGTCCCTCGACGCCCCAGTTGCTGCTGTGATTCTCGTTGCTTCCGTCGCGCCCTTCCTCGCCGTTGGCCTCGTTGCGCTTGTGGGTGTAGCTGACCAGGTCCGCCAGCGTGAAACCGTCGTGCGCGGTGACGAAGTTGATCGAGGCCCACGTCCGGCGATGGCGGCGGTTGAACAAATCGCCCGATCCCGCCAGCCGCGTGGCCAGCTCCGGCCGCACGCCCTCGTCGCCGCGCCAGAAACGGCGCACGGTATCGCGGAAGCGGTCGTTCCACTCGGCGAATCCCGGCGGATGATGGCCGACGTGATAACCGTCGGGGCCGATGTCCCAGGGTTCTGAAATCAGCTTGAGGCGCGACAGCAGCGGGTCCTGCAGCAGCGCGTCGAAGAAGCCCGCCCCCGGATCGAAGCCGCCGGCCTCGCGGCCCAGCGTCACGCCCAGGTCGAAGCGGAAGCCGTCCACGCGAAAGGCCTCGGCCCAGTAGCGCAACGAATCCATCACCATCTGGATCACGCGGGGATGCGACAGGTTCAGCGTGTTGCCGCAACCCGTGTCATTGATGTAGTGACGCTCGTCGCCGGGCACCAGGCGGTAGTAGCTGGCATTGTCCAGCCCGCGCCACGACAGGGTCGGCCCGGTCTCGCTGGCCTCGCAGGTATGGTTGTAGACCACGTCCAGGATCACTTCGATGCCGGCCGCGTGCAGGTTGCGCACGGCGGTCCGGATCTCGTGCAGCTCGTTGCGCGACAGATAGGCGGGCTCGGGCGCGAAGAACGACAGGCTGCTGTAGCCCCAGTAATTGCGCAGGCCGCGCTCGACCAGGAAACGGTCGTTGACGTGGGCATGGATGGGCAGCAGTTCCAGCGACGTGACGCCCAGCGACAGCAGATGATCGATCAGCGCGGGATTGGTCAGCGCGCGAAAGGTGCCCCGCTCGATGGGCCGCATGTCCTCGCGCGAGATCGACATCCCCCGCACGTGGGCCTCGTAGATCACGGTCTGGCCCCACGGCCATTCCGGCCGCTGGTCTCCGTGCCAGTCGAAGGCATCGTCCACGACCACGCACTTGGGCACCGCGGCGGCGCTGTCGCGGCGGTCCATGCCGCGATCCTCGCGCCGGAAGCCGTTCAGCGCGTCGGTCCAGCGCAGCGACCCGGCCAGCTTGCGGGCATACGGGTCGATCAGCAGCTTGTGCGGATTGAAACGGTGGCCATGCTGCGGCTCGTAGGGGCCGAACGCCCGGTAGCCGTATACCTGCCCCGGCCCCGCCCGCGGCAGATAGCCGTGCCAGACTTCGTCGGTGCACTCGGGCAGGGGCATGCGCGCGATTTCCTTGCGCCCCGATTCATCGAACAGGCACAGATCGATGCGGTGCGCGTGCGCCGAGAACACGGCGAAGTTCACGCCCATTCCGTCGCAGTGGGCACCCAGGGGATAGGGGCGGCCCGGCAGCAAGCGATCGACGACGGCGCCCATGGTCACTCGGGTTCGAGCAGCAATGTGGCCAGCGGCGGCAAGGTCAACACCAGCGAATGGGGCAGGCCGTGCGCGGCTTGCTGCCGCGCCTCGACCGCTCCGGCGTTGCCCACGCCCGAACCGCCGTAGTCGGCGGCGTCGGTGTTGACGATCTCGCGCCACCGCCCCGCCCGGGGCACGCCCAGCCGGTAGTCGCCGCGGGGGATAGGCGTCATGTTGCACACCGCCAGCACGCAGCGCTCGCCGTCCATGCGCAGGTAGGCGAACACGCTGTTGCGGTCGTCGTCGCCGATCACCCAGCGGAACCCCGCCGGATCGCCGTCCAGCCTGTGCAGCGCGGGCCTGTCGGCATAGACGCGGTTCAGGTCGCCCACCAGCCGCTGCACGCCGGCATGCAGCGGATCGGCCAGCGCCTCCCAGGCCAGTTGTCCGTCATGGTTCCACTCGCGCTCCTGGGCGAGCTCCCCGCCCATGAACAGCAGCTTCCTGCCCGGATGGCTCCACATGAAGCCGAAATAGGCCCGCAGATTGGCGAAGCGCTGCCAGCGGTCGCCGGGCATCTTGCCGATCAGCGAACCCTTGCCGTGGACCACCTCGTCATGCGAGAGCGGCAGCACGAACTGCTCGGAATAGGCATACACCATGCCGAAGGTCAGGTCGTGATGGTGATAGTGCCGGTGCACGGGGTCCCGCTGCATGTAGCGCAGCGTGTCGTGCATCCATCCCATGTTCCACTTGTAGTGGAAACCCAGCCCGCCCGCTTCCGGCGGCGCGGTCACCCCCGGCCAGGCGGTGGACTCCTCGGCGATCATCATGGCATCGGGAAAGAAACGCCGCACCCTGCCGTTCAGGTCTCGCAGGAACGCGATGGCCTCCAGGTTCTCCCGCCCGCCGTGCACGTTCGGCAGCCATTCGCCCGCGCGGCGGCTGTAGTCGCGATACAGCATGGACGCGACCGCATCCACCCGGAGCCCGTCCACGTGATAGCGGCGCAGCCAGTACAGGGCGCTGGCCCGCATGAAGTTGCACACCTCGTTGCGGCCCAGGTTGTAGATGTACGTGTTCCAGTCCTGGTGGAAGCCTTCGCGCGGGTCCTGGTACTCGTACAGCGCCGTGCCGTCGAAACGCGCCAGCCCATGGGGGTCGGTGGGGAAATGCGCGGGCACCCAGTCCAGGATCACGCCCAACCCGGCCGCATGGCAGCGATCGACGAACGCGGCGAAATCGCGCGGCGTGCCATGGCGCGCCGTCGGCGCGAACATTCCCAGCGGCTGGTAGCCCCAGGAACCGCCGAAGGGATACTCCATGATGGGCAGCAGCTCGAGATGCGTGAACCCCATGCCGGCCACGTAAGGAATCAGGCGGTCGGCCAGCTCATGCCAGGACCAGGTTCCGCCGTCCTCCTTCCTGAGCCAGGAACCGGCATGCACCTCGTAGATCGAGATAGGCGCATCGGGCGCATGGCGCGCCGCTCGGCCCTCCATCCATGCCGCATCGGTCCATGCGTAGGGCGCGGGATCGGCGACCACCGAGGCCGAGCCTGGTGCCGGCTCGGCCTGGAAGGCGCACGGATCGGCCTTCTGCGGCAGCAGGCTGCCATCGGGGCCCAGCAGTTCGTACTTGTAGGGTTCCCCGTGCGACAGCCTGGGCACGAACAGCTCCCAGACGCCCGCGGCATGGCGCAGGCGCATGGGATGGCGACGGCCGTCCCATGCGTTGAAATTCCCGACCACCGATGCGCGGCGGGCATTGGGCGCCCACACCGCGAAGCGCACGCCCGGGACGCCCTCCATCGTGGTGCAATGGGCGCCCAGGCAGGTCTCCAGGCCGTCGTGGTCGCCCCGCGCCAGCATGGCAAGGTCCTCGTCGCCCAGGATGAGGCCGAACGCGTAGGGATCCTCGGCCTCCTGGAAAGCACCGGGCCACTGGATGCGCAGGCGGTAGCCCGTGCGGCCGGGCAGGAAGCCGGCATCGGCCTGGGCCTCGAACACGCCGCCGCCCGACGGCCTCAGGTCCACGACGCCGCCCGTATCCGACACGGCCTGCACGGTCAGGGCGCCGGGCAGGAAGGCGCGCAGCCACAGGCGGCCGTCGCGCAGCTGCGGCCCCAGCACGGAGAAAGGGTCGGGGTGCCGGCCGCCGGCCAGGGCCTCGATATCGGCGGGGGCCATCCCGCCGTCACGGCTGTTGTCCGTCAAGATCCTCTTGCCTCCGTATTGCCGGTTCGATCCGGGCCGCCAACGTCACCAGGCCCCGCAGCGGCACTCCTATCCACGCCGGCCGGTTGGCGGCTTCATAGCACACCTCGTAGGCGGCCTTCTCGATCAGGAACAGCGATAGCAGCGCATCCTCGTCCTGGCTGTCCACCCACGGGCGAGGCGCCGACGCCGCCGCCTCGCGATAGGCGTCCAGGAACGCGCCCGACGCCTCGACGCGGAACCGTTCGAGCAGGACGTCCCGGCGCTGCGCCACGGTGTCGACGGACGGACCGGCGATGGGATTGGCGCCGGCCGCGGGGACCGTGGCATCCGGCGCCCGCGCCACCACCGCCGATGCGTAGTCGAACGAGCGCAGCAGGCCGGCCACGTCGCGCAGCGGATTGCGCTTGCGCCGCCGTTCTTCCATGGTGCGTGCCGGCTCCCCCTCGAAATCGATGATGTAGGCATCGTTCTGCGCCACCAGGACCTGCCCCAGGTGGAAGTCTCCATGCACCCGCGTCAGCCAGGCATGGCGGACGGATTGGCCAAGGCGGTCCATGGCGGCTTCGAGCAGGTGGCGGTTGTCCAGCAGGAGCGCGGCCTCGGCCGCCAGGTCGCCCCAGTCGCGGCGCGCGGCCAGGATGGCCAGGGCCTGGTCCAGGCTCTGCCGGGCATCGTCCACCCAGCGCCCGACGTCCTCGCGCGAAGCCTCGACCGGCGCGAAGGCCGGATCGTCGGAAGGCATCGCCAGCGCGGCGTGCAGCTCGCCCAGGCGCCGGCCCACGGCGGCGGCCAGCGTCGCGTAGCCGCGCAGTTCCTGGCCATAGTCCTCGGCGCTTTCGGCGGTCAGCGCGGCATCGTCCAGGGTCCGGTGCAGGTACTCCAGCGTCCAGTTCCACGCATCGCCCTGGTTGTCCACGTACTGCTGGGCCAGCATCAGCGTGTGCGGCGTGCCGTCCTCGTCCACGCGCACCACCTCACCCAGCAGCGCCGCCGTGTTGCGGAATCCCAGCCGCGTCAGATGGCGCGTCATCTCGCTTTCCGGATGGATGCCGGCCGTGACCCGGCGCACGATCTTCAATACCGCCATCGTCCCGGCCACCAGCGAACTGTTGGACTGCTCGGCCGACAGCCACTGGATGGGCGTGTCCGCATCGACCGCCACGGTCTCCAGGCCAGGCTCGGGCAGGAACCGTATGCGGGCGTCCCCGCCCCCGTCGGCGGCGATGCGCGACTCCAGCTCGATGCCGTTCTTCAGGCTGTCGAACACCGCGATGGCGAAACTCTGCAGGCTGAACGCATCGGTCACCATGCCCACCATGGGTCCGCGCCGTACCCGCGCCAGCGCCAGTTGCTGCTGCAGCTGCGGCAGGGTTTCCTCCCAGATCAGCCCCAGGGGCACCACGTAGCGCTCGCGCCGCTGGCCCAGGTCGGCCTCGATCTCCGTCAGGTACAGCTCGTCGGCGGCGGGCAGCCGCACGCCGTAGACCACGCGCCCCGAAACGATGCGTTCGTGCTTGGAGGCGAACCAGCGCCGCAGCGCCAGGTATTCCGGCAGGACGGCATGCTCCAGCGTACGGCGCGACTCGGTAGTCAGGTCATAGCCCGTCTTGCCGCGCAACACCAGCGTCCGGAACTCGCGCAACTGGTCGGCGGTGGCCAGGTGCCAGTTCGGCGGCGTCGCCGAGGCGCTCAACTCGAACCAATAGAAGCCATAGGGCGGCAGGGTCAGCAGATAGGTCAGGCGTCCGATCGCGGGGAATGCCGTCCCCCCGGTCAGCTCGACCGGCACCCTGCCGTCGAATTCAGCCAGGTCCAGTTCCACCGCCTGGGGCGTGTGCGACAGGTTGGCCACGCACAGGATGGTGGTTTCCTCGTGCTCGCGCAGGTACGCCAGGATCTTGCGGTTGCCCGGATAGAGAAACCGCAGGCCGCCGCGGCCGAACACCCGATACTGGCGCCGCTTGCCCAGCATGCGGCGCATCCAGTTCAACAGCGAATGGGCGTCGCCGGACTGGGCTTCGACGTTCACCGCCTCGTAGCCATACAGATTGCCCATCAGCGGCGGCAGCACCAGTCGCTCGGGGTCGGCGCGCGAGAACCCGCCGTTGCGGTCGGGCGACCATTGCATGGGCGTGCGTACGCCGTCACGGTCGCCGAGGTGGATGTTGTCCCCCATGCCGATCTCGTCGCCGTAGTAGATGACGGGCGTGCCCGGCATGGTCAGGAGCAGGCTGTGCATCAGTTCTATGCGGCGGCGGTCGCGCTCCATCAGCGGCGCGAGGCGCCGGCGTATCCCGAGGTTGAGGCGGGCCCGGCGGTCGGCGGCATACACCTCCCACAGGTAGTCGCGCTCGCTGCTGGTCACCATCTCCAGCGTCAGTTCGTCGTGGTTGCGCAGGAAGATCGCCCACTGGCAGTTGTCCGGAATGTCCGGCGTCTGCTGCATGATGTCCGTGATGGGAAAGCGGTCCTCCTTGGCGATGGCCATGTACATGCGCGGCATCAGCGGGAAGTGGAAGGACATGTGGCACTCGTCGCCCTGTCCGAAATATTCCTGCGCGTCCTCGGGCCATTGATTGGCCTCGGCCAGCAGCATGCGATCGTCGTAGGACGCTTCCAGGTCCTGCCGGATGCGCTTCAGGATGGCATGGGTCTCGGGCAGGTTCTCGTTGTTGGTGCCCTCCCGTTCGACCAGGTAGGGCACGGCGTCCAGCCGCAGGCCATCCACGCCCAGGTCCAGCCAGAAATGCATGACGCTCAGGATGGCCTTGAGCACGCGCGGATTGTCGTAGTTCAGGTCGGGCTGGTGCGAATAGAAGCGGTGCCAGAAATAGGCCCCGGCCACCGGATCCCAGGTCCAGTTCGACTTCTCGGTATCGATGAAGATGATGCGCGTACCGGCGTAAGCCTGGTCGTTGTCGGACCACACGTAAAAATTGCGCGCGGCCGACCCCGGCTTGGCGTGGCGCGCGCGCTGGAACCATGGATGCTGGTCCGAAGTGTGGTTGACCACCAGTTCGGTGATCACGCGCATGCCGCGCTCGTGGGCCGCCGCGATGAAACGCCGCACGTCCGCCAGTTCGCCGTAGTCCGGATGCACGCCCCGGTACTCGGCGATGTCGTAGCCGTCGTCGCGCCGGGGAGAAGGATAGAAAGGCAGCAGCCAGATCGTGTCCACGCCCAGTTGCGCGATGTAGTCGAGCTTGGACAGCAGCCCTGGAAAATCCCCGATGCCATCGTTGTTGGCGTCGAAGAAGGACTTGACGTGCAGCTGGTAGATGACCGCGTCCTTGTACCAGAGCGGATCGCCCCGGTTCACGGCATTCACGGATGTCTCGCGCTTGTTGTTCATGCGTCCTCGCCTGCCGATGGATCCCCGAAGGGAGCGGATCCTAGAATCGCCGGGAAATGCGCCATATCCCGTAGGGGCCGCCAGGTTCGAGCCACACGTGCTGCATCTTTCCATGCCAATCGAAGCGGTACCCGCGCAACAGGTCTTCGGCATGCAGCGTGCCATCGTCCGGCAACCCGAACTCCCACAGCGGAAGTTCGACATTGGCGCCCTGCGCGCCGTGCGGGTCAAGGTTCACCACCACCAGCACCACGTTGTCGCGTTCCGGCGTCGCCCTGGTATAGGCCAGCACGTGGTCATTATCGGTGTTGAGAAACCCGGTGCCTGTATGGATATGCAACGCCGGGTTGTCGCGTCGTATCCGGTTCAGGACGCCGATCTCGGCCACGATGTTGCCCGGCCGGTTCCAGTCCCAGGCCCGGATCTCGTATTTCTCGGAATCGAGATATTCCTCCTTGCCGGGTACCGGCGTGCCCTCGCACAGCTCGAAGCCGCTGTACATGCCCCAGGAACCCGACAACGTGGTCGCCAGCGCGGCCCGGATCAGGAAACCCGGTCGGCCCGACGTCTGCAGATGGCGCGGATTGATGTCGGGAGTATTGACGAAGAAATTGGGGCGGAAAAAATCGGATACAGGCGGCCGCGATATTTCCTCGAGGTAGTCGGTGAGTTCCCGGCGGGTCTCGCGCCACGTGAAGTAGGTATAGGATTGCGAGAACCCCAGCTTGGCCAGCCGGTACATCATCTTGGGCCGGGTAAAGGCCTCCGACAGGAACACGACGTCGGGATGGCGCGCATGCACCTGGCCGATCAGCCACTCCCAGAACGGCAGCGGCTTGGTGTGCGGATTGTCCACCCGGAAGATCCGTATCCCCTCGGCCGCCCAGAACAGCACCACGTCCAGCAGGGCCAGCCACAGGCCGGAGGCGGCATCGCGTCCGTTCGCGGCGCGCGCGTAGAAATCGACGTTGACGATGTCCTCGTATTTCTTGGGCGGATTCTCGGCATAGCGCAGCGAGCCGTCGGCGCGCCAGGCGAACCAGTCGGGATGACGGGCCAGCCACGGGTGATCGGGCGAGCACTGGATGGCGAAATCCAGGGCGATCTCCAGGCCGTGCCGGGCAGCCTCGCCCACCAGCGCGCGGAAATCGTCCAGCGTCCCCAGTTCGGGGTGTATCGCGTCGTGTCCGCCCTCTTCCGAACCGATGGCGTAGGGGCTGCCGGGATCCCCGGGCTCGGCCACGAGGCTGTTGTTGCGGCCCTTGCGGTTGCGGCGGCCGATGGGGTGGATGGGCGGGAAGTACAGCACGTCGAAGCCCATGTCCCGTATCGCGGGCAGGCGTGCCGCGACGTCGGCGAAGGTGCCGTGCCGGTGCGGATCGCCGCTTTGCGAACGCGGGAAGCACTCGTACCAGCTGCCGAACCGGGCGGTCCGGCGTTCGACCCGCACCGGGAACTCGGCCGAGCGCGACGCGAATTCGCGGGGCTCCAGCGCCTGTACCAGGGCGGCGGCCTGCGGCGACCGTATCCACGCCAGGCAGTCCTCGGTGGGCAGCTCCGCCAGGCCGCGGGCGGCTTCCTCGGCCCGGGCCCGCGTCTCGGCTCCGGCCTGGGTAGCGCGGCCCAGCACCTTCAGTATCCAGCCACGGACCTCCTCCACTTCCACCTTCACGTCCACGCCCGCATCGGTCTTCTTGCGAAGTTCGTCCAGGAACGTCGCATAGGTATCGCGCCAGGCCTCGATCGCGTAGTAGCCCATGCCCACGCGCTCGGGCCGGCACACGGCCTCCCAGCGATCGTTGCCCAGGTGCACCATGGGCACCCGGGTCCAGGCCTCCTCGTCGGCGGCGCGCCAGAGCACGTCGGCGGCCAGCTTGTCGTGGCCGTCCATGAAGATATCCGCGCGCACCGCGAGCGCCTCGCCGGGCGTGCGTTTCACCGCGAACCGGCCCTGTTCGATGACGGGCTCGAGCGCCTCGATCGCCACGCGGGCCGCGCCCATGGCCGCGGTCAGCGACCGGCGGCGCGGCGGCCCTGACAGCACGGGGGGCGCGGATCCCAGTTCGACGGCCTGCGCGGCGCCGGGCCCCAGCGTCGCGGGCACGCCGCCATCGGCCGGCCGTTGCACGCGATCGGGCAGCCTGGCCTGGATCATGGGCCAATCCACCGCCGATGCGGCCAGCAGGTCGGGATTGAACAGCAGCAGATGACTGCGCCTGCCCCGCTGCCCGACGGCACGGCGCAGCAACATGGCGATAGGCGCGTCCGCGCCGCCCAGCGGCGACAGTGTCACGTCATCGGCCGGCACGCGGGCCAGCCAGCGATTCGCGGCACGAAGCTCGTCGCCCAGGTCCAGCTGGCCGTGCGGCGCGCCATCCAGCCCGTGCCGTTCGTATCCCATGGGCACCAGCCAGCCCGCGCCGCACGTGGCGGCGGCCCACAGCGCACGGATCGAGGCGCGTTGCCGCACCTCGGCATCCGGCACGCCGACGCCCGCCGCGCCGGGGCCGTAAGGATCGGCCGGAAAGGCCAGCACGGCGCAGCCGGTGTCCGCCAGCGCGTGCCACTCGTCCATGAACCAGGCGCTGCGGAAATCCCACCAGGCCAGCGACGAAAACACATGGGAAAAACCCACTCCGCGCAGCCCTCGCACCGCCTCGCGCGACAGGCCGGGCGTCCAGGCCAGCAGGTCCAGTCCGTCCTCGCGCCCGCGCAGCGACGCGAGCTTGCCTGCCCACGGGCCGGCCGCGTCCCATCCCCGGACCAGCAGGCCGCGCACGCCCAGTTCGCCCCACGCCGGCGCGCGCGCCGCCCAGTCGACGGCAGCTTCGCCGCCGGCCGGTGGACAATCCAGATAAAGCTCCAGCCGGCGCCGCGTGGCGGCGCGCGCCAGCACACCGCACGAGGCCTCGTCGCCTGCCTCGCGCGCGTCGGCCAGCACCTGCCCGAATCCCAGCCCGGCGGCCGTCTCGAGCCACGCGCGCCAGGGCGCCGCCAGCGCGCCCGCCTCGTCCAGCACCGGCCCCAGGGCCGAAGCCCTGGCATGGTAGATACGCAGCGGCGGTCGACGTCGCGCCGCCATCAGGCCCGTTTCCGTACGGCGGTCTCGGCCGGAGCGCTGGCCGCCTCCGGACGGCGGGCCACCATGGGCGCGCCCACGGGAGCGACCGGCGCGAGCATGCGGTACAGCTCGACATATTGGGCGGCGGAAGCTTCCCAGCCGAAGTGGCGGGTCATCCCGTTCTTCTGCAGGGCCGCCCACCGCTGCGGCTGGGCAAAGGTCTCCAGCGCCCGCTCGACCGCCGCCATCATGTCGGCGGGTGTGTCCCCGTCGAACAGAATGCCCGTGGCCGATCCGACCTCGGCATCCGGCGCCTGGGACAGCCCGGCGATGCTGTCGGCCAGGCCACCGACACGCGACGCAATGGGCACGGTCCCGTACAGCATGGAATACAGCGGCGTCAGGCCGAATGGCTCGAAGCGGCTGCCGTGCAGCAGCATGTCGGCGCCGGCATGCAGCAGGTGCCCGCGGCGTTCGTCATAGCCGATGTGCACGCCCAGGTTGCGCGGATGCCGCGCGGCCAGTTCCTGCAATGCCTCTTCCAGCGCGCGCTCGCCGCAGCCGAGCACGGCGATCTGCAGACGCGGATGCGCCGCCAGCAGCATGGGGAACACCTCGATCGCGAGATCCGCCATCTTCTGCGAGGTCAGGCGACTGCCCATCGCCAGCAGCGGCGCCTCGGGGTCGGTGGGCAGGCCGAATGCGCGCTGCATCTCCAGCTTGTTGCGGATCTTGCCGCGCAGGTCCATGGCGGAAAAATGCTCGGGCAGATAGGGATCGCAAGCGGGATCCCAGACCTCGGTGTCGATGCCGTTGGGAATGGCGTGCAGTTCATGGGCGCGCTGGCCCAGTACGCCCTCCAGTCCATGGCCGAACGCCGGGGTCAGGATCTCGCGCGCGTAGGTCGCGCTGACCGTCGTGATCTTGTCGGCGTAGCGCAACCCCGCCTTCATGAAGTTCAGGTTGCCCCAGAATTCCACGCCCTCGCTGCCACGATAGGCGGGCGGGATGCCGAGCTCCTCCGCCAGGCGCAGCGGGAAGTTGCCCTGGAACGCGAGATTGTGGATGGTCAACACCGTCTTGGGCCGCTTGACGCCGGCCGCGTGCAGATACAGCGGCGTCAGGGCCGCGTGCCAGTCGTGGGCATGGACCACGTGCGGAACCCTGATCGGCGTCTCGCCCACCGAAATCCGCTTTGCCGCCTGGGCCAGCGCGGCAAAGCGGATTCCATTGTCGGGAAACTCCCTCCCGTCCGCATCCAGGTAGGGGTTGCCGGGGCGCACGTACAGGGCGTCGTTGCGCAGCAGCAGCACCGGTATCTCGGTATCCGCGACCCATCCCGCCCAGACCTCGGCATCGCCCCCGATCAATCCGGGCAGATCGGCCACCTTCTCCAGGTCGCTGGCGGCATGCAGCGCGCTTTCATAGGCGGGCATGAAGATGGTCGCGTCGACGTGCGCGTCGCGCAGGGCCCGTGCCAGGCCGCTTACCGCATCGCCCAGGCCCCCCGTCTTGGCGAGCGGCAGGGCCTCCGACGTTACTAGCATGACTCTCGGCAGCAAGATGTTTCTCCGGCAAAAGACGCTTCCCCATGGGCAGCTGATGATTGGGTCGGGACTTCACACGCGCAGGGATGTTTCTCGTGCGGCGGGCGGGTGCCGCGCCGGATAATGTCCATCCTCGCCGATAAAAATTACCGCTGTGAGTAAGATGTACACGTCCGATGCGGCATTCTTCCCGGGATGGGCATCCCTTGCCGGGGACAAGGGCAATATGCATGCCATGGTGCGCCGCGCGCGCCCCGCATGGCGCCAGGTTTGTAACGACATTCTTCCCGCGCACCGCGTGGAAGCCTTTGATCACCAAAAGAGAAACACCATGAGCCCTAGCGATTCCTACCAGCCCAACGATGCCGTGCTGGCCCTGGCCACCAAGCTGTTCGATCTTGCCCGCGCGGGAGAAACCGAGACGCTGGCCGCCTACCTCGCCGCCGGGGCGCCCGCGGACCTGACCAACCAGAAAGGGGATAGCCTGATCATGCTGGCGGCCTACCATGGCCATGCCGGCACGGTCAGGACGCTGCTGGAGCACGGCGCGGATCCCAACCGCGTCAACGACCGGGGGCAGAGCCCGCTGGCCGGGGCCGTGTTCAAGGGAGAAGAAGAGGTGGTGCGGGCGCTGCTGGACGGCGGCGCGAATCCCGACCTGGGCACGCCGTCGGCAAGGGAAACGGCGCGCATGTTCGGGCGGGCCGACCTGTTCGGCCTCCCGAACTGAACGCGGCAGGAAACGCCGGCCTCAGGCCGCCGCGCGGCGCGTGCGGCCCGCCTGCCACAACAGGGGAAGCAGCACGATCGCCACGGCCGGATACAGCAGCCAATTGATGGTTTCCCATCCCGAGGCGTTGAGCAGCCGGCCCGACGAGAACGACGCCACGGCCACGGAACCGAACACGAGGAAATCGTTCAGGGCCTGGACCTTGGTGCGCTCCTCGGGCCGGTAGCAGTCGGTGACCATGGCGGTGGCGCCGATGAAACCGAAGTTCCAGCCCACGCCCAGGAAGACCAGCGACAGCCAGAAATGCCCCACGCTCAGGCCATGCAGCGCGACCGCTCCGGACACCGCCATGAGGAGCAGGCCGGCCATCGTCACCCACTCCTTGCCGAAGCGCGTGATCAGCCTGCCGGTGACGAAGCTCGGCCCGTACATCGCCAGCACGTGCCACTGGATGCCCAGCGCGGCCTCGCCCACCGTGTGTCCGCACGCCACCATCGCGATGGGCGCGGCCGTCATGACGAAGCTCATCATCCCGTACGAGACGATGCCCGCGGTCACCGCCACCACGAAGCGGCCCGAGGCCGCGATCTCGCGCAGCGGCCGCCCCCCGCCCTGCTCGGCCGCGGGACGCACCGATCCGCGCAGCAGGATCAGCACCGGCAGCGCCGCGAGCGCCAGCACGGCCTGGCCGACGAAGCTGCCGGCGAAGGGAATGGCGCCGATCGCGTCGCGCGTCCAGATCACGGTCTGGGGTCCGATGACCGCGCCTACCAGTCCGCCCACCATGACCCAGGAAATCGCCCGCGCCTTGAACGCCGCGTCGGCCCCGTCGGTCGCCCCGAAGCGGTAGCTCTGCACGCACGATCCGTAGGTACCGGCGATGGCGGTGGCGACGCAGAACAGCGCGAACATGCCCGTGGCGATGCTGTAGGCCGCCAGCAGCCCGGCCACGCCGCCGATCACCGCGCCCAGCATGTAGGCGGCGCGGCGCCCCAGCCTGCGCATCAGCATGGCCGCCGGGATCGTCCCCAGCGCGAGGCCGAGGTTGTAGAGGCTGACGGGCAGCGTCGCCAGCGATTTGTCGGTGGCCAGCATCTGCCCCACCAGCCCGCCCAGCGAAATGACGATGGCGGGATTGGCCCCACCCAGCGACTGCGCACAACTGAGCACCAGCGCATTGCGGCGCACATCCTTCTCGGTCAATGCATTCATGCTCGTACGCGGACGTCCCGGTTTCGATGTTTTTATGATTCTAGGTTATTTGGACCGCTCGACATCCGGCTCCGGTCAAATATCGCGGCACACGGCATATACTGCCCGGGCCCGATCCGGCCTCACCCCACGCGCCGCCCATGACCGCCCCCACCGCCAAGCCCAACATCATCTGGCTCATCGTCGCCGCCGCCTTCTTCATGGAAACGCTGGACGGCACGGTGATCGCGACCGCCCTGCCGCAAATGGCCGCCACCTTCCGTACCAACCCGGTCAACCTCAGCATAGGCATGACGTCCTATCTGGTGACCCTGGCCGTGTTCATCCCCATCAGCGGCTGGGTCGCGGACAGGCTCGGCACACGCCGCGTCTTCGCCTGGGCGGTCGCCGCCTTCACGCTGGCCTCCGTCTTGTGCGCGCTGAGCACCAGCGTCGCGCAATTCACCGCCGCGCGGGTATTCCAGGGCATGGCGGGCGCGATGATGGTGCCCGTGGGACGGCTGGCGGTGCTGCGCAACACCGGCAAGGAAGACCTGGTCCGCGCCATGGCCTTCATCGTCTGGCCGGGACTGATCGCGCCCGTGATCGGCCCCCCGCTGGGAGGCTTCCTGGCGACCTACCTGAGCTGGCAGTGGATCTTCCTCCTGAACGTCCCCCTGGGCGTGGCCGGCATCTTCCTGATCCGCGCCTATATCCCCGAATCCGCCCCGCAGCCACGGCGGCCGCTGGACACGGCGGGCTTCGCCCTGAGCGGCCTCGCGCTCAGCTTCCTGATGGTCGGGGTGGAGCTCCTGGGCTACGGCGGACGGTGGCAGCTGGGCGCCCTGCTCGTCGCCGGCAGCATCGCGCTGGGCGTGGCGCTGGCCGCGCACCTGCGCCGCCACCCCCATCCGTTGATCGACCCCACCATCATGGCCGTGCCGTCGTTCCGCACCGTCATGATAGGCGGCACGATCGCCCGCACGGCGATCAGCGCCATGCCTTTTTTGCTGCCGCTGCTGTTCCAGGTGGGCTTCGGCCTGAACGCCTTCGAGGCCGGCATGCTGTACCTGGCCAGCATGCTGGGCAATTTGGGCATGAAGCTGGGCACGACGCAGGCGCTGCGCCGCTTCGGCTTCCGCAACGTGCTGGTCTTCAACGGCGCGCTGGCGGGGGCCTCGATCACCTTGTGCGCCGTACTGTCGCCCGATACGCCCGTGCCGGTGGTCGTGGCGATCATGCTGGTGTGCGGCCTGACCCGCTCGATGCAGTTCACCGGACTGACTTCCATGGCCTTCGCCGAGGTCCCACACCCGCAGATGAGCAGCGCCAACACCCTGTTCAGTACCACCCAGCAGATGTCCATGGGCCTGGGCATCGCGGTCGGGGCCGTGGTGCTGCATCTTACCGCCGCCGCACGCGACACCGGCGGCGCGACCTACGACGTCACGGACTTCCGGATCACCTTCCTCGTCGTGGGCCTGCTGGCCCTGAGCAGCCTGCTGAGCTTCGTGCGGCTGCGGCACGACGCCGGTGCCGAGGTCAGCGGACACCGGCGCAGCGGCGGCACCGCCTGATCAGTACACGTCGCGCCGATAGCGGCCCTGTTCGGCCAATTCGTCCAGGCGATCGCGGCCCAGGATGCGTTCGAGTTCGGCCGCGACACCCGCCGCCATGCCTTGCAGGCTGCCGCAGACGTAGATCGCGGCGTCATCGTCCACCCACGCCCGCAGTTCGCCTGCCGCGGCGGGCAGGCAGTCCTGCACGTAGCGCGGCCAGCCGGCCGTGCGCGAGAACGCCAGATCCAGCCGCTCGAGCACGCCCTGCCCGCGCCACGCCTGGATTTCGTCGCGATGGAAAAAGTCGTGCTCCGGCGTGCGTTCTCCGAACAGCAGCCAGTTGCGATGCGCCCCGGCGGCGGCGCGCGCCTTCAGGTGCGCGCGCAAGCCCGCCATGCCCGTGCCGTTGCCGATCAGGATCAACGGCCGCCCAGGCGCAGGCGGATGAAAGCCGCCATTGCGCCGCAGCCGTACGTCCACCTTGCCGCCCACGCGGACATGCCGGGTCAGCCATCCCGACCCCAGTCCCAGCCGGCCGTCGGGATACCGCATCTGCCGCACCAGGAGCTCCAGGCGGCCATCGGCCGGCAGCGAGGCGATCGAATACTCGCGATGGGGGATGCGCGGCAGCGCCTCCAGCAGCGCCGGGGCCGGCAAGCCGCGCAGCGCGGCGCGTCCGGCCTCGTCATGGGGCAGCACCCGTGCCGCCAGCGCATCGCCCAGCGATTGCCCGCCGTCCACCCCCATGGCGCCATCCAGGCCCAGCGCGGCCAGCAGCGACGCGACGTCATCGGGAGCATTGCGCGGCCCGATCTCGGCGATGTCGCCGGCCTCCCAGTCGGCCGGGGATGCATCCGCGGCCACCAGGGCCAGGTGATAGGCGGGGCCGCCGGGACTGCCGTCGTTCAGCAATCGGCGCTCGGCCAGCGTCCAGGCCCGGTAGCTGGGCGCAGCCCAGTCTTCCATTTCCGCGCTCGCGCCCAGCACGTTCAGGTAGTGCTGCCAGTGGCGCAACGCACCCTCGTCGCCATCGTCCACCAGGATAGGATCGAACATGGGCTCGGCGCCCTGCCGGTGCAGCCAGTTCGCCAGCGACTGGCCGAAGGCGCAATAGCGCTGGTAGCTGCTGTCGCCCAGGGCCAGCACGCCGTAGCTCATGCCGTGCAGGGCCAGTTCGCCGGCCAGCGTCTTGCGCGCGAAGCCGGCGACGCTGTCCGGGGCATCGCCCTCGCCCGTCGTGCTGACCACGAACAGGGCCTGGCGGAAACGCTGCAGGGCCGAACCGCCCATCTCCGCCAGGTTGGCCAGATGCACGGGCAATCCGGCGGCCTGGAGCGCCTGCGCGCTGCGCCGCGCGATCTGCTCGGCGAAGCCCGTCTGGCTGGCATAGGCCACCAGCAGCGCATCGGCCGCGATCGGGCCGCCGGACGGAGACGCCGCGGCGCGCCATGCCAGCGCGGTCCATACGCAGAACGCCACATAGCAGGCGACTACCAGTCCCCCTGCCACGGCGCGGTGCGCCGCCGGCGACAGCGGCAGCACGGCGGCCACCAGGACCAGGGCCGCCAGCAGCAACAACACCGCCACGCCCGCCCGGCGCGCGGATGCCGCGCGAGATTCGTCGTTCATTCCATCATCGCCGCGAAATTGGGCGTCATCGTTTCCCGGTACCCCTGGGCGGTGCGCTGTACGAACTGCGCCGCCAGCCCGCGACGCGCCGCCCAGCGCAGCCCCTCGTCCGGCCCCATCACCGTCAGCGCCGTCGCCAGCGCATCGGCGGCCATGCACTCGGGGTGCAGGACCGTGACCGAGACGACGCCGTTGCCGATGGGCGCGCCGGTGCGCGGGTCCAGGGTATGGCTGTACATGCCCTGCCCATCGGAGACATGGCGCCGGTAGTCGCCCGAGGTGGCAACCGCTAGGCCCTCCAGGGCCACCAGCGTCGGCGGCACGGACGACTCGCCGTTCGCATCCCAGGCCCGGTCCAGCTCCACCCACCAGGGCGTACCGTCCGGCTTCACCCCGTGGCCGGCCAGCTCGCCGCCTATCTCCACCAGATAGCCCGCCACGCCGGCGCGCCGCAGGCAGCGGGCCACGGCGTCGACCGCGTAGCCCTTGGCGATGCCGGACAGGTCCACATGGGCCCCGCCTGGTTGCCGCGCACGGCGGCCCGCCACGTCCAGTTCGATCCGCTCCCAGCCCACGCGCCCACGCACGGCCTCGATCTCGGCCTCGGACGGCCGGGCGCGCGGCCCCTGCGGCCCGAACCCCCACAGGTCGACCAGCGGCCCCACCGTAGGATCGTAGGCGCCCCCGCTTTCGCGGGCCACGCTCAGCGCCTGCTCCAGCACCATGAACAAGGCATCGGGCAAGGCGTGCCAACTCCCCGCCGGCGCGGCATTGAAGCGGCTCAGGTCCGTATCGTCCCGCCAGTTGCTCATCTCGTCGATGACCCCGTCCAGCGTCGCCCGCACCCGCTCGTCCAGGTCCGGCGGCACCCCGCCATCATCCACCAGCCTGACCGACCAGCTCGTCCCCATCGTCGGGCCGCCCATGGAAACCACCCGAGCCCCGCTCCCATAGCCCCGCCGCGCCTGCTCCGACACCGCCAGCGGCACGAGCACTCGCCCCTCCCTACGCCCTTCGGGCTCGTTACCATGGCCGGCAGCCAGCGAAGCACCGCTGCCACAACCCAAGATAGCGGCACCAGGCCCAGGATGCGGTGGATCCGGCTCCGCCGGTCTACCCGCATCGCCCCCTGGGGGGCGCCCGAAGGGCGTACGGGGGGGCTTATTCAGGCAAGACCTCGAACGTCGCGATGTAGGTCGACCGGCGCTCCTTCGCCTTGTCGAAGGTGGTCTTGTCGTCCTTGGTCTCGGCTTCCAGCCAGTACATGCCGGGCTCGGGCCAGGTCACCGTGAACCTGCCGTCGGCATCGGTGCGCGTCTTCATTTCATGCAACTGGTCGCGGTAGCGGATCCCGCCCGGCACGATGGACACTTCTATGCCGGCCGCGGGCTTGCCATCGAGCAGCAGCCGGAAACTGGCTTCTTCCTTGGCGAACAAATCGTTCGGATGGGTGATGGGCGCCAGTTCCAGCCCCTGTCCGGTGGGCTTGAGCACCGTGTCGGTCGGCTTGCCCACCGTCACGAAGGTCTCCAGGCGGCTGTTGGCCTGCGTGACCCGCAGGTCCTGGGCGTCGGCCGGCACCTCTTGCGCGAACTTCTCGGCCGTGCCGCGCCAGCGCTTGTTCTTGCCGTTTTCCTTGTACGACGCGAACACGCCGTTGTTGACCACCGCCATCTTGTAGGTGCCGGCCTGGGTCAGGCGCACGTCGAAGGTGCTGCGATAGCGGCCCGTGGACTGGTTCTCGGCCTTGGCCGCGGTGCCGTCGGGAGCGGTCACCGACAGGTTGTTCAGTTGCAGCGGAAAGTGCTCGAAGTAGAAGAGGTCGTTGGACACGGCGGCGTCCACCGTCACCCACGGATCCGCGCCCGACAGCACCGTGGCCGAGGGCAGCATCCACATGCGGTGCGCCTGGGCCGACAGGGGCAGGCTGAACGCCAGGGCCAGCGCGGCCCACTTGAGAGACATCTTCATGTTCTTTTCCTCGGAAGGGGTTGCTAGGGAATCAGGGTTTGGTTTCCAGCGCGACGCGACCCAGCTCGTGCTGGCCACGCGCCTCGCCCTTCTCGGGCGCGCGCGGCGGCCACTGGAACGGGATGCGCAGCAACTCGCGGCCGCCGACCTCGCGCGCGGCTTCGACCACCAGCTCGTACTTGCCTTCGGCCAGCTTGCCCAGCGGCGCCTTGCCGTCGCTGAACGCCAGTTGATGCTCGCCCACGGGCCGCGTGGCGCCGCTGATGCCGTCGGCGGGCATGGTCAGTTCGCGGCCGGTGCGGCGCCACCACTGGCGCATGTCCTTGAGCCACTTCGTGCCTTCGTCGTTCTTGAGCTTGACGTCGTACCAGACCGCCAGGTTGGCGGCGACCTTCTGGTCCGGCCCCTCCACCCACACCGCCACGTACGGACGGTGGTACTCGGCCACGTTCAGCCGGGGGATCTCGATCCTTACCGCCAGGTCGGCGGCCTGGGCCTGCCCGACCATCAGGCCGGTGACGGCCACCGGGATCAATGTACGCATAGCCAGAACCTCTTCAATGAATGAATACGAATGCCAGGAACAGCGGCACGGCCACGCCCAGCGCCACCATGGGCCAGGTGACGGGCCGGTTGCGCGAATGGATCTGCAGCAGGAAGAAACCGGTCACGCAGAACACCAGACAGGCGACCGCGAAAATATCCAGGAACCACTTCCAGGCCTCGCCCGTGTTGCGGCCCTTGTGCAGGTCGTTGAAATACGAGATCCAGCCGCGGTCGGTGCTCTCGTACTTCACAGCGCCGTCGGGCAGCTCGACGCTCAGCCAGGCGTCGCCACCGGGGCGTGGCAGGGAAACATAGATCTCGTCGGACGACCATTCGGCCAGCTGGTCGCCGATCGCCACGGACAACTGGTCTTCCAGCCATTGCCGCAGCGCCGGCGGCAATGGCGCCTTGTCGGCCCCGCCTTCAGGCGCCAGCGCGCGCGCCAGTTCGGCCGGCACCTGCGCTTCCTTCGAGACGACGCGCGGATGGGCTTCGATCTGGGAGGCGTGGTTCAGCGTGATGCCGGTGGCGGCGAACAGCAGCATGCCGACGAGACAGATCGCCGAGCTGATCCAGTGCCATTGATGCAGATGCTTCAACCAGAATGAGCGACGCTTCTGCTCCAGGAAGCGATCCGACTGTTTGTCCATACGGCGGTGCGCGGCACTGCATGCTTGAGATGATTAAGATCAATAATGATAACAATTCTCAAGCACTGTAGCCAGCACCGGGCCGGCGCGCAGGCGGCGGCCTCCCGCCGCCGCCCTTGCCTCGGGAGCCTACTTCGAGTCCTCCAGGCGCACCCCCACCTTCAGGCCCACCTGCCAGTGCGCGATCTTGCCGTCCTCGATGTGGCCCCGCACCTGGGTGACCTCGAACCATGCCAGATGGCGCATCGTCCGGGCCGCGCGGTCGATCGCGTTGCGGATCGCGTCGTCGCTGGACTTCGTCGAGGACCCGACCAATTCGAGCTGCTTGTACACGTGTTCCGACATCGTCGTCTCCTGGTTGCCTGGGATGCCGGTCAGCAAAGGCCATTCCCGGCGCCGCGCGGCACCGGGAGCCGGCCAGGCCACCTTAGTCCAAGCCGCGGGCATGAATCAAGCTATCCTATGGCACCCGCCCGCCTCCCGCCCGCCGACCGTGGAACACAGAAAAACGCTGAACATCACCCTTTGGCTCGTCGCCATCGGCCTCTTCATGCAGACGCTGGACACCACCATCGTCAATACGGCCCTGCCGGCGATGGCGGCAAGCCTGGGCGAAAGCCCCCTGCGCATGCAATCGGTGGTGATCTCGTATGCGCTGACCATGGCCGTGCTGATCCCCGCCTCGGGCTGGGTCGCCGACCGCTTCGGCACGCGCAAGGTGTATTTCTCGGCCATCGTCCTTTTCACGCTGGGCTCCGTGCTGTGCGCGGTCTCCCAGAACCTCAGCCAGCTCGTCGCTTCACGCGTGGTCCAGGGCGCCGGCGGCGCGATGCTGATGCCGGTGGGCCGGCTGGTCATCCTGCGCAGTTTCCCCCAGGAGCGCCTGCTGCCCGCGCTGAGCTTCGTCGCCATCCCGGCCATGGTCGGCCCCATGATCGGCCCCGTACTGGGCGGCTGGCTGTCCGAGCAGTTCTCCTGGCACTGGGTGTTTTTGATCAACATCCCGGTCGGCCTGGCCGGCGCGATAGCCACGCGCACCTTCATGATCGACAAGCGCGAGAAGCAGCCGGCCTCCTTCGACGGCGTGGGCTACGGACTGCTGGCCTTCGGCATGGCGGCCATCTCGCTCTCGCTGGACGGGTTCTCGGGCCGCGCCACGGGCCACGCTACCGTCGTACTCATGCTGGTGTTCGGCCTGATCAGCATCGTCACCTACTGGCTGCGCGCGGGCAGGCAGGCCGCGCCGCTGTTCTCGCCCACCCTCTTCCACATCCATACGTTCACCATAGGCTTGCTGGGCAACCTGTTCGCGCGCCTGGGCAGCAGCGGCATGCCCTTCCTGCTGCCGCTGCTGCTGCAGGTCAGCCTGGGCTATTCGCCCACGCATTCGGGCCTGATGATGCTGCCCGTGGCCGCGGCCGGCATGCTCAGCAAGCGCCTCGCGACCTCGCTCATCACCCGCTACGGCTATCGCCACGTCCTCGTGGTCAATACGGTGCTGGTCGGCCTGACCATCGTCTCGTTCTCGCTGGTCGATGTCTCGCACCCGGTCTGGACCCAGGTGCTGCTGATGGCCTTCTTCGGCGCGGTGAACTCGCTGCAATTCACCGCGATGAACACGCTGACGCTCAAGGATCTGGGCCAGCAAGGCGCCAGCAGCGGCAACAGCATCCTGTCCATGATGCAGATGCTGGCGATCAGCCTGAGCGTGACGGTGGCCGGCGGCATCCTGGCCGCGTTCAGTCACCTGGTGGACCATGGCGCGCCCGAGGACGCGCTGGCCGCCTTCCACGCCACCTTCATCTGCATCGGCCTGCTCACCGCGGCTTCGGCGTGGATCTTCTGGCAACTGTCGCCCGACGTGCCGCGCGAATCCAAGAAGGATGACTCGCTGGACCTGGGGTAACGAAGGGCGAAGGCCGCGTCGTATAGAATCGACCCTTTTGCGCGGCCCGCCATGTGGTTCAAGAATCTACAGATCTATCGCCTTCCCGCCCCCTGGCCCATGACGCCCGAGGGGCTCGATGAACTGCTCCGGCCCCAGGTCTTCGCCCCCGGCTCCAGCCTGGAGCTGCAGACGCAGGGATGGGCGCCCCCGCTGGAAAACGGCAGCCTGCTGGCCCACGGCGTGAACGGCCAGTTGCTGATCACGCTGCGCACCGAGAAGAAACTGCTCCCGACCACCGTCATCAATCAGGTGGCCAAGGCCAAGGCCCAGGAGATCGAAGAGCAGCAAGGCTTCAAGCCGGGCCGCAAGCAGATGAAGGAGATCAAGGAGAACGTCAAGGAAACGCTGCTGCCGCGCGCCTTCAGCATCCTGCGCGACACCCGCGCGTGGATAGACACGCGCAACGGCTGGCTGTGCATCGACGCTTCCTCGGCGGCGCGCTGCGACGAACTGCTGCAGCTCCTGAACCGGGCCATCGACAAATTCCCGCTGGCCAACCTGCACGTGCAGACCTCGCCCGCGGCCGCCATGACGGAATGGCTGGCCGGCGGCGAAGCTCCCGCCAATTTCACGATCGACCAGGACACCGAGCTGCGCTCCACCGGCGAAGGCCGCGCCACGGTGCGCTATGTGCGGCAATCCATCGAGGCCGAGGACGTGCGCCGCCACATCGAGGCCGGCAAGCAGTGCACCCGGCTCGCCATGACCTGGGCCGACCGCATCTCGTTCGTGCTGAGCGAATCGCTGGCCATCAAGCGCATCGCGCCGCTGGACGTGCTCAAGGAAAACGCCGACGCCCTGGCGCAGAACGACGCCGAACGCTTCGACGCCGATTTCACGCTGATGTCGGGCGAACTGGCCAAGCTGATCGCCGACGTGGTCGATGCCCTGGGGGGCGAGGCCCCGTCGATGCGCTGACGGCCGCGCGGGCAGCGCGAGCAGCCTGGACTACGAGCGCCGGGCGCTCCAGGCCGCCAGGGCCGGCGCCAGCGCGAACAGGCCGAACAGCCAGGCGGACGCGGTGCGGGCGCCTTCGATGCCGCCGGGGTCGGCCAGGCCGGCGGCATTGGCCACCATGCCGGCCACCGCCGATCCCAGCGCGATCGCATAGAGCTGCAGGGTCGTCACCGCGCCCGAAGCGAGGTTCTCCTGGCCCGCGGGGGCCGAGCGGAACACCCGCGTGACCAGGTGCGACCAGCACATGCCTATCCCGAACCCGACCCCGGCCAGCGCCGCGCACAGCGCGGCGAACGCCACGCCGCCCGACTCGCCCGGCGGTACCAGCACGGCCAGCGCGGCCAGGCCCGCCGCGGTCACCACCGGCCCGGCACGGACCAGGCGCACGACGGCGGCGCCGGTATATCCCGAGGACATCAGCGAGGCCAGCGTCCAGCCGCCCGCCATGACCGCCGTCAGGTAACCCGCCACGAGCGGCGTCTGGCCGTGCAGGGTCTGCAGGAAATACGGCACGAAGATCTCGCTGGTCAAGCCGATGATGAGCATGGCCATCGTCAGGTAGCAAGCGCCCAGCACCGTGCGGGTCGAATAGGCGCCCGTGGGCATCAGCCGCGACGAGGCCTTCACGTCCAGCCGCCCCATCCCTGCCACCAGCGCCAGCCCCACCGCCACGCCGGCGGCGTTCCAGGCCAGTTCATGCGAGAGGCTGCCCACCGAGACGACCATCACCGAGCACGCCAGCAGCGCCAGCTTGCCCCAGGGCACGCCCGCCGCGGCCGACGAGGACGCGGGCGCGGCGGCCGGCACCAGCTTATGGACGATGGCCGCCAGCGCGGCGGCTACCGGCAACAGCGACAGGAAGGCCGGGCGCCACCACCCCAGCGAGGCGAACAGGCCGCCCAGGGCCGGGCCCGACAACGTCGCCACGCCCCACATCGCCGAGACGAAGGCCAGCGCGCGCGGCCACAGGCGCGGCTCGTACACCATCCGTAACAGCGCATAGGACAAGGCCAGCAGCACGCCGCCGGCGAGCCCCTGGACGGTCCGCCCGGCAAGCAGCCACCACATGGCCGGCGCGGTGGCGCAGACCAGCGATCCCAGGCAGAACAGCGCCAGCGCGCCCAGATAGGCGCGGCGCGGCCCGATCCGGTCGATCAGCCGATAGGACAGCGCCGAGCCGAGGATGGACGCCACCACGAACAGCGTCGTGCTCCAGGCGTAGTACGCCAGCCCACCGATGCTGTGCACGATGGTGGGCATGATGGTGGTGACGACGTAGACGTTGATGGCGTGGAGCGCCACGCCGCCGGCCAGCGCCAGCGAACGCAGCGCGTTGCGGCCGGTCATCAGTTCGAAGGGAGAGGATTTTTCCTGGGGGGAAGACATGCGTAGGTCCGTGGACACGCGCACTCAGCGTGCGACGAGCGAGCGGACCGGATTGTAAGGGCGGACCGGCAGGCTGTGGCCCACGGGCAGGACATCGGAGAACTCCAGCGAAGCGCCCTCGTGCACTTCGCGGAAGGTGTTGGCTCCGTACAGGTTCTTGCCCTGCACGTAGTGCACGCCTTCGATGGCCGACGGCGAGCGGACATCGTGCCCCAGCCGGTTCGCCAGCCAGCGCGACATCTCGAAATGGCTGATCCAGCCCGCCCGGCGCATGGGTTCGGACACGGATTCGGGCGCATCGCGACTCCAGGACAGTACCGGGACGTCGGCCACCTCGGGTTCCAGCACGTTGTGCCCCCACATGCCCCGCGCCCCCAGCAACTGCCCGTGGTCGCCGGTGATCGCCAGGTGGCGCGGGCCCGGCAGGCGGTCGAACTCGTCCAGCATGCGATCCAGCAGCGCGTCCAGGTACAGCACGGAATTGTCGTAGGCGTTGCGCTGGCGCTCCGCGCGCGGCTGGTCGTGGCTGTCCGGCCAGCGCGCGTAGCGGTCCCGCGCGTGCGCGTAGTTGGCTTCGTAGGGCGCGTGCGTCGACCGCAGCAGGACCACGACGAAGGTCTTCTCGGCCCAGGCCTGTTCCCGCAGCAGCGACAGGATCGCCTCGTCGCCCTGCCTGCCGAACCGGGCCGGCTCGTCCTCGCGGGTGATCGACACGTCGACGTAGCGGCTGCCGACGTCGTTGAGCAGCTTGGACTCCTGGGACGAGATCCAGTAGGTCTTGAAGCCCGCCTCCTTGGCGAATTTGAACAGGTTCGTGGACAGCCCCCGGATCTGCGCCAGCTGGCCGGGCTCGCGCACGGCGTTCAGGATCAGCGGCATGCTGGCCGCGGTGGAAACGGCCGCCGCCACCCCATGGCGCGCAACCAATCCCTGCTCCATGCGCCGCGCCAGGTTGGGGGTCGTGTCCCGTTCGTAGCCCATGATGCCCAGGTGCTGGCTGCGCAGCGAATCGGCCACGAACAGCCAGACGTGCCGCGCATCCGAGGCAAAGGGCACGACCTCGGGCTGGGCGATGGCCGCCACCGGCGCAGGCGCGGCGTGGAGCGATCCGCGCAGCACGTTGTGCACCAGGAAGAAGCTGAAGGTATTGAGGGAGTTGTGCAGGCCGCTGCGGGTGGGGCCGGGCAGGAAGGAATTCAGGTCGCGGTAGGTGGCGCGATAAGGCTTGGATAGCAGGCCCGCGGCCACCAGCATGACCCCCAGCGCGCGCTGCCAGCGCCGCACGTCCGACCGCATGTAAGTCATGAACAGCCACCACGCGGCCAGGTACGGAATCAGCACCGCGAACAGCACGTGGACGTGGTCGCCGAAATCGGCCAGCGCCACTTCCCGCACGTCGCCGAATTCCGAGAACAGGCTGGCCAGCACCACGGGATCGAGCGGCCGGCCGGCGTAGGAGATGTGGCTGAGCTGGACCAGTTCCATGCCGCCCAGCAGCACCAGGATGCACGTCACGAACACCCGGCTGCCCGACAGCCACAGCCCAAGGTTGAAGGCCAGCAGCGCCGCGAAGTAGTTCAGTTCGAAATCGGCCTGGTTGGCGACCGTGAACCACTGCTGGATCCAGTCGTCCAGCATCAGCAGCGATGTGGTCAGCAGGGCCAGCGCGCCCCGCTGGGCGAGGTGCCGCCAGTTCCACGTCCCGGGCCGGGGCATCAGGGTCAGGGAATAATTCGTCGTCATTCGCACTCGATCAAGCGGCCCGCGGCCTTCCTACGTAAAGAACGGCGTCCGGCCGAAACCGGGCGCCGTTCTGCTGCGGGCGGTGTATCCACCCCGGGAAAGCCGCAAGCTTAACCCAGTTCGCCCCTGCCGCGAGAGGGGGTATTTCCCTCGCACGGCCTGGGCGGCGGCGTCACGCCGCGTTGGATTCGGGTTGCCCCTTGCCGCGATTGTTGACGACCATCCGGGCGCCGCCAAGGATGGCAACCAGCGCCAGCGGATACAGCACCCACTGTACCCAGGCGTGGGCCTGGAACCAGGGCTTGACCAGCGGTTCGCCCATCACCATCTTGGCCGCGGTCACGACCAGCACGCCGGCGCCGATGTAGATGATGGCCGGATAACGTTCCATCAGGCGCAGGATCAGGCGGCTGCCCCAGACCATGATGGGCACGCTGATCAACAGGCCCAGCACCACCAGCAGGAAACTGCCGTGCGCCGCGCCGGCCACCGCCAGCACGTTGTCCACGCCCATGACCGCGTCGGCGATCACGATGGTCTTGATGGCGGCGACGAAGCTGGTATTGGCCGCGCCGCTTCCGTGCTCGTCCTCTTCGGCGGTCAGGAGCCGATACGCGATCCACAGCAGCGCCAGGCCGCCCACCAGCATGAGGCCGGGAATCTTCAGCAGCCATACCACGGCCAGCGTCATCAACGTACGGACCACGATGGCGCCGACCGTGCCCCAGACGATGGCCTTCTTCTGCAAGGCCGGCGGCAGGTTGCGCGCGGCCAGCGCGATGACGATGGCGTTGTCGCCGGCCAGCACGATGTCGATCACGATGATGGACGCGAGCGCGAACAGGAATTGGGTGGTGAAAGTTTCTGCGGCGAAAGCCGAAAGCCATTCCACGAGTTGTTCTCCAGAGAAGTTGACGGCCTCTGCTGGCGACAGGAATGACTGGGGACGGGAGTACCCATGCAGGACCTGAGGCCAGGCTGCAAAGGTCTTGTTCAATCACCGGGCGGTGATCCGCACGACCGGAGGAAGCGGACTTCCACGTATTGACGATCGTACGAAAGAGCCTGTTGGACTCTCGAACTACTCCCCTTTGGAGGGACATGCCATAGACATGTCAGCCGGCATTTTCGCCTGCCCGCCGGCTTCGCGTCAACATCGGGGGATACCCCAAGAGAACGGCGCCGCCTGGGGATTCCCGGCAGGCCGCGCCTCCGGCGATCCGCTTCGTATATGCTTGGCTCCTCGGCCGCCTCCGGCCGGCACCCAGGTGGAAAAACACCATGTCCGTCGCCTTCCCCGCCATCGAAGCGGCCGCCGCGCTGCTCGCCGGCCACGCCCACCGCACGCCGGTGCTGACTTCGCATACCGTCGACGCCCGCACCGGGGCCACGGTCTTTTTCAAGTGCGAGAATTTCCAGCGCATGGGGGCCTTCAAGTTCCGCGGCGCCTATCACGCGCTGGCCCGGCTTCCGGATGATGCCCGCCGGCGCGGCGTGGTGGCCTATTCGTCCGGCAACCATGCCCAGGCCGTCGCGCTGGCGGGCCAACTGCTGGGCATACCGGCCACCATCGTCATGCCGTCGGATGCCCCGCGGGTCAAGCTGGAAGCCACGCGCGGCTACGGCGCCCGCGTGGTGCTGTATGACCGGGACACGCAACGGCGCGAGGACATCGCGGCCGAACTGGCGGACCGCGAGGGACTGACCACCATCCCTCCCTTCGACCATCCCGACGTCATCGCCGGCCAGGGCACCGCCGCGCTGGAACTGCTGCGCGAGACCGGACCGCTGGACTACCTGCTGGTCCCCTGCGGCGGCGGCGGATTGCTGTCGGGGTCCGCCATCGCGGCCAACGCCTGCGCGCCGGGCATCCGGGTCATAGGGGTGGAGCCGGCCGCGGGCGACGACGTCACCCGCTCGTTCCGCAGCGGCACGCTGCAATCGGTCGACAATCCCGACACCATCGCCGATGGCGCGCGCACGCAATCGGCGGGCCGGTACACCTTCCCGCTCATCCAGTCCCACGTCCACGACATGCTGACGGTGACCGACGACGAACTGCTGCGCGCGATGTTCTTCCTGATGGAGCGGATGAAGTTCGTGCTCGAACCCACCGGCGCCCTGGGCGCGGCCGCGCTGCTGTCCGGCAAGGTCGATGCGCGCGGCAAGCGCGTGGGCGTCATCGTCTCGGGCGGCAACGTCGACCTGTTCGCACTGGCGCCCTACCTGGCCAAGGGCCGCGCCGCCTACGGCGCGTAGTGCTCCACGCCCGCCGCCGGCGCCACCGGTGCGGCCACCTCGGCATGGGCGGGACGAAACGTCACGATGGCCATCAGCAGGATGGCCAGCGCCAGGTCGCGCCGGGGCGTCTCGTAGCGCTGCGAGCGGAAACGCCGGAAGCCCCACATCACCAGCACGATGAAGCCCCCCATCAGCGCTGCCGCCAGGAAGGAACCGGCGTATTGCGCCAGCACCGGCACGCGCTCGCTGAACGGCCCCTCGGGCAGCGGCCCGCGCAGCGCGCTGGACACGAGGAACATCAGCCCCAGCGCCCCGGCCAGCGCTCCCCACGACAAATCCCGTCCGACGAAAACCTTCACGACATTCACACCCAAGGCTAGATGGGAAAAGTATAGCTTTCGATTTTCTCCCGGGACCCGGCGCCGGGCCGCCCCGAGGCGGGTCCCGGCCTTCTCGGGGGCTGCCGCGTAGCGGCTGGGGCTCAACCATGCTGGGCGCGCGAAGCGCGTAGGGGGGACCTCTACGGCCAGGCAGAGTACGTGAGATCCTCGCGGCCCGCTTCTTCGAGTACCCGGCGGCGGTAGCTGCCGGGAGGCATGCCCATGTGGCGCTTGAAGAAACGGTTGAAGTGCGCGGTGTCGCGGAACCCCAGGCCGTAGGCGACCTGGGCCACGGGCAGCGGCGACTGCTGCAGGCGTATCCGGGCCTCCTGCAACAGGCGCTCGTGCACCACGGCCAGCGGGCCGCAGCCGGCGCTGCGCATGGACGCGGCATGCAGCCGGCGTTCGGTCACCCCCAGCGTGCGGGCGTAGCGGGAAATCGGCCAGTGCTCGCGGAAGTGCATCTCGACCACGCGCAGGAAACGCTGGAACACGACGGAACCGGGCCGGTCGCCGGTAGGCGCCTCGGGGTCGATGTCGCTCATGCGCCAGAGATGCGTCAGGACGATGGACAGGTAGGCGACGGCGATCCCCGCGGCGCCCTTGGCCGCCTGGCGCAGCTCATGGCTGACGGCTTCGAACACGGGACAGAGCATGTCCCGCCCGGCCGCCATCTCGTCCGGCCCGATGTGCAGCAGGCGGTCGGCCACGTTGCGCAGGGCCGCGGCATGCTGGCTGGCGGCCGACGCGCGCGACACCAGCTCCTCGGCCGCCGACAGCATGTAGCCGGCACCGCCGGCCTCCAGGCGGATGGATTGCGCCATGCCGGGTGGCAGCCAGGCCAGGCAAGGCGCGCGCAATGCGAGCTGGCCATGGCGCAGCGTGGCCACGCCCTTCCCCGCCGTCAGCAGCAAGGCATGGCTGCGCCCCTGCCTGCGCGCGGCCTCGACCACCCATTCGCGCGCGGCCAGCGCGGGCATCATCACTTCGCTCTCCATCAGGGTGGCCAGCGGCGTCTCGCCGATGTCCGGATGCACGTCGGGCAGGGAATGCGGATAAACGGCCATGCGGATCCTCGGGAAGGCGGGCAAAAAAGTACAAGTATTCGTCCGATTTCATCAATGCCTGCAACTTTACACGGCCGAGCCCTCTAGCCAGAATTTGTACGTCGCTACAACAAAACTCCGCGATTGTTACAAAATTACCGGGAGACACACCATGCTCACCTCGTCCCTGAAATCGCTGCGCCGCCTGGGCACGGCCGTTGCCCTGTCGGCGTTCTCGCTCGCCCTTCCGGCCCATGCCCAGGACGCCGTCACCATCGGCTACGCGGTGTCCAAGACCGGCGTCAACGCCGGCGGCGCGGGCATCACGACCATTCCCAACTACAAGCTCTGGGTCCATGAGGTCAACCAGGCGGGCGGCCTGAAGGTCGGTGCCAAGCGCCTGCCCATCAAGGTCGTCGAATACGACGACCGCTCCAGCTCCGAGGACGCCGTGCGCGCCGTCGAGCGCCTCATCACGCAGGACAAGGTCGACTTCCTGCTGCCCCCGTGGTCGACCGCGATGAACCTGGCCGTCGCGCCCACCTTCCACCGCTACGGCTATCCGCTGCTGGCGGGCTCGGCGGTGACCGAACGCGCGCCCGAGTTCGCCAAGCGCTGGCCCAACAGCTACTGGCTGCTGGGCACCGGTTCGCAATACGCCGAGGCCCTGGTCGACCAGTTGGCCAGCCTGCGCAAGGCCGGCAAGATCGGCGACTCCATCGCCATGGTCTCCATCGCCGACGGTTTCGGCATCGAGCTGGCCACCGCGGCGCGCGCCGCGTTCCAGAAGGCCGGCTTCAAGCTGGCCTACGCCAAGACCTACCCGGTCGGCACGCAGGACCTGGCCCCCATCGTGACCGAAGCCAGGAACCTGAACCCCGACGTCTTCATCGCGTTCAGCTATCCGCCCGACACCATGGCCATCACCGACCAGGCGCGGGTGCTGGGCTTCAATCCCAAGGTGTTCTACACCGGGGTGGGCACCGCCTTCCCGCTGTACAAGAACCGCTTCGGCGCGAACGTCGAGGGCGTGGCCAGCCTGGGCGGCATCGACGCCAACAGCCCCGCCGTCAAGGCCTACATCCAGCGCCACAAGGAAGTGACCGGGGCCGAACCGGACCGCTGGGCCAGCCTGGTCACCTATGCCGGACTGCAGGTGCTGCAACAGGCCATCGAGAAGGCCGGGACCCTGGACCGCAAGGCCGTGTCGGCCAAGATCGCCAGCGAGGAGTTCGACACCATCCTGGGCCGCATCAACCTGAAGAACCACATGGTGCCCAACATGCTGACGCTGGGCCAATGGCAGAACGGCGAGTTCGTCGGCATCGAGCCGGCCAGCCACGCCGGCGCCGCCAAGCTGGTCTTCCCCAAGTCCGCCTGGCAGGCCGGCGCCGCCGCGCGCTGACCCTCAACCCGCGCCGTCCGGCACGCCGCCGGATGGCGCGCGACAGGAATCCCGTATGTTCATCGATGCACTCTTCTCCGGCATCACGCTGGGAGGCATGTACGCGCTCGTCGCCATGGGGCTGACCCTGCAGTATGGCGTCTCGCGCATCATGAATCTGGCCTATGGCGAGTTTCTCGTCGCCGCGGCTTTCTGCGCCTACCTCCTGATGACCGGTCTCCAGATCGCGCCCCTGTGGGGCCTGCTGCTGATCGTCCCCGTCGCCTTCGCCCTGAACTGGCTGGTCTACAGCTTCCTGCTGACGCCGCTGGTCAGGCGCACCCGCACGCGCGCCGCGCTGGAGGTGGACAGCATCCTGGCCACGTTCGGCCTGCTGTTCATCGTGCAGGGCGTGATGCAGGTCACCTTCGGCGGCAACTACTACAGCTATTCCTACCTGAACGAACCCGTGCGCATCCTGGATTCGGTACTGGCCCTGAACCGGTTGCTGGCCCTGGGCTTCGCCGCGGTGTTCGGCATCGGCTTCTACCTGGCGCTGACCCGCACCCGCCTGGGCACCGCCATCCGGGCGGTGGCGGTGGACCCGGTGGCCGCGCGCCTGGTCGCCATCGACGTGCGCTGGGCCTCGGCCCTGGCCTTCGCCGCCGGCGGCGCGCTGGCTGCCAGCGGCGGCGTGCTGGTCAGCATGTTCCTGACCTTCAACGCCAACATGGGCGTGATCTTCACCATGAAGGCGCTGATCGTGATCATCATGGGCGGCGTGGGCAACGTCCTGGGCGCGCTGGTCGCGGGCCTGCTGCTGGGCCTGGCGGAATCCTTCATCGCCACCTACGTGAATCCCGGACTGACGATCGCCGTGACCTACGGCGTGTTCCTGCTGGTGTTGCTGGTGCGTCCCACCGGCCTGTTCGGGAGGGCCGCGCGATGAACGCCCCGCTGCGCATTCCCCTGATCGCCGGTGTCGCCGTGCTGGCCGTGCTGGCCGGCGTGCCCCTGGTGGCCGACGGCTATGGCCTGTCGCTGGCCATCAACATCCTCAACTACGCGGTGCTGGCCACCGCCTGGGCGATGTTCTCGGGCCCCACCCGCTACGTGTCGCTGGCCACGGTCGCCTTCTTCGGCATCGGCGCCTATACCGTGGCGGTCCTGGGCGATGCCCTGCCCTGGCCGGCGGTACTGGCGGCCGCCGCCGTGGTCGGCCTGGTGGTCGCTGTCGTCGTCGGGCTGTCCACCCTCAGGCTGGCCGGTGTCTACTTCGTCATCTTCACCTTCGGGCTGACCGAGCTCATCCGCCAGCTGGTCACCTGGTACGAGGTGAACGTGTCCAACTCCATCGGCCGCTATGTATTCCTGGACATCAGCCAGGAACAAATCTACTGGCAGTTGCTGGCGCTGGGCGCGGTGCTGTTCGTGGCCACCCTGCTGCTGGGCCGCTCCCGCCTGGGCTTCGCGCTGCGCATCATCGGCGCGGACGAAACGGTGGCCCGGCACTGCGGGATCGACACCACCCGCGCGAAGGTGCTGCTGTTCGCGCTCAGCGCGGTGTTCATGACACTGTCGGGCGCGATCATGGCGCCGCGCTGGACCTACATCGACCCGGCCATCGCGTTCAATCCCGTCATGTCGTTCCAGGTGCTGATCATGGCGCTGCTGGGCGGTGTGCAACGGCTGTACGGCCCGCTGCTGGGCGTCATCCCCCTCGCGCTGCTGTTCGAATACCTGGGCGCGAACTTCCCCAACCACTACAGCATCCTGCTCGGCGCCGTCTTCATGATCATCGTCTACCTGCTGCCCAACGGCGTCGTCGGCCTCGCCCGGCGGCTGCGCAAGGCCGACCGCGCGGCGGCGCCCGCCGCCAGGGAGGCATCATGAACAGCCTGCGCATTTCCCAACTGCGGAAAACCTTCGGCGGCCTGACCGCGGTCAACGACCTGAGCTTCTCGGTCGAGGCCGGCGAGATCGTCGGCCTGCTGGGGCCGAACGGTTCGGGCAAGACCACGGTCATGAACCTGATCTCGGGCGCCCTGGCGCCGGATGCGGGCGACATCGAACTGGCGGGCCTGCCCATCGCCGGCAAGGCCCCGCACAAGGTGGCGCACGCGGGCGTGGCCCGGACCTTCCAACTGGTGCGAGTGCTGGCCGACATGGACGCGACCGAGAACGTCGTGGCGGGCCTGGCCTTCTCGCGCGAACCGATGTGGGGCGCGCAGGCCACGGCCAGAGCCGCCGAACTGCTGGCGCGCGTCGGCCTGGCGCGCCATGCCCGGACGCTGGCCGGCGAACTGACCTACATCGACCAGAAGCGGCTGGAGCTGGCGCGCGCCCTGGCCCTGTCGCCCCGCCTGCTGTTGCTGGACGAATGGCTGGCCGGCCTGAATCCGTCCGAACTGCTCGAAGGCATCGCGCTGGTGCGCTCGCTCAAGGACGAGGGCATGAGCATCATCCTGGTCGAGCACGTCATGGATGCCGTGCACTCGCTGTGCGATCGCTGCGTCGTGATGAACGCGGGCGCCAAGATCGCCGAGGGTACGCCCGCCGCCGTCCTGTCGGATCCGGAAGTGATCCGCGCCTACCTGGGAGACGCCAGTGCTTGAAGTCGCCAACCTGTCCGTCGCCTACGGCAAGCATACGGCGCTGCGCAAGGTCGCGCTGTCGGTCGGGCCGGGCGAGATCGTCGTCATGCTGGGTGCCAACGGCGCCGGCAAGAGCACGCTGCTCAAGGCCGTGGCCGGCCTCGTCCCGCACGACGGCCAGGCCGTGGTGCGCCTGTCGGGGCAGGACATCGCCGCGACGCCCGCCCATCGTATCGTCGAGCTGGGCATCGCCCTGGTCCCCGAGGGCCGGGGCATCTTCGGCGAGCTCACGGTGCGCGAGAACCTGCGGCTGGGCGCCTATGCGCACCGCGCCCGGGAAACCGAGGCCGCGACCCTGGAACGCGTGCTGGCCCTGTTCCCCCGGCTGGGCGAGCGCCTGGGCCAGACCGCCCGCACCATGAGCGGCGGCGAGCAACAGATGGTCGCCATCGGCCGGGCGCTGATGTCGCGGCCGGAGATCCTGCTGCTGGACGAGCCGTCGCTGGGCCTGTCTCCCTTGATGAGCGCCGAGCTGTTCAAGTCCCTGGCCGCCATCCGGCAGGACGGTGTCGGCATCCTGCTGGTCGAGCAGAATGCCCGCCTGAGCCTGGCGATCGCCCAGCGCGGCTACCTGATCGAGAACGGCGCCATCGCCGGCGAAGGCGAAGCAGGCGCGCTGATGAACGACCCGGCCGTGCAACAGGCCTATCTCGGCATGGCGAAAGCCTGACGCGAATCAAGGCGGCCGCGGGGCCGCCATTACTGGAGTCAACCACCATGTTCGACATCAAGCTCCTGATCGACGATGAAGACCGCGACGCTACCGGCGGCGCCACGTTCGTGCGGCGCGACCCGGTCACCGGCGCCGACAGCACGCGTGCCGCGGCCGCCACGGTGGCCGATGCCCGCGCCGCCGCCGATGCCGCCGCGGCAGCCTTTCCGGCCTGGGCCGCGCTGGGTCCTGGCGAACGGCGGTAGTTGCTGAACCGGGCGGCCGACCTGCTCGATCAGCGCACGCCGGAGTTCATCGCCCGCATGATCGCCGAAACCGGCGCCACGCGCGGCTGGGCCGGATTCAATGTGCACCTGGCCGCGGGCATCCTGCGCGAGGCCGCCGCCATGACGACGCAGATCGCTGGCGAGGTCATCCCCTCCGACGTGCCTGGCAGCCTGGCCATGGCCGTCCGGCAGCCGGTGGGCGTGGTCCTGGGCATCGCGCCCTGGAACGCGCCCATCATCCTGGGCACGCGCTCGATCGCCATGCCCCTGGCCTGCGGCAATACCGTCGTGTTCAAGGTGTCGGAGCTGTGCCCCGCCACGCACCACCTGATCGCCCAGACCCTGCGTGACGCCGGCCTGCCCGCCGGCACCGTCAATGTCGTCTCCAACGCGCCCGACGACGCGCCCGCCGTGGTCGAGGCCTTGATCGCCCATCCCGCGATCCGGCGGGTCAACTTCACCGGCTCGACCCGCGTCGGCCGCATCATCGCCCAGAGCGCCGCCCGCCACCTGAAGCCCGTCCTGCTGGAACTGGGCGGCAAGGCGCCCTTGCTGGTGCTCGACGACGCCGATCTCGACGCCGCAGTCGACGCGGCGGCTTTCGGCGCCTTCATGAACCAGGGCCAGATCTGCATGTCCACCGAACGCCTGGTCGTCGACGACGCCATCGCCGATGCCTTTGCCGCCAGGTTCGCCGCCAAGGCGGCTTCGCTGCCCGCCGGCGATCCCCGCCGCGACGACGTCGTGCTGGGTGCGGTCGTGACGCCGGAAGCCATCCAGCGCATCCGGCGCCTGATCGACGATGCCGTGTCCAAGGGGGCCAAGCTCATTGCCGGCGGCGGCATCGAAGGCAACATCATGGCGGCCACCGTACTCGACAAGGTGACCCCGGCGATGGAAATCTACGGCGAGGAATCCTTCGGCCCGGTGGTGTGCATCGTTCGGGTCAGCGGCACCGAAGAAGCCATACGCGTGGCCAACGACAGCGAGTACGGGCTGTCGTCGGCCGTGTTCGGCCGCGACATCGCACGGGCGATGGAAGTGGCCAAGCGCATAGAAAGCGGCATCTGCCATATCAACGGCCCCACCGTGCACGACGAGGCGCAGATGCCGTTCGGCGGCGTCAAGGCCAGCGGCTACGGCCGCTTCGGCGGCAAGGCCGGGATCAACGAGTTCACCGAATTGCGGTGGATCACCGTCCAGACCACGCCGCGGCACTATCCGTTCTGACGCAGTCGCCAGGCAAAAAAAATGCCGCCCCGAAGGGCGGCATTTTTCATCCTGCAGCCGATCAGGCGGCGGCGGGAGCCGGAGCGGCCTGCTGTTCGGCGGCGGCCGGAGCGGCAACCGGGGCAGCAGCCTTCTTCGCCACGCGCTTGGCGGCGGGCTTCTTCGCGGCAGGCTTGGCAGCAGGCTTGGCGGCCGGCTTCACCGCGGGCTTGGCGGCCTTGGCGGCGGGCTTGGCAGCAGCCTTCTTGGCCGGCGCGGCGGCCTTGGTCGCGGCCTTGGCTTTCTTGGCAGCAGGCTTCTTGTCGCCTGCGGCCACGACAGCCTTGGCTTCCTTCACGGCGGCCTTGACGGCCTTCTCGTAAAGGCTCACGCGCTGAGCGGCTTCCTTGCGGGCCTTCTCGGAACGCTCGAGCGCCTTCTTGGCGGCATCGCCCAGACGCACGGCGGCGGCTTCGAGCTTCGCCAGCACGCCGGCGGACTTGGCCGGAGCGGCTTTCTTGGCGACCTTCGCGGCCGGCTTCTTGGCTGCCGGCTTGGCAGCCGCCTTAACGGGTTGCGATTTCTTAACCATATCAATCTCTAAAAGTCGAGGCCCGAAGTGTTAATGGTGCTCAAAACAATGTCAACCCTTTTGGATGCCAACGACGAAAATTTTTGCTTCGGCACCACGCGCGATGTCACGTCATCGCATCGTGCATGATCGTCATGACGACGTCCGGCCGAACGTTGCGCGAGCGATGATCCATACCGCCACGCCGCACAGCGCGGCGAGCGTTCCGACTGCGACGATGGGCGCGACCGGCAGCATGCCGACCGCCGTGCTGCCCAGCGCGCCGCCCAGCATCTGCGATGCGCCCAGCACCGCGGCACCCACGCCCGCCATCGCTCCCGCGTCCTGCAATCCCAGCGCGAAGAGGGTCGGCATGATGAAGCCGCCGAAGAAAAGACTGGCCGCCATCGCCACGACGAAGACCGCGATCTCCCACCATTGCCCGTGCGCGCCACGCAGCGCGAGCCCGACCGCCAGGGCGGCCAGGCCGGCGCAGGCCGCGCCGCGCACGCCCGCGTACAACACACGCTGGGGCGGCACGCCTCGCTGCGAGAGGCGCGCGGTCGTCAGCGATCCCGCCAGCACCGCGGCCGAGGCCAGCGCGAACGCGATCGCATAGACCGAACTGGACACGCCCATGCCGTCGATCAGCACGAAAGGCGACCCGCTGATGAAGACGAACATGCCGCAGAACACGACACCCAGCGCGCACGACAGGGCGCGCGCATGAGGCAGCGCTAGAAAGCTCCGATAGCCCGCGGGGCGCCCGCCGCCTTCTGGCTGCGGCTGGCCCGGGCCCGCCTGCCGGTCTTCGGAAGCGGGTGCCGCCGGCTGCACGCCCCGGAGCGCGCGCAGCCGTCCCGCCCGCAGGCGGATCCCGACGATGGCGGCCAGCAGCAGCCCCGCCCCGGCCAGCACCGCGAACAGGCCGCGCCAGCCCACCGCGTGGATGACGAACGCTCCGATCAGCGGCGCCACGATGGGCGCCAGGCTCAGCACCGCGACGATGAAGGACTGGATGGTGGCCCGCTGCTGCGGTTGGGGAAAGACGTCGCGGACCAGCGCGATGCCGGCCACCGATGCGGCCGACGCGCCGAAGCCCTGGACCGCCCGCCAGCCGATCAGCGCGGCGCCGTCCGCCGCCAGCGTGCAGGCGATGGCCGCCACCACGTACACGGCCAGGCCGAGCAGGATGACGCGCAAGCGCCCGTGGCGATCGGACAAGGGTCCCCAGGCCAGTTGGCCGAATCCGAAGGTCAGCATGAAGGCGCCCAGCGTCGCCTGCATCTGCGAGTCGGTGGCGCCGAGCTCGGCGCCGATGGCCGGCAACCCCGGCAGGCTGATGTCGATGGACAGGGGCGGCAGGCCGGCCAGCATGCCCAGCACGACGATGAAGCCGACCGGCAGTGCGATCCGGGTCGGCGGGGAATGCCTTGCTTGCACGAAGCGATCTCCTGGCTGGTACGCGCCCCGGTATCACCGGGACGCCAAAGAGCGGAGGATATCGTGCTTTTGCTGGGGCGCACATGCGGCCGCCCCGCGAGGCGCGGGCCTCAGTTCGGTTGCAGGCCGGCGTCCTGGATGATCTTGCGCCAGCGTTTCTCCTCGGCGCGCACGTAGCGGTCCATCGATTCCGGATCGCCCGTCACCTTGATCAGGCCCTCTTCTTTCACCAGGCGTTGGAATGCCGGCGTCTCGGCGGCATGATTGATCGCCCGGTTCAGGCTGCCGATGACCGGAGCCGGCGTGCCGGCCGGGACGAGAAAACCGTACCAGGCCTGGGCGTCATACCCCGCCACCCCGGCCTCGGTCACGGTGGGCAGGTCCGGCAACACCGCCGACCGATCGGCCGAAGTCACGGCCAGTGCCCGCAGCTTGCCCGCCTTGATGTAGCTCAGGGCGCCAGGAATGGTCGAGAAGATGACGTCGATCTGCCCGCCGATCAGGTCGTTCAGCGCCGGCGCCGCGCCCTTGTAGGGCACATGCGTCAGTTCCGTTCCGGACAGCGTCGCGAACAGCGCGCCCGCCAGGTGCGCGGAAGTCCCGTTGCCGTTGGACCCATAGTTGATCTTCCCGGGATTGGCCTTCGCGTAGGCGATCAGCTCGGCCACCGTCTTGTAGGGGCGCTGTGGATTCACCACCAGCACGTTCGGTGCCTTGGCCACCATGCCGGCGGAAACCAGCGACGTCTCGTTGGAATACGGCAGCTTCTCCTGCAGGCTGGGATTGACCGCGTAGGCGAAGGTCCCCATCACGATGGCATAGCCGTCCGGCGGACTCTTGGCCACGTAGTCGGTGCCGATCACCGTGCCGCCGCCAGGCCGGTTCTCGACGATGACCGGCTTGCCGAGATACTCGCCCACCTTCTCGGCGACGATGCGGCCGACCAGGTCCGTCCCGCCGCCGGGCGGAAATGGAACGACGAGCTTGAGCGGCCGCTCGGGAAAGGAAGCCGCCAGGGCCTGTCCGGCCAGCAGCGGCCCGGCGATTGCCATGCACGCGGCGCCTAGGCCCATGCGCCAGGAAGTTGCCAGGAATGTCATGATGTCTCCGTTGTCTTGATTCTGTTCTGCCGTGGAGCCGGCTATAGCCTGTAGCTCGGATCGATCCGGTCCAGCTTGCGCAGCAACGCGGGCCATTCCATGACGCCATACGGCCGCCTGGTCTGCGGCTGGTAGTTCATGTAGGTCTTGTCCAGGACGTCCTGGGGAACAGAATTCAGCGGACTGTTGCAGGCCATGGCCGCCAGTTGCAGCTTGCAGGACAGCTCCAGCCGATGCATGGCGTTGAACGCCTCGGGTATCGTCCGCCCGACGGTCAGCAACCCGTGATTCCTCAGGATCATGGCGTTGTTGTCGCCCAGGTCGGCCACCAGCGACGCTTGCTCGGCCTCGTCCAGCACCACGCCCTGGTAGTCGTGGTAGCTGATGTTGACGAAGCGCATGGAGGTCTGCGCCAGCGGCAGCAGACCGCATTCGAGCGCCGACACGGCCATCCCGGGCCACGTATGCGTATGGATGACGCACGACAGTTCGTGCCTGGCCTGGTGGATCGCGCTATGGATGACGAAACCCGCGCGGTTGACGCCGTACTTCAGGTCCGGCCCGAAGTCGGGCGCGCTCAGGACTTCGCCGTCGGCGTTGATCTTGATCAGGCTGGACGCGGTGATTTCCTCGTACAGCAGCCCGTAGGCGTTGATCAGGAATGCGTTTTCCTCGCCGGGCACCCGGGCCGAGATATGGTTGGCGGCCATGTCGGCCATCCCGTAGAACTCGATCAGGCGGTAGCATGCCGCGAGATTGACCCGAACCTCCCATTCCGCCTCGGAACATCGGGACCTCATGGATGCGATACCCAGGTCCGCCAATTCAGCCATCGTCGATTCCTCCTGCGCAAAGTCGTGTCATGCATTCTGCGCATACGCCAGGCGAAGGGGAAATGACTTTTCGGGCGGATCAGGCCAACTATTTTGTAGGGGTGGCCGGGGGCGGCGGCAGGGGCGCCTCGTCCATCACGTCGTCGGCGCGCGCGCCCAGTTCGGCCAGCAGCCATCGGCGAAACGCCCGGAATGCGGCAGTAGGCGCCCGATCCTTGGGATGCACGAGGAAATAGCCGCCCGCGGGCCGATAAGAGGTGTCGAACGGCGCGACGAACTGCCCCGACGCCAGATAGCCTTCGACCAGGATGCGGACACCCAGCGCCACGCCCAGGCCGCGTATCGCCGCCTCGTAGGCCATCAGCGAACTCTCGAACTTGTGGCCCCGGCCGGCATGGTCGCTGGCCAGCCCCGCGTGGCGGAACCAGCCCTCCCAGTCTCCCGGGCGGGCAAGCGAATGCAGGAGCGGCAACTCGAGCATGGCCGACACGTCCGGCGTCCCGCCGACCTGGGCCAGGAGATCCGGGCTCATGACCGGCACGAGTTCGATCGGCGCCAGCATGTCGACTTCGATTCCCGGGATATCAGGTACTCCGAAACGGATGGCGGCGTCGAAATCCTGGTGATTGAAGTCGACCAGGGCCGAGGACGCCGACAGCCGGATCTCCACCGAGGGATGCTGCTCGTGGAAAGCCGGCAGCATAGGAATCAGCCAGCACTGCGCGAACGTGTTGTAGGCCAGAATGGACAGCACCTGCGGCTGCCCGCGCCGGCTGAGCTGCGAGGTCGCGAACGCCAGGTCGTTGAGCGCGCGGCGCACCGCGGGATAGTAGCGGCTTCCCGCCTTGGTCAGCGCGATCGACTGCCCGCGCCGGTCGAACAGCTCCACGCCCAGGAAATCCTCCAGGCCGCGAACCTGGCGGCTGACCGCCACCTGCGTGACGCAGAGCTCGTCGGCGGCCGCCGTAAAGCTCATCAACCGCGCCGCGGCCTCGAAGGCTCGCAGCGACTTCATCGGAGGCAGGGGCAGCTTCACGGTATGACCGGATAGGATCTGTTCAGCCGCCCAGGTAGGCTTCCACCAGCCTGCGATCGCCCAGCAGTTCCTTGCCGGAGCCCGACAAGGCGATGCCGCCCGTCTCGAGCACGTAGCCGCGATGGGCGATCTTGAGCGCCTGCCGCACGTTCTGCTCGACCAGGAAGATCGTCAATCCCTGCCGGTTGATCTCGCGCAGGATGCGGAAGATCTCCTGCACGATGATAGGCGCCAGCCCCATGGAGGGCTCGTCCAGCAGCAGCAGCCGCGGCTTGGCCATCAGCGCCCGTCCGATCGCCAGCATCTGCTGCTCGCCGCCTGACAGGTTGCCCGCCATGCCGTTCAGGCGCTCTTTGAGCCGGGGGAAAAGTTCGAACACGCGATCCAGGTCGGCGCCGATCCCGCCCTTGTCGCGCCGGGTATAGGCGCCCAGCTCGAGGTTCTCGCGCACCGTCATCGTGGTCAGGATGGCACGACCCTCGGCCACCTGCACGATGCCCTTGGAGACGATACGGTGCGGCGCCAGGCGCGAGATGTCCTCGCCCTGGAACGTGACGGTGCCCGCTTCCTTGGGGATCAGGCCCGACAAGGCCAGCAGCGTGGTGGATTTGCCGGCGCCGTTGGCGCCGACCAGCGTCGTGATCTCGCCTTCGCGCAGCTCGAGGTCTATGCCCTTGACCGCGGCGATGTGGCCATAGGAAACCTTCAGGCCGTCGACTTTCAGCAGCGGATTCATGCTTGCACCTCGTCCGCCACGTCGTCCTCGCGTCCCAAGTAGGCTTCGATCACCATCGGATTGTTGCGGATTTCCTCGGGCAGGCCCTCGGCGATGATCCGACCGAAATTCAGCACCGCGATACGGTCACACAGGCCCATCACGAAGCGCATGTCGTGCTCGATCATGAAGATGGTGTAGCCCCGCGCCTTGATGTTCTGGATCTCGGCCATCAGGTCCACTTTCTCGCCGGTGTTCATGCCCGCCACGGGTTCGTCCAGCAGCAGCAGCTTGGGCTCGGTCGCCAGCGCCCGGGCCAGCTCCAGCTTGCGCTGGTCGCCGTAGGAGAGGTTGTCCGCAGTCTGGTGCGCCTTGTGCTCCAGCTTGACCCAGGACAGCAGCTCGAGCGCCCGTTCGCGCGCGCGGCGTTCCTGGGCGCGGAACCCGGGCAGCGCCAGCAGCAGGCCTGCCGGACCGTAGTCCAGGTGGCGGTGCATGCCGACCACCACGTTCTCGAGCAGCGACATTTCCTTGAAGATGCGGATGTTCTGGAACGTGCGGGCGATGCCGCGCCGGGTGATCTGGTGCGGCTTGGCACCGACGAGGCTCTGGCCGTCGAAGGTAAGCGAGCCGCCGGTCGGATCGAGCAGGCCCGTGATCAGGTTGAACACCGTCGTCTTGCCCGCGCCGTTGGGGCCGATCAGGCCAAAGATCGTTCCCTGCGGAACCTCGATGTTGACGTCCTGCAGCACGTGCAGGCCGCCGAAGCTCTTGGAGATGGATTGCAGTTTCAGCATGTCATTGGCTCCGCCGGCGGAACCAGCTGCGCAGCAGCGCCGGGTCCCAGATGCCCTTGGGCAGGAACAGCACGATCAGGACCAGGATCACGCCGTTGATGACGAGCCGGAAATCGTTGAACGCGCGCAGCGTCTCGGGCAGCAGCGTCAGGATCACGGCGCCGGCCACGGGCCCGGCCAGGCTGCCGATGCCGCCCAGTATGGTCATGGTCAGGATCTCGACGCCCCGGTCGAACCCGTATTCGTTGGGTCCGATGAAGAAGGTCAGGTGGGCGTTCAGCGCGCCCGCGAGGCCCGCCAGCAACGCCCCCAGGACGAAGGCCAGCATCTTGGTGTTGTTGACGTCGATGCCCATCAGTCCGGCGGCGGTCTCGTCTTCCTTGATGGCCTCGAACGCGCGGCCGACCTTCGAGCGCAGCAGCCGGAACAGCACCGCCAGCGACAACGCCACGGCCAGCGCGATGTGCCACCACTGCGTCAGCTGGGGGATGCCGTTCAGGCCCAGGGCACCGCCCGTCCACGACTCCGTGTTCAGGATCACGACCCGGACCACCTCGCCGAAGCCCAGCGTGGCCATGGCCAGGTAGACCCCGGACAGGCGCAGCGTGGGCTTGCCGATGACGAAAGCCACCAGCATGGGCGCGGCCATGCCGCCCAGCAGCGCCACCGGAAAGGACATCTCGAAATTCATCGTCAGGATGGACGCGGTGTAGGCGCCTATCCCCATGAAGGCGGCATTGGCCATGGCCAGCATGCCGCAGGAAAGCGTCAGGTAGATCGACAGGGCCAGCAGGGCGTTGGTGCCCAGGGTCAGCACCAGGTTGCTGTAGATCGACCAGAAGTTATCGAACCATTCCATTTCTTGTCTGCGTCCTTATGCCTTGCGTTCCAGCACCTTGCCGAACAAGCCCTGCGGCCGGACGAGCAGGATCAGGAACAGGAGGCCGAAGGCTACGGCGTCGCGCATGGTCGACCCGATGTAGGCCACCGACAGCACCTCCGCGAAGCCCAGGAACAGCCCGCCTATCATGGCGCCGCGTATGTCGCCCATGCCGCCCAGGATGATGACGGCGATGCCCTTGTGCAGCATGGGCTGGCCCATCAGCGGGAACACCGCATTGGAATAAAGGCCGATCAGCACGCCGGCCACGCCGCCCAGGGCGGCAGCGGCGAAGGAGGTCAGCATGAACAGCCCCTCGACGTTGATGCCCAGCAGCGAGGCGGCCTTGGGCGATTCGGCGATGGCGCGCAGCCCCCTGCCCAGCTGGGTACGCTTCATGACGACCATCAGCGCTGCCATCAGCGCGAACGACAGGAAGATGATGATGAGCTCGATCACCGTCATGTGCAGCCCGGCGATCTCGATGGCGTCGTCGGGCACCAGGCCGGACGGGAAGCGCATGTTCGCGGCGCCATAGATGCCCTGCATGCCGCTGTTGAGCGCGATGGCCACGCCTATGGTGGCGATCATGGGTATGAGGTGCGGCGCGTTGCGCTTGCGCAGGCGCTTCAGGACGAGCACGTCGATCAGGATGCCGACGATGCCGCTGCCCACCGCCGCGGCGGCCAGGCCGGCCCACAGGGGCAGGTCGAACTGGGTGATCAGTTGCAGCGCCACGTAGGCGCCGACCATGAACACCGCGCCGTGCGAGAGATTGATGACGCCCAGCACGCCGAATACCAGCGTGAAGCCGAGCGCGAACAGAGCGTAAACGCACCCCAGCGATAGTGCGTTGACGAGTTGCTGCTGTAGCATGGATGGTACCCCCCCCTACGCGCTTCGCGCGCCCCCCAGGGGGCGGCACTGGCGGACCGGCGGAGCCGGATCCGCGGCGCCCTGGATCGGACCGCGTTTCTTGTCGGGCCGGATTCAGGAACGAGACGGTAGAGTTCAGAAAACAAAAATGGGCACGAGCCCTACTATTAATAAAGGGCGCGGGAGTCCCGCGCCCTTTCGGATCGCCGGCGCGAGGCCGACGGGTTCCGCGGGTGCCGCTTATTTCTCGATGACGTAGCGGCCGCCGCGGGTGACCATCACGATGGGAGTCTGGACCGCATCGTAGCCGCCGGGCTTGCCGGCGGCGCCCTTGGCCTGGCGGAACTGGAAGGCTCCGGTCGCGCCGGTGATCTTCACCGCGGGCAGCGCCGCCCGGAGGGCGTCGCGGTCGGCCTGCAGGTTGCCCGAGAGCTTCACCTTCTTCAGGGCTTCGGCGACGATGTGCATCGCGTCGTAGGCCTGGGCGGCGAACTGGTCCGGCGCCACATTGTACTTCGCCTTGTAGGCGGCGATGAACTTGGTGTTCTCGGGGGTCGCGTTCTCGATCGACCAGGGGCTGCCGACCCACAGGCCGTCGGCCCGTTCCTTGGCCAGGTCGAACACCTTGACCGAGTTCATGCCGTTGCCGCCGATGAAGGGCACGTTCAGGCCCAGCTGGCGGGCCTGGACCATGATGGGGCCGCCCTCGGCGATCAGCGCCGACAGCACCACGGCGTCGGGATTGGTGGCCTTGATCTTGGTCAGCTGGGCCTTGAAGTCGACGTCGCCCTTGGCGAAGGTCTCGGTCGTGGTGACCGGGATCTTCAGGTCTTCCAGGGCCTTCTTGAAGTTGTCGTAGCCGCTCTTGGTGAACACGTCGTCGTTGCCGTAGAACACCGCGACCTTCTTGATGCCGTTGTGCTTGGCGGCGACGCGGATGGTCTCGGGCAGCACGTCGGCCTCGGTGACCGAGTTGCGGAAGACGTAGTTGCCGATGGAAGTGATGCCGTCGGCGGTGTTCGAGGTGCCGAACACCGGGGTCTTGGCGGCCTGCGCGATCGGGTCGGCGGCCTGGGCCGAGTTGGACAGCGTCGGGCCGAAGATCAGCACGACCTTGTCCTGGAATACCAGTTTCTTGAAGACGTTGATGGCTTCTTCCTTCTTGCCCTGTTCGTCTTCGATGACCAGCTTGATGGTGTTGCCGTTGACGCCGCCCGCGGCGTTGAGTTCGTCGGCGGCGAGCTGGAAGCCATTGCGGATGGCGGCGCCGTACTGGCCGGCACCGCCGGACAGGGCGGCCGCCAGGCCGATCTTGACGTCGGCGGCCTGGGCGAACGCAGCGGCGCCGAGGGCGGCCGCTGCCACCAGCGATTGACTGAAAATGCGGTTCATGTGAGTGTCCCTATAGGTGTCGCGTTTGCGCCTGGGCGTCCACGGCGCGGGACGGCGCGGGCCCCGGGCGCGGGCGACTTGGGGCGATATTCTACCGTTTCGGGCCATACCAGACGAGTCGAAAGGGTTTCCCCTAGCGGGGAAAGCCGCTTCGACTATGCTTGTGGACATTGCCCACGCAACTCATTTTTCCGTCATGAACCTACCGCACACGCCCTCCCCGGACATCGCTCCCGAGTGGCACCTGGCCGACATCGTCGAGCAGTTGCGCACCTCGCGCGAGATCGAGCACAAGATCCGCTACCTGGACCGGGTGCGCGAGCTGCCCTCGCGCGAAGCCCTGGTCACCGTGCTGGACGGCCTGTCGGCCGCGCTCTTCCCCACCCATTACGGCCGCTGCAAGCTGACCGACGACAGCATCGATTATTTCGTCGGCAACACGCTGAACGCCACGCTCAACCTGCTTTGCGAACAGGTCCGCCGCGCGCTGTATTTCTCGGAAGCGCCGGACACCCACGACAAGCAGAACCTGCAGGGCAAGGCGATCGAGATCACCCGTCGCTTCGCCTCGCAACTGCCGGCCATCCGCGCGGTCCTGGTCAGCGACCTGCACGCGGCCTACCAGGGCGATCCGGCCGCCACCAGCATTTCCGAGATCCTGCTGTCCTACCCCGGCATCAAGGCCATCATCCACTACCGGCTGGCCCACGCGATCCACAAGCTGGGCGCCCCGTTCCTGGCACGGCTGATCTCGGACATCGCCCACTCGGCCACCGGCATCGACATCCACCCGGCCGCCCAGATCGGCGCCAGTTTCTTCATCGACCACGGCACCGGCGTGGTGATCGGCGAAACCACGATCATCGGCGAGCGGGTCCGCCTCTACCAGGCCGTCACGCTGGGCGCCAAGCGCTTCCCCGCCGATCCCGACGGCAAGCTCACCAAGGGCATCGCCCGCCACCCCATCGTCGAGGACGATGTGGTCATCTACGCCGGCGCGACCATCCTGGGCCGCATCACCATCGGCCGGGGCTCGACGGTCGGCGGCAACGTCTGGCTGACCCAGAGCGTGCCGGCCAACACCAACGTCAACCAGGCAAAGAACCAGGAAGACTGATCCCGCGGGGCCCCTGCCCCGGGCCCTTACGGCCGCTCGCCGCGAGGGCCGAGCCACCCCAGGTCGGCATCCTGCAGGCCGACCAGCAGCGCCCGTCCGTCCCCTCCCACGCGCAGCGCGCCATAGCGGGCGCGCTCGAAGTCCCCGGCCCGCCCCTCCTGGAAGAAATAGGCGTCGGTGGCGATCCGGATCCGCCCGTCGCGCACCGTGTAGGCCAGCCGGTTCTCGCGCTCGGCCAGCGGCGTGCCGTCGTCCAGGCGAACCAGGGCTGCGCGGCTGGAGCCAGCCTCGCGCCGGACGACGATGGCTCCCGCGGCGGGCAGGTCCTCGCCCAGGCGCTGGCGCAGCTCGCGCGCCAGCGCCCAGTCCAGCGCCATGTAATCGCCCTGCATCAGCGACCGGGGATCGACCGGCGCCAGCTCCAGCGACACCAGCGTCCCGCTGGCCAGCAGCGACTCGTTGCGCCAGATCGAAGCGTTGACCAGGCCCAGCACCAGGACCAGTCCGGCGGCGATCAGCCAGCGGGCCATGCGCTCAGTCATGGCCGCCCTCCGGCGCGCCCAGCCTGGCGATGCCGCGCCAGGCCAGCAGCAGCACGCCCCCCAGCGCCAGCAGCACCGCCGCCTTGCGCGGCAGGCTCCAGGCCTGTGCGTAGTAGAACCAACCCACGCTCCACAGCGCCACCAGCAGCCCGCCCACCCAGAGCGGGGTCCGGGCACGGGCGTAGCCCAGCACCGCCGTCATCAGGCCGAAGGCCACTCCCGGAGCCCAGGCCCCGGCCAGGACCAGGGCGCAGGCCGTGGCGGCGGCCCAGCCGCGGACGGCCGGTCGGGCGCGGACCGACAGGCGCCAGGCGACCCAGGCCAGCGGCAACGCCGCCAGCACATGTGCGGCCCAGGCCAGCGCACGCCAGGCGGGCGGCACGGACAGGTCCATGCCGTGCAACAGTGCGCCGGCCAGGCCCAGCACCCACAACGCCAGGGTCACGCCCCAGGACAACGGCGCCTGCCCCTGCCCCAGGCGATGCGCCCATCGTGTCTCGCCCAGCCAGGCCGCCGCGCAGGCCCAGGCCGCGATGACCGGCACGGGACTCGGCCAGTCCAGTTCGCGGAAACATCCCTCGCCCGCCAACAGCAAGGCCATGACGCCGAAACAGCGGGCGATCGCGTTCGGCATGACGATCGCCAGGACCAGTCCCAGCCCCGCCGCCGCCAGGAAAGTCCCCCAGACCGGCAGCCAGGCCGCCCCGGCGACGGCGACGGCGCCATAACCCGCCAGGCAGAGGCTGAGCGCGAACTGCGCCCGCAACTCGGGCGGCTGGCCCTGCAGCAGCATGCGCGCGACGATCAGCAGCAGCACGCCCACCACCACCAGGCTATGCGAATCGAAAGGATCCGGCAGGACCAGCCCCGCGAAAACCAGCAGCAGGAGGCCGCCCAGCCAGCCGCACACGCCCAACATCAGGCGCACGTGCCAGGGCGTTGCCACTTGCGCCTGTGCCATGGGCGGGACATCGCCCTCGGCCAGCCCCTGGCGGCGCAGCTGGTCCCAGACCTGCGGCAGGCCGTTCATGCCTCCTCCGCCCAGCGGGCCTGCAGGCGCCGCAACCAGACGGCCGCGCCCGCCGAGGCCGCGATCAGGAAACCGCCGACGACGAGCAGGGCCAGCTCGCCCGGATCGCCTTGCGCCAGCAGGCGCGCGAGCCCGGCCGTCGCGACCGCGATCGCCGCCAGGCAGCACAGGGTCAGCATGGGCAGGTCACGGCGCCATTGGTAGAACAGGAAACCGCCGGCCAGGGCCAGGGCCATCACGGCCCGGTTGGCCCAGGCCAGGATGCCGCCGGCACGCGCGTCATCCAGGATGGCGCCGACCAGCGCGCTCACGACGATGGCCAGCACCAGCACGCCGGCCAGCCGGGGCAGGAAACGCATCCGGCCGCCGTCGGCGAGCCGCCCGCCCAGCGCTTCGGCCGCCGCGGCGGCGGCCAGGTCCAGCCAGAACAGCCAGGGATGCGGCCATCCCCCGTCCAGCGCGGCCAGCAGGATGGGCGAGAACCGCCCCACGTAGAGCTGGGCGGCCAGGTTGGCCAGCACCAGCAGCAGCGCCCATGCCGCGGCCGACCGCGACACGGCCACCCAGGGCAGGATGAGGAGGCCCCATGCCAGGAACAACTGGTAGCTGTCGGCTCCCGTCTGGTAGTGCTGGCCCAGATAGGCCAGCAGCGCGCCGCACAGGATCATCGCGAACAGCAGCGCCACCCGGCCCGCCGGGCGCGCCGTGCCCAGGCGCCAAGCCACCGCGGCGGATGCCGCCAGCAGGGCCTGCAACAGCGCGAACTTGGCGATGGGCGGCCATTCCTGCCAGTTGAAAGCCACCAGGAAAATGATGCCGGCGGCGCAGGCCAGCGTGCCGCCGTAGGCGCATACCCGTTCAAGGAAACGCCGCCAGGCCGGTCCGTCGGGCAGCACCGCCGCCAACCGCAGCCCTTCTTCGGCGGCCCCGGCCGATAACGCCTTGCGCCGTGCCAGCTCGATCAACTGGCGATGCACGGCGGCGCGGCCGCCGCTCAAGGCGCTTCGCGAGCCGCCGTGCGGGCGTGGCCGAAGAATCGGCCCAGCTCCCGTGCCAGCTCGTTCAGGGCGGCCATTTCCTCGGGAAGAATCTTGCGCGCCAGCTGAGCGCTGTTCCAGTCGCCATAGATCAGCGCCACCGTATCCTTGTCCGCGCGCACGGGCAGCAGCACGAAGGCGTGCGAATCGGGCACGGCATCGCGGAACCAGCGCGGGATGTGGACGCTGAACTTGGGATCGCTGGCGTTCTCGATGAAGATTCCCACTGAATTGGTGATGGCCAGGTGGAAGACGTCCACCGAGAATATCTCATTGAAGCGCAGTTGGGGGAGCAGTTGCTCGATGCCGCGGCCGAATCCCAGCCGCGCCTCGAAGGTATGGCGACGCGGATCGCGCACGAAAACGATGGTGCGCGAGAACTGCATGCCGGCCAGCATGGCTTCGGACGCCATGGCCAGCACGGGTCCCAGGTGGTGCTCGGACGGCAGCGAGCGCAGGTCGCGCATGCCCTCGCGCAGCGTGCGCTCGGCGTTGTGCGATCCGCCCTGTGTCGACTCCGCGTGCAGGTCGTCGATTTCCTGGATGAAACGCTGGCTGGCCCGCTCGCGGGTCAGCTCCTCCATGATCTCGTACAGCGGCTCGGGCGCCACCGCCAGCGCGTGCGCATAGCGTTGAACCGTCTCGCGCATCCGCCGCTCGCGCAATTCGACGTCGCCGCCCGCGATGGTCATGCTGCGCGACATCTGTACCGAGAAGCTGGCCACCGCGCGCAGCCATCGGTCGTGGTCCAGCACGACGTCCTGGTCGGCCGGCAGGCCGGCAAGGTCGAAGGGCTCCATGCCGCGCCGGATCACCGCCGGCAGCCCCCACCGCTCGGCGGCGTCCTCGCCCAGCTCTTCGAAGCTGATGCCCAGCACCTCGGCCGACACCTCGTCCTCGGTACGGCGATATTCCAGGGCATGCTCCCGGATCTGGGTCCATTCGCTCTCGAGATAGAAGATGCACAGCAGCTTGCCGAGCTGGCGCATCAGCGTACAGACCACCGCTTCCTCGCTGGTCAGCAGCTCGCGCACCTCGCATACCTTGCGCGCCACGCAGCCCGCCAGCATCGCCCGGTTCAGCTCCAGCTTGGCGTCGAGCCGCTGCAATTGCAGATGGGACTGCTGGAAATGATCCACCAGCTTGAGGCCCAGCACCAGGTGGCCCACGGCCTCGATGCCCAGCACGACCAGCGCGCGGGACACCGTGGTGATATTGCCGCCGAAGGCCATGTACATGGCCGAATTGGCCAGTCGGATGACGCGCTGCGTCAGCGTGAAGTCCGACAGGACGATCTGGGCCAGCGCCGTGATGTCGTGGTCGTCCCCCTTCATCGCCGAGATCGTGGCACGCAGGGAATCCGACAGCAGCGGGAAGTCGCCGCGCTCGTTGATGCGCGACCACAGCTTGCGGGTCAACGCGTGGCGTTGTTGGGTATCCGGCATGGGGGAATCCGTCTACCGGCGTCAGCTCGCCAGCGGCCGCAGCTCGCCGGTTTCGAATTTGTGCGCCAGTTCGTTGATGGGCAGGGCCTTGCATACCAGCCAGCCCTGGATCAATTCGCAACCGCTGGCCACCAGCAGGTCGCGCTGGGCCTCGGTTTCGACGCCCTCGGCCACCAGGTCCAGGCCCAGCGTGCCGGCCAGCCCGACGATGGCGTCGACGATGGCCTGGTCATTGCGCGAGGAAGGCAGGTTGCTGATGAAACGCCGGTCGATCTTCAGGGCGGCCAGGGGAAAACTCTGCAGGTAGGCCAGGCTGGAATAGCCGGTGCCGAAATCGTCCACGGCGAAGCGCACCCCCAGATCGGTCAATTCCTCGAGCAGGGACTTGGCGTGGGCCGGATCCTCCATCAGCACGCTTTCGGTGATCTCGAGCACGATGCGCCGGGGCGCCAGCCCCGTCAGCTTGAACGCCTCGCGCACCGCGGCCGGGAAGCGCTTGTCGCGGAACTGCTGGGCCGAGACGTTGACGCTGGCATATTGCAGATGGATGCCGCGCGCGTCCCACTGCATGAGCTGCATGCAGGCATTCTTCAGGGCCCATCCGCCCAGGAAATTGATCAGGCCGGCCGATTCGGCCAGCGAGATGAATATCTCCGGCGAAACGGCGCCCAGCACGGGGTGATGCCAGCGCATCAAGGCCTCGATCCCTGTCACCTGCCCGTTGCGCGCCTCGACGATGGGCTGGTAGTGCAGCGAGAACTCGCCGTTGCGGATGCCGCTGTGCAGGTCAGATTCGAGCCTGAGCGTGTCGGGCCGGTTGCCGGCCGCGCGCCGTTCGTAGAAGGCGAAGCTGTAGCCGCGATTGCGGCCGGCCTGCGCCAGCGCCTCGTCCACGTGGTGGAGCAATTGGTCGCAGCCGTTCGCCCGGTCGGGGAACAGCACGGCACCGATGCGTACCGACAGTTGCAGCGTCTGCCCCTCGTGGGAATACGGCAGCTGGATCGCATCGGACACCCGGCGGGCGAACTCCTCGACGTAGCCGCGGTCGGGCACGTCGCGCAACAGGATGAGGAAGGCGTCGCTGTAGCAGCGCGCCACGAACTCCCGGGCATGGCAGGCGCCCTTGAGCCGCAGCGCGGTCTCGTGCAGGATGCGGTCGCCGGCCTCGTAGCCGAAGGCCTGGTTGACGCGATGGAACTCGTCGATGTCTATCTGCAGCAGGGCCACGCGGTAGCCCTTGTCCAGCGCCTCCTGCTTGGCCCGTTCGATCTCGTGGCGCGCCGAGGCCAGGTTGTCCAGCCCCGTCAGCACGTCGTGGTACATGGCGTAGGTCAGGCATTGCTCGTTGTCGGCCCAGGCCGACACGTCATGCCCGACCACCAGCAACTGCCCCGGCTCGGTCGCGTCGGGCGCGACGCGCAACTCCACCAGCCGGGGATAGGTCAGCGTCTTGATCAGGTGCAGCGTGCACTTCTGCACCTCGCCCGTCTGCTGGGCCTGGCGCAGGCAGGCTTCGAGCAGGGACACGTCCTCCTGCGGGACCAGGTCTCGCAGCGTCACGATGCGCAGGTATTCGCGGTGATAGCCGATGAACGCAAGCCCCGGCTCGGAGATGTACAGGAACCGGCCCTGCTGGTCGATGCGCGCGAAGAAGTCGATGGCGCTTTCGAAAGAGGCCACCGGATCGGCGCAAACGCGGTCTAAGGTATCAAGTCGCATGGAGGGACGGGCTCAAGGGAGGCCCGGAACCACGCCTGGACAGCTGGACGATAGCAGGGCCTGTCTCCGGTCAACGTACTTGCAACGGTATTAACGGCGGGCCCGCCGCCAAGTTGAGACGCGCTTCGACGCGGAATAGACCCCGAATCACGCGTCTCTTCCGGCTCCAACCGCCCGCGACAGGGCCTTGACAAGATCGGTCTGCGTGATGATGCCGGCCAGCGTGCGTTCCTCGTCGATGACGGGGATATGGTGATGGCCGCCGTCGGCGAACATCGGAATCAGCTCGATCACGTAGCGGCTCGCGCTGACCACCCGGACATGGCGGGTCATGATCTGCGAAATGACCCGCGGACGCCCGCCGGCCCCGGGCGCGAGACCGATCAGCGCCCGCAGCCGCCCTCCCCACCCCTCGGGCCGGTCCATTTCCAGCTGCCTCATGAAGTCGGCCACCGTCACGATGCCCACCACGCCGCGGGCCTGGTCGATCACCGGCAGCGCCTTGATGCGATGCTGGCGCATCAGCGCCCAGGCGTCCTTGAGCGGCATGTCCGGCTTGGCGCTGAGCGGGGTGCGCGTCATGATGTCCCGGCACCGAAGCTCCCCCAGGCTGCGCCGGTAGGCGGCCATTTCCGCATGGTGCAGCAGGTCCTCCAGGTCGTCGGGACTGACGTCCAGCACCTGGTTGTAGTGAGCCAGCGCGGCGTCGAGGTCGGCCGCGGTGAAACGCGACCGGGGGCCGGGCACGGGCTTGGCCTGGGCATGGGGATAGCGGCGTCCCGTCAGGCTGTTGTAGGCCAGGCCGGCCACGATCAGCAGCACGGAGTTGGCCAGCACGGGAAACAGCGCGTAGCGGTAGTCGGCCGCCTGGGCCAGCACCGCGGTCAGGGCCGCCGCTCCCCCCGGAGGATGCAGGCAGCGCAGCGACAGCATCACCACGATGGCGCCTCCCACCGCCAGCGCGGCCGCCAGGACCGGATCGCCCACCAGATTGACGCAGGCGATGCCCACCAGCGCCGACAGCGTGTTCCCGCCTATCACCGACCACGGCTGGGCCAGGGGGCTGGCCGGCAAGGCGAACACCAGTACCGCGCTCGCGCCCAGCGGGGCGACCATCCAGGCGGCGGCCCCCAGGCTGCCGGCCATCGCACGGCTCGCCCAGGCGGCCAGCAGGATCCCGGCCAGGGCTCCCAGGACGATGCGCACGCGCTCCCTGCCGTTGATGCGCATCCGGCCCGGCCGGAACGAACCCAGCCAGGAGCACAGCGTGGAGACGGACAAGACGGGAAGCGACGCGGAAACCCGGGAGGAAGCGGAGCGATCGGACATGGAACGACGGCGACAGCGGCACGGCAGACGGAGACCAGCCGGGCATAGTACCGGATTTGCGGCAGGGCTCCGCCGGCCGGATAACCCCTACGGCACAACGGACATGAGCATATATCGTCACTTAACGATATATGATTCGAGAGTCATCGATATGATTCGCCGCATCTCTAAACCAGGATTTCCTATGACCACGCTGTACGATCCCATCACCGTCGGCGACCTCCGGCTCGCCAACCGCATCGTCATGGCCCCGCTGACCCGCAACCGGTCGCCGCGGGCCGTCCCCCAGCCGGTCACGGCCACCTACTACAGCCAGCGCGCCAGCGCCGGCCTGCTAATCACCGAAGCCACCGCCATCAGCCACCAGGGCCAGGGCTATGCCGACGTGCCCGGCCTGTATTCGGAAGAGCAACTGGCCGGCTGGCGGCGGGTGACCGACGCGGTCCACGCCGCGGGCGGCAAGATCGTCGTCCAGCTCTGGCACGTGGGACGCATATCGCACACCTCGCTGCAGCCGGACGGCGGCGCGCCGGTGGCGCCTTCGGCCATCCGGGCCAACGCCAAGACCTACCTCGTCGGGCCGGACGGGAGTGGATTCGTCCCGACCTCGGAGCCGCGCGCGCTGCGCCTGGATGAACTGCCCGGCATCGTGGCCGACTACCGGCGCGCCGCCCGCGCGGCCATCGAGGCCGGCTTTGACGGCGTCGAGCTGCATGCCGCCAACGGCTACCTGATCGATCAGTTCCTGCGCTCGGGCAGCAACCGCCGCGACGACGCCTACGGCGGCTCGATCGAGAACCGGGCGCGCCTGCTGACGGAAGTGCTGGACGCCATCACCGACGAAATCGGTGCCGGCCGCACCGGCATCCGTATCTCGCCCGTCACGCCGGCCAACGACGCCTCGGACCCCGAACCCCAACCCCTGTTCGAGTACGTGGTCCGCAAGCTGGCCGGCTACGGGCTGGCCTACGTCCACGTCATCGAGGGCGCGACGGGCGGCGCCCGCGACTACCGCCAGGGCGACGCGCCGTTCGACTACGCCGCGCTGAAAGCGGCCTACGCCCAGGCCGGCGGCCGGGGCGCGTGGATGACCAACAACGGCTACGACCGCGCGGCCGCCGAGCAAGCGGTCGAGAGCGGGGCCGCGGATCTCGTGGCCTTCGGCAAGCTCTTCATCGCCAACCCGGACCTCGTGCGCCGCCTGCGCGAGCGTGCTCCGCTCAACACGCCGGACAACACCACGTTCTACGGCGGCACGGAAAAGGGGTACATCGACTACCCCGCCCTGGCCTGACCGGCCTGGACGGACAAGGGGGACGGGCCAACGGCGCCGTCCCCTGCGCCCCGTACCAGCGGCGCCTCCGCTCTTACTCTGCTAGCAACGGCCCTTCTTCGCCTGTCCCGGCGGGCAGAAGCGCGGCCCGGGATAACCGCCCCGGTAGGCCGGTTGATACTCGTAGTAATACCCCGGCGAATCGTAGTAGTACCCCGGCGCCGGGGCCACGACGGCCCCTCCCGGGGTGTACACCGCGCATCCGCCCAGCGCGGTCGCCGCAACGATGGCGGTCAGGATGGATTTCATGATTGCTCCTTGCGTACCGATCAGAACGCGAAGTCCCGCGTTGCCGGTCCCGTACCGATATCGACGGACGAGGACTTCACGGCGCCCGTCGAAGTCGTGGCCTCTATCGTGTAGCGTCCGGCCACGGTCGCGTCCGGGACCAGGGGAATGGGCAGCGTGGTCTGGTAGGTGCCGACCACCGGCGCGGCGGCGGGCAGGTTCATGCCATAGGCGCCGGTCGCCAGGTTGGCGAACGTCGAGGCCACTTCGAACTTCGCCCCGCCCGTCGTCTGCAAGGCGCGCAGCGACGCTTCGGCGCTCAACGGCGTCACGGTTCCCGACACGGTGTTGAAGGCCGACGGCGGCGGAGCGATCGGCGCCGTCGACGTGGAGACCGTCGTGCTGGCTCCGGCCACCACCGGCACCGACCGGATGATGCCTACGCCGCGCGCGGCCGATGCCGGCGGCACGACCACGACGTCGACGTTGCCGGCCGTGCTGCTCTGTTCGATGGGCGACAGCGTGAACGCGCCTTCGCTCGTGGCCACGGTGCCCTTGACGACCTCGCCGCCGCGCTCGGCATAGACGCGCGAACCGGCCGGCGCGTAGCCGACCACCTTGCCGCTCACCACGATGGGAATGGCGGTCACCACGGGCTTGAGATTGAAGCCGCCATTGCCGCGCGCGACGATGGACTTACAGGCATCGAAGTCCAGTACGAGATCGGTCAGCGTATCGGGCGCAACGGTGAACGGCCGGATGACATCGACGTTCGGATTGCCGTTCACACGGATCTTACTGACGGTTACGAAGACATGATCGAAGCCACAGGCAGGCGCATCGGTCATCGAGACTTGCAGCGTGCCTGGGGGGGAGCGGACGAGCCGTCTCCGCCGCCGCATGCCGCCAATCCCAATGCCCCCGCGCATCCCAGAGCCAGCATGCCATATGGAAATCTGTTGTTCGCCACGACGACCTCCTTTCGGTAAAGCGTGAACGCGGGGCGAGCATACGGCGGAGAGTGTTCGGGACGTGTAATCTACATGTAAGCTCTGTAAATGACGCGGGAACCCTTGGTTACATGCCGCTCTCGGCCTTCGCGCCGCGCGCTTCCTTCAGCGCCACGGTCAGATTCGCCACCTTCCGCTTCAAGTCGGCATTCTCGGCCCTGAGTGCGCGCACCAGGCCCTGGAGCTCTGCCACATCGGTACTCTCGGGCGGCAGGTCGTCCTCCCCTTCCCCGCCCCCGGCCGCCGCCGGCTCATCCGCCGGACGGGCCCTGGCCTTCTTTTCGCGCACCTGGCGCGCCGCGCGCCGCAGCTCGTCCTTGCCGCCAGCCACGGCCACGACCTGCTCCTCGGCCGGCAGCGTGGCGACGGCCGCCGCCGCGCTGATGGAGATGGTGCCCGACTTGACCGCGGCCACGAGTTCGGGCGCGGCCGCTTTCTGTATCTTCTCGATCTGGCCGACGGTGGCCGTGCTGAGCCGGGCGGCCCGGGCCACCGCCTCGCGCGTCGCCATCGCAGGCCGTGCCGGCTCGGCGGGCGCGCCGCCATCCCGCGTGGGCGGCGTCTCGGCGGCGTCCGCCGGC
>NZ_NINX01000016.1 GCF_002188635.1 Pigmentiphaga sp. NML030171 | reverse complement strand
CCGGGCGCAGCGCGGCCGCGACGCCGGCGGTGCCGCGTTCGGCCACGGCGCTGGCCGCCCAGACCAGCCCGGAGGCGGTCAGCGCGGCGGCGAAGGCGACGCCGTAGACGCCCAGCAGCGGAGCCCAGCCTTGCAGCGGGCCGTCGACGTGGGCATAGCCGATGTTGAGCCAGGGGAAGCCGGTGAACAGGATGCCGCGCAGCCATTCCGAGCCGGTCCAGGCCACCGCCATCGCCAGCACGCACGTCAGCGGCGAGGCCAGCCGGGCGGGGCGGCCCGCGGTGGCCGGCCGTTGCGACAGCCACCACGCCACGCCGGTGGCCAGCGCGGGATACAGCGACAGATAGGCGGCCAGGAGGCCGACGCCCAGCGCGGCCAGCGGCGCCGCCATGAAGGCGTAGACGTGCAGGCTGATGTAGATCCAGGACACGCCGACCAGGAAGGTGCCGGCGCCGAAGGCCGCGCCGGTCCAGATGGCGCCCCGCAGGCCCTCGGCGCGCCAGGTCAGCCAGCTCATGCCGCCGAAGGTGGACAGCTGCAGCACCGGCAGGAACCAGGCGGGAAACGGGGTGGGCGCGAAGGCCAGTCCCTGCAGCATGCCGAGGATCAGCGCTCCGGCCAGCGCGGCATAGGGCATGGGCACGGGCGGGCTCAGCCTTGGTTGGGAAGCGGGGCCGCGGGCGCGGCGCCAGCCGCCAGGCGGGAGACGCGCAGCCACAGCGCGCGGCGGGCGTCGGCGCGGATCACGTCTATGCGCAGGTCGTCGCGTTCGATGCGGTCGCCGCGCCGGGGAATGCGGCCCAGGGTGCCGGCCATCCACCCGCCCACGGTGTCGTATTCGTCGTCGTCCAGCGACGAGCCGAAGGTCTCGTTGAAGCGGCGGATGTTGGTCAGCGCCATGACCCGCCAGCGGTTCTTGCCGTCGGGGAAGATGGACTGCTCGACGGCGGCGTCGTCGAACTCGTCCTCGATCTCGCCCACGATCTGCTCGAGCACGTCCTCGATGGTGATCAGGCCGGCGGTGCCGCCATGTTCGTCGACGACGATGGCGATGTGGTTGCGGTTGCTGCGGAATTCGCGCAGCAGCACGTTCAGGCGCTTGGATTCGGGGATGAAGACCGCCGGCCGCAGCAGCGTGCGCAGGTCCAGTTCGCGGTCGATCATGTAGCGCAGCAGGTCCTTGGCCAGCAGGATGCCGATGACGTTGTCGCGGCTGTCCTCGTATACCGGGAAGCGCGAGTGGGCGGTCTCGATGATGGTGGGCAGCAGGACGTCGATGGGCTGCAGGACTTCCAGCATGTCCATGCGCGAGCGCGGGATCATGATGTCGCCCGCGGTGAGCTCGGAAACGGCCAGCACGCCCTCGATCATGGACAGCGCCTCGGCGTCGAGCAGGTCGCGGCTGTAGGCCGCCTCGAGCACGGCCTTGAGGTCCTCGCGGTCTTCCGGTTCGCGGTGGATCAGCGCCGAAAGCCGTTCGAAGAAGGTTCTGGGTGGGTGTTTGGGCGTACGCGAAACGTACGCCGGACTAGGCGAGGTGTCTGACATCGTCCAATAGGACAAGTGTTGCAAAAGTTTAGGATACCCGATACGGGTCGGGTATTGCCATCTCGGCCAGGATACGGGTCTCCAGGGCCTCCATGCGCCGGGCGTCGCGATCGTTCAGGTGGTCGTAGCCCAGGGAATGCAGTACGCCGTGGACCACCAGGTGGGCGGCGTGATGCAAAAACGGCTTTTTCTGCGCCCGGGCCTCGGACGCCAGCACCGGCAGGCACAGCACGATGTCGCCGCCCACCACGCCCTCCGGGTCCGCGCCGTATTCGAAGGTCAGCACGTTGGTGGCGTAGTCGCGCTGGCGGAAATCGCGATTCAGCCGCCGGCCCTCGGCGGCGCCCACCAGCCGCAGCGTCAGGGCGACTCCCGCCACATGGGCCAGTTCCGGCGCCCGCAGGGCCTGGGTCACCCAGCGCCGCAGCCGCCAGCGCGGCAGCCTGGCCTCTTCCTGCCCGTACTGGACGGCCAGGGACAGCGCCGGCCCGGCGGCGGCCGCGCTAGCGGCCCGGGGCGTTCTGCTGGCCATGCTTCTCGTAGGCGTCGACGATGCGCGCCACCAGCGGGTGCCGCACCACGTCGCCGCTGGTGAACTGGGTGAACGAAATGCCCTGCACCGAGGCCAGCACCTGCGAGGCGTCCAGCAGGCCGCTGCGCTGGCCCTTGGGCAGGTCCACCTGCGACGGATCGCCGGTGATGACCGCCTTGCTGCCGAAGCCGATGCGCGTCAGGAACATCTTCATCTGCTCGGGCGTGGTGTTCTGCGCCTCGTCCAGGATGACGAAGGCGTGGTTCAGCGTGCGCCCGCGCATATAGGCCAGCGGCGCGATCTCTATCGTCTGCTTCTCGAACAGCTTGGTCACGCGTTCGAAACCGATCAGGTCGTACAGCGCGTCGTACAGCGGACGCAGGTAGGGGTCGACCTTCTGCGTCAGGTCGCCCGGCAAAAAGCCCAGCCGCTCGCCCGCCTCGACCGCCGGCCGCGTCAGCACGATGCGGCGCACCGACTCGCGCTCCAGCGCGTCGACCGCGCAGGCCACCGCCAGATAGGTCTTGCCGGTGCCGGCCGGGCCCATGCCGAACGAGATGTCGTGCGCCAGGATGTTGCGCAGGTAGTCGCGCTGGCGCGGTGTGCGGCCGCGCAGGTCCTGCCGGCGCGGCAGGCGCAGCACCACCTCGGCCTCGCCCGGGGCGCCCTGCGGCGGCGTGTCCTCGTCGGTGTCGTGGGCGGCGGTCATCGCGCCCAGCTCGACCAGGTTCAACTGCAATTGGTCCACCGACAGCGGCTGGTCCGCGTGCTCATACAGGTATTGCAGCGCCGCCGAGGCCGCTTCGGCGCGTTCGCCTTCCAGCGTGATGCGGTGGCCGCGGCGCGCCAGTTCGACGCCATAGGCGGCGGCCAGCTGGCGCAGGTTCTCGTCCAGCGGGCCGCAAAGATTCGACAGCCGGGCGTTGTCGTCGCCCAGCGATACGACGACCGGCGCGGCGCGGCGGTGGGAAGCGCGGGAGGCGGCCGTCATGCGGGCACGCCCCCGGCCGTCTCGCGCGTTACGACCTCGCCGCGCAGCGTGTGCGACAGCGCTGTGGTGATGCGGATATCGGCCACCTGGCCGACCAGCCGCGCGGGTGCGGGGAAGTTCACGATGCGGTTGTTCTCGGTGCGGCCCATCAGTTCGTTGGGATCCTTGCGCGACGGGCCTTCGACGATGACCCGCTGCGTGGTGCCGACCATGCCCTGGCTGATGGCCGCGGCCTGGTCGTTGATCAGCGCCTGCAGGCGCTGCAGGCGCGCCAGCTTGACGGCCTGCGGCGTATCGTCGGCCAGGTCGGCCGCCGGCGTGCCGGGGCGGCGCGAATAGACGAACGAGAACGAGGTGTCGAAGCCGACCTCGTCGATCAGCCGCATGGTCTTCTCGAAGTCTTCTTCGGTTTCCCCGGGGAAGCCCACGATGAAGTCCGACGACAGCGACAGCCCGGGCCGGGCGGCGCGCAGCTTGCGCACGATGGACTTGAACTCCAGCGCCGTGTAGCCGCGCTTCATCGCCGCCAGCACGCGGTCGCTGCCCGCCTGCACCGGCAGGTGCAGGAAGGACACCAGCTTGGGCAGGCGCGCATAGGCCTCGATCAGCCGCGGCGTCATTTCCTTGGGATGCGAGGTCGTGTAGCGGATGCGCTCGATGCCGGGGATGTCGTGCACGTATTCCAGCAGCAGCGCGAAATCGGCGATCTCGGCCGAGTCGCCCATCCTGCCGCGATAGGCGTTGACGTTCTGCCCCAGCAGCGTCACTTCCTTGACGCCCTGGTCCGCCAGGTCGGCGATCTCGGTCAGCACGTCCTCGAACGGGCGCGACACTTCCTCGCCGCGGGTGTAGGGCACGACGCAGAAGCTGCAATACTTGCTGCAGCCTTCCATGATCGACACGAAGGCCGTGGCGCCTTCCACCCGGGCCGGCGGCAGGTGATCGAACTTCTCGATTTCCGGGAAGCTGATGTCCACCTGCGACACGCCCGAGGCGCGCCGCCTGGCGATCAGCTCGGGCAGCCGGTGCAGCGTCTGCGGACCGAACACCACGTCGACATAGGGCGCGCGCGCCACGATGGCCTCGCCTTCCTGGCTTGCCACGCAGCCGCCCACGCCTATGACCAGGTCCGGCTTCTCGCGCTTGAGCATCTTGGCGCGGCCCAGGTCGGAGAAGACCTTTTCCTGCGCCTTCTCGCGCACCGAACAGGTGTTGAAGAGGATGATGTCCGCGTCTTCGGGACGATCGGTGATTTCCAGCGGCTGGTCGGCGTTCAGGACGTCCACCATCTTGTCCGAGTCGTACTCGTTCATCTGGCAGCCGAAGGTGCGGATGTACAGCTTGCGGGGAGTGGGATTGCTCATGTCGATTGCCGTGACGGGGTTATAGCCCGGGGGCAGGAAGGCGGAACACGCCATTTTAACAGAGGGGCGGGGTTGGACGGACGCCACGCCGGCGCCGTGTTCAGGTCTCTGTCAGTCCCCCCGGTCTAGACTGGAGCCTCAGATGATTGCTTTGCCGCTAAGGGCGCCGGCGGAATCCGCAGATCCCCAGCGCCTGGCAGGGTTGTTGTCCGACACCGATACCGCGCTTCCCCCGCGAGCATATTGAGGCGCGGCATTGTGTGCTCCCTATTGGCCCGACAGTTTACTGTCGGGCCATTTTTTTGGGTGATTCCGGGGTATTGGCCTGGGCCGGACGCCCATTTGCGTCCCGTTTCCGGACTGTATATAATCGCGGTCTTAGATTTTTTGGCGCATTAGCTCAGCCGGTTAGAGCGACGGAATCATAATCCGCAGGTCCCCTGTTCGAATCAGGGATGCGCCACCAGAATTCATGCGGCCCGCAGCGATGCGGGCCGTTTTGTTTTCAGCGGCCGGTGGCAGCCACGCCTTCACTCCGGCAACCGCGCCGGAAACACCAGCAACAGCCTCGCACCATCGTCTCCCATCGTGAACGCCACGCGCCCGCCCAGCTCGCGGGCCCGGCGTTGCATGTTGCGCAGCCCGTTCCCCGTGCCGGCCTGGAGCGGCCGGCCCCCATCATTGGACACCGATAGCGTCGCCATCCCGTCCTCGGTCGTCCTGCCTTCGATGGACAGGCGACGCGCGGGCCCATGGCGGATGGCGTTGGTGACGGCTTCCTGGAGGATGCGCAGCACGGACAGGGCGTTCTGCGGCGTGACGCCGGTGACCGCGGGCAGTTTCTCGGTGGACCAGTGGAATGCGATGCCCAGGCGCCGCAGTTGCGGCTCGAGCCGTTCGCGGAAGGCCGCCAGGGCCACGCCCAGGTCGCCGTCGCCCAGGTCCAGGGAATGGACCACCAGCCGCAGGTCGTCGAGCGCGGCCCGGGCCGCGCGCTCGATGGCCTGGCCGCCCTCCGGGTGGCGTTCGGAAAGAGCGATGATGGCGACGAGGTGGCCGCTCATCCCGTCGTGCAGGTCCCGCATCAGGCGCTGGCGTTCCTGTTCGCGCACCATCTGGCCGGCGTGGGTTTTTTCCTTCTCGTGCAGCAGCCCCAGTTCGGACTCCCGCGCCGCCAGTTTCTGCCGCAGCGTGTCGTTGGCATGGTCCAGGCTGTTCAGGCTGCGGGCCAGCCGGCCCATCAGGATGACCATGATGGCCAGCAGCATCAGGGTACGGGCGTACGAGGCAAGCAGGAAGGGGTCGTCGTATCGTCCGGTCACCACCAGGACGTCGTGCACGCCGAACCAGACCGTCAGCGCGCAGGGCCCCACCATGATGGCGGCATCCCAATTCTTGTCCTTCGCGAATTGATGCGCCAGGATGCCGGCGGCGGCGACATAGGCGGTCAGCGTGATGCAGGCGCTCAGGAGTCCGATCATCGGGAACGGAACCAGCCCGGTCAGCCCCAGGGCCAGGAGACATGCCGGAACGGCGATGACGGCCGGCAGCAGCTGCCTGGGGCGGCGCCGTCCCGCAATGGCCAATGCCATGCCGATCGCCATCAGGCCGACGGCGGACATGAGCGAGATCGACTGGAGTTGCTCCAAGGTGCCCAGCGTGGCGTGCGGGGACTGGGCCACGACGACCAGGATGCTGGTGATCGACATGGCGGCCAGCCATCCAAAGACCGGGTCGTGCCGGCGGGCGGTCCAGATGCTGGCGATGCCTATCGCCAGGGCGATGTGCAGGGCGAAGGTCATGGCGCGGACTTCCTCGATGAGGAAGTTCGACAACTGGTACGCGGGCATGACCACGGCGGCGGTTCCCACGCTGACCTGGGAAAGACGGCCCGGCAGCCATCCGATCTTGCGGGTCTGCCGCAGCAGGATTTCGTTGTGGCCCGGGTGGATCGCGCCGTCGGGAATCCGCGCCAGGAAGGCATAGCCGCTGGTGGGCGTCGACCACACGGTATCCGGCGCGGTGTCCGCCCTGCGACCGTTGACCCAGGCTTGGACGTGATGGCGGACGGCGGGGATGAACAGGAACATCGACTCGCCCGGTACGTCGGTGGCGTGGAAGGAAAGGCGATAGCTGCCGGTCGTCAGTTCGTAGAGCGTCTCGGGCAGCCAGTGGTGCGGCAGGGAAACCTGCTGCTCCGGGCCTTCTCCTTCCTGGATGAAGCGCGCTTCGGCGATCGCCAGGGCGCCAGGCGGGGGCGAGGTGTCAACGAGGTGGGGCAGGGCGCCGATCGCGATCGTGGCGGCGATCAGCAGAATCCAGGCGATCAGCTTGCCACGGTCGTGCGACAGGCCAGCGCGCGCTTCCATCACAGCCTGATGAGCCCGAGCCGCGAAGCCTCGAACACGGCCTCGGAGCGGTTGGTGGCTTGCAGCTTGCGATAGATGTTGCGGATATGGACCGGAACGGTCTGCCGGGAAATGGCGAGCTTGTCGGCCAGTTCGCCATAGGTGAAGCCCTTGGCGATGCCCCACAGGATGTCCATCTCGCGTTCGGTCAGGATGGGTTTGTCCGCGGTCTTCCCGGCGTTGCCGGCAGCGTGTCCCTGTTCGGCCAGGCGACGGACCAGGACGCGGGCGATGCGCGAGGAGATGGGCGAACGGCCGGCCATGACGTCCCGGATCGCGTCGAGCAGGTCGATGGAGTCGGCGTCCTTGAGCAGGTAGCCGGCGGCGCCCGCCTCGATGGCATCGAGGACCGAGCGCTCATCGGCCAGGATGGAGATGACCATCGCCTCGGCCTTGGGCTGTCGCTTGGCCAGGAAACGGATGGCATCGATGCCGCTGCCGTCGGGCAGATTGAGATCGGTGATCAGGAGATCGATCTCGTTGGCCCCGATGGCGATCAGGGTTTCCTCGAGGTTGGCGCAAGCCGCGCACAGGTTCGCTTCGGGCCATTCGCCGATGATGCGGGCGAGGCGCTCGCGTATGGGCCCGTCGTCTTCGGTCAGCAGAATCCTGAGCGGACCCTTCGTCATTGCAGTTCTCCTGGCCGCGCTGCGGCCGCGGCCGTCCCGCGGGCCTGGCGCGAGCGCGCATTTCTCCATTGAGCAAGTATCGCAGAGGCCGCCGCGCCGGCCATACCATGTACATGGTATTCAGCCGCCGGCCCAGGCGTGACTAAGATGCGCCCATCGCGGGCGATCGACCGCGCGGGTCCGGGGGAATACCAATGAGAAGATACATCCGCATGGCGGCGATGGGAGCCGTCGCCATCACGCTACTGGCCGCCTGCGGCGGCGGATCGTCCGGCGGCGGGGACGGGCAGGCCGAGGGGCCGGGCACGAGGCCGCCCAATATCCTGTTCGTCGTGATGGACGACGTGGGCATCGACCAGATGTCCGCCTTCGGCTATGGCGGCGCCACCGCGCCCAGCATGCCCAACATCAATGCGGTCGCCGCGGCCGGCGTGCGTTTTCGCAATACCTGGTCGATGCCGGAATGCTCGCCGGGACGGGCGGCCTTTTTCCTGGGCCGCTACCCGACCCGCACCCGCATCTACCAGGCCATCGGTCCCAACGATCTGGCGAATTCCCAGGTGTCGCCGTACGAGACGACGGTGCCCAAGCTGCTCAAGCGGGCCAACTACGAAAGCGCGATGTTCGGCAAGTTCCACCTGGCCGGCCCCGAGAACAACGAGGCCGGCAACGCCACGCCCAGCGTGCTGGGCTGGGACCATTTCTACGGCTGGATAGGCGGGCTGCCGGCATCGATCGACTCGACCGCGGGCGGCATCGCGGCCGAGAAGACCTATGCCTGCGGTTTCGTGCCGGGCAAGGCCGCCGGGGGCGCGGACTCGGGAGCCTGCTACCGGGCCGACAACAGCTGCACGACCGTCAGCCGCACCTCGCCCCTGCAGGATGCGGCCGGTCTGCAATGCCTGTCCGCGGGCGGCATTTTCGTGCCCGGCCAGAGCTGCGGCAAGGTGCCGGCCACGCTGGACTTCGAGCGCGAGAATGCCTATTACGTCTCGCCGCTGGTGATCATCGATGGCGGCAAGGTCACCGAAGTTCCGCTGACGGATGCGCGTGCGCGCGGCTATCGCACGCGCATCGAGACCGATGCCGCCATCGACTGGATCAAGTCGCGTCCGTCCTCGCGCCCGTGGATGGCCACCGTCAGCTATAGCGCCGCCCATACGCCCTGGCAGCAGCCGCCGCGCAGCCTGGTGCCGGTCAGCGGCAACGCGCTGTCCGACGGCTGGGACTGCAATGGCACGCTGACCGGCCGCCTGATCCAGGACCAGATGACCGAGGCCATGGACACCGAGTTCGGCCGCCTGCTGGTGGAGACGGGGCTGGCGCGGCGCGGCGACGACGGCCAGCTGCAGTACGACCCGAAGGCTGCCAACACGGTGATCGTGATCGTGGGCGACAACGGCACGCTGGGGTCGGCGGTCAAGCTGCCGTTCAGCGGCTCGCGGGCCAAGGGCACGGCCTACCAGACCGGTGTCTGGGATCCGCTCATCATCGCCGGGCCGCTGGTCGCTCAACCCGACCGCGAGGTCGATCACATGGTCAACATGGTGGACCTGTTCCAGTTCTTCGGCGAGGTGGCCGGCATCGACGCGCACGCGGCGGTCCCGCGCACGATCGACTCGGTGGCCATCCTGCCCTACCTGACCCACCCCGACCAGCCCAGCCTGCGCACCATCAACTTCACCATCGGCGGCTACAACCAGCAGGCCGATGGCGGGCGCAACGGCGCCTGCGTGATCAATACGAGCTGCACCCAGATCCCGGTGTCCAAGAGCGTGTGCGAGGACAACCAGGGTACCTGGTGGGGAGCCGGCCATGACGATCCGTCGGTGGTGCCCGATGGCGGCGCCGGCTACGGTTCGTGCTGGAGCGTGAACCAGGCGCTGTACAAGGCCGGCCGCGATCAGCTCGATATCCTGCCCGAGATCTCGGCCGCGATCCGCAACGACCGTTACAAGCTGGTCCGCAACACCCGCCAGGCCTACGATGCCGCGAGCGACAGCGGCACCACGGTGGTCACCGAGGAGCTGTACGAGGTCGACCAGGCCACGCCCACGCCGCTGCTCGATACGCCCGACCGCGATCTGCTGGCGGCTTCCCCTTCCGCCGAGGTCAATGCCGCCTACGTCGACCTGCGCGCCAGGCTCGACGAGATGCTGGCCGCCGATCCCGACTGCCCGGGCGACGGCAACCGCGACGGCGTGGTCGATGCGCAGGACCTGTCCAACTGGAGCCGGCTGGCCCGCGACTGGGGCCTGTCCAGCGTCTATGACTTCGTGATCGGCAGTGTGCTCGACGGGCGCACCAACGACGCCGACGGCCAGATCGTCCGGAACAACCTGGGCAAGACCTGCCCCAAGAGCCATGGCATCTACTGACCCCAAGAATGGCCGCCGGCGCCTGCTGATGGGCGGAGTGGCCCTGGCGGCCGCGGGCGCCGCCGCCGGCGGTGTCCTCGGGTGGCAGGCGTGGCGCAGCCGACCCGCGCAAAGGCCACGCGTCGTGCTCGGCGACGGCGTCCGTACGCCCCAGGGCATGGCCTGGGTGCCGGGCGGCGTGTTCCTGATGGGCAGCGATCACCGGCTGGCCTATCCCAACGAACGCCCCACGCACCAGGTGCGCGTCCCGGGCTTCTGGATGGATGTCACGCACGTCACCAACGACCAGTTCGCCCGCTTCGTCCGGGAAACAGGCTACGTCACCACCGCCGAACGGAAGCCGGACTGGGAGACCGTGCGCGTGCAACTGCCGCCCGGCACGCCGCGCCCGCCCGACGACGTGCTGGTGCCCGGGGCCATGGTGTTCGTCGGCACCGACCGGCCCGTGCGCCTGGACGACTATTCCCGCTGGTGGCGCTACGTTCCGGGTGCGGACTGGCGCCATCCCCAGGGGCCGGGCAGTTCCATCGAGGGCAAGGGCGGCCACCCGGTGGTCCAGGTCAGCCATCCCGACGCGCTGGCCTATGCCAAGTGGGCGGGCAAGCGCCTGCCGACCGAGGCCGAATGGGAGTTCGCCGCGCGCGGCGGCCTGGAGCAGGCCACCTATGGCTGGGGCGACGAACCGCTGGTGGACGGCGCGCGCCAGGCCAACTACTGGGACGTGCGCGAGCGCCGCTTTCCCGTGGTCAGTCCGCGCGCGGGCGGAGCGGCCGGCACGGTCGAAGCGGGCACCTTTCCGCCCAATGGCTATGGCCTGCTGGACATGACCGGCAACGCCTGGCAGTGGGTGGCTGACTGGTACCGCGCCGACTACTTCGCGCAGCAGGCCAGGCTGCCGGCCCATCCCATCGACAACCCCCAGGGGCCGGCCGGCTCCTATGACCCCGGCGAGCCCGGCGTTCCGTTCGATGCGCCCAAGCGGGTCATCCGCGGCGGCTCGTTCCTGTGCAACGAAGACTATTGCCTGTCGTACCGGCCCAGCGCCCGGCGCGGCTCCGACCCCTACAGCCCCATGTCCCACCTGGGATTCCGGCTGGTCAGGACTTGAAAGGGAGAGCAAGCATGAAAACGATACCGTGCGCCAAGCCGACCATCCTGTGCGCGGCGGCCGCGGCCGCATCCGCGCTGCTGCTGTCGAGCTGCTCGGACGACAGCGGCGCCAAGCCCTCGCCGCAGGCGCAGCAGAAGCCCAACATCCTGTTCATCGTGATCGACGATTTCGGCCTGGATCAACTGACCTCGTATGGCTACGGCGGCGCCGTGCCGCCCAGGACGCCCAACCTGACGGCCATCGCCAAGGCCGGCCTGCAGTTCCGCAATGCCTGGGCCATGCCCACCTGCACGCCGACCCGCGCCACCTTCTTCACCGGCCGCTACCCGTCCAGCACCAACATCCTGAACGCGGTGGTGTCCACCGACCTGGCCAATTCCGAGATCTCGCCCTACGAGGTCACGCTGCCCAAGCTCCTGCGCACCCAGGGCTATACCAGCGCGCTGATCGGCAAGATGCACCTGACCGGCTCCGACCTGGGCACCGCCGCCAACCTGCCGTACGGCCACCAGACCATGTGGAAGCTGGGCTGGGACTACTTCGACGGCTATCTGGACGGTGCCCCCTATCCGATCGACACGCGGGCGGGCCTGGCCACCGTGGCCGAAGGCACCTACAAATGCGGCTTCGTGTCGAACACGACGATGGACCCCGTCAACGGCGCCGACGGCGGCGCGTGCTATTTCGCGACGGGCAGCTGCGAGTCCATCACCCGCAGCAGCGACATCGTCACGCCGGGCCGCAGCTGCATGGAACGCGGCGGGATCTTCGACCCCGGCCAGTCCTGCCAGGGCGCCCGGCCCGGCTACATCGACTTCAGCGCGCAGAACGGCTACTACACCGGCGAGTTCATCCAGAGCTGGGCCGACGGCACCTCGCGCAAGGTCACGGCCACCGATCCGTCCGCGCGCGGCTATCGCAGCACCATGGAGACCGACCGTGCCGTGGCCTGGGCCCGTGGGCAGTCCACGGACACGCCCTGGATGATGTCGGTCGGCTATTCCGCCATCCACGCGCCGCTGCAAGTGCCGCCCCTGTCGCTGGTGTCGGAATCGACCCCGGGCCGCAACGACAACCTGCTCTGCTCGCCGGCCAGCGACATCGAAGGCGCGCCGGGCCGGATCACGGCGCTGATCGATGACCACATCGTCACCAACCTGATGGTCGAGGCCATGGACAAGGAGATCGGCCGCCTGTTGGTGGAACTGGGTCTTGCCACCTGGAACGGCGACGGCACGCTGAACTACCAGCCGGAGAAAACCAACACCGTGGTGGTCGTCATGGGCGACAACGGCACCTACGTCAACAGCGTGAAGTTCACCGCGCCGGGCCGCTTCGACCCCACGCGCGCCAAGGGCTTCCCCTACCAGACCGGCGTATCGGTGCCGTTGCTGGTGGCCGGCCCGATCGTGAAGGAGCCGGGCCGGGAGGTGGCGCACCAGGTCAGCTCGCCCGACCTGTACCAGTTGTTCGCGGAAATCGCCGGGGCCGATGTCAAGGCAGGCGTGCCCGCCAACCGCCCGGTGGACGCCCAGCCCATGCTGGCCTACTTGACCAACCCCGGCCAAGGCGCCATCCGCAGCCTGAATTTCTCCGAAATGGGTACGAATTTCACCAATCCTGCCAGCGACATCACGCCCCAGCCCTGCGTCGTGGAAGCGGCCAATGCCTGCTTCACCATTTTTCCGAACAAGGCCTTGTGCGAAGACCAGAGCGGCGTCTGGTACGGGGCGGGCTCCGGGCTGGCGGGCGTGCCCGCGGAAGGTTTCAGCCAATGCGGACAGGTGCTGTCCTACCGCAAGGCGCTGGACGCGGACGACGCGGTGGACGTCCTGCCGGATTCACAGAAAGCCGTCAGCGACGGCAGCTACAAGCTGGTGCGCCTGAACCGCAAGACCTATACGGTGGACACCGCCAATCCGGTCAACTCGGCATATGTGGAAAACCGGAACACCGACGAACTCTACCGGATCGACATGGCCGTTCCCGATCCCACGCTGGACCGGAGCGGCAGCGCCATCGCCACGGGCTCGCCCACCATCACCGCCGCGCTGGATGCCCAGGCGCAGCAGGCCTATGCCGCCTTGAAGGCCGAGATGGACCTGCGGGACCGCGTGGCGGCCTACAACTACAGCTACGACTCGCTCAATTGTCCGGGCGACGGCAACCGCGACGGCGTGGTCGACCAGAAGGACCTGGACAACTGGATGGAGCTCAGCCGGTTGAACCTGCACGAGGGCGTGGCCCAATCCAGCTGGTACGACCTCAACCACGATGGCAAGACCGATGACGCGGATCGCGCCATCATCCAGGCCAACCTGGGCAGGTCGTGCAAGCTGACCGTGGCGGGGTGAGCGCGGGCGGCAACCGCGGACTCAGATCGTCCGCAGCCACCTGCCGCGGCTCTTGCGCTGCTGGCTGGCCAGCGGCGGCAGGTCGAAGGGACGGTCGTCGTCGAAGGGCGATTCGTACGGCGTCCTGATCAGTCCGGCCAGCTTGTAGGGCGGAGACGGCAAGGGTTCGAAGCGCTGGCCCGTGCGGACCAGGCGATTCATCCTGTCGGCGTTGTACAGGCGCCAGCCGGGCGGATCGCCCGAGCGGCCGTCCAGCTGCCAGGCGATCACGATCAGCGTGCCGTCGGTGGTGGAGCCCAGGCTGTGGGGATGGGCTATGCGCGTGGCGCCGTGGTAGTGGAACTGAAGTTCGGACCGGACGGCAATGGCGGCGGACAAGAGGGTGGAGCGGGTTTCGTTGTGCATCGCAGTTCGGGTAATCCTGGTGGATTGCCTTGATGGTAGCGCCTGAAAAACCGGATCGCCAGAAAAATGTTGCGATGCACAAATAAGGGTCAAGGCGCACCATGAAGGCGCGCCCGGAACCCTGTCGTGGTGCTTGGGAGATCAGACCTCGACCAGCCTGCGGTTCGACGCGCCCGGCAGCGTGGCGAGACTCTTGCCCAGCGACGCCCGATAGTCGCGGGCATGCACCGTGTCGACGTACTGCCAGTCGGCGCGGATGCGTTCGGGCGTGACGGTCAGGACCATGTAGCCGCGCAGGCTGGTGTCGGCGTATTTCAGGCTGCCGGCCCACTTGTTGCCTGCGGCCAGGGTGGACAGGTTGGCCAGGCCGGTCAGCAGGGCCGCCAACTGGCCCGCAGGCACGCCGTCGCCCAGGTATTCCTCGAAGCCGGGAGAGGTCACCGACGACGCGGCGAACTCCACGCCCACGGCGTTCCCGTCCTTGTCGCGCAGGTCGCTGGCCCATGCGTTGTGGGTGTCCCCGGCCAGCACGACCAGGTTCTTGTCCAGTTGCCGCGCCATCCCCAGCACGGTCTCGCGCGCGGCCCAATAGCCGTCCCAGGAATCGAGGTTGTACGGGATGCAGGGCATGGCCAGGATGGCGCGTTCCTGCGGGGTCAGGGTCGGATCGCCGGCTTGCTGGCGAGCCACCAGCCGGGCGTAGGCGGCCGGGTCCATCGCGAACTGGGCGGGAATCTCGACGTCACCCAACTGGCCCGTCGAGGCCAGCAGGCCCAGCAGGACCGGCATGGGCAGGTGCACCGGCGCCATCAGCACCTGCTGGCCCAGGATTTGCCAGGTCGCCTTCGAGGCGGCCATGCGGTCGCGCAGCCAGGTGGTCTGCGCCTGCCCCATCAGTTGCCGGCCAGGCGCGGCGACGTCGGCGGTGAATGCGGCGGCGAACTGCGCGAGACCGGCGGCGGGGTCGGGATTGCCGAGCAGCGCGCCGAAGTAGCGGGTGTAGGACAGCTGCCTGGCGCGGGCCAGGACGCGCGTATCGAGCATGTGGAGCGACAGCAGGTCGCCGAAGTCGAAGCTGCGGTAGATGACGTTGGGCGCCGACTGCGGTCGCGTGGGCAGCCACTCGTGGTAGGCGCGCACGGCGGCCGCCTTGCGCAGCGCAAAATCGCCCTCGGTATCGGGCTGGTGGTTCTCGGCGCCGTTTTCCCAGGTGTCGTTGGCGATCTCGTGGTCGTCCCACACGGCGATGAAGGGCAGGGCGGCATGCACCGCCTGCAGGTCGGGGTCGCTGCGATACTGGGCATAGCGGCGTCGGTAGTCCGCCAGCGAGACGATCTCGTTGGCGGGTTCGGACGGCCGGCCCATGGCCTGCGCCTGTTCCGAGGCATAGCCGTCGCGGCCGTATTCGTAGATGTAGTCGCCCAGGTGGATGGCGGCGTCGAGGTCCCCGCGCCTGGCGGCCTCGGCGTAGACGTGGAAATAGCCGGCCGGGTAGTTGGAACAGGAGAAGACCACCAGCTTGGCCTGCTTGACCGGGCCGGTGGGCAGGGTACGGGTGCGGCCGATGGGCGAGACCTTGTCCTCGTGCTTGAAGCGGTACCAGTAGACCGTTCCCGCCGCGAGCCCGGCGACGTCGACCTTGACGGTGTGGTCCTGGTCGGCGCGGGCGCTGGCCGCTCCGCTCTTGGCGATGTTCTTGAAGGCCTCGTCGGTGGCCATTTCCCACTTGATGTCGACGTCGCCGCCGCCGGCCGGGACGGCGCGGGTCCAGATGACGACGCGGTCGGCCAGCGGATCGCCGCTGGCCACGCCATGGGTGAAGCCGACGTCGACGGGATGGTCATCGTCGCCGCCGCCGCAGGCGGCCAGGGCCAGGGAAGAGGCGGCGCCGGCGCCGCCCAGGGCGACGCCGCGCAGGAAGCGGCGGCGGGCAAGAGTATCGGTCATGTTCGTCGTGTTCGCGTGGGGAAGACGCCGGGCAGGCTACCCGCCGCGGGTGACAACGAAGTGAACGATCCGCGCCGCCGCGCGGCGGGTCAGACCACCGTGAGCGTGACGTCGATGTTGCCGCGGGTCGCGTTGGAGTAGGGGCACACGACGTGGGCCTTCTGCACCAGCGATTCGGCCGTGGCGCGCTCCAGGCCCGGCAGGGAGATCCTGAGTTCCACCTCGATCGCGAAACCGGTCGGAATGGGACCGATGCCCACCGCGCCTTCGATCTGCGTGTCCGCTGGCAGGCCGACCTTCTCCTTGGCGGCGACGAACTTCAGCGCACCCAGGAAGCATGCCGAGTAGCCGGCAGCGAACAGCTGTTCCGGATTCGTGCCGGGGCCGCCCGCGCCGCCCAGTTCCTTGGGCGTGGACAGGCGCACGTCCAGCGCGTTGTCGGAAGAGGCGGCCTTGCCGTCCCGGCCGCCGGTGGCCGTCGCGTGGGCAACATAGAGGACTTTTTCGATGGGCATGATGAAACTCCTGGAAGGGCTCGCAGAGCCATGGGTGGCGGTTGGGGATGCAGTCGGCCGCCACCCCGGCCGGCTACATGTGTATTTAGCGATTTAATCGTGTGCTATTTAAATGCCGTGACGCGCCATGCGGATCTCCGGTTGGGCCGCCATGTCTCAGCCGTTCTTCAACAGGCTGTCCCGCAGGGCCTCCAATTGCTGCTTGGTGGCGGCGAGCTGGGCAGGGGTGCATGCGCTGGCGCACAGGACGGCGGAAGGAACCGAAGCGGCCTTGGCCTTGAGCGCCCGGCCTTTCGGCGTCAGCGTGACGAGCACCTGGCGTTCGTCTTCCTTGCCGCGCGTGCGGGCGATCAATTCCATGGCCTGGAGCCGCTTGAGCAGGGGCGTCAACGTGGCGGAATCCAGGAACAGCCGCTGGCCCAGCTCGGAAACCGTCAGGCCGTCCCGTTCCCATAGCACCAGCATGGCCAGGTACTGGGGATAGGTGAGCTCCAGCTTGCCCAGCAACTGACGGTAGAGCTTGTTCATCGCCAGGTTGGTGGAGTACAGCGCGAAGCAGAGCTGGTTGTCCAGCGACAGCGGCGCGGACCTGGCGGCGGCTTGGGGTTTCGCATTCATGCCGGCAGTATAGATAGCGAAAAATTAAATCGCAAGCGATTTAATTGATGGAAACATGCCGCATGCCGGTGCCGTCACGGCATGGCCGGCGCCGGTTCTCCCAGGACGCCCTGGATGAGCGTGCGCAGCCAGATACTCTTGGGGTCGTCGTGGAAGCGCCGGTGCCAGTACTGCTTGAGGTCGTAGCGGCGGATGGGGAAGGGCGGTTCGACGATGCGCGCGTTGGCGCTGCGCACGTGCAGTTCGGCCACCGCGCGCGGCAGCACGACGATGAGGTCGCTGTCGTTGATCAGCGTGCCCAGGCTCATGTAGTGCGAGGTGCGCAGCGCGATCTTGCGCTCGATGCCGCGGGCGGCCAGTTCCTGCTCGAACATTTCCTGGCTGCGCCCGTCGTCGCGCACCAGCACGTGGTCCATGCCCAGGAATTCGTCCAGCGTCATGCGCGGGCCGGCCAGTGGATGGGCCTGGCGCACGAGGCAGGTCAGGTCGTGCGAATACAGCCGCTGCTGGAAGATGAAGTGGGATTGCAGGTCGGGGAAGTAGCCCAGCACCGAATCGACGCGGCCTTCGTACAGGGCGCCTTCCAGTTCGGCCGGCAGCAGGCCGATGGTGCGCAGGCGCGCGCCGGGTGCCTCGGCGCGGATGCGCCGGTAGAGGGCGGGCAGGAAGACCGCCTCGCCGATCTCGCTCATGCACAGCGTGAGTTCGCCGTCGAAGCGGGACGGCGAGAACTCGGGGTTGGGCAGGATCTCGTGGTCGATGACCTGGATGACCTCGCGCGTGCGGGCAATGATGTGCTGCGCGCGCGGCGTGGCTTCCATGCGGGATCCGCGCCGCACGAACAACTGGTCGCCCAGGGATGCGCGCAGGCGCGACAGCGCGGCGCTGGCGGCCGGCTGGCTCATGGCGAGGCGCTGCGCCGCGGCGCTGACGCTGCCGGTGTCGTAGATGGCGACCAGCACGCGCAGCAGGTTCAAGTCGGTCTTCATGTCGCGGATATTATCTGAATATCAAATAGTCGATATTAGAAATATTTGCTATTGGAATTCTGTTGGCGCCGTTAGATTGCTGGCTGGGCCCCCGACCGGGGGGCCAGCCAAGAACGAGGCGCCAGGCGCCGACAGGAGACGATGCATGCAAGCAAGATATCCGCTGGCCGCGGCGCTGGCCTGGGCGTGCCTGGCTTCGGGGGCGCAGGCCCAGGTCAGGATCGGTTTCATGGGAGAACTGTCCGGTCCGCAGGCCATGCTGGGCCAGGACATGTACGACGGCTTCATGCTGGCGGTGGAACAGGAAGGCGGGAGGCTGGGTGGCATTCCCGTGGCCATCGTGCGCCGGGACAGCCAGCTCAAGCCCGAGGTCGCGACGCAGATCGCCGACGAGTTGATCGAGCGCGAGAAAGTGGCGCTGGTGGCCGGCATGACGTTCTCGAACGTGGCGATGGCGGTGACCCGCAAATTCGCCGCGGCGCAGGTGTTCATGGTGTCCGGCAACGCCGGACCGTCGCCCACGGCCGGATCCGCCTGTTCGCCTTTCTTCTTTTCGGCGGCCAAGCAGAACGACCAGTTCGCCGAGGCCAGCGGCACCTATGCCAGGCAGCAGGGCTATGCGCGCGTGATCGCGCTCGCGCCCAACTACCAGGCCGGCAAGGATTTCGTGGCCGGTTTCAAGCGCAACTACGGCCAGCCGCTGGCCGACGAGATCTACACCCCGCTGGCCCAGCTGGATTTCTCGGCCGAGATCACCCGCATCGCGGCCGCGCGGCCGGACGCGGTCTATGCGTTCTACCCGGGCGCCAACGGCGTGGCCTTCGTGCGTGCCTATGGGCAGGCAGGCCTGCTGGGCAAGATCCCGCTGCTGACCAATGCGGCGGCCGACGGCACCAACCTGCCCGCCCTCAAGGAGGCCGCGCTGGGCGTGTTCAACAGCAGCAACTGGGGGCCCGACCTGCCCAATGCCGAGAACCGGCAGTTCGTCGCAGCCTTCGAGGCCAAGTACGGCCGCATTCCGTCCGAGTACGCGGCGCAGTCCTACGATTCCGCGCGGCTGATCGGCTCGGCGCTGAAGGCCACCGGCGGCAAGGTGGACGACAAGCAGGCCTTGGGCAAGGCCTTGCGGGCGGCGGATTTCAAGTCGGTGCGCGGCAATTTCCGCTTCAACACCAACAACTACCCGATCCAGGATTTCTACATGTTCGTGGCCGCGCGCGATGCTCAGGGGCGGGTCAGCCTGAAGACCGTGTCCAAGCCCTTGTCCGACGCCAAGGACAGTTTCCACGCGCAATGCCGCATGTCGTGAGGATGGCATGGAGTTCCTGAGAAATTGCTGGTACATGGCGGGCTGGAGCGAGGAGCTCCCCGCCGGGACGCTGCTGCCGCGCACCTTCCTGGAGCAGCCGGTGGTGCTGTTCCGCCGCGGGGACGGCGCGCCCGTCGCCCTGCTGGACCGCTGCCCGCATCGGGTGGCGCCGCTCAGCCGCGGCACGCTGGCCGGCGATACGCTGCGCTGCATCTATCACGGCCTGCGCTTCGATGCCGGCGGGCGCTGCGTGGAGAACCCGCACGGCGCCATCCCGGCCAAGGCCGGCGTACCGGCCTTTCCGATGGCCGAGCGCGACGGCGTGCTGTGGATCTGGATGGGAGTGCCTGAGGCCGCCGACGCCGCCCGCGTGCCCGACCTGGGCCACATGGCGCGCGTGCCTGCCACCGCGCAGTCGCGCGGCGCCATGCCCTCGGCCTGCCATTACCAATTGATCGTCGACAATGTCGCCGACCTCAGCCATGTCGAGTATCTGCATGCGACCACGCTGGGCGGCGGCGCCTTCGTCGAGAACCGTCCTGTCGTATCCGAGCAGGGCACCGAGGTGGTCATCGAACTGCGCAGCCAGGGACAGCCGGCGCCGCCGGTCTACGACCGTTTCCTGCCGCAGCCGGGCGTGCCCGTGGACTTCGTCAATCGCGTGACCTGGAGTCCCGCCGGACTGCTCAAGCTGGATATCAGCGTCACGCCCATGGGCGCGCCCGCCGAGCAGGGCCTGCGTACCTTCAATGCCCATATCGTCACGCCCGAGACGCGGACCTCGTCCCACTATTGGTACTGGTTGACGCGCGAGTACCGGCAGGACGACGAGGACATGACCCGGCTGCGGCATGCGCTGATGACGCGCGTCTTCGTCGAGGAGGACAAGCCGGTGATCGAGGCGCAGCAGCGGCTGCTGGGGGGCACCGACCTGTTCGACGCCCAGCCGGTGTTGCTGGCCACTGATACGGGCTCGATCCGCATACGCCGCGTCCTGAGGCAACTGCTCGAGCAGGAGCGCGGCCCGGCCTGAGCGGCGCGTGTCGCGGCGGCGGGACGGTCCGCCCGGCTTATTGCAACATCGCCCGGCCCGCGCCGCGCCTGGAGATTCCGTCCGCGGGGCCGCCGCGCGCACACGTTTGATTACGTATGTAGCAATGTATCAATATTGCCGCGGTGTACAGTCAGCTTGCCGAAAGCCAAGTGTGCTCGCCGCTGCGTACGCGGCGGCGCAGGCGGCGCCGGGTTAGAAGGAAACGACATCATGATCAAGAAGACGCTGGTGATTGCGATGGCCTGTGCCGGCCTCGCGCTGGGCGCTGCGGCCCAGGCCAAGGGAGACCGTTGGGATCGCGGCCACGGTCACGGCCATTACGACAAGCACGACCGGGGCGGCCATCGCCATTGGGACGACCGCCGCCGCGACCGCGACTACCGCCATGGCTACCGCGACGGTTATCGCGATGCGCCGCGCGTCGTCCATCGCGGCTGGGCGCCGCCTCCGCCGCACCGCTGGGCGCGCGGCGACCGCCTGCCCAACTACCATCGCGGCGGTTATTATGTCGTGAACGACTGGCATGCCCATCGGCTCTATCGGCCGCGTCCGGGCTACCAGTGGGTGCAGATGGGTTCCGAGTACCTGCTGGTCGCGATCGCTTCCGGCGTGATTGCCAGCATCATCCTCAACAACTGACGGCCCTTGTCCGCGAGGACATCGGAGCGGGAATCCATGTCCATGCGGCATACGCGCCTCGCGGCGCGCGTGGCGGTCCTGGCGCTGGCGGCGGCAACGCCGCTGTCGGCGCAGACCATTCTCCACAACGAAAAATCGGCCTTCGAGGACATCGTCGTCTACGAGTCCCGGGGCGAGCGCTGCATGAAGTTCGGCAGCGTGCATGCGCCCGGGCGCCAGACCTGCCAGTTGCCGGCGCGGCCCGAACAGCTGCTGTTCGACTACACCCGGATGATGATGGCCTCGCTGTACCTGCGCCCGGACCCGCAACGCATCCTGGTGATCGGCCTGGGCGGCGGCAGCCTGCCCATGGCGCTGGCCAGGGTCGTGCCCAAGGCCCGCATCGACGTGGTCGAGATCGATCCCGCCGTGGCCCGCGTGGCCGAACGCTTCTTCGGCTTCCGGACGGGGCCGTCCATGCGAGTGGAAGTGGCCGACGGACGTGCGTTCGTAGAGGCGGCGGCCCGTCGCGGCGACCGCTACGACATCGTCATGCTCGATGCCTTCGACGAGACCTACATTCCCCGGCACCTGTCGACCGTGGAGTTCATCCGCGAGGTGCGGTCCATCCTGCGGCCCGACGGCGTGCTGGCGGCCAACACGTTCGCGTCCAGCGGCTCGTACGCGAGCGAATCGGCGACGTATGCCGAGGTGTTCGGGCCGTTCTACAACCTGCGCGGCGCCAACCGGGTGGTCCTGGCCTCGGCCGGGGCGCTGCCCGGCCAGGAGGAGGTGGCGGCGCGCGCCCGTTCGTTGCAACCCGCCCTGGCCCCCATGGGCATCGATCCCGATCGCCTGCTGCCGATGTTCTCGACCCGCCCCGACTGGCCCCAGGACGCGCGGCCGCTGCGCGACTGAGGCGGCCTTACCGCTTGGTCAGCGCAGCAGCGATGCCGGATCCTCGCGATGCAGGCGCCGGACCGCGAACAGCCCGGAGATCAGCGCGATCGCCATGACGAGGATGGCGCACACCGTTGCCACCGCGGGCGTCATGCGCACCGGCACGTTCTGCCCGCGCGCGATCGTGAGCAGGACGACGCACAGGATGGCGGCCAGCGCGGTGCCGGTCACGCCCACGCCGAACGCCTGCTTGAGCACCACCGTGCGCAGCGACGAAGCGCTGACGCCCATGGCCTTGAGCGTGGCGTAGGCACGCATGGAGCCGGCGATGGCGGCGATCAGGGTCTGGCTGGTGATGGCTGCGCCCGCCAGGAACACCACGCCGGCCAGGAACAGCACGCCAGCGCCGGCGCCCGTCTGCAGCAGCCAGTACAGCTGCGTCTTCTTGGAAAACTCCTTGCTGCTCCAGACCTCGTAGGCGCCGAAGCTGCGCTGGTTCGCGATCCGTTCGCGCACCGCTTCGGCTTCCGACAGGTTGCGCACCTTGGCGACGAAGTAGGTGGGCAGGTCGCCTTCGTCCGGGGTGCTGATCAGCCGCGCCGTGTCGGACGAGGCCAGCACGTTGGCGCCGTCCAGGGCGCGCAGGCCGCTGATGACGCCGATGACACGCACCGGATGGCCGTTGAGCGTCGCCTGTCCGCCTTGCCGCGTACCCAGCTTGTGCAGGTCGGCGCGGTCCACGACGATGGTGCCGATCTCGGCCAGGCGTTCGCGCATCTCGGGCGACAGCAGGCGCGCGAAAAGCATGCTGCCCGGCCGGACGTCCACGCCCGAGACGGCCACGCTCATCCCGCCATGCACCTCGGGGCTGCGCCATTCGGCCGAGCGCAGGTAGAAGGGTTCCACGGCCGCGACGCCGCGGTCCATGCGCAGGGGCATCTCGATGTCGGGGTTCAGCGGCAGGCCCTGGTCGATGCTTTGCGTGCCGGGCGAGCCTATCCAGATGTCGGCGTCGGACGCGGTGATGTAGACCGCCGCGTTGCCGAAGATGCCCAGTACCAGGCTGGCCTGGGCCAGCAGCAGCAGGCCCGAGAAGGCCACCGCCACCACCGCCGGCAGGAAGCGCGGCCATTCGTGGATGAGAGTCTTGCGTGCGAGCATGTCAATGATCGTGGGGGGAAGCGGCGGCGGAGGATTGTTCCTCGCCGCGCCAGGCCGGGGCGCCGCCCACGGCCTTGTGCAGCGAGATGAACGCGAGGTCCCGCGCCAGCGTGGTGGCCGACAGCGCCAGCTGGGCCTGGATGCGGCGCGAGGCGAGGTCGGCGTTGTCGAATTCGCTCGACAGCTTCGAGGCCGTCAGCCGCCCGGCGTGGTCGGCGGCCCGGCCGATCGCTTGCAGCGCGCGTTCCTCGGCTTCGCGGCGTTGCCGGTAGTGGTCGAGTTCGATCAGCGCCGACTCGGCCTCGGACAATCCTTCTAGCACGGCCTGCCGGTAGGCCAGCAGGGCGGCATCGAGTTCGTCGCTGCGGGCGTGCGCGGCGGCCTGCCGCTGGCCCCAGTCGAACAGCGGGATGTCGATCAGCGGCCCCAGCGAGAAGATCGTCTGGGTATAGGTAGGCGTATTGCGCCGGTTGAAGTTGTTGGCGAAGTTGCTGGCCACCGTCAGCGAACCGCCTATGCCCAGCCGGGGGTAGAGGTCGGCCCGGGCGATGCCTAGCGCGCCCGCGGCATCCAGCACGCGCGCCTGGGCCATCTGGACGTCGGGACGGGTGCGCAGCATGTCGGCGGGCGTGCTGGCGATCGCGGCCAGCGTGGCAGGGGGCGTGGCGACGGCCGGCTCGCGGGTCCAGGCGGGGTCGGGCTCGTGGCGGCCCAGGAGCACGGCCAGCTTGAGCGCGCTTTGCCGCACGGCCATGCCGGGGTCGGCCAGCGAGGCCCGGGCCTGTTCCAGCGCGGCCTGGGTCCGCTCGACGTCCACGCGCGACGCGAGGCGCGTACGTTCCCGTAGCGAGACAAGTTCTACCTGGCGTTCCTGCAGAGTGACCGCTTCCTTCAGCAATCGCTGCCGGGCCTGGGCGCTGCGCAGCTCGCGCCAGGCGCGCACGACCTCGGCGGCGACGCTGACGCGCGCGCCCTGCAAGGTGGCGGCGGCCGCGTCCACGCTGGCGCGGGCCTGCCGTTCGGCGCTTTCGCCGCGCCCGAACAGGCCGAATTCCCAGGTGGCGTCGAATCCGGCCTGGAAGTACGAACTGCTGGCGTCGGCCGCGACCGCGTCGCGCGTGCGGAAATTCAGGTTGGGCAGGTAGGGCGCGTTGGCTGCGTCATGCAGTTTGCGCGCGGCCTGCAGGCGGGCATGGGCCTCGGCGATGGTCAGGTTGCCGGCCAGCGCCTGCTCCACCAGGCCGTCGAGCTGCGGGTCGCCGAACGCCTTCCACCATTCGGCGGGCGCGGGTGCGGCCGCGCCCGGTGCGGCATTGCTCCATTGCGCGGGGACGTCGGCATGCAGGTCCGGGGCCGGAACGCTCACGCAGCCGGCCAGGGCGGCGGCCGCCAGGACCAGCGCCCATCGGAGGCCGGGGCGAAAAGGAGGGCACTGCGGAATACGGGAAAAGGGCATGGCCAGGCGCGCAGAGGAGCTGTGGGGCGTGGAGGCGGTAAGCGGCCCCGGCGACGAGGGGCGAAATCGCGACAGGCGTGATCTTACTGTCTGTTGGGCATCGGGCGCGAGCGGCGCGATATATCGGGCGCCGGGCAGCTATAATTCCGCGGCAGGAGCGTCTTACTGAATGGTAATGGAAATGTCCACCATGGCCGTTTACCCTATGCGCCTCCTGCAACAGGCGCAGCCCACCGGCCGTGTCGACGATGGCAGTCCACGGCTTTTCTGCGATACTGCGCAACGGCGGAGGGTCGGGAAGGTCGCCGGGGACTTTCCCGTGTACTTCCCAGAACGATAAGCGGTGGGCGCCCAGCCCACAAGGCCCGCGGCCGCAACTGATCTCCCCCGAGGTTTCCCTTAATGAGCTCCGAATCCCAACTGCTTGCCGACGAAGCGCAATACTGCTCGTTCGGTGATACCGTCCATTACGTCAATCCGCCGAAGATCTTCGATCGCTGCGAAGGCAGCTACATGTACGATGCCCAGGGCACGCCGTACCTGGACCTGCAGATGTGGTATTCGGCCGTCAACTTCGGCTATGGCAACGAGCGCCTGAACAACGTGCTCAAGAAGCAGCTGGACGTGCTGCCCCAGGTCGCCAGCCAGTACCTGCATCCGACCAAGATCGAGCTGGCCAAGGTCATCGCGCAGGACGCCGAGCGCAAGTTCGGCTACAAGGGCCGCGTGCACTTCAACGTCGGCGGCTCGCAGTCCGTCGAGGACTCGCTCAAGCTGGTGCGCAACGCCACGGAAGGCAAGAGCCTGATGTTCGCCTTCGAGGGCGGCTACCACGGCCGTACCCTGGGCGCCTCGGCCATCACCTCCAGCTACCGCTACCGCCGCCGCTACGGCCACTTCGGCGAGCGCGCCCACTTCGTGCCGTTCCCGTATCCGTTCCGCCGCCCGCGCGGCATGACGCCCGAGGAATACAGCGAACATTGCGTGGCCGGTTTCGCCCGCCTGTTCGAGACCGAATACAACGGCGTCTGGGACCCGAAGGTGGGCCAGGCCGAATACGCCGCGTTCTACGTCGAGGCCATCCAGGGCACCGGCGGCTACGTCGTGCCCCCGCCCGATTTCTTCAAGGGCCTGAAGAAGGTGCTGGACCAATACGGCATCCTGCTGGTGGTCGATGAAATCCAGATGGGTTTCTACCGTACCGGCAAGCTCTGGGCCATCGAGCACTTCGGCGTCAAGCCCGACGTGCTGGTCTTCGGCAAGGCGCTCACGAACGGCCTGAACCCGCTGGCCGGCCTGTGGGCGCGCGAAGAGCTGATCAACCCCACGGTGTTCCCGCCGGGATCGACCCACTCCACCTTCGCTTCCAACCCGCTCGGCACCGCCGTCGGCCTGGAAACCATGAAGATGCTGGCCGAGGTCGACTACGAGGCCATGGTGATGGCCAGCGGCAAGCACTTCCTGGAGGGCCTGAAGGACCTGCAGAAGCGCCATCGCGAGATCGGCGACGTCGACGGCCTGGGCCTGGCCCTGCGCGCCGAGATCTGCACCGAGGACGGCTTCACGCCCAACAAGGCGCTGCTGGACCGGATGGTGGACATCGGCCTGTCCGGCGACCTGGACTACAAGGGCAAGAAGATGGGCCTGGTCCTGGACGTCGGCGGCTACTACAAGAACGTCATCACGTTCGCGCCTTCGCTGCACATCACGCCGGAAGAGATCGACCAGGGACTGGCGCTGCTCGACCAGTTGCTGACTCGTGCAAAGAACGGCGGTTGAGGTTGCCGGTCCGGGGGCGACCCCGGACTTCCTGCGGCCGTACCTGAACAGGTTGGAACCCGAGGGGCTGGTAGGCCATTTCCTGGCTTGCCCGCCCCAAGGCTTTTCTGCGTGGGTGACCGCCAGCGGCGGCCCGATGTTCCGCGCCCGCTTCGACCTGCTGACCACTGCCGACGACGGTGCCAAGCGCCTCGTGCGGCGCCTGCCGGGCTTCCGCTTCTGGAAGGGCCTGCTGCAGCCGCGCACCGCGTTCGTCGGCACGACCGTCTCGGAATACGCATTGCTGGCCGCGGGCACGGATCCCGTGCGCCTGGCCGCGCAACTGAAGGCCGAGCACGGCGGCCAGCAGCCGTTCCTGATCGTCAAGGACCTGCCGCAGGACTCGCCGCTGCTGAGCGCTGAGGAAAACGACTACGCGGCGGCGCTGGCCCAGGCCTGCCAGGCCGAGGGCTTCGTGCTGGTGGAAGGCCAGGCGCTGGCCTACGTACCCGTGGATTTCACCAGCCTGGACGCTTATCTGGAAAGGGTGTCCTATTCGCGGCGCAAGAACATCCGCCGCAAGCTGCGCTCGCGCGCGGGGCTGGACATCGAGCGGGTCATGGCGGGCGATGCCCGGTTCACGCGCCCCGAGGTGCTGCGCGAGTTCTATGCGCTGTACCGCAACGTCTACGACCAGAGCGAGATGCATTTCGACCTGCTGACGGAAGACTTCTTCCAGCGGGTCCTGCAGGATGGCGACAGCGGCGGGATCATTTTCGTGTACCGGCGCGAAGGCCGGATGATCGGCTACAACATCTGCTTCGAGTGCGACGGCAACCTGGTCGACAAGTACATCGGGTTCCGGTATCCCGAGGCGCGGGACAACAACCTGTATTTCGTCAGCTGGATGGTCAACCTCGAATACGCGCTGGAACGCGGCTTGCGCCATTACATCGCCGGCTGGACCGATCCCGAGGTGAAATCCTACCTGGGGGCGTCGTTCACCTTCACCCGGCACGCCGTCTACATCCGCAATCCCCTGCTGCGGGCCGTGCTCAAGCGCTTCGCCGGGCGTTTCGAGGGCGACCGTACGTGGAGCGAGGGCGACAAGTCATGAATGCGGCTCCGCTGGTGCTCGATTTCGACGATGCCTGCGGCCACGTGGCCGGCGCCACGGTGCTGCCGCTGCAGTCCTGGCAGGAGTCCGTGCGCTTCGGGTGCTCGCTGGCCACGTTCCGCGCCCTGCGGCGCGAGCTGGACGGCGCGATGCCCGCGCAGCATGGCACGGTGCTGATGGGCAGCGGCGATTTCCACCACCTGAGCTGGCCCCTGATCGAGCGCATGCGCGCGCGAGGGCCGTTCCGCGTGGTGGTGTTCGACAACCATCCGGACAACATGCGCTATCTGTTCGGCATCCACTGCGGGTCGTGGGTGCGCAGGGTGGCCGCGCTGCCCTTCGTGTCGCACGTCCATGTGATCGGCATCACGTCGGGCGACGTGGGCTGGTCGCACAGCTGGGAAAACTATCTGCGTCCGCTGGCGGGCGGCAAGCTCAGCTACTGGTGCATGAACGTGGATGCCGGCTGGGCCCGGCTGCTGGGCCTGGGCGGCGCCGTGCGCAGCTTCGACGGCCCGCAGGCGCTGATGGATGCGGTGCTGCCCGTCCTGGCGGCCTCGTCCGAGCCGACCTATGTCTCGATCGACAAGGACGTGTTCCACCCCGAGGTGGCGCGCACCAACTGGGACCAGGGCATCCTGCGCGAGGAGCACGTGGCCCGGGCGCTCGAGGCGCTGTCGGGCCGCGTGATCGGCAGCGACATCACGGGCGAGGTCTCGCACTACGAGTACCGCGCCTGGTGGAAGCGGTGGCTGAGCGCCGCCGACGGCCAGGAGGCGCCATCGGCGGAACTCCTGGCGCAATGGCAGGCCCAGCAGCACGCGCTCAATGCGCGATTGATTGGCCTGCTGGCTGCCGCATCGCCGCATTGATCGCGCAATCCGCGGCGATGCGCTGCTCGATGTGGGCCAGCGCTTCCTCCACCTGATCCACCAGGATCAGGCACAGATCGCCCGCCCCGAGTTCGTCCATGGCCGTGTCGATGGCCAGGAACTCCCCGCGGATCTCGCGTACGTCCTGCGCGCGGGTCGCGCCCGCCAGGCCCTCGCGCAGCAGGGCCAGCACTGCGCCATCCTCGCGGCCGCGCTGGCACTGGTCTTCGTACAGCACGACCTGGTCGAAGGCGGTGCCCAGGATTTCGGTCTGTCGCCGGATGTCCACGTCGCGGCGGTCGCCGGCGCCGCTGATCACCACCGAACGCCGCTTGGCGGGCATGCGCTCGATCGCGCGCACCAGCGCCTGGATGGCGTCCGGGTTGTGGCCGTAGTCGGCGAAGATCGTGGCACCGCGGAACTCGAAGCGATTGAAACGGCCGGGCGCGGTCTGGGCGTCGTTCACGAAGCTGGCCAGGCCGCGGCGGATGACCTGCCAGTCCAGGCCCAGCGCCCAGGCGGCGGCGATGGCCGCCATGGCGTTCTCGACCTGGAAGTCGATCGCGCCGTCGTAGGTCAGCGGGATGTCGGCCAGCGCGATGCGCTGTTCCTCGGCGCCGCGCGCCGCGACGATGGCTTGCCCGTCGCGATAGACCACGCGCTGGTTCTTGGCGCGCTGGGTGGTGATCAGCGTGTGCTGGCGGTCGCTGGAGAAGAAGATCACCGAACCGGGGCAGCTGTCGGCCATGTTGGCGACGTTGGGGTCGGTGGCGTTGAGCACGGCGGTGCCGGTGGGCGCCACGTTCTCGACGATCACCCGCTTGACCACCGCGAGATCCTCGACCGTGCTGATGAAGTTCAGGCCCAGGTGGTCGCCCATGCCGATGTTGGTCACCACCGCCACGTCGCAGCGATCGAAGCCCAGTCCCTCGCGCAGGATGCCGCCGCGCGCCGTCTCGAACACGGCCGCGTCGACGTCGGGGTGCAGCAGCACGTTGCGGGCGCTGCGCGGCCCGCTGCAGTCGCCCACGTCGATGCGCTGCTGGCCGATGTAGACGCCGTCCGAATTGGTCATGCCGACCAGATGGCCGTTGACGCCCTGCAGATGGGCGATCAGGCGCACGGTCGTGGTCTTGCCGTTGGTGCCGGCCACCGCGACCAGGGGGATGCGGCCGTCGTCCTCGGGCGCGAACATGTCGGCGATGACGGCCTCGCCCACGGCGCGCGGCTTGCCGTAGGACGGGGCGAGATGCATACGCAGGCCGGGAGCGGCATTGACTTCCACGATGGCCCCGCCCTGGCTTTCCAGCGGCTTGATCACGGTGCCGGCCACGACGTCCACGCCGCAGATGTCCAGGCCCACCGTGCGCGCCGCCGCGATGGCGTGGGCGGCGAACTCGGGGTGGACTTCGTCGGTGACGTCGGTGGCCGTGCCGCCCGTGCTCAGGTTGGCGTTGTTGCGCAGGATGACCAGCGCGCCCTTGGGCGGGACCGAGTCGGGAGTGTAGCCCGCCTTGGCCAGCGTCGCGATGGCGATGTCGTCCAGGCGGATCTTGGTCAGGCTGGTGGCGTGGCCCTCGCCGCGGCGAGGATCCTTGTTCACTTCTTCCACCAGTTCGCGGATGGTGTGCACCGCGTCGCCGAACACCTGCGGCGGATCCCGCCGCGAGGCCGCGACCAGGTTGTTGCCCACCACCAGCAGGCGGAAATCGTGGCCGGGAATGTAGCGTTCGACCAGGACCGCCGAACCGTACTTTTCGGCCACGGCATAGGCCGCCAGGACCTGCTCGCGCGTCGAGATGTTGACCGCGACGCCCTTGCCCTGGTTGCCGTCGCGTGGCTTGACGACCACGGGGGCGCCTATCTCCTGCGCCGCCGCCCAGGCGTCCTCGGCATCCTCGACGGGGCGGCCCTCGGGCACCGGGACGCCGGCGGCATGCAGCAGCGTCTTGGTCAGTTCCTTGTCCTGGGCGATCGATTCGGCGATGGCGCTGCTGCGGTCCATTTCGGCAGCCTGGATGCGCCGCTGCTTCTTGCCCCAGCCGAACTGGATCAGGCTGCCCTGGGTCAGGCGGCGGTACGGGATGCCGCGCTGGACCGCCGCCTGCACGATGGCGCCGGTGCTGGGACCGATGCGGACGTCCTCGTCCAGGTCGCGCAGCTTGGCCAGCGCGGCCTCCAGGTCGAAGGGCGTGTCCTGTTCGGCGGCCTGGCACAGTTCGAGCGCGAATTTCAGGGCCAGCCTGCCGACTTCTTCCTCGGTGTACTCGACCACGACCTGGTAGATGCCCGCGTCCAGCGTGGGGACGGTGCGCACGAAGGTGACCGGGCAGCCGGCCTGCGATTGCAGCCCCAGCGTGGCGAGCCCGAGCGCGCGTGCCATGGACACGGAGCGTTCCTGTCCCGCCGGCTGCAACAGGCCGATGGCGGGAAAGCGGGCGCGCAGGCGCGCCTCGAAGCCGGGGATGCCGGCGATGGCGCGCTCGGCTTCGGTGCACGAGACGATCGCCTCGAGCGCGGTGCGCCGGCTCCACAGGTTGGGGCCGCGCAGCGCGCGGATACGTGAGACTTCCATGATGTTCTTCCTGTGCGTTTCCCAGGCTTTCAGGCCGCGGCGGCCGCGGGGGCCGGCATGCCGTAGGTTTCGATCCCGGCGCGGATGCAGTCCCGCGGCAGGTCCAGCGCCCAGCCCGTGGCAACGGCGGCCAGGACGCTTTCGATCGGCAGGCCCGGCTGTCCGGCCAGGCAGGGCACGGAGGCAAGCGGGGCCAGGAGGGTTTCGTCCGCGCCGTGGGCGAGCACGATGGAGCCGGCGCGTACGAAGACCGCGCGCTTGCCGGCGGCCAGGTGCTCGGCGATGCGGGGCAGCTTGCCGTCGCGCGCGAAGAACATCACCTCGCCGTCGCACAGCCGGGCCATGTCGGCCACCAGTTCGTCGGCGGCGTTCAGCACGGCGCAGCCGGTGGGCAGCACGACGTCGACCTGGGTGCGCAGCACGTTGAAGATCTGCTGCGGCTCGACGATGGACAGGTCCGGATGCGTCTGCGCGGGGTCCAGGTTGGTCACCACGCCGACCTGGCAGCGGTCGTAGGCCAGGCCTTGCGTCAGGATGGCGCGCGCGCCGTTCTCGATCGCGGCCGCTTCCATCAGGGGGTTCATCAGCGCGCGCTGCACGGCGCTCCAGCCGGCGGGGGCGCGATCGACCTGGCGGTGGTCGAAGTACAGGCCCTGGCTGGACGCCGTGGCCACGCGGCGGCCCGACAGCCGCAGGAATTGCCCGACCAGGTGCACCACGCCGGTCATGCCGTGGCTGCCGGACACGCCCACCAGGGGGATGCGGCCTTCGGCGCCGTTGGGAAACAGGTGGTCGACGATGGCGCGGCCCACGGGACGGGGCTTGCCCTCGGCCGGCTTCAGGTGCATCAGCAGGCCGGGGCCGGCGTTGACCTCGACGATGGCGCCGCCCTGTTCCTCGAGCGGCCGCGAGATGTCCTCGGCCACCAGGTCCACGCCGGCGATGTCCAGGCCGACGATGCGCGCCGCCAGCCGCACGTGCGCCGCGACCGAGGGGTGGACTTCGTCGGTCACGTCGAAGGCGACGTTGCCGTTGCGCTGGATCAGGACTTCCTTGCCGGCGGGCGGGACGGAGTCGCCGTCATAGCCCTGGCGTTCGAGTTCGATGCGCGCGGCGGAGTCCAGCGCGACCAGGTTCAGCGGATGCTCTTCGGTGTTGCCGCGGCGCGGGTCCGAGTTGAGCTGGCTGCCGATCAGCTGCTGGATCGTGGAGCGGCCGTCGCCGATCACCGAGGCCGTCTTGCCGCGCGCCGCGGCCACCATGCGGTCGCCCACCACCAGCAGGCGATGTTCGTTGCCGGGCACGCAGCGCTCGACGATCACGCCGCTGCCTTCGCCGCTGGCCACGTCGAATGCGGTCTCGATGGCTTCGCGCGTGCGCAGGTCCAGGAACACGCCCCGGCCGTGGTTGCCGTCGCTGGGCTTGACCACCACCGGCAGGCCGATTTCCTGCGCGGCTTCCCACGCGTCGTCCTTGCTGTCCACGGCGCGTCCCTCGGGCACGGGGACGCCGCAGGCCTGCAGCAGGCTCTTGGTCAGGTCCTTGTCGCAGGCGATGCCTTCGGCCACGGCGCTGGTGCGGTCGGTCTCGGCGGTCCAGATGCGGTGCTGGGCGGCGCCGTAGCCGAACTGCACCAGGTTGCCCTGGTTGAGGCGGATGTAGGGAATGCGGCGGTCCTCGGCGGCCTGCACGATGCTGGCGGTGCTGGGGCCCAGCCAGTGTTCGTTGACGAGGTCGCGCAGGGCCTCGATGGCCGCCGGCACGTCGTAGGGGCGGTCCTCGATCGCGGCCATGACCAGATCGCGCGCCGTGTGGAGCGCGGCGCGCGTGACTTCTTCCTGGTAGGCGCTGACGATGACGCGGTAGACCCCGCGGGTGGACGTCTCGCGCGCCTTGCCGAAGCCGCCCGGCAGTCCGGCCAGGTTCTGCAGCTCCAGCGTGACGTGTTCCAGGATGTGGCCCGGCCAGGTGCCTTCGCGCACGCGGCGCAGGAAGCCGCCGCGTTCGTCGTAGCTGCAACGGTGCTCGATCAGCGTCGGCAGCCAGGCCTCCAGCCGCTCGTAGAAGCCCGGGATCAGGTTGGACGGAAAGTCCTCGAGCTCCCCGATGTCCACCCAGGCCTCGAGGACGGGCGGATAAGTCCACATGCTGGGTCCGCGCAGGGACAGCACATCGAGGAATTCAATGTGTTTGCGTTTCATGACGAAAATGGGTCTGGAGCGGGGCGCGCGGCGCGGAACGGAAAACCGGGGCGTGCAGGCGGCGCGGACAGGCTGAGAAGTTGGGACGAGGGTCCGGGTGGAACGATGCGAGCTGGGTGTACGCTCTCGGGGCGTACTCGAGTCAATCCGATGACAATCGTAGATGAGCGGAAATGTATTGCCCCCTTGCCTGGCAGGCAAGATGGAATACACGGTTTAGGGAATCCCCTAGATGCGACGCTACAACGCATCGGTTTCTCGAACAACGGAAGTTGGTGGGAACTATAATACTTACGTGAGGCTGACATATTTTCATGAATTATAAATAGTTACAAATACTATGTTGCTTATTTGGGGCACTGCCCGCCGATGACTGCCGCGTCTTATCCGTTGTCCTCCCTGCCCGATGCCTGGCGTGGCCAGGCCGCCCCGCCGCTGGCCGACGGCGAAACCGTCTGCGCCTGGCTGGAGCTGGATCTCGATACCGAACTGCGCTATGCCCGGGGCGCGCTGGTGCTGACCGAGACCCGGCTGCTGGCGGCCTCGGCCGATGCGCCGGGATGGCGCGACTGGCCACTGCGCGAGGGGATGCGGCTGGCGCTGTCGGACCACGCGGGCGTGGTCGCGGTCGAGCTGGTGGATGCGCAGGCCCGGCTGGCGCTCTGGCGCACGACCATGGCGCACCACGCCGGTGCCGTCCGGCTGGCCGACCAGTTCGACCGCCAGCTGGCCGCGCTGGCGCGGGGCGGCGTGGCGGCCCGGCTGGCCCCGGCCTGCCCGCGCTGCCATGCGCCGCTGCCGGAAGGCGAGCAGGACTGCCCGGCCTGCGAGGCGGAGGCACCGGTCGAGAACCGGGGCTGGGCCCTGCTGCGGCTGCGCCGTTTCGCCCGGCCCTATCGCGGCCGGCTGCTCCTGGGCTTCATCCTGACTGTCCTGTCCACCGCCGCGACGCTGGTTCCGCCCTACCTGACCATGCCCCTGATGGACGACGTGCTGATCCCGTTCCAGAACGGCAAGCCCATCGACTACGAGCTGGCCGCGCTGTACCTGTCCGGGCTGCTGGGCGCGGCGCTGGTGGCCTGGGTGCTGGGCTGGTCGCGCACCTACATCCTGGCGTGGGTCAGCGAGCGCATCGGCGCCGACCTGCGCACCAGCGCCTATGAACACCTGCAGCAACTGTCGCTGGAATACTTCGGCGGCAAGCGCACGGGCGATCTCATGGCGCGCATCGGCAACGAGACCGACCGCATCTGCGTCTTCCTGTCGCTGCACCTGCTGGACTTCGCCACCGACGTGCTGATGATCCTGATGACCGCCGGCATCCTGGTCTCCATCGATCCCTGGCTGGCGCTGGTCACGCTGCTGCCGCTGCCCTTCATCGCCTGGCTGATCCACCTGGTGCGCGACAAGCTGCGCCACGGGTTCGAGAAGGTGGACCGCAACTGGGCCGAGATCACCAACGTGCTGGCCGACACCATCCCGGGCATCCGGGTGGTCAAGGCCTTCGCCCAGGAAAAGCGCGAAGTGGCGCGCTTTCGCGAGGCCAACAACCACAACCTCGCGGTCAACGACAAGGTCAACACCACGTGGTCGATGTTCTCGCCCACGGTCATCCTGCTGACCGAGGTCGGCCTGCTGGTGGTCTGGATATTCGGCATCTGGCAGATCGCCAACCACCATATCTCGGTGGGTGTGCTGGCGGCGTTCCTGGCCTACATCAGCCGCTTCTACCTGCGGCTGGACTCCATGAGCCGCATCGTCTCGGTCACGCAAAAGGCGGCGGCGGGCGCCAAGCGCATCTTCGACATCCTGGACCGCGTCTCCAGCGTGCCCGAACCGGCCCATCCGGTGCCCATCGGCCGGGTGGAGGGGAGCATCCAGATCCGCGAGGCGACCTTCCGCTACGGCACGCGCGCCGTGCTGCGCGGCATAGACCTGGACATCCGGCCGGGCGAGATGATTGGCCTGGTGGGGCACAGCGGCTCGGGCAAGAGCACGCTGGTCAACCTGATCTGCCGTTTCTACGACGTCGCGCAGGGATCGATCAAGGTGGACGGCGTCGACATCCGCGCGTTGTCCATTCCCGAGTACCGGCGCAACATCGGCGTGGTGCTGCAGGAGCCCTTCCTGTTCTTCGGGACGGTGGCCGAGAACATCGCCTACGGCAAGCCCGACGCGACCCGCGAGGAGATCGTGGCCGCTGCGCGCGCGGCCCACGCGCACGAGTTCATCCTGCGCCTGCCGCACGGCTATGATTCGCTGGTGGGCGAACGCGGCCAGGCCCTGTCGGGAGGCGAGCGCCAGCGCATCTCCATCGCCCGCGCGCTGCTGATCGATCCGCGCATCCTGATCCTGGACGAGGCCACGTCGTCGGTCGACACCTCGACCGAACAGGAGATCCAGAAGGCGCTGGACAACCTGGTGCAGGGGCGCACCACCATCGCCGTGGCCCACCGGCTCAGCACCTTGCGGCGGGCCGACCGGCTGGTGGTGCTGGACCGTGGCCGCATCGTCGAGCAGGGCCGCCACGAGGACCTGATCGCCAAGGGCGGCGCCTACTACCGCCTGCACCAGGCACAGACCCGCCAGCTCGATCCTCCCGGCAGCGACAGCGACAACACCTGGGACGGCGACGACGAGGAACAAGCATGAGCCAGGCCTTTCCCTATACGCTGAGTCGCAACGCCTACGGCCGGCTGATCTGCACCCCCGCCGATGGCGGCGCGGCCGAGGAAGTGACGCCCGTGCGCGCCTTTCCCATCGATACCGAGTCCGAGGACATCTCGCTGGTCGGCCCGGGCGGGCACGAGGTCGCCTGGATCCCGCGCCTGGCGGACCTGCCGCCCGCGGCGCGGGATCTGGTGCGGGAAGAGCTCGGGCACCGCGAATTCATGCCCGAGATCCAGCGCATCGTGCAGGTGGCGAGCTACGTCACGCCCACGACCTGGACCGTCCGCACCAACCGCGGCGAAGCCCGGCTGTGGCTCAAGAGCGAACAGGACATCCGGCGCATCTCCCAGTCCAAGCTCCTGATCTCGGACGGCCACGGCATTCATTTCCTGATCCGCGACCTGGAGCGCCTGGACCGGGCCAGCCGCCGTATCCTGGACCGCTTTCTTTGACGCGCCGAAGCGCCGCGACGCTCAGGGCGAGGGGAGCGAGGCGGCAAGCGAGGCGCAAATCACCTCGAATCGTTCGTCGTCCAGCCAGTGGCTGTTGGTGATCGACAGCGTCCGCGCCGCGAAGTCGCGGGCGTGGGGCACCGGCGCATCGGCGACGATGGGGCGCAGGTAATCGTAGTCGGGCAGGGTGTGCACGAACAAGGGGCCCACGCCCAGTCCCGCGCCCCATAGCCGGTCCAGCGCGAGCCGCCGGGATTGCGCATCGGGCAGCAGCAGCATGAAGAACGGCCAGACGCCGTCGCCGCCCGCGGTGTCCTGCATCACTCGTACGCCGGGCAGGCCTTGCAGCCGCTCCAGGCGCCGCCGGGCGCGCGCCCGGGCATCGTCCAGGAACGCCGGCAGGCGGCGGGCCGCTCGCGCGCCCACGCCGCGGCGCCAGCGGCCGACCCGGTGGATGGGGATGTCGAGGGGGAAATCGTCGCCGGCGGCTCGTACGGGATCGCCGGCCCGCAAGGCCGCGCGCTGCGGGTTGCCGTAGGCCAGGCGCATGCCGCGTGGCCCGTACAGCAGCGCGTAGGCCAGGAGTTCCAGGCTGCGGCGCGCCTCCCATCCCGGGCGGCGGCCGACGGTGCGCGCGCTGGTGGCGCGCAGCTCGTCGCGCAGCGCGGGATCGCGCGCCAGCAGCAGGCCGCCCTCGTAGATGCTCAGGCCCTTGCCCGCGGCCAGGCTGAAGAAGCCGATGTCGCCGTCCAGGCCCACGCTGCGTCCGTTGCGGCGGGCGCCCAGCGCCTGCGCCGCGTCCTCGATGACGGCCGCGCCGCAGCGGGCGGCGCAGCGCAGCGCGGCATCGGTGTCGGCCACGCGTCCGGCCAGGTGGGTGACCACGATGGCCAGCGTATCGCCGTCGCAGGCCGCCTCGAGCGCGTCCGGGTCGAGATCGAAATGGCCGGGGGCGAGGTCGCACAGCTTCAGCCGCAGCCCGCAGTGGTGGACTGCCAGCGCGACCAGCGGGCAGGTGTAGGCGGGCAGGACGACGGTCTTGCGCGAGCTGCGCCGGGCCAGCGTCAACAGCGAGACGACCAGGCTGGAGGTGCCGGAGCATTCCAGCTGCAAGGCGTCGACGCCCAGCCAGGCTGCCAGGCTGGTCTCCAGGTCCGCGGGACCGCCCGGCAACAGGTCGCTCCACCGCAGCGGCAGGCCCGCCGTGGGGGGGATGTCGCGCCCGTGGGCGCCGGCCGCGAGCCTAGGCGTCGGCACGGCCGGACTCCGGGTGGAGGCGCCGCGATTCGCTGGCCTCGCCGAAGGCCAGGCAGACGATGCCGCCGATGATCAGCAGCGCGCCCAGCATCTGGTTGGTGGTGATGTGTTCGTCGAACAGCCAGACCGACACCAGCATGACCGTCACGACTTCGAGGTGGGAGGCGGCGAAGGCGGGCCCGATGGGCGCGCGCTTGAGCAGCGACATCCAGGTGAAGAAGGCGCCGATGTAGCCGACGAAGGCGCCGTAGATCCACGGCTGGCCGAATACCCGCAGCAGCCAGTCCAGGTCGGCGGCCAGCGGCATCGCATGGTTGGCGGCGTACTTGAAGCTGATCTGCGCCAGCGTGTCGAAGGCCATCAGCAGGCCGAAGCCGATCAGGTAGAAGCGGCGCATCACGGTATCCCCACGACCGCCACGCCGGCGGCGATCAGCGCGATGCCGGCCACCCGCAGCGGCGTCAGGTGTTCGTTGAACAGGAAGCGGCCGGCGATCATGATGGCGACGATGTTGATCGAGCCCAGCAGCACGCCCTCGGACAGCGGCACCAGCGACAGGAAGGCCAGCCAGACGACGAACTCCAGGATATAGCAGGCGATGCCTATCCAGATCCAGGGGCGGCGCGCCAGCTCGCGCCAGTAGCGCAGGCCGCTGCCCTCGGCCGGCGTGGTGGCGGCCGCCTTGAAGGCGAGCTGGCCGCCGGTATCGACCAGCACGTTCAGCGTCCACAGCAGGGCGACGAGCGGAGTCATCGCGCCGCCGCCCGCGGCGTGGCGCCTTCGCGCTGCGCGGCGATTTCCGAGAAGAACTCGGCCGACTCGCGGATGACCTCGCGGCGCTCGCGATCCACCGTGATCATATGGTAGCTGTCGTGCAGCAGCACCAGCTTGGCCGGGCCGCCGACGCGCTCCATCACCAGCTGCGCGTTGCCGACGCTGGCCATGTCGTCCTCGGCGGCGTGCATGACCAGGCAGGGCGCGCGCACCTGGTGCAGCTGGCGGCGTACCGTGGCCGACAGGTCGATGAGTTCGGCCAGCGAGGGCCAGGGGTTCCCGGGCAGTCCCGCGTCCGCGCTGTCGCCGCCCAGCATGCTGGACGATACCGCGGCGCGCAGCCGTTCGTCCTTCAGGCCGTAGGGGGGCTCTTCGTCGAAGACCTTGTCCTGGAACAGGTTGAAGCGCTTGAACCAGGGCAGCAGGAACGACAGGCGCGAGTACCAGGGAATGTTCCAGCCGTCGTAGCGGAAGGTGGCGCCGTAGACGCCGACGCCGGCGATGTCGTCGGGCCGGTCGGCCGCCGCCTTCAGCGCCAGCACCGCGCCCATCGACAGGCCGGCGACGAAGCAGTGGTCGACATCGCGGCGCAGGCGGTCCACGCCCTCCAGCACGCTGGCGTACCAGTCCTTCCAGCCGGTGCGGATGAGATCGTCGACGTCGCCGCAGTGGCCCGCCAACTGCATGCCGTAGACCGTGAAGCCGGCCCGGTGCAGGCCCTTGCCCACGGTGCGCATTTCGTTGGGAGTGCCGGTCAGGCCATGGATGAGCAGCACGCCCGCGCGGCCGCCTTCGAAATAGAAATCCGCGGATTTGATCATGAGGTGAAGAATGGGGCCGCGCGGGGCTCAGGCGGTGCTGGCTGCCGCCGGCGCGGCGGTGAAGCCGCGCGGAGGTTGCGCGATGGCTTGCAACTGGCCTTTCAGGATGAAGTCGAGCGCATTGCGGGCCTCGTCGAAGCCGGCAATGGGAATGTGCACCAGGCCATGGTCGCGGCAGTAGTCGATCAGGCGGTGCTTGGCCAGCACGAAGTCGACCGTGCCGGACACGCAGAAGTCCGAGGCGCCGTCGCCCACGTACAGGATTTTCTCGTGGAGACCGCGCACGCCCGACCCGTAGGAGCACTTGCAGGTACCGCTGGCCTTGCGGCAGGCGGCATCGGCGTAGGGGAAGGTCAGCCGCCAGTCGCGCGGGCCGGCCTGTTCGAAGCGGTTAGCCACCACGGGCAGGTCCGCCAGTCCGTGGCGGTCCATGATGGCGGTGATCACGCCGGCCAGCCCGTCGCTGACGATGTGCACCGGCGTGCCGAGGCTGCGCGCCTGGGCCACGAACCCCGGGAAGGCCGGATCGATCTCGATGCTCGCCACCAGGTCGTCCAGCTCTTCCTTGCTGGCGTCCAGCAGCGCGATCTGCTTGGCCATGCATTCGCGCGAGCCGATCTCTCCCCGTTCCCACGCGGCTTCCAGTTCCTGCCATCCCGGCCGGCCGAAGTGTTCAAGCAGGGTATCGGTGACATCCTGCTTGGAAATGGTGCCGTCGAAGTCGCACAACACGATCCACTCGGAGCCGGGGCGTTCGTCGACGGTGTACTGACTGAGCAACATGGCAAGCCTTTAGGGAAGGAAACGGACCAGCACGCGCTGGCCGACACGCAGCTTTTCGGGGTTTTCGATCGACAGCAGGCTTTCGACGCTGCGGCGGCTGATCCGCTCCTGGGGATCGTCGCTGGGAGACATGACCTGGAACACGCTGCCTATGCGTTCCAGGCGGGCAGGGATCGGGGTGCCGCCGGGGGCGGATTCTTCCACGATCTCGGCCTGCATGCCGGGTTTCAGCGCCCCGACGTAGGCTTCGTTCACCTCGGCCCGGACGATCAGGCGCCGCTTGGGCAGCACCCGCAGCATTTCCGTCTGGGCGGTGACCGCGTTGCCGACCTGCACCTCCAGGCCCACGACCTCGCCGTCCACGGGCGAGCGGACCTGCTGGCGCTCCAGCGTCCATTGCGCAGCACGCAATTTCTGGCGCGCGACGTCCACCGTCGCCTGGGCCGCCAGGACCTCGGCCTCGGCCTGCGCCACGGCGCTGCGCGCGTCGTCGGCGGCCTGCCCGTCGATGGCCCCGCCGGCCGCGGCTTCGGCCAGCCGCTGGGCGCGCTGCTTCAGCCCCGGCAGGCGGCTGCGCAGTACGCGTTCCTGGGCTTGCGCCTGGCGCAGTTCGGCGTCGGCCGCATCGACGGCCAGCTGGGCCGCCGAAGGATTGAATTCGATCAGCGCCTGGCCCTTCCTGACCTGGTCGCCGTCGCGCACCGCCACGCGTGCGACGGTGCCGTCCACGGCCGCGCCCACGCGCACCAGGCCGCCTTCGACGTCGACGCGCCCGCGCGCGACGGCGGCGTAGGGCGGCTGGTCGGCCACCGGGGCTTCGGCCTGCTGTTGGCGGGAACACGCGGCCAGCACCAGGCTGCCGGTCAGCGCGGCCACGATTCCAAGGCGAAAAGAGGTGAAAAGCTTAGGCACGAGCTGGGAAATTCCTAGGTTTCGGCGACCAGCGCATCGGTGCGCCTGTCGTCCAGGATGCGTCCATCCTCCATGGTCAGGACGCGGTCGGCATGGCTGATCAGGCGCGGATCGTGGCTGACGCACAGCACCGTGGCGCCGTGGCGCTTGGCGATGCGGTGCAGGATGTCGATGACTTTCATGCCGTTGCCGGCGTCCAGCGCACTGGTGGGCTCGTCCGCAAAGAGCAGTTCGGGTTCCTTGGCGAGCGCACGGGCGATGGCCACGCGCTGCTGTTCGCCGCCCGACAGGCCCGAGGGCCGCTGGCGCGCTCGTCCGCTCATGCCCACTTCCTCGAGGGCGGCCCAGGCCTGTTCTTCGGCCCGCGACCTGGACAGGCCCACGTAGCGCAGGGGCAGGACGACCTGTTCGACAGCCGTCAGCGCGGGAAACAGGTTGAAGCCCTGGAATACGAAGCCGGTATGCATCAGCCGGAAACGTTCAAGCTCTTGCAGCTGCAACAGGCCAAGATCCTGGCCCAGGGCGCGCACCATGCCGGCATCCGGACGTAGCATGCCGCTGAGTATGGCCAGCAGGGTGCTCTTGCCGCAGCCCGATGGTCCGGAAATCAAAGTCAGTTCGCCGGGCATGATGCTAACCGACAAATCTCGCAAAATGCGCTCGCGAACATTACCGGATAGAAAGGATTTGCTGAGAGACTCGGCGACGAGACTCGGTGTGCTCCCAGGGGGATTCCCCGATGTGCGGCCTGTGGCCTGGGGCTCGGTCGCCCGCATGGCAAGGTCTCCAACTGGCTGAAAAAACAAAACCCGGCAAGGCCGGGATTGTAACGCTTGGTACGATAACCCAAGACTTGCGACGGTGGGAAGCCTTGGCACGCTCCGTTCTGGGGCGGATTGTTGCATGCGCGCCGCATAAGCGAAGGGGCACGGCATGGCCGCGCCCCTGCCGGGATCAGTCCTCCAGGCGGTTGTCCTTGGTTTCCTTGATGAACAGGGTGCCGATGACCAGGCTCATCACGGCGACGATGATGGGATACCACAACCCGTTATAGATATTGCCGGTGGCCGCCACGATGGCGAAGGCGGTGGTGGGCAGGAAGCCGCCGAACCAGCCGTTGCCGATGTGGTAGGGCAGGCTCATCGAGGTGTAGCGGATGCGGGTGGGGAACATTTCCACCAGCATGGCCGCGATCGGGCCGTAGACCATGGTGACCAGGATCACCAGCAGCGTCAGCAGCAGTACCAGCATGGGCTTGTTGACCTGGGCCGGGTCGGCCTTGGCGGGGTAGCCGTGGTTGCGGATTTCCGACGTCAGCCGGGCCTTGAGCTCGTCGCCGCGGGTCTTGAGCTCGGCCGCCGGCAGGCCCGCGCCTTCGAAGGACTCGATGACGGTGTCGCCCACCTTGACCTTGGCCACGGACCCGGCCGGGGCCGCCTCGTTGCTGTAGTTGACCGAGTTCGAGGCCAGGAAGGACTTGACCTGGTCGCAGGAACTGACGAACTTGGCGGTGCCCACGGGGTTGAACTGGAACGAGCAGGTCTTGGGATCGGCCACGACGACCACCGGCGCCTTGGCCTGCGCCGCCTCCAGCGCCGGATTGGCGTAGTGCGTGATGGCCTTGAACAGCGGGAAGTAGGCGATGGCGGCGATCAGGCAGCCGGCCATGATGATGGGCTTGCGGCCTATCCTGTCCGACAGCGAGCCGAAGACCAGGAAGAAGGGCGTGCCGATCAGCAGGGCCAGGGCGATCAGGATGTTGGCCGTGGTGGCGTCCACCTTCAGGGTCTGGGTCAGGAAGAACAGCGAATAGAACTGCCCCGTGTACCAGACCACGGCCTGGCCGGCGGTCAGGCCCAGCAGCGCCAGCAGGACGACCTTCAGGTTGCTCCACTGGCCGAAGGACTCGGTCAGCGGCGCCTTCGATCCCTTGCCCTCGGCCTTCATGCGCTGGAAGGTGGGCGACTCGTTCAGCTTGAGCCGGATCCAGACCGAGATGGCCAGCAGGAAGATGGAGACCAGGAACGGGATGCGCCATCCCCAGGAAGCGAAGGCTTCCTCGCCGGTGGCGTTGCGCACGCCCAGGATCACCAGCAGCGACAGGAACAGGCCCAGGGTGGCCGTGGTCTGGATCCAGGCGGTGTAGGCGCCGCGCTTGCCCTGCGGCGCATGCTCGGCCACGTAGGTGGCCGCGCCGCCGTACTCGCCGCCCAGCGCCAGGCCTTGCGCCAGCCGCAGGATGATGAGGATGACGGGTGCCGCGATGCCGATGGAGGCGTAGGAGGGCAGTATCCCGACGATGAAGGTCGACAGGCCCATGATCAGGATGGTGATCAGGAAGGTGTACTTGCGTCCGACCAGGTCTCCCAGCCGGCCGAACACCAGGGCCCCGAACGGCCGGACCGCGAAGCCTGCCGCGAACGCCAGCAGCGCGAAGATGAAGGCCGCCGTGTCGTTGACCCCCGAGAAGAACTGCTTGGCGATGATGGCGGCCAGGGAGCCGTAAAGATAGAAGTCGTACCACTCGAATACCGTGCCTAGCGACGAGGCGAAGATCACGCGCCGCTCTTCCTTGGTCATGGGGCGCGCGGCCGGAGTCGGCGCCCCTGAACTGCTGACGGTGGTGCTCATGAAGGAATGTCTCCTGGGTGGGCCTGCTGTAAAGGAGTAATAGTTGGAACGGCAGACTGGCCCTCAGCCACGGGAGCCTCGGGCTTGAAATCAGAGTAGAAACAGTTACTGACGCGGCACTGACAAGTTGCTGACAAAAAACTGAATTTTCACGAACTGGTGATATGCCCACGCCCGGGACGCGCCGGCCGCCCGCGCGGCGCCTGGAGGCGGGGCGGGAGCGGCCGTGACTGGGGGTTTCCCGCAGGCGCGCGGGCGGCGTCCAGGCGTGGCGGCGGCGAGACGCCGCGGGGCGGGGATCAGCGGGCGGGCGGGACGTCCGGCCGCAGGTGGGCGACCAGCCAGTCGACCAGGGCGGAGACACGGGCGACGTGCTGCCTGCGCCGGGGGACATAGGCCTTGAACCAGGTTTCCTGCAGCGGGAAATCGTCCAGTACCGTCTCCAGCGTGCCCGCCTCCAGCGCCGGGCGGGCGACGTAGGCGGGCAGGGCGGCGATGCCCAGTTCCGACAGGGCGGCGTCCCGCAGCGTGAGGTTGTCGTCGGCCACCAGCCGTGGGGGGATGTCCAGGCTGATGTCGCCGCGGGCGCTGCGGAAATGCCAGGCGCGGCCGGACGGCTTGAAGACCAGGCAGGCGTGTTCGGTCAGGGCCTGGGGATGGCGGGGCCGGCCGTGGCGCGCCAGATAGCCGGGCGCCGCGCACAGCATGGTGTCCACCGGGCACAGGGGGATCTCGGCCACGCCTTCGTAGCTGGCGGGCCTGCCGCTGATGGCCAGGTCGTAGTCCCGCTCGGCGGGGTTGGTGGAATGGTCGACCAGCGAGATCTCCATCGTGATGCCATCGTGCCGCGCCAGGAAGGCATTGAAGAGCGGCCCCAGCCGGACCGTGGTCAGCGTGGTCGGCGTCGCGATCCGCAGGTGTCCCACCAGCTTGGAGGCATCCCGCTCCACGCTTTGCACCAGGTCCTCGAAGCTGGCCACCAGCACGCCGGCGCGGGCGTGCAGTTTCTCGCCCGCTTCGGTCAGGCGCACCGTGCGGGTGGTGCGGTCGAACAGCCGGGCGCCCACGGTGGCTTCCAGCTGGCGGATGCGCTTGGCCACCACCGAGGGGACGACGTCCATCTGCCGGGCCGCCTCGGAAAAGCCGCCGCAGGCGACGACGGTGGTGAAGGTGCGCAGTTGCGTGATGGCGTCCAATTTATTCCAGTTCGAGATTACTGATAGCTATTTTTTGAACAAATATTCGCCATTATTCCTTAATAAAATGCCTTCCAACAATGGGGGCGCAAGCGACGTCCTCGTATCCATCAAGAGGAGACTCTCATGCCAAAATCGCCGATCCTGCGCATGCTGGCCACCGCCGTCCTGGCCGGGGCATCGGCCGCCGCCGGGGCCGCCGGACCGGGCTACCCGGCACGGCCGGTCAAGATCGTGACGCCGTTCGCCGTGGGCCAGGGGCCCGACGTGCTGCTGCGCATCGTCGCCGAGAAGCTGACCGCCACGCTGGGGCAGCAGGTGATCGTGGAGAACCGGCCCGGCGCAAGCGGCTTCCTCGCCTTCGAGGCCGGCCGGCGCGCCGCGCCCGATGGCTACACGCTGGTCCACATGGACAGCTACCACGTGGGCACCCAGCCCTACCTGTTCGCCAGGCTGCCCTACGACGTGCGCAAGGATTTCGATCCGGTCACGCCGCTGGTCCGCAACTACTTCTTCATCGTGGTACCCGCCGGTTCGACATGGCGGACGATGGGCGATCTCGTCGCCGCGGCCAAGGCCAGGCCCGGCGGTGTCTCGTACGGATCCTGGGGCGTGGCCAGTCCGGCGCACCTGGGCGGGCTGCTGCTGGAGGCGGCCACCGGCACGAGCATGATGCACGTGCCCTACAAGGAATCGGCCCAGCTGTTCCAGTCGGTGGCCGTGGGAGACGTGAACTGGACACTGGGAACGCCCGTGTCGGCCGGGCCCGTCTACCAGTCCGGGAAGGTGCGCTTCCTGGCCGTGGCGGCGCCGCAGCGCCTGCCGGGCTATGCCGAGGTGCCGACCGTGGCGCAGGCCGGCGGACCGGCCGGCTTCGAGGTCGGCGGCTGGAACGGCCTGTTCGTTCCCAAGGGCACGCCGGCCGGGATCGTGCAGCGGCTGAACGAAGGCATCGCCGCCGCGCTGAAGGCGCCCGACGTGCAGGAGAAACTGGCCACCTTCACCTACGAGGCCTATGCCATGCCGCCGCGCGACATGGCGCGGCTGGTGGACGAGGAAATCGCCAAGTGGGGACCGATCATCAAGGGCGCCGATATCCACCTGGATTGACGCCGCACGGGAGCACAGTCGTGGCAAGCAAGCACTTCGAGGTGGTGGTGGCCGGGGCCCGGCCGCTGACGCCGCGCATCAAGGAATATCTGCTGGCCTCGGCCGATGGCCGGCCGCTGCCGCGCTACGAGCCGGGGGCGCACGTGGCGCTGCACATGGTGTCGCGCGAGCGGGGGCCCATCGTGCGGCACTATTCGCTGATAGGCGGACTGGCCGGCCCGGACGATCCGCGGCACGTCTATCGCATCGCCGTGCAAAGGGAGGACCGGGCGCGCGGCTCGGCCTTCATCCACGATACCTTCGCGCCGGGCACGCGCCTGCGCGTCGCCGCGCCGGTCAACGATTTCCCGCTGGACCGGCGCGACGCCCGCACCCTGCTCATCGCCGGCGGCATAGGCGTGACGCCCATCGTGTCCATGGCGCGCAGCCTGGCCCGCCGGGGCTGTCGCTACAGCGTCGTGTATGCCGGACGCGATCCGTCGGCCATGGCCTATCGCGACGTGCTGGAACAGGTGGCCGGCGACCGCGTGCGCTTCCACTACAGCGACGAGGCGGGCGTGCTCGACCTGCGCGGCCTGCTCGCCTCGCAGCCGGACGGGGTGCGCGTGTATGTGTGCGGCCCCGCGTCCATGATCGCCGCTACCCACCAGGCAGGCGCCGCGCTGGGGTGGGAGCCCGGCCGCGTGCGCAGCGAAGTGTTCACCGCCGGACCCACGGGCGACGAGACGGCCTTCGAGGTCGAACTGCGCCGCACGGGCAGGACCGTCCAGGTCGGCCCCGACGCCAGCATCCTGGATGCGCTGCGCCTGGCCGACGTGCCGGTGCTGTGGGACTGCGCGCGTGGCGAATGCGGCCTGTGCCCGCTGCCCGTCGTCTCCGCCGACGGCCCCATCGATCATCGCGATCGCTATCTGGGCGAAGAAGAGCGTGCCGCGGGCCAGACCTTGTGCATCTGCGTGTCGCGCATCCGCGGCACGCGCCTGGTGCTGGACGCCTGACCATTCCGAGCCATTCCTTCAGGAGCGCGCCATCATGAACCGCATCGCCGACCCCATTCCCGAACTCCGCAGCGACTTTTCCTTCGAGCCCGGCGGCTTCGCCGACCACGCCACGCCGCTGGTGCGCAACTGCTGGTACGTGGCGGGCCTGTCCAGCGAGATCACCCGCGAGCTGAGCAGCCGCCGTTTCCTGGGCGTGGACGTCGCCCTGTACCGCACCCAAGCCGGCGAGCCGGTGGCAGTGCGCAACCGCTGTCCGCACCGTTCCTTTCCGCTGGCCAGGGGCCGCCTGGACGGCGACGAGTTGATTTGCGGCTATCACGGCATGCGCTTCGATCCCTCCGGCCGCTGCGTGAAGATGCCGTCCATGCCGCTGGTCCCCACCCATGCCCAGGTGCGCAGCTTTCCGATCGTCGAACGGGCGCCGCTGGTGTGGATATGGATGGGCGATCCCGACCATGCCGACCCGGCCCTGATCCCGGACACGAGCTGGCTGGCCAGCCCGGCATGGAAGAGCGTGGGCGGGTCCTTCCACATGAAGGCGGACTACGTTTCCATGCACGAGAACCTGCTGGACCAGACCCACTTCCCCTTCCTGCATCCCGGCGCCATCGGCACGCCGGAGTACGCGCGCAGCAAGCTGGACGTGCGCCAGGAGGGCGACGTGGTCATCATCGACCGTGCGCTGAAGCATTCGCCGCCGCCCGACGTCTACGGCGTGCCCACCGGCCTGACCGGCAAGCCGGTGGACCGCTATTCCGAGGCCCGCTTCGCCTCGCCCGGCCTGCACGTCGCCTTCGCCCGCATCGTCGACAACCACGATGCCGGCGGCGCGCCGCGCACCTATCGCTTCAACATCACCCACGCCTTCACGCCCGAGACCAACGGCAGCATCCACTACTGGTGGTTCAACAGCCGCGACTCCAACCTCGACGATCCGGCCGCCGACGCCTACCTGCACGAGGCCTCGTCCAAGGCCTATCTCGAGGACGTGGATGCGCTGGAGTGGATACTGGACGTGGTGACGCGCGACACCGAACCGCAGTTCGACCTCAATTTCGCGCCCGACAAGCCCGGCCTGCTGATGCGCCGCGCGTTGTATGACATGGCGGCGCGGGAGGCGGGACTGGACTTCTGAGTGGCCGCGGGCTTCAGGCCGGCGGGAAGCTCACGCTGATGCGCGTGCCGGGCATGCCGGAGGCGGTGTCCTGGGAGTTGTCCGATATCGCCAGGGTGGCACCGTGCCGCTGGGCGATCTCGCGCACGATGGCCAGCCCCAGCCCGCTGCCTTCGGCGTTGGATCCCAGGATCCGGTAGAAGCGGTCGAACACCAATTCGCGTTCCTCGGGCGGGATGCCAGGGCCGGAGTCTTCGACGTCCAGCGTCGCGCCCGTGGCGGCTGCCGCCACGCGCACGGTGACGGTGCCGCCGCCCGGGGTGTAGCGCAGCGCGTTGTCGATCAGGTTGTTGACGAGCTCGGCCAGGAGCAGGGCGTTGCCGGCCACCAGGACCGGCGTTTCCGGGCCTTCCAGGCCCAGGTCTATCCCGCGCTCCATCGCCTCGTGCACCCAGTTCTGCGTCTGGTCGCTGGCGATGGCCAGCAGGTCGACCCGGGCGGAGACGTCCACGGGACTGCCCTTGTCCTCGGCGCGCGCCAGCGCCAGCAACTGGTTCACCAGGCGCGTGGCCCGTTCGGCGCCCGAGATCAGGTGCCGCAGGCTGGCCTCCATGTCTTCCGGACTCGCATTGCGCAGCGCCAGCTCGGCCTGCGTGCGTATGCCGGCTAGCGGGGTCTTCAACTGGTGCGCCGCGTCGGCGACGAAGCGCTTCTGCGCGTCGACGTTGGCCGACAGGCGCTGCAGCAGCTCGTTCATGGCGCCGACCAGCGGCGCGATCTCCTGCGGCACCTCGCGATCGTCGATCGGCGACAGGTCGTCCGGCCGCCGTGCGCGCAGCCGCGCCTGCAGCCGGCCCAGCGGGGCGATGCCGCGCGACAGGCCGAACCACACCAGCACCACCGCCAGCGGCAGCACCACGAACTGAGGCAGCACCACGCCCTTGATGATCTCGTTGGCCAGTTGCGATCGTTTCTCCAGCGTCTCGGCCACCTGCACCAGCGCCGGCTGCGCGCCCGGGATCGTGGGCAGCGACACCCAGGTATAGGCCACGCGCACCGCGAAGCCGCGCATCACGTCGTCGCGATACTGGACGATGCCGGGCAGCGGGCGCTCGAGCGACGGCAGCGGCAGTTCACGGTCGCCGCCCAGGTATTCGCCGCGGCTGCCCAGCACGAGGTAGAACACGCTGTCGGTTTCGTCGGCGCGCAGCATCTCGCGCGCCGAGACCGGCAGTTGCAGCCGGGCCCGGCCGTTGACGTCCTTGATCTGCTGGGCCAGGGCCAGCACGTTGTTGGCCAGGCTGCGGTCGTAGGGAGCGACGGAGATGGACTGTGCGACCACGTAGGTGATGGCGACGCTGACCGGCCACAGCAGGAACAGCGGTACCAGCATCCAGTCCAGGATCTCGCCGAACAGCGAGCGCGCCGGCCGTTCGACGGCGGGGATGGGCTGCGGCCCCTTGTGGTCGTCGTCCATGCTCCCGGAACAGGTCCTAAGCCGCGCCGTGCTGGGCGCCGGGCTCGCGTTCCAGGCAGTATCCCAGCCCGCGCACGGTGGCGATCTTGACGCCGCCCGGTTCCAGCTTCTTGCGCAGCCGGTGCACGTAGACCTCGATGGCGTTGGTGCTGACTTCCTCGCCCCATTCGCACAGGTGGTCCACCAGCTGTTTCTTGCTGACCATGCGGCCGCTGCGGGACAGCAGGACTTCCAGCAGGCTGACTTCGCGCGCGGACAACTCGACGATCTGCTCGTCTATGGTCACCACGCGGCCGACCTGGTCGAAGGCCAGGCGGCCATGGCGCAGCACCGCCGGGCCGCCGCCCGCGCCGCGCCGCGTCAGCGCCCGGACCCTGGCCTCGAGCTCGGACAGCGCGAACGGCTTGGCCATGTAGTCGTCGGCGCCCAGGTCCAGCCCCTTGACGCGCTGCTCCACGCTGTCGGCGGCGGTCAGGATCAGGACCGGCATGTGCGAGTTGCGCGCCCGCAGGCGGCGCAGGACTTCGGTGCCCGAGAGCCGGGGCAGGCCGATGTCCAGGATCAGCAGGTCGAAGGGTTGCGCCGCCAGCGCGGAGTCCGCCTCGAGTCCGTCGTGGACGGCATCGACTGCGTAGCCGTTCTGGCGCAGGGAGCGGGACAGGCCGTCGGCAAGGATGTTGTCGTCTTCGGCGATGAGGATGCGCATGGGGGAATTGTAGCTTCGGGGGGAATGCGTCGAGGGGCCCCGATGCATTGTCCCCCAGGCGCGCGTCCCCGTCACTATCGCTATTCGATCTGATACATCCCCGTGCGGCGCGTCGCGTCGGCCCAGTAGGCGGTTTCCTTGTCCACGAAGCGGCCGAATTCCTGGGGCGTCATGGGTTCCACGGCCTCCAGGCCGAGCTGGGGCAGCTTGGCAACGATATCGGGCGTCTGCAGCACCGCCCGCACGTCGGCGACGATGCGCGCCATGGTGGCGGGGGGCGTGGCCTTGGGCGCGAACATGCCGTACCAGGCGCGTCCCGGCAGGCCGGTCAGGCCTGCCCTGCTGGCCAGCGGCACGTCCGGCATGAGGGTGGAGGGCGTGTCGCTGCTGGTGATGGCGATGGCCCGGACCCGGCCCGATTTCACCTGGGGCATGGCGCTGGGCAGGGCGTCGATCATCAGCTTGATCGAGCCGCCGATCAGGTCGGTGAACGCCGGCGGGCTGCCCTTGTAGGGCACGTGCACGATGTCCACGCCCGCCAGTTGCTTGAAGACTTCCATGCTGAGATGGCTGGTGGAGCCCGTGCCCGGCGATCCGTAGCTGAACTTGCCGGGATTGGCCTTCAGCTGGGCGATGACCTCGGATAGCGTGGTGGCCGGGAACTGCGCGTTCACCACCATGAGCATGTCGGTGCCGGCCAGCAGCGCGACGGGCTGGAAGTCGCGTCCCACGTCGTAGGGCAGGTGCTTGTACAGGTTGGGGTTGATCACGACCGGAGAGTTGGAGGTGACCAGCAGCGTGTACCCGTCGCCCTCGGCCCGCGCCACTTCCTGCAGCGCGATGGAGCCGTTGGCGCCGGCGCGGTTCTCCACCACCACGGGCTGCCCCCATTTCTGCGCCAGCTTGTCGCCGATGGCGCGGGCCAGGATGTCCGACCCCTGTCCGGGCGGGAAGGGGATGACCACGCGTACCCGCTTGCTGGGGAACGCCTGGTCGGCTTGGGCGGGTTGGCTGGCCAGGCCCAAGGCCAGGCAGAGCAGCAAGAGCAGTTTGTTCATGGGAAGGGTCTCCTCGGGAATAGTGCCATCGGTCGGCTTTTCTGTTTCCGGATTTTGATATATTGTTATAACAAACTCAAGATGTCCTTGTCCCACATCGTCCGGGGAGCTTCATGTCGCTACTTCACGGGTTCCGTATTCTTGCCGTCGAGCAGTACGGCGCGGCGCCTTTCGGCACCCAGTTGCTGGCCGCGCTGGGGGCCGAAATCATCAAGATCGAGCAGGCCGCGCAGGGCGGCGACGTGTCGCGGCAGGTCGGGCCGCATTTCCTGGCCGGCCTGCCCGACAGCGCGCAAAGCCTGTTCTTCCAGAGCCTGAACCAGGGCAAGAAAAGCATCACGCTGAACCTCGCCCACCCCGAGGGGCGGGCGGTGTTCCGCAAGCTGGCGGCCACGGCCCATGGCGTGGTCGACAACCTGCGCGGCGACGTCGCGGGCAAGCTGGGCCTGACCTACGAAGACCTGAAGGACGTCAATCCGGCCGTGGTCTGCGCCCACATATCGGCCTATGGCCGCACCGGCGAGCGCGCGGCCTGGCCGGGCTACGACTATCTGATGCAGGCCGAGGCGGGCTATTTCTCGCTGACCGGCGAGCCGGACACGGCGCCCTCGCGCATGGGCTTGTCGCTGGTCGACTACATGACCGGCGTGATGATGTCGGTGGGGCTGCTCAGCGGCATGCTGGAGGCCACGCGCAGCGGCAAGGGATGCGACGTGGACACCAGCCTGTACGACGTCGCGCTGTTCAACCTCAACTACGTGGCGGCGTGGTACCTGAACGGCGCGGCCGAGACCGACCGCCAGCCCCGGTCCGGCCATCCCTCGCTCACGCCGTGCCAGCTCTATCGCACCGGCGACGGCTGGATCTACCTGATGTGCAACAAGGAAAAATTCTGGCGCAACCTGTGCGAGCGGATCGGGCGGCAGGAGTGGATCGCGGACGCGCGTTTCGTCGACTTCGGCGCCCGGGGCCGGCATCGCGAGGAGCTGACCCGCCTGCTGGACGAGGCGCTGTCGGCCCGCACCACGGCCGAGTGGATGCGGCATTTCGCCGGCACGGTGCCCGCCGCGCCCGTGTGGTCCGTGGGGCAGGCGCTGGACGCGCCCCTGGCGCAGGCCGACGGCCGCATCCGCCGCGTCGACCTGGCGGGCGGCGGCGCGCTGCGGGTACTGGACAGTCCGCTGCGCACGTCGCGGCCGGCGGCCGCCGTCGGACCGGCGCCGGCCATGGGCGCCGATACCCGCGAGCTGCTGGCCGGCATCGGGATCGGCGAAGAGGAGCAAGGTAGACTAAGGACCCTTGGTGTTCTCTGACGTGTCGCCTCATGTTCCAGCGCAGTGCCGGCTCGCAGTACAAGCTGTTGGCCCAGACCTTGATCCGGCGGATCCGCGATGGCGAGTATCCGCCCGGCAGCCTGCTGCCCACCGAGAACGAACTAGGACAGCAGTTCAACGTCAGCCGCATCACCGTGCGCGGGGCCTTGCGCGAGCTGGAGGTGCAGGGGCTGGTCAGCCGCCGGCCCGGCATCGGGACCCGCGTGGAGTCGGCGCAGCCCTCGGGCAATTTCGTGCACGTGGGCAACACGGTGGACGACATCCTGCGCTTCACCCGCGGCTTTCGCTTCCACATCCTGGACATTCGCGAGGTCGACGGCGACGAGGGGGCGGCGCGCGCGCTGCGGCTGCCCGCCGGCCAGCGCTTCGTCCGGGTGACCGGCCTGCGGCAGGCCGAGGGCGCGCCGCCGGTCGTCTACAGCGAACACCACGTCCCGCCGCTGTACGCGGACGCGCTCGAGCAACTGGACGGCTACCGGGCCTCGGTGGCCGAATGGCTGGCCGAGCGGCGCGGCGACCGGGTATGCGAAATCCGCCAGGAAATCGATGCCGTGCGGCTGACCCGGGCGCAGGCCGGGCTGCTGCAGACGCGCTTCAGCACGCCGACGCTGCGCACGCGCACCTGGTACTACGGCGCCAAGAAAGACCTGATCGTCGCTTCGGTGGGGCTCTTCCCCGAAGGGCGGCACCTGTTCAGCACCGTGATGCGGCGAGAGCCGATCGGCTGATCCGATCGCGCGGGCCGCGACCTTGTCCCGGAGAGCCCGCGTGACCCATCCCGTCGTTCCTTCCACCTTCCTGTTCTGTCCCGGCAACCGGCCCGACCGTTACGACAAGGCGCTGCGCGGCGGCGCGCCGGGCGTCATCATCGACCTCGAGGACGCCGTGCCGGCGGCCGACAAGGCCACCGCCCGGCGCGACGCCCTGGCCTGGCTGGCGGCGCTGCCCCCGGCCGGTCCGGGCGCGCCCATGGTGGCGCTGCGGGTGTCTTCCCCGCAGACGCCCGCGGGCCTGGAGGACCTTTATGCGCTGGCCCATGCGGGCGCCTTGCCCGCCCTGGATCTCGTGGCCGTTCCCAAGGCCGAGGACGCCTCCGAATTGCGCATGGTCCGCACGCACGCGGCCGCGGCCAATCCCGCGCTGCGGCTGATGGCGCTGGTGGAGTCGCCGCAGGGCGTGCGCCGCGCGGCCGGCATCGCGCAGGCCGGACCGTGGCTGGCGGCGATGGCCTTCGGCGCCGCGGACTTCAGCGCCGAGACCGGCGCGGACAACGCCTGGGACGCGCTGGCCTACGTACGCGGGCGCCTGGTGTTCGAGAGCGCCGGCAGCGGCGTGCCCATGCTGGACGTGCCGCACATCGCCATCGACGACGACGCCGGCCTGCGCGCCGATTGCGAGCGGGCGCGCGCCATGGGCTTCTCCGGCAAGCTCGCCATCCATCCGCGCCAGTGGCCCATCATCGTGCAGGCCTTCGCGCCCGATCCGCGCCGGCTGGCGTGGGCGAGCGAAGTGGCCGCCGCCTACGAACGCGCGGGCCGCCGCGCCTGCGCGGTGGGCGCCACCATGGTGGACGAGCCCGTCTACCAGAGCGCCCTGCGCATCCTGCGGCGTGCCGCCGCGCCGAACCCATCCGCCGCTGGAGACCATCATGCATAGTTCCTACTACCACCTGGGAGACGGCCTGTATGCCGAGCGTTTCGGCCTGGGCTTCGAGCACCTGTCCGCCGGGCAGCGTTTCGTCCATCGGCCGGGCATCACGTTCTCGCAACAGGACAACGTGGCCGAGGCCCTGGATTCCATCAACGCCGCCATGGTCCACTACGACGATTGCTACGCCGGGCTGACCGACTGGAAGCGGCCCCTGATGGTCAGCACGCTGACCCTGCAGCGGCTGATCGGCATGACCTCCAAGACCTTCGGCCGGCGGCGCCGCATCGTGTCCATGTCCAATATCGCGCTGACCCGGCCGATGTTCGGCGGCGACACCCTGTATGTCGAGACCGAGGTGCTGGCCACCGAGCCGGTGGATGCGCACCTGGGGCGCGCCAGCCTGCTCACGCGCGGCTACAACCAGCGCGGCGAGCAGGTGGCCGAGCTGCGCTACGTGGCCGAGCTGTGGCACGGCGCGGCCGGGCCCGACGTGATCGCCGGCGCTTCGGCCTCGGACGAGGCCCGCTTCCTGTCGCATGCCGCGCGCGAGGACGGCGCCTGGGTCGAGCAGACCGGCCTGTTCTTCGAGGACCTGCGGCAGGGGGAAACCTTCATTCACAGCCCCCGCAAGACCCTGCTGGCCGAGGAATCCACGCTGCACGCGCTGCGCGCCATGGAGTGGCAGCCGCAAAGCCACGACCACGCCTGCGCGCAGGCGCTGGGGCTGGCGGCGCCGGTCGTGCCGCAGACCTGGGGGATAGGCGTGGCCGTGGCGCTGTCCACGCGCACCTTCGGCCGGGTCACCGTCAACCTGGGATGGACCGACGTGGAGTTCGGCGCCGACCTGATGCCGGGAGACACGCTGGAGGCCCGGTCCACGGTCGAGGGCACGCGGCTGTCGGGTTCGCGGCCCGACCAGGGCGTGGTGACGGTGCTGACCGAGGCGCGCAACCAGCGGGGGGAGATGATCAACCGCTACCGGCGCGCGCTGATGGTGTACCGGCGGGGGAGCAACCCCTACGCCAGGGCGGGGTACTGAGCGGACGCCTCCGCGTCCGTTTTTCCAGAATTCCGTTGTTAATTTGGCCTGGGAGCTTGCAGTCCCATACTGTTTTTTTATACAGTGTCGGGCAGTGCCATAATTCGCCCATCAACCCAAGGATCCCAGAATGGACGACACCAAAGCTTCCAAGGCCGCAGCCGCTGCCCAGAACGAAAAGACCAAGGCCCTGGCCGCCGCGCTGTCCCAGATCGAAAAGCAGTTCGGCAAGGGCTCGGTCATGCGCTATGGCGACAACGAGGTCGAGCACGACATCCAGGTCGTCTCCACCGGCTCGCTCGGCCTGGACATCGCCCTGGGCGTGGGCGGCCTGCCGCGCGGCCGGGTCATCGAGATCTACGGCCCGGAATCGTCGGGCAAGACCACGCTCACGCTGCAGGTCGTCGCCGAAATGCAGAAGCTGGGCGGCGCCTGCGCCTTCATCGACGCCGAGCACGCGCTCGATGTCCAGTACGCCTCCAAGCTCGGCGTGAACCTGACCGACCTGCTGATCTCGCAGCCCGACACCGGCGAGCAGGCCCTGGAAATCACCGACGCGCTGGTGCGCTCGGGCGCGGTCGACCTGATCGTCATCGATTCGGTCGCGGCGCTGGTGCCCAAGGCCGAAATCGAAGGCGAGATGGGCGATTCCCTGCCCGGCCTGCAGGCCCGCCTGATGAGCCAGGCGCTGCGCAAGCTGACCGCCTCGATCAAGCGCACCAACTGCATGGTCATCTTCATCAACCAGATCCGGATGAAGATCGGCGTCATGTTCGGCAACCCCGAAACCACCACCGGCGGCAACGCGCTGAAGTTCTACGCCTCGGTCCGCCTCGACATCCGGCGCACCGGCTCCATCAAGAAGGGCGACGAGGTCATCGGCAACGAGACCCGCGTCAAGGTCGTCAAGAACAAGGTGTCGCCGCCGTTCAAGAGCGCCGAGTTCGACATCATGTACGGCGCCGGCATCTCGCGCGAAGGCGAGATCCTGGACCTGGGCGTGCAGGCGGGCATCGTCGAGAAGTCCGGTTCGTGGTTCAGCTATAACGGCGAGCGCATCGGCCAGGGCAAGGACAACGCCCGCGAGTTCCTGAAGGAACGCCCGGAAATGGCCATCGAGATCGAGAACCGCGTGCGCGACAGCCTGGGCGTGGCAGCCCGGGTGGCCGGCGCCGGCAAAGTGACCGAAGCCGAGCTTGAAGACGAGTGATGACGGCAAGCCCGCCTCCGGCCCTTCGCTGAAGGCCCGGGCGGTGGGTTATCTGTCCCGGCGCGAACACAGCCGCCTAGAACTGGGCCGCAAGCTGGCCCGTTTCGGGGAAGAGGATGAGGTTCGCGCCGTGCTCGACAGCCTGGAGAAGGAAGGCTGGCTGTCTACCCAGCGCTATGCGCAAAGCGTGGTGCACCGGCTGGCGGCCAAGCAGGGCACCCTGCGCATCATGCATGAGCTGCGCCAGCACGGCGTGGCGGACACGCAGATCGCCGAACTGCGGGACACGCTGGAAGCCACCGAACTGGCCCGGGCGCGCGAGGTGTGGCGCAAGCGCTTCGGCACGCTGCCGGCCGATGCCAGCCAGCGTGCCAAGCAGGTGCGTTTCCTGATGTCCCGGGGCTTCGGCCAGGCCACCATCAGGCAGGTGCTGCGAGGCGTGGACCTCGATGACCTGGACGACGGCCAGGGCTAGGCCGCTTGCCGGAACGCCCGTACACTTTCCGCATCCCCTTTCGCCGCGAGGCTGCCATGCGTGCATTGTTGCTGGCCCTGTGCCTGAGTGTGTCCAGCCTGTGGGCCTGTGCCCAGCCCGCCCCCCGGGCGGGCGACGTGATCACGCTGGAAGGACGCATCGTGCTCAAGGGCAACGAGCCCTTCGTCGTCGCCGTGCTCGAGTCGGGCGACCGGCAATGGGACCTGCGCGGCCTGACCCGTCAGCAGATGCAGGACCTGCAATCGCGCACCGTCACGGTCACCGGCACGGTGGCCCGCGCCGCCGGCGAGGCGGGCGGCGGGATGCCCGCCCAGTTGCAGGTGCAGTCCATCCGATAGGGCCTGTGAACAGGCCCTGGTCCGCGCGCCATGGTATGTTGCGCGTAAGCTTCTTCTGCGGGGGCAAGATGAATCGCGATACCGTGGGTACCATCCGGACACTGGCCGGGATTGCGTTGGCGGCGCTGCTGGCTTCCTGTGGTGGCGGCGGGGGCGGCGAGGTCTCCGGATCGGGGGCATTGTCCGTGGCATGCAGCGGCGCGCAATGCGGCGCCGCCGATGCGCAGACCTACCGCGGCAGCGGCGTGGGCATCTGGCGCTACGACAATAGCGGTTCGAGCTCGGGCACGTCGGTGCCGATCGCTCTCAATGGCGTCAATGGCCGTACCGTCACGCTGGTCTTCACCAACGTTTCCGACCGCGATGCGGGCATGGCCTCGATCAGCGCCTCGGTGGCGGATCGTCCCGCGGCCTCATCGAAAATCGAAGCCCCGGCCGATCCGGATCACCTGCCGGGCGTCAACCAGATTCCCGCGCACATCCGCGACTACCAGCCGCCGGTCGATCGCGCGTCCCAGCCCCGGGCATCGACGCGGCAGGGCCCTGCCACCGCCGTGCGGGCGGCGGTCGAAGGCGATACGCGGGAATGGCAGGACAGCAGCGGCACGCGGTTCCAGGCCACCCTGGCCCGCCGCTGGGCAGCCACCGACGGGCGCATGCTGAACATCTGGGTGCAGGACGGCGAGCGGTCCGCCGCGAAGGTGAGCGAGGCCCTGCTGGACAGCCTGAAGAGCCGGTTCTCGTCGAACCAGGACTCCGTCTATCCCATCGTGACCGATCTCGCGGGCGCGCCTTGGGGCGCCACCGTCGGCAGCGGCTACATCGGTCCCGACCAGGACCTGCACATCGTGCTGTCCAACATCACGCCCGACGGCAAGCCCTGGGGCGTGATCGGCTATTTCTTCAGCGCCAATGCCTTCCTGAAAAGCTACGAGGCGCTCAGCAATGAAGCGGTGGTGCTGTTCCTGGACACCGAAACCATGTACCTGGGCGGCCAGGCGGGCCGGAATACCGGCTATACGACGCTGGCGCACGAGATGACCCACATGGTCAACTTCTACCAGCGGGCCGCGCGCACGGGCGTGAGTCCGGACAACCGCTTCGCGGTCTGGCTGGAAGAGACCTCGGCCCTGATGATGGAGGACCTGGCCTCGGGCCGGGTGGTGCCGGGCTTCAACCCGCTGCGCGACGGGGACTACGGCAACTGGCTGCACCAGAGCCAGAACTGCGACTACATCCGTGGCTGGGACGCCAGCGTGTCCTCCAGCTGCTTCTCGTATCCCATCGCCGCCAACTTCGGCGGCTACCTGCTGCGGCAATACGGCACGGATTTCTATCGCAGCCTGTTGCGCGGCACCTCGTCCACCGATTCGTTCACCCTGCTGGACCAGGCCGTCAGGCAGGCGGGCGGAGCGGGCGCGCGGCCCGCCTTGCGGGACTGGGGCGCGGCGCTGGCCCTGCTGCCCGCATCGCCGCCGGCCGGGTTCGGCTATCCGCGCCGCACGCAGGGCGGCTACGACCTGCCCGCCATCAACGGCCCCGATTACACATCGCTGCGCACGCTACCGTCCAGTTCGCCGTCCACGCTCAAGGCCTCGGGCCATTTCCCCGTGGTGCGCCGGCCGTCGGGCGCGTCGTACTCGGAAACCGTGGCGGTGCCGGCAGGCTCGGCCCTGACCGTCGTCGTCCAGTAGCCCAAGGGGCCGGGCGCGCCTGGCGTCCGGCGCGCGTGCCGGAGGGCGTTCCCGCCGGGGGCTGAAGGAAGCCGGGGGCAGGGGTGCTATACTCTCCGGGTTTTATCGCCCGCCCATTGCCTCCCGGCCACGCCCGGAATCTGCCGGCGCCCCCGATGCAATCGGCACCTTAGCGCATGCCCGTAACCGCCAATCGCCTCGCTATGCGACAGCCCGCGACTTTGCTCGTCCCGAGCACAGGTCCGTGGGCTTTTGTTTGCCCGGCCGCGGCTACGCCTGGGCTATCCCCATCCGTATCCAGGCGCATGACCCGTCATGGCGCTGGTCTTTTCCAACCGAACATTCAACGTCTACCCGACAGCGAAGGCTCCGCATGAAAATCCACGAGTATCAGGGCAAAGAGCTTCTGAAGAAATTTGGCGTCACCGTTCCGCGCGGCATCCCCGTGTTCTCGGTGGACGAGGCCGTCAAGGCCGCTGAACAACTGGGCGGCCCGGTGTGGGTCGTCAAGGCCCAGATCCATGCGGGCGGCCGCGGCAAGGGCGGCGGCGTCAAGCTGGGCCGCTCCATCGAGGAAGTGCGTACGCTGGCCGGCCAGATCCTGGGCATGCAGCTGGTCACGCACCAGACCGGCCCGGAAGGCCAGAAGGTCCGCCGCCTGCTGATCGAAGAAGGCGCCGACATCAAGAAGGAACTGTACGTCGGCATCGTGACCGACCGCAGCTCGCAGCGCGTCTGCGTGATGGCCTCGAGCGAAGGCGGCATGGAGATCGAAGAGGTCGCCCACGCCACGCCCGAGAAGATCCTGAAGGTGTTCGTCGATCCCGCCAAGGGCCTGACCACCGAGGAAGCCTCGCAACTGGCCCGCGGCATCGGCGTTCCCGAAGGCTCGATCGCCGACGCGGCCGACCAGATCCAGAAGCTGTACACCTGCTACGTCGAGACCGACGCCGACCTGGCCGAGATCAACCCCCTGATCGTCACCGGCTCGGGCAAGATCATCGCCCTGGACGCCAAGTTCAACTTCGATTCGAACGCGCTGTTCCGCCACCCCGAGATCGTGGCCTACCGCGACACCGACGAAGAAGACCCCGCCGAAATCGAAGCCAGCAAGTTCGGCCTGGCCTACATCCAGCTCGACGGCAACATCGGCTGCCTGGTGAACGGCGCCGGCCTGGCCATGGCGACCATGGACACCATCAAGCTGTTCGGCGGCGAGCCGGCCAACTTCCTGGACGTCGGCGGTGGCGCCACGGCCGAGAAGGTGACCGAAGCCTTCAAGATCATGCTGAAGAACCCGGGCCTGAAGGCCATCCTGGTCAACATCTTCGGCGGCATCATGCGCTGCGACGTCATCGCCGAAGGCGTGATCGCCGCGTGCAAGGCCGTCAGCCTGAGCGTGCCGCTGGTGGTGCGCATGAAGGGCACCAACGAAGAGCTCGGCAAGAAGATGCTGGCCGACTCCGGACTGCCCATCATCAGCGCCGACACGATGGCCGAAGCCGCCACCGCCGTCGTGGCCGCCGCCAAGAAGTAATCGTTGCGCCCAGCACAGGATATTAAGGACTCGAAATGTCGATTCTGATCAACAAAGATACCAAGGTCGTCACGCAGGGGATCACCGGCAAGACCGGCCAGTTCCACACCCGCATGTGCCGCGAGTACGCCAACGGCAAGAACTGCTTCGTGGCCGGCGTGAACCCCAAGAAGGCCGGTGAGGACTTCGAAGGCGTGCCCATCTACGCCAACGTCGCCGAAGCCAAGGCCGCCACCGGCGCCAACGTGTCGGTCATCTACGTGCCGCCCGCCGGCGCCGCCGCCGCCATCTGGGAAGCCGTCGAGGCCGACCTGGATCTGGCCATCTGCATCACCGAGGGCATTCCCGTCCGCGACATGCTGGAAGTCCGCAACCGCATGCGCGCCGAGAACAAGCGCACGCTGCTGCTCGGACCCAACTGCCCCGGCCTGATCACCCCCGACGAAATCAAGATCGGCATCATGCCCGGCCACATCCACCGCAAGGGCCGCATCGGCATCGTCAGCCGCTCGGGCACCCTGACCTATGAAGCCGTGGCGCAGGTCACGGAACTGGGCCTGGGCCAGTCGAGCGCCGTCGGCATCGGTGGCGACCCCATCAACGGCCTGAAGCACATCGACGTGCTGAAGATGTTCAACGACGATCCCGACACCGACGCCGTCATCATGATCGGCGAAATCGGCGGTCCGGACGAAGTGAACGCCGCCCAGTGGGCCAAGGACAACATGAAGAAGCCGGTGGTCGGCTTCATCGCGGGCGTGACGGCTCCGGCCGGCAAGCGCATGGGCCACGCCGGCGCGCTGATTTCCGGCGGCGCCGACACGGCCCAGGCCAAGCTCGACATCATGGAAGCTTGCGGCATCAAGACGACCAAGAACCCGTCCGAGATGGGCAAACTGCTCAAGTCCGTGCTGTAAAACAGAAGAGAGACGGGCGCGGTTGATCACCGCGCCCGTCGCCATTTCAGGAGAGAAGCGTGGAATTTGGTTCAGCGGCCTTCGTACTGGCTCTCATTCAAATCATCTGGGTGAACATCCTGTTGTCGGGGGACAACGCGGTGGTCATCGCGCTGGCGGCTCGTTCGCTGCCGGCCCATCAACAAAAGAAAGCAATCGTGATCGGCTCTGCGGCCGCCATCGTGATGCGTATCATCCTGACGCTGGTTGCGGCCCAGTTGCTGCAACTGCCCTGGTTGAAACTGATCGGCTCGCTGCTGTTGCTGTACATCGGTGTTTCGCTGTTGCTGCCGGAAGGTGAAGAGGACGAAGGCAAGCTGGCCAAGGACGGCCTGATGGCCGCCATCCGCACCATCCTGATCGCCGACCTGGTCATGAGCCTGGACAACGTGATTGCCGTGGCGGCCGCCGCCATGGGCAATACCGTGCTCCTGGTCCTGGGCCTGGCCATCAGCATCCCGCTGGTGATCTTCGGCAGCACGCTGCTGCTGAAGGTCATCGAGCGCTTCCCGCTGATCGTCTGGCTGGGTGCCGCGCTGCTGGGGTTCATCGCCGGCGAACTGTTCGTCAACGATCCCGCGCTGCATACCGAGGCCGTCGAGGCGTCCATGGGGTTGAGCCATCATGGCGCCGAGATTGCCGCGGGCGTGGTCGGGGCCCTGATCGTGCTGGTCGTGGGCAAGGTGCTGATGTCGCGGCGCCGCTCCGGCGACCAGCCCGCTTGACGGCCGGCAACGCTTCATCATCGTAGTACGCCGGCCTGGCATGGGATGCCGGGCCGGTTTCGCCTTCGGGGCGGGAAGTCTTCCAGCATGCGGGTGTGTGGGAGCTTCCTCCGAAAGGTGTCGTGAATTCAAAAAAAGGGAAGAGCCAATCTTCCGCACAGGAAGATTCGCTCGTCCGGATCTGGCTTAGGGAGCTACACGTGCTTGAATTTCTCCAGACGCTCAGCTGGGCGGCCGTATTTCAAATCATTCTGATCGACATCCTGCTGGGCGGGGACAACGCGGTGGTCATCGCGCTGGCCTGCCGCAATCTGCCGGCCAAGCGGCGGATGCAGGGGATCCTGTGGGGGACGGCGGGCGCGATCGTGCTGCGCGTCGTGCTCATCGCCTTCGCGGTCACGATGCTGCAGATCCCCTTCCTGAAGGTCGTGGGCGGCGTGCTGCTGTTCTGGATCGGCATCAAGCTGCTGGTGCCCGAGGACGAGTCGCACGACAACATCGAAGGGGGCGCCACGCTGCTGGGGGCGATCAAGACCATCATCGTCGCCGACTTCGTCATGAGCCTGGACAACGTCATCGCCATCGCGGGCGCGGCCCAGCAGGCGGATGAGTCCCACCAGATCGGGCTGGTCATCTTCGGCCTGCTGGTCAGCGTGCCCATCATCATCTGGGGCAGCACGCTGGTCCTGAAGCTGATCGACCGCTTCCCCATCGTGGTGACGCTGGGCGGCGCGCTGCTGGGATGGATTGCCGGCGGCATGCTGGCGACCGACGTCGCGGTCCAGTCGCACGTGATCCAGCCGACCTCGCTGGCGGCCTACAACACGCAGATCACCTATGCCGCGGAAATCATAGGCGCGCTGGTCGTCGTCGGCGTGGGGATGTGGTTGGCTCGCCGGAAGAAGGCGGCGCAGGCCAGCCACGCCTGATCGGAGCGCGGGGCCGCCAGGCCCGGTGCGCGGCACGCCCTGCCTCGGCAGGGCGTTGTCGTTCTGGAGCGCATCATGCGTCGAAAGGGCGCTTGCCCAGCGCCTGGACGACGTGGTCCACGAAAGCCGTGATGCGCGAGGCCAGGGCGGTATTGCGGTAGTAGACCGCGTTGATCGGCTGGCGCACGTCCAGCGTCCGCCCGGGAAACAATTGCACCAGGCGTCCTTGCCGGCGGTCGTCGCCGGTCATGAAATCCGACAGGCAGGCGATGCCCTGGCCCGCCAGGGCCATGTGCCGCAGCGTTTCCCCGCTGGACGAGGCGATCGTGGGCCGGATGCGCAAGGTGTTTCCGTCCGCGTCGCGCACCGGCCAGTCGTTCAGCGTCTCGGGCTGGGTGAAACCCAGCAGCGTGTGCGATTCGAACTGTTCCGGATCGGCCGGCGAACCGTGGCGCGCCAGGTAGCCGGGACTGGCAAGCACGCGTATGCGGCTGGTGCCGACGGGGCGGGCGTGCAGGGTGGAATCCTTCAAGGCCCCGATGCGGAAGGCCACGTCGGTGCGCTTTTCGATCAGGTCGACGATGCCTTCGTTCGAATCGAGCTCCAGTTCAACCTTGGGGTAGCGGGCGCGGAAACCGTCCAGCAGCGGCACCAGGACGTGCAGCATGAAAGGCGTGGAGGCATCGACCCGCAACCGCCCTGCCGGGTGCAGGCGCCGGGCCGCCATCTGTTCCTCGGCTTCGTCGACCGAAGCCAGGATGGCGCGCGCATGGCGCAGGAAGGTCGAGCCTTCCTCGGTCAGCTCCAGCCGCCTGGTCGTGCGGCGCAGCAGGGTGGTCTGGAGCTTCTCCTCCAGCCGTCCCAGGGTGCGGCTGGTGGCGGAAATGGTCAGCCCGAGCACTTCCGAGGCCGCCGTGATCGAGCCCGTGTCCACGACGGCCACGAAGGCCTGCAACTCGTCCAGGGTGGTCTTCATTGTTGAATTCGACGCAAGCGATATGGGTGGATACTGGGCTCAATCTGCAAATATAGACCCGCCACACCGGAGGCTGGTCGCTCGGTGGGCGACCATGTTCATTCCGGGGGCGCCCGCGCCATCGGGCGGCGTGAAACAGGCTAACCTAATGCCCCGTCGGATTTCGACGCGTGTTTTCTTATTGCCGCCCCGCGGGGCGGCGCCAGAGGATGGAATGAAGAGCTTGCAGAAAGGATTGACGCTGATGCAGATGCTGGTGCTGATCGGCGCCGTCGGCGTGGTGATCGCGGTCGCGGTGTCGTACCTGCGCTGAATCGCCCGGGGCTACCGCTCGCGGTAGCCCAGTGCCAGCGACAATTCCCGCGCCGCTCGCACGACGGCCGGGATCACGGTCCCGGCCACGACCTCGTCCGTGAAGGTGTAGATCATCGAGGTCGCGTTCAGTCCCGCCACCACTTCCCCCTGTGCGTTCAGCACGGGCGCGGCGATCGACCGCACGCCGCGGTGGAATTCCTCGTCGTTGTAGACGTAGCCGCGTTCGCGCGCGGTATCCAGCAACGCGCGGAACGCGGCGGGGTCCACCGTGGATTTTTCGGTCAGCGCGGGAATCGGCGCGCCGTCCAGGATGCGGGCGATGTCCGCCTGGGGCTTGTAGGCCAGCAGGATACGTCCGATCGAGGACGAGTGCGGCGGCATGCGGGACCCGACGTGGATGTCGATCGACGTGGGCAGCGGGATGCGGGCCTGCGCCACGTAGACCAGCTCGTCGCGGTCCAGGATGGCCATGTGCACCGAGGCGCCGACCTCGGTGCGCAGCCGGTTCATGATCGGCTGCGCCAGCTCGACCAGCGGCAGGCGGTTCAGGTAGGCGAAGCCGAGCTTCATGGCATGCGCGGTCAGGCGGTAGCGCCGGCCGACTTCCTCGCGTTCGAGGAAACCCAGTTTCTCCAGCGTGTGCACGAAGCGATACGGCTTGCTGCGGCTCCAGCCCAGCCGCTGCGCGAGTTCGGTCAGGGTGAGCGAGGGCTGTTCGCAATCGAAGGCTTCGAGCACGGACAGGCCCTGGGCGAGCGCATCGACCCAGTACGGGTCCTTGCGGGGAGCGGAAGCATGGTCGGGCGCGTCGTCGCCGTCGTCGGTAGCCGGCAGCTGGGGTTCGGTCATAGGGGCCAGATGGGACGGGTCGCAAGGCGGAGCGCCTTGCGCCCGGTCATTTTATAGTCTGCGCAGCCCTATCCGGTCGATCAACAGCTTTTCCTTCTGCATGGTGTCCGCCGCGAAGCGGGTGAACTGTTCGCTGCTCAGGTAGGCGGGCTCGAGGTCGTACTGCTTGAGCGCGGCGCGGTAGTTGTCCATGTCCATGGATTGCTTGAAGGCGTCGTGCAGGATGCGGACCACGCCCGGATCGGTGTCGCGCGGGGCCGCCAGCCCGAAAGGGGCGTTCTGCACGATGTCGTAGCCCAGTTCCTTGAGCGTGGGCGCCGCCGAGAAGCGCGCGCTGCGCGTTTCGCCGCCGGTGGCGAGCAGGCGCAGTTGCCCCGACTCGACGTACTGCGCCCAGCTTGGGCCGTCGGCAAGCGACATGATGTGGCCGCCCAGGAGCGCGGCCAGCGCTTCGGCGCCGCCCTTGTAGGGCACGTGGTTGAATTTCACGCCGGCCTGGAAGGCCAGGTCTTCCATCGTCAGGTGGGGCGAGGACAGGGTGCCCGGCGTGCCGTAGGTCATCGTGCCGGGGTTGGCCTTGGCGTAGGCGATGTAGTCGGCCACCGTCTTGATGGGCGAGGAAGCTGGCACCACGAGACCGAAGGGGTAGGCCGCCAGGCCGATGATGTATTTCAGGTCCTTGAGCGGATCCCAGGCGGTCTTGACCAGGTAGGGCGTGCGGAACACCGATACGGCGATCTGCGCGATCGTGTAGCCGTCGGGGGCGGTGGTCTGCATCATCTGGGCGGGGATCACCATCCCGGCGCCCGGTTTGTTCTCGACCACGACCGGCTGCTTCAGGATGGCGGCCGCGTTCTGCGCCAGGACGCGGAACGCGACGTCGGTGGCGCCGCCGGGCGCGAAGCCCACCAGCATGCGGATGGGGCGCGAGGGGAAGCCGGACTGGGCGCGCGTGGCCGGGGCCGCGCCGGCGCCCGCCGCCGCGATCATGGTGCCGAGGAAATGTCGTCTGTGCATGGCAAGGACTCCGCTGGAAAGGGAAGGGTTCAGTGCGCCCGCTCGGGCAGGGGTTCGGTCCAGGCGTCGTAGCCATAGACCCAGTCGGCGTTCGTGTCCGAGCGCAGCCAGTCGTTCTGCAGCGAGCCGCGCTGGATCCGGCTGGCGCGTTCCAGCCGGGCCTGTTCGTAGCGCAGCAGGGCGGCGGGCACGTCGTTCCCGGCTTCGCCCAGGCAGCGGCTCAGCACCGCGGCGTCCTCCAGGCCCATGGCGGCGCCCTGGGCCATGAAGGGCAGCATGGCATGGCAGGCGTCGCCCAGCAGAGTGACGCGGCCATGGGTCCAGCGCACCATGGGGTCGCGCGCGTAGAGCGCCGTCTTGAGGACGACGTCGCAGCCTTCCAGGATGGCGAGCGCTTCCTCGTGAAAGCCTGCGTACGCGCGCAGCAGTTCGTCCTTGTGTCCCTGGATCGACCAGGACTCGTGCGTCCATTCGGTCTCGGGCACGGTGGCGAACACGAACAGCTCGCGCTGGCCTCGGTCGATCAGGAAGGTGAAGATCTGGCTGGAGGCATCCGGACCCCACCACTTGGTGGTGGGAGTCAGGTCGTAGCGCGCGAGCGGCGCGGTGGGCACGATGGAGCGGAACGCGACCTTGCCGGTGAAGCGGGGGGCTTCGGGGCCGGCGATGGCTTCGCGGACCACCGAATGGATGCCGTCGCAGCCGACCACGGCGCGCGCCGATACCCGCGTTCCATCGGCCAGTTCCAGCCATGCATGGCGCTCGTCCTGGCCGACGCCGGCCACCTTGGCGCCCAGGCGGACCGAGCCGGCCGGCAGGGCGGCCTCCAGCGCCGACAGCAGGTCGGCGCGATGGATGGTGAGTTGGGGCGCCCCGTAGCGCCGTGCCCCCTGGGCGTGCAATTCCAGTCGCGAGGTTTCCCGGCCGCTGTCCCAGAGCCGGCTGATGCGGCAGGTGGGTTCGTAGGCCGTGGCGCGCAGCACCGTGCCCACGCCCAGTCCGTCCAGCACCTTGACCGCGTTGGGCGTAAGGTTGATGCCCGCGCCCACGCGCCCGAACCTGGGCGCCTGTTCGTAGACCCCCACCTTGAATCCCGCGCGATGCAGGGCGATGGCCGCGGCCATGCCGCCTATGCCCGCCCCGACGATCGCGATGTCGACTTCCGTCATGCTTTCCTTCCTGGATGTTTTGTATGGGAAAACTTTTTTTGAATATAAAACCTACCGGAGGATGGAGGCAATAGGGGGAAGCCACGAAAGCGACAGCGCGCGCACCGGAAGCGGCGCACGTCGGAAAGGGGGGGAGCGGGGGAGGCGCCGAGCGAAGGCCGGCGCAGTAGGGGAGGGAAGCAGGCGGGCCGGCAGGCGGCCCGCCTGGGCCCGGCGTCAGCCGGTGTTGCGCAGGCCCGCGGCGATGCCGTTGATGGTCAGGTGGATGCCGTTCTGGGTGCGGCCGGCCGGATCCGCCTTGGCGCGGCCCGCCTTGCCACGGGTGGCGCGATAGCGGCGGATCAGTTCGATCTGCACGTGGTTGAGCGGATCGATGTAGGCGATGCGGTCGCGGATCGAGCGCGCCAGCGACGGATTGTCGGCCAGCAACTGGCGCTGGCCGGTGATCAGCTTCAGCGCGCTCATGGTGCGCTTCCATTCGTCGCTGATCGCGCCGAAGATGCGTTTGCGCAGCGCGGTGTCCGGCACCAGCTGCGCATAGCGCGAGGCGATGACCAGGTCGGTCTTGGCCAGCACCATTTCCATGTTGGACAGCAGCGTGCGGAAGAACGGCCAGTCGCGCGCCATGGCCTGCAGGTGCTCGATGCGCTCGCGCCGGGTGCCTTCGCCATGGCGCAGGTAGTCGTCGATGGCCGCGCCCATGCCGTACCAGCCAGGCAGCAGCAGCCGGCACTGGCCCCACGAGAAGCCCCAGGGAATGGCCCGCAGGTCCTCGATGCGCCCGGTGGATTTGCGCGAGGCCGGACGCGAACCGATGTTCAGGCCGGCGATCTCGGAAATGGGCGTCGAGGCGAAGAAGTAGTCGGCGAACCCGGGCGTCTCGTAGACCAGGGCGCGGTAACTGCGCATGGCGGTGGCCGACAGGCGGTCCATGGTCTGCCCGTAGCTGGCGAACAGCGCGTCCTCGGCGGAGGCGCTTTCGGTGTGGTCGGCCAGGCTGGCCTCCAGCGTGGCGGCGGTCAGCAGTTCGAGATGCCAGCGGCCGATGTCGGCGTCCTTGTACTTGCTCTGGATGACCTCGCCCTGTTCGGTCAGGCGGATCTGGCCGGCCACCGTGCCGGGCGGCTGGGCGAGGATGGCATCGAAGCTCGAGCCGCCGCCCCGGCCCACGGTGCCGCCGCGGCCATGGAACAGGCGCAGCCTGACCTTGCGGGCGCGGAAGACCTCGACCAGCGCGCGTTCGGCCTGGTACAGGGACCAGTTCGACGTCAGGAAGCCGCCGTCCTTGTTGCTGTCGGAATAGCCCAGCATGACTTCCTGCACCCCGCGCTGGGCATGGCGCACGCGGGCCTTGACCTCGGGCAGGTCGAGGAACTGCGCCATGATGCCGGGGCCGTTGGCCAGGTCGGGAATGGTCTCGAACAGCGGCACCACCATCAGCCCTTCGCCGTCGGCCGGAACGTGTCCGTTCGCCGAGCCGCCTCCGGGCGCGATGAGCCCGGTTTCCTGCTGGAGCACCAGGACTTCCAGCAGGTCGCTCACGGTTTCCGTGTGCGACACGATGGCGTGGTGCACGGCCTGCGCGCCGAAGCGCTGGCGGGCGCTGGCGGCCGCCCGGAAGATGTCCAGTTCGCGGGTGGTTTCCTCGCTGTAGCGCAGCCAGGGCGAGACCAGCGGGCGGACTTCCTGCAACTCGCGCCGCAGCAACTCGATGCGGGCGGCTTCGTCCAGGCTGGCGTAGTCGGCTTGCACCCCGGCGCGCGCGAACAGCTCGGCCACCGTGCGTTCGTGCACGTCGGAACTCTGGCGCAGGTCGATGGTGGCCAGGTGGAAGCCGAACACGTCCACCGCCTGGCGCAGCGCCGACAGGCGCAGCCGGGCGATGGGCGAGGCGTGGTGGCCGTTGAGCGAGTCGGCGATCACCGCCAGGTCGGCGGCGAATTCGGCCGGCTCGGCATAGGGCTGGGCGGGCGGGGCCTCGCGGCGGGCCAGGTCGCGGCCGGTCAGCGCTCGCGCCGATGCCGCCAGGCGGGCATAGATGCCGACCAGCGCGCGCCGGTAGGGTTCGTCGCGGCGGTGCTCGGAAAGGTCGCCGCCCTGCTCGGCCAGCGCGGCCAGCGCGTGCGAGGCGGGCGTCAGCAGCGCGCTCAGGGACAGCTCGGCGCCGAGCGCGTGGGTTTCGTCCAGGTAGTACTCGAAGGCCGTGGTGCTTTGGCGCAGCAGCGCCAGGTTCAGCGTCTCGGCGTCGACGTTGGGATTGCCGTCGCGGTCGCCGCCTATCCAGCTGCCCATGCGCAGGAAGGACTTGAGCGGCGCCGGGTGGGGGCCGAACGGATCGGCCGGTTCGCGGCCGAGCAGGCGCGAAAGATGGCCGTACAACTGCGGGATGACGGACAGGAAGGTGCTGCGGTAATAGGACAGCGCGTTCTCGATCTCGTCGGCCACCGTCAGCCGGGAATTGCGCAGCATGCGCGTCTGCCACAGCGTGGTGATGCGCCCCAGCAGGGCCAGGGTCTGTTCGAAGGATTCGTCCGTGGTGCGCGGGTCGTCGCGCTCCTGCAGCAGATGGGCGATTTCCTTGTGCACGTCCAGCGTGCTCTTGCGCTGCACCTCGGTGGGGTGGGCCGTCAGGACCGGCGAGATCAGCGTTTCGTCCAGCAACTGGCGCATGCGCGCGTTGCCGATGCCTGCCGCCCGCAGCCTGGCGACGGCGTCCTGCAGGCTGCCGCGCGCGGGGGCGTCCTGCTGGAGCAGGGTGGCGCGGCGGCGCCGGTTCTGGTCGCGGTCCTCGGCGATGTTGGCCAGGTGCAGATAGTAGGTGAAGGCGCGGACCACGGAGTTGGTCTCGTCGGGCGCCAGCAGCTTTAGGCGCTTCTCCAGCGCGCGGCCGTCGGTGGCGTTGCCGTCGCGGCGGAAGCGCACCGCGGTGCGGCGCACGGTCTCGATGGTGTCGAAGACGCCCGCGCCTTCGCTGGCGCGGATCACGTCGCCCAGGAGGCGGCCCAGCAGTCGGATGTCGTTGCGAAGAGGTAGGTCGGGATCTTGAAGCGATGGGGTCATGGAGCGTCGCGCGTGTTGTCGTTGGAGTCGGCTGCTGCAAATGCTTGGAGACGGGCCCGAAAGGCAAAAGAACGCGGTGCGGGCGCCCCGAAAGCATGCCATGAAAAAAGAGCCCATATCGAATACTTCTATAATCCCGAAGGGGGGCGCCGCGAGAGCGGAAGCCTGTTCGCATCGCAATCGAGATCCCCGCATTTGAAAAACGATCGTTTGATCATCGCCACGCGCGAAAGCCAGTTGGCGCTCTGGCAGGCCGAGCATGTACAGGCGCGGCTGCGCGCGCTGTATCCGCAGTGCTCCGTCGAGCTGCTGGGCATGACCACCCGCGGCGACCGCATCCTGGACCGCACGCTGTCGAAGGTCGGCGGCAAGGGCCTGTTCGTCAAGGAACTGGAAACCGCCCTGCAGGACGGCCGCGCCGACCTGGCCGTGCATTCGCTCAAGGACGTGCCGGTGGACCTGGCGCCGGAGTTCCTGCTGTCCACCATCATGGAGCGCGAGGATCCGCGCGACGCCCTGGTGTCGGCGCGCTACGCGGAACTGGCCGAGATGCCCGCCGGCGCCGTCATCGGCACCTCCAGCCTGCGGCGCGAGTCGCAGATCCGGGCGCGCCATCCGCACCTGCAGGTGCGGCCCCTGCGCGGGAACCTGCAGACTCGCCTGGGCAAGCTCGATCGCGGCGAATACGATGCCATCGTGCTGGCCGCGGCCGGCCTGCGCCGGCTGGGCCTGGGCGAGCGCATCCGGACCCTGCTGGCGCCCGAGGACAGCCTGCCGGCCGCGGGGCAGGGCGCCCTGGGCATCGAGATCCGCGCCGATCGCGACGACCTGCGCGCGGTGCTGGCGCCGCTGGCCCATGCCGCCACCACCGCCGAGGCCCTGGCCGAACGCGCCGTATCGCGGCGCCTGGGCGGCTCCTGCCAGGTGCCGCTGGCCGCCTACGCGCAGGCGCAAGGCGAATCGCTGCGCCTGCGTGCCCTGGTGGCGACGCCCGACGGCGGGCGCATCGTCCGCGCCGAGCGCACCGGCACCGCGAAGGACGCCGAGGCCCTGGGCCTGGCCGTGGCCGAAGAACTCCTGGCGGCCGGCGCGGCGGACATTCTCGATACGCTGGGCTGAGCCGCGATGCCGGCCCAGCCATCCGCGCCGGCTTGCGCGCGAGCCGTCGTCCTGACCCGTCCCGCCGGCCAGAACGGGGGCCTGGCGCGGGCGCTCGAGGCGCGGGGGTGGCGGGCGCTGGACCTGCCGGCGCTGCGGCTGACCCCCGAGGCCGGCCCGGTGCCCGATCCCGCCGATTTCGATCTCGTCGTGTTCGTCAGCGGCAACGCCGTGAGGATGTTCCTGGACACATGGCGCGAGGCCGCCGGCCGGGGCCGCGCCTGGCCCGATGCCACGGCCGCCGCGGTCGTCGGGCCGGCCAGCGCACGGGCGC
>NZ_NINX01000052.1 GCF_002188635.1 Pigmentiphaga sp. NML030171 | reverse complement strand
ATGCCGCTGCGCGCGGCGGTGGCGCCAGCGGCGGCCCCCGCGGCTGCAGGCGCCGCCGACGGCGCGGCCTGCTGGTTCTGCTGGGGCGTACGCGCGGGCGGCGTGGCCTGCCGCTGCGTCACGTTGCTGGACTGGCGGCCCATGCTGCCGCCTCCGCCCAGGCGCTTGGCCAGGGCGTCATGCGAGACGCCCAGCATGGCCACGGTCGATACGGCGATGACCAGCGCCGGGATGAACCTGGAAAAAAATCGTCGGGACATTGTGTGGATTCTCCTGTAATCAATGTCGTGGCGCCGCCCTGCCGGCCCCGATGCCGGATTTGCCGGGCAGCGCGGACGCCATTGCTGCCAGGTCGGGATGCCCGGCGCCGCGACGTCCCCGCAGACGGGCGGTCGTAGCAGCCTTTCCTGACAATAAGCTGAAATTTAACGGACTATGGCGCAAATCGCCAGTCGGAACGCCCCGGATTCGTGAAGGAATTTGAAACAGCGGGCGCTACAGCCGCACGCCCTCGTGCAGGGCGACCACCCCGGCGGTCAGATTGAAATATTGGACACGCGCCAGGCCCGCCTGTTCCAGCATGCCGGCCAGGGTGTCCTGGTCCGGGTGCATGCGTATGGATTCGGCCAGGTAGCGGTAGCTGGCCTCGTCCTGGGCCACCTTGCGCCCCAGCCAGGGCAGGATGTTGAACGAATACCAGTCGTAGGCCGCCCGCAGCGGCTTGGCGACCCGGGAGAACTCCAGCACCAGCAGCTTGCCGCCGGGGCGCAGCACCCGCGTCATCTCGGCCAGGGCCCGGTCCTTGTGGGTCATGTTGCGCAGCCCGAACGCCACCGAGACGCGGTCGAAATAACCGTCGGGGAAAGGGAGCTTCTCGGCGTCGCAGACGGCGGTCGGCAGCATCAGCCCCGCGTCCAGCATCCGGTCCCGGCCCACCCGCAGCATGGAATCGTTGATGTCGGTCAGCCAGACCTCGCCGGTGGGCCCGGCGCGCCGGGCGAAGGCCTTGGCCAGGTCGCCGGTGCCGCCCGCGATGTCCAGCACCTTCATGCCCGGGCGCACGCCGGCGCGGGCCACGGTGAAGACCTTCCAGGCCCGGTGCAGGCCGCCGGACATCAGGTCGTTCATGACGTCGTAGCGCGCGGCCACCGAATGGAAGACCTCGGCCACCTTGCGCGCCTTGTCCGCCTCGGCCACCTGCTGGAAGCCGAAATGGGTCGTGCCCGGCGGCGTGGTGCCGCCGGCCGGCGCGGGGGAGTGCTGCTTATCGCTCATTGCTTACCTTCACGGCGTACTTCGGTTGTTGCCATTCCGTCCCGGGGCTCGGGGTCCCGCGATGCGCCCGCCGCCTCCAGGGCGGCGAGGTACTCCGCCCACAGGCGGTCCTGGTCGCGGCCCAGCGCATAAAGGATGTCCCAAGAGTAGATCCCGGTCGAATGCCCGTCGGAGAACGTGGGCTGGACCGCGTAGTTGCCCACCGGCTCCAGGGACACGAGGTCCACGTCGCGCTTGCCCACCTGCAGCGTCTCCTGGCCCGGCCCGTGGCCCCGGACCTCGGCGGAGGGGCTGTAGACGCGCAGCAGTTCGAAGGGCAGGCGGAAGCTGCTGCCGTCGTCGAACGCGACCTCCAGCGTCCTGGACTGCCGATGCACGACGATGTTGGTGGGAAGAGGGGTATTCTTGTCCAGGCCGGCCATGTTGTTCTCGCGTAAGGACTCCATGGTAGCCGATGGGGGCCGCCGCCGCGCCGGGCCCCCGCCGGGAGCCGGATCATGTCACATACCTGAAACAATACCGCCATACTATGGACATGCTTCAGCAACCCAACCGGCATACCCATGTCCAGCACTATTTTAGTCGTCGAAGACGAACCGGCCATCCAGGAGCTGGTCTCGGTCAACCTGTCCTTCGCGGGCCACAAGGTCCTGCGCGCGGCCGATGCCGAACAGGCCCAGACCCTGATCCGGGCCGAACTCCCCGACCTGATCCTGCTCGATTGGATGCTGCCCGGCACCTCGGGCGTATCGCTGGCCCGCAAGCTGCGGACGGAAGAGCGTACCAAGGCCGTTCCGATCATCATGCTCACGGCCAAGGGCGCCGAGCAGGACAAGGTCGACGGCCTGGAGGCGGGCGCCGATGACTACATCACCAAGCCGTTCTCGCCCAAGGAGCTGATGGCCCGCATCAAGGCCGTCCTGCGGCGCCGCGCGCCCCAGCTCACCGACGACCTGATCGACGTCGCCGGGCTGCGCCTGGATCCGGTCACCCACCGGCTCAACGGCAACGGCGTGACCCTGAACATCGGTCCCACCGAGTTCCGCCTGCTGCACTTCTTCATGACCCACCCCGAGCGCGTGTTCTCGCGCTCGCAACTGCTGGACCAGGTGTGGGGCGACCACGTCTTCGTCGAAGAGCGCACGGTGGACGTGCACATCCGGCGCCTGCGCAAAGCACTGGAGCCCAGCAAGCACGACGGGCACGTGGAGACCGTGCGCGGCAGCGGCTACCGGTTCACGGCGCATCCTGTAGGCCAATAACCCTCTGCGCGTGACGCGCGCCCGGCATGGGGAGCCCCCCAGCCGCCATGCGGCGGCCCCCCGAGGGGGCCGGGGCCCGCGGGGCTCTACTTGCGGACCGGCAAGCCAGATCCGCCGTGCCCTGGCAAACTCATACGAAAAACATACAAGACGGCAGAGTCCGGGCTCCGGGCAATGCGACAATCCGCTCCATGGTCTGGATACGCAACCTCATCGTCGTCCTCTTGTGGGCCGGCCTGGCGGCCCTCACGCGGCCGATCACGGGCCGCTTCGGCTGGGCCGTCTTCAGTTTCGGCCTGGGCACGCTGCTGGTCTGGCACATCTGGCAGCTCTCGCGCGTCACGCGCTGGACCAATGACCTGCAGCGGCCACCGCCGCCCTCGGCCGGCTCGTGGGACGAGGCCCTGGCCCGCATCTACCGGCACCTGCGCAACCAGGAACGCCAGCTGGCGATGCTGGAAGGGAACGTGCAGGGCTTCTTCGACGCTGCCCAGGCGCTGCCCGACGGACTGGTCACGCTGGACAAGGAATTCCACATCGACTGGTGCAACCGCATCGCGCGCCAGCACCTGGGCCTGCGCCTGCCGGCCGACCGCGGCCAGAACCTGCTCAACCTGGTGCGGGCCCCCGAGTTCGTGGACTACGCCCGTCAGGAGGACTGGCCCGCGCCGCGCCTGGTGCGCAGCCCCGGCGGCGGCGACCGCCTGCTGATGGTGCAGCTCATTTCCTACAACAAGCACCAGCGCATGCTGCTGACGCGCGACGTGACGCAGATCGAGCGGCTGGAGACCACCCGCCGCGACTTCGTCGCCAACGTCTCGCACGAGCTGCGCACGCCGCTGACGGTGCTGTCGGGCTTCCTGGAAACGCTGCGCGACATGCCCACCGAAGCGCTGAGCGACGAGCAGCGCGAACAGTACATGAAGCTGATGCTGGACCAGGCCCAGCGCATGCAGGCCATCGTGGCCGACCTGCTGACCCTGTCCACCCTGGAGTCGTCCCCCACCACCGATCCACAGCCGGTGAACATGCCCGCGCTGATCGAGACGGCCCTGAGCCAGGCCCGCGCCCTGTCGGGCGGCCGCCACGAGATCGTCGGCGAGATCGACGAAGGCCTGGACATCCTGGGCACCGGTACCGAAATCGCGTCGGCCATCTCCAACCTGCTGATCAATGCCGTGCGCTACACGCCCGAGGGCGGCCACATCACGGTGCGGTGGCGGCGCGACGCCGACGGCGATGCCCGCTATTCCGTGAAGGACACCGGCATAGGCATCGCCTCGCACCATCTGCCCCGCCTGACCGAGCGCTTCTACCGCGTGGATCGCAGCCGGTCGCGCGAATCGGGCGGCACGGGGCTGGGACTGGCGATCACCAAGCACATCGCCATGCGGCACGACGCCGAACTGGAGATCGCCAGCGAGCTTGGCCAGGGCAGCACCTTCGCGCTGCATTTCCCCGACAGCCGGGTGGCGTAGGGCCTGTTCCCGCTAAAAGGAGGCCCGCATGCCCACCCAGACGCGCGCCTGGCAAGGCGCGAAGCACAGTCGTGGCGGGACCACGACGAGCATTCGCAACGCAGTCAGGGGTGCGTTTGGGTGGGCACCCTACGGGCAGGCGGGGAATGCGAATCGGGAACGCGGCGGCTATTCGGCCAGCGTGGTCAGGCGCTTCTCCAGCGCGCGCATTTCTTCGTAGCCCATCAGTTTCATGATGTCCTCGATGCCCACCAGCAGGTCGGGACGATCGACGGGCTCGCCGCTTTCCATCACGCCGCGCATGGCCTGCAGCGCATGCTGCATGGCGTGGATGGCGGCGGCCGGCAGCATGCGCGGCAGGCTGATGCGCTTGACGCCCAGCGCCTTCAGGCGCGGCAGCGGGATCAGCGGCGTCGTGGGCCGGCTGCGTATGCCGAACCCCATGTTGACGGTGACCGGGATGCCGGCGGCATCGACGATGCGCTTGATGTCGTCCTCGGTGCGCACCGCGTCGGGAAACAGCATGTCGGCACCGGCCGCCGCATACGCCTTGGCTCGGCGCACCGCGCCCTCGATGCCTTCGATGGCCAGCGCGTCGGTGCGGGCGATGATGACGAAATCATCGTCGCGGCGCGCCAGGCACGCGGCCTCGATCTTCTTCAGCATCTCGGCCTGGCTGACCACGTCCTTGCCGGGCATGTGGCCACAGCGCTTGGGACTGACCTGGTCCTCGAGATTGACGCCGGCCACGCCGGCTTCCTCGAACATCCGCACCGTATGGAACACGTTCACCGGATTGCCGTAGCCGTTGTCGGCATCCGCCGTCAGCGGAATGGACACCGAGCGGGCCAGGTTGCGGCAATGGTTGACGTTCTCGGTCAATCCCATGACGCCGATGTCGGCGATGCCCAGCAGCGCGTTCGAGATGGCGGCCCCGCTGGTGCAGGCGGTCTTGAACCCGGCGGCCTCGACCAGCCGGATGCTGTACCCGTCGTACACCCCGGGCGAGACGATGAACGTCTCGTTCTTGAGCAACTCCCGGAACTTGCGGGGACTGTTCATGCGATGACTCCGAAATGGTCAGTGTTTCAGGTGCCCGTCCCGGCCGCCCGCCCTCCCCGCCTCCGGGCGGCGTCGGATTCGTCCCGGTCCGCGAGATGGGTGAACAGGTGCCGGGCCGCGCGTTCGATATGCGAGCGCATCAGCGACTCCGCCAGTTCCGCATCGCGCGACTTGATCGCGCGCAGGATCTGCCAGTGCTCGGCATAGGCGTCCTCCTTGCGTTCGAGCACGGTCCCGGAATGCCGGCGGTACACGCGCAGCAGGTGATAAAGGTCCTCGCACAGCGCGTGGATGATGCGGTTGTTGCCGCTGGCCCGCACGATGCGCTCGTGGAAATCGAATACCCGGGGGCCGGACGACTCGCCCCGCTCCTTGCGCAGCTGGCGCTGCCTGTCCTGCTCCAGTTCGGCCAGCAATTGCGCCACTTCCTCGTCGCTCATGCGCTGGGTGGCCAGGCTGCAGGCCACGCCTTCCAGCGCCATGCGCATCTGGAACAGCTCCAGCGCGGACTCGGCCGATAGCGAGACGACCCGCGCCTTCTGGTAGGGCTCGCGGGTGACCAGCTGGATGCCCTGCAGGCGGCGCACCGCTTCGCGCACCGGCCCGCGGCTCACGCCGAACTCCTGGGCCAGCGCCACTTCGTTGATGACGCTGCCGGGCGCCAGCCGGCCCTGGTAGATCGCGTCCAGCACCTGCTGGAACACCGCATCGGCCAGCGGCCCCTGCGCGTCCTCCCTGTTGATGAAGGTCTCGGCTGATTCGTCCATAGTGTCGACAGATTATCAAAACGGTCTTAAAAGTGTCAACTCTTTTGCATGGGCCGGGTTTGCATGGAGCATGCGTTCCACCCCGAACAGCGGCCCATCAATCAAGCCATATTTACAGAGAATATCAGCTGACTCCATGGTTTATCGCAAGGCGGCCACCGTACACCGCCAGCTCCCCATCGGCGCTAAAGTGTTGACATTTAACAAACGGTGCTCATAAGATTCATACCATAGCAAAGCCGCAAGCATTTTCGCCGCCCCGCCCATGATCCGTACGCTTTCCTTCCGATCCGCCACGCTGCACATCGCCGACCTCGCTGCCGTGGCGCAGGCGGCGGGCAAGCGGCTGGTCGACTATCCCTACGTCGTGCGCGTGCTGCTGGAGAATCTCGCGCGCAACCGCGCATGGGGCCGGCCCGTCGCCGAAGGCGACCTGCGCGCCCTGCTCGACTGGCAGGACCACATCGGCGCCGACCTGCCGCTGCACGTGGCGCGCGTGATCCTGCCCGACTCCAGCGGCCTGCCGGCGCTGCAGGACCTGGCGGCCCTGCGCGATGCCGTCGCGGCCCGGGGCGGCGACGTTTCCACCGTGGACGCGCGCGTGCCGGTGGACCTGATCGTCGACCACTCGCTGCAGGTCGACCACTGGGGCGGCAGCGACGCGGCCGAACGCAACCTCGCCCGCGAGTTCCAGCGCAACGCCGAACGCTACCGCTTCCTGAAGTGGGCCCAGCAGGCCTATGCCGGCCTGCGCGTATTCCCCCCGGGCACGGGCATCATTCACCAGGTCAACCTGGAACACATCGCCCCGGTGGTCTGCCGCGCCGAGCGTCCCGACGGCACCTGGGCGCATCCGGACTTCGTCATCGGCGGCGACTCCCACACACCCATGGTCAACGCGCTGGGCGTGCTGGGCTGGGGCGTGGGCGGCATCGACGCCGAAGCGGCGCTGCTCGGCCAGGCCTACACCTTCCCCGTGCCCCGCGTGGTGGGCGTGCGCCTGCACGGCCGCATCCCTCCCCCGGCGCTGACCACCGACGCCGCGCTGCTCATCACCGAAACGCTGCGTCGCGCCGGCGTCACCGCCTGCGCGGTCGAATTCTTCGGCCCCGCGGTGGCCGGGCTCACGGTGCCCGAACGCGCCACCATCGCCAACATGGCGCCGGAATACGGCGCGACCTGCGGCTACTTCCCCATCGACGACCAGACCCTGTCCTACCTGCGCGCCACCGGCCGCCCCGAGGAACAGGTCGCGCTGGTCGAGGCCTATGCGCGGGCCAACCACCTGTTCCGGGACGCCGATGCCGCCGTCCCGGCCTACAGCCAGGTCGTCGAGATCGACCTGGATACCGTGCTGCCCGCCATGGCGGGACCGCGCCGGCCCCAGGACCGCCTGCCGCTGTCGCGCATCGCGGAAGACTTCCGGGCCCGCCTGCCGCGCGCGCTGGCCGATGGAGGCTTCGCCGCCGCACCGGCCTCCGGCGCCGGCACGATGGACCACGGCAGCCTCGCACTAGCCGCCATCACTTCGTGCACCAACACCTCCAATCCCGTCGTCATGCTGGCGGCCGGCATCGTCGCCCGCAAGGCGGTCGCGCGCGGACTCCAGCCTCCGGCATGGGTGAAGCGTTCGCTCGCGCCCGGTTCGCGCACCGTCACGCGCTACCTGGAAGAGGCGGGGCTGCTGGCGCCCCTGGCCGCACTCGGCTTCCACCTGATCGGCTACGGCTGCACCACCTGCGGCGGCAAATCCGGCCCGCTCGTTCCCGAAGCCGCGCGCGAAATCGAACAGCGCGGCCTGGTCGCGGCGGCGGTGCTGTCGGGCAATCGCAACTTCGAAGGCCGCATCCACAAGCTCATCCGCGCCAACTACATCGGCGCGCCGCCGCTGGTTGTCCTGTACGCGCTGGCCGGCCGCATCGACGTCGACCTGACGCGCGACCCCATCGCCACCGATCCGGCCGGCGTTCCCGTCTACCTGCGCGACCTGTGGCCGACCCCCGAGGAAATCGCGCAAGCCATGCCGGTCGCCACACGGCGCGAGATCTTCGTCGACACCTACGAGGCCCGCGCCGCCGGCGGCTCGCTGTGGGACACGCTGGAAGCGCCCACCGGCCCGCTCTTTCCCTGGGACCGCCAGTCGCACTACTTGGTCGAACCTCCTTTCTTCCGCCAGGCCGGCGCCGCGAAAGGCCTGGACCAGTTGGAACGCGAGCTGCAAGGCGCCCGCGTGCTGGCCGCCTTCGGCGATTCGCTCACCACCGACCACATTTCCCCCGGCGGCGAGATCCCCGCCGACACGCCCGCCGGCCGCTACCTGACCCAGGCCGGCGTGGCGCCGGCCGACTTCAACACCTACGTGGCGCGGCGCGGCAACCACGAGATCATGGCTCGCGCCACCTTCGCCAACATCCGCATCAAGAACCTGCTCGTGCCCGGCACCGAAGGCGGCGTCACCATCCACTTTCCCGGGCACACCCCCTGCACCATCTTCGACGCGGCCCGCGCCTACCGCCAGGACGGCATCGCCACCCTGATCCTGGCCGGCAAGGAATACGGCACCGGCAGCAGCCGCGACTGGGCCGCCAAGGGCTCCGCGCTGCTGGGCGTGAAGGCCGTGCTGGCCGAGTCCTTCGAACGCATTCACCGCGCCAATCTGGTGGGCATGGGCGTGCTGCCCCTGTCCTTCCTGCCCGGACAAGGATGGCGCCAGCTGGGCCTGACCGGCGCCGAAAGCTTCAGCTTCCAGGGGCTGGCCCGCGGCGTCATGGACGGCACCCCGATCACGGTGGAAGCCGTCGGCCCCGACGGCATCATCCGCTTCCAGGCGCAGGCCCAGGTCCTGACCCAGGCCGAACGCCAGCTGATGCAGGACGGCGGCATCCCGGCCAGCGTCCTCCGCGCCTGCCTGGCCCCCAAGGACACCACCCCGGACTTCAACGAGGAAACGCAACCATGAACCTGGACCTCGTCCTGGCCAACGCCAGGATCCTGCTGCCGCAGCGCGGCCTGACGCCCGGCCAGATCGGCATCAGCCAAGGGCGCATCGCCGTCATCGCCGAACCCGGCGCGCAGTTGGCGGCGGACGAGACCGTCGACTGCCAGGGCCTGTGCGTGCTGCCGGGCGTCATCGACCCGCACGTGCATTTCGGCTTCGGCTCGCCCGAGACCGACTTCGAGACCGAGTCGCGCACGGCGGCCCTGGGCGGCACCACCTCGGTCCTGTCGTTCCATCGCTCGCGCGACATCCGCGAGTCGTTCCAGGCGGCCCACGACCGGGCACTGGCGCAAAGCTGCATCGACTTCGGCTTCCACTTCGGGCTGACCAGCCACCTGCACGTCGAGACGCTGAAGGAAATCTCCGAGCGCTTCGGCGTCTCGTCCTACAAGCTCTACATGATGTACAAGGGCGCCGCCGGCCTGGCCCAGGGCTTCACCGACATCGACGACGGCCTGTTGTTCGCCGCGCTGCGCGAGACCGCGCGCATCCCGGGCGCGATCCTGGGCGTGCACTGCGAGAACGTGGAAGTGATTCCGCTGCTGCGCGATCCGCTGCGCGCCGCCGGGCGCGACGACCTGAGGGCGTGGAACGAGCAGAGCCCCGACTTCCTGGAAGCCGAGAACGTGCACCGCGTGTGCTACTTCGCCTCCAAGACCGGCGCCGCCGTCAACATCGTCCACCTGAGCAGCGGCGAGGCCCTGGACGAAGTCCGGCGCCATCGGCGTAACCGCAATGCCCCGCCCATCCACGTCGAAACCTGCCCGCACTACCTGTTCCTGACGGACGAGAGTCCCGCCGGCACCTATGCCAAGGTCAACCCGCCCGTGCGTGGCCAGGCCGACGTCGACGCCATGTGGGAAGGCGTGCTGGACGGCTCGGTCACCACCATCGGCTCGGACCACGTGCCGCGCAAGCGCAGCACCAAGGACAAGGATATCTGGGCCGCCAGCAACGGCTTCCCGGGCACCGGCATGATCCTGCCCATCCTGCTGCACGAGGGCTACCACCGCCGCGGCGTGCCGCTGGAGCGGCTGATGGAAGTTGCCTCAGCCAACTCGGCCCGGCACTACAACATGCCGTCCAAGGGCGGCATCGAGGTCGGCAAGGATGCCGACCTGCTGGTGGTCGACCTGGACCTGGAGAAGACCGTGGACCCGGCCACGCTCGAATCCTATGCCGACTATTCGCCCTACGAGGGCATGACGCTCAAGGGCTGGCCGGTACGCACGCTGGTGCGGGGCCGCACCGTGGCCCTGGACGGCAAGATCACCGATGAAGCGCGCAGCCGGCCGGGCGGCCGCTACCTGCGGCGCCTTTGATTCTCCCCGAGGAAACGACATGAGCCAAACCAAACGCATCTGGGACGACTTCCTGACCGAACGCGACCAGCAGGTCCTTGCCGTGGCCGGCTACGGCAAGCGCGGCGGCTTCGGCACGCGTCCCGCCCTGTTCATCATCGACGTCCAGTACAACTTCTGCGGCGATACCCCGCAGGACATCCTGGAAGGCCTCAAGCAGTACCGCACCCATTGCGGCAAGGAAGCCTGGGACGCCGTCGCGCACATGGTGCCGCTGCTGGAACTGGCGCGCGAGAAGAACATCCCCGTGTTCTACACGGAAAGCGCCCGCCGCCCCGACCTGCTCGACAGCGGCGTGCAGGTCGGCAAGAACCATCGCGGCGGGGAAAAGACCGTGCTGGCCGATACCCACGCCACCCGGACCGTCGAGGCGCTGGCCCCGCGCCCGCAGGACATCCGCATCACCAAGACCAAGCCGTCGTGCTTCTTCGGCACGACCTTCATGAGCCACCTGAACTTCCTGGACGTCGACACGCTGATCCTGGTCGGCTGCACCTCGTCGGGCTGCCTGCGCGCCACCGCCGTGGACGCCTACTCGTACAACTTCAAGGTGATCATTCCCGAAGAAACGGCGTTCGACCGCTTCCAGGCCAGCCACGCGATCAACCTGTTCGACCTGAACTGCAAGTACGCCGACGTGATTCCCTCGAGCGAGGTCCGCGACTACCTGGCCACGCTGCCGGTGCGCCAGGGCGGCGGCTCGGCCGGCTGAGCGGACCAGGCATGCCGTCCGCCACGTCCGCCGCCCCCATCCCGGTCTACCTGCTGACCGGGTTCCTGGGCAGCGGCAAGACCACCCTGCTCGCCCGGCTGGTGCACAGCCGCGAATTCGCCGACACCGCCGTGGTCATCAACGAGTTCGGCGAGGTCGGCCTGGACCACGTCCTGGTCGGCCAGTCCAGCGAGGACGACATCGTGCTGCTGGACTCGGGATGCCTGTGCTGCGCCAGCAACAACTCGCTGCAGGAAACGCTGGAGTCGCTGTACTACCGGCGGCTGCGCGGCGAGATTCCGGCGTTCTCGCGCATCGTGGTCGAGACCTCGGGGCTGGCCGAACCGGCCCCGCTCATCAACGCCCTGGCTTCCGACGCCTCCATCGCGCGCCACGTGCGGCTGGCCGGCGTGATCACCACCATCGATGCCGAGCACGGCGCGGCCACGCTGGACGAATACGAAACCGCCGCCACGCAGCTCGCGGTGGCCGACCTCGTGGTCCTGACCAAGACCGACAAGGTCGCGCCCGAGGCCGCCTCGGCCATGGCCGGGCAACTGCGCCGGCAGGCGCCCGGCGCCCCGGTCCTGCGCGCGGATCGCGACGGCCTGCAAGAGCGGACCGATCTCTTCCAGGCCGCGGACCGCCGGACCGTGGCGCCGGGCCAGTTCGGGCTGGAACGTCCGCGGGCCTGGACGCGGCTCGCCCACGTCCTGCGCTACGGCATCGCCTCTCACGTGATCCGGGCCGATGGCCCGGTCGACTGGGCACGCTACGCCGCCTGGGTCGACTACATGCAATCACGGCTGGGCGAACGGCTGCTGCGCGTCAAGGGCATCCTGCTCATGGAAGACGGCGCCCACTACGCCATCCACGGCGTGCGCCATGTCTTCAGCCCGCCGCGGCCGCTGGACGGCGAAGTACCCGGCGACCTGTCCGGCGTGCTGGTGCTCATCACCCGCGACGCCGACGAGGAGGAGCTCGCGCTTGCCGCCGCCGTGCTCGACGGCGGCGCCTGACCCCAACCCTCGCTTTCCACGACTTCGATTCCTTCCATGCAACGTCCCGACACCCAGGCCTACGCCCAGCAGTTCCCCAAGCTCCCGCCCACCGCCACCGACGCGCAGGGCCACCTGGTCTACACCCAATTCATCGACGGCGGTTTCACGGGCGCCGACGGTGCCCGCCTGGCCACCAGCGATCCGGTCACCGGACGCCAGTGGGCCAGCATCGCCCGCGGCACCGCGCAGGACGTGGACAAGGCCGTGCAGGCCGCGCACCGCGCCTTCGCCCGGGGCGCGTGGCCGGCCATGAACGCCAGCCAGCGCGGCGCGCTGCTGCGCCGCATCGGCGACCTGGTCACCGAGCACGCGGAATGGCTGGCGCACGTGGAACAACGCGACAACGGCAAGCTCAGCGCGGAGCTGTCCATGCAGATGCGCTACATGGCCAACTACTACTATTACTACGGCGGCCTGGCCGACAAGATGGAAGGCACCGTCATCCCGACCGACAAGCCGGGCGTGTTCAACTACACCGTCTACGAGCCACTGGGCGTGGTCGCCTGCATCACGCCCTGGAACTCGCCGCTGCCGCTGGCCAGCATGAAGATCGCGCCCGCCCTGGCGGCCGGCAATACGGTCGTGCTCAAGCCCTCGGAATTCACGTCGGCCTCGCTGCTCGAACTCATGAAGCTGTTCCAGCTCGCCGGCGTGCCAGACGGCGTCGTCAACGTCGTGACCGGCCTGGGCGCCGAGGTCGGGGCCGCGCTGGTGGACCATCCGCTGGTCCAGCGCATCGCCTTCACCGGCGGCCCCGAGGCCGGCCAGCGCATCAACGAGCAGGCCGCCTCGCGCATGAAGCGCGTGACGCTGGAGCTGGGCGGCAAGTCGCCCAACATCGTGTTCGACGATGCCGACTTCGAACAGGCCTTGAAGGGTGCCGTGGCCGGCATCTTCGCCGCCTCGGGCCAGACCTGCGTGGCCGGCTCGCGCCTGCTGCTCCAGGACGGCATCCACGACCGCTTCCTGGAACGCCTGGTCGAGATCGCCGGCAACGCCCGCTTCGGCCACCCGGCCGATCCGCAGACCCAGGTGGCCCCCATCTCCACCGCTCCCCAGCTGGACAAGATCGAGTCCTACGTCCAGGTGGCGCTGGCCGATGGCGCGCGGCTGGTGGCGGGCGGCAAGCGCGCCCACGTGCCGGAGTGCCCGGACGGGCTGTTCTTCCAGCCCACCATCTTCGCGGACGTGGACAACCGCATGCGCATCGCGCAGGAAGAAGTCTTCGGCCCCATTCTGTCGGTCATCCGCTTCCAGGACGAAGACGAAGCCGTGGCCATCGCCAACGACGTCGACTTCGGCCTGGCGGCCGGCGTCTGGACCACCTCCATGCCGCGCGCGCTGCGCATGGCGGGCAAGGTGCGGGCCGGCACGGTCTGGGTTAACAACTACCGCTCGACCAGCGTCACCTCGCCGTTCGGCGGTTTCAAGATGAGCGGCGTCGGACGCGAATGCGGCATTGCCGGCATGCGCGAGTACATGGAGATCAAGAGCGTCTGGCTGTCCATGGAAACCGACATCCCCAACCCCTTCGTGCGGCGCTGAGCCGGCTCCCGGCGGCGGAAAGGCAAATTGGCTATGATGGCGCGAGTCCCCAGCGACCTACCCGGCATGACGGCGCGCGCCGCCGTGCCGCCCCACCGTGACCAGAACCGACCCCACACGCTCCAGAAAGAGCGAGGACGCCGCCGCCTCGCATCGCATCGCCGACTACGTCCCGCTCTACTACCGGGTCTATACGCTGCTGCTCCAGCACATCCGGGACCACGGCTACGACGAGCACACGCCGCTGCCGACCGAGGCCGAGTTCGCCGAACGCTTCCAGGTCTCGCGCGTGACCCTGCGCAAGGCGATGAACATCCTGGAGGCCGACGGCCTGATCACGCGCCAGCGCGGCCGGGGGACCTTCGCCCGCAAGCCCGTCCGCCCGCCCGGCAAGACCGGCTTCAGCGGCCTGATCGAGAACATCGTCCACTTCCAGGAAACGACCAAGGTCAAGCTGCTGGCGTTCGAGCGCGTCGGGCTGCCGACCAACATCGCGCCGCTGCTCGACAGGCAGCAGGGCGAACCCGGCCTGCGCATCGTGCGCGTGCGCAGCGACGCCACGTCGCCCTTCTCGCACATTACCTGCTACCTGCCGGAACCCGAGGCCAGCCTGCTCAAGCGCAACGAACTGCGCAACACGCCGGTGTCCATCCTGCTCGAGCGCCAGGGCGTGAAGGCCACCCAGGCCGAGCAGTGGATCAGCGCCACGCTGGCCGACAAGGACACGGCCCAGGCCCTGCAGGTCGAGATGGGCAGCGCGCTGATCAGCCTGACGCGGATCTACCGGGATACCGCCGGGCGGCCCATCGAGATCCTGCACGAGCTCTATCGGCCCGATCGCTACGAATACCGCGTGAACCTGTCGCGCGTCGAGCAGGGCGACGCCCCGCGCTGGTCGGAAGTCCCGGACTGACCCGGGCGGCGCTGCCGCGCGCCCCGCCCCTCCCCTTGATCCCGCCGATACGCCCGTCGCCGGCCTGAGCCGTCGCGTCCTGATTCGTATCCGCCATCCCAACCATAAAAGTATTATGTATGATACAAAATACTTTTAGACCGGCCCGATGCCAGCGCCGGCAGCCTCGTCGAGACAGAAGGATCCCATGCAGCAGCCTCACCACGTCATCGTTGCCGGCGCAGGGCCGGTGGGCCTGACCGCCGCGCTGATCATCGCGCGTGCCGGCGTGCGCGTCACGCTCCTGGAAAAGCGCGATCGGCTCAACGAAGCCTCGAAGGCCTCGACCTTCCATGCGCCCACCCTCGCGGTGCTGGACCACCTGGGCGTCCTGCCCGCCATGCTGGCACAGGGCCAGGACGTCACGCACATCCAGTACCGCAGCACCGAACAGGGCATCCTGGGCGAGATCGCCCTGGCCGAACTGAAGCACGACACCGACTACCCGTATCGCCTGCACCTGGAACAATCGCGCATCACGCCGCTGCTGCTGGCGCAACTGCGCGCGCATCCGCATGCCGACGTGCGGTTCGGCACCGCCTTCCTGGACGCCGCCCCGGATACCGGCGGCGTCACCGTGCGCGTGCAGGACCCCAAGGGCGTCCACACGCTGCGCGCCGACTACCTGCTCGGCACCGACGGCGCGCGCAGCCAGGTACGGGAATCCATGGGCCTGCCGTTCGATCCGACCCCCTATCCCGGCTGCGTGCTGCGGGTGCTGGCCGACGAAAGCCTCGAGCGCATCCTGCCCGGGCTGCGGCCCATCAGCTACCTCGTGAACGGCGACGCCTCGGCCAGCTTCCTGCGCATGCCCGACTGCTGGCGCATCATCCTGCGCGTGCCTCCCGACGTGGACCAGGCCCACGCCCAGTCGCGCGCCTGGATACTGGAACGGCTCCGGCAACTGGTGCCCGGCCTGGCGGAACTGCCCAACATCCTCGGCCAGGACGTGTACTCGGCCAGCAAGTTCGTGGCCGGCACGTACCGCGCGGGCCACATCTACCTGGCCGGCGACGCCGCCCACCTCAGCAATACCCGCGGCGGCATGAACATGAACTGCGGGCTGCACGACGCCTACTTCATGGCCACCGCGCTGGTCGAGGGCCTGCGCCAAGGTGACCAGGCCATCGTCGACGCGGCCGCCGACCGGCGCCACCGGGTCGCCGCCGATTCCCTGCTGCCGCGCACCGATGCCATGGTGACCGGGCAGGCCACCTGGCTCGACAACGTCAAGGGACTGCTGGGCGACCCCGCCCAACGTCTCGCCTTCCTGCGCCGGACCGCCATGCTGGACATGGCGCCCGAACTGGCGCGCCGCATCGACCCCGTTTCCGCCGCCGCATGAGACCCGCCATGACCGACCTCCCTCTCGTCAGCCGCCCCCAATGGCGCGTCGGCGCCCTGGTGCCGCCCGCCAACCCCACCGTCGAAGTCGAATATCCGGCATTGCTGCCGGCCGCCGCCGCGCTGCACGCGATGCGCCTGCCCGTGGTGGCCGGCGATCTCGACACCCGCAACCTGGCCTACCTCGACAGCTACGTGTCCTGTCTGCAAGGCTTCGGCTCGCTCAAGCTCGACGGCGCCGTCATCGCCCTGACCGGCTCGCAATACCGCATCGGCCACCAGGAAGACCTGCGCCGCTGCGAGCAATTGTCCGAGCGGTTCGGCATGCCGGTGGAAACCGCCAGCTCCGCGCTGGCGCGGGCGCTGCGCCACCTGGGCATCACGCGCATCAGCATGGTGTCGCCCTACCCCGACTGGCTGACCGAACTGGCCATCGCCTACTGGCGCGGCGCGGGCGTGCAGGTAGACCACGTCGAACACTTCGCCGACGAACTGGTGGCCTACAAGGTCTCGCCGGCCGAGGTCGCCCAGCGGCTGGCCTCGGTACAGGCGCATCCCGACGGCGCCGTGCTGCTGTCGGGAACGGGCATGCCGACCATCGAATCGATCATGCAGGCGGGGACCGGCAAGCAGGTCCCCATCCTGTCCTCCAACCTGTGCAGCATCTGGAGCATCAGCCGGACGCTGGGGATCCCCCATCCGGAGTGGATGGCACGGGCCTTCCCCTGGCTGTGCACGGCCTGATCCGCACCGCCCGTCTTCGCCCCTTCATGTCACCGAGGATACCCGCCATGACCTCCGTTCGCCTCGTCGTCCTGCTGGCCGCCCTGGCCGGCGCCGCCAGCCTGCCGTCCGCCCCCGCCCTCGCACAGGGCGGTGCCTATCCCAACAAGCCGATCCGCGTCATCGTGCCGTTCCCGGCAGGCGGCACCACCGACGTCGTCGCCCGCCTGATCGGCGCGCAGGTCGGCGAGGCGTGGAGCCAGTCCGTAGTGGTCGACAACGTGGCCGGCGCCTCGGGCCTGATCGGCACGGCCGCGGGCGTGCGCGCCGCGCCCGACGGCTACGTCCTGACGCTGGGCAACAACCAGACTCATTCGACCAACGCGTCGCTGTTCCCCAAGATCCAGTTCGACCTGAACAAGGACGTCCAGCCCATCGCGCTGCTTACCCGCACCCGCCACGCCATCGTCGTGCCCGCCTCGTCGCCGTACAGGACGCTGTCCGAGCTCATCCAGGGCGGCCGCGGCAAGCCGGTGAACTACGCCTCCTCCAGCCCCGGCTCGTCCTCGCACCTGGTGTCCGAGACCCTGTGCTCCAGCATGAAGATGCGGTGCACGCACATTCCCTACAAGGGCGCCGCGCCGGCGGTGACCGACCTGATCGCCGGGCACGTGGACTTCATGACCGCGAGCTATGCCAGCGCCATTGCCTACATCAAGGCCGGCAAGCTGCGCGCGCTGGCCATCTCGGGCGACACCCGCGAGGCGCAGGCGCCCGACGTCCCCACGCTGCACGAACTCGGCTACGAGACGTTGTCGGCCGACAGCTGGATCGGACTGTATGCGCCCGCCGGCACCCCGCGCGCGATCCTGACCAAGTGGAGCGACGAGCTGGCGCGCGTCATGGCCCAGCCCGACATCCAGCAGAAGCTGGCCGGCGCGGGTTTCGAACCCTGGTTCAAGCCCCTGGCGCAGTTCGAGGAATTTCACCGCAACGAGATCGCCCGCTGGCGCAAGATGGTGCAGACGGCCGGCGTCACCCTGGAATAGCGCCATGGCCTCGCGCACCGGCCCCACCCTGCCGCGGATGTCGCGCCTGTGCCTGGGCATGATGTCCTACGGCGACCCCGCCTGGGCGCCCTGGGTCGTCGGGCAGGACGCGGCGCGCGTCCTGTTCCGCCAGTGCCTGGAGAACGGCATCACATGCTTCGATACCGCCAACTACTACTCGGACGGGGAAAGCGAGCGCATCCTGGGCCGCCTGGTGCGCGAGCACGGCGGCCGCCATGAGCTGACCCTCGCCACCAAGGTCGGACTGCCGGTGGCCGACGGCCGGGGCCTGTCGGCGGCGCAGATCGCCCGGCAGGCCGAGGCCTCGCTCAGGCGCCTGGAGACGGACTACATCGATCTCTACCAGGTCCACAGCTGGGACGACGCCGTTCCCGTCGAGGAAACGCTGGGCGCCCTCGAAGCCCTGGTCGACGCGGGCAAGATCCGCGCGTACGGCTGCTCCAACCTGGACCATCTCCAGATCGGACAGGCCGCGCGGGCCGCCGCCGCCCTGGGCGCGCGCGGCTACGCCAGCGCGCAGTTGCAGCTGAACCTGCTCTATCAGGAAGAACTGCGCGCCACCGTGCCGGCCTGTGCCCGGCACGGCCTGCACATCATGGCCTACAGCCCGCTAGCGCGCGGCTACCTGGCCGGCCCGGCGGCCGGCGACGCCGAGGCCGCGGCGCGGCTGGCCTCCGACGCCAAGGGGCAGCGGCTGTACGGCGGGCCGCGCGGCGCCCGGGTCCGCGCCGAGCAGCTGCGCATCGCCGCGGAACTGGGCGCAGAGCCCGCTGCCGTCGCGCTGGCATGGGTGCTGGCCCAGCCCGGCGTGCGCTCGGTCATCGTCGGCGCCTCCCAGTCCTCGCACCTGGACGTCGCACTGCGCGGGCGCGACCTGCGCCTGCCCGCCCAGGCCCTGGACCGCCTGGCCGCGGCCTACGAACCGCGCGACTACCTGCGCGTGCGGCTGAACCCCTGACGACCGTAGGCTCAAGGCCGTCCGCCGGCGGACCTGGCGTTACCATAGGGACATCAGCGTTTCAGCCGGAGCTGCTTCCCATGGCACAAATCGTCTTGCTCGAGAACATCCATCCCAGCGCGGTCGAAGTCTTCGCCGCCGCGGGCTACAGCGACATCGCCACCCACGCCAGCGCCCTGCCGCCCGACGCGCTGCGCGATGCCCTGCGGGGCGCCAGCGTGGTCGGCATCCGTTCGCGCACCCACCTGGATGCGAGCATCATCGACAGCCTGCCCGACCTGCGCGTCATCGGCTGCTTCTGCATAGGCACCAACCAGGTCGACCTCGCCACCGCGATGGAACGGGGCGTGCCGGTCTTCAACGCGCCGTTCTCCAACACCCGCTCGGTGGCCGAACTGGTGCTGGCCGAGGCCATCCTGCTGCTGCGCCGCATCCCCGAGAAGAACCTGCGCGTGCACCAGGGCCACTGGGACAAGAGCGCGACCGGCGCCTACGAGACCCGCGGCAAGACCCTGGGCATCATCGGCTACGGCAACATCGGCTCGCAGGTCGGCATCCTGGCCGAGGCCCTCGGCATGCGGGTCATCTTCCACGACGTCGAGGCCAAGCTGCCGCTGGGCAACGCCCGCGCCTACCCCGACCTGTCCGCGCTGCTGGCCGAGTCCGACGTGGTGACCCTGCACGTGCCCGGCGGCCGCTCCACGGAAAACATCATCAACGAGGCCACGCTGTCGCAAATGAAGCGCGGCGCCATCCTGATCAACGCCTCCCGCGGCACCGTGGTCGACATCGATGCGCTGCGGGCCGCGCTCGATGCCGGCCTGCTGCGCGGCGCGGCGCTGGACGTCTTCCCGGTCGAGCCCAAGAGCGTGGACGAACCGCTCAAGAGCCCGCTCATCGGCCTGCCCAACGTCATCCTGACGCCGCACATCGGCGGCAGCACGGTCGAATCGCAGGAAAACATCGGCAAGGAAGTGGCCGAGAAGCTGGTGCGCTTCATCCAGGGCGGCACGACCAAGGGCGCGGTGAACTTCCCCGAGCTGTCCCACCAGGACCTGGCGGGCACCTCGCGCATCCTGCACGTGCACCGCAACGAACCGGGCGCGCTGGCCCTGCTGAACGCCGTCTTCGCCGAACGCAAGATCAACATCTGCAGCCAGCAGCTGCAGACCAAGGGTCCGATCGGCTACGTGCTGACCGACATCGGCAACCAGGCCGACGCGGCGCTGATGGACGCGCTGCGGGCGCTGCCGATGACGGTGCGCTGCGACCTGCTCTAGGCCGAAGGCAGGAAGTGCACCGCCAGGCGCTCTTGCAGGCGGCGGTGGAACTCGGGCACGCGCTGCGCCGCCGCCCGCGTCAATTCGCGGAACGCCTCGGTCTCGGCGCCGGGCGCGACGCGCGGCGCGGCCCAGATCGCATCGGGAAAGTGGCGGTCGCCGCGCCAGCGCGGAATGACGTGCCAATGCAGGTGGGGCACCATGTTCCCCAGCGCGGCCAGGTTGACCTTGTCGGGCCGCATGTGGTCGCGCATGACGGCCTCCACCTCCAGCACCACCCGCATCACGTGCAGCCGGTCCTCGTCGGCCAGGTCGGTCATCTCCGCCGCGTGGGTACGCCAGATCACGCGCACGTAGCCCGGATAGTCGGCATCGTCGACGGCGATCACGCGCAGCCTGTCGTCGCGCCACAGGGCCGGCGAGCCATCGCTGGCGCACAGCGGGCAGGAATCGGCGGGGGAACTCATCTCGTGTGCACCTCGATGGCTATGACGCGCCCTGGCGCAACTGCACCTGGCTGATGAAGTGCTGCAGGACCTGCATGCCGTCCTCGTCCAGGCCGTCCAGGGTACAGCCCATGTGATGCCCTTGCTCCGGCGCCCGGCGCGGCGTGACGTGCATCACCTTCAAGTCCACCGCCAGCCGGGTCGCCGGCCCCAGCGCCAGCGTGGCCCGCGGCAGCGGCGTGCCCACGGGGAAGGGCGGACTGCCGGGCGGCAGCAGCAGCCCGACCCCGGTCATGCTGATGTCGATCACTTCCAGCTCGACCGGCCCGCCGGCCTCGGGAGCGTGCGCCCGCACCACCGGAGCGGGGCGCATGACCGGCCGCACGCGGAAGTACGAACGCCGCTGGAAGCGGTACAGCTCCAGCGGCAACAGGCACGCCAGCCGGCTGCCCGCGTCGCCCGGCAGCCATTGCAGGTTCTGGACGCGGAACTGGATCTTGACGTGGTCCAGGTAGCCCACGGCCACCATCCACGGAGAAGCGAGCAGATGCTCCAGGCGCGCGTCGCCTGGGGTGCCGAACAGCCACAGCAGCCGCCGGCCGCGGTCCACACCGGCGATGGCCGACAGGCACGAGACGCCATCGGCGGCGACCAGGGCCACGATCTCGGCCTGCTCGACCATGCGCCCGAGCAGGGTCAGGATTTCCAGCGGCTGCGAGATCCGGAAATCCTCGAGCGAGGCGTCGTCGCCGGCAGGCTCGGGCGTCAGAGGCAGCAGCGGATGCTCCCTCATGGCTTGCCTCCCCGTGCGTGCGCGCCCGTTCCCAAGGCCGCGCCTACAGCAGGACCCGTTCGATACCGCCGTCGTTGGCCCGCCTGACGTAATCCTCCATCCATTGCTGCCCCAGCACGTGACGGGCGATCTCGACGACGATGTAGTCGGCGTCCAGGTTCGCGTCGTCGTTGTAGCGACTGAGCCCTTGCAGGCACGACGGACAGGAGGTCAGCACCTTGACGTCGCCCTGGAAGCCGTCGGCCCGCAGCTTGTCGGCCCCCTTGCGCAGCTCCTCCTCCTTGCGGAAACGGATCTGCGTGGAGATGTCGGGACGCGTCACCGCCAGCGTTCCGGACTCGCCGCAGCAGCGGTCGCTCTTGTCCACGCCCTCGCCCACCAGCGCCCGGACCGTCTTCATCGGATCCTGGAGCTTCATGGGCGTGTGGCAGGGATCATGGTACATGTACCGCGCGCCGGTCACGCCCTCGAGCTTGACGCCCTTCTCCAGCAGGTATTCGTGGATGTCGATCAGGCGGCAGCCCGGGAAGATCTTCTCGAACTCGTAGCCGGCCAGCTGGTCGTAGCACGTCCCGCAGCTGACCACCACGGTCTTGATGTCGAGGTAGTTGAGCGTGTTCGACATCCGGTGGAACAGCACCCGGTTGTCGGTGATGATCTTCTGCGCCTTGTCGTCCATGCCGTTGCCGCGCTGCGGGTAGCCGCAGCACAGGTAGCCCGGCGGCAGCACGGTCTGCACGCCGGCATGCCACAGCATGGCCTGGGTCGCCAGGCCCACCTGCGAGAACAGCCGCTCGGAACCGCAGCCCGGGAAATAGAACACCGCCTCGGTGTCGGCCGAGGTGGCGCGCGGGTTGCGGATGATGGGGATGTACTTGGCGTCCTCGATGTCCAGCAGCTTGCGCGCGCCCTGCTTGGGCAGGTTGCCGGGCATCTTCTTGTTGACGAAGTGCACCACCTGTTCCCGCATGGGCGGCTTGCCCACCGTGGCCGGCGGATGCTCGGTCTGCTTGCGCGCGAACTTGGCCAGCACGTCGTGGGCCAGCCGCTGGGCCTTGTAGCCGACGTCGACCATGGCCTTGCGCGTGGCATTGATGGTGCGCGGATCCTTGGCGTTCAGGAAGAACATCGCCGCGGCCGTGCCCGGGTTGAACGACTTGCGGCCCATGCGGCGCAGCAGGCTGCGCATGTTCATGGACACGTCGCCGAAGTCGATGTCGACCGGACAGGGCTTCTCGCACTTGTGGCACACCGTGCAGTGGTCGGCCACGTCCTCGAACTCTTCCCAGTGCTTGATGCTGATGCCGCGGCGCGTCTGCTCTTCGTACAGGAAGGCCTCGACCAGCAGCGAGGTCGCCAGGATCTTGTTGCGCGGGGAATAGAGCAGGTTGGCGCGCGGCACGTGGGTGGCGCACACCGGCTTGCACTTGCCGCAGCGCAGGCAGTCCTTGATGGCGTGCGAAATGGCGCCGATGTCGCTCTGCTGCATGATCAGCGACTCGTGGCCCAGCAGGTTGAAGCTGGGGGTATAGGCATGGCGCAGGTCGCCGCCGGGCATCAGCTTGCCGGCGTTGAAGCGGTTGTGCGGGTCGATGCGGCGCTTGTAGTCCTGGAACGGCGCCAGCTCGGCCTCGGACAGGAACTCGTACTTGGTGATGCCGATGCCGTGCTCGCCCGAGATCACCCCGTCCAGGCTGCGCGCGACGTCCATGATGCGCGCGACGGCCTCGTTGGCCTCCTGCAGCATCTCGTAGTTGTCGGAGTTGACGGGGATGTTGGTGTGCACGTTGCCGTCGCCCGCGTGCATGTGCAGCGCGACGAACACCCGGCCCTTGAGCTCCTTGTCGTGGATCTCCTGGGCCCGGACCAGGATGGGCGCGCAGGCCTGGCCGGAGAAGATGCGCGACAGCGGCGCCTTCAGCTCCGCCTTCCAGGACACGCGCACCGTGCGGTCCTGCACCACGTCGAACACGCGGGCCGTGGGCTGCACCTGCAGCCGCTCCTGCAAGGCCGGCAGCAGCTGCCCCAGCCCGATGCGGGCGAACTCGCCCAGCGTGTCGGCCAGCGGCAGGTCCATGCTGCGCAGGATCCAGTTCCAGCGCTCGCGCACCGACTCCAGCAGTTCCAGCGCCTGCACGGCGCGGTCGCCCAGGATCTCCTCGCGCGACAGCTTCTCGCCCTCGCCGTCCTCGCTCTTGCCCACCGGCAGCTCGCCGTCGAAGAACTCGGCCAGCCGGTCGATCAGCCGCAGCTTGTTGCGGGTCGACAGCTCGATGTTGATGCGCTCGATCTCGTCCGTGTACTCGCCCATGCGCGGCAGCGGGATCACCACGTCTTCGTTGATCTTGAAGGCGTTGGTGTGGCGCGCGATGGCGGCCGTGCGCGAACGGTCGAGCCAGAATTTCTTGCGGGCCTCGGCGCTGACCGCCACGAAGCCTTCGCCATGGCGGGTGTTGGCCAGCCGCACGACCTCGCTGGCGGCAACGGCCACCGCATCCTCGTCGTCGCCGACGATGTCGCCGATCAGCACCATCTTGGGCAGCGTGCCGCGCTTGCTCTTGGTGGCATAGCCCACCGCGCGCAGATAGCGCTCGTCCAGGTGCTCCAGGCCAGCCAGGATCGCTCCGCGCGCGCGCCCCTCGCCATCCAGGTAGGCCTTGACTTCGACGATGGACGGAATCGCATCGCGCGCCTGCCCGAAGAACTCCATGCAGACCGTGCGCACGTGCTTGGGCATGCGGTGCAGCACCCAGCGCGCCGAGGTGATCAGGCCGTCGGTACCTTCCTTCTGCACGCCCGGCAGGCCGGCCAGGAACTTGTCGGTGACGTCCTTGCCCAGACCTTCCTTGCGAAAGACCCGGCCATTGATCTCGAGCGTCTCGGCGCGCAGCAGGCGCTCTCCCGGCTTGCCCATCCCGTCGAACCACTTGAGCTCGAACCGGGCCACCGGCACGTCGTGGATCTTGCCCAGGTTGTGCTCGAGACGCGTGACCTCCAGCCAGTTGCCCTCGGGGTCGACCATGCGCCACCAGGCCAGGTTGTCCAGCGCCGTGCCCCACAGCACCGCCTTCTTTCCGCCCGCGTTCATGGCGACGTTGCCGCCCACGCAGGAAGCCTCGGCCGAGGTGGGGTCCACCGCGAACACGTAGCCGGCCTTGTCGGCCGCGTCGGCCACCCGCTTGGTGACCACGCCGGCGCCGGTGAACACCGTCGCGACTTCGCCGTCCACGCCGGGCAGCGGCCCGACGGTGACGTCGCCCAGGGTCTCGAGCTTTTCAGTGTTGATGACGGCGGACTTCCACGTCAGCGGCACCGCGCCGCCGGTATAGCCCGTGCCGCCCCCGCGCGGGATGATGGTCAGGCCCAGCTCGATACAGCCGCGCACCAGCGCGGCGATCTCGTCCTCGCTGTCCGGCGTCAGCACCACGAACGGGAATTCCACGCGCCAGTCGGTGGCGTCGGTGACATGCGAGACACGGGACAGCCCGTCGAACTTGATGTTGTCGCGCGCCGTCGCGCGGCCCAGCACCTTCTGCACGCGGCGGCGCAGTTCGGCGGTCTCGTTGAACTCCTGCTCGAAGGCCCGCACGGCGCTGCGCGCCATGTCCAGCAGCCGCCCCACCTTGCCGTCGCGTTCCGCGTCGTCGGGCTCGCGCCGGCGCTCGACCTCGCGCAGCCGGTGGTTCAGCGCCTCGACCAGCAGGCCGCGGCGCTTGGGGTTGTCCAGCAGGTCGTCCTGCAGATAGGGATTGCGGCGCACCACCCAGATGTCGCCCAGCACTTCGTACAGCATGCGCGCCGACCGGCCGGTGCGGCGCTCGCCGCGCAGGTCGCACAGCATGTCCCAAGCCTGCGAGCCCAGCAGCCGCTGCACGATTTCCCGGTCGGAAAACGACGTGTAGTTGTACGGAATCTCCCGCAGGCGGGTCGGTGCGTGCGCAGGAGCGAGGGCGATGGGCAGAGGGGCGTTCATGGTGGGGGCTGTACTTCATCCCGAGGGTAGCCGACCATTCTAGCCGATTGCCCCACCCTCCCGCTGGAGCCGCCCGCCTTTTCCGACCCGCTAAAAGGGTCATATCTGGCGGGAAATGCATCCAACGCGGGGACATTCGCCCCGCCGGGGCGCCTAGGAAGCCACGCCCAGGCGCCGCGCCCAGCCCGTCTCCGAGAACCCCACGCTGGCCACGCCGTCCGCCGTCACCAGCACCGGCCGCTTCACCAGCGTCGGATGCTCGGCCACCAGCGCCAGCCACTGCGCCTCGCCGGCGGGCTGCTTGCGGTCCTCCGGCAGGTTGCGCCAGGTCGTGGACGACCGGTTCACCAGCTTCTCCCAGCCCCCTACCTGGGCCGCCCAGTCCTTCAGCGTGGCCGCGCCCACCGGATGCTCCCGGTAATCGACGAAATCGGCCTCCAGCCCCTGGGCGGCCAGCCATTTACGCGCCTTGCGGCAGGTATCGCAATTGTTCAGTCCGTAGACCCGCGTCGTCATGTTCCAGATCCTTTTCTTGCTACTTGTCGGGGAACACCCACAGCAGCGCGGCGGTCATCGTGGCGTAGCGCCCGAACTTGCCGATGGCCATGTAGACCACGCAGGCCCGGAAATCCAGCCGCAGCCACCCCGCCACCGCGCACAGCGGATCCCCCACCAGGGGCACCCACGACAGCAGCAGCGTCTTGGCGCCAAACCGCTCTATCCACGCGTGGGCATAGGCATGCCAGCGATCCTTCCGCGTGGGCGCGTGCGCCTCGCCGTCGTCCGGTTCCGCCTCGTGTTCGTGAGGATGCCGGGCCTCGCGCCGCGCCTTGATGCGCTCCACCGCCCGCTTGGCTCCCACCCCCATCCAGTAGCTGATCATCCCCCCCACGGTATTGCCCGCCGTCGCCACCAGCACCGCCACCCAGAACATCGGCGGCGCCAGCTTCACATAGCCGAACACCGCCGGCTCGGACCCCATGGGCAGCAGCGTGGCCGACACCAGGCTGACCAGGAAAACGGCCGACAGCCCCACCTCGGGCAAAGCCAGAGCGTGGAGCAGCCAGTGAACGGAGGATTCCAGCCATTGATGCATGGCGAGGAGTTTAGCCCACCCCCTGGCTCTTTCCAGGTGGCGAAGCGCCTCTTGAGCCATCTGTGTCAAACTTAAGGATTACGCTTTTTCCACCAACCCCTGACGCAGCATCATGGCCACCGACTATCTCAAGCGCATACTCACCGCCAAAGTCTATGACGTCGCTATCGAGTCCTCCCTCGACGCGGCTCCCCAGATTTCGGCGCGAATTGCGAACACGGTGCTGCTCAAGAGGGAAGACACCCAGCCCGTCTTCAGCTTCAAGCTGCGGGGTGCCTACAACAAGATGGCCAATCTGCCGCCCAAGGCGCTGGAACGCGGCGTCATCGCCGCCTCCGCGGGCAACCATGCCCAGGGCGTGGCGCTGGCCGCCCAGCGCATGGGCTGCCGGGCCGTCATCGTCATGCCGGTCACCACGCCCCAGCTCAAGATCGACGCGGTCAAGGCGCGCAACGCCGAAGTCGTCCTGCACGGCGAAAGCTTCACCGACGCCTACAACCACGCCAAGCAACTGGAGGCGAAGGAAAAACTCACCTTCGTCCACCCCTTCGACGACCCCGACGTCATCGCCGGCCAGGGCACCATAGGCATGGAGATCCTGCGCCAGCACCCCGGCCCCATCGACGCCATCTTCGTCGCCATCGGCGGCGGCGGCCTGATCTCCGGCGTGGCCGCCTACGTCAAGCAGTTGCGCCCCGAGATCCGCATCATCGGCGTGCAGACCGAAGACTCCGACGCCATGGTCCAGAGCGTGAAGAAAGGCCGCCGCGTCACCCTGCCCGACGTCGGCCTCTTCTCCGACGGCACCGCCGTCAAGCTCGTGGGCGAGGAAACCTACCGCCTTACCCGCAAATACGTGGACGACTTCGTCGTGGTCGACACCGACGCCATCTGCGCGGCGATCAAGGACGTGTTCGAGGAAACCCGCAACGTGCTGGAGCCCGCCGGCGCGCTGGCCCTGGCCGGCCTCAAGAAATACGCCGCCCAGCACCGCCTGAAGGGCAAGACCCTGGTGGCCATCGCCTGCGGCGCCAACATGAACTTCGACCGGCTGCGCTTCGTGGCCGACCGAGCCGACGTGGGCGAGTCCCGCGAAGCCGTGTTCGCGGTCACCATGCCCGAGGAACGCGGCAGCTTCCGCCGCTTCTGCGAACTGGTCGGCAACCGCAACGTGACCGAGTTCAACTACCGGATGGCCGATTCCGAACAAGCCCACGTCTTCGTGGGCCTGCAGACCGAGTCGGCCGGCGAATCCACCAAGATCGCCGCCAACTTCCGGCGCAACGGCTTCACCGCCATCGACCTCACTCACGACGAGCTGGCCAAGACCCACCTGCGCCACATGATCGGCGGCAGCGGCCCGCAGGCCAATCACGAACTGCTGTACCGCTTCGAATTCCCCGAGCGGCCCGGCGCGTTGATGCGCTTCCTGAACTCCATGTCGCCCAACTGGAACATCAGCCTGTTCCACTACCGCAACCAGGGCGGCGACTACGGGCAGATCGTGGTCGGCCTGCAGGTGCCGCCGTCCGACAAGAAGGAATTCGCGGCCTTCCTGGCGGAATTGGGCTACCGGCACTGGGACGAGTCCGAGAACCCGGCCTATAAGCTGTTCCTGCGATAGCCGCGGCTGCGGCCTCCGCGCGGCGTCCCCGCCGCCGGAGGCCCGCCCTTACGCCAGTTCGAAAACGATATCCTGCGCGCCTTCCCACAGCGTCTTCACGCCCAGCGCGCGCAGGTTTTCCTTGCCCTCGACCACCGTCAGGAAATGGTTGCCGGCCAGTTGGCCCATCTTGCTGGCGAACATGCAGCTGCCATAGGCCAGGATGATTTCGGTCTCGCTGTAGCCGCCCGGATAGAACAGGATGTCCCCCACCGAAGGATGGCTGGTGTGGTTCTCGAACCCCACGCCCAGCTTGAACTCGCCCAGCGGAATCCAGCAGCCCTCGCCGCTCCAGCGCACGTGGATGATCTTCTGCTTGTAGGGCAGCAACTTCAGGAAGGCGGCCACGGTCTCGGGAGCATCCGGATTGGTCTCGGCGATGAACTCGTATTCGGCGGCGCGTATGCGGATTCTTGTCATGGTGGTCTGCGAAGGATTGGGGCCCTGACGGGCCCCGGATGAAGGAAAAAAACCGGCCAGGCGCCTCAGTTTAATCAAATGGCTGTCCGGTTCAGGCGGCGGGAGCGGGGTCGGGATCGCCGATCCACTTCGTGACGGTCGGCGCCTTCCAGGCCGCCAGCCCATCGAGCAGCGCGCCCGGGTCGGCCTCGATCACGATCATGTCGCGGTGCTCGGCCTTCATGAAACCCTCCTGCACCGCGTGCGTCAGCATGGCCCGCATGGGCTCGTAGAAGCCGCGCACGTTCAGCACGCCGCACGCCTTGGTGTGGTCCCCCAGCTGCGTCAGCGTGGCCGCCTCGAACAGCTCCTCGTAGGTCCCCAGCCCGCCGGGCATCGCGATGAAGGCGTCCGCCAGGTCCGCCATGCGCGCCTTGCGCGCCCGCATGTCCGCCACGATCTCGTGCGAGGTCAACCCCGGATGCAGATGGCCGCGGTCGTGCAGCCGGCGATTGATGACGCCCACCGCCTGGCCGCCCGCCTCCAGCACCGTGTCGGCCATGATGCCCATCAGGCCCTTGTGGGTGCCGCCATAGACCAGCGTCAGGCCCCGGGCGGCGAACTGCGCGCCCAGTCGCCGCGCGGCCTGCGCGTACTCGTCCGAAAAACCGAAATTCGAGCCGCAGAAAACTGCGACCCGGCCAAGAGCAAGCGCTGTGGTGTCCATGAAAAAAATCCTCGGTACCGAAGCATGAAAGTGTAAACGCGCCGGGCCGCCCCGATGGCGTCAACACCCTGTAACGCGAGGCACGCAGGATGGCAGCGCTCCACGCCCGAGCATCTCCCCCCATCCGCACCCCGACAACGATGAGCGAACATACCTACCCCGTCATCCCCCTGGACTTCTCCCTGCGTCGCGCCTTCCTGCTCAAGACCTTCCGCACCGCCGGCGCGGTCAGCCTGACGGGCTTCCTGGCCGCCTGTGGCGGCGATGGCGACGACGCTTCCGCCAACCCCGCGCCGGTCGATCCCAAGCCCCCCGTCGACCCCGAACCACCGGTCGAGAAGTTCAACCCCTTCGCCAAATTCAGCGCCCTCCAGCCCGCCGACGCCAACGGCGTGATGTTGCCCAAGGGCTTCTCCTCGCGCATCGTCGCGCGCAGCGGCAAGGCCCCGGTCAGCGGCGGCAGCTTCCTGTGGCATGCCGCGCCCGACGGCGGAGCCTGCTATGCCACCGACGACGGCGGCTGGATCTACGTCAGCAACGCCGAAATGACCGCCCCGCTGGGCGGCGTCAGCGCGCTCAAGTTCGACAAGACCGGCAAAATCGTCGACGCCTACCCCATCCTGAAAGGCACCTCGGGCAACTGCGCCGGCGGCCCCACGCCCTGGAACACCTGGCTGTCGTGCGAGGAATTCGAACTCACCCAGCAGATCGCCGGCATGGTCTGGGAATGCGACCCCTACCGCCCCTGGTCCGACGCCAACCCGCCCCGCGCCTGGCCCGCCCTGGGCAAGTACGCGCATGAAGCGGTCTGTGTCGATCCGGCCAATCGCATGCTGTACCTGACCGAGGATGCCAGCGGCGGACGCATCTACCGCTACGTCTGCGACTCGACCGACTGGCCCACCGGCGCCGCACGCCCCGTCAAGTTCGAATCCGGCCAGCTGCAAGTGCTGCGCATCGACGCCCTGCCCCGCGACGCCGACGCATCCGACGCCGCCTACGCCGACCTCATCGGCTTCGGCAAGACGCCGGCCTCCGTCACCTGGGAGCCCGTGGCCTTCCCCGACCAGGGCCAGAAGAACATCCGCGACACCCTGCGCAAGGGCGGCATCCTGCCCCCCGGCAACTACTTCCAGAAGGCCGAAGGCATCTGGTTCTTCAACGGCATCGTATTCTTCGTCACGTCCCGCAACAGCCGCATCTGGGCCTACGACACCGCCCACCGCACCCTCGAAGTCATCTTCGACGGCAAACTGGGCCCGGCCGACACCCACAGCATCGACGAACCGGACAACATCACCATCACCTCCTTCGGCGAAATGCTGGTGGCCGAGGACGCGGGCAACCTGGAGATCGGCGTGCTGCGCGACGACGGCACGTCGCAGGCCGTGATGCGGCTGGTCGGCCACGACGACAGCGAGATCACCGGCCCCGCCGTTTCGCCCGACGGCACCCGGCTCTACTTCAGCTCGCAGCGCGGTACGGCGGGCAAATCGGAGGAAGGGATCACGTTCGAGGTGCTGTTGCCGACGAAGCTGGTGGAGTAGCCAGGCAGTGAGGAGGCATGGACTCATGCCCAGCCTGAGCGGGAGCATTCGAACGAACCCATTCGACGGCTGATCTCGAATGGTTCAGCCCCCGCTCACGCGGGGAACAGGGGCGCCTGCGGCACCAACCGGCATCCGCAATGCGGTTCATCCCCGCTCACGCGGGGAACAGTGCGAATGCGGCGCATGTCAACCCGCCATGGTCGGTTCATCCCCGCTCACGCGGGGAACAGAGGTGCAATGTGATTCGTTCGATAACCATCCGCGGTTCATCCCCGCTCACGCGGGGAACAGTGCTCGAGTTCATCTTCTTTGTGACCGATGAACGGTTCATCCCCGCTCACGCGGGGAACAGGATCCCGCGCCCGTCCTCGCCCGCATCAGCAGCGGTTCATCCCCGCTCACGCGGGGAACAGGTGCTGCAACGCGACCCGGAGGCCCAGTTCGACGGTTCATCCCCGCTCACGCGGGGAACAGAGAGCAGCCATGACCATCGACATCCCCCTGTACGGTTCATCCCCGCTCACGCGGGGAACAGCGCAAGGGCGAACGTGGAGTAATTCTTGTTTTCCGGTTCATCCCCGCTCACGCGGGGAACAGGCCAGGGTGACGAGTTTGTCGCTGAATCCCACCGGTTCATCCCCGCTCACGCGGGGAACAGAAGCGACGGAACAGCGCCGCTTGGTGGTGCGGCGGTTCATCCCCGCTCACGCGGGGAACAGTCGATGACATTCTCGGTCTCCTGCTGCGCCAGCGGTTCATCCCCGCTCACGCGGGGAACAGCGTAGGAACCTTCGCTGCCGGCCGTGGTGTAGCGGTTCATCCCCGCTCACGCGGGGAACAGCTGATCGAGTTGTTCCGCGACATGCAGGGTGCCGGTTCATCCCCGCTCACGCGGGGAACAGTCCTTGTGGGGTCCAAGCGCGGCCGCGGCGCTAGGTTCATCCCCGCTCACGCGGGGAACAGGTTGAATCTCATGGCAGGGAAGCGCCGGCGTGCGGTTCATCCCCGCTCACGCGGGGAACAGGGCCAGGAACGTGGCGAGGGTACAGCGGGTCGCGGTTCATCCCCGCTCACGCGGGGAACAGGGCCAGGTTCACGAACTCGATGGGCAGGCGGACGGTTCATCCCCGCTCACGCGGGGAACAGACGCCCCGGCCATGGCTCCCGTTGCCGTGGGGCGGTTCATCCCCGCTCACGCGGGGAACAGCATCGTACTAGGTCTGATTTTGGTAGGGGGCGCGGTTCATCCCCGCTCACGCGGGGAACAGTCCCGGATGAACCCTGGGCAGCGTTCGAGGAGCGGTTCATCCCCGCTCACGCGGGGAACAGCTCGGATCGATCAAAAGATCGTCCTCGCCGCCCGGTTCATCCCCGCTCACGCGGGGAACAGGGCATTTCCATCTGCGAGCGATGGCTGTCCGACGGTTCATCCCCGCTCACGCGGGGAACAGAAAGGTCGCGCCCCGACATCTGAACAGAAGCGCGGTTCATCCCCGCTCACGCGGGGAACAGGACGCGGCGCACGTCGAATTTGCGGAAAAGACCGGTTCATCCCCGCTCACGCGGGGAACAGGCTTGGCGCATGGCGGTGTCGTACTGGTCCGGCGGTTCATCCCCGCTCACGCGGGGAACAGGCCATGATTTCCTCATAGTCCGTCGAGTTTGGCGGTTCATCCCCGCTCACGCGGGGAACAGCGTTGTATCCCGCCCCCTGTTGCCGCAGGGGGCGGTTCATCCCCGCTCACGCGGGGAACAGGGGCGGCGCAACGATATCATCGGGGATGGCGACGGTTCATCCCCGCTCACGCGGGGAACAGTATTCGGCCACGCCGTCGCCGTTGTAGTCGGCCGGTTCATCCCCGCTCACGCGGGGAACAGGTGAGGTTATGAGCGGGCTTTGTGCCAGGGATCGGTTCATCCCCGCTCACGCGGGGAACAGGAACGAGACCTGTTGCAGCAATAATTCCCACGCGGTTCATCCCCGCTCACGCGGGGAACAGACCGCCCCGCCGCCCCAGCCGTAGAGGCGCAGCGGTTCATCCCCGCTCACGCGGGGAACAGGATGCCCAGAACGCCGATGTGCTCACGGGACACGGTTCATCCCCGCTCACGCGGGGAACAGTCCAAACATAACCGATTGTTTTCAAAGGGAAAAATCGGATGCCAAAAACCCACCAACTTTTCTGTTAAAGAGTTGACCCCTCTGGCAGAAGAAACGCAACCAGCCTCAACCCATCGTAGTCGTCCGGTTCCCGGCGATTCGCCCCAAGCGTCTGGAAGTCATAGCCAGATTCGCTGTTGCTGGCCCAAGCCATCACGATGTTGCCGTCTTCATACCCTGAATCGAGCTGCTGCCAGATCATTTCCCGTGTACGGCGCGATACATCACCGGTATAGGCACCGGCTCGGACCTCGAGCAACCAGATGGCCAATCTCCCCCGCAATCTTGGCGGGACGTTCTCGGTGACAACCACGAGAAAGCTCATCAGCGACTCGATGCCCGACGTCGCCGTCGCTTTCTGGATTCGGAATGGCTGGAGGTACGGATTCAGGAGGGGCCTCGGGCGGCTGGATACCACCAGCGGCCAACACATCGTCGATCAGGGGAATGATCCGTCCAAGCAGCTTGCCAGATCGAAACAAATCCCGGCAGGCCAATCGCACTTCGCGCTCGGGCGCCTCCGGAGACTTTGCGGCTATGCGAAAAGCCAGGGGGATCGACGATGATGTGCGAAACGGCTGCTCAAGAAGAGACACGGAGCTATTCGGCCGCATGACCCGGATTTGACCTGGGTACCCAGACAACCAAATGAAGTTAAAGCGATTGAGCGCGTGCAGAGAGAAAAACTTAGAACAGCGAGCTAGCGTTCGGAGCAGGGGAGCTTTGTGCTGCCACTTGGAATACCGGTGCAAACGGACCTGGCTCCCGTATTCTGAATCATTGTCCGCCAGCTTCGTCGCGCAGATTTCCTAGCTGCAGCAGTAGTGTGGGCAAGGCCAGCTTCACAGTGTCCCACACAATGCCGAGATCGATATCAAAGTAGCCATGAGCCATGCGATTACGCATCGCACGCATATTGCGCCAAGGCACCTCGGGATGGGCTGCGGCAAAGCTGGCATGGTGATCTATGATTTTCGTAACAGCCTCTCCGATGATGATGAGGCTCATTACAACCGCCTGCTGCGTCCGCCGGTCCGTCAGGAACTCGTCTTTGGACATGCCCTCGGTGAAGGCGCACGCATTGACGGCGGCTTGGTGCATGTGATCGAGATAGTCAGGAAGGCGATTCATACGGGTTGGGCTTCCGCAAGAACCTTGGCCCGAAATTTCATGGGCAAATCGCCCGGGGTAAGCAAGTCGACATGCACCCCAAGCAGCGTTTCCAATTCGTCCTGGAGGCCGCCGAGGTCGAACAATGTAGCGCCGGGCAGAGCATCGACCAAGATGTCAAGATCGCTACCGTCCTGATCGGTACCGTGTAGAACCGAACCAAAGACACGTGGATTCGCTGTCTTGAAACGAGCTGCCGCTTCGCGTACCGCGCTTCGTTTCAATGCAAGAATTTCGGATGGTCGCATGGTCGTCCTCCAGGATTCATTGCGAGGGCACTTATATTGTAGTTCCCGACAAGACGGAGGCCGGCTCGGCAGTTACGCCGCTCACTTCGTTTGGCTCGCAGATGCTGGCGGCACTTCTGGTGTCGCGAAGCCGCTCAGTTGCGTGTTTGATTACACCACGCTTCCCATCTAGCCGACCGATTCATCCCCGCTCCCGCGGGGAACACTGTACGGAGCGGTCGAACTCGTCGCCGAACTCCGGTTCATCCCCGCTCCCGCGGGGAACACGCGGCCATCTTGCCCAGCGTCGAATTCAGCGCCGGTTCATCCCCGCTCCCGCGGGGAACACGGGGTCCGTGATGGTGATGCTCACCACCTTGCCGGTTCATCCCCGCTCCCGCGGGGAACACTGGGTGAACGCCGCGGAAGAGCTCGCCGTGAGCGGTTCATCCCCGCTCCCGCGGGGAACACCTTGACCTGTCGCTCGACGCCAGCAATTCTCTTGGTTCATCCCCGCTCCCGCGGGGAACACCTGCAGGCGTTCCAGCATGCACAGCGTGGCGGCGGTTCATCCCCGCTCCCGCGGGGAACACCGCATATCCCTGGCGGGCGGCCTTGGCCTGGACGGTTCATCCCCGCTCCCGCGGGGAACACTCCCGGGCGCTCTGCATGTCGAGCAGGTAGGCCGGTTCATCCCCGCTCCCGCGGGGAACACGGTGGACAGTTTCGGCAGCCGCCCTTCGTTCAGCGGTTCATCCCCGCTCCCGCGGGGAACACGGCATGGTCAAACGACCTGAGCTGGTTGACCACGGTTCATCCCCGCTCCCGCGGGGAACACAGGCTCGCGGCCATGTGGTTGTCCTGGCTGAACGGTTCATCCCCGCTCCCGCGGGGAACACTACCCGGTAAACCGGGCCTCACCCTGCAAATCGCGGTTCATCCCCGCTCCCGCGGGGAACACACGATGTCGCCCACAAAATCCATTGGGACGAACGGTTCATCCCCGCTCCCGCGGGGAACACTGTCCATCCCTTGTCGAGGCTATAGAAAACATCGGTTCATCCCCGCTCCCGCGGGGAACACCCGGCCCCGGTTGATGTTCGCAATGAATGGGGCGGTTCATCCCCGCTCCCGCGGGGAACACGCTCCCGTCCGGCCGATACCAGACGCAGAGCACGGTTCATCCCCGCTCCCGCGGGGAACACCGCCAGACCCGGGTTGTGTCGACCGGATCGTACGGTTCATCCCCGCTCCCGCGGGGAACACAAGGTATGACTACATTCATATTGTTCGTTTATCGGTTCATCCCCGCTCCCGCGGGGAACACTTGCAGAAATATGCCATGACCTGGGTGGACATCGGTTCATCCCCGCTCCCGCGGGGAACACTCTGCAAGGCACCCGAGGCCGTGCCGGCTTGGCGGTTCATCCCCGCTCCCGCGGGGAACACAGCCGCCACGGCCGTGATAGCTGTTGATAGGGCGGTTCATCCCCGCTCCCGCGGGGAACACCTCTCGCGGCCGGAACAATTACCGTAAATAATACGGTTCATCCCCGCTCCCGCGGGGAACACGCGCCGTCCGCGATCGTGAAAGCGATACCACCCGGTTCATCCCCGCTCCCGCGGGGAACACCACCATGGCAAGCGTCGATCCAGTTCCGCTGACGGTTCATCCCCGCTCCCGCGGGGAACACCTCGGTGTTGGCCCGTAGGTTTTCGGTGTTGGCGGTTCATCCCCGCTCCCGCGGGGAACACCGGGCTGCTCCGTTCACTGCCCGATTGACGGGCGGTTCATCCCCGCTCCCGCGGGGAACACGCCACGATGGTTGCCGAGGGTAGGCGCGAGGTCGGTTCATCCCCGCTCCCGCGGGGAACACAGCTCCGCTATCGTCATCGGCTCCGTGTTGATCGGTTCATCCCCGCTCCCGCGGGGAACACCTCTGGCTGAAGTTCGAAGGCCTGAAGTTGCGCGGTTCATCCCCGCTCCCGCGGGGAACACGTTGTTTTTCCGGTAAAATAAAGGGGCGAATTCGGTTCATCCCCGCTCCCGCGGGGAACACCCCTTCATAGCAAGGTCAACCCATTCCTGTCGCGGTTCATCCCCGCTCCCGCGGGGAACACACCAAACATAAGCATTTGTTTTAAAAAGAGAAAATCGGCCTCTTTAAATCCACCAATTTTTTAAAGAACCAGACCCAGCTGAAAAATAAAAAAATCGTCCCCAAGCCATCATAGCCAATCAGCTCCCAGCCGCAACAAATGCGAGCTCTGGACGTCCCATATGGAATGAGAACCCAGGCTCCATCCGCAAGCACAGCCCGCTCACATCCTTAACTCAAGGCGGCTTTTTCCTCGATCATGCAACCGGCGGTTGATGACGCCCAACTCCAGCCGTGGTGCTCATGAGACGTCTAATCTCCGGCCGCATCACGCCATGGCCATGTCGTTCTTGCGCTGCGCCCACCCTGTCAGCCTGACTTCGATCAGGGCCGAGACCGCATACAGCGCGACGCCCAGCACCGCCAGGATGAACAGGCCGGCGAACACCAGCGGCACGTCGAAGTTGCCGCTTGCGATCATCATCACGTTGCCGATGCCCTTGTTGGCGGCGACGGTCTCGGACAGCACGGTGCCAACGAACGAAAGCGTGATGGCGATCTTCAGGGATGCGAACAGATAGGGCAGCGCGCGCGGCAGACCTACGTTCCAAAGCACGTCGCGCTTGCTGGCACCCAGCACTTTCAGGACGTCCTCCAGTTCGGGCTCGGTATTGGCGAGGCCCGTGGCCACGTTGACCACGACCGGGAAGATGCTGATGACGAGCGAGGTCAGGATCGCGGGCATCGTGCCGGCGCCGAACCAGACGACGAAGATCGGTACCACGGCCACCTTGGGAATGCTGGAGAAGCCGACCAGCAGCGGATAGGCCACGTCGTAGGCCAGGCGCGAGGAGCCGATGATCATGCCCAGCACGATGCCCACCAGCACGCCGAGCACGAACCCGGTCACGGTCGTGTACAGCGTCTGCACGGTATGCGGCCAGAGCAGCGGCATCTTCTCCACCAGCACGGCGGCGATCTGGCTGGGGCGCGGCAGGACCAGGTCGGACACGCCCGTTGCCAGGCAGATTACCTCCCATAGCAGGAAGAAACCGGCCAGTGCCAGGACGGACAGGATGTAGCGCTTCGTCTTGGGCGAAAGCAGCGGCTTTTTCTCATCGCTCATGCGACTCTCCTTGCGAGCGGTTCGATCTCGGCGGGAGCGGTATCGCTCTCCGTGCGCGCATGGGCGATGCGCATGCGCAGTTCCTGGACCAGGGTGGCGAATTCCGGCGCGTAGCTGTCCTCCAGCGTGCGCGGGCGCGGGAAACCGACCTCCCGGTCCTCGAGGATGCGGCCGGGGCGCGAGCTCATCACGCAGATGCGATTGGCCAGGTAGGCGGATTCGCGCAGGTCGTGCGTCACCAGCAGCACCGTCGGCCGCTTGGCGATCCACAGCTCCTGCATGATGGCCCACAGTTCTTCCCGGGTGAACTGGTCCAGCGCGCCGAACGGCTCGTCCAGCAGCAGCAGTTGCGGGTCATGCACCAGCGCGCGGCACAGCGACGCCCGCTGCAGCATGCCCCCGGACAATTGCCATGGGCGCTTGTCGCCGAAGCCTTTCAGGCCCACCTGTTCCAGCAGTGCCTCGGCCCGCTCGGCGAACTCGCCCCGCTTCTTGCGGGCGTAGTCGGCGCGGAACGGCTGGACGATCTTGAGCGGGATCATGACGTTCTCGCGGATGGTCAGCCAGGGCAGCATGGTGGGGTTCTGGAACGCCAGGCCGATGCGTACGCGCGGCGTATGCGGATCGACCGGTCCGCCGCCCTTGGCGCCGGCCTCGCGCCCGCCGACGATGACGCCGCCGGAACTGGGATTGAGCAGCCCCGCCACCAGTTTCAGGATGGTGGATTTGCCGCAGCCGCTGGGGCCGACCAGCGCGACGAAGTCGCCCTGATCGATGTCCAGGTCGGTGTGGTCCAGCGCCAGCGTGCCGCCGCCGTAGCGCAGCGTCACGTCCGCCAGTTCGATGAAGGATCGGGTCATGGAGTCATTCCCTGAGGAGAGACGGCGCGTCGATGCGCAGGATGGCGGCCACCGGCCCGCCGCCGGGTGGACCTTGATGCTCGGCGCCGCCGGACACGTACAGCGCGGTATGGCCGGCTACCGATGCCAGCACGCCGCCGACCGCCGCGCGCGCATGGCGGGTGGCGTTGATGTCGGAATCATTGAGCATGGTGTGGCGCTGCCCCCGCACGCCGCCGTCGGGACTGGCCTCGGCCTTGGCGAGCAGGTTCACCAGCCGCTGGCCGAGCGCCTCGGCATCGCGGTCGGGATCCAGGCCGAAGGACTCGCGCAGCATGGCGCGCACGCTCGCGGCGTCCACGGCGTCCCGCATCAGCGTGTGCGCCATGCGATAGGGCGACAGGCTGCCCTGGGCCTCGCCCAGGACGATCACCACGTTGCCCTCGAGTTCGATGCCGGCCGACACCGATGCGCGGGCCGACCACAGCGACCAGTCGTCCAGCACCGAGTCATCGCCGACGCGTTCGCGCGCGATCTCGCCGGTCGCCACCGCCACGCCCAGCGCCGAGGCGCCGCGCGAGTAGCCCATGGACTCGTAGGTGTCGCGCGTGACCGGATCTGCCGAGCGCGACAACGCATCGTTCACCTTGGCCGAGGTCAATAGCGGACACTTGACCTGCACGAAATGCACGTCGGCCGCCGACACGATGCCGGCGTCGGCCATGGCGGCCTTCACGGCCTCGGCCGTGGCGTCGATCTGCGCCGCGCGGCCGATTTCCTCGGGCGCGAAATCGCGCGTGTGCGCAACGCCCACCACCAGCCGCTTGCCCGCCGGCGGCGCGTCCGCAGCCGCGGCGAAACGGCGCGTGAATACGGTGAAATGCGGCGACAACACGCCTTCGGTCTTGCCCATGACCGCCAAGACGTGGCGCGGATCCAGTTCGCCCGTGTCCACCAGCGTCCCGACTCCGGACAGGTCGCCCGGCCCGCGGCAGGATACGCGATGCACGCCCACGACCTGCGCCCGGCGGCCCGCGGCTTCTGCTGTCCCGGTCATGTGGCCTCCCGGCTGGGTGCCGCCGTGGGCGGGACACCCGCCGGCGTCTCCAGGATGTTCGACGTGTAGCTCTCGACGTTGCGGGGCCTGGAAGCCGGCATGCGCTGCACGCCCTTGACCGACTGTCCCCACCCGGCGGCCTCCTCGACCAGCCGGCCGTCGCGCATGACGAAGCGGCCGCGCACCAGGGTATGCAGCGGATACCCCTTCACGACGCGGCCGTTCCATGGCGAGATCTTGCTGACGCTGTGCAGCTTGCCTTCCGACAGGACGCCTTCGCGCGCCAGGTCCACGATGGCGATGTCCGCATGCGCGCCGGCGGCGATCACGCCTTTCGTGCCATACAGGCCCCAGGCCTTGGCCGGGTTGACCGAGCTCCAGCGCACATAGTCCATCAGGCTTGCCCGCCCGCGGGTGATCTCGGTCAGCATCAGCGGCATCTGCGTTTCCACCCCGGGAAAGCCGCAGTCGCATTGCCAGATATTCGGCCGGCTTTTTTCTTCCGGCGTGTGCGGGGCGTGGTCGGTGGCGATCATGTCGATCACGCCTTCCACCAAGGCATCCCACAGCGGCTGGTTGTGATGGGCTTCCCGTATGGGCGGGTTCAGGCGCAGGATGCCGCCCAGGCGCGTCATGTCGCCGATGTTCAGCAGCAGGTACTGCGGGCAGGTCTCGACCGTGACGTCCACGCCGCGCCGCTTGGCGTCGCGCAGCAGGAACAGCGAATCGCGTGAACTGTGGTGGGCGATGTGCACGCGGGCCCCGGTCCATTCGGCCAGGGTCAATACCCGGCCGATGGCCTCGATCTCGCATACGGCGGGACGGGAGGCAAGATGGGCCATGGCGTCGATGCGTCCCGCCTCTTCCATGCGCTGCTGGCGGCGCGCCATGATGGACGAGTTCTCGGCATGCACGACCGTGCGTATGCCCAGGGGCGCCAGTTTCTCGAACCCCTCCAGCAGCGCGCCGTCGGTGGGCGCGGGCAAGTTGCCGAAGGTGTTGCCGACGAAGGCCTTGAAGCTGGTCACGCCCGCATCCAGCAATTCTTCCAGCCTGTCTATGGTGTCATCGCCCAGGAGGCCATGGATGCCGTAGTCCACATAGGACGATTCCGCCGCCTTCTGCTTGATGCGCAGCGCCTCGACCGTGCCGGTGGCGGGGTTGGTGTTGGGCATCTCGAACACGGTGGTGACACCGCCGCAGGCTGCTGCGGCCGACCCGCTCTTCCACGTTTCCTTGTTGGGATACCCTGGATCGCGGAAATGCACGTGGCTGTCGATCGCGCCCGGCAACAGGTACAGGCCGTCGGCCTGCAGCGTCTCTCGCGCGGAAGGCATCATGTCGTCATGGCCGACGGCGACGATCCGGCCGCCGTCGATGGCGACCGACGCCTCGATGATCTGGTCGGGCGACACGATCCTGCCGCCCCGGATGAGGAGATCTACCTGGCTCATGTGTCTTCTCCTTACAGTGCGGCCCAGCCGCCGTCGACCGGCAGATCGACGCCGGTGATCTGGCGCGACGCGTCGCTGGCAAGGAAGAGGCAGGCCATGGCCACGTCCTCGTCGGTGGAAACGCGGCGCAGCGCATAGTCGGCGGCATGGCGCGCCATGGCCTCTTCCAGCGGGATGCCGTGCTTGCGCGCCATGTCCGCGCAGACCTTCTCGCGAAAGCGGGGGCCGTCGACCATGCCCGGGGCAACGCAATTGACGTTGACGTTGTGCGGGCCGGCCTCCAGGGCAAAGCTCTTGGTAATGCCGCGCAGGCCCCATTTCGAGGCGGAGTACGCCATGCGACCGGCGCGCCCGCGCATGCCGAACGTGCCGCCGACGTTGACGATCTTGCCGTAGCGCCGGGCGATCATGCCGGGTAGCACGGCATGCATGGTGTTGAAGCAGCCTTTCATGTTGAGGCCGACGATCTCGTCGAACTCCTCGGCGGTGGTCTCCCAGCCCGTCTTGCCGATCGGGCCCGAGCCGCCGGCCACGTTGACCAGGATGTCGACCCGGCCGAAGGCCGCTTCGGCTTCCCGCCCCAGGGCCTCGGTCTGGCCGGCGTCGATCAGGTCGCACCGGATCACCTTGGCGCGCACGCCCAGCGCGCGCGCCTCGGCGGCGACCGGCTCGATGGCGACGACATCCCGCCCGGCCAGCACCAGCGCACACCCTTCACGGGCGAAGGCAAGGGTGATCGCCCGGCCCATGCCCTTGGCGGGGCCGGTGATGACGGCCACTTTGTCTTTCAGCTGCAATTCCATGTCTTATCTCTCGTTCAATGCGGTAGTACTCGATCCCGCCGCGCCTGCCGTCGCCGGCGGTGCGGGGGTTCAGAAATGCGTGGGCCGCTCGGCACGCGCCGGCAGAAAGCCGCGGTCGAACACCGCTGATACGGCGGGCGTGCTGCCCAGCTGGTTGGCCTGCACCACGAGATCGATGGCCCGCTTCAGGCGGGCATCGTCCACGTCGCCGAGCCCGATCCTGGCAATCTCGGGGTGGCTCATGTCGCGCTTCATGGTCGACAGGAGCTTCTCTTTCTCCAGCTCGGCCTTGAGCAGCGGTTCGCGCTTGAGCACCGCGGCGATGCCGGCGTCGGGATCGGCCACGACGTCCTTGATCGCCTTGTTGAGCGCGCGCAGGAAACCCTTGACCGCCTCGGGGTTCTCCCTGGCGAACTTGCGCGAGAACATGATGGTGTTGGAGTACAGGTCCAGGCCGTAGTCGGCGTACTTGATGAAGCGCAGGTCCTTCTCGGGATCCATGCCGCTCAGCTTGGCGGCGAACCAAACGGTGTTCACGTAGCCGAACACGCCGTCGACCTGGTCGCGCAACAGCATCTGCTCGCGCAGGTTGGGCGCCATGTTGTTGATCTTGACCTTGGTCAGGTCGAATCCCGCCGTCTTCGCCAGCGTGGGGAACAGCTTCAGGGCGCCGTCGCTGGCGGGCCCGCCCAGGGTGCGGCCCTCGAAATCCTTGGGCGTCTTGATGGGGCTGTCTTTTTTCACGACCACGGTGAACGGCGCGACGTTGTACAGCATGTAGACGGCCACCGGCGCATCGTCGGGCCGGCGCGCGGCAAAGTCGATCAGCGCATTCATGTCGCCGAACGCCGCGGTGTACGTACCGGCGGCGACCTTGGGCACGCCGGCTGCCGACCCCTCGCCCTGGTCGATCTGGACATCCAGTCCTTCGGCCTTGAAATAGCCGCGCTCCTGGGCCAGGAAGAACCAGGCCTGTGCCCCCTCGTACTTCCAGTTCAAGGTCAGCTTGATCCGGGGCTGGGCATCGGCCAGGGCCGGAAGCGCCGACAGGCACAGTCCGAGCGCGGCGGCGCCGGCCGAGGCGCGAACCAGCCGTTTCAGATGATCGATCATGGAGCGATTCCTATAGAACGAGGAGTGGAGGGAAGCTCCGGCGATTGCGGAGCGTTGGCTGCCAGCGCGCCAGCCAGGTCTTGCGCGCTGGCGACGAAACCGTGCAGTTGTCTGACCAGGAAATGAATGGCCTGGGTGACGTAATCAGGCGATGGCGACCCGCAGACATCGGCCAGGAGAATGTTGTCGTAGCCCAGAAACCCCGCATCCTGCAGCGTGGAGAACACGCAGCGGTCGGTATTCACGCCCGCGTAGAACAGTGTCGTGATGCCCTGCTGGCGCAGCAGGCTGTCCAGCTCGTTGTCCCAGAAGCCGCTAAGGCGATGCTTGTAGACGGTCACGTCGTCCGCCGCCACCGGCAGTTCCTCGACGACGCGCGCGCCCCACTCGCCGGCCACCACGCTGGGGCCGCGATCATCGGGCGAGCACTCGGCATAGCCCACGCCGCCGGCGCTGCGCTTGCCTTTGAAAAGGATGGTGGGGCTGAGATTGAGGCGATCGGCACGCACGCCCCAGTTGAGCCAGACCACCCGTCCGCCCGCGGCGCGCCATGCCGGCAACAGCGCGGCGATGGCCGGGATGGGTGCGCGCATGGGCGAGACGTCCACGCCTTTCTGGCCGAACCAGCCGTCGGCATGGCAGAAGTCATTCTGCATGTCGATCACGATCAACGCGGAGCGAGCAAGATCGAACTCCAGCGCCTGTCCATCGGACGGCAGGCGCAGCGGCCGGGACGGGCGGGCCGGGCGGACGAGGCTCAGGCAATCGTCTCGCTGGGTCCATGCGTTGTCCGGCGAGGGGCCGAAGGAATGGGTGGGAACAGTCGGTGCGGTCATGGTCTGGACGATGCGTGGATGCCGGCGAATCCCGGAACATGATTTGCTCTATGCAATGACCGTACCCGTCCACCTGATTCTGCGATCCAATTCAATGCCATTTGACGGACTACCCGTTGCCGTATCGGCAACGATGCGGAACACGCCCGCGCCGCCCCTGGCTGGTGGCCTTTCCGCACGGCTGCCGCGCTCGACGGGGCGGCGGGCCAGCCGCCGCCGATGCGCCTCGCACACGTACCGGCCCATGCACCAAACCGAAGCGGCATGCCCGCTATCGGGCGGCGCAGGCCACGAAGCAGTGCGTCCACCCATTCCCCACTTCCACGTCCTCCCCTCATGAATCACCTGCGCTTTCTCCGCTACGTCGACGAAGTCGCTCGCGTCGGCTCCATCCGCCAGGCTGCCGAGCGGCTCCACGTCGCGCCGTCGGCCGTCAACCGCCGCATCCAGGATCTGGAGGAAGAATTGGGCACGCCCATCTTCGAGCGCCTTCCCCGAGGCATGCGGCTGACCACCGCCGGCGAGCTTTTCGTGCGCTACATACGCAGCCGGAGCGCCGAACTCGACGGCGTCCGGTCACAAATCGAAGAATTGAAGGGAAAGCGCCGCGGCACCGTCCGGATCGTCGCCAGCCAGGCGCTCGCGCCGGTCTGCCTGCCCGGCGCGGTGTCCTCATTCCGCGCCGCCCATCCGCTGGTCTCGTTCGAGGTCACCTTCGGCGACCACCTGCAGGCGCTCGAGGCGCTGCGCGCTTTCGACGTGGACCTGGCCCTGGTCTTCAACCTCGCGCCGGAGGCCGACATCGAGTCCATCAGGCAGTTCGACCAGCCCCTGGTCGCGCTGATGCACCGCAGCCATCCCCTGGCCGGGCAGCCTCGCGTCTACTTGCGCGACTGTGCCGACTATCCCGTCGTACTGCCCGATCGCGACATAGGCGGCCGCCAGTTGCTGGAGCGCTTCATGACGCGCAGCTCGATCAAATTGCACCCGATGGTGGAAAGCAACTCGTTCGAATTCCTGCGCGGCTGCCTCTACTACCAGCAAGCCATTTCCTTCCAGATTGCCATCGGGGCGGTCACCGAAGGCGGGGAACTGGTCGCGCGGCAGTTGGAGGACCGGCATTTCCCCAGGGGCAAGCTGGTGCTGGCGAGTTTGCGGCACCGCCAGTTGCCGGTGATCGCGCATGCCTTCGTCGAACACATCCAGCAGACGCTGGCGGCGGCCGAAGCCTGATGCCCCGCCACCCGGCGCGGATCAGACCACGCGGAGCTGTCCCGCCACCTGCATGCCGCGCTTGAACACGGCAAGCCGGGCGGCCTGCCGCAATATCGCGTCGGACACGCAATGCGCGTCCAGCAACACCAGATCCGCATGACAGCCAGGCGCCATGCCATAGTCGCGCAATCGCAGCATGCGCGCCGCATTGCCGGTCATGGTCGTCCAGGTCCGCTCCAGTCCGGCGTTGTGCAGCTGGCGCGTGATCTGCGCGAGCAGCAGCATGGCCTTGAGCGGATCGGCATCGCCATAGCGCACGAACGGATCGCGCATGTTGTCGGTGCCACAGGCCACGTTGACCCCGGCCTCCATCAGTTCGAGCACACGCGTGAGCCGCATGCGGGTGGGCAGTACGCAAACGCTCACCTCGGCGCGCCTGACCGCATCGATCGCGTCGGCCGCCTCGGCATCGCCGACCGCGGCCAGCGAGGCAATGTGCGACACCGCCACGCGGCCTTGCCATCCCTGCGCCAGGGTCTTGTGCGCCACGTAGGGCAGGGTGAACGACTCGGGCGTATCCCAGTTGTCGAGGTGATAGTCGATGTCGCAGTCGTAGCGCGCGGCCAGCGCGAAGCTCTCGTCCACCTGGCGCTCGGGATCCGATGGCCACAACGCCCGGTTGACGTTGCCGCCGACGATGCGCACGCCGGCCTCCAGGGCCTGCTCGATGTACGGCGCCGCGCCGTCCTCGGCCGAGCCGGCGGTCTCGAACCAGCCTTCCTGGGGAAATGCGATGACCTGCACGTCCACCGCGCCCGCCAACGCCCGGGCTGCCGCACGCACGCCGGCCACGGCGCGCAAGCCGACATGGCGGTCAGCCTCGCAGTTGGTGCGTGCCACGGTCGTGCCGTGCGCCAGCCCCATACGCAGAGACGCCGCCGCCCGGGCGGCGACGTCCTCCTCGGTAAAGCCGGACTTGAGGCGGCGCACGGCCCGGATCGCCGCGTCCAGGTCGGACGCGGCCACGGCATCATCCACGCGGTCGCTGGTCAGCGCCTTGTCCACATGGACGTGAGGGTCGACGAAGGCCGTCGAGAGCAGCCGTCCGTCCGCGTCCCAGGCGTCGGCATACCGGCCGCCGTCGCCCTCGGGCGCGATCTCGGCAATGCGCCCCCCGGCCACGATCACGCGCCACCGCCCTTCGCGCCCGGGGAGAGCCGCATTGCGGATGCCCCAGGCATCCGTTGCCGCCTGCGCGGCCGTCATAGCGGCAGCCTGGCCGTGCGGTCGGCCTTGGGCGGCAGGAAACTCCGGTTGAACACCTCGCCCGGCGACGGCTTGCGCGGCAGGCCGTAACTGTCGGCGATCTGGTCGATGGCGCGCGCCATGCGCTCGTCGCGCACGTCCCCCAATCCGATCTCGGCCACCTCGGATGTCAGGATGGAATGCTTGAGGACGTATAACATGCGGCGCTTCTCGATACTCTTGTCGATCAGCGGCTCGTTGCGCGCCAGGTTGTCGATGCAGGCGTCCGCTGCGGCGATGCATTCCTTCATCGCCCGGTTGACCGCCTTCACCAGGCCGCCCACCGCGCGCGGTTGCTCGGCCAGCAGCTTGGGAGATACCAGCACGCCATTGCTGTACAGATCGAGGCCGTTGTCGTTGTAGAAAATCCAACGGATGTCCTTGTCCGGATCCACGTGCTGCGCGACCAGATTCATGTAGCTGGTGGCGGCGAATACCGCCGAGGCATCCACCTGCCCGCGCAGCAGCATCTGCTCCTGCAGGTTCGGGGCCATGTTGGTCCAGCTCACCTTCTTCTCGTCGATGCCGTTGCGCTTGGCGAGCGCGGTGAAGACCTTCAGCGCCGCCGCCCCGGCGGGCGACCCCAGCGTCTTGCCCTCGATGTCCTTGAGCGTCTTGATCGGCCCGCCGGCCTTGGTAATCAGCGCAAACGGCGCCTGGTTGTAGATCATGTAAACCATGACAGGCGCCTCGCCGGGCTTGGTCGCGGCATTCTGGATGATGGCGTTCACGTCGCCCACGCCCGCCTGGTAGCCTCCGGACATGACCCGTGTCACCGCCGCCGCCGACCCGTCGCCCTGGTCGATGGTCACGTCCAGGTTCTCATCCTTGAAATAGCCCTTGTCCTTGGCCCAATAGAACCAGGCGTGGACGCCCTGGATCTTCCAGTCCAGCATGAATCTGATCTTGGCGGGCGATTGCGCGGCGGCGGGCAAGGCGCACGCCAGGGCGGCCAGGCCGGCGGCCCGGATAATCCAGCGGAAAATAGACATGTCGGATCGTTCCTTCGATAAGGTTGCGACCCGGAAGGCAATCCGCCTCGCTGCTCCGAGCGGCGGGATGCCCACTGATGGTGCATGCGGGCGCCCCGTTCCAGGCCACGCCCGACTCATGCATACCTTGTGCCAGTTGGCGTACTCGAACCTTGCCTTTTCACGGCCTGTCCGTTGCCGTATTGGCAACGGATGGGCGGGCTGGAGCGCTCAGTGTCCGGATTTGCGCTTGCGGCCCGGTTCCAGCAGCCGCGGATCGAGCGCGTTCAGGTGTTCGTAGATGTCGAGCATGGCCGACTTCAGCCGCGCCACTTCGCTCCGGCCGAAACTGTGGATGGCCACCTCCTCGAATTCGACAGCCAGCGGAATCAGTTCTTCCGCCAGCCGCCTTCCTTCCGCGGTGAGATTGATCGCCACGGCGCGCGCATTGTCCTCCAGCCGGTTCCGGACCACCAGGCCGCGCTCCTCCATGGTGCCGATCAGCCGCGACAGCGACGACACCTCCAGCGTGGTCGCCTTGCCCAATTCGTTCAGTCTCTGGTCGCCCCTTTCCCATAGCGACACCAGCACGCGATACATCGGCAGCGTGAGGTCATAAGGCTTGAGCCGCTTGCTGAACAACTCGCCTATGCGCACGCCCACGCGGTTGAGCAAGTAGGGAAAGGAATCGGTCAATCGATACATGGTCAAGGCTGCGCTCAGGAACCGGGGCAGAGAAAACCCCTATCTGATTTGGACTTTACAACAGTTGTATTTTCAATTGTTGTATGTGAAACTGTTCAAACAGTACGAAGAACATGGAGGAAGACACATGGCCGCCACGCCTTCCGGCGACGTGCAAGTCGCGTTTCGCCAGGCCATGCGCAGCATCGCCGCCACCGTCTCCATCATCACCGCTGGCGACCGCGAGCGCGGCCACGGCATGACCGCCACCGCGGTCACCTCTGTATCGCTCGATCCCGCGGCGCTGCTGGTCTGCATCAATAACCGCACGCTGCTGCATCACATCATGTCCTCGACCGAGCGGTTCTGCGTCAACGTATTGGCGCAGGAACACCAGGACCTCTCCGCCGCCTTCAGCGGCGCGGTCGCGCCCGGCGAACGGTTTGCCCTGGGCGACTGGGCCGAAACCGAAGAAGGCATCAAGCACCTGGCCTCGGCGCAGGCCCGCATTTTCTGCGTCAAGAAGCTCGCCGTTCCGTTCGGCACGCATACCGTCTTCATCGGCGAGGTCGACGACGTACAGCTGTCAGACCGCAGTGCCCCGCTGCTTTACCAGAACGCGACCTATTGCCGCTCGATCCCCATGGCGTCGGGCTAGCGCATTTCCACTCCCTCGCACCGCGCGCCGGCAGGCCGGCCATTCATGCACATAACTCGGAGACCATCATGAGCAGTTTCGCGGAACACGCCATTCTGTCGCCGCCCGGCGGCACGGACGCGCCCTCCCCGCCCCTCGTCGCCGCATTGCGCGAGCTGGCTCCCGGCTTGCGCGCCGCTGCGCGAGAAGTGGAGGCCGCGCGCCGCATACCCGCTGCCCACATGGAACGGGTGCGCGCCACCGGCTTCTTCGACCTGGTCAAGCCGGCCGCATACGGCGGCGCGGAGCAGAGCTTCGCAGCGCTGGTCGAGGCCAATCTGCTCCTTGCACAGCACTGCGCATCGACCGCCTGGGTGTGCGGCCTGCTGGCCGCGCATCAATGGCTGCTGGCGGGCTTTCCGGCCGAAGCGCAGCACGACGTCTGGGGCGCCGATCCCGATGCGCTGCTATGCGGGTCGTATGCGCCGGCAAGCCGGGCGCAGCCGGCGCCAGGCGGCCTGCGGCTGAGCGGAAGCTGGAGTTTTGCCAGTGGCTGTGAGAACGCCCGGTGGGCGCTCTGCGCCGCCATGGTGCCGTGCGCCGACGATCCGTCTCGCCTGGAGCCCGCCTTCCTGCTGGTACCCGCGACGGACTATCGCATCGTCGACACATGGGACGTGGTCGGGCTGGCGGGCACAGGCAGCAAGACACTGGTGCTCGACGATGTGTACGTACCCGCCCATCGTCTGCTGACCTTCGCCCAGACCACGTCGGGCGACACTCCAGGGGCCGCGCATTACCGGCAAGTCCCCGGCTACCGCATTCCCATGCTGACCGTCATTCCCTCGTGCCTGGCCTCGGTCGCGGTAGGTGCCGCGCAGGGGGCACTCGACGAGTACGTAGCGGTCACCAGCGGCCGCGTCACCCGCGGCGCGGTGGCCGGCGCGCATCAGAAGATGGCCGAGTTCGCCACGGTCCAGTTGCGCGTGGCGGAAGCGGCCGCCAGCGCGGACGCGGCACGGGAGATCCTTCTGCGCGACCTGCGCTGGGTCACCGCCAGGGTCGGCGGCGGCCATGCCGTGACCGAGGAAGACCGCATCGTTTGCCGGCGCGGCCAGTCGTTCGCGGTATCGCTGGCGCTGCGGGCGATCGAGGCCCTCAACGCGTCCACCGGCGGCGCGGGCCTGCAGATGGACAACCCGGTGCAGCGGGCCTGGCGCGACATCAACGCGGTCGGCCGCCACATCAGCATGAACTGGGATGCGGTGGGCACGATGTACGGGCAGATGGCGCTGGGGTTGGCGCCGCGCGGGCAATATTGACCCCCCCTACGCGCTGACGCGCGCCCCCCAGGGGGCGATGCGGGTGGACCGGCGGAGCCGGATCCACCGCATCCTGGGTCTAGGGCCGCTTTCTTGGACTGTGGCGCCGGTGCTTCGCTGGCTGCCAGCGGCAGCAGTGGCGTGACACCTCAAGAAGCTCGTACTAGACGGGCACCGCGTGCTGCGTGAATTGGGATCTTGCATTTTCTGACTGCATGTACAGGAGAGAGGAATGAAAGGAAAAATCGCGCTGGAAGAACATTTCGCCACGGAAGAGACCCTGATGGATTCGGCGGGCTTCGTGCCGGAGAAGGACTGGCCGGAGCTGAAGTCGCGGCTGCTCGATATCCAGGACAGGCGGCTGCGCCTGATGGACGAGCATGGCATCGAGGTCATGATCCTGTCGCTGAACGCGCCGGCGGTGCAGGCCATCGGGGACCACCGCAAGGCGCATGAGACGGCCCGCAGGGCCAACGACTTCCTGGCGGAGGAAGTGGCCAAGCGGCCGGACCGGTTCCGCGGCTTTGCCGCGCTGGCCATGCAGGAGCCGGAACTCGCGGCGGCCGAACTGGAGCGCTGCGTGAAGGACCTGGGTTTCGTCGGCGCGCTGGTCAACGGATTCTCCGAAGACGTGCGGCATTCCAAGCCGCTGTACTACGACATGCCGCAGTACCTGCCGTTCTGGGCAACCGTCCAGACGCTCGACGTCCCGTTCTACCTGCATCCGCGCAATCCGTTGCCACCCGACGCCGGCATCTACGACGGACACGGCTGGCTGCTCGGACCGACGTGGGCATTCGGGCAGGAAACGGCGGTGCATGCCCTGCGGCTGATGGGCTCGGGCCTATTCGACCAGTTTCCGGCGCTGCGCATCATCCTGGGCCACATGGGAGAAGGCCTGCCCTACAGCATGTGGCGCATCGACCACCGCAACGCCTGGCTCAAGGCCAAGCCGAAGTATCCGGCCAAGAGGAAGATCGTCGACTACTTCAACGAGAACTTCTACCTGACCACCTCGGGCAACTTCCGCACGCAGACGCTGATCGATGCCATCCTCGAGATCGGCGCCGACCGCATCCTGTTCTCCACCGACTGGCCGTTCGAGAACATCGACCATGCGGCCGAATGGTTCGACTCAACCAGCATCAGCGAAGCCGACCGGCTCAAGATAGGCAGCGCCAATGCGGCGCGGCTGTTCAAGCTGGACCGGTAATCGCCCCCCCCGGCCGGACATCGCATCCGGCCGGCGATCCCATCCCATAGATGGCCCGAGCCATCAGGAGGAAGACAATGAAGACGATCAATCGATGGTGGATCGTGGTCGGATCCGTGTTCGGCCTGTTGGTCGGCAACGGTCCTATCATGCAATTCACCTTCGGCGTGTTTCTGCTGCCGGTCACCAGCGAGTTCGGCTGGTCGCGTTCCACCACATCGCTGGCCCTGGTGATCGGGCTATGCGTGACCGCGCTATGCGTGCCACTGGCCGGAAGGCTCGCCGACCGCCACGGCGTGCGCGCCGTCACCCTGCCGGCCATCACGCTGTTCGCGCTCGCGATGGTCGCGCTGGCCTTCCTGGCCGATACGCCGGCGAAGTTCATGATCATCTATGCGCTGATGGGCATCGCCGCGGCGGGCCAGACGCCCCTGCCCTACGCCAAGGCGATTGCCGCCTGGTTCGACGACAAGCGCGGGCTGGCGCTGGGCGTGGCCATGTCCGGCGTCGGCCTGGGAGCGGCGCTGGTTCCCCAGTTCGCCCAGGCGCTGGTCGCGCACGTGGGCTGGCGCGGCGCATACGTCGGGCTGGCGGCGCTCACCTTCGTGGTCGGGTTTACCGCAGTCGGCCTGGCGGTGCGCGAACCGCCCCATCGCGCCGCGGCCGACGGCCTGCCGGCGTTGCCCGGACTGACCGGTCGACAGGCGCTGCGCAGCCCCCTGTTCTGGAAACTGGCCATCGCCTTTGCGGGCGTCGCCCTGGCCACGAACGGCGTCATCGCCCACGTGGTTCCGCTGCTGGTCGACCGCGGCATTGCCGCCACGCTCGCCACCTCGGCGCTGGGCTTCGCCGGCCTCGCGCTCATCGGAGGCAGGCTGCTGGCTGGCTTCCTGCTCGACCGCATCTTCGCGCCCTACGTGGCGGCCTTCTTCTTCCTGGTCCCGGTAGCCGGCATCGCCCTGCTGCTCGCCAACCCGTCGCCCGCCTATGCGGCCGTCGCGGTCGTGCTGATAGGGCTGGGCCTGGGCGCGGAAGTAGACCTGATCGCCTTCCTGCTGTCGCGCTACCTGGGCTTGAAGAGCTTCGGCGAGATCTATGGCTATCTGTTCGCAGCCTTTATGGCGGGGTCCGGCGGAGGCCCCTATGTCATGGGGCTCGTGTTCGACGCGACGGGAAGCTATTCGTCGGCATTGGCCGGATTGAGCCTGGTCCTGCTGGCTTCGGCGATGCTGGTGTTGCGGCTCGGCGCCTATACCTACCCTCGCCAGAATGGCGGCGGCAATCGGTCGGAGGTGTTGCAGGCGGCGCATTGACCAGCACGGCGCCACCGCAATGCATCGGGAAGCGGGGCGGATGGCCGCCCCCCCCGCCGCTACTCGTCGCTCACCAGGAACAACCGCCGGTGCTCCTTGATCGCATACCGGTCGGTCATCCCCGCGATGTAGTCGGCAATGGCCCGCGGCTGATCCACGTTGGCCCGTGCCTGGTACTGCGGCGGCAACAGGCGCGGGTCGTCCAGGAAGGCGATGAAGAGGTCGCGCAGCACGCGCTTGGCCTTGGTGGTCATGCGCAGCACCCGATAGTGGCGATACAGGTTGTCGCGCAGGAAGATCTTGAGTTCCTCGGCCTCGGCCTTCACTTCGGGGCTGAAGCCCGCCAGCGGCGGCGCGCGGCGCACGTCGTCGATGGAGGCCGGCTGGTGCCGGGCGATGCGGGCCGCCGTGGTCTCGGTCAGGTCGATGATCAGGGTGTTGATCATGCGCCGCACCGTTTCGGTGATGGCACGCCGCTCGGGCAGGTCCGGGTAGCGCTGCACGACCTCGGCATGATGGCGGTTGAAGATGCCGACCTGCCGCATCTGCTCCAGCGAGACGAGGCCGGAGCGCAGGCCGTCGTCGATGTCGTGGTTGTTGTAGGCGATCTCGTCCGACAGGTTGGTCAGTTGCGCTTCCAGCGAAGGCTGGGTGCGGTTCAGGAAGCGCTCGCCCACGTCGCCCAGGCGCGCCGCCCGGGTCAGCGAGCAGTGCTTGAGGATGCCCTCGCGGGTCTCGAAGCACAGGTTCAGGCCATTGAAGTCGCCGTAGCGTTCCTCGAGTTCGTCCACCACGCGCAGGCTTTGCAGGTTGTGCTCGAAGCCGCCGGCCTCGGGTGCGAACTCCTGCATGCAGGCGTGCAGCACATCCTGTCCGGCATGCCCGAACGGGGTGTGGCCCAGGTCATGGGCCAGGGAAATGGCTTCGACGAGGTCTTCGTTCAGGCCCAGGTTGCGCGCGATGGACCGCGCGATCTGCGCCACTTCCAGGCTGTGCGTGAGCCGGGTGCGGAACAGGTCGCCCTCGTGGTTCACGAAGACCTGGGTCTTGTACTCCAGCCGCCGGAAGGCGTTGGAATGGATGATGCGATCGCGGTCGCGCTGGAATTCGGAACGCCCCTGGGGCGGGGCTTCGGGGTGGCGCCGGCCGCGGGTGGCGGCCGGGTCGGCGGCGTAGGGAGCGAGGACTTGGGGCATGACGTCGGGGCTCCTCCGGAGTGGGCGGGGTCAGGCGAGCGTGGCTGGCTGCTCGCCCGCTGTCTTGGCGACGGTCCGGTCCAGGACCTGCCGGACCAGTCCGGCCTCGGCCGGGGTCCGTACCGCTTCCCCCAGCCTGGGCAAGAGGATGAAGCGGATCTGGCCGGCTTCGGTTTTCTTGTCGCCCTGCATCAGGTCGAACCAGCGGTCGGGCCCCAGGTCGGGCGCGTACACCGGGCAGCCGATGGCCAGCACCAGGCCGCGGATGCGTTCGGCGTCGGCCGGCGGCAGCCCGGCGGCCAGCGCCGAGAGCTCCGCCGCCTGCACCATGCCGCAGCCGACGGCCTCGCCGTGCAGCCAGGCGCCGAAGCCCAGCCCGGCCTCGATGGCGTGGGCGAAGGTATGGCCGAAGTTCAGGATGGCGCGCAAGCCGGTTTCCCGTTCGTCCTGCGAGACGACGTAGGCCTTGAGTTCGCACGAACGGGCGATGGCCACGGCCAGCGCGCCCGGTTCGAGCGCGCGCAGGTCCCGGGCGTGGGCCTCGCACCAGGCGAAGAAGTCGGCATCCAGGATGGCACCGTACTTGATGACCTCGGCCAGCCCGGCGGAGACCTCGCGCGCGGGCAGCGTGGACAGCACGTCGGTGTCGATTTCCACGGCGATCGGCTGGTAGAACGCGCCTATCATGTTCTTGCCGATGGGGTGGTTGACGGCGGTCTTGCCGCCCACCGACGAATCGACCTGCGACAGCAGCGTGGTGGGCACCTGGATGAAGCGGATGCCGCGCATGTAGACCGCGGCGGCGAAGCCGGCGATGTCGCCGATCACGCCGCCGCCCAGCGCGACGATCACGGCCTTGCGGTCGCAGTGCCTGGCCAGCATGGCGTCGAAGATCAGGTTCAGGGTCTGCCAATCCTTGTATTGCTCGCCGTCGGGCAGCTCGATGCGCAGGATGGGCCGGCCGGTGGCCGCCAGGGCCTGCTCGGCGCGCTCGGCGTACAGCGCCGCCACGGTGGGATTGGTGACCACGACCAGGGTGGTGGCGTCGGCCGGCACGGCCTCGGCCAGGCGATCGAGGCGGCCGGGGGCGATCCGTATGGGATAGCTCCCGCCCGGGGTCTCGACACGGACTTCTTTCATAGACACTCCAGCGGGGGCAGGTCGGCGGCGGGCGGCCGGACCTGCTTGTTGCAGGTTGCGAGCATGGGCAGGATGCGGCCGACCAGCCGCGCCACCGACACCTTGCCGGTATCGACGACGAGGTCGGCGATTTCCTCGTACAGGGGTTCGCGCTGGCGCAGCAGCTCGGTGATGCGGCCCAGCGGATCGGCCGTCTGCAGCAGCGGCCGGTTGCGGTCGTAGCGGGTACGCTGGTAGAGCTCCTCGGCCTTGGCCCTGAGGTAGACGACCGTGCCGCGCTGCTGCAGCATGCGGCGGTTTTCCTCGGCCAGCACGGCGCCGCCGCCGGTGGCCAGGACTACCCCGGAAATCCGGCTGCATTCGTCCAGCGCATGGGTTTCGCGGCGCCGGAAGCCGGCCTCGCCTTCCAGTTCGAAAATGGTGGGCACCCGGACCCCGCAGCGCGCTTCCAGCACCAGGTCCACGTCCAGGAACTGGCGCGACAACGCCCGCGCCAGGCCGCGGCCGATCGTGGTTTTGCCCGCCCCCATCATGCCGACGAGAAAGACGGGCGGCACGAACACCGTGCCTGCCGGCCCCGTGGCGGCGGCCGCGCATGAATCGTAAGAGACCTGATCCACTAGCTCGTGAGGCCGAAGCCACAGAAAGATATCGATATAAGATGCATTATCCCGCAAGAGGGCCGGAAGCGGAAAATCGGCCCCCGGGACCCGGCACACCAACTGTTACAGGAACGCCCGGGCCGCCGGGCGGTCTATAAGCCGATCCGTTTCGATGTTCCTATAATGGGTCTCGTCCTCGCACGAGAAGCTGCTTCCTCATGTCCCGTATTCTCCTGAAGGTCGCCGGCGTTCTGGCCGGGCTGGCCGTTTGTGGCGCCCTCCTGGTGGGGCTGGCGCTGGCCCTCGCCTACCCGAACCTGCCCGACCTCGACGCCCTGACCGACTACCATCCGAAGATGCCGCTGCGGATCTACACCGCGGACAATGCCCTGATCGGCGAATTCGGCGAGGAAAGGCGCAACGTCGTGCGCATCCGCGACGTACCCGATGTACTCAAATCGGCGATCTTGTCGGCAGAAGACGACCGTTTCTACCAACATGGCGGCATAGACTGGTCCGGCGTCATGCGCGCGGCCCTCACCAACATGGTGAACCTGTCCAAGAGCCAGGGCGCCAGCACGATCACCATGCAGGTGGCCCGGAATTTCTACCTGTCGTCGGAAAAGACCTGGACCCGCAAGCTCTACGAAATCCTGCTGACCTTCAAGATCGAGGCCAACCTGACCAAGGACCAGATCCTGGAGCTCTACATCAACCAGATCTACCTGGGCCAGCGCGCCTACGGCTTCGCCTCGGCGGCCCGCATCTATTACGGCAAGCCGCTGTCGGAGATCACCGCCGCCGAGGCCGCGATGCTGGCCGGCATTCCCAAGGCCCCGTCGCGCTACAACCCGGTGGTCAACCCGACCCGCGCCAAGCTGCGCCAGCAATACGTGCTGCAGCGCATGCTGAGCCTGGGCTATCTGACCGAGCCCGAATACCGCGCCGCCCTGGACGAAAAGCAGCAGGTCCGGCAACTGGGCGGAGAATTCGGCGTGCGCGCCGAATACGTGGCCGAGCTGGCTCGCCAGCTGGTCTACGACATCTATAAGGAAGAGACCTACACCCGCGGCCTGAACGTCTATACGACCGTGAACCGGGACATGCAGGATGCCGCCTACGATTCGCTGCGCGACGGCGTGCTGGACTACGAGCGCCGCCACGGCTACCGCGGCCCCGAGGCCTTCGTCGACCTGCCCAATGGCATCGACAACAACCCCGAGAAGCTGAACGAGGCGGTCGACGACGCCCTGAACGACTATCCCGACAGCGATACCCTGCTGTCCGCCGTGGTCCTGGCCGCCGATGCCAACAAGGTCCGCGTGGCCCGCAGCTCGGGCGAGATCATCGACATCACCGGCAAGGGGCTCAAGTTCGTGCAGCCGGCGCTGTCGGCCAAGGCCCAGCCTTCGGTGCGCATCCGCCGCGGCGCCATCGTCCGCATCCTGAAGACCGGAAACGAGTGGGAAATCCTGCAAACGCCCCAGGTCCAGGCGGCCTTCGTCTCCACCGACCCGCAAAACGGCGCCATCCGCGCCATGGTCGGCGGCTTCGATTTCCACAGCGGCAAGTTCAACCGCGTCACCCAGGCCTGGCGCCAGCCCGGCTCCAGCTTCAAGCCCTTCATCTACGCGGCTTCGCTGGAACGGGGCCTGACTCCCGCCACCATCATTTCCGACGATCCGTTCGTGCTCGAAGCCTCGGCCACCGGCTCGCAGCGCTGGGAACCGAAGAACTACGACGGCAAGAACGAGCCCCCCATGACCATGCGCCAGGGGCTGGCCAAGTCCAAGAACATGGTGTCGATCCGCGTGCTGCAAAGCATCGGTCCGCAGTACGCCCAGGACTACATCACCCGTTTCGGCTTCGACGCCGCCCGCCACCCCGCCTACCTGACCATGGCGCTGGGAGCGGGTTCGGTCACGCCGCTGCAGATGGCCGGCGCCTATTCCGTCTTCGCCAACGGCGGCTACCGCGTCACCCCCTACCTGATCGACAAGGTCACCGACAGCACCGGCCGCGTCCTGATGCAGGCTCGCCCGACCAAGGCGGGCGACGAATCGCTGCGCGCCATCGACGCCCGCACGGCCTACATCGCCGACTCCATGCTGCGCGACGTCGTCCGCACCGGCACCGCCCGCGCCGCCCTGTCGCTCAAGCGCCAGGACGTGGCGGGCAAGACCGGCACCACCAACAACTCGGTGGACGCCTGGTTCGCCGGCTACACCCCCGGCCTCGTGGGCGTCGCCTGGCTGGGCTACGACCAGCCCCGCTCGCTGGGCGTGCGCGAAACCGGCGGCGGCGCCGCCATGCCGATCTGGCTGAAATACATGCAGCGCGCGCTCAAGGACATCCCCCAGCGCGAACAGCCCATGCCCCCCGGCATCATCGTGCAGAACGGCGACTACTATTTCGCCGAATTCCCGCCCGGCCAGGCCGTCGCCACCGTAGGACTGCCGCCCCCCTCGACCGATCCCATGTCGCGGCTGATCGACAGCCTGGGCAACCTGATCAATGGCAATGGCGGCAGCTCGGGCAGCACCAGCGGCGGCGGCAACACCCGCCCGGAATACCTGCCCTGACCGCCCCTACGCCCGCCCGCCATACCCCCACGGGCGGCCACCACCACAAGACGCCGCAGGCTGGGTCCGGGGCGCCGAGAGGCCGGACGGCGCATTCGGTGCCCCGGACCAGCCGTGTTTAGAACTCACCGAACCGGCAGTTCCTCTACCACAATCTCCTCCCCCGACTGCTCGGAACAAATCCGCGACAACGCCCGCGCCAGTTCCTCGCCAGACCGCGTATCCAGCCACTTCCCGTCCTTCAGGCGATAATGGAACCCGCCGCTGCGCGCCGCCACCCACATTTCCTGCATGGGCGCCTGGCTGTTGATGACCGCCTGGCTGCGATCGGCGAAGGTCAGCGTCAGCACGTTGCCGCTGCGCGTCGCCTCGATATCGATGTCGCGCTGCTCGAACCACACGTCGGCCTGCCGCTCGATGGAATCCAGGATGGCGTCGGCCAAGGCAAGAAACTCGCTTTCGTTCATAATTTCGACTATGTCCGACATGAAACCCACGCGCCCTGCGCGCGCCGCATGCCCAGACCCCTCGTTGGTTGCTGATACCGGCATTGTAGCCATCGGCGCCCGGCCGGCCGGGCGCCGCCTGGCTCCCCTGCTGGCGGTCCTGCCGCTCGCGCTGCTGGCCGCCTGCGGCATCAAGGGCCCGCTCTACCTGCCTGCCCAGCCGGCCCCCACGGCGCCCGCGCCGGCCGTGCAGCCCGCCCCCGCGCCGGTGTCCAAGACCACGGGCGACGTCGACGACATCTCCCGGCGCAACGAATCCATCTCGCATACCCCCCTGACACAATGACCACCCCCGCTTCCCTGCCCACTCCGGTCGGCAGCCCCCACTTTGCCTATCGCGACGGCGTGCTCCACGCCGAAGGCGTATCCGTGGCCCGGCTGGCCGACCAGCTGGGCACGCCGCTGTACGTCTATTCGCGCGCCGCGCTGCACGCCGCCTACGACGCCTACCGGCGCGGCATCGGCTCGCGCGACGTGCTGGTCTGCTACGGCATGAAGGCCAACTCCAACCTGGCGGTGCTGCGGGAATTCGCGCGCATGGGAGCCGGATTCGACATCGTGTCCGCGGGCGAGCTGCAGCGCGTGCTGGCGGTGGGCGGCGATCCGGCCAAGGTGGTCTTCTCGGGCGTAGGCAAGCAGGCCGCCGAAATGCGCCTGGCGCTGGAAGCGGGCGTCAAGTGCTTCAACGTCGAATCCGTGCCCGAACTGCACCGCCTGTCCGAGGTCGCGCAGGCGATGGGCAAGCGCGCGCCGGTATCGCTGCGCGTGAACCCCGACGTCGACCCCAAGACCCATCCCTACATCTCGACCGGCCTGAAGGAAAACAAGTTCGGCATCGCCATCGACGACGCCCCCGCGGCCTACCGGACCGCGGCCTCGCTGCCGGGGATCGAGATCGTGGGCGTCGACTGCCACATCGGCTCGCAGATCACCGAGACCGCCCCCTTCCTGGACGCGCTGGACAAGCTGCTCGACCTGCTCGACAAGCTGGCGGCCGACGGCATCCGGGTCGAGCACCTGGACCTGGGCGGCGGCCTGGGCATCCGCTACGCCCACGAGACCGCGCTGGCCCCCGCCGACCTGCTGTCCCGCGTGTTCGAACGCATCGACGCACGCGGCTACGGCTCGCGCCAGATCGTGCTGGAACCCGGCCGTTCCCTGGTCGGCAACGCCGGCCTGCTGGTGACGCGCGTGGAGTACCTCAAGCCCACGGAAGCGAAGAATTTCCTGATCGTCGACGCGGCCATGAACGACCTGATCCGCCCGACGCTGTACGAGGCCTACCACGGCGTGCTGGCCGTGGCGCCGCGCGCGGACGAGGCCACCGGACGCTACGATGTGGTCGGGCCGGTGTGCGAGAGCGGCGACTGGCTGGCCAAGGACCGCGACCTGGCCGTGCGCGAAGGCGACTACCTGGCCGTGGAATCGGCGGGCGCCTACGGCATGGTCATGGCCAGCAACTACAACACCCGCCCGCGCGCCGCCGAAGTCATGGTGGACGGCGACCACTACCATGTCGTGCGGGCGCGCGAAACCGTCGAGCAGTTGCTGGCGCTGGAATCTACCCTGGGCTGACCGGGTCCGCGCGGCCCAGTCCTCGCCAACCCGCGCAGGCCGCGCGCAGCGCATCGGCGACCTGGCGGGCCTGCGGCGTGGGCGAACGGTGGACGTGCAGCAGCACCTGGGTGCGGGCATCGCACTCGGCCAACGCCACCAGGCGCACCTCGGCGCGCGCGTCGGCCGCCATGTCCGCCGGCACCAGCGCGACGCCGAACCCCAGCTCCACCAGCCGCAGCAGGGTCGCCTTGCGGGACACCGCCTGCGCGGCCAGGGGAAAGAACCCGGCCTGCCGGCACAGTTCCACCACCCGATAGCTCAACCCGCCCCGATGGGCATGCGGCAGCGACACGAAGCGTTCGCCGCGCAGGGCATGCAGCGGCACCGCGTCCCGCCCCGCCAGCGGATGTTCCGCCGGCACGGCCAGCACCAGCGCTTCCTCGTACAGGACCTCCGTCAGCACGTCGGGCAGCTGCCGTAGCACCGGCGCGCGGGCCAGGCCCAGGTCCGCGCGTCCGTCCTGGATGTCCTGCGCCTGCTGCTCGGACGATGCGGACGAGATCGACAGGCTGACACCGGGCTGGCGCGACAGGTGGCGCCGCAGCGGCGCCAGCAGCGACCGGCCCAGCGGCACGGAACTGGAATGCAGCAGCGCCACGCTGCCCTGCACGCCGCGCTCGGCCTGGCGCGCGCGGCCCGCCATCTCGCCCAGCCCCGCCAGCATGCGCACCGCGTCCTCGTGGAAGGCCCTTCCCGCCGCCGTCATTTCCACCTGTCGCGTGGTGCGCGCCAGCAGCGCCACGCCCACCTCTTCCTCCAGCAGCTTGATCTGCCGGCTCAGCGCCGACTGTGCCACGTGCAGCCGCTCGGCCGCCTCGCTGAAGCTGCCGGCCTCGACGATCGCCACGTAGTATCCAAGCTGCCTGACCGAGAACATTTATCGCGCGATGAGATGGATGAGGCCTGATTTTAGAATTGGACCGCCACGCGCGCAGGGCTCAGACTGCTGCCGTTGCCCCGATCGAGCCCAGCCGTGGATGCCCTTCTCTTCCTGCTTCCCGTTCCGCTTTCCCAGTTCGCGCTGATGTTCGCCGGCGTGGCAGCGGCCTACGTCATCTTCGGCATGGCGGGCTTCGGCACCGCGCTGGTCGCCGGCCCGCTGCTGGCCAACTTCGTGCCGGTGGCCACCATCGTACCGCTCCTGGCCTTGCTGGACTTCGCCGCGGCCACCACCAGCGTGGCGCGCGACGTGCGCCACGCGTCGATGGGCGAGCTGCGTCGGCTGGTACCGGCGATGGTGCTCGGCAGCCTGGTGGGCGCCGTCGTCCTGCTGCGCAGCCGGCCGGACGCCCTGCTCCTGTTGCTGGGCGTGTTCGCCATCGCCTACTCGCTGTATTCCCTGAGCGGCTTTCGTCCGCACCGGACGCTGCCGCCAGGGTCGGCCTATGCCTTCGGTACGGTGGGTGGCGTGTTCTCCGCGCTGTTCGGCAGCGGCGGTTTCATCTATGCCATCTACCTGGCCGGCCGCCTGCGGGACAAGAACGACATTCGCGTCACGCAAAGCACCCTGATCGGCCTGGCCACCTTCACGCGCGCCGTGTTCTTCCTGGCGGCCGGCGTCTATGCCGACACCGGACTGCTGGCCACCGCGCTGATGCTGGCGCCGGCCATGCTGCTGGGCACCTGGGCAGGGCGGCGGATCACGCTGGCGCTGAGCCGCGAGGCCTTCCTGCGCCTGGTGGCGCTGGTCGTGCTGGCCTCGGGCGCGGTCCTGGTCTTGCGCTACTTTGCATCATGACCGCCGGCGGCATCAGCCCAGCGCACCGGCGATCTTGCGCTCCTGCTCCTCGCGCACGGCCGAGCCGAAAGTCTGCTCGAACCATCCGTCCTTGACCAGCTTGAGCACCAGGCTGTTGTCCACGACCTTGCCCAGGTCCAGCTTGCGCACCGCCGGCGTCTGCTCCGCCAGCCGGTCGATGGTGGCCTGGATGGCGGCCTTGGAAATCAGAGGTACGCGGTCGAGCACGTTGCGCTTGACGTAGATGTCGTAGACCCGGCTTATGTCGGCCTCGCTCTCGGGCTGGTCAAACGCCTTGAAGGTCGCCACGGCGAAGGCCTTGTCATCGTAGAAACGCTTGATCGCCTCGGCGTGGGCGCGGATCAGGCCCTCGGCCCGGCCTCGCTGCTCGGCCAGGTAGCTGCGTTTGTGGAGGAAGGCCGTGCTGACGTAGATGTCCTCGTGGTCGGGCAGCTCGGTCAGCACCTTCAGGCCCTGGGTTTCCAGCTTGAAGTACGACGGCGCCGTCAGCAGCCCGGCATCCACCTGACCGCCCAGCAGCATGCTGGCGCGCGACGCGGCATCGGTGCCGGTCGACACCCATTGCACGTCGTTGGGCGCGAGGCCGTACTTGCGCAGCAGCTCGACGGTATAGAAATACGGCGGGCTCGGTGCGCTTCGTCGATGCCACCGACATGGTCGACCACATCAAGGCCATCAAGAGCGCCGACGAGATCGAGGCCATCGGCCGCATGGCGGCCATGCAGGACGAGGTACTGCAGGCCCTGGCCCGCCACATCCGCCCCGGCATGAAGGATTTCGAGGTCGCCGCCTACGCCCAGTACGCGGGCCAGCTGCGCGGCAGCGAACAGGGGCTGTTCATCGGCTCGTCCTCGCCCGCCGGCCGCGCCGCGATGTACAAGCCCCGCCACCTGCAAGGCAGGGAGATGCGCGAAGGCGACGCCTTCACGCTGCTGATCGAGAACAACGGCCCGGGCGGCTACTACGGCGAACTGGCCCGTACCTTCGTGCTGGGCAAGGCCTCGCAGGAACTGCTGGACACCATGGCCCTGCTGGTCGAGGCCCAGCGCCACACGCTGGACCACCTCAAGCCCGGCGCGATGCCCGCCGACATCCTGGCCGCCCACAACGCCTTCATGCGTGCCCGCGGCATGCGCGAGGAAACGCGCCTGTATGCCCACGGCCAGGGCTACGACATGGTCGAGCGTCCGCTGATACGCGAGGACGAGACCATGCCCATCGCCGCCGGCATGAACATCGTGGTCCATCCCGGCCATGCCACCGCCAGCGTCTTCACCACCGTCTGCGACAACTACATCATCGGCCCCGACGGGCCGGGGGAATGCCTGCACAAGACCCCCAAGACCGTCATCGAACTCTGAGCCCGCCCGCCGCGCCCCGGCGCGGCGCTTCGCCGCATTACCCCTGCCCTTCCCCTTCTGGAGGCACGCCATGCAACGCAACGGATCGACCCCCTACCGCCTTCGCGCGCTATACGCCCTCGCGTCCACCCTGGCCGCCGCGGCCGCGCTTGCCGCCCCCGCGGCCCACGCGCAACGCTACCCGGACCGCCCGGTACAGGTCATCGTGCCCTACGCGCCCGGCGGCAGCGTGGACGTGATCGCGCGCTCGCTGGCGCAGAAGCTGACCGAACGCATGGGCCAGACAGTGTTCATCGAGAACCGTGCCGGCGCCGGCGGCACGATAGGCGTGGGTGCGGTCACGCGCGCCAAGCCCGACGGCTACACGCTGCTGCTGACCTCGCTGGGCGCGGTGACGGTGACCGTGCACCTGACCAAGGCCGGCTACGACCCGCTCAAGGACCTCGCCCCCATCTCGCTGCTGGCGACCAGCGGCCTGGTGGTGTCGGTCAAGGAAGACTCGCCCATCCGGTCGGTGCGCGACCTGATCGCCGCCGCCAAGGCCAAGCCGGGCGCCCTGAGCTATGCCGTGACCGGCGTCGGCAGCCAGACCTTCCTGGCGGGCGAATTGCTGAAGCGTTCGCTGGACCTGGACATGGTTCCGGTGCAGTACAAGGGAGGCGGCCCCGCCGCGGCCGCCGTGGCGGCGGGCGAGGTGCAGGCCGGCATCACCGATTCCGGTCCCATCCAGCCACTGCTCCAGTCCAAGCGGGTGCGCGTGCTGGCCGTGACCGGCAGCCAGCGGGCCTCGGCCATGCCCGACGTGCCGACGATGGAAGAAGCCGGCGTGCCGGGCTTCAAGATCGACTCGGCCATCGCGCTGTTCGCGCCGGCGGGCACCCCGCCCGAGATCGTCGACAAGCTCAATGCCGAAGTCGCCGCCGCGCTGAAATCGCCGGACCTGATCGACCGCATCCATGCCGCCTCGCACGATCCCAAGCCCAACAGCCCGGCCGAGATGAAGACCATGCTCAAGTCGGAATTCGACCGCTGGGGCGCGATGGTGCGCGAAGCCGGCGTCAAGCTGGAATAGCTCCATGAGCGGACTCGAGCTCAGCTTCGCGGCGGGTCCGTACGACCGCCTGCAAGGGCTGTACGACGGCAGCGTGGCGATCGACGGCGTGCGCATCGTCCCGCACGTGCGCCAGCGGCCGGTGGACATCTTCAGCCCCATGATCGAACACGGCGCCTTCGACGTCGCCGAGATGTCGCTCACGCACTGCTACGCGCTGACCGCGCAGCGCCGCGCCAACTTCGTCACGCTGCCGGTGTTCCCGTCGCGCATGTTCCGCCACGGCTTCATCTTCGTGAACGAGGACGCGGGCATCCGGTCGCCCGCCGATCTCGCCGGCAAGCGCATCGGCGTGCAAGGCCACCAGATGACGGCCGCGGTCTGGATCCGCGGCCTGCTGCGCGACGGCTACGGCGTCGACCTGGCGAACGCCGAATGGTACGAAGGCGGCGTGAACGAATATGGCGTCGCCGGCGGCGACATCATGGAGCTGCGCCCCAGCCGCCCGTTGCAATGGCAGCGCATCCCGGCCACCACATGTCTGTCGGACATGCTGGCCCAGGGCGGCATCGACGCGCTCATCGGCGCCTTCATCCCCCGCTCGTACGGCAGGCACCCCGCCGTGCGGCGGCTGTTTCCGGACTACAGGCGCGTGGAAGCCGCCTACTACGAGGCGACCGGCGTGTTCCCCATCATGCACGCCCTGGTTCTGCGCCGCGATCGCCACGAGGCGCATCCGTGGCTGGCGCCCGCGCTGGTGCGGGCGTGCGAACAGGCCAAGGACCAGGCCTGGCAGCGGCTGCGATTCAGCGGCGCGCTGGCCGCCACGCTGCCCTGGCTGATGGACCACGTGGAAGAAACGCAGGCCGCCTTCGGCGCGGATCCCTGGCCCTATGGCGTGGCGCGCAACCGCGCGACCCTGGAGGCCTTCTCCGCCATGCTGCATGCCGATGGCTACCTGGATCGCGCATGGTCCGCGGACGAGGTGTTCGCGCTACGCTGACGCGCGACAGGCGCGCCGGGGCGTGGCCCACGTGCGCGAAAAGCCTTAGCATGGAGGCTTCGCAGCCAATATTTAATTAATCGCTTATGAAATTGGTCAGCGGCCGCCGGGGCGCCCCCGCAGCCCAAACCAGGCGCAAGGCCGGCCAGAAGGGCCCCGGCCGCCCCGAGGGCACCAGCGTCGTCCGGGACGACATACTCGATGCGGCGGAAGAACTCTTTTCCAACCTGGGCTACGCGGGCACCACCTTGCGGGAGATCGCCGACCAGGCCAAGGTCACGCAGGCACTGATCAACTACTACTTCGGTTCGAAGTACGGCCTGTACGAAGCCGTGTTCATGCGCCGCAGCCAGATCATTTCGCAGCAGCGCCTGGAGAACCTGGCGCAGTTGCAGGCCAAGCCTGGCCGGCCCAAGGTGCGCGATGTCGTACAGGCCTTCCTGATGCCCACGCTGGCCTTTCGCGCGACGCCCGAGGGGCGGTCGTTCCTGCGCCTGCAGGCCCGCCTGCACACCGAACCGCCGCAGATTTCCTACAAGCTGCGAACCGACGCCTACGGCAGCTCCACGCGGCTCTATGTGGACGCGGTGCGCAAGGCCCTGCCCAACCTGCCGGAGCTGGACGCGTACTGGCGCGTCACCTTGATGGTGGGTACCTATCTGTATGCGTTCTCGGATACCCACCGCATGGAAGAAATGGCGCCCCCGGGTCTTTACGATCCGGACGACACCGACAGCCTGATCGACCAGGTCACCCGCTTCGTGACCGGCGGCATGCAGGCACCCTAGCGCGGGCCGGGGCGCCCCCCCGGCCTTTCAGTCGTCCAGCCGGCGGAGCAGGTCGGCGTAGTCCATGACCTCGGCGTACTTCTGCGCCATGTCGAACAGGCTGGCTTCATGAGGTCCGACGGCGCGGTCGCCCACGCAATCGGCCAGCACCACCGGCCGGAAGCCCCAGCACATGGCATCGACCACGCTCGCGCGCACGCAGCCGCTGGTCACGCAACCGGCCACCACGAGCGTGCGCACGCCCCGCTGCGTCAGCCACGGGGCAAGGCCGGTGGCGAAGAATGCCGACGGCACGTTCTTGCGCACCACCAGCTCTCCCGGCAGGGGCGCAAGTTCCGGCACGATGGCGCTGGCCGGCGCGGCTTCGGTCAGGCCCAGCATTCCCGGCACCTTGGCGGAAAAGACATTGGCATCGGCGCCATCGTCCGCGTAGACGATGCGCGTGTGGGCGACGGGCCAGCCGCGTCCGCGCGCCAGCGCGAGCAACGGACGCGTGGCCGTGATGGCCGCGGGGATGTTGCCGCCGCCGAAGATGGCCGGATCGGCGAAGCCGTTGACGAAGTCGACGACGAGCAGGCCGAACGGAGGCTCGGGCACCAGCCCCGCGCCGAAACCCTGGCGGGCGTAGACCGCGCGGTCGTTGCCGTCCTTGCTCATGATGCGGCCTCCGCCTCGGCCAGCCGCTCCTCGATCAGGCGGCCCTCGGCCACCACCTCGCGGCCGTCCAGCGACACTGTGCAGCGGCGCAGCGGAATGTCCATGTGGCACGCGGTGCTGCGGGACCCGCCCACCTCGTTGTTGGGCCCGAGCGAGAACAGGAAGTTGCCGGCGTAGGCGCGCGCATCCATGCCTATCGTGGCCTCGCGATCGTACAGCCCCAGCGTGGACCAGCGCGCGCGGTTCTGCGCCCCCCAGCCGATGTGCGACATGGCATAGGCTTCCGGGTCGTTGAAGGACTCCATGTAGTCGCTGAGCAGTTCGGCGTCCATGCCGCCCGTGATGGACGTGACGTAGCCGTCCTCCACCTCCATCACGATGGGATCGCTGACGTACGACTTCATCGGCAGCAGGATGTCGCCCTTGTCCACCACGATGCGGCCGCGCGTGGCCCGCTCGTTCGGCCAGGTCAGGGCGAAGCCGCTGGGCCAGTGATCCCAGCGACCCGGCTCGTCCACGAAGCCGTACTCCTTGACCACCGGGAACTCGCCCAACGGACAGACCAGGTCGGTACCCGCCGTCGACGTCACCCGCATCTCGCGCGAACGTTCCAGCAGCGCCCCGCAGGCCAGCACGCGTGCGCGGTCCGCTTCGTTGGGGACCATGCGCAGCAGGATCTCGGGCGGCTCGACGGCCAGCAGGATCTTGCCTCCCCCTTGCAGGATGTCGTGCTGCTCGGGCGAGAAAAGCAGGGTCATCAGATCGACCACCAGATCGCTGGCCTTGAGCGCGGCGATGGCCGCGCGGTTGCCGCTCAAGGGCGTGGTGCCCAGGTAGGCCAGGGAATCGCGGCTGAGCGATTTCTCGCCGTTGACGGGCGCCAGATCCAGCCGGTTGACGCGCGCGCCCAGCAGCCCGGCGGCGGTCATCGCGCAGCGCAGGGTCTGGGGATGGGTCACGCCCTCGGTGGTCAATACCGTGACGGTGTCGCCGCGCTTCAGGCGCGACAGCGTCAGGACCTGGGTCCATGCCTGGATCAAATCGGAATCGCTGACAGCCATAGCGTGCTCCTTGCTAAACGGGGGTTCCCAGAAAGGTGCCAAAGCCCTGGAAGAAGCCTTCCTCGTCATCCCAGGGGATCATGTGCCCGGCCGTCGGCACGGTCCGCACTTCCAGCCCGGGCATCAGGCTGCGGATCTCGTCGACGTCGGCCGCCTCGATGACGCCTCCCTTGCCCGCGACCATCAGCAGCGCGGGCACCGCGATCGCCGGCAGGTCGGCATGCATGTCGTGCGTGCCGAAGGCGTGGTAGGCGCACACCACGGCGTCCTCGTCGCAGGTATGCAGCCATTCGGCACGCAGGCGCAGTTGTGCCTCGGTCCAGGTAGGCGAGAACGGCTTGAGCTTTTCCCAGTCGGCGCCTTCCCGCATGAGCCGGATGGAATCCACGTACCAGTCGATCCTGGCCGGATAGGGCCGGCGGCCCGGTCCCGACACCGGCGGGTCCACCATGACGAGGCGCGCCAGCCCTTGCGCGTGGTGCGCGGCCACGATGGCACCGATACGCGCGCCCATCGAATGCCCGACCAGGAAATAGTCCGCCAGCCCCAGCGCCTGCGCGAAGGCGCCCACGTCGGCCGCGCAGGCCTCCAGGCTGTAGTCCATGCCCGGCGCCGTCTCGGACAAGCCGCGTCCCCTGACGTCGAGCACGTAGGTGTCGAACTGGCGCCCCAGCCGCTCGGCCACGAACGCCCAGGTCACCGCGGGGCTGGTGATGCCCGGCACCAGCACCAGGGGCCGGCCCTTGCCGCCGAAACGCAGATAGTGTTGGCGTATGCCGTTGGCGCGCACGTTGGCGCCGTAAAGAAAAGTGCTGCTCACGAATGGCTCCCTAGTAACGGCCCGACAGCAAGGCCCCGGCCCCGGGCACGATGGGCTCGAGGTCCAGCGCCTTGAGCATGGCGTAGGTGGTGGCGACGGCCGCGGTCACGACCGGCTTGCCGGTCAGCGCCTCGACCCGGGCGATGACCGGCAGCGACGGCATCTGCACGCAGGCGGACAGCACGACGGCATCCACGTCCGAGGTATCCATCGAGGCGACGATGTCCGGCAGCCGGCCTGGATCGTGCCGCCCCACTTCCAGGTTGTCGGGAATCTCCAGCGCGCGCCATTGGGTCACCTGGACGCCCTCGCTTTCGATGTAGCCGATCACCAGCCGGGTCAGCGGCACCATGTAGGGTGCGACCAGGGCGATGCGCCGGGCGCCGAGGATCTTCAATGCGTCCACCAGCGCGCCCGCGCTGGTCACGACCGGGGCGGCGCCGCCGTTCTCGCGGGTACGCTGGCCGAGCCGCGCCTCGGACTCGCGGTGATAGCCCGTGCCCATCGCCATGATGGCCACCAGGCAGGCGTAGCCCAGCACATCGACCCGGGCGTCGCTCAGCTCCAGGGCGCAGCGGTCGGACTCGGCGTCCATCGCGGCCAGTTCTTCCTTCGTGACGTGCTTCATGCGCATGCGCGCCGAATGGAAGGTGAACCGTTCCGGCCGGATCTGCTCGCGCAGCCGCAGCATGGCCGGAATCTCGGTCTCCATGGTCGTGTTGGAACTCGGCACGATCTGGCCGATGCGGTAGCGGGATGTCATGGAGGCCCTCCCCTTCACGCCGCCAGCGCCGGCCGGCCGAAGCGCTGCGCGCACGTGGTCGCGTCGTAGATGTAAACCCAGTTTGCCTGGATGCCCACGGCATTGGGATTGATCAGCTCGCGCCACCGGTACAGCAGGTCGCGCTTGAACTGCGCCCACGGCGACGGCAGGTGATAGGTCTTGCCGCGCTCGCGGGCTTCCAGCTGCACGCGGCTGGTGCGCGGCTTGCGCTCGGCCTCGTAGGCCTGCAGCGCGGCGCCGACGTCGCGGCCATAGTGCTCCAGCGCCGCGCCAAGGACGTAGCCGTCCTCGATGGCCATGGCCGCCCCCTGGGACAGGAAGGGCAGCATCGGGTGCGCCGCATCCCCCAGCAGCGTGACCCGGCCCTTGGACCAGGCCTGCATCGGATCCCGGTCGAACAGCCCCCACTTGTAGACATCCTGGGTCCGGCTGAAAAGCTCGATCACGTCGGGATGCCAGCCTTCATAGGCCTTCGTGAGTTCTTCCCGGCTGCTGCGCACGTTCCAGGACTCCTCCACCCAGTTGCGCGACTCGTTCACGGCCACGATGTTCACCGCCGCCCCGCCGTTGACGTAGTAGGTGACCAGGTGTCCGTGGGGCCCCATCCAGAACGCCGCGTCCGGACTGACGAACTTCAGCGGATGGCGGTCCACCGGCACCAGGGCCCGCCAGCACATGTGGCCGGTGAACTGCGCCGACTCCGTGCCGAACAGCGCATCGCGCACCACCGAGCGCACGCCGTCGGCGCCCACGATCAGGTCGGCCTCGTATTCGCCGCCGTCGCTCAGGGACGCGACGGCGGTCCCGCCCTCGGTGCGCACGCCGGTGCAATGGATGCCCAGCGTCGCGCCCTTGCCGTCGGCCAGGTGTTGCGACAGGATGGCATGCAGGTCCGCGCGATGGACGTGATAGAACTCCGCGCCGTAGATCTGCGGGCAGCTTTCCTTCAGCGGCGTGCGGAACAGCTCGCGTCCCGAGCGCCAGTTGCGTCCCACCATTGCTTGCGGCAGGAACCCCACCCGCTTCAGGTCGTCCGTCAGGCCCAGCGCCTTCAGGACCTTGACGGCGTTGGGCGTGACCTGCACGCCGGCGCCGACTTCGCCGAACGCCGACGCCCGCTCGAACACATGATTCTCGATACCGCGCAGCGTCAGGGCACGCGACAGCGCCACGCCCCCGATCCCGCCACCCACGATGCCTACGCGCAAGGGACGACTCATACGGCTTCTCCTTTCCTTCCTGCGGGGGCCGGCGGCAGGCCGGCCCCCATAAATAATTAAACAGAAAATTAATAAATGCTTCGATGACGCCCGGGCTCCATCGTCGCCTGGGGCCTGCTCACGCTAGAAGGCGGCTGGCACAGGCCCTAGCCTCCCAGATAGGCGGCCAGCAGTTCCGGATCCTCCAGCAATCCCGCGGACTCCCTCTGCGCCACGACCCGGCCGGTCTCGAACACATAGGCACGCGACGCGGCGGTCAGCGCGTTGTGCACGTTCTGCTCCACCAACAGGACGGTCACGCCCTGCCTGCTGATCTCGCGCACCACGTCGAACACCTCGTCGGCCATCTTGGGGCTGAGCCCCAGGCTGGGCTCGTCCAGAAGGAGCAGCACGGGCTCGGACATCAGGGCGCGGCCGATCGCCAGCATCTGCTGCTCGCCGCCGCTGAGCGTGCCGGCCAGTTGCTGATGGCGTTCCTTCAGCCGCGGGAAACGTTCGTACACCCTGGCCACGCGCTGCTGTACGGTGGCCTGCGACCGGCACAGGTAGGCGCCGAGCACCAGGTTTTCGTAGACCGTCATGGCGGGCCATACATGGCGTTCCTCCGGGCTCTGGGCAATGCCCAGCCCGACGATGCGGTCCGGCGCCATGCCGCCTATGTCGCGCCCGTTGAAGCGGATGCTGCCGCGCGTGGGCTTGAGCAAGCCCGAGATGGCGCGCAGCGTCGTGCTCTTGCCCGCCCCGTTGGCGCCGATCAGCGCCACGGTCTCGCCCGGCTGCACGCGCAGGCTCACGCCGTGCAGCGCGGCGGTCTTGCCATAGCCCACGTGAAGATTGTCCAGCTCCAGCAGCGGAGCGGATGATGCCTGGACGGTGCTCATGCCGCGCGCCCTCCTCCCAGATAGGCCTCGATCACGCGCGGGTCGCGCTGCACGTCCGCCGGCACGCCCTCGGCCAGTTTTTCGCCGAAGTGCATGACGACCACGCGGTCCGATACGCTCATGACCAGGCCCATGTTGTGCTCGACGATCAGGATGGACTGCACCTGCGTGCCCCGCAGTTTTTTCAGGATGCGCCCCAGCTCCATGGCTTCCTGACTGTTCAGGCCCGCGGCGGGCTCGTCCAGCATCAGGATGTCCGGCTTGGCCGCCAGCGCCAGGCCGACCTCCAGCAGGCGCAGCTCGCCGCAGGACAGCAGGTAGGCCGGCGCGTTCATGCGTTCGCCCAGCCCCATGATGTGGACGATGCGTTCGGCCTCCTCGCGCGCGGCGCGTTCGGCCGCGCGGACCTTGCGGCCCGGGAAGAAGGTCTGCAGCAGGCCCTGCCGGGCGCTCAGGTAGTGGCCGGCCAGGATGTTCTCGAACACCGACAGCGACTTCAGGATGTTCGTCTTCTGGAAGCTGCGGACGATGCCCTTCCTGGCCATTTGGTAGGGTTTAGCGCCGGTCAGGTTCTCGCCCCTGACGTGGACTTCGCCCGAGGTGGGCGCGTAGAACCCGGTGATCAGGTTGAAGCAGGTCGTCTTGCCCGCGCCATTGGGCCCGATCAGGCCGACGATCTCGCCCGCCCTGACCTGGAAGCTGATGTCCTTGACCGCCTTGATGCCGCCGAAGGTCTTGCACAGCCCGCGCACGTCCAGCATGGGGGCGTGGCCAATTGCATGCACAGTTGTCATTTCGGTTTCCCAAGGCGCCACGCGCCGCTTACACCGGATAGAATGGCGCCCCCCCGACCCAGGGCACAGCGGATCTGGCTCCGCCAGTCCGCCGGTGCCGCCCCCCGGGGGGCGCGCGACAGCGCGTAGGGGGGAGTCCTCATCTCTCGGCGGGTCGTCAGGAATCCCATCAGGCCGCGCGGCAGGAACAGCACGATGGCCATCACCGCCAGGCCGAACAGCGACAGCCGCAGTTCCTTGGCCTCGCGCAGGTATTCCTCCAGGAAGGTCACCAGCAGCGCCCCGATCAGCGGCCCGACCAGGGTCCCCTTGCCGCCGATCAGCACCATGATGATCATGCTGACCATGAAGGCGAAGCGGAAGACTTCCGGCCCGACGAACGAGATGTAGTGCGCGTAGAACCCGCCCGCCATGCCCGCCAGGAAGGCGCCCAGCACGAATGCCAGCATGGCGTAGCGAAACGGCCGGATGCCGATGGACTGGGCGACGTAGCGGTTCTCGCGCACGGCTACCGCGGCCCGGCCGGCATTGGAATAGACGAAGCGGTACGCCAGGTAGAGCGAGACCGCCAGCACGCCCCAGGCCAGGTAGAAGAAGAACTGCTTGGTCGCCAGGTTGCCTGCCTGGGCCAGCCATGCCGGCTGCGGCACCCCGGCGATACCCATCGGGCCGTTGGTGAAGGCGACCCAGTTGTCCGCGACCAGGCGCAGGACCTCGGCGAACGACAGTGTCACGATGACGAAGAACGGCCCCTGCAGGCGCAGCGTGATGCTGCCGATGAGCAGCCCCATGGCCGCCGCCAGCACGCCGGCGGCCGGTATGGTGGCCCACATCGGCCAGCCCAGCTGCGTGGACAGCAGCGCCGCGGCGTAGGCCCCCGTGCCCAGGAAGGCGGTGTGGCCGAGCGAGAACTCGCCCACATAGCCGACGACCAGGTTCAGGCTGGTGGCCAGCACGGCATAGAACAGCACCATGATGGCCACATGCAGCAGGTACTGATCATGGACCGCCAGCGGCAGCAGACCCGCCGCCAGCAGCGCGACCAGGATGGCGTTACGTTCGAATTGCATGATCAGGCTCTCTCGGCTCGTTTGGAGAACAGGCCGTAGGGCCGGAACACCAGGGTAAGGATCACGATGACGAAACCGATGATGTCGACCCAGCCGGTGGCGACGTAGCCGCCCCAGAGCGCCTCCGCCACCCCCAGCACCAGCCCGCCGACGATGGCGCCCGCGAAGCTGCCCATGCCGCCCAGGATCACCACGACGAAGGCCTTCATGCTGACCAGCCCGCCCACCGACACCTGCGCCGAATAGATCGATCCGAGCAGCATCCCGGCCAGCGACGCGATGACGGTTCCCAGCGCGAAGGTGCAGGCGTATACGTTCGCGGTCTTGATGCCCGCCAGTTGCGCGGCCATCGGATCCTGGAAGGTCGCCCGCATCGCGCGGCCCAGGCGCGTCTTCTGGATCAGCAGGTAGGCGGCCACGATCAGCGCCGCGCACACCGCGACGGCGAACAGCCGGATCTTGGTGACCACGATGGGGCCCAGGAACACCGGCCCGCTGGAAACCGGCCCTTCCACCTTCAGCGGCGCGGTGCCCACCACCAGCAGCGCCGTGTTGGCCAGGAAGATGGACAGGCCGATGGTCAGCAGGATGCCCGGCTCTTCGCCCTGGCCACGGATGCGCTCTATCAGCACGCGGTCGACCAGCCAGCCGAACACCCCCATGACCAGGGCGACCAGCGCCAGGCCCGTCAGGAAATCCAGGCCCAGGGCGGTGGTCACCCACCAGCCCAGCACGCCCCCCAGCATGTACAGCTCTCCATGGGCGAAGTTGACGACGCGCATCAGGCCGAGGATGAGCGTGAGCCCCAGCGCCGACAGCGCATAGAAGGACCCGATCACCAGTCCGTTGGCCAGGAACTGCGGCAGCAAGTCCATCGTTTCTCCCGACTCGGCGCGCGGATCAGGGCCGCTCGGTGGGGGCCTGCGCCACCACCTTGGGCTCGCGGTTCTGGATCTGCACCAGCACCACGTCGAAGCCGTAGCCCTCGCCCTTCTCGGTGAACTTGAAATGGCCGTTGGGCGCGGCGTAGTCCGTCTTGCGCAGGGCATCGCGGATCGCATCGGGCTGCGTGTTGCCCGCCCGGGCGATCGCCTCCATCACGATGTTCAGCGCGTTGTAGCCGGCGGCGCCGTACTTGCCCGGCTTTTCCTTGTAGGCGGCGCTGTAGTACTGGACGAAGGCCTGGTTGCGCTCGCCCGGCATGCTGGAGGCGTAGGGCACCGCCGCGTAAATGCCTTCCGAGGCGTCGCCCGTCAGCCCGATGAAGTCGGAGGTCGCCCACGATCCCACGCCGAAGATCTTGGTCTGGATGCCGAACTCCTTGAACTGCTTGACCAGGATGGAGCCGTCCTGGGTCTCGGCGGCGACGAAGACCCCGTCGGGCTTGGCCGCGCGCAGCTTGGTCAGCAAGGTGTAGAAGTCGGTGGCGCCGTGATCGAAGTACTCCTTCATCACCGTCTTGACCCCGAGCGCGGAGAGGTCCTTGGAGAAGTCCTCCACGCCGCCGCGGCCCCAGTCGTCGTTGACGCCGATGTAGGCCACCGTTTTCAGTTGCAGCTTCTGCGCCAGGATCTTGCTGAAAGTCCTGGACATCAACCGGTCGGTCTCGGCCGAGCGGAAGAAGTACTGGAGTCCCTTCTCGGTCAGGTCCGCCTTCGAGGACACCCCGGTCAGCATGGGCAGCTTGTATTTCTCGGCCACGGGCATCACCGCCGCCGTGGCCGAGCTGCAGAAGGCCCCGGTCAGCGCCACGACCTTGTCGCGCACGATCAGTTTCTCGGCCGCGTTCACCGAGTTGGCGGGACGGCACTGGCCGTCCTCGATGACCAGCTCGATCTTCTTGCCCAGCACGCCGCCGGCCGCGTTGCGGCGCTCGACCGCAAGCTTGGCGCCGTTGACGTAGGTGAGTCCGTTGTAGGCGACCGAACCCGTGAGGGGCTGGATGACACCGATCTTGATGGTTTCCTGCGCCCACGCCGCGGGAGCTGCCCCGCCCATGGTCCCCGCCAGCAACAATGCCCAAGACAGCTTACGCATAGCGACCTCTCGCAAAGGTTTCGATTAAGAATTGCCCACCGCCTCGATTAATTAAACAAGTAATTAATTTATCGATGAATTAGGGTTTACGGCAATCGGCACGATCCGGGAAAAATAATTGATCGACTCAATAATTTCCCGGCACCGTCGCTTCTTAAGCAGGAAGAGTGCCAGCCGTGCGCCCTGGGCGGAACACCGGTGCGGCGCCCGCTCGGGGCGCGCCGCCGCACCGGCGGGGGTCCATGCGCACCGGAATGGCGCGGCGGGCCGGCCTCAGGTCTTCATCTTGTAGCCGGTGCGGAAGATCCAGGTCACGATGCCCAGGCATACGACCAGGAACGCCAGCGTCATGCCCAGGCTGACCACGACGTTGACGTCGGACTGGCCGTAGAAGCTCCAGCGGAACCCGCTGATGAGGTAGACCACGGGGTTGGCCAGGGTGATCTTCTGCCAGATCGGCGGCAACATGCTGATGGAATAGAACGCGCCGCCCAGGAAGGTCAGCGGCGTGACGACCATGAGCGGAATGATCTGCAGCTTCTGGAAGTCGTCGGCCCACAGGCCGATGATGAAGCCGAACAGGCTGAACGTGACGGCGGTCAGGACCAGGAAGCCCACCATCCAGACGGGATGTTCGATGTGATAGGGCACGAAGATGCGGGCCGTGACCAGGATCAGCAGGCCCAGCATCATCGACTTGGTGGCGGCCGCGCCGACGTAGCCGACCACCGCCTCGACCGGCGACACCGGCGCCGACAGCAGCTCGTAGATGGTGCCCGTCCACTTGGGCAGGTAGATGCCGAACGAGGCGTTGGAAATGCTTTCGTTCAGCAGCGACATCATGATCAGGCCGGGGATGATGAACGCCCCGTAGCTGACGCCGCCGATCTCACCCATGCGCGAGCCGATGGCGGTGCCGAACACGATGAAGTAGAGGGAGGTGGACAGCACCGGCGAGGCGATGCTCTGGGTCAGCGTGCGGAAGGTCCGCGCCATCTCGAACCGGTAGATCGCCCGGATCGCGTAGAAATTGATCATGCTTGCTCCCGCACCAGGCTCACGAAAATATCCTCCAGCGAGCTTTCGCTGGAATGCAGGTCCTTGAAGTCGATGCCCTGCTCGTTCAGGGCCCGCATCAGCGAGGCGATGCCGGTGGCCTCGCCCTGGGTGTCGAAGGTATAGACCAGCGCATTGCCGCCGTCGGCCAGTTCCAGCGCGTAGCCGGCCAGCGCCGGCGGCAGCGCCTGGAGCGGGGCCTGCAACTGCAGCGTCAGCTGCTTCTTGCCCAGCTTGCGCATCAGCGCCCGCTTTTCCTCGACCAGCACCAGCTCGCCCTTGTTGATGACGCCGATGCGATCGGCCATGTCCTCGGCTTCCTCGATGTAGTGGGTGGTCAGGATGATGGTCATGCCCTCGTCGCGCAGGCGGCGCACCATCTTCCACATGTCGCGCCGCAGTTCGACGTCCACGCCGGCGGTGGGCTCGTCCAGGAACAGCACCTTGGGTTCGTGGGCCAGGGCCTTGGCGATCAGCACGCGCCGCTTCATGCCGCCGGACAGCGTCATGATCTTGGCGTTGCGCTTGTCCCACAGCGACAGGTCGCGCAGGATGCCTTCGATGCGGGCCGGGTTGGCGGGGTGGCCGAACAGGCCGCGGCTGAAGCTGACGGTGGCCCACACCGACTCGAAGGCGTCGGTGGCGAGTTCCTGCGGCACCAGGCCGATGCGCGTACGCGCCGCGCGATAGTCGCGGACGATGTCGTGGCCGTCCACCAGCACGGCGCCCGCGCTCGGGCGCGACAGCCCGCAGACGATGCTGATCAGGGTGGTCTTGCCGGCGCCGTTGGGGCCCAGCAGGGCGAAGATCTCGCCCTTGCGTATCTGCAGGTCCACGCCCTTGAGCGCGTGGAAGCCATTGGCGTAGGTCTTGGCGAGGCCCGAGATGGAAACGATCGCGGGCGCCTCGCCGGGAAGCGGGGGGCGGGTCGAGACTGGCTGCATGGCGTGATGGTCGCGCCGCGGGGGAATGGGAGGGGAAGGCACGGTCCCGGCGGCGGAAGTCGAGTGTATAGGATAGGCATGGCAGCGTCTTCAAGCCTGTTCCGCCAGCAGGGGCATTTCCCGCGCGGGCCGACCCGGTATCATCCTGTTTTCGCGGCAGGCATCCGCCCGCCGCCGCACGACCGGAGCATTCCCCCATGAACCATCCCCCGGAAAACGTCAGCATGGCGCTGTTCTGCGACTTCGAGAACGTGGCCCTGGGCGTGCGCGACGCCAAGTACGAGCGCTTCGACATCAAGCTGGTGCTCGAACGCCTGCTGCTCAAGGGCAGCATCGTGGTCAAGAAGGCCTATTGCGACTGGGACCGCTACAAGGGCTTCAAGGCCACCATGCACGAGGCCAATTTCGAGCTGATCGACATTCCGCACGTGCGCCAGTCCGGCAAGAACTCGGCCGACATCCGGATGGTGGTCGATGCGCTGGACCTCTGCTATACCAAGTCGCACGTCAATACCTTCGTGATCATCAGCGGCGATTCCGACTTCTCCCCGCTGGTCTCCAAGCTGCGCGAGAACGCCAAGCAGGTCATCGGGCTGGGCGTCAAGCAGTCCACCTCGGACCTGCTGATCGCCAACTGCGACGAGTTCATCTTCTACGACGACCTGGTCCGCGAGACGCACCAGGCCGCCCGCCGCGAGCCGCGCGGGGCGCAGCCGGCCAGCCGCCGCCCGCACGACGAGGACAAGGCACGCAAGGACGAACTGGAGTCCCGGCGCGAGAAAGGCATCGCGCTGGCGGTCGAGACCTTCGACGCACTGCTGGCCGAACGTGGCGACACCGGGAAGATCTGGGCCTCGGTGCTGAAGGAGGCCATCAAACGCCGGCGCCCCGACTTCAACGAGTCCTATTACGGCTTCCGCGCCTTCGGCAACCTGCTGGAGGCGGCCCAGTCGCGCGGGCTGCTGGAGTTCGGCCGCGACGACAAGTCCGGCGCCTATGTGTATCGCGCCAACGGCGAAGCCGCGCCGGTCGAGCCGGCGGCGCCCAGGCCGGTGGCGGCGCCCGCCCCGGCTCCCACCGTCGAACCCGCCGAGGCGCCCGCAGCCGAGACACCCGCCCCCCGGGCGGACAAGCGGCGCAACACCCGCGGCGCCGGCAAGAGCGCTTCCCGCCTCGGACGGCCCGAGGCCGAGGCGGCCGGAGAAACG
>NZ_NINX01000018.1 GCF_002188635.1 Pigmentiphaga sp. NML030171 | reverse complement strand
CCGGGCCTCGGGCGTGCGCGGCCACCAGGCATCCAGCGCGGCGCCCGTCACGGCATCCGGCGTGCCGGTGTGCCGGGCCGCGCCCTGGGGCAGGTCCAGGCGCCAGCGGCGCGGATCGACGGCGCGGGCCGCCGCGCCATGCGCCTCCAGCGCGGGCTGCGCCGCGGCCAGCAGCGCGTCGCTCTCGGCCTGCGTCGTGCCCAGTTCGGTGGAGTCGGTCAGGACCAGGCCGTCGCGGCCGACCTGCACGTGGGCCAGGTCCGCCAGCCAGACGGGCCGGCCGTCTCGGGCATCGTCCACCAGCAAGGGCGCGAGCCCCGCGCCGATCCTGCCGTCCGCGGGCCGGTGGCCCGCGCGATGCAGCCACCAGTACTCGCGCGAGGTGCAGCCCGCCTCGAAGGGGTCGAAGCCCTGCTGGACGGGCCGCGCCGCGCCCAGCCACGAGACCAGCGTGCGCACGGCGGGCTGGTCCGCGAGCTGGCGCGCCAGTTCGGGCGCGATGGCGGCGTCGGTCAGCAGGCCGGGAAGCAGCAGGGTCAGGGCGGACGGCAAGGCGGGCACGGCGGCAGGATCCGGGTACGAGGGCCCGCGGGCGGCGGGCCGAATGGCCGGTATTGTAGGGGGTGGGGCGGAGGCGGTGCCGGCCGCCGCCTTCTGCCATAATACGCGCGTGCTCAAGATACCCTACGAATTCTGGATAGGCTGGCGCTATACGCGCGCCGGCCGCGGGCGGCGACGCGATCGCTTCATTTCCTTCATTGCCGCCAGTTCCATGGCGGGCATAGGCCTGGGCGTGGCGGCGCTGATCATCGTGCTGTCCGTCATGAACGGCTTCCAGAAGGAGGTGCGCGACCGCATGCTGTCGGTGCTGCCGCACATCGAACTCTATCCGGTGGGGGGCGAGCGCGGCGCGGCGCTGGCCAACTGGCGCGAACTGACGGCGCTGGCCAGGAAGAATCCCGAAGTGCAGGCGGGGGCGCCCTACGTGGCGGCCCAGGCCATGATCGCCCGCGACCAGGTGCTGCGCGGCGTGCAGGTGCGCGGCATCGACCCCGAGGCCGAGCGCGACGTGTCCGACGTGGCCAAGAACATGGTGGCCGGTTCGCTGGACGACTTGAAGCCCGGCAGCTACGGCGTGGTGCTGGGGCGCGCGCTGGCGCAGGGCCTGGGCGTGGGGCTGGGCGATCCGATCCTGATGCTGGCCCCGCAGGGCTCGGTCACGCCCGCCGGTTTCACGCCCCGCATGCGGCAGTTCACCGTGGTGGGCGTGTTCGAGGCCGGCCACTACGAATACGACTCCAGCCTGGCGTTCGTGAACGTGGACGACGCGGCGCGGCTGTTCCGCGACAGCGGCATAGGCGGGGTGCGGCTGCGCATCGCCGACATGCAGAAGGCGCCGCAGGTGGCCCGCGACCTGGCGCAACTGCTGCCGCCGAACATCGCCGCCGCGGACTGGTCGCGCAACAACCGCACCTGGTTCGCCGCGGTGCAGACCGAAAAACGCATGATGTTCCTGATCCTGGCGCTGATCATCGCCGTGGCGGCCTTCAACCTGCTGTCCTCGCTGGTCATGGCGGTCAACGACAAGCAGGCGGACATCGCCATCCTGCGCACGCTGGGCGCCACCCCGGCCGAGATCGCCCGCATCTTCGTGGTGCAGGGGGCGCTGATCGGCGTCATCGGTACGCTGCTGGGCGTGGCGGGCGGCACGCTGATCGCCTACAACATCGACGTCATCGTGCCCGCCATCGAACATGCGCTGGGCATCCAGTTCCTGCCGCGCGACATCTACCTGATCACCGAGCTGCCGTCCGACCCGCGCCTGTCCGACATCGTCACCATAGGCGTGACGTCGCTGGTGCTGTCGTTCCTGGCCACCCTGTATCCCAGCTGGCGCGCCTCGCGCCTGCAACCGGCGGAGGTGCTGCGCCATGACTGATCGCCGCGTGGTGCTGGAAGGGCGGGGCATATCCAAGGTCTATGCCGAGGGCGGCGAACGCGTCACCGTGCTGCGCGGCGTGGACCTGCGGGTGCGCCAGGGCGAGATGGTGGCCCTGGTGGGGGCCTCGGGCTCGGGCAAGAGCACGCTGCTGCACGTGCTGGGGCTGCTGGACCAGCCCAGCGCCGGCGAGGTCCTGCTGGACGGCCAGGCGGCGGCCAGCTTCAATGAAAAGCAGCGCAGCCTGGCGCGCAACCGCAGCCTGGGCTTCGTCTACCAGTTTCATCATCTGCTGGCCGAGTTCTCGGCGCTGGACAACGTCGCGATGCCGCTGATCGTGCGCCGCATGGAACGCGCGCAGGCCCGGCGGGCCGCCGCGGCGATGCTCGAGCAGGTGGGGCTGGGCCAGCGGGCCAGCCATCATCCCGGCCAGTTGTCGGGCGGCGAGCGCCAGCGCGTGGCGCTGGCCCGCGCGCTGGTGACGCGGCCGCTGTGCGTGCTGGCCGACGAACCCACCGGCAACCTCGACCGCCACACGGCGCGCGAGGTATTCGGCCTGCTCAAGCGGCTGAACCAGGAACTGGACATGGCCTTCGTCATCGTGACGCACGATGCCGAACTGGCGGCGCTGGCCGACCGGCAGTTGAAGATGGCCGACGGCCTGCTGGCAGAGGAAGCCGCCGGCTAGGGCCTGTGCGAGGTTCCTTTTAGGTTTTAGGGTGAACAGGCCCTGGCACGGCGAAGGCGGTAAAGTGGTCCGATGCTGATCGACACCCATTGTCATCTCGACGCGGCCGAGTTCGGCCGCGACCGTCCGGACGTTGCCATGCGGGCCCGCGCCGCCGGCGTGGCCGGCATCGTCATTCCGGCCGTGGCGCGCGACAATTTTTCCACCGTGCGCGACCTGGCCCATGCGATTCCGGGCGGCGCGTATGCGCTGGGAATCCATCCCATGTACGTGCGCCACGCCGCCGACGAGGACCTGGACCGCCTGCGCGACGCGGTGGCGCAGGCCATGGGCGATCCGCGCTTCGTCGCCGTGGGCGAGATCGGCCTGGACTTCTTCGTGCAGGACATCGCCCAGGGCGAACAGCGCGCGCGCCAGGAGCGCTTCTACCACGCGCAGCTCGCGCTGGCCGCCGAGTTCGGCCTGCCCGTGCTGCTGCACGTGCGCCGCTCGCAGGACGTGCTGCTGAAGTACCTGCGGCGCGTGGACGTGCCGGGAGGCATCGCCCATGCCTTCAACGGCAGCCGGCAGCAAGCCGACCTGTTCGTCGCGCGCGGCTTCGCGCTGGGCCTGGGCGGGGAAATGACCTATGAGCGTTCGCGCAACATCCGCCGGCTGGCGGCCGGGATGGACCTGGCCGCGCTGGTGCTGGAAACCGACGCGCCCGACATACCGCCCGCCTGGCTGCCGCGCGACGACCGTCGCAACGAGCCCGGAGAGCTGCCGCGCATCGCGGCGGTGCTGGGCGAACTGCGCGGCCTGCCGGTGGCCGAGATCGCCGCGGCCACGTCGACCAATGTGCGTCGCGTGCTGCCGCGCCTGAGCGGCGCGCTGGCGGCCTGAGCGCCGGCCGGGTGCGGCCCGGACAGATTCATCATGGACAGATTCATCCCGGCAGGGGCTGCGTGGCGGCCCCGGCATGCCTACCATGCTGGCCTTGGGCCGGAGGAAGGGCATGCTGCGTTTCGCGTTGGTGGCGTTCGTGCTGGGCACGGCCTGGGTGCATGGACTGCCGGCGGTGCCGCCGGCCTGGGCCTCGGCGCTGGCGGGCGTGGCCGTGCCGGCAGCGTGCGCGGCGTGGGGGCGGGCGCGGCCAGGATGCCGGCGGCATCGCCGCGCGGCTGTCCTGCTCGCGGTCGCCGCTTTTGCCGCGGGGTCCGCGCTGGCGCTGGCGCGCATCGACCTGCGCCTGCAGGACGGCTTGTCGCCGGCGCAAGAGAACGTGCCGCTGGAGTTGGAGTACCTCGTCACCAGCCTGTCCACGGCGACCGCGGCCGGGCAGCGTTTCGAGGCGACGGTGCTGGATCCGCCGGCCGGCGTGCCCGGCCAGGTGCAACTATCGTGGTGGGGCCGGGCCGCGGAGGTCGTGCCCGGCGAACGCTGGCGCGGGACCGTGCTGCTCAGGCGGCCCCACGGCACGCTGAATCCGCATGGTTTCGACTACGAGGCCTATCTGTTCGAACACGGTATCCGCGCGACGGGGTCGGTGCGCGGCCAGCCGAGCTGGCTGGCGGACGATGCCTACGCCAGTTTCGATGTAGCGGTGCAACGTGCCCGCCACGTGTGCCGCGAGGCCTTGCGCCGGGCGCTGGAGGGCAAGCGTTACGGCGCCGTGCTGGCCGCCCTGGCGATGGGCGACCAGGCCGGCGTGGACCGGCGTGACTGGGACATCTTCAACCGCACCGGCATCACCCATCTGGTCTCCATCAGCGGCCTGCACGTAACGATGCTGGCCGCCCTGGCGGGGTGGGCGGTGCTGCAGGCGTGGAAGCGCTGCCGCTGGGACGGCATCCGGCTGCCCGAGCGGCATCCCGCCCAGGTGGCGGCGGCCGGCGCGGCCCTGGTGGTGGCATGGCTGTACTGTCTGCTGGCGGGATGGGGCGTGCCGGCCCGCCGGACCTTTTTCATGCTGGCCGTGGTGGCGGGCGCGGCGGCCTGGCGAGTCCCGGTGTCCGGCTCGCGGGTGCTGGCGCTGGCGGCGGCCCTGGTCTGCGCGCTGGATCCTTGGGCGACGCTGGCGGCCGGGTTCTGGCTGTCGTTCGGCGCGGTGGCGCTGCTGATCCTGTGTGGCGGGGGGCGCTGGCGGCAGCGCGACGGGCCCGCGCCGGCCAGCGCATGGCCGGCGCGGGTGGCCGCTTCGGTACGGGAAGGCGCCCGCGCGCAGGCTGCGCTGACCGTGGGCCTGCTGCCCGCCCTGGCGCTGCTGTTCCAGCAGGTGTCGCTGGTATCGCCGCTGGCCAATGCCGTGGCCATCCCGGTGGTCAGCCTGCTGGTCACGCCGCTCGCGCTGGCGGCGCTGGCGTTGTCTGTCGTGCCGGGGCTGGAGGAGTGGGGCGCCGCCACGGCCGCCGTCGCTCATGCGGTGTTCGAGGGCCTGATGGTGCCGTTGCAGTGGCTGGCCGATACCGAACTGGCGGCCGTCTCGCTGGCCGCGCCGCCCTGGCCGCTGTTCGTGCTGGCGCTGGCCGGGGTGGTATGGACCTTGCAGCCGCGCGGCCTGCCCGGCCGCTGGCTGGGGCTCGTGCTGCTGGTGCCCATGCTGGCCTATCGGCCCGCGCGTCCCGCGCCGGGCGAATGGCGCCTGGCGATGCTGGACGTGGGGCAGGGCACCGCGATCGTGGTGGAGACGGCCAGCGCGACGTTGCTGTACGACACCGGTCCGCCCTATGGTGACAAGGCCGATGCCGGTGGCAGGGTGGTCTGGCCCTATCTGCGGGCGCGGGGCATACGGCGGCTGGACGACGTGGTGGTATCGCACGCGGATGCGGACCATGCGGGCGGGCTGCGTTCGGTGCTGGCGGCCTTGCCCGCGGCGCGGGTGCATGCGTCCTACGATCTTGCGTCCGCGGACATCGGGCAGGCGGTTTTCTCGCGCTGCGCCGCCGGGCAGCGGTGGACGGTGGATGGCGTGGCGTTCGAGTTCCTGCACCCGGCCTCGCCCAGGGGCGAGGTGCCGGCTCGCGCACGCAACGCGCACAGTTGCGTATTGCGGGTACGCGGTACCCACCACGCGGCTTTGCTGGCGGGGGACATCGGCGCGGCCGAGGAAGCTGGCCTCGCGGCCGTCGAGGACCTTGCCGCCGATGTGGTGGCCGCGCCCCACCACGGTTCGCGCGGATCGTCCAGCCCGGCGCTGGTCGCGGCCACGCGGGCCTCGCACGTCGTGGCCCAGGCGGGCTACCTGAACCGCTATCGCCATCCGCATCCCGACGCGGAACGGCGGTGGCGGCGCGCCGGCGCCGTGTTCCATCGCACCGACAGGCACGGCGCGCTCGTGTTCGTCTCGCGGCAGGAGGGGCTGCGGGTCGCGCGCGAGCGGGAATCCCGACGGCGCTATTGGCATACCGCACCGTGACGGCGGTGGCTACAATCCCGGGTCCGGCCCAGCAAGGAATGCCTTCATGAACCACGATGCCTCGCCCGATTCCCTCCAGCCCCGCCTGGAGTTCGTGACCTGCCTGAGCCCGGCGGGCCTGCATCGCATGGCGTACTGGGAATGGGGCGATCCGTCCAACGACCACGTGCTGGTCTGCGCGCACGGCCTGACCCGCTCGGGTCGCGATTTCGACGCGCTGGCGCGGCGCATGGCCGGCCGCTATCGCGTGGTCTGCCCGGACGTGGTGGGCCGTGGCCGCTCGGACTGGCTGTCCAACCCGGCCTATTACACCGTACCGCAATACGTGGCGGACATGATGCCGTTGCTGGCCCGCGTGCAGGCCGAGACCCTGCACTGGTTCGGAACCTCGCTGGGCGGCCTGATCGGCATGGCGCTGGCGGGCCTGGAGGCGTCCCCCATCGACAAGCTGGTGCTGAACGACGTGGGGCCGCACCTGGATCCCGCCGCGCTGGCGCGCATCGCGCAGTACGTGGGCAAGGCGCCGGCCTTTGGCAGCTTCGAGGAGGCGCGGGCCTACGTGAGCACGGTATCGGCCTCGTTCGGTCCGCATACCCAGGAACAGTGGGACGAACTGACCCGGCACGTGGTGCGGCAGGTCGACGGTCCGGCCGGGCCCTGGACCATGCACTACGATCCCGCCATCGCCGAGGCCTTCGCGGCCATGGATCCCGCCACGGCCATCGCGGCCGAGGCGGCGCTGTGGCACGTCTACACCAACATAGAATGTCCCATCCTGATCGTGCGCGGCGAACATTCCGACCTGCTCACCCAGGATACCGTGGCGGCGATGCTGGCCCGCAATCCCCATGCGCGGCGCGTCGACGTCGCCGGCGTCGGGCATGCGCCCACCTTCATGACGTCCGCCCAACTGGACCTGGTGGACGGTTTCCTGCGCGACTAGCGGCCATCGCCGCCTGCTATGCTTGCGGCTCCGAATCTGCTCCACAAAGAGGAAAACATCATGAGCATCGAGCGTTTCAGTGTCGGCAAGCGCATGTCCGAAATGGTCGTGCACGGCGGCGTGGCCTACCTGGCCGGCCAGGTGGCCGAGGATCCCTCGAAGGATCCGGCGGACCAGACCCGCCAGGTGCTGGCCGCCATCGACAAGCTGCTGGCCGCCGCCGGCACCGACAAGACCCGCATCCTGCGCGCACAGATCTTCCTGGCCGACATCGCCGACTTCGCCGCGATGAACTCGGTCTGGGACGCCTGGGTGCCTGCCGGCCACACGCCCGCCCGCGCCACGGTCGAGGCCAAGCTGGCCGCGCCTGAATACAAGGTCGAGATCGTCGTCACTGCCGCGGTCTGATCCCGGTCCGCCGGCCGCCCGCCGTCCGCTCAGCGGGGCAGCGCGGGCCCGGCGCCCAGCGGGTCCTGCCGGTAGTACTGCGACAGCAGCGCATACCATTCGGGCATCGCGCGCCACAGCGGCTCGGGATGCACGAAGAAGGCCTCGGAACTGACGGCGAAGAACTCGGCCTCGTCCGTGGCCGCGTACGGATCCAGCGGCAGCTGCGCATACCAGTGGTCCGCTTCCTCGGATTCCGGATCCACGTCGGCCGGGATGGCCGCCTCGATTTCCTCCAGCCGGGCCAGCAGCGCGTCGTAGCTGCGCTCCAGCACGCTGCGCCACAGCCTGGGCCGTATCCCGGCATGCGCGTGCAGGCTGGGCATGCCGTCGGCCTGGCCGTATTGCAGGTCGAGCTTGTGGGCGAATTCGTGGATGACCACGTTGAAGCCCGCCGGCCGTTCGAGGCCGGGACTGGCATCCTCCCAGGACAGCACGATGGGACCGCCGTCCCAGGCTTCGCCGGCGGCTTCCTCGACATATTCGTGCACCACGCCGTCCTCGTCCACGTCGGAGCGGGGGATCAGGAATCCGCCCGGATAGACGATGACCTCGGACCATCCCTCGTACAGGCCCGGATCCAGGTACAGGATGGGCAGGCAGGCCTGTACCGCGATGGACAGGCGGATCTCGTCGGTCAGGACCTGGCCGGCCGCGCCGGTCATGGTCTTGCTGGCCAGGAACCACGCGGCCCGCTCCCGCAGCGTGTCGCGTTCGTCCTCGGTCAGGCGCGCGAGGAATGCATGCGAGGCCAGCGTTTGGGTCCATAATTCCGGATTGATGCGAGCCTGCATCTGCGCCACGCGGTGCTTCGATGCGCCGCGGGCAAACAGCCATCCCAACATACAATGAACTTCCCTGGTGGATAAGCGACTAGAGTACCGTGCCGGCGGCCAGGAAGGGCCGGCATCGCCCCAAGTGTAAGACCATGAACTCATCCGCTCCCGAGACTTCCGCGAACCTGTCGGCGACCTTCGGCCCCGACTGGCAACAGGCGGCCAATGCCGGCCTGTCGGAGGCGGCGCGACTGGACTTGCGCAAGGCGCTCGAATGGTCGTTTCCCCGCTATGCGCGCGAGCCGGCCGTGCCCGAGGGCGAGGGCTGGGCCGAGCACGCGGCGGGCGTGGTCGCGATCCTGGCGGGACTCCAGGTGGATGGCCATACCCGCATGGCGGCGCTGCTGGCGATCGCCGTGGGCGACCGCGACGTCAGCGCCAATCCGCACAAGGATCCGGTCACGCTGCAGTTCGGTCCCGAGATCGGCAAGCTGGTGCATGGCTATCGCGCCCTGATCCGCCTGGGCCAGGTCACCCGCGACGCCAGCGATGCGTCGGCCGGCAGCGGCGCGCAGGCCGAGATGCTGCGCAAGATGCTGCTGGCCATGGCGGCCGACCTGCGCATCGTCCTGATGCGGCTGGCGTCGCGCCTGCAAACCCTGCGCTGGCACGCCCAGCACAAGGTGCCGCTGCCCGAGGCGCTGTCGCGCGAGACGCTGGAACTCTACGCGCCCCTGGCCAACCGCCTGGGCATCTGGCAGGTCAAGTGGGAAATGGAGGACCTGGCCTTCCGGTTCCTGGAGCCGGTCCGCTACAAGGAAATCGCCCACCTGCTCGAGGAAAAGCGCGCCGAACGCGAAGCCTTCATCGCCGACGCCATCGCCCGGGTGCGCCAGGCATTGGCAAGCGCGGGCATCGAGGCCGACGTCACCGGCCGGCCCAAGCACATCTACAGCATCTGGAACAAGATGCGCAACCGGCGCCTGGATTTCGCCGGTTTGTACGACCTGCGCGCGCTGCGCATCATCGTCGAGGACATCCGTACCTGCTACACGGTGCTGGGGCTGGTGCACCACCTGTGGACGCCCGTTCCCGACGAGTTCGACGACTACATCTCGCGGCCCAAGCCCAATGGCTACCGGTCGCTGCACACGGTGGTCTACGACCATGACGGACGGCCTTTCGAGGTGCAGATCCGCACGCGCGAGATGCACCAGTTCGCCGAATTCGGGATGGCGGCGCATTGGCGCTACAAGGAAGCGGGCGCCAAGGGCGGGCAGGTCAGCGCCGATTCGGAATACGATCGCAAGCTCAGCTGGATACGTCAATTGCTGGCCTGGAAGGCCGATGTCCAGGTCGACGACCAGATAGGCCAGGCCGCTCTCGACACGCTGGTCGACAACATCTACGTGTTGACGCCGCAGGCGCGGGTGATAGAGCTGCCGCCGGGCGCGACGCCGGTGGACTTCGCCTACCAGGTCCATACCGATCTCGGTCATCGCTGTCGCGGCGCGCGGGTGGACGGGGTCATGGTGCCGCTCAACACCCGCCTGGCCACCGGCCAGACGGTGGAGATCATCGCGACCAAGTCCGGCGGCCCGTCGCGCGACTGGCTCAATCCCCAACTGAACTATCTGGCCAGCCAGCGTTCGCGTGCCAAGGTGCGCGCCTGGTTCAACGCCATCGACATCCAGGAGCGCATTGCCCAGGGCCAGGGCATGCTGGAAAAGGAATTGCAGCGCCTGGGCAAGACCGCGACCAACCTCGAATCGCTGGCCCAGCAACTGGGCTTCGCGTGCACCGAGGACCTGTACGTCGCGCTGGCCAAGGACGAATTCAGCCTGCGGCACGTCGCGGCTGCCTTCGAGGCGCCGCCGCCCGACGCCGGCCCCGACCTGTCCGCACTCACGCGCGACAGCCGGCCGGAAAGCGCGGTCCATGCGGGCAAGAGCGGCGTGCTGGTGGTGGGCGTGGATGCGCTGCTGACGCAGCTGGCCAAGTGCTGCAGGCCGGCGCCGCCCGACCTCATCTCGGGCTTCGTGACGCGCGGCAGGGGAGTCTCCATCCACCGCTGCGATTGCAAGAGCTTCCGCTCGCTGGCCGCGCGCGAGCCCGAGCGCGTCATCGACGTGACCTGGGGCGATACGCGCGACGCGGTGTATCCGGTTGACATCGTCGTGCTGGCGAACGACCGCCACGGACTCCTGCGCGATATCTCGGAAGTCTTCGCACGCCAGCGCATCAACGTCATCGGCGTCAACACGCAAAGCCGGCAGGGAATCGCCCGCATGGTCTTCACCGCCGAGGTCGGCAACGGCGAGCACCTGGTGCGGGCGCTGGCGGGCATACGCGAAGTACCCGGCGTCCTGGAAGCCGACCGGCGCTGACCTTGCGGACGGGGCTCAGCCCGCGGCCTGCCGGATCCTGTCCGCGCGCCCCGTGTCGCGCGCCAGGCGGTACGCGACCCAGTCGTCATGGTCGATGGGGACGGCGCCCCCCATCAGGCGCGGTTCGATCGGATAGTAGTGGCAGCACAGCGCCTGTCCCGCCACCTGAAGATCCACCGGGCGGCGCACGAACAGCGAACCGCCGTCCGGATCGTATTCCTCGACCGCGTCCATGGCCGCCAGCAGCGGGTCGTCCACCACGTAGACCTCGCCCAGTATCCGCGCATCGCCGTCCTCGACCAGTCCCGGCCAGTCGCCGAAATCGACCAGGCGGCCGCGCACGCGCGCCTCGCCCAGCAGCAGGGGCGGGGACAGCATCAATCGGCGCGCCAGGCGCTCGATGTCGTTGATCTCGCCGCGACGCAGCGTGCCGTAGACGAATACGTGCGGCATGTTCAGGATTTTTTCGAGGGCGGGTCGCCGACGGGGCGGTTCGCGGGGCAGAACTGGCCGGTCAGCAGGGCGTCGAGCACCCGCAGCGTTTCTTCCGGGCAGCGGCCGACCTTGAGGTTGTTCACCGACACGTGCTGGATGGTGTTGTCCGGATCGACGATGAAGGTGGCGCGCAGCGCCACGCCCTCGTTGCGGTCCCGGATGCCCAGTTGATCCACCAGCGCGCCCGCGCTGTCGGCGAATTGGTAGTGGTTCAGGTTCGCCAGCGCGGGCACCGCGCGGCGCCACGCCAGCTTGGCGTACTCATTGTCGACGGATCCGCCCATCAGCACGGCGCCGCGTTGTGCCAGGGGCTCGGCCAGTGCCGCGTAGCCCTCGATCTCGGTGGCGCAGATGTCGGAGAAATCCTTGGGAGTGAAATAGATGACCTTCCACTTGCCTGGAAACGAGGTTTCGCTCAGGGTCTCGAAGGCCGAGGCGCCGTTTTCCTCGGCTTGGTTGAAGCCTGGCTTGACGCCATGCACCTTGAAAGGTTCGAGCTTGGCTCCGATGGTTTTCATGCACGCTCCTCGGACAGCGCCGGCTCCGCGCGCCGATGGCCGATGCCGCCTACTTGGCGTCGGCCGATTTCTGCGAGGAGGCCGGCAGGGTGATGCGGGCGGTCAGGCCCCCGCCATCCCGGTTCAGGAGGTTTAGGGTACCACCTGCGCGTTGCAGCAGCCGCTTGACGATGGCCAGGCCCAGTCCGGCGCCGCCGGCGTTGGTGCGTGCATCGGAGCCCCGGGTGAACGGGCGCGTGAGCCGGGGCACGTCCTCGGCCTTGACGCCGGGGCCGTGGTCGGACACGTCGATCAGGACGTTGGCGCCCTGGCTGCTGACGGTCAGGTCGATGTGGGGCGCTTCGCCCGGCTTGTGGCCGTAGCGCCGCGCGTTCTCGAGCAGGTTGCCCACGACCCGCTGCAGGTCGGCGGCGGCGATGCGAGCCCACAGGTTGGGCGTGATCGTGACCTGCAGCGAGCCGCCCAGCGTCTCGGTATGGCTGCATTCGCGCTCGACCATCTCGGAGACGAGCTCGGAAATGTTGGTGTTGCGGTCGGGGGCGCTGGCCGGGCGGGCGTATTCCATGAACTGCCCGATGGTGCGGTCGATCTGGGCAAGATCCTCGTCCACGGCGTCGCGGCTGGCTTCGGAGACCCCGCTCAGCTCGATTTCCAGCCGCAGCCGGGCCAGCGGGGTGCGCAGGTCGTGCGAGATGCCCGCCAGCATCAGCGCGCGATCCGCCTCGGCGCGGTCCAGTTCCTCGACCATGCGGTTGAAGTTGGTGTTGACCCGCCGGATTTCCTCGGGACCGCTCTCCGGCAGCGGCGGCGGGGTTTCGCCGCGCGACAGGGCCAACGTGGCGCGCGACAGGCGCGACAGGGGCCGGTTGACGAAGCCGACGATGACCGCCGCGCCCAGCAGCGACAGCAGCAGGGCGGCCGCGCCCCAGCCCAGCCACTCGACCCCGGGCACGCGTTCGGCCCGGTCGCGTTCGACCACCATCCAGTAGTCGTCATCGTCTATGGAAAAACTGACCCAAAGGCCGGGGATGCGGTTGACTTCCCAGGCCACGACGGTTTCGGGCCCCAGGCGATCGATCACCTGTTCTTCGACCCGCTGCAGGACCTGGCGGTCGGGCAGGCGGACGGTGATGTCATCCTTTTCGTGCGGGTAGATCTGGATGCCTTCGTTGGTGGCCAGATCGAGCAGCAGGTAGCGGCGCTCCTGCGGCGCGGAGTGGATCAGCGCGGCGCGCGTGATGTTGACGACGGTGACGATCTGCTGGGCCACCTGCTGCGCGCGCGGCTCGACCTCCATGCTGCGGAAGGCCTGGAGCCACGCTGCCAGGCTTGCCGTCATCAGGACGGTGAGCAAAAGGAAGGTCCGGCTGAACAGACCCAGCCTGGACGCGACGCGCAGGGCGACCGACATGAATGCCTACGAGCGGATCAACTGCCCCCATCGGGTACGAATACGTAGCCGAGGCCCCATACCGTCTGGATGAATACAGGTTTGGCCGGATCGGGTTCGATCAGCTTGCGCAGTCGGGAGATCTGCACGTCCAGGCTGCGATCGAAGGCTTCGTATTCCCGGCCGCGCGCCAGTTCCATCAGCTTGTCCCGCGACAGCGGGATCTTGGGATGGCGGGCGAAGACCTTGAGCACGGAGAATTCGCCCGTGGTCAGCGCCACCGGCTCGTTGTCGCGCGTGAGGGTGCGGGTCGCCAGGTTCAGCACATAGGGGCCGAACGTAACCGATTCATTGTCCTGGCTGGGCGCGCCCGGATGCTCTTCGGGGCCCCGGCGGCGCAGCACCGCGTTGACGCGGGCCAGCAGTTCCCGGGGGTTGAAGGGCTTGGGCAGGTAGTCGTCCGCGCCCATCTCCAGCCCGACGATGCGGTCGACGTCCTCGGCCTTGGCCGTCAGCATGATGATGGGGGTGCTGTCGCGGGCGCCGCGCAGGCGGCGACAGATCGACAGGCCATCCTCGCCCGGCAGCATCAGGTCGAGCACGAGCAGGTCGAAACGCTCGCGCTGCCAGAGCTTGTTCATGGTCTGGGCGTTTTCCGCGACCCAGACGGAGAAACCTTGCTCGGCGAGGTAGCGGCGCAGCAGATCGCGCAGCCGCACGTCGTCGTCGACGACGAGGATTTTCTTGGGGGCGTTGGCTAGTGACATGGCGCGAATGTAACGGAGGAGTTTGTATCAATCCAGCGAGGGACATTGGTTGTTACATAAATGCCCGTTTGGTCACGCAGGCATCTATGACGCTGTCATGGGTACATCGTATGATTGAAACGTGAACAAAGTATTCGACTCCACTCGTACGGCAGGCTCCAGCGCAGCGATCATGCTGGGTGGGCTGTTCGTGATGATAACGGTATTGGCCGGTGGCGCGGCGATCGGCCAGGTCAGGGATCCTCGTGCACCGCTTTCCCGCGCCGAGGCCGCTCGCCCCGCGCCTCCCGTCGCCGGCGGGCTGGCTGTCCAGGTCGAAAGCGCGGTTTCACAGGCCGATGCGCAGGCCAACACGGCGGCCGTGCCGCAACCCGGGCAGTCCGGCGTGATCCGCGCCGCCATGGACCCCTGGGCCGGGCCGGTCAGTCCGGACGAGCGGCGGGTGGGGCCGCGCAAACTCTCTTCCGAGGAACGCGTCCTGCTGCGGCAGGAAATCCGCCGCGCCAGCGAGGAAGTGTACGAGCCCTATCGCAAGCACAAGCACTGAAAACCGGGAGGTCATCCCGGTATTTCCTCCCGTCTGGTCTTACAATCGCAGCCCATGTCGCTGCATATCCTTTCTCTAGAAACTTCCTCCGCCTGGTGCGGCGTTGCCTTGTTGCGCGCCACGGACACGGGCGCCGCCGACCTGTTCGCGCGCGAGCACCAGGGCGTGCAGGAGCATTCGGCCCGGCTGCTGCCCATGGTGCAGGAAGTGCTGGACGAGGCCGGCATCGCCCGGACGCAACTCGACGCCATCGCCTTCGGGCAGGGGCCCGGAGGCTTCACCGGACTGCGGGTCGCCTGCGGCGTGGCGCAGGGGCTGGGGTTTGCCCTCGATCGTCCGGTGGTACCGGTGGTCTCGCATGCGGCCGTGGCGCAGCAGGTCCGGGATCCCGGATCCCGGACGCTGGTGGTCGCCATGGACGCGCGCATGCAGGAAATCTACCTGGCCGCCTATCGCCGCGAGCCGTCCGGCCGGCTTGCCTGCGTGATCGAACCGCAACTGATGGCGGGCGAGGGGCTGGAGTCCTGGGTGCGCCGGCGCCTGGAAGACCTGGGCGATCCGGTGCCGCAGAGGCCCTTGCTGTGCGGTGATGCGGCGGCCGCCTATCCGGAGGTATTCGCGGGTTTCGGCGCGGACGAGCGGTCGGACATTGCGCGGCCCACGGCGGCCGCGGTCGCCCGCCTGGCTCACGACGCCTACCTGCGTGGCGAAGCCGTCGCGGCGGAACTCGCCGCGCCGTTGTACGTCAGGGACAAGGTGGCGTTTACCACCGCGGAACGGGAAGCCGGCGCGGGGGGCAACCCGCGCGTCGCCACATCGGGAGCGCAATCATGACTGCGGTGCAGGGCCGGGCGCCGATCGACGCGGCGCGCATCCTGGCGACATGGGGGCAGGCCTGCCGTCCCATGACCGAACGGGATCTCGACCAGGTGGACGCGGTCGAGCGCCAGATCTATTCGTTTCCCTGGACGCGCGGCAATTTCGCCGATTCGCTGCGCTCTGGCTATGACGCCTGGGTGGTGAGCGACGGCGAGCGGCTGCTGGGATACTGCATCGTGATGGTGGCGCTGGACGAGGCGCACTTGCTGAACATCAGCGTGGCGCCCCAGGCGCAGGGCCTGGGGCTGGGCCGCAGGTTGCTGGCCTGGGTCGAGCAGTGCGCCGCCGCGCGCCAGGCGCAGAGCCTGCTGCTGGAGGTGCGTCCCTCGAATCTGGTGGCCAAGGGCCTGTACGAACGCTCGGGCTACGAGCGCATCGGCCTGCGCCGTGGCTACTATCCGTCGGTGCGCGGGCGGGAAGACGCGATCGTCATGCGCAAGATGCTGGCAGTCCATCCGATTCCCGGAGGCCTCCATGGCAACTGAACGCAACGGCGCCGAGGGCATGAGCGCGGTCCGGCGCGCCTGGCTGCGCGAACTGGGTGTGGAGCGGCTGTGGAACCTGCCCGGCGCGGTGGCGTCCGCGGCCCCACCCGCGGCACCCGAACCCGATGCATCGCCGGCGGCGCAGGAAGAGCCCGTGGCGCCGTCCCCGGGCCCGGTGCCGGCACCCGTGGCCGCCGGGTCCGAGAGGGTCGAATCCGTGGCCTTCGTGCAGGAAATCCCGGCGCAGGAGATTCCGGTGCCGGCCGCCACGCCCGCCGACCCCGGGCAGGCCTGGGCCGCCTTGCAGGACGAGGTGCGCGACTGCATGGCCTGTGGCTTGTGCAAGGGGCGTACCCAGACCGTGTTCGGCACCGGATCGCCCAAGGCGCGCTGGCTGCTGGTGGGCGAGGCGCCAGGCGAGCAGGAAGACAAGCAGGGCGCGCCCTTCGTCGGGCGGTCGGGCAAGCTGCTGGACAGCATGCTGGCTTCCATCGCGCGCTCGCGCCAGCAGGACGTCTTCATCGCCAACGTCATCAAGTGCCGTCCGCCCGGCAACCGGGACCCGCTGCCCGAGGAGGTGGCGCGGTGCAGCCCGTACCTGATGCGGCAGATCTCCCTCATCAATCCGGAAATGATCCTGGTGCTGGGGCGGTTCGCGGCGCAGACCCTGCTCGAGACCGATGCGCGCATAGGCAGCCTGCGGGGCAAGGTGCACAGCCTGTCGGTGGCGGGGAGGCCGGTGCCGGTCGTGGTGAGCTACCACCCGGCCTATCTGCTGCGCAGCCCGGCCGAGAAGGTCAAGGCCTGGCAGGACCTGCAGCTGGCCCTGTCGGTGGGGCGGGCCCGCAACTGAGCGCGGCCCCGCGCGGGGTCATTCCCCGCGCAGCGCCGTGCCGTGCGCGCGGCTGCCTATCACCAGGTCGAGATCCGGGTGGGTGCGGTGGTTGTGCCGGTTCCAGCCCATGATCAGCAGCATGAGGCAGGCGACCAGCGTGCCGAAGATGATGATGATGGTGTTGATGGGAATCTGCATGCCCAGCATCAGCGAATAGACCGCCACCATCAGCAGGATGTTGAGCTGCTCGTTGAAGTTCTGGACGGCGATCGAGTGGCCGGCCGACAGCAGCACGTGGCCCCGGTGCTGGAGCAGGGCGTTCATGGGTACGACGAAAAACCCCCCCAGGCCGCCGATGGCGATCAGCAGCGCATAGACGAACCAGGGTTCGTAGGCCAGCGGCATCAGCATCACGACCAGCCCCATCACCACGCCCATCGGAAGCACGGCCAGCGCGTGATGCAGGGGCACCTTGCCGGCCAGCGTGGCGCCCAGGATGGTGCCGACGGAGGCCACGCCCATCAGGATGGAGGCCTTGTTCAGCGGCAGTCCGAGCTGTACGCGCCCCCATTCGATCACGATCAGTTGCAGCGTCGCGCCGGCCCCCCAGAACAGGGTGGTCACCGCCAGCGAGATCTGGCCCAGCTTGTCGCGCCACAGCGTGGCCACGAAACAGCCGAACGTCCTCATCAGCCTGATGGGGTTGCGCTGCTGGCGCGGGTAGCACACGCCCGTGGACGGGATGAGCAGGTTGAAGAAGGCGGCTACCAGGTAGACCAGCGCGATGACCATGATCGCGGCCTCGGCCGGCGTCTGGATGTCGGGGCCGAAGCCCGGGCTGAGATCCAGGGACAGCAGCCAGGTCGACACCTTGGGGCTGATGAGCGCGCCGCCCAGGACCACGCCCAGGATGATGGACACCACCGTCAGTCCTTCGATCCAGCTGTTGCCCTTGACGAGCTGCTCGGGCGGCAGCAGTTCGGTGATGATGCCGTACTTGGCAGGCGAATAGGCCGCCGCGCCGATGCCCACCAGCGCATAGGCCGCGCACACCGTATAGACCTGGTGGTGGTCGGCCAGCCCGAAGCTGGCGTGGGCGAACATGGTCAGGCAGCCGATGATCTTCACCGCGTTGGTGGCGAACATCACGCGGCCCTTGGGAAAGGAGTCGGCGAAGGCACCCACGAAGGCGGCCAGCAGGACATAGGCCAGGGCGAACGACCACTTGATCATGGGCGTCATCCAGTCCGGACCGTCCAACTGCTGGATCAACGCGATCGCGGCGATGAAAAGCGCATTGTCGGCCAGCGAGGAAAAGAACTGCGCCGCCATGATCAGGTAAAAGCCGCGTTTCATCGGTAGGCGTGGACTCGTGTGCCTTTGAGTGGATCGGAAAGTGCCGCACTCGGGGCACTACGGCAGGAATGCGTGCCGCGCATCGTAGCGCAGGTTCCGAGGCCGCGTCCCGGCCGATCCGGTGGTAGTTACCCGCGGATATTGCTGCCGGGCGCGAATTCCTGCAGTTGCACGGCGGGCTGCGGCGTCCAGCCGGGCTGGCGGTGCTCGGCGACGACGTTGGTGAAGATGCCGCCGCGCACGTACCACTTGGCGGTGATCCGCATGAAGCGGGGGGACAGCGCGCGTACGAGATCGTCCAGGATCTCGTTGGTGACCGCTTCGTGGAACTTGCCTTCGTTGCGGAAGCTCCAGGCGTAGAGCTTGAGGCTCTTGAGCTCGACGCACAACTGGTCGGGGATGTAGTCGATGACCAGCAGGGCGAAGTCCGGCTGTCCGGTCATCGGGCACAGGCAGGTGAATTCCGGCACCTCGATGTGGATCTGGAAGTCGCGCCCCGGGCTGGGGTTGGCGAAGGTGTCTAGGCTCTTGCTGGGTTGAGAGGGCATGTCTCTTGCGATCTATACGTAACGAAAATGAAAAAACAGACTGGGCGGCGGCTCCTGGCGTAACCTTGCCGATGACCCTTTGGTATTATACGAAGCTGTGTTGGCCCCCCTCCCTCCGCGCTTCGCGCGACCCCTGAAGGGGGCGGCACCGGAGGACCGGCGGAGCCGGATCCCGGTGCCCTGGGTCGGGGGTGGGGAGTGTTCCGCCATATCGGACCGGCTTGGGTGCAGGTCGGTTCCTTTTCCAGCCTTTTTTAAGCGAAGCTTCGTTTCCGGTGCGACTTACCCAGATCAAACTCGCAGGTTTCAAGTCGTTCGTCGACCCCACTTCCATCCAGGTGCCGAGCCAGCTGGTCGGCGTGGTCGGACCCAATGGCTGCGGAAAGTCCAACATCATCGACGCCGTGCGCTGGGTCCTGGGCGAATCCAAGGCTTCCGAGCTGCGCGGCGAGTCCATGCAGGACGTGATCTTCAACGGATCGGTCAACCGCAAGCCGGCGGCGCGCTCGTCGGTCGAACTGGTGTTCGACAACTCCGAGGGCAGGGCGTCCGGGCAATGGAGCCAGTACGGCGAAATCGCCGTCAAGCGCGTGCTGACCCGCGACGGCACCAGCAGCTATTTCGTCAACAACCAGCAGGTCCGCCGCCGCGACATCCACGACATCTTCCTGGGTACCGGCCTGGGCGCGCGGGGCTACGCCATCATCGGGCAAGGCATGATCTCGCGCATCATCGAGGCCCGGCCCGATGAACTGCGCGTATTCCTGGAAGAGGCGGCGGGCGTGTCGCGCTACAAGGAGCGCCGCCGCGAGACCGAAAACCGCCTGGCCGACACGCGCGAGAACATGACGCGCGTGGAGGACATCCTGCGCGAGCTGGCCACCCAGCTCGAGAAGCTCGAGGCACAGGCCGAGGTCGCCCAGCGCTACCAGGGGTTCCAGGCGGAAAGCGAGCAGAAGCAGCGCTTCCTGTGGCTGCTGAAGAAACGCGAGGCCGACGCCGACCGCATGAAGCACGCGCTGGCCATCGAACAGGCCCAGACCGACCTCGAGGCCGCCATGGCGGGCCTGCGCAAGCTCGAGTCCGACCTGGAAGGCACGCGCCAGGCGCACTATGCCGCCAGCGATGCCGTCCATGCCGCGCAGGGCGGCCTGTACGAGGCCAATGCCGAGGTCAGCCGGCTCGAGGCCGAGATCAAGTACGTGGTCGAGGCGCGCAACCGGATGCAGGCCCAGCTGGCGCAACTGCAGCAGCAGATCGCCCAGTGGAACGAGCAGCACGAGACCGGCAGCGACCAGTTGGCGCAGGCCGAGGAAGACCTGGCCGTGGGCGAGGCCCGCGCCGAGGAAGCGCGCGTCGTGGCCGAAGAAGCGCAGGCCCAGTTGCCGGACATCGAGGCCAAGGTGCGCGATGCCGCATCCGGCCTGTCCGAGCTGCGCGCCGCGCTGTCCCAGGTCGAACAGAACCTGGCCTTGACCGCCCAGGAGCAGCGCGAGGCCGACCGCCAGTTGCAGGCCCTGGCGCAGCGCCGCGAGCGCCTGGAACAGGAAGAACGGAACCTGCAGCGCCCCGACCCGGCCCGGCTCGAGCAGTTGACGGGCGACCTGGCCGACACCGAGCAGCGTGTCCAGCATGCCCAGCAGGAGCTGTCCACGCTCGAGGCCCAGTTGCCGCAGGTCGACGCCGGCCGCCGGCAGGCCCAGGAACTGGTGCAGAAGGAGGCCGCCTCCGTTTCGCAGATCGAAGCCCGGCTCTCGGCCCTGACCCGCCTGCAGCAGGATGTGCAGAAGCAGGGCGCGCTGCATCCCTGGCTGGAGAAACACGAACTGACGCAGCTCGGCCGGCTGTGGCAGAAGCTGCATATCGAGCCAGGCTGGGAAACGGCGCTGGAGGCCGTGCTGCGCGAGCGGCTGGCCGCGCTGGAAGTCAGCAATCTCGAATGGGCCAAGGCCTTCTTCGGCGACGCGCCGCCCGCGCGGCTGGCCTTCTACCAGATGCCGCCGGCCACGGCGCCGGCTCCCGCGCCGGCCGCGCTGACGCCGCTGGTGTCGCTGCTGCGCATCACCGATCCGGGCCTGCGTTCGCTCATGGCCGACTGGCTGCGCGATGTCTATACGGCCACCGACGCCACCCAGGCGCTGGCCGCGCGCGCCCAGTTGCCCGAAGGCGGCCAGTTCGTGGTCAAGGAAGGGCACCTGATCGGGCACAACAGCGTCCGTTTCTACGCCCCCGATTCCGAACAGGCCGGCATGCTGGCGCGCCAGCAGGAAATCGAGAACCTGCAACGCCAGCTCAAGGCCCAGCAGCTCATCGCCGACGAGGCACGGTCCGCCGTGGCGCGCGCCGAGGCCGGCTACCAGCAGGTGGCGCAGGCCTTGCCCGCCTCGCGCCAGCGCCTGGCCGAGGTTACCCAGCGCCTGCACGCCATCCAGCTCGAGCATTCCAAGCTGTCGCAGCAGGCCGCGCAGTCCGAGGAGCGCGCCGCGCGCATCCGCGAAGAGCATGCCGAACTCGAGGCGCAGGAAGAAGAGGCCCGCATCCGCAAGGAAGAGGCCGAGGGCCGCTTCGAGATCCTGGATGGCCAGCTGGGCGACAAGCAGTCCGCGTTCGAAGACGCGCAGATGGCCCAGGAGCAGCGTGAAGCGGACGTCCAGCGGGCGCGCGATCGCCTGCGTGAACTCGAGCGGTCGGCCCAGGAAGCCAGCTTCGCCGAGCGGGGCCTGCGCGCGCGCATCGACGAGCTGCGCCGCAGCCTGCAACTGGCGGGCGAGCAGAGCCAGCGCGCCGCCGCCGAGGCCGAACGGGTCCAGCAGGAATTGCGGGTCCTGGACGACGCCGCGGCCCAGGCCGGCCTGCAGTCGGCGCTCGAGCTGCGCAGCGAGCGCGAGCAGGTGCTGAACCGCGCCCGCATCGAAATGGATACCCTGGCCGCGCAACTGCGCGCCGCCGACGAGCAGCGCCTGGGCATCGAGCGTTCGCTCGAGCCGCTGCGCAGCCGCATCACCGAGCTGCAGCTGAAGGAACAGGCGGCCCGCCTGGCCCAGGAACAATATGCCGAGCAACTGGCCGGCCAGGAGCTGGACCTGGCGGCGCTGGGCGAGCAACTCGACGCGCTGCCCAAGGAGTGGCAGCGTCCCAACTGGCTGCAGGCCGAAGTGCAGCGCCTGGCCCGCGAGGTTGCCGCGCTGGGCGCGGTCAACCTGGCCGCGCTGGACGAACTCAACGCCTCGCGCGAGCGCAAGACCTACCTGGATGCCCAGCAGTCCGACCTGCAGGCCGCCATCGATACGCTCGAGGACGCCATCCGCAAGATCGACCGCGAGACTCGCCAGTTGCTGCAGGAGACCTTCGACACCGTCAACCGCAACTTCGGCGAACTCTTCCCGTCGCTGTTCGGGGGTGGCGAAGCGAAGCTCGTCATGACCGGCGAGGAAATCCTGGATGCCGGCGTGCAGGTCATGGCCCAGCCTCCGGGCAAGCGCAACAGCACCATCCATCTGCTGTCGGGCGGCGAGAAGGCACTGACGGCCACCGCGCTGGTGTTCGCCATGTTCAAGCTCAATCCGGCGCCGTTCTGCCTGCTGGACGAGGTCGACGCGCCGCTGGACGATGCCAACACCGAGCGCTACGCGAACCTGGTGCGCCGGATGAGCGAGCAGACGCAGTTCCTGTTCATCTCGCACAACAAGATCGCGATGGAAATGGCACACCAGCTGGTCGGCGTGACCATGCAGGAGCAGGGCGTCTCCCGCATCGTGGCCGTCGACATCGACTCGGCCATGCAACTCGCCGTCGAGGCCGCCTGATGAGCCGGCAGTCCGCGAACCGGCACTCTTTCCACCATGCCCCGCCATCGGGAACACACCAATGAGTGATCTACAAACCGGGCTCATCGCCCTTGGCGTTCTGGCCATCGTCGTCGTGCTTGGACTGAACTGGTGGCAGGACCGCCGCGCTCGCAAGCAGATACAGGACGGCTTCCCGGACTCGGGCAAGGATCCCTTGCTGCATGGGGTCGAAACCGGCCTGCCCAAGGCGGACGGCGTACGCCGCGAGCCGGGGCTGGGCGCGGGCGAAATCGCCGAGCCCAACATCGTCGGAGGCATGGAGGCGCCGGCCGAAGGCGCGGCCGTGCCGCAGCAGCATGATGCGGACGAAGCCGACGAGGCCTGCGAGACCGTCATCGACGTCTCCTTTCTCGAACCCGTGCCGGGCGACGAGCTGGCGGCCTTCACCCAGGGCATCCGCCACGCCGGCCAGAAATCGCTGCGCGTGTTCGCCGAAACGGCCGAGGGGGTGCACCGCTCGGCCATCCGCAGCGGCGAGAACTATGCGTCCGTTCAGGTGGCCGTGCTGCTGGCCAATCGCAGCGGCCCGCTCAGCGCCGGCGAATGGGCCGAGGCACTGTCGCGCTCGCGCGTGTTGGCCGATCGGTTCGACGGCACGGTGGAGGCCAGCGATACGCAAGCGGTGCTGGATCGCGCCAACAAGCTCGATGCCGTCTGCGCCGCGCTCGACGCCCAGGTGGGCCTGACCCTGGTGGCCAGCAGCCGCCGCTGGTCATCCGGCGACGTGCTGACCGCCGCGCGCGAGGCCGGATTCTCGTCCATCCACGACGGCCGCCTGCCATGGGTGGACCAGGACGGCGCGGTCCGCTTCACGCTGGGGCGCGGCGATGGCGTATCGCTGGGCTCGGCGGGCCCGGCCACCATCGGCCAACTCAGCCTGGTCCTGGACGTGCCCCGGGCGCCCGCCCACGAGCACGCCTTCGCCCAGATGGCTCAGGTCGCCCGTGGGCTGGCCACGCGGCTGGAAGCCACCGTGGTCGACGACAACGGCCGGCCCCTGGCGGATGGCGCCGAGGCCGCCATCGACAAGCAATTGCTGGCGCTGTATGCGCGCCTTGAACAGTCCGGCCTGAAGGCCGGTTCGGTGCGTGCCCTGCGGGTATTCGGATAAGGCGCGCAGGCGGAGCGGATATGGTGTCGGAGGTCGATCGGGAAAACCAGGCCATGCAGAGGGCGGCGCAGCTGCGCCAGGAGCTGGCCTTGCACAACGCCCGCTACTACGTGATGGACGACCCGCTGATCAGCGACGCCGAGTACGACGCGCTGTTCGCGGAACTGGTCAAGCTGGAGCAGGAATTCCCGCTGCTGGCCACGCCCGATTCCCCCACCCAGCGGGTGGGCGGTGCGCCGCTGTCCGCCTTCGGTTCGGTGCGCCACGCGGTGCCCATGCTGTCCCTGAACAATGCCTTCGACGACGAGGACATCCAGGCCTTCGACAAACGGGTGCGCGACGGCCTGGAAACGGCGTCCGCCGTCGAGTACGCCTGTGAGCTGAAGCTGGACGGACTGGCCGTCAGCCTGCGCTACGAGGGCGGCAGGTTTGCGCGGGCCGCTACCCGCGGCGACGGCCAGACGGGCGAGGACATCACCGCCAACATCCGGACCATACGATCCATCCCGCTGACCTTGGCGGGACCCGTGCCCGAGGTGCTGGAGGTTCGCGGCGAGGTGCTGCTGTTCCGCAGGGATTTCGAGCGCCTGAACGACGCCCAGCGCGAAGCCGGCGAGAAAGTCTTCATCAATCCCCGCAATGCCGCGGCGGGCAGCCTGAGGCAGCTCGATCCGCGTATCACGGCCCGCCGTCCGCTGCGATTCTTCGCCTATGGCTGGGGCGAGATACGCGGCAGCCTGCCGGGCAAGGAATCCCGCGCCGACGCGCCGCCGTTCGATACCCACATGGGCATGCTGGACTGGCTGCAGGAACTGGGCATGCCGGTCAACCGCGAGCGCCAGCTGGCGTCGGACGCGGCCGGCCTGCTGGCGTTCTACCGGCGGGTCGAGGGGCTGCGGGCCTCGCTTCCCTATGACATCGACGGCGTGGTCTACAAGGTCAACGCGCTCGAGGCGCAGCGCACGCTGGGATACGTCTCGCGCGCGCCCCGCTTCGCCGTCGCGCACAAGTTCCCGGCCGAGGAAGCCACCACCGAGCTGCTCGGCATCGAAGTACAGGTCGGCCGCACAGGCGCCATCACACCCGTGGCGCGGCTCAAGCCGGTGTTCGTGGGCGGCGTCACGGTCACCAACGCGACGCTGCACAACGAAGACGAGATCGAGCGCAAGGACGTGCGCATCGGCGACACCGTGGTGGTCCGCCGGGCCGGCGATGTCATTCCCGAGGTCGTGACACCCGTGCTGGACAAGCGCCCGGCCGATGCCCGCAAGTTCGTCATGCCCACCCAGTGTCCGGTGTGCGGATCGGCCATCGAGCGGCCCGAGGACGAGATCATCGCGCGCTGTACCGGGGGCCTGTTCTGCGCCGCACAGCGCAAGCAGGCGTTGTGGCATGCCGCCCAGCGCCGCGCGCTGGACATCGAGGGGCTGGGCGAGAAGCTGATCGATCAACTGGTCGAGCGCGGCCGCGTGCACACGCTGGCGGATCTCTATACGCTGAACGAGGAAGAGCTGGCCGGCCTGGACCGCATGGGCGAGAAGTCGGCACGCAACCTGGTCGAGTCCATCGCCGCGACACGCACGCCGCCGTTGGGAAGATTTCTTTTCGCGCTGGGGATACGGCACGTGGGCGAGTCCACGGCCCGCGACCTGGCGCGCCATTTCGGCAACCTGGATGCGGTGATGAACGCCACCGAGGCCGAGCTGCTGGCGGTGCCCGACGTCGGGCCCGTGGTGGCCGCGTCCATCTTTCGCTTCTTCGCCGAACCGCACAACCGCGAGGTCGTGGCCGACCTGCTGCGCAACGGGGTGACCCCCGGCACGGAAACCGTGGTCGATCGCACCGCCGGCCCCATCGGCGGCAAGACTTTCGTGCTGACCGGCACGTTGCCCACGCTCACCCGCGAGGACGCGGCCGAGCTCATACGCGCCGCCGGCGGCAAGGTGACCGGCTCGGTGTCCAAGAAGACCCACTACGTCGTCGCCGGCGCCGACGCCGGCAGCAAGCTCGCCAAGGCCCAGGAGCTCGGCATCGCCGTGCTCGACGAAGACGGCCTGAAAGCCTTGCTGCAGTCTTGACAGGGCGAAGCGCCGCTTCGCAGGAAGGAAAACCATGCAGGCAATCATCGGAGGCACCGGCCTCTACCATTTGACCGGGCTCGTCGTGACGCGCCGCCAGGTCGTGCGCACGCCCTACGGCGAGCCTTCGGGCGCGCTGACCTACGGGCGCATCGGCGACGGCGCCGAAATCGTCTTCCTGGCCCGCCATGGATACGGCCACACGCTGGCCCCGCACCGCATCAACTATCGCGCCAACCTGTGGGCGCTGCATGAGGTGGGGGTGCGGCGCATCGTCTCGGTGGCGACGGTGGGCGGCATCGCGGGTCCCCTCGTGCCCGGGGTCATCGTCGTGCCCGATCAGATCATCGACTACACCACCGAACGGCCCCGCACCTTCTTCGAGGGAGGCGACCAGCCCGTCGCCCATGTGGACATGACCCAGCCCTATGGCGCCGCCATGCGGCACGATCTGCTGGAATCGGCGCGGACCTGCGGGATAGACGTCGTCGACGGCGGGGTCTATGGCTGCACACAGGGTCCGCGGCTGGAAACCGCCGCGGAAATCCGCCGGATGGGGCGGGACGGCTGCGACATGGTGGGCATGACCGGCATGCCCGAGGCCGCCCTGGCGCGGGAGCTCGACCTGGACTATGCGGCCCTGTGCCTCGTCACCAACGATGCCGCGGGCCAGCGCGCGAGCGTGGACGAGATTTCCATGCAGGGCATGCGCGTGGTGGTGGACGACAGCATGCAGAACGTCCACCGCATCCTGGGCCAACTGGTGGGCACCACCTGCGGCGACGGAGCCACCTGATTCGTCAGTGATCCAGGGCACAGCGGATCCGGCTTTGCCGGTCCGCCAGTGCCGCCCCTGGGGGCGCGCGTCAGCGCGTAGGGGGGGATTTACTGCAGGCCTTCGGCCTTGAGCGCCGCCTGCACGGCGGGGCGCTGCGCGATGCGTTCGCGGAAGGCCACGATGGCGGGCCAGCGCGACAGGTCGTAGTTCAGGCGCGTGGCCCAGCCGGTGGTCACGAACAGGTAGATATCGGCCACGGAAAAGCCACCGGGCATCAGGTATTCGCGCTGCGACAGCTCGCTTTGCACGTAGTCCAGGCGCGTGGCCAGGATCTGGCGGAAGACGTCCTTGCCTTCCTCGCTCAGCGTGGGCTTGAACATGGGCGAGAAGCCCTTGTGGATCTCGGTGGCGATGAACACCAGCCAGGTTTGCAGCGCGTAGCGCTCGGCGCTGTCGGGCGGGGGCGCCAGCTTGCGCGCCGGCACGAGATCGGCGATGTATTGCAGCAGCACGGCCAGCTCGGTCATCACCACGCCAGTGGACACTTCCAGCGCCGGCACGTAGCCCTTGGGATTGATCTTGCGGAAATCCTGCCCGGTCTCGGTGGTCTTGGCCTTGAGGTCGACCTTTTCCCAGGTGAAGTCGATGCCTGCCTCGCGCAGGACGATGTGGGGGGCCTGGGAGCAGGCGCCGGGGGAGTAGTAGAGCTTCATGGGGCCTCGATGAAGGGGGTGGAAAGCGCCTATTCTCTCACTGCTTGGCAAGCTTTCACCGCAGCGTGTGCTCCATCTCGGCCTCGTCATACAGTTCGACCGGCACCGGCTTGACGTTCCAGATCTGTTCGGCGTATTCGCGGATGCTGCGGTCCGACGAGAACTTGCCGGATCGGGCGGTATTGAGGATGGACATGCGCGTCCAGCCTTCATGGTCGCGATAGGCCTGGCTGACGAGATCCTGGCACTCGATGTAGGACTGGTAGTCCGCCAGCAGCAGATAGGGGTCGTGCCGCAGCAGGTTGTCGACCAGCGGCCGGAACAGTTCGGTGTCGCCGCGCGAGAAAAAACCGCTCTGGATCAGGTCGAGGCAGGTGCGCAGCTCGCTGTGGCTGTGGTAGTAGTCGCCGGGATGATAGCCGGCGGTCTTGATGTGGCGCACTTCCGCGGCGGTATGGCCGAACAGGAAGAAGTTCTCGGCCCCGACTTGGTCGCGCAGTTCGATGTTGGCGCCGTCCATGGTGCCTATGGTCAGCGCCCCGTTCATCGCGAATTTCATGTTGCCGGTTCCCGAGGCCTCCTTGCCCGCCAGCGATATCTGCTCGGACAGCTCGGCGGCCGGATAGATGCACTGGCCCTGCGTGACGTTGAAATTGGGGATGAACACCACCTTGAGCAGGTCGCGCACGTCGGGATCGTTGTTGACCACATCGCCTACCGAGGTGATGAGCTTGATCATCAGCTTGGCGGTGTGATAGCCGGGGGCGGCCTTGCCGCCGAAGATGAAGGTGCGGGGCAGGGGGTCGCGTGCCCGGCCGGACTTCAAGCGGTGGTACAGCGTGACGATATGCAGGACCGCCAGGTGCTGGCGCTTGTATTCGTGGATGCGCTTGACCAGCACGTCGAACATCGAATCGGGGTCGACCTTGACCCCCGTGCGCCGCAGGATCAGCGCCGCCAGGTCCACCTTGTTGGCGCGCTTGACCGCGCGCCATTCCTGCCGGAACGCCGCATCGTCGATGTAGTCCTCGATCAGGCGGATGCGGGGCAGGTCGGTCACCCAGGCGTCGCCGATGGCGTTGGTCACCAGCGAGGTCAGGCGCGGATTGCTCAGGACCAGCCAGCGGCGCGGCGTGACGCCGTTGGTGACGTTGGTGAACTTCTCGGGCCACATTTCGTAGAAGTCCTTCAGCAGCCCGTGCTTGAGCAGGTCCGAGTGCAGTTCGGCCACGCCGTTGATGGCGTGGCTGCCCACGCAGGCCAGGTGCGCCATGCGTACGTAGCGCTCGCCGCTTTCGTCGATCAGCGAGAGGCGGGAGATGCGGGATTCGTCTCCCAGGAAATGAATGCGCACGTCGTTCAGGAAGCGCGCGTTGATCTCATAGATGAGTTCCAGGTGGCGCGGCAGGATGCGCTGGAACAGGTCCAGCGGCCAGCGCTCCAGGGCTTCGGGCAGCAGCGTGTGGTTGGTGTACGAGAAGCTGCGCGTGGTGATGCCCCAGGCCTGGTCCCACGGCAACAGGTGTTCGTCCACCAGCAGCCGCATCAGTTCGGCGATGGCGATGGCCGGATGCGTGTCGTTGAGCTGGATCGCGAACTTCTTGTCGAAATCGCCGATGGCGCCGCCGCGGGCAAGATGGATGCGTATCATGTCCTGCAGCGAACACGACACGAAAAAGTATTGCTGCTCCAGCCGCAGTTCCTTGCCTTGGGTGGTTTCGTCGTTGGGGTAGAGCACCTTGGTCAGGTTCTCGGACGTCACCTTCTTGCTGACCGCGCCCAGGTAGTCACCCTGGTTGAAGACCGAGAAATCGAAGGACTCGGTGGCCTCCGCCCGCCACAGCCTCAGCGTGTTGGTGGTGTTGACGCGGTAGCCGGGGATGGGCGAATCGAACGGCACGCCCACCACGGTCTTCTCGGGGGCCCAGCGCACGCGCAGGTAGCCGGCATCGTCGGTGTACTGTTCGGTGTGGCCGCCCAGCTTGATCTCGACCGCCCATTCGGCGCGCTGGATTTCCCATGGATTGCCGTAGCGCAGCCACTTGTCGGTGTTCTCGACCTGCCAGCCATCGATGATGGTCTGGAAGAAGATACCGTACTCGTAGCGGATGCCGTAGCCGAAGGCCGGGATCTGCCCGGTGGCCAGGGAATCCAGGAAGCAGGCGGCCAGGCGGCCCAGGCCGCCGTTGCCCAGGCCCGGCTCTTCTTCCTGGCGCAGGATCTCGTTGAAGTCGAGTTTCAGCTCGGCCATGGCTTCGCGCACGCTGTCGGCGATGCCCAGGTTGATCAGGTGGTTGCCCAGGTGCGGGCCCATCAGGAATTCGGCCGACAGGTAGGCGACGGTGCGCGGCGCGGTCTGGTTGTACTGGGCGGTACTGCTGATCCAGCGCTGCAGGCTGCGGTCGCGTATCGCGTGGGCCAGGGCCAGGTAGAGGTCGTTCTTGCCCGAGATCTTCGGAAACTTGCCTATCGTGTAGAACAGGTGGTCGAAAAAGGCGCGCTTCAGGCTTTCCTTGGAGAACGACGTGCGATCGTCGTCGTCATCGGCCGGCAGGGGAACAGGTGCGGACACGTGCGGAGCTCCCATCGGTACGCCGCCCCAGGGGCGGGGCAACCCGGCTATTGTTGCTTTTGGGATCCGTGCGGCGCAAGCCGCGTTTTCAATTGGTTAAGCATGCGACAGCGCCGTGAAAGGAACTGGCGCTGCTTACTGCAGGGCTTCCAGCAAGTCCTGTTCGAACTGGATCTGGCTGCGCGCGTTGTTGAGCGCGTCGCCGTCGATCAGGAAAGTGTCCTCGACCCGTTCGCCCAGGGTCATGACCTTGGCGGTCTTGAGGTTGATGCCGTGCTTGACGAAGGTGCGCGCCAGCGCGTGCAGCAGGCCGGTCCGGTCGGAGGCGGTCACGCTCAGTATCCACGATTGTCCGCGCTCGTCGGGCCGCAGTTCGATCGCGGGGGTGATCGGGAACATGCGCGACTGCCGCGACTGCCGGGGCCCCAGCGGGACGGCGTCGCCCGCCGAGGCCGGTCCGGCGGCGTTGGGCGTGGCCAGCCGCTGGGTCAGTTCGTGTTCGACCAGGCTCAGCAGCGAACGCTGTTCGCTGGGCGTGCCCTGGGCCAGCACGATGAAGCTGTCCAGCGCCCAGCCATGGCGCGTAGTGTGGATGCGGGCGTCCTGGATGCTGAGGTGGCGCTCGTCGAAATAGCCGCAGATGCGGGCGAACAGGTCGGGCTGGTCCTTGACGTAGACGACGATCTGCAGGCCTTCGCCGATGGGCGCCAGGCGGGCGCGCACGATGGGCGCCTCGCTGTTGACCTTGTTGTACAGGTGCCGGGTCTGCCAGGCGATCTCGGGCGCCTCGTGGCGCAGGAAATAGGCCACGTCCAGCTGCTTCCACAGCGCTTCGTGGGCGTCCTCGGTCAGCCCTGCCAGCCGCAGCGCGCCCAGCGCTTCTTCCTTGCGATTTTCCAGGATGGCCTTGGAGTCGGGGATCTCTCCGCCCAGCGCCCGCCGCGTCTTGACGAACAGGTCTTCGAGCAGCTTGCCTTTCCAGGCGTTCCAGACCTTGGGGCTGGTGCCGCGTATGTCGGCCACGGTCAGCAGGTAGAGCGCGGTCAGGTGCCGCGTGTCGCCCACCAGCGCCGCGAACTCCTGGATGACCTGCGGATCGGACAGGTCCTTTTTCTGCGCGACCGAGGACAGCGTGAGGTGCTGGCGCACCAGGAATTCCAGCAGTGCCGCGTCGTCCTTGGCCAGCCCGTGCTCGCGCGCGAACTTGCGCGCTTCCACGGCGCCCAGCTCGGAGTGATCGCCGCCGCGGCCCTTGGCGATGTCGTGGAACAGGGCCGCCGCGTACAGGATCCAGTGGCCGTCGAAGTTCGCGATCAACTGGCTGCACAGGGGGTACTCGTGCGCGTGTTCCGGCATGGTGAAGCGGCGCAGGTTGCGCACCACCATCAGGATGTGCTGGTCCACGGTGTAGGCGTGGAACAGGTCGTGCTGCATCTGGCCGACGATGCGGCGAAAGGGCAGCAGGTAGCGCGGCAGGATGCTGAGTTCGTTCATCCGGCGCAGCTCGTGCACGATGCCGCGCTGCTGTTGCAGGATGGACAGGAACAGGTGGCGGTTGACCGGATTGCGCCGGAACTGGGCGTCGATGCGCCGGCGCGCGTGCCAGATGGCGCGCAGCATGCGGGCCGACATGCCCTTGAGCGAGGGTTGCTGCTGCATGACCAGGAAGGCGCGCAGCAACAGCGTGGGGTTGCGCTCGAACGCGTCGTCCCGGTACATGTCCAGCCGTTCGTGCAGGCTGCGGAAGTCCTCGTCGATGGGCTGGGCTTCTTCGCCCGGCCGCGCGAACAGGCGCTCTTCCAGGTTCTGGACCAGGATGGTGTTGAGCTGGGTCACCAGCTTGGCCGCCCAGTAGTAGCGCTGCATCAGCATTTCGCTGGGGCGGCGCGCGCCGCCGGCCTCGATGCCGTAGACCTTGGCCATCGCCGGCTGGATGTCGAACACCAGTCTGTCCTCGCGCCGGCCGGTCAGCAGGTGCAGCTCGATGCGCAGGCGCTTGAAGGCCTGTTCGGCGCGCCGCAGGTGGCGGGCCTCGTCGGCCGTCAGCAGTCCCGCGCGGGCGACCTGTGCCCAGGTCTTACCGAAGCCTGCCGCCCGCGCCATCCACAGGATGACCTGCAGGTCGCGCAGGCCGCCCGGCGATTCCTTGCAATTGGGTTCCAGCGCGTACGGCGTGTAGTTGTACTTGGTGTGCCGCTGCTGCATCTCCAGCTGCTTGTCGTGGAAGAAGGCACGCTTGTCCAGCCGGCCGCGCATCGCGGTCTCGAACTGGCGCATCAGCGTCCGGCTGCCGGCCAGGTAGCGGGCCTCCAGCAGCGCCGTTTCCACGGTGATGTCCCGGGCCGCCTCGGCCATGCATTCGTCCACCGTGCGGACGCTGTGGCCGGGCTCCAGCCCGATGTCCCACAGCGCCGTGATCAGCGCGCCTATTCTGGCCTCGTCCTCGGCGCCGGGGGGCTGGTGCAGCAGCACCAGCACGTCCACGTCGGAATAGGGATACAGCTCGCCGCGGCCGTAGCCGCCCACGGCCGCCAGTGTCGCGCCCTCGGGCAGCGGATGGCGCTCGAGCAGCGCCACCAGCGTGCGGTCGACGATGCGCCGCAGCTCGGTCAGCAGTCCATCGGCGCGCAGGTTCTCGCGGTAGGTGGCGATCGCGCGCTCGCGCGCTGCTCGCATGGTGTTGCGCAGGCCCTGCAGTTCGTTCAGGCCGGGCGAGGCCAGCGTGGCGGTGGACATGGACATGGGAGCAGGATCAGGCGGCCTTGGCGGTGACGAAGCTGGGCGGGGCGGGCATGCCGGGCGAGACGGTCAGGGTCTCGTAGCCCGAGTCCGTCACCACCACCGTGTGTTCCCATTGGGCCGACAGGCTGTGGTCCCGGGTCACGATGGTCCATCCATCGGCCAGTTCACGGATTTCCCGGCGTCCGGCGTTGATCATGGGTTCCACGGTGAAGATCATGCCCGGCAGCAGTTCGATGCCGGTGCCGGGCTTGCCGTAGTGCAGCACCTGCGGGTCTTCGTGGAACACCTGGCCGATGCCGTGGCCGCAGAACTCCCGGACCACGCTGTAGCCGTGCGCCTCGGCGTGCTTCTGGATGGCGTGGCCGATGTCGCCCAGGTGGGCGCCGGGGCGGACCTGCTCGATGCCCAGCCACATGCACTCGTACGTGACCTGCGCCAGGCGGCGCGCCAGGATGGAGGGCTCGCCGGCGAAGAACATGCGGCTCGTGTCGCCGTGCCAGCCGTCCTTGATGATGGTGACGTCGATGTTGAGCGAGTCGCCGTTCTTCAGGACCTTGTCGCCGGGGATGCCGTGGCAGACCTGGTGGTTGACCGAGGTGCAGATGGCCCCGGTGAAGGGCGGGTAGCCCGGCGGCGCATAGCCGATGGTGGCCGACTTCACCTTCAGTTCGTCGGTCATGAATTCCAGGCACAGCCGGTCCAGTTCGCCGGTGGTCACGCCCGGCTTGACGTAGGGCGCGATGAAATCGAGCACGCTGGCCGCCGCCTGGCAGGCCTCGCGCATTTTCCCGATTTCCTCGGCCGACTTGATGGTGATGCTCATGATCTGCTTCCCGCGCTGTGTGCGCTCCACATTATGTTATGGCGCCGGACCGCCCGTCGCGCCCGCAGCCGGCCCGGACGGCGCCCGAAAGGCAGGCGTCGAGGCTTTCTTGTAACAAGAAGCGACGAGGGCCGGCGCCGGGGCCGAGGGATCGCTTGAGCAGGTGGTCCGGAAAATAGTAGAATTATAGGCTTCCTGTGATTTCAGGAAGCCAAAGGCCGGATCGGATCAGGGCGATCCTGGGGTGGCGGGGCGCCGCGTGGCGCGTCCATCATGCCAGAAAGCCTGGAGTTTCTCCAGGGATGTCGCCCGTCTTCGGCCTGGATTTTTCAACCGCGCGCCGTGTCGTCCAGGGTGCCGGCCGGGCCTAGTGTGCCTGGCGGGTGCTGATGCGGTGCAAGACCCAACCCTCGGAGTCAATATGTCCGTTAGCATGCGCGAAATGCTGGAAGCCGGTGTCCACTTCGGCCACCAAACCCGCTTCTGGAACCCCAAGATGGCCCCCTATATCTTCGGCCATCGCAACAAGATCCACATCATCAACCTCGAGAAGACCCTGGCCCTGTACCAGGACGCTCTGAAGTTCGTGCGTCAACTGTCGGCCCGCGGCGGCACGATCCTGTTCGTCAGCACCAAGCGCGCGGCTCGCGAGATCATCGCCGAGGAAGCGCAGCGCTGCGGCATGCCCTACGTCGACAGCCGCTGGCTGGGCGGCATGCTGACCAACTTCAAGACGGTCAAGACCTCGATCAAGCGCCTGAAGGACATGGAAGCCATGCAGGCCGAGGGCGCGACCGAGCGCATGAGCAAGAAGGAAGCGCTGATGTTCCAGCGCGAGCTCGAGAAGCTGAACAAGTCCATCGGCGGCATCAAGGACATGAACGGCCTGCCGGACGCGATCTTCATCATCGACGTCGGGTATCACAAAATTACCGTCACCGAAGCCAAGGCGCTTAACATTCCGGTCGTCGCCGTGGTGGATACTAACCACTCGCCGGACGGCGTGGCCCACGTCATCCCGGGCAACGACGATTCGTCCAAGGCGATCGCCCTGTACGCCCGCGGCGTGGCCGATGCCGTGCTGGAAGGCCGCGAACAGGCCCTGCAGGGCGTGGTCGATGCCGTGACCGAAGGCGGCGACGAGTTCGTGGAAGTCGAAGGCGAGGAGTAAGGTCCCCCTACGCGCTTGCGCGCGCCCCCCAGGGGGCGATGCGGGTGGACCGGCGGAGCCGGATCCACCGCATCCTGGGTCTGGGTGGGGATGTCTCGGCGCGAAGCGCCGCATTCTTGCCTGGATGCGGGAGTGGGCTTCTCTGCCGCTAGTAATGCTTGAAGGGGCCTTGTGCCCCTTCTTTTTAGTCAAACTATATTTCCGCCTTTGTCAGGGGCGGAAGATGTCAGGAGTAATCATGGCCGAAATTACCGCAGCAATGGTCAAGGAACTGCGCGAGAAGACCGACGCGCCCATGATGGAGTGCAAGAAGGCGTTGACCGAAGCCGGTGGCGATCTGGCCAAGGCCGAGGAAATCCTGCGCGTCAAGCTGGGCAGCAAGGCCAGCAAGGCCGCCGCCCGCGTGACCGCCGAAGGCCTGGTGGCCCTGTATGTCTCGGCCGATGCCAAGACCGGCGTCGCCGTCGAGGTCAACAGCGAAACCGACTTCGTGGCCAAGAACGACGATTTCGTCCAGTTCGCCAACGAAATCGCCGAGCTGATCGCCAAGGCCAACCCGGCCGACGTCGCCGCCCTGTCCGAGCTGGCGTTCCGTGACGGCACCGTGGAAAGCGTGCGTACCGCCCTGATCGGCAAGATCGGCGAGAACATCTCCATCCGCCGCTTCACCCGCATCGCCACCGAGAACAAGCTGGCCCAGTACGTGCACGGCGGCCGCATCGGCGTGCTGGTCGAGTACTCCGGCGACGAAACGCTGGGCAAGGACATCGCCATGCACGTCGCGGCCACCAAGCCGAAGGCGCTGGACGCCGCCGGCGTGTCGCAGGACGACATCCAGCGCGAGCGTTCGGTTGCCGAGCAGAAGGCCGCCGAATCGGGCAAGCCCGCCGACATCGTCGCCAAGATGGTCGAAGGTTCGGTCCAGAAGTTCCTGAAAGAGGTTACGCTGTTGTCGCAACCGTTCGTCAAGGACGACAAGCAGACCGTCCAGCAGGTGCTCAAGGCCAAGAACTCCGCCGTCCAGCAGTTCGTGCTGTACGTGGTGGGCGAAGGCATCGAGAAGAAGGTCACCGACTTCGCCGCAGAAGTCGCTGCCCAGGCTGCTGCTGCAAAGAGTTAGTCCCCCCCCTACGCGCTTACGCGCGCCCCCCGGGGGCGGCCTCGAGGGACCGGCGGAGCCGGATCCCTCGTGCCTCGTCTGGGGGAAGTGGGGCTGTTGTAAAGATGTAGACGTAACGCAGCGCAGAAGGGTGGGCCTCTGTGGGCGGAGATGGGCCGGATGTCGGCGATTGCGCGGGAGCATGTATGACGGTGGAAATGAACGCATCTGGAACGAAAACGGGGGCGTACAAGCGCGTCCTGCTCAAGCTGTCGGGCGAAGCCCTGATGGGTGACGATGCGTTCGGTATCAACCGGGCGACCATCGGCCGCATGGTCGAGGAAATTGCCGAGGTGGCCGAGCTGGGCGTCGAGCTGGCGCTGGTCATCGGCGGCGGCAACATCTTCCGCGGCGTGGCGCCGGGTGCCCAGGGCATGGACCGCGCCACCGCCGACTACATGGGCATGATGGCCACCATCATGAACTCCCTGGCGCTGCAGGACGCGCTCAAGCGCCGCGGCGTCGATGCGCGCGTGCAATCGGCGCTGACCATCGAGCAGGTGGTCGAGCCCTACATCCGCCCCAAGGCCCTGCGCTACCTGGAAGAGGGCAAGGTCGTGATCTTCGCGGCCGGCACGGGCAACCCGTTCTTCACCACCGACACCGCCGCCGCCCTGCGCGGCGCCGAGGTCGGTGCCGAAATCGTATTGAAGGCAACCAAGGTCGACGGCATCTATTCGGCCGATCCCAAGAAGGATCCCACGGCTACGCGCTACAGCCGCATCAGTTTCGACGAGGCCATCGTGCGCCGCCTGGAAGTGATGGATGCGACGGCGTTCGCGCTGTGCCGCGACCAGAAACTGCCGATCAAGGTTTTTTCGATCAACAAGCCTGGCGCCCTGAAGCGCGTCGTCTCGGGCGACGACGAAGGCACGCTGGTGCACGTTTGATCGATTGTTCAGCATTTAGGAGACCGCAATGAGCGCTTCCGACGTCAAGAAAAACGCCGAGACCAAGATGGGCAAGTCCATCGAGACCCTGAAGGGCAGTCTCGCGAAGATCCGTACGGGTCGTGCCCATGCCGGCATACTGGACCATGTCCAGGTCGAGTACTACGGTTCCATGGTTCCGCTGAGCCAGGTCGCCAACGTCAGCGTGCTGGATGCGCGTACCCTGAGCGTCCAGGCGTGGGAAAAGAAGATGGCCCAGGTGGTCGAGAAGGCCATCCGGGAATCCGACCTGGGTCTCAACCCCCAGTCCATGGGCGACCTGATCCGCGTGCCGATGCCGGCGCTGACCGAAGAGCGCCGCCGCGAGCTGACCAAGGTGGTCAAGAGCGAGGGCGAGGATGCCAAGGTCGCCGTGCGCAACCTGCGGCGCGACGCCAACGAGCAGCTCAAGCGCCTGGTCAAGGACAAGGAAATCTCCGAGGACGAAGAACGCCGCGCGCAGGACGACGTCCAGAAGCTGACCGATCGTTTCGTCGCCGAGATCGACAAGGTGGTCGCGCAGAAAGAAGCGGAGATCATGACGGTTTGAGTTCCGCCATGTACATTCGGTCCCAGCGGAGCTGACATGGTCCTGAGTTCAACCCTCGGCATTCCCCGTACCGACGCCGTGCCCAGGCACGTGGCGATCATCATGGACGGCAACGGCCGATGGGCCACGCAGCGCTTCCTGCCCCGCGTGGCGGGCCACAAGAAGGGCGTGGATGCCGTCAGGGCGGTGGTGGAGGCCTGCGCCGTTCGCGGCATCGAATACCTGACCCTGTTCGCCTTCAGTTCCGAGAACTGGCGCCGTCCGCCCGACGAGGTGTCCCTGCTGATGCGGCTGTTCGTCCACGCGCTGGAGCGCGAGGTCGCCAGGCTGGCCCGCAACGGCATCAAGCTCAAGGTCGTGGGGGACATCAGCGCGTTCGAGCCCCGGCTGCGCGAGCTGATCGCCGACGTGGAAGCCCGCACCCGCGACAACGACCGCCTGACGCTGACGATCGCCGCCAACTATGGCGGCCGCTGGGACATCCTGGAAGCGACGCGCCGCCTGCTGGCTGCGCGTCCGGACCTGGCTGCCCATCCCGAGCAACTGGACGAGGCCATGCTGACGCCGCATCTGTCGATGGCGTACGCGCCGGAGCCGGACCTGTTCATCCGCACGGGCGGCGAGCAGCGCATCTCCAACTTCCTGGTCTGGCAACTGGCCTATACCGAGCTGTATTTCACCGACTGCTTCTGGCCCGATTTCGACGCCGATCAACTGGATCTGGCGTGCAAGTCCTATCGCAGCCGCGAGCGCCGCTTCGGCCGCACCAGCGCCCAGCTGAAGGCGCCGGCGGCGGTTTCCTCGAACGGCGGCTAGACCCATGCTCGGGCAGCGCGTCGTCACCGCCATCGTCCTGCTGATCGTCCTGGTCGCCGTGCTGGCGGTGGCCGATCCGCGCCCCTTCGAGATCCTGATGGCGGTGTTCGTGGGCTGCGCGCTGTGGGAGTGGTGGCGCCTGACGCTTTCGCCCCGCGGCGGCACCGGCCGCGCCCATCTGCCCGCCATCGCGGCGGGCGTGGTACTGGGCGCCGCCCTGGTCGCCTGGCGCTGGAACAGCGGCGGCGCCGACCTCTCGGCCGGTCCCGCCGGCAGCTTCTGGCGCGGCCTGTGGATCGCCGTCTCGGCGGTCTGGGTGGGCCTGCTGGTCCCCATGCTGTTTCGCGCCAGTCCGGATGCCGAGCCTCGCAACCCCTGGCTGACCGCGCTGGCGCCGTTCGCGCTGCTGGCCGCCTGGTCGGCGCTGACCGCGGCGTTCGGACGCGGCGTGCCCTTCCTGCTCACCCTGATGGCGGTGGTCTGGATCGCCGACATCTCGGCGTATTTCGTCGGCCGCGCGCTGGGGCGCAACAAGCTCGCACCCCACATCAGCCCGGGCAAGACCCGCGAGGGCGCGCTGGGCGGCGTCGTGTGCGTGGTCGTCTTCGTGCTGGCCTGCGGCTTCTTCCCCGGCACCTTCGGCGCCGCCCTGGTCGAGCGCTGGGGATGGGCCGGAGCCCTGGCCCTGGCCGTGGTGCTGGCGGCGCTGTCCATCGCGGGCGACCTGTTCGAATCGCTCATCAAGCGGCGCGCCGGCATCAAGGATTCCAGCAACCTGCTGCCGGGCCACGGCGGCGTGCTGGATCGCATCGATGCCCTGATTCCCGTCCTGCCGCTGGCCGTCCTGCTGTCATGACCTTCCGTACCGTCACCATACTGGGCGCCACCGGCTCCATCGGCGCCAGCACGCTGGACGTGATCGCGCGCCACCCGCAGCGCTACCGCGTCCATGCCCTGAGCGCCCACAGCCGCATGGAACAGCTCGCCGCCCAGGCGGAGGCCAGCCAGGCTGCCGTCGTGGTGGTGCCCGATGATGCGGCGCGCCAGCGTTTCGTCGATGCGTGGCGGGGCAGGGCACGGTTGCCGGAGATCCGCGTGGGCGCGCAGGCGCTGGCCGATACCGCCGCCGACGAGGCCAGCGACACGGTCATGGCCGCCATCGTGGGCGCCGCGGGCCTGCCTTCGGCGCTGGCGGCCGCCAGCGCCGGCAAGCGGGTGCTGCTGGCGAACAAAGAGGCCCTGGTGGTGGCGGGGCGCCTGTTCATGGACGCGGTGCGCGACAACGGCGCCGAACTCCTGCCTATCGACAGCGAACACAACGCCATCTTCCAGTGCCTGCCCCATGGCGCCCGGGCGTCGGCGGCCCAGGCGCCCGCGCCGGGCGTGCGCCGGCTGCTGTTGACCGCCTCGGGCGGACCATTCCGTACCCGGCCGCTGGACAGCCTGGCGGACGTCACCCCAGACCAGGCCTGTGCCCATCCCAATTGGTCCATGGGGCGCAAGATCTCGGTCGATTCGGCCACGATGCTGAACAAGGGGCTGGAGGTCATCGAGGCGCACTGGCTGTTCGCGATGCCGCCGGAGCGCATCGACGTCGTGGTGCATCCGCAAAGCGTGATCCACTCCATGGTCGAGTACGACGACGGGTCGGTGCTGGCGCAGCTCGGGCATCCCGACATGCGGACCCCCATCGCGTACGGCCTCGCATTCCCCGAGCGCATCGCCACGGGCGTCGGCCCGCTGGACCTGGCCCGGCTGGGCCGCCTGGACTTCGAGGCCCCCGACCTGGCCCGCTTTCCGTGCCTGCGCCTGGCGTTCGAGGCGTTGCGGGGCGGGCAGGGCGCCTGCGTGGCCCTGAACGCCGCCAACGAAGTGGCCGTCGAGGCCTTCCTGCGGGGCGCCGCCCCCTATCCGGCAATCGCGGCTATCATCGAGACCGTGCTGGATGGCGCCTGGGTCCGGGCCGCGGACCGGCTGGGCAGCCTGGAAGCCCTGCTCGACCTGGACCGCGAGGCGCGCGCCCGGGCCGGCGAGGCCCTGGCCCGGAGCGCCGGGCCCTAGGAAGCGCGCTTGCCGCGCACCCGGGTTGGCGGCCACCGGCCTTTGGCCGATGATCCTGTCATGTTCGCTTACCGAGATTCCCCGTGTATTGCCGGAGCCGGCGTGCATTTCCGTGTTAAATCGTCGGTTCGGCGTCCAGGCCAGGATGCCGGAGCAAGGAGATTTCCATGTTGTTGACGTTGGCGGCCTTCGCCGTCGCGCTGGGCGTGCTGGTGGTGATCCACGAACTGGGGCACTACCTCGTGGCCCGCGCGTGCGGGGTGCGCATCCTGAGGTTCTCGGTGGGATTCGGCAAGGTGCTGTGCAAGCGCACCGACCGCCACGGCACCGAATGGGCCCTGTCGGCGATCCCGCTGGGCGGTTACGTGAAGATGCTGGACGAGCGCGAGGGCGAGGTGCCCGCCGCCGAGCGGGGCCGCGCGTTCAATGCCCAGCCGGTGGGCAAGCGCATCGCCATCGTCGCGGCCGGGCCGGTGTTCAACCTGGTGCTCGCGGCGCTGCTGTACGCGGCGCTGAACATGGCCGGCGTCAAGGAACCGGCGGCCGTGCTGGGCGCGCCGGCGGCCGGCACGCCGGCCTTCGCGGCGGGCGTCCAGGCGGGCGACCGCATCCTCGCCATCGACGGCGCCCAGGTGGGTACCTGGGGCGACGCGCGGTGGATGCTGCTCAAGAGCCTGACCGACAAGGCCCGTCCCGCCGTCGAGGTGCAGACGGCCAGCGGCGAGCGCCGCGTGCGCACGGTCGACTTCTCCCGCGCCGCGCTGGGCCAGATGGAAGGCGACGTGCTGGGCCGCGAGGGCTTCGGCCTGGCCAGCCCGAAACCCGTGATCCGCGGCATCGTGCCCGAGAGCGCCGCCGCCCAGGCGGGCCTGCTGGCCGGCGACAGGGTGGTGGCGGCAGGCGACAAGAAGGATCCCTCGGCCACCGAACTGATCACGCTGATCCAGGCGCATGCCGGCCAGCCGCTGCGCCTGTCCGTGATACGCGACGGGGCGGCGCTGGCGATCGACGTCCTGCCGCGCGAGGAGCGCCAGGCGGACGGTACGCTGGTGGGCCGCATCGGCGCCCAGATCGGCGGCGACATCCAGCTCATCACCGTGCGCCATGGTCCGGTCGAAAGCCTGGCCATGGGCGCCCGCCGCACCGCCGAGGTGTCCTGGTTCTCGCTGCGGATGCTGGGCAAGATGCTGGTGGGGGACGTGGCCCTGAGCAACCTCAGCGGGCCGGTGACCATCGCCGACTACGCCGGCCAGACGGCCAGGATGGGCCTGGAGGCCTACATCGCCTTCCTGGCGCTGGTCAGCGTCAGCCTGGGCGTGCTGAATCTCCTGCCCATTCCCATGCTGGACGGGGGGCACCTGCTGTATTATCTCGTCGAGATCATCCGGGGCAGTCCGCCGCCGGAACGCTGGATGGAAATGGGGCAGCGCGCCGGGTTCGGCATCCTGATGGTGCTGATGGCCGTTGCCTTGTTCAACGACTTTACGCGACTGCTGACCTAGAACCCATGCGCGCCGCCTTGCCTGCCGCCTTAGCGGACCGTGCCTCGACCGCCCGGGCCGGGTCGAGCCGCACGCCGCGCTTTCGCATATCACTCAATTAAGAAAACTCCGGGATTACGCATGACCAATCGCACCCGGCGCATGCCGCGTCTGCTGTCCATTTTGCTGGCCATGGCGGCCACCCCCCTGGCCTACGCCTTCGATCCCTTCGTCGTCCGCGATATCCGGGTGGAAGGCATCCAGCGTACCGAGGCCGGTACGGTGTTCGGATACCTGCCGGTCAAGGTGGGCGAACGCTTCACCGAAGAGCAGGCCACGCAGGCGGTGCGGGCGCTGTACGGTACCGGCTTCTTCCGCGACGTGCGCATCGAGGTCGAGAACGACGTGGTGGTGGTCATCGTCGACGAACGCCCGGCGATCGCCGCGATCTCCTTCAACGGCATGCGCGAATTCGAGTCCGCCAACGTGCTCAAGTCGCTGGCCGAAGTGGGCTTCGCCGAGGCCCGCATCTTCGACCGCGCCTTGCTCGATCGCGCCGTGCAGGAACTCAAGCGCCAGTACCTGGCGCGCGGCAAGTACTCGGTCGAGATCGTGCCCACGATCACGCCGCTCGAGCGCAACCGCGTCGGCATCACCTTCGACATCTTCGAGGGCGACGTCGCGCGCATCGCGGGCATCAAGATCATCGGCGCCAAGGCCATCCGCGAAAGCGAACTGCTGGACCTGCTGCAGCTGACCACGCCGGGCTGGCTGACCTGGTACACCAAGGCCGACCAGTATTCGCGGCAGAAGCTGCAGGGCGACATCGAAACGCTGCGTTCGTACTACATGAACCGGGGCTACCTGGAATTCAACGTCGATTCGCCGCAGGTCACGATCTCGCCCGACCGCAAGGACATCTTCATCACCCTGTCCATCACCGAAGGCGACAAATACTCGGTCAGCGACGTCAAGCTGGCGGGCGACCTGCTGGGCCTGGACGACGAGCTCAACAAGCTGATCACGGTCAAGCCGGGCGAGACCTTCTCGGCCGAGAAGGTCAACGCCTCCAGCAAGGCCATCACCGACTACCTGGGCAAGCTGGGCTATGCCTTCAGTAACGTCAACGCCACGCCCCAGGTCGATCGCGAGAAAAAAACGGCGGCCATCACCTTCTTCGTCGATCCCAACCGCCGCGTGTACGTGCGCCGCGTGAACATCGGCGGCAACACCCGCACCCGCGACGTCGTGATCCGCCGCGAGATGCGCCAGCTCGAGAGCGCCTGGTACGACGCCGGCAAGATCCAGCTGTCGCGCGACCGGATCGACCGCCTGGGCTACTTCCAGAACATCAACATCGAGACGCCGCCGGTGCCGGGCACGCCCGACCAGATCGACGTCAACGTGAACGTCCAGGAAAAGCCGACCGGCATGATCAACCTGGGCGCGGGCTTCAGCAGTACCGACAAGGTGGTGCTGTCGGCGGGCATCAGCCAGGACAACATCTTCGGCAGCGGCACCACCGCCGGCCTGGAGCTGAACACCGGCAAGACCTACCGCACGATCGCGATCAGCCAGACCAATCCGTACTTCACGCAGGATGGCATCAGCCGCTCGACCAGCCTGTACTACCGTACGCTGCGTCCGCTGTCGATCAACACCGGCGACTACCGCATCAAGACCATGGGGGCGAGCCTGACGTTCGGCGTGCCGTTCACGGAAACCCAGCGCGTGTTCTTCGGCACCGCGCTGGAAGCCAACGACATCGACATCTACGACAGCAGCCCCCAGCGCTTCATCGACTACGTCAATACCTTCGGGGCTCGCAGCAACGCCGTCATCTTCTCGGTGGGCTGGAGCAACGACCGGCGCGACAGCGCGCTGGCGCCCACGCGCGGCACCTACCAGCGCGCGGCCGGCGAAACCTCGCTGTTCGGCGACCTGCGCTACTACAAGGCCAGCTACCAGCACCAGTACTACTGGCCCATCACGCGCAGCATGACGCTGGCGTTGAACGGCCAGGTCGACTACGGCAAGGGCTTCGGCGGCCGGCCGTACCCGCTGCTCAAGAACGTGTACGCCGGCGGTATCGGATCGGTGCGCGGCTTCGACGGCGGTTCGCTGGGTCCGCGCGACAGCAAGAACGGCGACAGCCTGGGCGGCGCCAAGCGGGTCATCGCCAACGCCGAGCTGCTGCTGCCGTTCCCCGGCACCCAGCAGGACCGCACGCTGCGCTGGTTCCTGTTCGCCGACGCGGGTAACGTCTACGCCGACGAGGAGAACATCAACCTGGGCCAGCTGCGCTACTCGGCCGGTATCGGCCTGAGCTGGCAATCGCCCATCGGTCCTCTGAAGATCTCCTTCGGCAAGGCGCTCAACGCCAAGCCGCAGGACCGGACCCAGAGCTTCCAGTTCCAGATCGGCACGGGGTTCTGACGAGGCGAACGAGGCGGGCGGCCGCAAGGCCTATGCCCGCCCGGGAATTTTTCTGCTACAACCAATTACCAGGGCGCGGCCCCGGGCGCTTGCCCGGCCCGGCGCCATTAGTGGCAAAATACACGACTACCTTCCTAGCGAGAAATAAATGATCCGCATGTTTTCGACATCTGCCACCAGTCTGACCGCCTCCTCTGCAGTCAAGGGTGCCGGCCGGGTGCTGGCGGCGCTGGTGCTTTCTAGTGCCGCTGTCGGCGCGGCTCATGCCCAGGCATCCCAGGCCCCGGTCAAGATCGGCTTCGTCAATACCGAGCGGATCTTCCGCGACGCCGCGCCGGCCAAGGCCGCCCAGGCCAAGATCGAAGCCGACTTCAAGAAGCGCGATGCCGAGCTGCAAGACATGGCCAATCGCCTGCGCACCCAGTCCGAGCAGCTGGACAAGGACAGCGCCGTACTGTCCGAATCCGATCGCACCCGCCGCCAGCGCGACCTGAGCGACCTCGACAAGGACTTCCAGCGCAAGCGCCGCGAGTTCCAGGAGGACCTGAACCAGCGCCGCAACGAGGAGCTCTCGCAGATCCTCGAGCGCGCCAACCGCGTGATCAAGCAGATCGCCGAGCAGGAAAACTACGACCTGATCTTCCAGGAAGCCGTCGTGGTCAGCCCGCGTGTCGACATCACCGACAAGGTCCTGAAGGCCCTGAACAGCGGCGCCAAGTAATTGCGCCGCTCTCGCATGTTCCTGTCGTCCGCGCGAGCTTCGCATGCCCATCCTGCTTGACACGACCAAGGCGCCGGTACTGCAAAGGCTGCTCGACGAAACCGATACCAGCGGGTTGACGTGGACGATCGAGCCGGGGGGGGCGCAAGCGCTCCCCAGCGCCGAAGTCGTGGTCGCGGGCATCGCGAATCTCGAGCACGCGGGGCCGCAGGAACTGAGTTTCGTCGCCAATCCCCGTTACCAGTCGCAACTGATCGATGCGCGCGCAGCGGTCGTGCTGGTCACGGCCGAGGTGGCGCAAGCCTATCGCGAAAGCCTCTCGCAGGCAGGCCGCGCCGAGCAGGCGCTGCCGCTGGTGGTCTGCAATTCGCCCTATCTGCTGTTCGCGCGGATCGGGCAATGGTTCGACCGGCAATTGCATCCCCAGCCCGCCGGCTCCATCCATCCGTCGGCCGTCGTCGCGCCCGACGCCAGCGTCGATCCCAGCGCCCACGTGGGGCCGCTCGCGGTCATCGAGGCCGGCGCGCAGATCGGGCCGCGCGCCCGCATCGGTGCGGGTTGCGTCGTGGGCGAGGGCTGCCGCGTCGGCGCCGATACGGTGCTGCATCCGCGTGTCACGCTGTACCGGGGGGTCAGCATGGGCGCGCGTTGCGTCGTCTTGTCGGGAGCGGTCATCGGCGATGACGGCTTCGGGTTCGCGCCCGATCCGTCCCGGGCCAAGGGAGCCTGGACCAAGATCCCGCAGTTCGGGGGCGTGCGTATCGGCGATGACGTCGAGATCGGCGCCAACACCACCATCGATCGCGGCGCGCTGGACGACACCGTGATCGGCAACGGCGTCAAGATCGACAACCAGATCATGATCGGCCACAACTGCCGCATCGGCGACCACACCGCGATGGCGGCCTGCGTGGGCATCGCCGGATCGACCACCATCGGCCAGCGCTGTTCCATCGGCGGGGCCGCGATGATAGGGGGCCACCTGAAGATCGGCGACGACGTCTTCATCTCGGCGGCAACCCCGGTGCACAGCAACATCGACAAGCCGGGGCAGTACACTGGTTTCTTCCCGATGACCGAGCACGCCCAGTGGGAGCGCAACGCGGTCGCTGTCAGGCACCTGGCCACCATGGCCAAGCGGATCAAGGCGCTGGAAAAGAAGTAAAAGGCGGGCGGGCGCCGCAGCGGCCCGCCGCGCATCAAATACTGGAATCTGTATGGAAATGGACATCAAGGGGATACTCGACCATTTGCCGCATCGCTATCCGATGCTGCTGATCGATCGGGTCATCGACGTCAAGCCCGGGGAATCCATCCTCGCGATCAAGAACGTGTCGATCAACGAGCCGTTCTTCACCGGCCATTTCCCGCACCATCCCGTCATGCCGGGCGTGCTGATCCTCGAGGCCATGGCCCAGGCGGCCGCCATCACGTCGTTCACCGCGGCCGGCAAGAAGCCCGACGACAACACGGTGTACTACTTCGTCGGCATCGACGGCGCCCGCTTCAAGCGGCCCGTGGTCCCGGGGGACCAGCTGCGCCTGGAGGTCAACGTCGAGCGTTCGTCGCGCGGCATCTGGAAGTACAACGGCAAGGCGCTGGTGGACGGACAGGTCGCGGCCGAGGCGGACCTGATGTGCACCATGCGCATCCTTGAACCCTGACGGAAGGTTTTCGTGGCGAGGATACATCCCACCGCTATCGTCGATCCGGCCGCCCGGCTGGACGACAGCGTGACGGTCGGCCCCTTCAGCATGATCGGGCCGAACGTGCGCATCGGCGCCGACACCGAGATCGGACCGCATTGCGTCATCGACGGCCATACGACGATAGGGCGCGGCAACCGCTTCTTCCCGTCGTGCTCGATCGGTGCCGAGCCGCAGGACAAGAAGTACGCCGGCGAGCCCACCCGCCTGGAGATCGGCGACGGCAACACGATACGCGAATGCTGCACCATCAACACCGGCACGGTGCAGGACGCGGGTGCGACGCGCCTGGGCAACGACAACTGGATCATGGCCTACGTGCACGTGGCCCATGATTGCCAGCTGGGCAGCCACATCATCCTGGCCAACGGCACGCAGCTGGCCGGCCATGTGCACATCGGCGACCACGTATTCCTGGGCGGCATGACCGGCGTGCACCAGTTCGTCAAGATCGGCGCGCATGCCATGACCAGCGTCCATTCCACGCTGCTGCAGGACCTGCCGCCCTTCGTCACGTCCTCGGGCAGTCCGGCCAGGGCCGTCGGCATCAACGTCGAGGGCCTGAAGCGGCGCGGTTTCACGCCGGCGCAGATCTCCGGACTGCGGGCCGCCTACAAGACGCTGTACCGCCAGGGCCTGACGCTGGACGAGGCGCGCGCGGCGCTCCAGGCCAGGCGTGCCGAGGATCCCGAGCTCGATGCTCCGCTGTCCACCTTGCTGGCCTTCCTCGATACCGCCACGCGCGGTATCGTGCGCTGACGGAGGCCGGCGTGCCGGATGAGGGCAGGGCGTCCATCGGCATGGTGGCGGGAGAGCCTTCGGGCGACCTGCTGGCGGCCACGGTGGTCGAGGCCCTGCACGAGCGGGCGCCGCAACTGGCGCTGGCGGGCATAGGCGGCCCCAACATGCAGGCCCAGGGTTTCGATGCCTGGTATCCCATGCACAAGCTGGCCGTGAACGGCTACGCCGACGTCCTGATGCACCTGCCCGAGCTGCTCAACATCCGCCGCAGCCTGCGCGAGCGCTGGCTGGCCGAACGGCCGGCGGCCTTCGTCGGGGTCGACGCGCCCGATTTCAATTTCGGCCTGGAGCATGCCCTGCGCGAGGGCGGCATCCCCACCGTGCATTTCATCGGCCCCTCGCTGTGGGCCTGGCGGGGGGAACGCATCAACAAGATCCGCGACGCCGTCTCCCACATGCTGGTGGTGTTCCCGTTCGAGGAGCAGATCTATCGCGACGCCGGCGTTCCCGTGACCTACGTGGGCCACCCGCTGGCGCGCCTCGTCCAGCGCGTGCCCGACCGCGCCGCGGCCAGGGCCCGCCACGGCATAGCCGCCGGCGCGCGGGTGCTGGCGCTGATGCCCGGCAGCCGGGCCGGCGAGGTTCGACACCTGGCTCCGCGCTTCCTGGCCGCGGCCAAGCTGCTGCAGGCGCGCGATCCGGGCCTGCATCTGTGGGCGCCCATGGCCAACGCCGAGCGCGAGCGCGAGTTCCTGGCGCACGCCGCGGCCGTGGGGGGGCTGGCCAACCTGCATACCGTCATAGGCGGCACGCACGACATCCTGGCCGCCTGCAACGCCGTCCTGGTTGCCAGCGGCACCGCCACGCTGGAGGCCGCGCTGTTCAAGCGCCCCATGGTGATTTCCTACGTGCTGCCGCGCTTGTCATGGTGGATCATGCGGCGCCAGGCCTATCTGCCCTGGGTGGGACTGCCCAACGTGCTGTGCCGCGACACGGTCGTGCCCGAGCTGCTGCAGGACGAGGCCACGCCGCGCGCGCTGGCCGACGCGGCCTGGAAGGCGCTGACCGACGAGGCCGCCACCCGCCGGCTGGAAGAGCGCTTCACCGCCTTGCATGACGACCTCGTGCGCGACACGCCCGCCCTGGCCAGCCAGGCGATCCTGGAGGTGGCGGGCCATGGCTGAGAAGGGCTGGGTGCAGACCGAGCTGGGCTGGACCGCGGTGGAATCGCCGGGAGCGGACCTGTTGTCGGCCTTCGATGCCCACACGCTGCTGACCCTGCGCGTGGCGGGCGTGGACGAAGCCGGCCGGGGGCCCTTGGCCGGGCCGGTCTACGCGGCGGCCGTCATCCTCGATCCGGCCCGTCCGGTCGACGGCCTGAACGATTCCAAGATGCTGAGCGAGCGCGCCCGCGACGAACTCGCCCCGCTGATCCAGGAGCGCGCGCTGGCCTGGTGCGTGGCCAGCGTCAGCGTGGCCGAGATCGACGCGCTGAACATCCTGAACGCCACCATGCTGGCCATGCGGCGGGCCGTCGAGGGGCTGGGCTGCGTGCCCGACCTGGTGCAGGTGGACGGCAACCGTGCGCCGGCGCTGGCCTGCCGGGTGCAGACCGTGATCGGCGGCGATGCGCAGGTACAGGCGATCTCGGCGGCGTCCATCCTGGCCAAGACCGCGCGCGATGCCGAACTGGTCCGGCTGCACGCCAGCTACCCCATGTACGGCTTCGACCGGCACAAGGGCTACGGCACGCCAGACCACCTGCGTTGCCTGCTGGAACACGGCCCGTGCCCGGAACACCGCCGCAGTTTCGAGCCCGTGCGCCGGGCCCTGGGCATACCCGAGCCGGAAACGCCGCTGGCCCGGGTAATGGACAGCCTGCTGCCCTGGGACGACCTGCCCGAACCCGAGGCGCCGGCCCCGCGCCGCCGCCATGCCAAGCGCGCCTAGCCGCGCGGATCGCCGCCTGGAAGACCGACCATGAAACGCATCGCCTCGCGCGACAATCCGCTATTCAAGTCGCTGCGCAAGCTGACGCAGGCCTCGCAGGCACGGCGCGAGGCCGGCCTGTCCGTGCTGGAAGGCGTGCACCTGTGCCAGGCCTACCTGCAATGGCGGGGCCTGCCCCGGCATGCGGTGTTCGACGCGCGGCGGCTGGAAGGCGAGCGGGCCAGCGCCGAAGTCATGGCCTTGCGCGACCAGGTGCCGGCCGACCGCCAGGTCTGGCTGGACGGCAACCTGATCGACGACCTGGAGCACGTGCAGGCCGGCCAGGGCGTGGTGTTCGTGGTCGAGACGCCGGCGCCGCCGCTGCCCGAGCGCGTCACGCAAGGCTGCGTGCTGCTCGACCGCGTCCAGGACCCCGGCAACGTCGGCGCCATCCTGCGCACCTGCGCGGCGGCCGGCGTGCGCCACGTCTTCCTGTCGGACGAGACCGCCTTCGCCTGGTCGCCCAAGGTGCTGCGTTCGGGGCAGGGGGCGCATTTCTCGCTGACCATCCATGAGCGGGTCGATCTGCGGGCCCTGCTGGCGCGCCTGGACCTGCCGCTGGTGGCCACCACGCTGGACGATGCCGTGGGCCTTTACCAGGCCGCGCTGCCGCGGCACTGCGCCTGGGTATTCGGCAATGAAGGGCAGGGCGTGCGCGCCGAACTTCAGGCCGCCGCGGCGCTGCGGGTGCGCATTCCGCAGGAGCCGGCGGCCGAGTCGCTGAACGTCGGGGCGGCGGTGGCGGTGTGCCTGTTCGAGCATCGGCGCCGGTTCGTTCCGGGTTAGGGCCCAGCCGCGGCTCCAAGGTTGCATGCGCGTTTCAACGCGGCATGCGGACCGCGTACTCCTGTCATGTTCCATCGCTACGCTGTGCGGCTTTCGTGGCATGGAAACAAGCAGGACATGAACAAGAAGGACAACATTCTCGCCCCGGACACGCTCCGCAAGCTGGAAGGACTGCCCGACCGGCAGCGCCGCTTGCTGATGAAGGCGGGCTTCGGATTGTCGCTGGGCGGCACGGCATTGCTGCTGTCGGCCTGCGGCGGCGATGACGCGCCGCCGCAGACGGGCAATCCCGGGGACGGCAACGGCGGAGACGGCGAGCAGCCATCCACCCTGGTGTCCAGCTTCGCGCTGGCGGTGCTGCCCGATACCCAGTTCTATGCGCGCTATGCGACCGAGGCCGAGAACACGCAGTTCCAGCGCAAGTACGGATCGACGCCGTTCCGCGCGCAGACGAACTGGATCGCGCAAAACGCCAAGAGCCTGAAGATCCCGTTCACCATCCATCTGGGCGACGTGGTGGACCAGCAGGGCAAGCCGGCCCAGTGGCAGGTCGCCGACGACGCGATGAAGGTGCTGGAGGAAGCCAGGCTGCCGTACTCCATCCTGGCGGGCAACCACGACGTGATCCGCGACGTGGACTATGTCGACGAGAGCAGCCAGGCCTCGAACACCGACGCCCAGCGCAACCTGGCCGCCGAGCCGTACCTGAAGTGGTTCCCGACCGAACGCGCGAAGCAGCAGGCGACGTTCGGCGGCCGCGATGCGTCCGGGTTCCACGAGTTCCACATCTTCGAGGCCGACGGCAACCGGTTCCTGGTGCTGTCGCTGTCGTGGCGCGCGTCGGACGCGGCCATCGCCTGGGCGCGCAAGGTGCTGGCGGATCATCCGACCCTGCCCGCCATCCTGGTCAACCACCAGTTGCTGAACATCGCCGCGGACGGCGCGAGCCCGCTGGAGGTTCCGTACGGCAAGATGCTGTGGGAGAAGCTGATCCGGGACAACGACCAGATCTTCATGACGCTGAACGGCCACTATCACGGCGCCTCGCGCCTGACCAAGACCAACGACTATGGCAACGCGGTCGAGGAAATGGTGGTCGACTACCAGATGGCCTACATGGGCGGCAACGGGCTGATGCGCCTGTACGAGTTCGACCTGACCCGCAACAAGATCAAGGTCCTGTCGTTCTCGCCGTGGGTGCCGCAGAAGCCCGCCGATACGCTGAACGACTTCGACGTGGCGGTGCTGACCGAGGCCAACCAGCAATTCGAGATCGACTTCGATTTCAAGAAGCGCTTCGCCCGCTTCAACCCCGGTTTCAAGACGCCCGAGGCGGGCAACGAGCCGATCAACGATCGTGCCAAGGCCGCCATCCTGGCGACCTATGAGGAACCGGAAACGGTGGAGAAGAAGCCCGCCGCCGACGAGAACGACTACCCGCTGGTGGCGTCCACGGTGGCGCACTGGCGCTTCTTCGGCGGAACGCCCGGCAGCGTGGTGCCGGTGGGCCAGGTGGTGGCGGACACGACCGGCAGGAATCCGGTGTATCGCGAGGCCCTGACCTTTAACGGCGCCACGATAGGGCAGGAGGGCGACCTGACCTGGACCGACGACCGTCATTACCTGTCCGCGGCGCCCGGCAGCGTGCGCTTCGCCAATACGACCACGAGTCCGCTGCGCATGAGCTATTTCACGACGCGCGCGGATGCCCAGGTCAACACGGCCACCCTGGATGCCGGCTACACCGTCGAGGCCTTCATCAAGGTCGACAGCAGCTGGACCGCCAGCCAGAACGCGTGGATGAACATCATGGAGCGCGACGGCCGGCGTGGCCAGATCCCCGGTTTCGCGGGCGGAGACGGCGACGAATGCCCCATCATCTTCTCGATCTCGAGCCTGCGGGAAGTGCAATGGGAAGTGCTGCCCAACAGCCCGGGCAGCAAGTCTCCCGCGGCCAACTGGTCGGGCGAGATCATCGCCGGCAAATGGGTGCACATCGCCATCGTCAACGATCCGGCCTTGAACGAGACCATCATGTACGTGGAAGGGGCGCCGGTGCTGCGCAACGCGGCCAACGCGCCGGGCATCGCCTACCGCAAGTCCACCGACCGCATGGTGATCGGCGGCGGCGCGTATGCCGGCGAGCGCACCAACGGCTTCCTGGGCAACATCGGCGAGATCCGCATCTGCGCCGAGCCGCTGCCCCCGGCCAAATGGCTGACGGCGCGCCGCGCCTGATCCTCAGGCGGCGTACACCGACTCGAAGGACTTGAACCCCTTCACCTCGATGGGGTTGCCGAACGGGTCGGTGAAGAACATGGTCCATTGTTCGCCGGGCTGGCCCTGGAAGCGGACCTGCGGCTCCAGCACGAATTCCGTGCCGGCCTCCCGCAGGCGCCGCGCCAGCGCCTGCCAGTCGTCCAGCAGCAGGATCACGCCCAGGTGCGGCATGGGCACGAGCTTGTCGCCCACGTGGCCGGTGCGCTCGGTCTTGAACGGCGTGCCCAGGTGCAGCGAGATCTGGTGTCCGAAGAAGTCGAAATCGACCCAGGTGTCGGTGCTGCGCCCCTCGGCGCAGCCCAGGACGTCGCCATAGAAGCGGCGCGCCTGGGCGAGGTCGGTGACGTTATAGGCCAGGTGGAAGATCGATTGCATGATGACGGTCGGTGCATGAAAGATGACGGGTCAGGCCGGAACGGGCAGGCGCCGGGTTTCCCAGACCTGCGGGTTGACCAGGTGGGCCGGCCGGCGTGCCGCCAGGACCTCGATGATCTGGTCGGCGCACTGTTCGGCGGCGGCGCGCAGGGCCTCGTCCGTGCTGCCGGCAGTGTGGGGCGTCAGCAGCGCGTTGTCCAGTCCGCACAGCGGATGGCCGGCGGGCAGGGGCTCCTGCTCGAATACGTCCAGCGCGGCGCCGGCGATGCGGCGGTCGCGCAGCGCCGCAGCCAGCGCGTCGGTGTCGATCAGGTCGGCGCGCGCGGTGTTGACCAGGATGGCCGTCGGCTTCATGCGCGCCAGCGCGCGCGCGTCGATCATGTGCCGGGTATCGGCCCGGGAAGGACGGTGCAGCGACACCACGTCGGCCTGCGCCAGCAGCTCGTCCAGCGCCGGGCAGGGCTGCGCCCCCTGGGCGGTGATCTCGCCGGCGGGCACGGCCGGCGAATACACGATGACCCGCATGCCCAGGCCATGCAGGGCAATGGCCGCGGTCAGCCGGCCGATGATGCCGAAGCCGACGATGCCCAGGGTCTTGCCGTGCAGTTCCTGCAGGCCGGGCCGATAGCGGTAGTCCCAGTCGCCGGCGCGCACCGCGTGGTCGCAGGCGGCCAGCCGCTTGGCCACCGCCAGCATCTGCATGACGGCGTGCTCGGCCACCGAGCGGGCGTTCGCGGTGGGGGTGTAGACGATGGGTATCGACAGCGCCGTGGCGCGCGCCACGTCGATCTTGTTGGTGCCTATGCCGTGGTTGGCGATCACGGCCAGTTGCGCGCCGGCCTCGACGGCGGCAGTATCCAGTCCGGCGTTGCGCGTGATCACGGCCTGGCAGGGAGCGATCTCGCGGGCCACGGTGGCCATGTCGGCCGAACTGGCCATGCGGGCTTCGATACCGGCGGCCCGCAGGCGGGCGATGCCGGCGGGGTGGATGGGCTGGACAACCAGGCAGACGGGTGGCTTCATCGTGTTCCTAGGAAAAGAGAGTCAGGGAGCGGCCAGAACGTCGGCCAGCAGGCGCGTGCCCAGCGCGAAGTCGTCCATGTCCATGTGTTCGTCGGGATTGTGCGAACCGTGGTCGTTGCGCACGAACACCATGCCGGTGGGTACGCCGCGCTGGGCGAACACCGCCGCGTCGTGTCCCGCGCCGCTGGCCATGCGGCGCGCGGCGATGCCGTGGCGGGCGGCGGCGGCTTCCAGCGACCGCTGGATGCCCGCATCCATCAGCGCCGGTTCCGAGCCGGTGCGCGGGCCCAGTTCGATGCGCGTGCCGGTCGCCTGTTCCAGCCGGCGCGCATGGGCGTCCAGCAGGGCGTCGACCTCGTCCAGCACCGCGCGGTCCTGGCTGCGTACGTCCACGCACAGGTCCACTTCGCCGGCCACCTTGCTGAAGGCGTGCTGGGCGGGATTGGTGCAGAACTTGCCGAAGGTCACGACCAGGTCGCGGCCTTGCGCCTCCAGCCGTTCCCAGTCGTCGTCGATGGCGGCCACCAGCAGGGCGGCGGCGCGCACGGCATCGCGCCGTCCGGCGCGCGGTACGGCGCCCGAATGGGCATAGCTGCCCAGGACGCGGGCATCGCGATGGCGCAGGCTGCCCCGTATGCCGGTGACGATGCCCACCGGCAGCGCGTCGTCCACCAGCACGGGACCTTGCTCGATGTGCAGCTCGACGAAGCGGGCGATGCGCGCCGGATCCAGCCAGGCACTGCCGAACGCGGCCGGGTCGCCGCCGCATTCGGCCAGGTGCTCGGCCAGCGGGCGGCCGGTGTCGGCGCGCCGCAATTGCAGCGCGTCGCGGCCGACCAGGCCGAAGGCGGCCTTGCTGCCCAGGTAGGAATAGGGAAACCAGGTGCTTTCCTCGGCGCGCACGGCCATCACCGTCACGTCCGCCGGAGGCACGAATCCGGCCGCCCGCCAACCCGCCAGCACCGCCAGCCCGGCCACCACGCCGGCGGCGCCGTCGTAGTTGCCGCCGGCCGGCACCGAGTCCAGGTGCGACCCCGTCATGACGCGGGGTGCCTGCCGGTCCCGGCCGGGCAGCGTCAGGTACAGGTTCAGCGCGGCGTCGCGCGCGATCTCCAGGTCCAGCGCGCGGGCAAGGCGCGTGGCCTCGTCATGCGCGCGCTGTTCCCCCGGGCCGTAGGCATCGCGCGTGATGCCCACGCCGTCGTGGCCATCGCGGCGCAACTGCGCGAACAGCGTCTTGGCCAGCGCGAGGTCGGGCGGCGGGACGTTCATCGCGCGGACGGCAGCGCGTAGCTGGATTCGTCGATGGGATCGAGCTGGTGCTCCAGCAGCGTGCCGTGGCCGGTAATGGACGTGCGCAGGCCCAGCAGGCGCAGGCAGGCCCAGAAGCACGCCTGGTTGCTGGTCACGACCGGCTTGCCCAGCTCGCTTTCGATCTCGGCGATGACGTCGAAGGTGGCGAGGTTGGTGCACGAGATGAAGATGGCATCGGCCTCGGGCCGGTCGATCGCGCGGGCCAGGCGGAACACCATCTCGGGCGGCACGCGGCCGATGCCGCGGCGTTCCTCCTGGGTTTCGCCCAGGCGCAGGCCTTGCAGGGTCAGTACGTCGAAGCCGTAGTCGCGCAGGAATTTGTCCTCGCTCTCGTTGACGAAATCGACGTAGGGCGTGCCCACGGCGATCCTGCGGGCGCCCAGCGCGCGCAGCGCCGCCACGACGGCGCCGGCGGTGGCGATGGCGGGGGTGCCGGTGCGCTGGCTCATGTTGCGGATCAGTTCCGGCAGCGGGCAGATGATCGAGCCCGAGGTGCAGCCGTAGGCCACCACGTCGACCTCGGCCGTGGCCAGTTCGTCGGCGGCGCCGTTCACCGCCTCGGCCATCTTGTAGTAGGACTCCTCGGTGGCGGGGCCCAGCAGCATGGCGCGGGCGGTATGGATGGTCACGCCCTCGGGCGCGAGGCGCCAGAACTCGGGTTCGTTGACGGTGTTGGTGGACGGCACGATCAGGCCGATCTTGGCTTTCCAGCCGTAGGGGCTGTACATGGCGACTGCTTTCATCGAAGACTCCTGGTCTATGAAGGAATGGGGGGCTAGCGGCCCGCCGCGCGCTTGAGCTGCTGCGCGGCCGAGCTGAAGGTGTTGAACAGCGCCGCGGCGTCGTTGGCATAGGGCATCCACCGGATGCCGCGGCCTATCCATTCGGCGGCGCTGGCCGGGTCCTGGCAACTGAAGCCCCAGGGCACGTCGTGGCGCTGGCAGGTGGCGATGACGTGCTCGGTGGCCTCGACCATGCGCGCATGCTTCATGTCGCCGGGCACGCCCAGCGCCTGCGACAGGTCGTCGGGCCCGATCATGACGGCGTCCAGTCCCGGCACGCGGCAGATGGCGTCCAGGTTGTCCAGGCCGCGTTGCGACTCCATCATCGCCACCGTCAGGGTGTGCTCGTTCATGGCCTGGATCTGCTCCAGCGGCTGGGTCAGCCGGACGTAGTCGGTGTGCGGGCCGCGCATGTTCAGGATGCGTTCGCCGCGCGGGTGGTACTTGGTGGCGCGCAGGATGGATTCGAGCTGCCCGGCCGTCTCCACGTTGGGCAGCAGCAGGCCCATGGCGCCGGCGTCCAGCGGCCGCGTGTAGTCGTGCGGCTGCGTGCCCGCGGGCCGCACGATGGGCACGATGCCGGCTTCACGCGCGACCAGGCACAGCGTGCCGACCTCGGCGATGGTGAAGTCGCTGTGCTCCATCTCGATCAGCACGAAGTCCAGGCCCGTCACGGCCAGGAGCTTCATGAAGCGCGGATGGTGCACCAGCGTGGCCCAGGTGCCGAAGGCCGGCTTGCCGGCCCGCCAGAGCGCTTTCAGCGGATTGTTGCGCATGGCCGCTCCCTATGCCTGGAACGACATCTGGCTGAACTTCCTGGCGGCCTCGGCCAGGTAGTCCACCGCGGCGTTCCATACCTGGTGCCCCTGCTCGGCGGTGGCGCCGGTCGGGTCGCCCTGGGTGCCGATGGGAGCATAGTCGCTGATGTCGCTGAATACCGAGAAGCTGGACTTGCCCAGGCTGACCTTGCCGCTGGACACTGTCTTGACGCCGTCCACGAAGGGGCGCAGCGATTCGGTGGCCTGGGCGCGGTCCATGAAGACCAGCTCCGGGCACTTGGCCAGCGCCACCGAGGTCACCATTTCCGAGGCATGGCCCGAGGGCGATTTCCTGGTCTTGAATTCGACGCCGCCGACGTCGCGCATCACCGTGAAGACATCGATGGTGCCGCCCACCGCGCCATGGCGCCGGCGCAGATTGCGGCAGACGCTTTCGATCGGACCGAGCGAGCCGGCATGGATGTTGACGAACATGAAATGGCGAAAGCCCTGGCCGGCCAGGCCGTCGCACATCTCGTCCAGGTAGCGTTCCAGCGTGGCCATGGACACCGACAGCGTGCCGGGGTAATCCAGGAACATGGCGGAGTAGTTGACCGGGATGATGGGCGTCACGGCAAAGCCCGTCAGCGCACCGACCTCGGTGGCGATCATCTCGCACAGCCGCAGTTCCGTGCCCGTGGCCAGGTGCGAGCCGTATTGCTCGGTGGCGCCCACCGGGACCAGCAGGGTGTCGTGATTCTTCAGGTAGGCGCGGATGTCCGCATAGGTGCTGTGGTCGGTTCTCATGAAGCGTTCGTCTCGTTCAGGATGGCGGAAGGTCCGCCGTTGGGGTGAAGGGGTCATTGGTTCCAGGGCTTGGCCTTCCACAGCTCGCGCAGCGAGGTGTCCAGGCGCCGCAGGCTGTCCAGGTGTTCCTGCGGCGGCAGATAGCGCACGGGCAGGAAGGCTTTCTGCGCGCGGTCCAGGAACACCGGGTCGGCGGCGCAGGTGCGGATGGCGTCGGATAGTGTCTTGACCACCTCGCGCGGCATGCCCTTGGGGCCGGCGAAGCCGCGCATGGAGCCCGCCACGATGTCGTAGCCGGCTTCCTTGAACGTGGGCAGGTCGGCGGCCACGGGCGAGCGGGTATCGCTCATCACGCCCAGGATGCGCCACGGCGATCCGTTGCGGAAACCCACGGCCTCGTCCACGTTGGCCATGGTGGAGTCGATCACCTTGCCCAGCAGCGCGGTGCGCGCGGGCGCCGCACCCTGGAACGGCACCGGGGTCAGTTCGATGCCTGCCGACTGCTCCAGCAGCAGGAGCGCGATGTGGCCGGCCGAGCCCACGCCTTGCGTACCCACGGTGATCCCGCCCGGTTTCGCCTTGGCCGCGCGCACCAGGTCCTGGATGGAGTGGATGCCGCTGTCGGCGTGCACGCTGATCGTGCCCGGCGCATCGGCCACGGCGCCCAGGAAGTCGAAGCTGGCGACGGTGTAGCGCGTCTGGCGCTCGATCGGGATGCTGACCACGCCGGGCGTGTTGACGATGCCCAGGGTATAGCCGTCGGGCGCGGCCGTGGCCAGCGCCGCCAGGCCGATGTCGCCGCTGGCGCCGGGGCGGTTGGTGACGACGATGGTGGCACCCTTGATCTGGCCTTCCATGCACTGGGCGACGGTGCGCGCGGTCAGGTCGGTGCCGGCGCCCGCGCTGAACGGCACGATCATGGTGATGGGGCGGTCGGGATAGGCGGCGTGCGCGGCGCAGGCGCCGGCCAGCGCGAGGGCGGAAAGAAGGAAGCGAAGGGCGGTTTTCATGGTGGCGGTCCGGTGCGGGGGGAACGAGGGGCTCGGCATCATTGATTCCAGGGCGAGGCCGCCCACAGTTTCTCGAACTGGCCCTGCATGCCCGTCAGCAGGAGCGCGTAGTCGTCGCGCGGCAGGTAGCGGACGTTCTGCTCGGCCCCCCGGGCCGCCTGGCGGAAGTCGGGGTCGTTGATGGCCTTGTCCACCAGCGCCGAGAGCGCCCTGAGCGTTTCCGGCGGCGTGCCGCGCGGCGCGCCCAGCCCGCGCAGCGAACCGCTTTCGATGGGATAGCCGGCCTCGGCGAAGGTGGGCAGGTCCGTCGCCATGGGGGACCGGCTGGACGCCATCTGGCCCAGGATGCGCCACTGCTTGCCCTTGGAAAAACCCAGGGCCTCGCCCAGGTTGGCGGTGGCGATGTCGATGTGGCCGCCCAGCAAGGCCGTTGCCACGTCCGCCGTGCCCTTGAAGGGCACGTGGCGCAGCCGTATGCCGGCGGCCTGCTCCAGCAGCAGCATGGAAATATGGCCGGCCGAGCCGACGCCGGCCGTCCCGTAGGTCAGCGTTCCCGGTGCCTTGCGAGCCGCGTCCACCAGTTCCTGGATACCGCGCAGCGGACTGTCGCCGCGCACGCTCAGGGTGCCGGGGTCGTCCACGATATTGGCGATCACGTCGAAGCTGGACAGGCTGAACTGCGCCCGGCGTTCGATGGGAATGGTCAGCACGTTGGGCGTGTTCAGGATGGACAGCGTGTAACCGTCGGGCGCCGCGTTGGCCACCGACGCCATGCCGATCTCGCCGCCGGCGCCGGCGCGGTTCACCACCACGACGCTGCGGCCCGCGTGCTTCTCCATGGTGCGCGCGAGGAGGCGGGCGGTCAGATCGGTGCCGGCGCCGGCCGAGAACGGCACCACGATGGTGATCGGCCGGTCCGGGTAGGCATGGGCCGGCAGGGCCAGGGTCAGGGCCAGCGCGGCGGCCGCTAGAAAGGAGGGGATCTTCATACCTGCTGTTCCATTCAAGAGAGAGGGGCGAACGCGGGATTGCGCGCCGTCTCCTGGGTTATCAAGCAAGTGCTGTGCCATGAAGTTGAAAGAAGTTTGATGTATTTATTTGGTTTTTAGTTGATTTAATTGTTTTTGGGCGAAGTTAGCCCCGCTGCGGGGAGGGCAGTGTCCAGGGGTTCGAAGTGGGAAGCGACGCCAAGGCAGGCATCCATGACAGCCATGGTATAAACAAAAATCCTTAAACTAAAACGCTTTGTTTTTCGTCTGAGGTCAAATTTTTTTGATCATTTGGAGAAGGCCGTCGTGCTGCGCGAGCTGAAGACGTTTCTTGCGGTCGTGCGCTGGGGCACGTTCGCCGCGGCGGGGGCCCGCATCGGCCTGACGCAGTCGGCCGTCAGCGCCCAGATGCAACGCCTGGAGGAGGCGCTGGGCGCGCCCCTGTTCACCCGGACCGGACGCTCGGCCACGCTGAACGAGGCGGGAGAGGAAGCGGTGGAAATGGCTCGCCAGATCGTCGGGTTGTTCGACGAGCTGGCCGTGCGGGTGACCAGCCGCGAACTGCGCGGCACGGTCAGGATGGGGGCGATCCAGACCGCCCAGGTGGGCATGCTGCCCACGGCGCTGGGCATCCTGCGGGGCCGCCATCCCCTGGTATCGGTGCGGCTGGTGCACGGTTCGTCGCTGTTCCTGATCGGCCAGGTCGACAGCGGCGAGCTGGACGCCGCGCTGATGATCGCGCCGCCCTTCATGCTGCCGCGCGAGCTGCTATGGCAGCCGCTGGTGCGCGAACCCTTCGTGCTGGCGGTGCCGGAGGGCGTCCCGGGCGAGGACTGGCGCCAGTTGCTGGCCGCCCACCCCTTCATCCGCTACGACCGTGCCTCGTTCGGCGGGCGGGGGGTCGAGCATTTCCTGCGCCGGCACGACCTGCATGTCGAGGCCATGCTGGACATCGAGGACGTGGATGCCATGGTGGCGATGGTGGCGGCCGGGCTGGGCGTGTCGCTGGTGCCCATCACGCGCAGCAACAGCCTGCCGCCGGGCGTCCGGGCGGTCTCGCTGGGCAAGGACGTCTTCCACCGCGAGCTGGGCCTGGTCATGCCCCGCGAACCCAGGCGGCGCGAACTGCTGAACGTGCTGCGCGAGTGCCTGGAGGTCGCGGCCCGGCCCCATGCGGCCGAAAGCGAGGCGCTGGCGCGCCCGCCGCGGCCTGCTTCCTGACTTAATAGAACCGGCCTTCCAGCCCGATCTTCTGCAGCACGGTGGTCGAGATTTCCTCTATCGACTTGGTGGTGGTCGACAGCCAGCGGATGCTTTCGCGGCGCATCAGCTTCTCGGCCTCGGCCACCTCGTAGCGGCACTGCTCCAGCGAGGCATAGCGGCTGTCGGGGCGGCGCTCGTTGCGGACCTCGGCCAGGCGCTCGGGCTGGATGGTCAGCCCGAACAGCTTGTTGCGGTGAGGCAGGATGGCCGAGGGCAGGGCGTCGCGCTCGAAGTCGTCGGGAATCAGCGGCACGTTGGCGGCCTTGATCCCGTACTGCATGGCCAGGTACAGGCTGGTGGGCGTCTTGCCGCAGCGCGACACGCCCACCAGGATCACGTCGGCCTGTTCCAGGCCCTTGATGAACTGTCCGTCGTCGTGCGCCAGGCTGAAGTTGATGGCCTCGATCCGGCTCTGGTACTGCTTGGTGTTGGCCATGTTGTGCGAGCGGCCGATCGAATGGCTGGACTTGATGTTCAGTTCCTGCTCGATGGGCTCGACGAAGGTCGAGAACAGGTCCAGGAACAGGCCGTTGGCCTGGCGCACGCGGGTATTGATCTCGGAATTGACCAGGGTGCTGAAGACGATGGGGCGCTGCCCGTCCGCCGTGAAGGCGGCGTCGATCCGCGCGGCCACGTCGGCGGCCTTGTCCACCGAATCAATGAAAGGAAGCCTGATATGGCGGAAGCGGGCGTTCTCGAACTGCGCCAGGACCGAGTGGGCGAAGGTCTCGGCGGTGATGCCGGTGCCGTCGGAGACCACGAATACGGTGCGCAGGTACGAATTCGCGGCGGGGGCGGGTTGAGGCATGGATATCTCGCAAAAACAGGGTTTCCGGGGATGGGAAAGGCAAACGAAGCAAGCAATGTGCAGAAAGGCCGGCGGCCGGCGTACAATCCGGGGATTACCCCGGTTACGCATGGCGCACGCCCAGGCTTACGGAGCCCTGGGCCGCGGCGGAGGCGGGTTTGGCCAGCACACCATGCATTGCGGCGCGGAATCGCCCGGCGCGTGTGCTCGCCAAACAAGCTTTCTTGCCATTGTAATAGGGGACTTTCATGTCTTATGTTGTGCCGTTCGAGCAACTCCGGATGACGGATGTTGACTCGGTAGGAGGAAAGAACGCCTCACTTGGAGAGATGATCAGCCAGCTCACCGGCGCCGGAGTCCGCGTGCCCGGGGGCTTTGCCACGACGGCAGAGGCTTTCCGCGATTTCCTGAAGGATTCGGGCCTGGATACCCGGATCAACGAACGCCTGTCTTCCCTGAATCCGGAAGACGTGCGCGCGCTCGCCGAAACCGGCGCGGAAATCCGGCAATGGATCGTCGATGCTCCGTTCTCGGCCAAGTTCGAGAAGGACATCCGTGAAGCGTTCGCCAAGCTCGACGCCGACGGCAAGGGTTCGTTCGCCGTCCGTTCGTCCGCCACCGCCGAAGACCTGCCCGACGCCTCGTTCGCCGGCCAGCAGGAAACCTTCCTGAACGTGGTCGGCATCGACGACGTGTTGGACAAGATCCGCCACGTGTTCGCGTCGCTGTACAACGACCGCGCCATCTCGTATCGCGTGCACAAGGGCTTCGCCCATGCCGACGTGGCCTTGTCCGCCGGCATCCAGCGCATGGTCCGCTCCGACACCGGCGCGGCCGGCGTCATGTTCACCATCGACACCGAATCGGGCTTCCCCGACGTCGTCTTCATCACCTCGTCCTACGGCCTGGGCGAGACGGTGGTGCAGGGCGCGGTCAACCCCGACGAGTTCTACGTCTTCAAGCCCACGCTGGAAGCCGGCAAGTATCCCATCGTCAGCCGCCGCATCGGCTCCAAGCTGATCAAGATGGAATTCGACCCGGCCCGCACCGAAGGCCGCGCCGTGCGCACGGTCGACGTCGCGCCCGAACAGCGCAACCGCTTCTCGCTGTCCGATGACGACGTGATCGAGCTGGCGCGCTACGCCGTCATCATCGAAAAGCACTACGGCCGTCCCATGGACATCGAATGGGGCCGCGACGGCAACGACGGCAAGATCTACATCCTGCAGGCCCGCCCGGAAACCGTGAAGTCGCAGCAGTCCGGCAACGACGTGCAGCAGCGCTACCGCCTGAAGGCCACCGGCAACGTGCTGGTCACGGGCCGCGCCATCGGCCAGAAGATCGGCTCGGGCCCGGTGCGCCTGGTGGCCGACATCGCCGACATGGACAAGGTCCAGCCTGGCGACGTGCTGGTCACCGACATGACCGATCCCAACTGGGAACCGGTCATGAAGCGCGCCTCGGCCATCGTCACCAACCGTGGCGGCCGGACCTGCCACGCGGCCATCATCGCGCGCGAACTGGGCATCCCGGCGGTCGTCGGTAGCGGCGACGCCACCAGCGTGCTGGCCGACGGCGCCATGGTCACCGTGTCCTGCGCCGAAGGCGACGAGGGCCGGATCTACGACGGCCTGCTGGAAACCGAGGTCGAGGAAGTCCGACGCGGCGAAATGCCCGCCATCGACGTCAAGATCATGATGAACGTGGGCAACCCGCAGCTCGCCTACGACTTCGCGCAGATCCCGAACGGCGGCGTGGGCCTGGCCCGCCTGGAATTCATCATCAACAACAACATCGGCATCCACCCCAAGGCCATCCTCGACTATCCGAATGTCGACGGCGACCTGAAGAAGGCGGTGGAATCGGTGGCCCGGGGCTACGCCAGCCCGCGCGCGTTCTTCGTCGACAAGCTGGCCGAGGGCATCGCCACGATCGCGGCGGCCTTCTATCCCAAGCCGGTCATCGTGCGCATGTCCGACTTCAAGTCGAACGAATACCGCAAGCTCATCGGCGGCTCGCGCTACGAGCCCGAGGAAGAGAACCCCATGCTGGGCTTCCGCGGCGCCTCGCGCTACATCGCTGAGGAGTTCGCCGAGTGCTTCCGCATGGAATGCGAGGCGCTGCGCCGCGTGCGCCAGGACATGGGCCTGACCAACGTCGAGATCATGGTTCCCTTCGTGCGCACGCTCAAGCAGGCCGAGCGCGTGGTCGGCCTCCTGGCCGACAACCAGCTCAAGCGCGGCGAGAACGGCCTGCGCCTGATCATGATGTGCGAAGTCCCGTCCAACGCCGTGCTGGCCGAGCAGTTCCTCGAATACTTCGACGGCTTCTCGATCGGTTCGAACGACCTGACCCAGCTCACCCTGGGCCTGGACCGCGACTCGGGCCTGGAACTGCTGGCCGCAGACTTCGACGAGCGCGATCCGGCCGTCCAGGCGCTGCTGCAGCGTGCCATCGAGGCTTGCCTGAAGGCGGGCAAGTACGTCGGCATCTGCGGCCAAGGTCCTTCGGATCATCCAGACTTCGCGGTCTGGCTGAAGGACCAGGGCATCAAGTCGATCTCGCTGAATCCGGATACGGTGGTCGATACTTGGAAGAAGTTGGCTGAATAGGATCCCCCCCTACGCGCTGACGCGCGCCCCCCAGGGGGCGATGCGGGTGGACCGGCAAAGCCGGATCCACCGCATCCTGGGGTAAAACCGGGCTCGTGGAGAGCGGCGTTCCTTTTGGAGCGCCGTTTTTTTTGCCGTCGGGCCGCCCCAAGGCAAAAACGCCCCCTCGGGGGGCAGCGACGGCCCGAAGGGCCTAGCGTGGGGGCATTTTTTCCGCCGGGCCGCCCCAAGGCAAAAACGCCCCCTCGGGGGGCAGCGACGGCCCGAAGGCCTAGCGTGGGAGCATTTTTTGAGGTCAGCCCGTGGCTGCTTCGTAGGTCCAACTGCCTATGGTCAGCGTTTCCTTGCCGCCAGCCGTGGCGAAGTGCAGTTCGTACAGGTCGCGGCCGGCGTTGGCGGGGATCTTGACGGTCATGCCGGCGCGGTCGGCGGCCAGCGGGGCCAGGAGCTGGTATTCGGGCGAGCCGTCGTCGTAGCTGCTGTTGCGCACCAGGATGTAGCCCGGCAGCTCGGGCAGGCTGCCCAGTGTGGCATAGGGTGTGCCGCCCAGGGTGGACGGCATGGTCGTGGGGGATTCGTTGATGACCGTCCAGGTCTTGCCGAGCCGCGCCTGCCAGGCGGCGCCCAGCGGCGCCAGCGGAAGCAGTTGCTGGCCCACGGGCAGCGTCGTTTCGCTGTAGCCGGCGCCGAACAGGGGGCCGCGCAGCATCAGGTAGCGATAGCGGTAGGGCTGGCCGTTCGCGTCGGTGCCGGACACGACCTCGAAGCGGTAGCTGATGGGGGCGTCGTTGCCCCACCACCAGCCGTCGCTGCGATAACTGTATCTGGCACCGCCGTTCATCGGCTGCCAGGCGGTGCCGTTCCAGGACGACAGCGAGAAGCTGCCGTCCTGGTTGGCGGTGACCCGGGTGGGCTGGTTGTAGTTGGCGTACACGCCCACGGCGTCGGCCAGCCCGGGCGATGCCGCCGCGGGCGGCGCGGCATGGGCGACCAGCGGCGGCAGGGCGCGTATCGTGCCGTCCTCGACCAGGGCGCGCAGCAGCACGCCTTCGGCCAGCGCGCCGGCGCGATACGTATCGGGGCGTTGCGCGTTGCCCGTGTTGCCGGTCACCATCAGGGCCAGCCGCTGGTCCGGCAGGACGTAGAAGTCGCTCGAGAAAAAGGTCGTGCCGCCATTCTTCTGCCAGGCCCGGACGCCTGCCGCGGCCAGCCCGGGATGCCGCACGCTGTCCCAGCCCAGCCCCCACACCCATTCCGGCGAGGGATTGATGGCCAGGCCCGTGGTCTGGTCGGTGCCCATCTGCGCGATGCCGTCGGCCGACACGATGCGCCGCGACTGGTAGGTGCCGCGTTCGAGCAGCATGCGGGCGAGCTTCATCATGTCGCCGGGCGTGGCGGCCAGGCCGCCCGTGGCCAGCGGATTGACGAACTCCTGGGGATATTGCCTGCCGCCCGAATAAGGCAGCGCGAACGAGCCGCCCGTGGGCTTCTTCGTCAGAAAGCCGGAGTCGGCCATGCCCAGCGGCGTCAGGATGTTGGCCTGGACGAAGCTGGCGTAGTCCTGCCGGGCCAGGGCCGCCACCACCCGTTCGATCATCGTGAAGCCGTCGTTGCAATAGACCGCCAGTTCGCCCGGCAGGTGCTTCAGGTGCTGATCGGCCAGGGCCGCTTCGGCATGGGCCGCGTAGCCCGGTATGGGTTCGAAGGCAAAGGCATCGCGCATGCTGGTGCCCGGCAGGCCCGAGGAATGCGAAAGCAGGTGCCGGGTCGTGATCAGCGCATACTCGGGCGACAGCATGGCGAAGCCCGGCAGGTAGCGCGCCACGGGTGCGTCCAGGTCCAGCAGTCCGCGGTCCCGCAGGATCATGGCGGCCAGCGCCGCCAGCACCTTGCTGACCGAACCGATGTTGAAGCGGGTCAGGACGGTGGCCGCCACGTTGTCCTGGACCGAGGCGCGGCCGAAGGCCTGCTGCCAGACTACGGTGTCGTTCTTGAGCAGGGCAATCGAGACCGCGGCCACGTTGCCGGGATCGCCGGCCAGGGCGCGCGCGATTTCCTGCCGGCCCCACTCGATCGTTTGCGCATAGGCGGCGGGCGTCGGGCCGTCGCCCCCTCCGCAGCCGGGCAGGACCGCGGCCAGCATGCCGGCACCGCCATAGCCCAGGAACTGCCGCCGGCTGGCGGATGACGGATAGGCGGGAGTGGGGGCGGGCGGTATGCGCATGGGGGTTCCTCCGGTGGCCGGGGGGCGGGGCCGGGCGGCATTTCCCCCAGGCAGGCATAATAGAGGCAGATACGTCACTGTGGCACGTTTCGTGCCGCGCGGCCGAGCCGGCGGGCCGCGTCCGCTCTCGCTCGAAGGAGGCAGCAATGAACCCCGCCTGGGTATGGTTCGGTCTGATGGCCCTGGCCCTGATCGGCGAAGTCATGACCGGCACCTTCTATCTGCTCATGGTGGCCGTGGGCTTCGCCGTGGCCGGCATCGCGGCCTGGCTGGGCGTGGACATCGCCTGGCAACTGGTGCTGTGCGCGGCGGCGGTGGTGCTTTGCACGCTGCTGCTCAAGCGCCTGAACGTGCTGAAGAAACGGGGAGGACCGCCGTCTTCCAACGCCAACGTCAACATGGACATCGGCCAGACCGTCAAGGTCGACGCCTGGAACGAAGACCGCACCGCACGTGTCTGGTATCGTGGGGCGCACTGGCAGGCCGAGCTCGCTCCCGGGGCCGAGCCGGTCGCCGGGCAGTTCGTGATTACCGAGATGCGCGGCAACAGCCTCGTTCTTTCGCCCACTCGCTAAGGCCGTTGCGGACGGCCTTCCCGTATCGCTGGCATCACTCATAAGGAAGCACCATGAGCGCATCCACCATCGTCCTGCTGGTCATCGTTTTCCTGGCCATCCTCATCGTCGTCAAGGCCATTGCCATCGTTCCGCAGCAGCATGCGTGGGTGGTCGAGCGCCTGGGCAAGTTCGACCGCGTGCTGTCGCCCGGCGCCGGCTTCGTCATCCCCTTCATCGAGCGCGTGGCCTACAAGCATTCGCTCAAGGAAATCCCGCTGGACGTGCCCAGCCAGGTCTGCATCACGCGCGACAACACCCAGCTGCAGGTGGACGGCATCCTGTATTTCCAGGTCACCGACGCGATGCGCGCCTCGTACGGTTCGTCCAACTACATCGTCGCCATCACCCAGCTGGCCCAGACCACGCTGCGCTCGGTCATCGGCAAGCTGGAACTGGACCGCACCTTCGAGGAGCGCGAGCAGATCAACAGCAGCATCGTCAGCGCGCTGGACGAGGCTGCGCTGAACTGGGGCGTGAAGGTGCTGCGCTACGAGATCAAGGACCTGACGCCGCCGGCCGAGATCCTGCGCGCCATGCAGGCCCAGATCACCGCCGAGCGCGAGAAGCGGGCCCTGATCGCGGCCTCCGAAGGCCGCCGCCAGGAACAGATCAACATCGCCACCGGCGAGCGCGAGGCCGCCATCGCGCGTTCCGAGGGCGAGAAGCAGGCCCAGATCAACCAGGCCCAGGGCGAGGCCACCGCCGTGGTGACCGTGGCGGATGCTACCGCCAAGGCCATCATCCAGGTGGCCGAGGCCATCAAGCACCCCGGCGGCATGGAAGCGGTCAACCTCAAGGTGGCCGAGCGCTACGTCGACGCCTTCGGCAACCTGGCCAAGACCAACAACACCCTGATCGTGCCCGCCAACGTCAGCGACATCAGCGGCCTGATCGCCTCGGCGCTGACCGTGGTCAAGGGCACCCAGGCCGGCCAGGGCTGAACGCCGCCGCCTTCAGCCCGAGGGCAGCTCCAGCACGGCCTTGGCCAGGATGTTGCGCTGGATCTCGTTGCTGCCGGCGAAGATCTTCGCGCCCAGCGCGTTGAACAGCGGCGCCACCACGTGCAGGTCGATCTCGTCGGTGCCGGCGTGGTCGCGCACCGCGCCGTATTCGCCGGCGGCCTCGATCAGCAGCAGGGCCAGCCGCTCGTAGGTCTCGGTGGACCAGATCTTCAGGATCGACACGGTGGGCGGAATGGCCGCCCCGCGCTTGGCCAGGTCGGCAAAGCCGCCGTACGCCGCCCCCAGGTCCAGCGTGTCGAGTTGCAAGGCGGTATGGCGCGCGACGAAGGCCGGGTCGTCGAACAGCCCGCGCTGGCGCGCCAGCTTCTCCACCTGCCGCAGCGTGTGCTGGGAATGCTTGGGGCTGCCGGTGAACAGGCGCTCGAAGCCCAGCAGCGCCTTGGCCACCGTCCAGCCCTCGTTCAGGCCTCCCACCAGGTTCTCGCGCGGCACGCGGACGTTGTCGAAGAACACCTCGCAGAATTCCCGCTCGTCGGCGATGTTGCGGATGGGGCGAACGGTGATGCCGGGTGTCTTCAGGTCCACCAGCAGGAAGCTGATGCCGGCCTGCTTCTTGGCCGTCTTGTCGGTGCGCACGAGCATGAACATGTGCGTGCCGTCCGAACCCCAGGTGGTCCAGGTTTTCTGGCCGTTGACGACGAAGTGGTCGCCGTCGGGCACGGCTTCCGTGCGCACGGCGGCCAGGTCCGAGCCGGCGTTGGGTTCTGAATAGCCCTGAATCCAGACGTGCTCGCCTTTCAGGATGGCCGGCAGGAAGCGGGCGCGCTGCGCCTCGGTGCCGAAGCGCATCAGGATCGGCCCCACCATGTTCAGCCCCTGGTCGGGCGGCCGCGCGACGCCGTAGGCCTCGGCTTCTTCGATGTAGGCGATCAGCTTGTCGGGCGGCAGGCCCATGCCGCCATGCTCGCGGGGCCAGGCCGGCGCCAGCCAGCCCAGGCGGGCCAGCGTCAGGTACCAGTCGCGCGTCTCGGCCCAGGTCTGGCGGTAGGGCATGTGCCGCCGGTCCTGCGGGTAGTGCGTGTCGAACAGTGCGCGGACCAGGCGGCGGAATTCGGCTTCCGGCATCGCCCCCCAGTCCGCGTCGGCGGGAAACGCGGTGATGGGCGCGGGGGCCGGCCCGGCTTCGGGATCGTCCGCTTCCGGAGCGGCCAGCGTGGCGTAGCGCACGCGGTGCGCCTCGGCATTTCCCAGGTGCGCGGACAGCGCCATCGCGCGGCGGAAATACAGGCCGATGTCGTATTCGTAGGTCGTGCCGATGGCGCCGTGCAACTGGATCGCCATGCGGGTCATCTCCAGCGCCGCGTGGGCGCAGCGGGCCTTGGCCCGGCTGGCCAGGCGCCCCAGGCGCGTGGCGGGAGCATCCGGCGCCGCCTGCGCCAGCACCTCGCGCAGGCAGGCCTCGGCCAGTTCCACCTGTATCAGCCCGTCGACCATGCGGTGCTGCAAGGCCTGGAAGCTGCCGATCGGGCGACCGAACTGCTCCCGCGTCGCCAGGTAGTCGCGCGTCAGTTCCAGCGCCCGCCGGGCGATGCCCGCCAGCTCCGCGCCCTGGGCCAGGCGCGCCACGTCGTTGGCGCGCGCCAGGGCCTCGCTGGCCGCCGGGCCGGTGGCCAGCACGTGCTCCGCATCCAGCACGGTACCGTCCAGGTCCAGGTCCGCCTGCGCGCTGCCGTCCACCAGGCGCCGGGTGATGGGAGCGCGGGCCAGACGTTCGCGGGGCAGCCACAGCAGCGCGGCTTCTTCGTCCAGCGTGGCGGCCAGCAGCCAGCCATCGACGTCGGCGCCGGGCTGGACGAAGCGCTTGCGGCCGGCCAGCCGCAGGCCGCCGGCCCCGCGCGTGGCGCATGAACCGGGCCGGGCGTCGGGATCGAGCTGGCCCGCGCGTTCCTGCCAGGCTACGCCCAGCAGCAGGGCGCCCGACATGGCCTTCTCCAGCAGCGATGCGCGCGGCGGCGTGGCGGGCAGGCCGGCCAGCAGCGCCATCGTATGCACGCCCGCCGCGGCCAGCGGTTCGGGCAGCAGATGGCGGCCGGCTTCCTGGGCGATCGCGCACAGCTCGGGCAGACCCAGGCCCAGTCCGCCGTCGTCCTCGGCCACCAGCACCGCCAGCCAGCCCAGTTCGGCGATGCGGCGCCATTCCTCGCGATCGTGTCCGCCCGCGCTGTCGTCCAGCGCACGCATGCGCTGCCGCTGGTCGTTCGCGCCCAGGTAGTCGGCGGCGCTGTCGCGAAATTCCCGCAGAGTATCGTCCATGAAGTTCCCTGGGGCATGCCCCGTCAAAGAATGCCTTGCTCGCGCAAGGCCCGCAGCCGCTCCACCGGCACTTGCAGCAGCTGCGCGCAGATTTCCTCGGTGTGCTCGCCCAGGGCCGGTGGCGGGCGCCGGTACTCGACCGGGGTCTCCGACAGGCGCACGGGATTGGCCACCATGGGCAGCGTGCCGGTGGGCGCGAAGGGCAGGCGCGTGACCACTTGCCGGTGCCGTACCTGCGGGTCGTCGAAGGCCTGCTGGAAGTCCTGGATGGGCGCGCACGGGACGCCGGCCCGGTCCAGCGCTTCCAGCCAATGGGCGCGCGGGCGGGCGCGCAGTGCATCTTCCAGCAGGGGCACCAGCGTGTCCTGGTGCCGCATGCGCTGGAGATTGGCGGCGTAGCGCGCATCGTCCGCCAGCCCCGGCAGTCCGAGCGCGGCGGCCAGGCGGCGGAACTGGTCGTCGTTGCCGCACATCACCACCAGCGGCTGGTCCGCGCAGTCGAAAGCCTGGTAAGGCACCATGAAGTGCGAACGCGTGCCTATGCGCGCCGGCTGCGAACCCGACAGCAGATAGCCCATCGCGACATGCGAGGCGGCGGCCAGCTGACAGTCCAGCAGCGCGATGTCGATGTGCTGCCCTTCGCACAGACCCGCCTGGCGCGCGTGCAGCGCCGACAGGATGCCGATCACCGCATGGTAGGCGGCGGTGATGTCCGACACCGAATAACCCACGCGCTGCGGCGGGCCGTCGGGTTCGCCCGTCATGCTCATGATGCCGCTCATGGCCTGGAACACCAGGTCATAGCCGGGCTGGCGGGCACGCGGCCCATCCTGGCCGAAACCCGTGATCGAGCAATAGACCAGGCGCGGATTGACCGCACGCAGCGACGCGTAGTCCAGCCCGTGGCGGGCCAGGTCGCCGGCCTTGAAGTTCTCGATGAAGACGTCGCTTTGCCGCGCCAGGCCGCGCACCAGTGCCTGCCCCTCGGGATTGGCGACGTCGATGGCGATGGACCGCTTGCCGCGGTTCATCGCCAGGAAAGATGAGGTCCAGTCCAGCGGCCTGCCGTCGGCGTCCCGCAGGGGCGCACCCTGGTAGCGCGCTTCGTCGCCCACACCCGGCCGTTCGACCTTGATCACGTCCGCCCCCAGGTCCGCCAGCATCTGGGTGGCGAACGGGCCCGAGAACACCCGGCTCAGGTCCAGTACGCGGATGCCGTGCAGCGGGGCGGTCATGGGGCGGCCTGGATGATGCGGTCGCGCCGCAGGGCGTCAAGCTCGGCCGCCTCCAGGCCCAGCACCTCGCGCAGCACCTCGTCCGTGTGCTGGCCCAGGGCGGGCGGGGCGCGCCGGTATTCGACCGGCGTGTCCGAGAAGCGGACCGGATTGGCCACCTGGGGAATATCGCGCCCCGCGTCCGCGGGCATGCGCAGCAGCATTTCCCGATGGCGTATCTGCGGATCGTCGAACACCTGCGCGAAGTCGTTGATGGGTCCGCAGGGCACGCCGGCGGCGTCGAAGGCCGCGCGCAATTGCGCCACGGGATGCCGGACGATGGCCCGCTCCAGCAGCGGCACCAGCTCCAGCCGGTGCCGCGCCCGCATGGGGTTGGTGGCATAGCGCGGATCGCCCGGCAGCCCGGGCAGCCCCAGCACTTCGCACATGGCGGCGAACTGCGTGTCGTTGCCTACCGCGACCACGATCTGGCCATCGGCGCAGTCGAAGGACTGCCAGGGGCAGGTGATGGGCGAGGCATTGCCCAGCCGCTCCGGCTGCCGTCCCGACACCAGGTACATCATGGCCACGTGCGAGATCGACGCCACCTGGGCATCCAGCAGGGCCAGGTCGATGTGCTGTCCCGTGCCGGACACCACGTCGCGGTGGCGCAGCGCGGCCAGGATGGCGCTGACGGCATAGAAGCCGGCGGTGATGTCCCCCACCGAATAGCCCACGCGCAGCGGCCCGCCGCCCGGCTCGCCGTCGGCGTGGCCGGTGATGCTCATCAGCCCGCTCATGGACTGGAACAGCGGGTCGTAGCCCGGCAGGTGGCTGTACGGACCGGTCTGCCCGAACCCGCTGATCGAGCAATACACCAGCCGGGGGTTCAGCGCCGACAGCGACGCGTAGTCCAGCCCGTAGCGCGCCAGGTCGCCGGCCTTGAAGTTCTCGATCAGGATGTCCGAGCGCATGGCCAGCTCGCGCACCAGCGCCTGGCCGGCCGGCCTGGACAGGTCGATGGCCACCGAACGCTTGCCGCGGTTCATGGACATGAAGGACGAGGTCTCGCCCACCTCGCCGCCGTCCTCGCCGCGCGCTCGCAGGCCCTGGTGGCGCACGTCGTCGCCGCGTCCGGGCCGCTCCACCTTGATCACGTCGGCCCCGAAATCGGCCAGCATCTGCGCGGCCCAGGGGCCCGAGAACACCCGGCTCAGGTCCAGGACCTTCACGCCCGCCAGGCTGCTCATGGCCGGCTCGCGCCGTGGGCGGGGCGGCAGGGGAGGTCAGTGGGGAAAGGGGCGATGCGGCGCGGCATGAGGCGTCTCCTGGCCGGATCCGGGTCCGGTCTCGTGCGATGGATGGCTGGCACGAGTATAGGTAGCCGCCGCGCGGCTGTTCATCACCGCGGCGCCAAAGCTGATATGCCTGAGGGATCAGGAGGAGTGCTTGCGCGTGTCGTGCTTCATGATCTGCGCCTTCTCGCGCAGCCAGTCGCGCTCGCGCTCGGTGTCGCGCTTGTCGAACTGCTTCTTGCCCCGCGCCAGCCCGAATTCCAGCTTGATCAGCGAGTTCTTGAAATGCAGGTTCAGCGGCACCAGCGCGAAGCCGCGCTGTTCCACCTTGCCGATCAGCTTGTGGATCTCCTCGGCCTTGAGCAGCAGCTTGCGCGTGCGGGTCGGGTCGGGATGGACGTGGGTGGAGGCCGTCTCCAGGGGGCTGACGTGCATGCCCAGCAGGTACAGTTCGGCATCGCGGACGATGACGTAGCTTTCCTTGAGCTGGACACGCCCGGCACGAATCGCCTTCACCTCCCAGCCTTCGAGTACCAGGCCGGCCTCGAAACGCTCGTCGATGAAGTAGTCGTGGAATGCCTTGCGGTTCTCAATGATGCTCATTCGTCACGCCGTTAAAATGGGTCATTCTAGCAATTTGCCCAATCGGATCATCTACGCATGCATAAAGTGCAACGTTCGGTGTTGGTCCCCTATAGCGCCGCCCAGATGTTCGACCTGGTGGCCAAGGTCGAGGACTACCCCAAATTCATGCCCTGGTGCGGCGGAACCGAGGTGCACGAGCGCGACGAGAACGGCATGCGCGCCTCGGTCGTGATCCAGTTCGCGGGCCTGCGCCAGCGCTTCACCACCCGCAACACCCACCACTATCCCGACCGCATCCAGCTCGACCTGGTGGACGGGCCGTTCTCGCTGCTGGAAGGCGTCTGGGAATTCCACGCCCTGGCCGACGACGCCTGCAAGGTGGTCTTCACCATGCAGTACCAGTTCTCCAGCCGTGCGCTGGAAACCCTGGTCGGCCCCGTGTTCAACCGCATCGCCACCAGCTTCATCGACGCCTTCACCCAGCGGGCCGAAGCCTGCTATGGATAGCCAGGCGGGGCGGGGCGGCACCGTGGCCGTCAGCGTCTGTTATGCGGATGCGTCGGAAACCTGGATGCGGGAACTCGTCCTGCCCCGGGGCGCGACCCTGGCCGACGCCATCCTGGCCAGCGGTTTTCGCCAGGCCTACCCGGGCGTGGACCCCGCCCAGGCCGGCACCGGCGTCCATGGCCGCCGCCGGCCGCTGGACCATGTGCTGCACGACCACGACCGGGTCGAGATCTACCGCCCGCTGGTCTTCGACCCCAAGGAATCCCGCCGCCGGCGAGCCGCGCACAAGGCGGCGTCGGCAGGCGCCAGGCGGGGCGGACCGGGCCGCTAGACGGGCCCGGCGTGTGGACCGTGGGTTTTCCCGCATATAAACCCTCTTGACAGCAAGGCTGAACAGCGCAGCCCCCCGCTCTGATTTACAATACTAGGTTTATTGCGGCCAGGGGTTACTCGATGCGTCTCGTACAAAATGCGCTTACTTTCGATGACGTGTTGTTGGTGCCCGCATACTCTGCGGTGTTGCCCCGCGACACCAGTCTTCGAACCCGTCTGACCCGTGAAATCTCGCTGAACATTCCCCTGGTGTCCGCCGCCATGGACACCGTCACGGAATCGCGCCTGGCCATCGCCATGGCCAAGGAAGGCGGGATCGGGATCATCCACAAGAACCTCACCGCCGACGAGCAGGCGCGCGAAGTCGCCAAGGTCAAGCGCTACGAGGCCGGGGTCGTGCTCGATCCCATCACCATCGCGCCCCACATGAAGGTGCGCGAAGTCATCGAGCTGCAGCGCCAGCACGGCATCTCCGGCCTGCCCGTGGTCGAGGGCCGCCAGGTGGTCGGCATCGTCACCAACCGCGACCTGCGCTTCGAAGACCGCTACGACGAGCCCATCCGCACCGTCATGACGCCGCGCGAGCGCCTCATCACCGTGCGCGAAGGCGCCTCGCTGGACGAGGCCCAGGCCCTGATGCACAAGCACCGCCTGGAGCGCGTGCTGGTCGTCAACGACAGCTTCGAGCTGCGCGGCCTGATCACCGTCAAGGACATCATCAAGACCACCGAGAACCCCAACGCCAGCAAGGACGAGCACGGCAAGCTGCGCGTCGGCGCCGCCGTCGGGGTGGGCGAGGGCACCGACGAACGGGTCGAGAAGCTCGTCGCCGCCGGCGTCGACGTCCTCATCGTCGACACCGCCCACGGCCACACCGCCGGCGTGCTCGACCGCGTCCGCTGGATCAAGAAACACTACCCGCAACTGCAGGTCATCGGCGGCAACATCGCCACCGGCGCCGCGGCCCGCGCACTGGTCGAGGCCGGCGCCGACGGCGTCAAGGTCGGCATCGGCCCCGGCTCCATCTGCACCACCCGCATCGTGGCCGGCGTGGGCGTGCCCCAGATCACCGCCATCTCCAACGTGGCCGAGGCCCTGGAAGGCACCGGCGTCCCGCTGATCGCCGACGGCGGTGTGCGCTACTCCGGCGACATCGCCAAGGCCCTGTCGGCCGGCGCCTACACCGTCATGATGGGCGGCATGTTCGCCGGTACCGACGAAGCTCCGGGCGAAATCGTCCTGTACCAGGGCCGCTCGTACAAGTCCTACCGCGGCATGGGCAGCCTGGGCGCCATGGCCGACGGCTCGGCCGACCGCTACTTCCAGGACCCGGCCAACAACTCCGACAAGTTCGTGCCCGAAGGCATCGAAGGCCGCGTGCCCTACAAGGGCAGCGTCATCGCCATCATCTACCAACTGGTGGGCGGCGTGCGGGCCTCCATGGGCTACTGCGGCTGCGCCACCATCGACGAAATGCGCACCAAGAGCGAATTCGTCCAGATCACCGCCGCCGGCATCCGCGAATCGCACGTCCACGACGTGCAGATCACCAAAGAAGCTCCCAACTACCGGATGGACTGAAGCGTGCACGACCGCATCCTGATTCTCGACTTCGGCTCGCAAGTCACCCAACTCATCGCCCGCCGCGTGCGCGAAGCGCAGGTTTACTGCGAAATCCACCCCTACGACGTCTCGGACGACTTCGTCCGCGGCGAGCTCGCCAAGGGCCTCAAAGGCGTCATCCTGTCCGGCAGCCACGCCTCGGCCTACGACGAAGCCTCCATGCGCGCCCCCCAGGCCGTGTTCGAATCCGGCGTGCCCGTGCTCGGCATCTGCTACGGCATGCAGACCATGGCCATGCAACTGGGCGGCAAGGTCAGCTTCAGCGACCACCGCGAATTCGGCTACGCCGAAGTCCGCGCCCACGGCCACACCCCGTTCCTGAACGGCATCCAGGACTTCGCCACCCCCGAAGGCCACGGCATGCTCAAGGTCTGGATGAGCCACGGCGACAAGGTCACCGAACTGCCGCCCGGCTTCAAGCTCATGGCCTCCACCGCCTCGTGTCCCATCGCCGGCATGGCCGACGTCGACCGCGGCTACTACGCCGTCCAGTTCCACCCCGAAGTCACCCACACCGTCCAGGGCCAGGCCCTGCTGTCGCGCTTCGTGCACGACATCTGCGGCTGCGGCACCGACTGGAACATGCCCGACTACGTCAGCGAAGCCGTCGAGGCCATCCGCAAACAGGTCGGCAGCGACGAAGTCATCCTGGGCCTGTCCGGCGGCGTCGATTCCTCCGTGGCGGCCGCACTGATCCACAAGGCCATCGGCGACCAGCTCACCTGCGTCTTCGTCGACCACGGCCTGCTGCGCCTGAACGAAGGCGAGCAGGTCATGCAGACCTTCGCCGAAAACATGGGCCTGAAGATCATCCACGTCGACGCCACCGACGACTTCATGGGCAAGCTGGCCGGCGAAACCGACCCCGAGGCCAAGCGCAAGATCATCGGCAAGGAATTCGTCGAAGTCTTCCAGCGCGAAGCCGCCAAGCTCAAGGGCGCCAAGTGGCTGGCGCAAGGCACCATCTACCCCGACGTGATCGAATCGGCCGGCGCCAAGACCGGCAAGGCCGTCACCATCAAGTCGCACCACAACGTCGGCGGCCTGCCCGATACCCTGCACCTGAAACTGCTCGAGCCGCTGCGCGAGCTGTTCAAGGACGAAGTGCGCAAGCTCGGCATCGCGCTCGGCCTGCCGCACGGCATGGTCTACCGGCATCCGTTCCCCGGGCCGGGCCTGGGCGTGCGGATCCTGGGCGAGGTGAAGAAGGAATACGCCGACCTGCTGCGCCGCGCGGACGCGATCTTCATCGAAGAACTGCGAGGCACCCGGGCAACCGAACAGGATGCCGCAGCGGGCCTGTGCGCGGCCGAGGAGGTCGGGAAGAACTGGTACGACCTGACCAGCCAGGCGTTCGCCGTGTTCCTGCCCGTGAAGTCCGTGGGCGTGATGGGGGACGGGCGGACGTACGACTACGTCGTCGCGCTACGCGCGGTGCAGACCACCGACTTCATGACGGCGCATTGGGCGCATTTGCCGTATGCGTTGCTGGGAAGGACTTCGAACCGGATCATCAATGAGGTTCGGGGGTTGAATCGGGTGGTTTATGACGTGTCGGGAAAGCCGCCGGCGACGATCGAGTGGGAATGACGGAGCGTCTTTCGAAGGCTATCGCCAGGTATCGGTAGAAGTGACTTAACTTGTTGATTTTAAATGTATAAGTTGCGTTTTCTATCGGTGGCTATCGCCGGCCAGCAGAACGGGTCGGCGACAGAACTGACGGTAAGCCCCCGAAGGTCGGATCCAGACCTTCCTGTTTACTATTGAGACCGAACCGGTCTTTGACGGTAAAAAACTCTTCAGGAAAGCTTATTTCATGCGGCTTTCCGAGCATCAACGGGTCTCCAGGTCCCTGACGGTAAAAGCCGTCACGAACAGGAGGAACACCCTCAATGCTCACCGACACAGCACTGCGTAACCTCAAGCCTAAGTCCAAGATTTATAAGGTTTTTGACCGCGATGGCATGTACGTGGCGGTATCGACCGCCGGTACCATCACCTTCCGTTACGACTACCGTCTCAACGGGCGCCGCGAGACGCTCACGCTCGGACGGTACGGACCGGCCGGCATGTCGCTGGCCATGGCGCGGGAGCGGCTGCTCGACGCCAAGCGCTCGGTCGATCAGGGCCTTTCCCCTGCGCTGGAGAAGCAGCGGGCCAAGCGGCGGCTGACGGCCGCCAGGACCTTCGGCGAGATGACGGAACGCTGGCTGGCCGACGCCCGCATGGCCGACAGTACCCGGGCAATGCGCAAGCACATCATCGACCGCGACATCTTGCCGGTCTTCCAGAATCGGAAGCTGAAGGAAGTCACCCCCGACGACCTGCGGGCGTTGTGCAACAAGGTGAAGGCGCGCGGCGCACCGGCCACCGCCATCCACGTCCGAGACATCGTGAAGCAGGTTTATGCCTTCGCCATCCTGCATGGCGAACGGCTCGCCAACCCGGCCGACGACGTGAAGGCGGCCTCGATTGCGACCTTCGTTCCCAAGGACCGGGCGCTGTCGCCGGCGGAGATCCGGCTGGCCTTCCACCAACTGGAGACCATCGCGTCCTATCCGACCATCCGGTTGGCCTTGCGCCTGATCCTGCTGACGATGGTGCGCAAAAGCGAGTTGGTCGAGGCCACCTGGAACGAGGTGGATTTCGAGAACGCCACCTGGACGATCCCGAAGGTGCGGATGAAGGGACGCAAGCCGCATGTGGTCTATCTGTCGCGACAGGCGATGGACATCTTCGTGGCCCTACACACCTGCGCGGCTGGCTCGCGATTCGTGCTGCCGTCGCGCTATGACCCCGACCGGTGCATGTCGCATGCAACGCTTAACCGGGTGACCCAGCTCATTGGCTCCCGCGCGAAGGAAGCCGGGTTGCCGCTGGAGCCATTCACGGTGCATGACCTGCGGCGCACCGCTTCCACACTGCTCAACGAGGTGGGCTTCAACGGGGACTGGATCGAGAAGTGCCTGGCGCACGAAGAAGGCAGCCGGACGTCGCGCTCGGTCTACAACAAGGCTGAGTACGCCGGGCCGCGACGGCACATGCTCCAAGAGTGGGCCGACATGGTGGAGGCGTGGGTCGATGGGCGCACGCATGTGCCGAAGCTGGTGCCGGAGGACGTGTCGGTCCCGGTGCTCAGCCCGGCTTTGTGAGGGAGGAGCGCATGATGACCTTAACTGGAACCCCTTCTGGTTGGCAGACCGGGGTTTGCATTTGTCAGAAAGAGATCACTCTGGATGATCCTTTTACTGAAGTTTCAAACTCATGGTCCTTGGCGGAGGTTTATAAAACTGATATTTTGAGCACTATGGATACTCAAAATTCAGGAAAATTGAACCGTTTGTTGGCCGAACTCGGCGATACCCGCCTGGTGTCCAGCCGCTGGCTGCGCGCGCATGACTACTCCAACAGCCTGGTCGCGCGCTATGTGGACAGCGGCTGGCTGGTGTCGCCGGCGCGTGGCGTGTACATGCGCGCCGGCGGGCGGCTGCAATGGGATGGGGTGGTCCGCAGCCTGCAGGTCGGGGAGGGCATGCCACTGCATGTCGGGGGACGCTTTGCGCTGGCCTTGCAAGGGCACGAGCACTACTTGCGCCTGGGCGATGCTGGGACGATCACGCTTTACGGATCGAAGCCTCCGCCGGGCTGGGTCGGCAAGCTGTCCATGGAGCAGCGCTTCGAGTACCAGGGCAAAGGGCCGTTCGATCTGCCGGCCGTGTCCTTCACTGCGGAAGTCTCCGAGACGGCGCTATCCAAGGTAGGTCTGGCCTTGCACTCTGCCGCACCTGGTGTCGATGCCTTGGTCTGCTCGACCCCCGAGCGGGCCATGCTGGAGCTGTGCGATGGCGTGTCGGATGCGGCGGGGGTCTACGAGGCCGATGCGCTGATGCAGGCCATGACCACGCTGCGCCCGCAGCGCGTCGGCCTGCTGCTGCGTCACTGCCGCAGCATCAAGACCAAGCGGCTGTTCCTGGCGCTGGCCGATCGTCATCGGCATGCGTGGTTGTCGCATGTGTTGTTGGAAGATGTCGATCTGGGCCGGGGCAAGCGCGCGCTGGTGCCCGGCGGGCGCCTGCATCCGACCTACCAGATCACCTTGCCGGGAGACCTCGATGAGCACCTGGCTTGATCGAGGGGATCGGCGCTACACGGACCGTGTGCGGCTGCTGGTCGAGATCCTGCCGGTGCTGGCCCAAGAGCCGCGCTTCGCGCTCAAGGGCGGCACCGCCATCAACCTGTTCGAGCATGACCTGCCGCGCTTGTCGGTGGACATCGACCTGGCCTGGCTGCCGGTGCACGACTATGCCGAGGATGCGAAGCTGATCGCCGAAGCACTCGGACGACTGGCCGACGCGATGCGCGCCCGGCCTTTGCAATTGCAGGTGCAAGCTTCAGCGGGCGAAGGCGGGGCGGTCACCCGGCTGGTAGCCAGTCGCGGCCGAGCGCGTGTGCAGATTGAGACGACGCCGGTGATGCGCGGGACGGTGCATCCGGTGCGGGCCATGGTCGTGCGCCCGAAGGTGGAGGAGGCGTTCGGCTTCGCCGAAGTGCAGGTACTGGACTTCGCCGACCTGTATGCCGGAAAGCTGGCGGCGGCATTGTCGCGGCAGCATCCGCGCGATCTGTTCGACGTGGGCTTGCTGCTGGAGGATGAGCGGGCGGATGCAGGTCTTTGGCGGACCTTTCTCGTGTACCTGACGTGCAGTCCTAAGCCAGCATGGGAAATGCTGGCGCCGCGCGTACCTGCGGATTTCGAGGCCACCTTCGACGCTCACTTCAAGGGCATGACGGCTGAGCCCATTGAAGCGACAGCCTTGTTGGAAAGCCGCGAGCGCCTGTTGGCGCGCGTGGCGCATTGGTTGGACGAGCCATCGCGCGCCTTTCTGGAATCGGTTGAGGATGAGCAGCCGGACTTCGGGTTGATCGGCCTTACCCATGCGGCCGATCTGCCCGGCGTGCGGCGCAAGCTGCACAACCTGGCACAGCGCACGGCCGCCAAACGTGCGGCGGATCGTGGGCAGTTGGCGGACGTGCTGGCACGCATCAAGGCGCGCTGACACAGGGGGTAATACAAGCGGATGGAGAGATCGCGGTGGTTCACGATTTCACACTGGTCTATGCGTTGAATCCTGAACTGGATTTGCAGGATGAGATCCTGCGCCGGCTGGCGGGCAGCGACTGTGCCGATGCCACGGTGGGTTGGGGTCGGCCTGGGCACGTTGCGCTGGCCTTCAGCCGGGAGGCAATGGGCCGCGATGCTGCGGTCGCGCTTGCCGCGGCTCAGATGGCACAGGTGCTGCCCGGGGCAGAACTGGTCAGGGTGGATGTCGGGTAGTCGCCGTGGACGCTAGACGGCGATTTCATCGAACAGGGCGATGCCGACGCAGCCTCACGTCCGGGCCTGGCGATATGTCGGTCTCTGATGATCGCGAGGCTTGCTTGCGGCCTTCTATCCAGGCTTCGACTTCTTCCAGATCCCAGGCCACGCAGCGCGGCGTCAGCCGGAAGCGCCGGGGAAACTCGCCGCGCTGCTCCATCTCGTAGATGGTGGTTTCCGCCAACGGCACGATCTGATGCAGTTCGCGGCGGCGGATCGTGCGGCGAAAAGGCAGCGGCGAGCCCTTCGGGAACTGCGGAAGCTCGGCGTACTGCTCGGTGCCGGGGCGGGGCAGGGAAGCAGTGGGTTGTGCTGAGATCCTGAGCGGTTCTGAGTCGGCAGCCATCGTCCAGATTCCATGGAGTTCGCAATGAACGTCATGGTGGCTATCGGTGGCGATTGGGACAACTTGCTGGAGCAAGGCCGGGCGTAGGAAAGGAGCATCCCGCCGTCGGGCTCGCGGGCTGCGCCCCGCGCCTCTGCGAGTCGCGGCCATCCGGCTTTGATCCCTGATGCCTCCGGCCTGGATCGCTGATCCGGGCCTGCGCGCTGCGCTTGCTTTCCAATTCTTCGTTGGAGATGGAGGGGGCGGGCTTGCTGTTCCCTTCACCGTATCACGGCGTTCTCGCCGTCAATGACTGCGCGTGCTCGCACGCTTGCGGCCTGTCGGCCGTCTGTGATCCCTGACTGCTTGCGCTGCGCCGTGAGGCGCCGGTTCCGGGCAATTCCGCCCGAGCAACCGGAGCACGATCATGTCGCAACTGTCCTTTTCCTCTTTCGATTCGCTGCTGCACGTGCGCGATACCCAAGGCCGCTATCGGCTGGCCTCTGTCGAACAGATCCTTGAAGCGGCACGCGAGGCCATCGACCAGAAGATGCAGCGCGGTACCGAGTTCAGTTCACCAGCCGTGGTGAAGGAGTACCTGCGCGCCAAACTGGCAGGCTTTGAGCATGAGGTGTTCGCCGTCCTGTTCCTCGACACACAGCATCGCTTGATCGAGTACACCGAGATGTTCCGCGGCACCATCGACAGCGCATCCGTGCATCCGCGCGAGGTCGTTAAGGAGGCGCTGCGGGCCAATGCGGCGGCAGTGATCCTGGCACACAACCACCCCAGTGGGCATCCAGAGCCCAGCACTGCGGACAGGGCGCTGACGCGGCAGCTCAAGGCAGCGTTGGAACTGGTGGATGTGCGCACGCTGGACCACATCATCGTTGCCGGCGGTGCTACTACATCATTTGCAGAGCGCGGTCTGCTCTGACTTCGGGGGCTTCGGCCCCCTTTTTGCTGCGCTCTTTTTGTTGCGCTAGGTGATGCAGCTTTGGTCCTCGTTTTGCATGATGCGGAGGCCTAGGGTAGTGGCCCCGATCGTCTGTTTCGCGCGCGAAGCCTTGTTCCGGACTTCTGTCGAGCCCCTTGCTTCCTCAGCGGGGGCGCCCCTTACAACAGAACTGCCTTCTTTCATTAACCGATACGGAACGGGTCATTGCATCGGGTTGAACGGCGCGATGGCAGTCTCCCGAATAGCGCAATGCCAACGAAACGCAGAACGTCATGAGAAATGGCCTTCAAGCCGAGAAATCATTTGATCGACAGCCGGGCCGCGCTGGGTTCCATCGCGAAGGAAATCAATCAGTTCGGTCCTGAGCTCCATGCCAGATTTACTTGCTCCGACCACGCTCGACCATGGGGCATACAGGTGGTTAGACCTGCCACCGGTCGTGAAGCCAACGCTCTCAAAGATTTGCTGCAGTTCTTCTTGACCGGGGGCACCAGCAGGCATGCTTCCTCGACCAAGTGCAGATAGCCGTATGTAGCGACGCGCCTGCAAAGCTTTGCTGTCTCCAATATGCGACGGAAAAAAGGCACGCAGCGCGCGTCGCAAGCAAGCTTCCGCGTCACTAGAGGTCTTCACGCTCCTTGTGCTGATGCCCCTCGCAGCGTTTTCCTTGGCAGACCACTCACCATAGATCAATTGGTCGATGTCAACATCCGACACGCACTCTTCGAACACGGCGGGCGGCCCATAGTCGGACTCGCCATAGGTCGCCACGTCTTGGGTGAGCGAGTTCTTATTGCCGATGAATGTGCAGTCAGAAAACTTCAGCGCTGGTTTCTTCTTAGACCTAGTGTTCGTGATCTTTACTTCGTTCAGGTTACAGCCTTCGAAAGAAATTGGACCTTCGCAGTCGAGCAGCTCAATGTTCGTGATTACGCAGTTCTCAAACGAGACGTCACGCAGGGAGACGTCTTTGAGACGTACATTGGAAATGGAGGAATTCACGAATCGTGTACCGTCGAGGAGAAAGTCGCTGCCGCTCAATTCGTCATTGATAACAAAACCTGAGAACTCGACGTCTGTAATCTCTGCTAGGGGCAGTGGAGGGTGCACTGGGGCTGACAAGCGCTCATCACCCACTCCTGCCCGAAGGAACCATAGATTTGCACTTGCTGACTCACGTCCGGCTGCGATTGCACGGTCGAACGCTTGGCGCCACCGATCAACCACGTCGTCGTCATTGAGAGCAGATGGCAGGAGCGACTCGAATGTGTACTTTGCTTGCTCTGCCGAGGCGGCAAGCTCCAAGGTTTCCTCAGGACCCATGTGCCCCAGCGAACTGTTGGCCCTAAATGTCTGGGCCAGAAGGGCGCAGCGTATCCAATCGCTAAGGAACTGCGGGCGATATCCTCCCGCCGCCTCCGTAGCGTAAAGAAGTGCGTGTTTTGCGTTTTGCCGCGTGATGGCGACAAGAACTTCGGGCGAATTGACAGGGTCAACTTCGAACGCGCCCGGAACGAGCTCATTCGGTGTCGGCGCGATGGTCCCGGGTGGGGATGATGAGAGCGCAGCCAAGCCCTGCAGCACCCGCATTTGATTCTTAACCGAATACTCTTGAGCGGCGATGCTGTCTACCTTTGATGCTTCTCGAATGCAAGCGAATACAGCTGCGCTGAGGCAAACGTCCCAGACTCTCGGAACAAAAATCCCATTGTCGTTACGCAGTGGCGCACGGTTGCCGGCTCGACGGCCGATGGCTATCGCTGCTAGGCCCTGGACGAAGAATAGCGATGGCTCCTTTGCCACGTCGGGGAAGACTCCGAGGATCCAATCTACAATGTCATCCCTCTCTCGGACGACTTGCTCGTCAGCCGGCCTAGTGCCGATCAGATCTTCGTACTCCTGTGGCAGTTCGATTGCGCCGGTGGCTTTGCTCTGCGATACGAGGCCATCGAACACGGCGCCTACGTAAGCTTTGAAGTCGGCACTCGCGGCCTCGGGCAAATCCACGCTGAGGATCGTCCAGTCACTGCTATCGAGATGACGAGCCTCGGTCCGTCGGCCAGAGAGGATGACCATCGAGTCCTGGGAACCTAGGCGTTGGGTGATCAACTCGAGCAAGTCACGAATGAGATTCTTATCATATCGGCCGGCAACCTCGTCAATACCGTCCAGGAATACCGAGACCAGTCCAGATTTGATGGCTCGGACTAATCGGTCCGAGCCCTCGCCGACGATGCCGATCAATTGAGTAATGCTGTCCCACCCAATACCAGCAGTGAGAGGCAGTCTTCTCAGCGGGATGAAGACTGGAAGCTTTCCTCGTTTATCCGTCCGCAGCGTCTGGGCTGCGGATGCTAGCAATACAGTCTTGCCCTTTCCTGCCTCGGCCTCAATGAAGACCATACCTGCATCGGAGCCAACGTGCTGCGCTAACGTATCCGCAGCGTTAGGCTTCCGTTCGCCGCTCTGGTCTACCAAGGTCATTTGTACCGGTGCGATTCCCAGCGCGCTGATGGGTTCGAGCGCCTCTTTGATCAGCCCTTCCTGTGAAGCGTCAAACGTGGAAGGAAGGTCGAGAAGTTTGCGAAGCGCCATCCTTACTGTTTCAGCAGTGCGGCCTAGTCCCAGTGTGACCCGTTCCTGGCCGGTGGGAATCCAGTCGACCAGTACGTAGTGGATTGCAACGACGCTTTCCTTCAGGGATGCCTGGGTGATGCTCGGCGTTCGCTTCAGATCTTCAGGTGTCGAGATCGATGGATCGTTGACGAAAATCCATAGCTCCCCCTCCCACTCGATGGCCCGGGCGCCCGGTGCAAAATCATCAAGGCTGACCCTTAGCGTCTGTGCTATGGCGATGGCAACGTCGAACTCTGACTTTTCCATGATTTCCCTATTTGTGTGTAGCACCGGCTAAGGAAGGGGCGTCCCGCTCTGCAGTGCTCTATTGACGAGGTTATGTCAGGCTAATGGCCTAGACGATAGCGGTTTCGCGCGGAGCAGCTATGCCTCCATATATGCTCTCATTGACTGCTTGCGATAGTAAGTAGTCTTCGACGTCAGAAAGGAATGGGCTTGCCCCGCCTCTCCGGACAGGTTGTTTAACCTAACAAACCGCCGCCTCGAACTGCATGGGGCTGACGTATCCCAGCGTTGAGTGCTGGCGCCTTGTGTTGTAGAACCGCTCGATGTAGTCG
>NZ_NINX01000003.1 GCF_002188635.1 Pigmentiphaga sp. NML030171 | reverse complement strand
AACACCTCGGCACGCTGCCCAACCTGGTCGCGCTGTCCGGCGCCGCCGGCTGGCTGCGGCGCCGCGCGCGGCTGCCGGCCTGGCGCATCGCCGGCGGCGTGGCGGTCGCGGCGTTCGGGATGGCGGGGCTGGTGCGTGCGACTACCCTGCCGTCGGCGCTGCTGGAACAGGGGTTCTGCATCGTCTGGTAGCGCGGCGGCCGCCCCGGTGTCACTCCCGCGGCTGCCCCGTGGCCGGCATGTAGGTCGGCACCGGGATGCGGCGCCGCTCGCGGGTCAGGCAGTAGTTAGGCCCGCCCAGCCGGCCCACCGGGGCGAAGCGCCCGACGTCCACGCGCAGCGCCTGTTCGTCCAGCAGGTCGTCGCGGAAGTTCATCGCCAGGATCTCGCCGAAGACGATGGCCCGCTGGGTCGAGATGTCCAGGATGCGGAACAGCCGGCATTCCCACGAGATCGGCGCCTCGGCGATGCGCGGCACCCGCACGGCGGTACAGGGCGCCAGCGTGAAGCCCACCGCCTCGGCCTCCGAGACGTGCGCGGGAAAATCGCTGCCGCACTGCACCGCCTGGTCGACGATGGCCTCGTCCACCATGTTCACCACGAACTCCTCGTGTTCGCGGATGTTGCGCAGCGTGTCCTTGGCCTCGCCCGGCCGGTGGCTTTCCTGTCCGTAGGCGACCACGGCGATGGCGAATAGGGGCGGATCCTCGCCCATGTAGTTGAAGGCGCTGAACGGCGCGGCATTGCACAGGCTGTCCGCATCCAGGCTGGTGACCAGCGCGATGGGCCGGGGCCCGACGCTGCCGGTGATCAGCCAGTAGCGCTGCATCTCGCTCAGTCCGGCCATCGATACGTGTTTCATGCGATTACTCCAGGTGCCATGTGCGAAGCGCGGGTTCACAGACCCACGTAGCGCTGCCAGATGGCCGGGTCGGCGCCGAGTTCCCCCGAGCTGCCTTCCCACGCCACGCGTCCGCGTTCGATGATAGTGTGCCGATCCGCGATGCCGATCAGGCGCTCGACGTATTTGTCGATCACCAGCAGCGTCTGCCCGGCGCGCCGCAGCGCGGCCAGGCAGTCCCAGATCTCCTGCCGGATCAGTGGCGCCAGGCCCTCGGTGGCTTCGTCCAGGATCAGCAGGTGCGGGTTGGTCATCAAGGCGCGGCCGATGGCCAGCATCTGCTGCTCGCCGCCCGACAACTGGTTGCCCATGTTCCGCTCGCGTTCGCGCAGGCGCGGAAACAGGGCGTAGATCCGGTCCAGCGTCCAGGGCTCGGCCTGGCGGCTGCGGTTGGCGGCGAAGGCCGTCAGGTTCTCGCGCACGCTCAGGTTGGGGAAGATCTGCCGGCCCTCCGGGACGACCGCGATGCCCAGGCGGCCGATGCGGTGCGGCGACAGGCGCTCGATGCGCTGGCCCAGAAAGCGCACCTCGCCGCCGCGCGACGGCGTCAGGCCCAGCAGCGTCCGCACCGTGGTGGTCTTGCCCATGCCGTTGCGTCCCAGCAGGGTGCGCATCGTGCCCGCGCCGATGTCCAGCGATACGTCGAACAGCACCTGGCTGCTGCCATAGGCGGCCTGCAGCCCTTTCACTTCCAATACCGGTTCCATGGGGCGTCTCCTGTTTTCATGCCGCTCGTACGGTGGCCTCGTCGCCCAGGTAGGCGCGGCACACGTCGGCGTTGCGGCGGATCGCTTCCGGCGAGCCGGTGGCGATCACGCGTCCATAGACCAGGACCGAGAGGCGATCGGCCAGGCGGAACACGGCATGCATGTCGTGCTCGACCAGCAGCATGGTGACCTCGCCGCGCAGGCCCAGCAGCAGTTCCACCATTGCTTCGGATTCCTCGGGCCCCATTCCGGCCATGGGTTCGTCCAGCAGCAGCAGGCTGGGTGACGTGGCCAGCGCCAGGGCCACCTCCAGCTTGCGCTGCTCCCCATGGGACAGGCTGTGCGTAAGCGCATCCGCGCGGGCGGCCAGGCCGACCCGGTCGAGCGCCTGCCGGGCCTGCGCATACACGCCGGCCTCGCGCCGCACCGGCCGCCAGCATCCGGCGGCGCCGCCGGTGCGCGCCTGCACCGCCATTGCCACGTTGTCCAGCACGCTGAAGGCCTTGAACACGCTGGTGATCTGATAAGAGCGCGCCAGCCCCAGGCGCACGCGCCGGTGCATGGGGAGCTGGGTGATGTCGGCGCCATCCAGCCAGATCCGGCCGGCGTCCGGCCGCAGCGCGCCGGAGATCTGGTGAATCAGGGTGGTCTTGCCCGCGCCGTTGGGGCCGATCAGGGCGTGCATCTCGCCGGCCCTGACCTCGAAGCTGGCCTGGTCCGTGGCCGTCAGCCCGCCGAACCGCTTGACCAGTCCCGCCACGCGCAGCTTGCAGGAATCAGCCATGGCGCCACCTCGTGGCCAGGCTGAGCGCGCCGTTGCGGGCGTACAGCACCGCGGCCAGCAGCAGGATGCCCAGCGGCAGCTGCCAGTACAGGGTCAGGCCCGACAGGTATTCTTCCGCCGCCAGCAGCAGCGCGGCGCCCACCACGCCGCCGTACAGATAGCCCACCCCGCCCAGGATGACCATGATCATCAGCGAGCCCGACTGGGTCCAGTACATCAGGCCGGGGCTGACCATGCCGGCCTGGTTCGCGACCAGCGCGCCCGCCAGCCCCGCCGCCCCGCCGGCGATGACGAAGGCCGCGAGCTTGATGCGGAACACCGGATAGCCGATGGCCTCCATGCGTGTCTCGTTCTCGCGGATGGCCTGCAACGCGCGGCCGAAGCGGGCGTTGACCAGGCGCTGCATCAACCACATGGCCACGGCCAGGATGGCCAGCACGACGTAATAGAAGGTCAGGTCGGACGAGGCGTCCAGGCCGAACGGCAGAACCGAACGGGTCGGCAGGGGCATGCCGTCGTCGCCGCCGTAGGCGTTCAGCGACACGAACACGTAGTACAGCATCTGCGCGAACGCCAGGGTGATCATGATGAAGTACACCCCGCGCGTGCGCAGGCTGACCACGCCGATCAGCCAGGCCGCCAGCGCGGCCGCCGCCGTCGCCGCCGGCCAGGCGATCCAGGCCGCGTCCACGCCGGCATCCATCAGGATGGCCACCGTGTAGGCGCCTATGCCCAGGAAGGCCGCGTGGCCGAAACAGACCATGCCGCCGAAGCCCATGACGAGGTTCAGGCTGGTCGCCGCCAGCGCGAAGATCATGATGCGCGCGGCCAGGTCGACGTAGAAGCCCTGGCCCAGCCAGTCCGCGCCCAGCGGAAAGGCCACGGCCAGCGCCAGCAGGATGGCGCCGGTCCGCCGGCCCAGGATTTGGTCCAGTGGTGCCATGGTTACCCCCGTGCAGGAAACAGGCCCTGCGGTTTCCAGAACAGCACGGCCGCCATCAGGACATAGATCAGGATCGACGCCAGCGTCGGTCCCAGGTTCGAGGCGACGGCGGGCGAGAACACCGTGCCCAGCGCGTCGGGCACCAGCGTGCGGCCGACGGTATCGACCATGCCCACCATCAGCGAGCCGGCCAGCGCGCCGCGGATCGAGCCGATGCCGCCGATCACGACCACCACGAAAGCCAGGATCAGGATGCTCTCGCCCATGCCCACCTGGACCGACAGCAGCGGCCCCAGCAACGCGCCGGCCACGGCGCACAGCAGCGCGCCCAGGCCGAACACCAGCGTGAACAGGCGCCTGATGTCCACGCCCATGACGGTCGCCATCTCGCGGTTGGAGGCACCCGCCCGCACCCACATGCCGACGCGCGTGCGCGCCACCACCAGGTACAGCAGCAGGGCCACCGCCAGGCCCACGCCTATCACCAGCAGGCGATAGGACGGATACTGGATGCCGGCCCCCAGGTCGACCGGGCCCGAGAACAGTTCGGGCAGCGCCAGCCGGCGCGGCTGCGGGCTCCAGATCATGCGCACGACTTCGTTGCCGATCAGGATCAGCGCGAACGTCGCCAGCACCTGCGACAGGTGATCGCGCTGGTACAGCGTGCGCAGCACGGTCATCTCCAGCAGCATGCCGATGGCCGCCGTGGCCAGCATCGCCACCAGCATCGCCAGCAGGAACGACCCGGTGGGCTCGACCAGCGCGGCGGTCAGGTAGGCGCCGAACATGTACAGCGAACCGTGGGCCAGGTTGATCATGTCCATGATGCCGAACACCAGCGTCAGCCCGGCGGCCAGCAGGAACAGCATCAGGCCGAACTGGACGCCGTTCAGCGCGGACTCGATGACCGTGCTCATGAGCCGCCTCGCCTTGCCTTCGCGGCCAGCGCCGCCCCCAGTTGACGGGCAAGCTGGCGCGCGGTTTCGTTCAGCAGGTTGCCGCCGGCGTCGAAGGCGTGCTGGGCCTGCGGCAGCAGCACTTCGTCGGGCAGCACGATCGCGCCCATCTTGTTGAAGATGCCGCGCGCGTGGGTGACCGAGCGTATGCCGCCGAAGGGGCTCATCGAGGCCGCCAGCAGCGCCACCGTCTTGCCCCGGTAGGGCAGCAGGCCGTCCTCGCCGTTGATCGGGCGCGAGCACCAGTCCAGCGCGTTCTTGAGCAGGGCGGTGACCGATCCGTTGTACTCGGGGGTGGCCACCAGCAGGCCGTCGTGGCCGGCGATGAGGCTGCGCAGGACCAGCGCGTTGTCGGGTACGCCGGACTGCATTTCGTCGTCGCCGTCGTAGATCGGCATGGGGTAGTCGCGCAGGTCGACCTGCGTGACCTCGGCGCCGGCCGCGCGGGCGCCGTCGGCCGCCACCGCCAGCAGCAGCTTGTTCAGCGACGCGCCGCGCGAGCTGCCGGCGAAAGCAAGTATCTTGGGAGCTGCCATGATTGATCCTCGTGATTCTGTCAGGGGTTCTTCATCTTGCAGGCGCCGGCATAGCTGTCGGTATGCGCCGTCATGATCTTGCCGATCGTCTTGTTGGTGACGCGGCCGGACTCGTCCTTCTGCACCACGCGCAAATAGAAGTCGTTGATCGGGAACTGGTTGGTGTTGAACTTGAAGGGGCCTCGCACGGACTCAAAGCGCGCCGCGGCGATGGCGTCGTGCAGCGCGCGCTTGTCCTCGATCTTCCCCTTCACGTCGGCCACCGCGCGGTCCAGCAGGCGCACCACGTCATAGCCCTGGAAGGCGTACATCGACGGCAGCCGGCCGTAGCGCTGCTGGAAGCGCGCGACGAAGTTGCGGTTGGCGGCATTGTCCAGGTCCCATGCCCAGTGCGACGAATTCTGCAGTCCCACCATCGCGTCGCCCAATGCCTGGATGGTGTCCTCGTCGGCGGAATAGCCTGGCACGAAGTACGGCACCTCGCGCGCCAGTCCCGCGGCCTGGAACTGCTTGATGAAGTTGATGCCCATGCCGCCCGGCAGGAAGAAGAACAGCGCATCGGGTTTCTGGGCGCGGATCCTGGCGATCTCGGAGGCGAAGTCCAGTTCGCCCAGCTTGACGTAGATCTCGTCGGCCACGGTGCCCTTGAAGGTGCGCTTGAAGCCTTCCAGGTTTTCCTTGCCGCCCGTGTAGTTGGGCGCCATGATGACCACGCGCTGGTAGCCCTTGTCGCTCATGTGGCGGCCCATGGCCTCGCTCTGCCCGTCGTTCTGCCAGGCCAGCCCGAAGAAGTACGGGTTGCACTGCGCGCCGGCCAGCGAGGCCGGGCCCGCCGCGGCGCTGATGTAGAACGTCCGGGCCGCGAAGGTGGGGGCGCCCACCGCCATCATCACGTTCGAATACACCACGCCGGTCATGAAGTCGACCTTGTCGCGCTTGATGAACTTGTCGGCCAGCTGTTTGCCGATGCCGGGATTGGCCTGGTCGTCGCCCTCGACCACCTCGACGGGCAGGCCGCCCATCCGGTTGCCGGTCTCGTCCAGGCCGAGCCGGAACCCGTCCCGGATTTCCGTTCCCAGCGCCGCCAGCGGCCCCGACAGCGTGCTGATGAAACCTATCTTCACCTTGTCCGCGGCGTGGGCGGACATTCCCAACAGCATTGCGAGCGGCAATGCGAGCCATTTGACGTGCATGATGGATACCCCTGGATGTGGAACGTTGAGATGGGAACCGGGGTGCTGCAAGAAAGGCGCCGTTCAGGCCGCCGACGGCGGGTTCCTGTATTCGATCTGGCCGCCGGGCAGGAAGAACAGCATGGTGACCATGCCGCCCGTGACGGTCGGGAAGTGCGAGCTGTCGGGCGGAAAGACCTTCCAGCCCGCGCCTGCGCCGCAGAAGCGGCCGGTCTCGTCCACGGGGCCGATCATGTTGATCTCGCCCAGCGGGTGCCGGTGGTAGTGGCCCGGCACGTTGCGCAGGCAGCCGCTTTCCACCGTGAATCCATCCGTGTCGGGCGAGGCATGCGCGATCCGCCCTCGCCGGTAGTCCGGACCGTCTATCTCCGCATAGCAGGACCAGCCTTCGCCTATGCCGCGGCGTAGCAGCGCCAGCAGGCGGGCATAGCCTTCGGTGTGCGCGCCGTAGCGCTCGTTCAAGGCCGCTTCCAGCTCGGGGCCGAGCGGGCGGCGGCCGATGAAGTCCAGCAGTTCCCTGACCGCCTGCATCATCTCGGCCTTGCTGGGGCCGGTGGGCAATTCCGATTGCGTGTTCATCGATGCTACCTGTACGTGTGGGTCCACCTTCATGTCGAGCGAATGCTAGGCACTATCGACCCGCGGCACTAGGAGCGCCGACCGTATAATCGTTCGTAGAAAAAGTATGGAAGCGCGGCCCGCCGCAGGCGTATCCTGGAAAGCTCGCCATGGACCTGATTTCCTCGCTCCTCGCTTTCCTGCGCGTCGCGGAAACCGGCTCGTTCTCGGTGGTCGCCAACGAACGCGGCGTCACCCAGCCCGCCGTTTCCCGGCAGGTGCGCGCGCTGGAAGAACACGTCGGCATGCGGCTGGTCCAGCGCAGCACGACCGGCGTGGTGCTGACCGAGGAAGGGCGCAACCTGCTGCCCGCCGCCCGCAGCCTGGTCGAGGCCGCCGAGAGCCTGAGCGTGTCCGCCAGTCCGGACCAGGCCCGGCCCACCGGCAAGGTCCGGCTCAGCCTGCCCGCGCCGCTGGCCCTGCACATCTGCAACCACGTGCGCGACCTGCTCGACAGCCATCCCGGCCTGAGCCTGGACATGGTGGTGCGCGACAGCACCAGCAACCTGATCGAGGACGGCCTGGACCTGGAAGTGCGCCTGGGGCCCATCGACGACAGTTCGCTGATCTCGCGGCGGGTGGGCATGACTTCGGCCTTCCTGGTGGCCGCGCCGTCCTACCTGGCCGGCCGGACCGCGCCCCGGTCGCCCCAGGACCTGCGCCACCACGAGTGCGTGGTCTACAGCCGCTGGGGCAAGGACGATACCTGGTGGTTCGAGGCCGCCGAGGGGCAGTTCTCGGTGAACGTGCCGTGCCGGCTGCGGGCGAACAATGCATCGGCCGTGCACCAGGCCGTGCTGGGCGGCAACGGCATCGCCATCCTGTCGCACCTGATGGTGGCCGACGACCTGGACGCGGGGCGGCTGGTCTCGCTATTGCCGGAGTTCCCGCCGGCTCGCCTGCCGCTCTACATCGTCTATCCGTCGCGCCGCAACCTGCCGCTGCGCACGCGCGTCGTCATCGAGTTCATCGCCGAACTGCTCAGGGCCGATCCGGCCATGCGCGACAGGACGCCATGGCCGGGGCCGGCCGGCGGTCTGCCGCCAGCGGGGAACGGGCAGGGCGCCGTCGGCGCCGCGCTGACGTCGGTGGAGGCGGCCGGCCGGGGCGCCGACCGCTGTTAGGGCCTGTGCGGGCCTCGTTGCAGCGGGAGCAGGCCCTAGGCTTCAGGCCCGCGTATCCACCAGCGAGCCGGCGGCGCCGGAGCCGGACCGCTCGAGTTCCTTGGCCAGCTCGGACATCGCCGTCTGCAGCGCGCCGGCCAGGCTGTTGATGCGTGACTGCGCGGAGGCCATGGCCCGAGCCTTGGCTTCGGCCGACATCGAACTGGCGCGCACGCGCTCCATTTCCGCCTGGGCCTGCGCCAGTTGCTTCTGCAGCTCCTTGATGCGCTTCTTCAGCGCCTTCACCGCGAAGGAATCGCTGCTGTCGCCGCTGTCCGCCTCGGCGGCCTTGGCCTTCGCCTTTTCGCCGGCCGGCGCGCCCAGGCCCCGCAGGACGGCCGAGGCATCGGCCGCAGGGGCGTTCGCCTGACCATTCATGTCGCCCGACAGCCGCAGGTGCGAGTTCGACAGCGAAGCGGAAATGGGCGTTACGGGCGGCATGGCATCGGGTTCGGATGGAGCATGGCCGGATTAACGGCCCCGCTACCCGGGACTTGAGGCAAACACCGCATCAGATGTGCATGCCGCCGTCGGCCATGAAGACGCTGCCGGTGGAAAAGCTGCCTTGCGGCGAAGCCAGGAACAGCACCGTCTGCGCGATTTCCTCGACACGCGCGTGGCGGCCCAGCGGAATGGCCTCGTCCAGCATCCGGGTGGCGTCCAGGCCCAGCACCTCGCCCAGCCGGCGTTCGATGTCCGCCTGGAAGTCGTTGGCGATGGGGCCGGGAGCGACGACGTTGACGCGTATGCCGCGGCCGGCGGCTTCCTTGGCGGCCACGCGCATCAGGCCGATCAGCGCGTGCTTGGAGGTGGCGTAGGCGCACACGCCGGGGTCGGCCGTCACGCCCATGACGCTGGAGACGATGACGATGCTGCCGCCGTCGGCCATGCGGGGCAGGGCATGCTTGCAAGCCAGAAAGGTGCCCTTGACGTTGACGGCCATGACCGCGTCGAACACGTCGTCGGGGTAGTCGGCGATGGGCCGGATGGCGCCGTTGATGCCGGCATTGCAGACCAGCACGTCCAGCCGCCCCCAGCGCCGCAGCGCGTCGTCGACGTAGGCGCGGGCCTGCCCCGGGTCGGTGGCGTCGCCGGCGAAGGTCGCCACCCGATCGCCGTGGCCGGCCGCCTGGGCGCGGGCGGCTTCCAGCGCGTCGGCGTGCCGGTCCACCAGCAGGACGCGCGCACCCTGTTCCAGCATGGCCAGCGCGCTGTGCAGCCCGAGGCTGCCGGCACCGCCGGTGACGATGCAGACCTGGTCTTTCATGTTCATGAGTCGTGTCCGGTGAAAAGGAGGAAGGCGTTCAGGGCAGCGGGCCCCACCGGCGGCCCGTTGCGCGCGGGCAGGCGGCCAGCAGCCGCTTGGGGATGCGGCCGTGGACGCCCTTGACGCCGTCGACCAGCTGGGTGATTTCGAAATCCACGGCCAGGCTGGCCAGCGCGTAGGCATCGGCATCGGGCAATTCACCGAAATGCCGCAGTACCGCCACCGCCTGTAAGACAGCCAGCTCGGCGGCGGCGTCCAGGTCTTCGTCCAGCCCCATGGCGATGTAGTGCTCGTCGGTCTCGGCCATGGGCCAGCGCAGGCCGCGGGCCTTGTGCAGCGCGAAGCGGAAGACGCCGGTCATCGAGGTCTCGAGCCCGGTCAGGTTGACCTCGCCGTGGCCCTGCGCCGCGTGCCCGTCGCCGACGAAGAAATCCGCGCCCGCGACCTGCACGGGCAGGTACAGCACCGCCCCCGGCCGCAGATCCTTCAGGTCCAGATTGCCGCCGAAGGGGCCGGGCGGGATCGAGGACACCTTGCGGGTGGGCGCCACGCCCATGGTGCCCATGAACGGTGCCAGCGGGATGGCGATGCGTTCGTCGAAGCGGGCGACGCCGCCCGCCACGTCATGGCGCATCAGCTTGAGCCGCGGTTCCTTCAGGAGTCCCGGCAGCGCGCCCGCGCCGGGGCGGGCGAAGTTGACGCCGTACGCGGGCTCGCGCGGCGCCACGGCCAGGATCTCCACCGCCAGCACGTCGCCAGGCTCGGCGCCTTCCACGCTGACCGGGCCGGTCAGGATGTGCGGGCCGACGTCCTTGGGCACGGTGCGCATGATCTCCAGCATCTCGGCCACCGGCCCCTCCAGGGGCAGGCCATGATGGGTGAAGAAGGCCAGCGCCTCGTCGGGCGGCAGCGGCACGCCCACGGCGTTCACCGTGTCGATGCGTACCGTGTCGCCCGGACGTATGCGCAGCGCGGGCGGCACGTCCGGCCCCAGGAAGCCCCACACCACCGTGCCGGGACCGCAGCGCAGCACATGATCGGCCACCATGTTCCCTGCCGTCATTTCCATTCGGGCTTGGGAAAGACGGCGGGCTTGACGCCGATGGCGGTCTTGGGCGAGATGGGCTGGAACACGCCGCCTTGCCATTGCCCCACGCTGGACGCCTCGGCCCACAGGCGGTTGGTCAGCTTGACGGGGCCCAGCACGGTCTCGAAGCTGCCGGTGCGGATCTGCTCGGACACGGCCTTGCGGTCGATGGAGCCCGCGCGTGTGATGGCCTGCTGCAGGATCTGCAGGGTGGCGTAGGTGACGGCGCTGCCGTTGTAGTCCGCCTCCTGCTTGAACATGGCAAGGTGCCGCTCGCGGTAGTCGCGGGTGACGGGCAGTTCGGCGCTGACGCCGCCCAGGCCCATGACGCCGTCGGCATTGGCGCCGAAGCGGTTCTTGAACATCGGGAACACCGTGCCGATCGCGGTGTAGAACACCTTGGGGTTGAAGCCCACGACCTTGGCCTGGTCGTTCAGCGCCATGGTGTCGGGTGGATAGCTGAAGGCCAGGAAGGCCTCCGGCTCGCGCCGGCGCACCTCGTTCAGGATGGTCTGCAGCTCCTGCGAACCCAGGGGGTAGCTCTGGTCGTAGACGATGTCGAACTTCGCCTTCTTCAGGCCCTCGCGCGCGGCCTTCGACAGCTCCAGGCCGAACTGGTCGGCCACGTTGACGATGGCGACCTTGCCCTTGATCTTGCCTTCCTCGCGCAGCCGCGTCAGCACGTCCACCACGCCGTTGGCGTAGTCCGTGGAGGTAAGCGTGAAGAAGAACAGATTGGACCAGCGTTCGCGCAATTGCGGAATATGGTCCGAGATCATCGTGGTGGCGAGGTGGGGGTAGTTGTGCTTGTGCAGGATGGGAGCCACCGCCAGGTTCATGGCCGTGCCCCAGGGCGGCAGGATGAAGTCCACCTTGTCCTGGTTGATGAGCCGTTCCACCGCGCGCACGGCCTCTTCCGAGTTGCTGCGGTCGTCGTACTCGAAGAACCTGACCGGCACGCGCTTGCCGCCAATCTCGATGCCGCCGGCCTGCTGCACGTCGGCCGCCCACATCTGGTAGTTGGGCAGCACCGTGGTGCTGGCCCCGCCGGCGTAGGCGCCGGTCTTGGAAATGGCGTAGCCGATGCGGATCTCGGCCGGGGCCTTGGACTGGCCCAGTGCCGGCGCCGCCAGCGCGGTGGCGGCCGCCGCCGCGAGCAAGGTCGCGAATTGCCTGCGTTGCATGATGTCGTCTCCTGGTTGTCGTTATCGGGCCCCGCAGGGCCTGTTTCAGCGGAACAAGGTATCCACGTAGGCGGCGCCCAGCCCGATCTTCTCGTAGTGCGCGCGGCACATCGCGATGTAGTCGTGCACGTCGAAATGGCCGGTGGACTGGCCCTTCTCGTCCAGCCAGATCAGCGGCCCCTTCACGATGAAGAAGACCTTCATCGGCTGCTCGTGCTCGAAGGCCACCAGCGTGTGGCCTTCGCCCGGCGTCTCGTAGACGAAGTCGCCCGCGGTGGCGATCCAGTCGTGCTCCAGGTACCCCCACTTGCCCGAGATCGTGTAGGCGAACACCTCGTGCGGATGGTAGTGGCGGTTGACCAGCCCGGCGGCATCGGCGCGCAGGATGTCGCACCAGCGGTTCTCGGAAGGCGAGATCCACAGCGGCCGCGAGGCCACCGTGTCGGTGAAGGGGACATACCACTTCCTGTCGTCGGTGGGCGCGTTGCCGATGTGCACCTCGGGCTTGGCATCGGGCTTGAACACGTCGGCGATGGGTGCGATGTCGCGCCAGAACTCGTTGCCGGCGGTCTTGAGCATGGGGGCCTCCTGGTCTTCGATGGATCGTGTCAATGTAGCGAGCGCGCCGTCCGGCCGCTTGACCCGGCGGGACGGCGAATTTGACTGGGCGCGACATGGCCGCGGCCACGGGCGCGGTCCGTACCCGAGGGTCAACCCGGGCCGGAGGGCCGGGCGGCCCGTGCTAGCATCGCCATAAGCCGCGGCGCCGCCGCCATGTTGGACGCCATCCGCCCCGTCGCCGGGCGGTCCTCCCACGGGCACGACCATGAGCACGACCCTGTCCCCTCGCGCGCAGGCATCGACCGACCAGGTGCCGTCTTCCCAGCGGCTGGCATTCTGGGAGTCGTACAACGCCTCGCAACTGATTGGCCTGACCTGTTCGACCTACGACCCGCACGGCCTGCGCGCCCAGGGCCGCGTGTTCGACGCGGACGACGTCGCCTTCACCGAGATCCGGGGCAACCAGCACGTCATCGAACGGACGCGCTCGCTGCTCAAGACCCATCCCAAGGATTCGATCTTCGCCTGCATCCTGCTCGAAGGCGACGCCTTCCTGTTCCAGTCGGGCCAGTGCTACACCGTGCGCGCCGGCGACGTCATCGTCTATTCCAACGCGATTCCCTACCTGTACGGCTTTACCGGCGACATGCGCCAGATCATCGTCGAGGTCGAGGCCGACCGCCTGTTCCGGGGCCGGCGCGAGATGCGGCCCGCGGCGCCCATCCAGGTGGACAACCGGCTGCGCACCGGCCGGCTGCTGGCCAACACGCTGCGCACCATGGCGGTGGATTTCGTCGAGCGGCCGCGCGCCGACGCCGTGCCGGGCGTGGCCGACCAGGCCCGGCACCTGCTGCGCGCGGCGGTCGATCCCGGCGCGGCGCGGGAACTGAACGACATGGCCGCATGGCGGCTGCTGCGCGCCGAGGCCTTCATCGCCGAACACCTGAACGATCCCGCGCTGGATGCAGAAAAGGTGGCGCGCGCCCTGGGCCTGTCCGTGCGGCAATTGCACCGCCTGTTCGCACACCGGGACCGCAGCGTCAGCCAATGGATCTGGGACAAGCGGCTCGAACGCGCGCACCAGGAACTGGCGGACGAGGGCAGCCGCAAGCTGTCCATCGGCGACATCGCCTATCGCTGGGGCTTCGCCAGCCAGGCGCATTTCTCGCGCGCCTTCCGTGGCCGCTACGGCATGACGCCCATGCAGCACCGGCGCGCCGGGCAAGCCTGAACGCCGGGTTCAGCCCGCCACGGGCGACCCCAGCAGCCATAGCAGGAAAGGCGCCAGGATCAGGAACACCACGGTCGAAATCAGTACCGCGCCCGCCGCGGTGTCGCCCATGTCGGTATAGCGGCGCGCGTACATATAGCTGACCACCGCGCAGGGCATGCCCATCTGCAGGGCCACGTTGCCGATCATGTCGGCCGGCAGCCCCACCAGCCATGCCGCCGCCGCGCCCGTGGCCAGGCCCGCCACGAGCCGGATGGCGCCGACGATGCCGCCCAGCTTCAGGCCGGCCGCGGGAATCAGCGCCAGGGCGTGGCCCAGCCCCAGCAGCATCAGCGGCACCGTCATGCTGCCCAGCAGCTGGGCCGACTCCATGATCCACTGCGGCGGCGTGTAGCTGAAGACCCGGCAGGCCACGGCCAGCACCGAGGCGATCAGGATGGGGCTTTTCCAGGCCGCCGGCATGCCGTCCGCGCTGGGCAGCGTGCGCACGCCCACGGTGTGCTGGATGAACGAGCACACGGCGAAGAACGCGATCGAGGTCGACAGTCCGGCGTCGCCGAAAGCCAGGTGCGTGATGGGCAGCCCCAGGTTGCCGGCGTTCGGGAAGGACGTGGTCTGGAGCAGCTTGCGCACCGGCAGCTTGCACAGCTTGAGCGCCAGCGCCGAGACGCCCATGCACAGCCCCAGCGCCAGCACCGTGGCGCCGGCCACCGTGGCCATGATCTCGTTGCTGAGCTGGGTCGTGACCAGGGTGTTGAACACCAGCGCCGGCGTGGTGACGGTAGTGGCCAGCACCGTGACGAACTGGGCCGGGAATGCGTGTCCCAGCTTGCCCCAGGTGGTGCCGACGCCGATGACCACCATGAGCGGGGCCAGCAGGCTGAGGATGGAGAAATAGATGTGGAAGACGCCCATCAGGCGGCTCCTTGCGGGAGCGGGATGGCGGGAAATGACGGCGGGGATCGGTGCATTGCGGCGCGTGGGGGCACGGGGCGGCGGGCAAAGGGTGTAACAGAGCGGAGGCCGGGGCCGGCCGCGGGTCCCCGCAAGGATAGCGCGAAACTCCGGATCCGCACCCGGCGTCAATCGAAGCCGCCGTCGGCCTCGTCGCGAAGGTTGCCTTCGACCAGGAGCAGCACCTTCCAGAACGTCCGGACCTCGTCGACGGTGGCGCCGGTGATCGACTCTTCCAGCATGTCGACCATGCGCGGCAGCAGCTTGTCGACCAGTGCCCGGCCCCGTTCGGTCAATTCGACCTGGTGCTTGCGGCGGTCGTCGGGGTCGCGGGCCCGGGTGACCAGGCCCATTCTTTCCATGTTCTCCAGCGCGGGTACGGCGGTGTTCGAGGCGATGCCCACGCGGCGGCTCAGTTCGAGCTGGGTGAGCTGGCCATGCGTGGCCAGGACGCGCAGGTAATACCAGTGGGCGATGGTGATCTTGTCCTCGTCCAAGATGTCCTGGGCCTTGGCGGTGTACAGGCGGTGCAGTGTGCGGATGACCCAGGCGATCGTGCGGTCGCGCTCATCGAAATGCTCGTGTCCCGGGGGGGCTCTGCGCTTCGTGGATGTCGATCGGGTCCCGGTCTTCTTCGTACTAGCTGGTTTCATGCAAACGGTTTCCTGGCCGGCTGCCGGCGTCTGCCGCAATGATGCCTGCAAACCCGGCGCAATGAAAAACGCCGTTGTCGAAACAGGCGGTATTTTCCCTAGGGGCCTTGTCTTTTGATCCGTGTCGTGAATTAATTCGATCTAGAACGAATTAATTCACGACACGGATCGGAGGCTGTCATGCAGGAACGTTTGCCGTTGTGGGAGGCCGCGCGCCGGGAGATGGAGGAGTACCGCTTTGTTGCGGACGCCAGTGTCCAGCCTCGGTGGGATATTCCCGCCACGATCGCCATCAACACCGCGGTGGCGGCGCGCCTGGACGAGGGGGCGGGCCATTCGTCCATCCAGCACTATGTCGATGCCGCGTCCGACGTCATCGAGGCCGGCGCCTGCGGCGTGCATCTGGACTTTACGTGGGTGGTGGACGAGCGGGGCCGGCGGTTGGATCGGGACATTCCACCGGTCGAAGCCTACTCGCTCGTGCTCGATCCGCTGCGTCGGCGCTTTGGCACCGACTTCGTCCCCAATCTGAACATCCTGAACGGCGAATCCTTCGACGTATGCGTCAGTCCGGCCCGCGCGGGGTTGGCCGAGGTCGCGCCATGCGCCTCGGGACATCCGGATGCCTTCATGATTCCCGCCGTCCAGGCCTTGGAGGAACATGGCGTCAAACCGGAAATCGCCATTCATAGTTCGGGCGAGATCGAGCTGGCCAAGCGCAAGCTGATCGACACGGGCATTCTGAAGAAGCCGTACAACTGGATCGTGCTGTACGGCTTGCCCTTCGACGTGGGCAGGACGCTCATTTCCGGCACCTGGGTAAGCGACGCGCAGGACATGAGCCGACATCTGTTCCTGATGGTTGACCAGATCCGCAAGATCGACCCGGATAGCGTCATCACCGTATGTGCCGCGGGGCGCGCGTCGCTCTACATGACCACGCTGGCCACGATGATGGGACTGCACATCCGTGTCGGCACCGAGGACACGCCGTGGAAACACCCGCATCGCGACGAGCGGCTAAAGAGCAATCTGGAGATGTTCGGCATGGCTCGCGACATCGCGGGACTGCTGGGCCGCACGCCGGCTTCCGCCAACCAATACCGGGCGCTCGTCGGGCTGCCCGCCAAGCCATGAACAGTCGGCGGCCAAGGCGGCCGCCTCCCAGGAGGCATCCCATGAAAACCATGTTGTCCAGCCTGTCCGTCGCCGGCCTGGCGTGCGCGCTGTCGGCGCCGGGCCTCGCACTGTCGCAGGAAGCTTATCCCGCCAAACCCATTCATCTCGTGGTTCCGTTCCCGGCGGGTAGTGGCGGCGACGTGCAGGGACGCCTGCTGGGAACCATGCTACAGAAGGAGCTGGGGCAGACGGTCGTGGTAGAGAACCGGCCGGGCGCGGGCGGCAATATCGGCGCGCAGTACGTGGCGCGTGCGGCAGCCGACGGCTATACCTTGCTGTATGGCACCAACGGCACCCACGCTATCAACAAGTCCCTCTACGGCGCCGCTACGGGCTTTGATCCGGTCAAGGATTTCGCCGCCATCGCGCAATTCACCAAACTGCCCCTGATCGTCGTGGTGCGCTCCGATTTCCCCGCCACCACCATGCCCGAGCTGCTCCGTCTCCTGAAGGACAACCCCGGCAAGTATGTCTACGGCTCGGGCGGCAATGGCACCACGTCGCACTTGGCCGCCGAGATGCTGGCGGCCAAGGCGGGCATCAGGATGGTGCACGTGCCGTACAACGGCAACGCGGCATCGCTCAAGGACCTGATGGGCGGACAAATATCGCTGATGATCGATGTCATGCCCATTCCCCTGCCCATGGTCAGGAACGGCCGGTTGCGCGGCCTGGCCGTCAGCAGTCCGGTGCGTTCGCCCCAGGTACCGGAGCTTCCCACCCTGGCCGAGAGCGGAGTCGCGGACTTCAGCGTCATGGCCTGGGACGGCCTGTGGGCGCCCGCCGGCACCTCGGTCGCCATCGTCGATCGCCTGAACGCAGCGGTGAACCGTGCCCTGGCCACGCCGGAGATTCGGCAGACGCTGAATGAGCGCGCGGTCGAGGCGGCCGGTGGGTCTCCCGCCGAATTCCGCACCCACGTAGAAGCGGAACTGCAAGCCTGGGGAGATGCGGTGCGGCGGTCCAACGCCAGGGTAGATTGAGCCGGGCCGAGACATTCGGTTGCATGAGCAACACACGCACGGAATGCGTGCCCACTAGAATCGATCCATCGGCATACCCGCGAAGAGGCTCACGATGGCGGCAGCGCAAGAGGGCGGCACTCCCCTGAAACGCGTGATGGGGCCCAAGTTGTTGCTACTGTTCATCGTGGGGGACATCCTGGGCACCGGCGTCTATGCCCTGACCGGCCAGGTGGCCGGCGAAGTGGGCGGGGCGGCCTGGGCGCCCTTCCTGGCCGCCTTCCTGATCGCGCTGCTTACCGCCTTCTCGTATCTCGAACTCGTCACGAAGTATCCCCGCGCGGCGGGCGCCGCGCTGTACGTACACAAGGCCTTCGGCCTGCACTTCCTGACCTTCATCATCTGCTTCACCGTGATGTGCTCGGGCCTGACCTCGGCCTCGACCGCTTCGCAGGCCTTCGCCGCCAACCTGTTCGTGTCCCTGGGCATCGACGCCAGTCCCACGCTGACCACGCTGGGCGCGGTGGGTTTCATGCTGCTGGTCATGTGCGTCAACCTGCGCGGCGTGTCCGAAAGCGTCAAGACCAACGTGGTGCTGACCCTGGTCGAACTGAGCGGCCTGCTGCTGGTGATACTGCTGGGTTTCTATGCGATCGCGGGCGGGCAGGCCGACTTCTCGCGCGTGGTGGCCTTCGATACGCCCGAGGACAAGAGTGTCTTCCTGGCCATCACCTCGGCCACCGCGCTGGCCTTCTACGCCATGGTGGGCTTCGAGGACTCGGTCAACATGGCCGAGGAAACCCACGACCCCAACCGCATCTTCCCCAAGGTGCTGCTGACCGGGCTGGGGCTGACGGCCACCATCTACGTGCTGGTGTCCATCTGCGCCGTGGCGCTGATACCCGTGGGCGAACTGGCCTCCAGCTCCACGCCGCTGGTGCTGGTGGTCAAGCGCGCCGCGCCCGGCCTGCCCATGGAAGTGATCATGCCCGTCATCTCCATGTTCGCGGTCGCCAACTCGGCGCTGATCAACATGATGATGGCCAGCCGCCTGTTGTACGGCATGTCGCGCCAGGGCGTGCTGCCTTCCTTTCTTTCGCACGTGCACGCGCGCACGCAGACGCCGTGGACCGCCATCCTGTTCACCACCGTGCTGGCGGTGGGCCTGATCGTGCTGGTGTCCGCGGCCAGCGACTCCGAGGCCATCCGCGCGCTGGGCGGCACCACGGCCCTGCTGCTGCTGGGCGTGTTCGCGTTCGTCAACGTCGCGGTGCTGCTGCTGCGCGGCGACCGCGTCGGGCATCCGCATTTCCGCACCTGGACGCCGCTGGCCGTGCTGGGAGCGGTGGTGTGCCTGTTCATGGTCACGCCCTTCACCGGCCGCGATCCCATCCAGTACGAGGTGGCTGGCTGGCTGCTGGCCCTGGGGGTGGTGATGTGGGGCGTGACCTTCCTGGCGCGGCGACGGGAAGCGGCGCGCCTGGATCCGGAAAGCCTGGGCTGACCGCCTACTGCCCGCCCACCTTCTCGATCAGCGCTGCCAGGCGCTGCATCTCGTCCTGGTCCAGGTCGGTCAGCGGCGCGCGGACCGGGCCCGCGTCGTGGCCGACCAGGCGGGCACCGGCCTTGACGATGCTGACCGCGTAGCCGGCGCGGCGGTTGCGGATTTCCAGGTAGGGCAGGAAGAACTCGTCCAGCAGGCGGCCGATGGTCTGCGCGTCGTCCTTGGCCACGGCCTGGTAGAACGCCATCGCGGTCTTGGGAATGAAGTTGAAGACGGCCGACGAATACACGGGCACGCCCAGTGCCTTGTAGGCCGCCGCGTAGACTTCCGCGGTCGGCAGCCCGCCCAGGTAGGCGAAGCGGTCGCCCAGGCCGCGGCGCACGCGCACCATGGCTTCGATGTCGCCCATGCCGTCCTTGAAGCCGATCAGGTTGGGGCAGCGGTCCGCCAGACGCGACAGCGCGGCCGGCCCGAGCCGCGAGTTGGCACGGTTGTAGAAGATCACGCCTATGTCCAGCGACTTGCAGACCTGCTCCACGTGAGCCTCGATGCCGGCTTCGCTGGCCTCGGTCAGGTAGTGGGGCATCAGGAGGACGCCCTTGGCGCCCAGGCGCTGCGCCTCTTGCGCATAGGCGATGGCCGTGCGGGTGGGGCCGCCGGCGCCCGCCAGGATGGGAACGCGCTTCTCGCACACGTCCACCGCCGTCTTCACCACGGCCGAATAGTCGGCCGGCGTCAGCGAAAAGAACTCGCCCGTGCCGCCCGCCGCGAACAGCGCGCTGGCCCCGTAGGGGGCCAGCCATTCCAGCCGGGCGGCGTAGCCCTTGGGCGCGAAATCGCCGTTCCGGTCGAAATCGGTGACGGGAAAAGAGAGCAATCCCTGGGAAATCGTGGCCTTCAGCTCTTGAGGGGTCATGACGGAATCCGGTAGTGAAAGGGGGACAAGTGATATGTCGTCAGTCATCGTACAACTTAAATTGGGAGAAGGCAATGATGCGGCGACGCGGTTTGCCGCCCGCGTGGGACGTTAGATGGTGGCCGCCGCCTCGTCGCCCTGGCCGGCGGCATAGGCCTGCCGCAGCTTTTCCCGGCTCCGGGCCAGATGGGCGCGCATCGCGGCGTGCGCGGCGTCCCCGTCCTGGCGGGCGATGGCTTCGTAGATCGCCAGGTGTTCGCGATGCACGCGCGTCAGGTAGGCCCGCCGGTCGTCGCGCGCCAGTTCGGCGGTATCGACGCGCGTCCGGGGAATGATGGTGGCGCCCATCTGCGCCAGGATCTCGTGGAAGTAGCGGTTGCCGGTGGCGATGGCCACCTGCTGGTGGAAGGCCAGGTCCGCCGTGACGGTGTCGCCGCCCGGCTCGATCTGCGCCTCGAACGCCGCCAGCGTGCGCCGCAGCTCCGCCAGGTCCTGTTCAGTGCGCCGCTGCGCGGCCAGGCGGGCGGCCTCGGTCTCGACCGTGATGCGCAGTTCAAGCACCGCCATCACGTCCAGCACCGTGACCGCATCCTTGGTATCGAGCCGCAGCGGCGCCACCGGCGGTTCCAGCAGGAAGGTGCCGATGCCGTGCCGGGTCTCGACCATGCGCGCCGCCTGCAGGCGCGAGATGGCCTCGCGCACCACCGTGCGGCTGACGCCGTACTCCTGCATGATCTCGGCTTCCGTCGGCAGCTTGTCGCCGGGCTTCCACATCTTGCCGTGGATTTTCTCGGACATGAGCTGCACGAGTTCTTCGGACAGACTTCGTGTGCGGCCTATGGAACGCATGCGCTGTGGATCTTCCCTGCACGGATTGAGGACCGGACGCGGCGGGCGGCCGGCAAGCGTGCATGGTACTACCGGTTTGCTCACCCTTCGGTCAGGTAGACCGACAGATCGGTTTCCGGAGGATTGACGCCGGCATCGAAGAACATCTCACAGACCCAGCCGCGGTGGTACGTCTTGTGGTTGACGATGTGCAGGAACATTCCGCCCCGGGCCATCTCGGCCGCCTGTCCCGATACGAAATTGAACTTCAACCGCTCGCCCAGGCTGTCCGGGGTCTGGCTGGCGGCCCAGTCGATGTACCACTGGTTGACCTTCAACTGCTCCACCACGAGGGTGTCCAGGTCGGGATGCAGCAGATCGCGGCGGGTCGAGAAGCCGTGTTTTTCCCCCAGCAGGTGGGCGCGCCAGATCAGGTCCACCTGGTAGTTGTGGTTCAACGTCCCGATCATCGATCCGAACAGCGTCTGGCGGCGTTGCGTGACCGCGCCTTCGGGCAGTGCCCGCATCGCTTTGAAAAGTACCTGGTCCGCCCAGTTGCCGTAGTTCGCCAGCATGGTGGCCGTTTCTGTCGTGAGCATGTCGCGAGTTCCTTGACGTTCCTGACTGACGGCAGGATATCAAGGTGAAACCGCGAACTAGCCCTATTTCCCCTGGCGATTCGGGCCCATTCTGGCGCGGGCAGTTTGCTAAACTGCCGCGTTTAGCAGCCCAGCGCCCTGCCGCCCTGCTTCCGGCCTATCGGGCGACTGCTCTGCCAAGCTGATATCGGACGCGCTTGACTGCATCGAAATCTTGTTGCGCTGTCGAGGCGTTATGGCGTGGGGTCGCTTTCGAAAGTGTGTCTTGGCGGTGTCGCTGCTCATGGCGATACTGGCGTACCTTGGCGCAGTGCCGGCCATCGCGGCCGATTTCGCCGACATTCGCAGCGCTTGCTGGGCATCCGGCGGATTGTCGGATGACCTCGTCGCGATGGCCAGGTCGGACGAGCGATGGTCCTGTGCCGATCGAGAATTTTCCATCGATGCGGAGCGGGCGCTGCTTCGTTTCGATCTTGGCCCGGACGGCCCCCTTCCCCGGTATTTTCTCTCGCGGCGCAGCGCACTCGAGGCGGTGCATCTGCTTGCGATCGACCAGGACGGCACGGTCCGGCAAAGCACCATTCCCGCCGCCGCCCTGTCCAGTTCGATGGTCGGCGGGTACTTCAAGGCTTCCCTGCCCGAGGTAACGCGCGTGACGAAGCAGATCGTCGTCGCCATTGACCTGCCCAGCCACCGGATGACGCTGGAGAAAGCCTATCTGGCGTCCGAGGATGCCGCGGGCGACGGCGCCGGTGCCTCGCGGCTCCTGGTCATCGTTTCCGCGCTTGCGGGCATGCTCGTCATGCCGCTGATCTTCAATGCGGCGTTCTATCAGGTACTGCGCAAACCGTTCGTGCTCTGGCATTCGGCGCTCACGCTGTCGCTGCTGATGACCCTGCTGGTCTCGTCGAACATCTCGGTCGTGCTGTTCGATCCGCCCGCGATGACGCTGAGCTGGATGACGACGGTGATCTTCGGAGCAACCGTCGCTTCCGGCACGATGTTCACCTACAGCTTCATCGAGTCCGGACTGATGCATCCCGTTCTTCGGCGCATGCTGCCGTATTGCGCGGTGTGGGCAATATTCCTGAGTGCATTGCACGCGGCGTTCCCGTTCGTTGCGCGGCCCGTGCAATCGAGTGCCTACACGGCGGCGTTCGCGCCGATCCTTATCGTTTTCATCCTGTCGATGATCGACGCGCTGCGCCGTGGAAGCCGTGCCGCGAAGTTCCAGACAGTCGGATACACGCCCATGGTGTTCGTCGGGCTGACCCGCCTGGTGACGGGGGTGACGCCCTGGTTCCACAGCGCTGACGCCATGCTCATGTTCTACGCGGGTTGCCTGTGTGAAGTCCTCTTCACGACGCTTGGCGTGGCGGACCGCTTCATGACGATGAAGCGAGAGCGGGATCGTGCGCGCACCGAAGCCTATCTGCTTGAACGGCTTTCCGAAACCGACCCCTTGACGGGATTGTTCAACCGGCGGGCGATCGAAAGACAGTTCGCGCGGCTTCGAGTCGAAGGCTTCGACACGCTGGCCGTCATCGATCTCGATCATTTCAAGGCGATCAATGACTTGAACGGGCATGCGGTCGGAGACGCGGTGCTCAAGGCCGTGGCCAGCGCCATCGAGGCCGGTCCGGACGTTGTGGCCTATCGCCTTGGCGGCGAAGAGTTCGTGCTTTTCCTGCGTGGCGAGGATGCCGGTATCGAGGCCGAGCGGCGGCGACAGGCGATCCCCGCAATCGTTGCCGATAGGGTTCCGGGGCTCGGACGACCCGTTACCGCCAGCATGGGCGTGGCGAGGGCCTTGGACGATGAAGGCTTCGTGAAGCTCTATGAACGGGCCGACAAGCTGCTTTACGAAGCCAAGAGCGCGGGGCGTAATCGAACCCGGACTGCCGTCAGGTCAATAGCCGCGTCCGGAACTCTTCGGGGCGAACGAGCGACGCTTGCATAGCGAAGGCGCCGCGCCTATCGAATGCAGTCCCGCCCGTCGTTCTTCGCCTGGTACAGGGAGCGGTCGGCACGCTCCATCAGGGCCAGGAGGTTGTCGCCCGCACGAGCGACGGCGATCCCGAAGCTCGCGGTGGGGTGGCAGGCGTGCGCGAAGATGCCAGGTGCCGCGGCCTTGAACGCGGACCGGGCGGTATCGGCCATGGCGTGGGCCGCAGCGGCCAGTCCCGGCGGCAGCAGGACCGCGAATTCCTCGCCGCCTATGCGTCCCACGACGGCGTCGCGCGGCGCCTTGTCCTTCAGGATGTCGGAGAAGGTCCGGATGACCTTGTCGCCGTCCAGGTGCCCGAAGCGGTCGTTGATGGACTTGAAGTGATCCAGGTCGGTCAGGATGAGCGCGGCGGGCGCGGTGCCGGTCTGCCGGGCCAGCACGGGCTGCGCGCGCGCTTCGAAGCCTCGGCGGTTGAACAGGCCGGACAGCATGTCGATCTGGGCTTCGGCCTTGAACCGGTCCATCACGTCGACGGCGATGACCGCGAAGATGGCTGCCGCCAGTGTCGAGCAGATCAGCGTGTCGGAGATCGACACCACGATCCAGTAGACGGCTTCGGACTGCGCGGGGTCGATCCAGGGAATCAGGAAGGTCAGGGGCCGTACGGCGAAGCTCAGGAGCGCGATGACGATCTGGGCGAACAGCAGTTGTTCGACCGGTGTCCGCTGGCGGCGCGTGGCCAGGTCGGCCAGCATCACGAAGCAGATCGAGGCCAGCCCCAGGTTGATGATGGCGGCCCGCATCGGCAGGTTGTCCTGTACCAGCAGAAAGAAGCCTCCGCCCACCAGCGATATCGCCGTCATGGCCGTCAGGCTGCCGTAGTGCGGCCGGATCCGCAGCCGCTTGGAAATCGCGATGGACAGCAGCATCGTTGCTATCAGGATCAGCGTATTGGCCGCCATGCGCAGTGCCAGCATGTCCAGCGCGAAGGCGGCATACAGGCTGCCGAAGGACAGGATTCTTACCGCGTACGAGCCCACGAGGATGGCGATATAGCCCAGTTCGCGCTGGTAGTACCAAAGGGCCAGCAAGCTTGCGCCGAAGATCGCCGACATGGAGGTATTCAGCACTCCGATGACGAATTCAACGCTCATGCCGCACCGGTCGGGGTGGGGCGTATCGGATCTCGTCGGGCAGAAGGACAGGCGGTCATAGGGGGATGAGCAACCCGGGCGCATGTTTGAGCGACCGTGATTGTAGGGGCCATCGAGGAGGATGGTCGATACGGAATGGTCGATTGTTGATGGACCCGGCGTGGCCGTGCCTATCGTTCCCTCAATGGCCGTCGGAACTGCACCGCCTCGGCCATGTGCGGGCTGCCGATCTCGGCCGCGCCCGCCAGGTCTGCCACCGTCCGCGCCACCTTCAATACCCGGTGCGCCGTGCGCGCCGACCACGCGAACTGCTTCATGGCCTGTTTCCACAAGGCCCGGGCGGCGGCATCGGGACGGCAGTAGGCGTCGACCTGCCCCGGTGCGAGCGCCGCGTTGGCACAACCCTGGCGGCGATGCTGCAGGTCCAGGGCGGTCTCGACTCGCTGGCGCACGGCGGCGGTGGGTTCGCCGGGAGGCAGGTCGGCCCAGTCGTCGCCGGCGGCGGGGACCTCGACCTGGAGATCGATGCGATCGAGCAGCGGGCCGGACAGCCGTGCCCGGTAGGCGGCCACCTGGTCGGGCGTGCAGGCGCAGGCTTTCACGTTGCTGCCGTGCCAGCCGCACCGGCAGGGGTTCATCGCGGCCACCAGCTGGAAGCGCGCCGGATAGTCGGTGCGGTGCTGGGCGCGTGCGATGGAGACGCGGCCGGTTTCCAGCGGTTCGCGCAGGGTATCGAGCACGTGCCGGCCGAACTCGGGCAGCTCGTCCAGGAACAGCACGCCCAGGTGGGCGAAGGTGATTTCCCCGGGCCGGGGCCGAGTGCCTCCGCCCACCAGCGCGGCACCCGATACCGAATGGTGCGGCGCGCGGAACGGCCGCAGGCCGAAGGGGGGCGAGGGGCCGGGCGCAAGACTGGCGATGGCGGCGGCTTCCAGCGCATCGTCATGCCGCAGCGGAGGGAGCAGGCCGGGCAGGCGCTGCGCGAGCATGCTCTTGCCCGAACCCGGCGGCCCCAGCATCAGCAGGTTGTGGCCGCCGGCCGCCGCGACCTCCAGGGCCCGGCGTGCGCCGTACTGGCCCTTGACGTCGGACAGGCAGGGCGGCAGGCCGGCGGCGGCATCGGCGTGGCCGGCCGTGGCGGCCAGCACCTGTTTTTCCTCCAGGTGCGCCACGACATCGCGCAGCGTGGCGGCGCCGTAGACCCGCAGTCCCGGCACCCGCGCCGCCTGTCCGGCGCTGCCGGCGGGCAGCAGCAGTTCGGCGCCCGGCTGGCGCCGCGACAACGACAGGGCAATGGCCAGGGCACCCGCGACGGGCACCAGCGCGCCGGTCAGCGACAGTTCGCCGGCCAGCACCAGCCGGGCCAGCGGCGGGACGGCGTCCCGCGCGCGAACGCGGCCGGCCAGCGAGGGCATGGCGATCTGCCCGGATGCCAGCAGCACGCCCACCGCGATGGGCAGGTCGAAGCGCCCGGATTCCTTGGGCAGGTCGGCGGGCGCCAGGTTGACGGTCAGCCGGCCCGCCGGGAAGTCGAAGCCGGAACTGAGCAGCGCGGCACGCACGCGCTCGCGGCTTTCGCGCACCTCGGTATCGGCCAGGCCGACCATGGTGAAGGAAGGCAGGCCCGGCGCCAGGTGGACCTCGACGCGCACCGGCGGCGCGTCGATGCCGGTCAGGGCGCAGCTGGCAAGGACGGCAAGAGTCATGGCGGCAGGGGGAAAGGAAAGCCGCAGTATCCGTCCAAACGCGGCGCGCCCGGCGGCCGGGCGGGACAAAGGTGTCCCAGCGAAGCCACCCGCCATGACCGCGTATGATTCCCACCATGAAACCACTCGATCTGACCCAGAGCGGCAGCGCGTTGCTGGACGGTCCGGCGGGAGACCTGGAGGTCGTGTTCGACCTGCCCGGCGGCGCCGTGACCGGTCTCGCGGTTGTCACTCATCCTCATCCGCTGCAGGGCGGGAACGCCCGGCACAAGATTCCCCAGTTCCTGGCGCGGGCGCTGTGCGACGCGGGCTGGCTGGTCGCCCGGCCCAATTTCCGTGGCGTGGGACACAGTACCGGTCCGCATGGCGAAGGCGAGGGCGAGACCGACGACGTGCTGGCGCTATGCCACGCGCTGCGCGACGCTCGTCCCGGCACGCGGCTGGCGCTGGTCGGGTTTTCCTTCGGCGCGTTCGTGCAGGCCCGGGTGGCGCGGGCCTTGGCCGATCGCGGCGATCCGGCCTGGCGCGTGTGCCTGGCCGGGATGCCGGCTGGCGACATCCCGGGAAGGCGCCGCTACGATCCGCCCGCGGACGTTCCGGATGCGATGGTGGTCCACGGCGAACTGGACGACCGTGTTCCTTTGCCGCTGGTATTCGACTGGGCGCGGCCTCGCATGCAGCCGGTGGTCGTGGTGCCGGGCGCCGACCATTTCTTCTCGGGGCGGCTGCCGGTGCTGCGTTCGCTGGTGATGGCGCACCTGGCTGGCTGAGCGGTCAGGTGCGGCGCTGCGTGATGGCCACCCCCGCGATGCAGAGGAACATGCCGCCCACCAGCGTGACGGTCAGCGGTTCGTCCAGGAAGAGGGTGGCGGTGATGACGGCGAATGCCGTCTGCAGCAGGCCATACGGCGCGACCCGCGCCATCGAATAGCGGCCGATCAGCCAGAACCAGAGTCCGAAGCCGGCGATGCCTCCCAGGAGCACGGTGTAGGCCAGCGCCAGCCAGGCCGAGCCGGGGGCGGATCGCAGCGCGTCGATCTGGCCGGTTTCCATCGCCAGCGACATGACGAAAATCTGCGGCAGTGCGAGGGTGGACATCCAGGCGACCAGCATGAACGGATCGAAGGGGCCGTAGCGCTTCGTCAGCACGCCGCCCATGGCCAGGCCGAAGGCCGCGCCGACGAACATGAGCGTGGGCAGCAGCGCGACCTGCGCGCCGGGATCGACGGTGGCCAGGGCCACGCCCCCGAACGCGATGGCCACGCCCAGCAGGACGCGCAGCGGCGGACGTTCGCCCAGCAGCGGCCAGGCCAGCAGCACCGTGAACGGCGTCGCCAGCTGGATGGCCACGCCGGCCAGGCTGGCCTGACCTTGCCCCAGTCCCATGAAGATCAGCGAGAAGTTCAGGCCGCCCATGAAGATGGAGATCAGGATGACAGGCCACACCTGGTCGCGCCGTGGCCGGGGCACGAAGGGAAGCAGGATGGCCGAGAGGATGGCGAAGCGCAGCGACACGAAGAACAGCGGCGGGAACGCCGCGAGGCCGATCTTGATGACGACGAGTTGGGCGCCCCAGATCAGCGGGGCGAGGATGGCGCAGGCAATGGCAACGGGAGGCATGGACGGAATCTACTGGGCGAGGTAGCCGCCGTCCACCGGAAGGATGTGCCCCGTGATCATCGAGGCGGCGGGGCTGGCCAGGAACAGCATGGCCTCGGCCACGTCCTCGGGTTCGGCCAGCCTTCCCAGCGGAGTCAGGGCATCGATGCGCGTACGGACGTCGGCCGAGAGTTCGCCGATGAACGAGGTGCGGGTCCAGGTCGGCGCCACGGCGTTGACCCGAATCCGGCGCGGCGCCCACTCGATCGCCAGCGACCGCGTCATGTTGACCACCGCGCCCTTGGCGGTATGGTAGGCCGCGTTGGGATACAGGCTTCCGCCGGACAGCCCCATGATGGATGCGGTGTTGACGATGCAGCCACCCGCCGCGCCCATGTTGCGCACCGCTTCCCGCGCGCACAGGAAGGCGCCGGTCACGTTGACGTCCAGGACCTGCCTCCACATCTCCAGCTCCAGTTCCAGGGCGCCCTTGCGGATCGAGATGCCGGCGTTGTTGATCAGGATGCCGATGGGGCCGTGATGCGCGCGGATGGAAGCGAACACGGGGCCGATACCGCCCGCATCCTGGACATCCAGTTCCCGGGCGTCGCCGTCGCCCAGCGCCTGCGCGGCGGCCCGGGCGGCGGGGCCGTCGCGGTCGACGATCACCACTCGGGCTCCCGCTTCGCGCAGCAGTCCGGCGCATGCGAGGCCGATGCCGTGGGCGCTGCCGGTCACGACGGCAAGCTGGCCTTGCACCCGGTATCGATCCATCGTTCCCGGCCTTGGCTTCGATTGCATGAAAAGCTTCCTCTTCTGGTTGCGCGTGGCGGTCAGTCGTCCAGCCGCAGGCCGGCCTGCTTGATGACGGCGCCCCTGGCGTCCGTGTCGCGCTGGATGCGGGCGGCGAACTGCCCGGGATCGAGGTCCGGGTTCTCGTAGCCCAGCAGCCGGTAGCGTTCGACGATCTGCGGCGACTTCAGGACGGCGGCGACGTCGTCGCTGATGCGCTGCTTGATCGCCTCGGGCGTGCCGGGCGGCGCGAACAGGCCGACCCAGGCCTGCACGTCGTACCCCTTCGTGTCCGGGCTTTCGTCCACCGAAGGCACCTGCGGATGGATGGGCGAGCGCGTGGGCGCGGCGATCGCGAGATAGCGCAGCTTGCCCGCCTTCTCCAACGGTCCAGCGCTGGCGTCGCTGCCCAGCGTCCACCCGACTTCCCCGGCGGCGACGGCGGCCATCAACTGGCCCATGTCCTTGAACGGCACGTGCAGCATCTCGATGCCTTTCAGCGATTGCAGCCGCAGTCCGCCCAGGTGTCCGGGACTGCCCACGAACCACGATCCATAGGTCACCCGGCCGGGTTGCTCCCTGGCGGCCCGGATGATGTCCCCCAGCGTCTTGTAGGGGCTGTTCGCGCCGACCACGACGAAGAACGCGGTATTCAGGATCGGCCGTATCGGTTCGAAGTCCTTTCGCGGGTCGTAGGGCAGCTTGCGGAAGGTGTGCGGATGCGTCGCGATGTGGCTGCTGTCCGGCGCGATCAGTTCGTAGCCGTCGGGCTTGGCCTGCTTGAACAGGCCGGTGGCGACGAAGCCGTTGCCGCCCGGGCGGTTGTCGACGAGCACGGGTTGTCCCCATTTCTTGCCGAGCTGCTCGGCGATGGCTCGCAGCGCGACGTCGGGGCCGCTGCCCACGGAAGAGGGGGTGAGGATGCGGACGGGCTTCGTGGGAAAGGACTGCGCGTTCGCCGCCGTGGCGGCCATGGAAAGAATGCCGGCCCGGCCCCTGACCAGGCAGATCGACCTCAACCTGCTTGAGCTGTTCGATACCATCTACCAGACGCGCAACCTGACCGCCTGCGGGCAACGTCTGGGCCTGTCGCAGCCGGCGGTCAGCTACGGGCTGGCCAAGCTGCGCGAGACCTACGGCGATCCGCTGTTCGTGCGCATGCAGCGGGGCGTCGTACCGACGCCCTTTGCCGAACAGCTGGCGATACCCGTCACGTCCGCATTGCAAACCGTGCGGACCACCATAGAACGAACGGAGTTCAAGCCCCAGGATGCCCACCGCTCGTTCCGCATCGCCATGAGCGATGCCGGCGAGCGCTACTTCCTGCCCAAGCTGCTGGCCTACCTGGGCGAGCACGCGCCCGGCATCACGGTGGAAAGCCTCTCGGCGGACTTGCGGGAGCTGGGCGAGGGCCTGGCCTCGGGCGACATCGACATGGCCATGGGTTTCATTCCCGGCCTGGGCAAGCAGATACACCAGCAGACACTGTTTCCCGAGCACTTCGTCTATGTGCGGCGCAAAGACCGCGCCACGCAGGGAAAGCCCCTGACGCTGGGCCAGCTGCGCAACTCGCGCCACATCCTTGCCGCCCCGCCGGCGACGCATCACCTGGCGGCGGTCGAGGGCGTGCTGCTCAGCCGCGCGGTGCGCGCCGAGATCGCGCTGCGCGTGCGCAGCTTCCTGTCGGTGCTTCCCATCGTGGCCGACACCAACCTGATCGCGCCCGTGCCCAGCAACTTCGGCCGGCTGGCCGTGCGGGAATCCAACCTCGAAATCTGCGAATCCCCGGTGAAGTTTCCGGTGTTCGACCTGAACATGTACTGGCACCACCGCTATCACGCGGATCCCGCGCTGACCTGGCTGCGCGAGAGCCTGGTCGAACTGTTTGGAAACAAGGAAGGCAAGCGCGGCCGGAAAGGCACGGGCTAGCGTCGCGTCGCCCTGCCGAACAGGGATACGATGCCGTTCCTCAGCCAGCGGTGGCCCGGGTCGTTGTTCCAGCGCTTGTGCCAGAACTGCCGGATCGCCAGCGGCTCCAGCTTGAAGGGCAGCGGCAGGGCCGCCAGCCGGTTGGGCCCGGCCAGTTCCGCCGCCACCGAGGTCGACACCACCGCCAGGAAAGGGCTGTCGCGCAGGATCATGGGCACCGACAGATAGTGCTGGACCTCGGCCACGACCTTGCGCCGGCCGGCATGCTCGCCCAGGGCCTTGACGACGAACCGGTCGCCCATCGCCGGCGCGCGGATCACCACGTGCGGCAGCGACAGGAAGGCCTCCAGCGTCAGCCGCTTGCGCGCGACCGGGTTGCCGGCGCAGGCCAGGCAGACCAGGGTCTCGTCCTTGAGCCGCTGCTGCACGAAGTCCCGTTCGCCCAGCGGCAGCATGCCCAGGGCCAGGTCGGCGCCGCCGGTCTCGAGTTCGGCGCCGTACCGGTCGCGCGGCGCCTGCCGGCAGCTCAGGCGCACGCCAGGGGCATGTTCGTGCACCCAGGCCGTCAGCCGCGGCATGAACATCAGTTCGCCCACGTCCGTCATCAACAGCCGGAACTCCCGCATGGTCGTCCGCGCATCGAAGCCGCGCGATTCCTCCAGCGCATCGCGGATCAATCCCAGCGCGTTGCCTACCGGCGTGGCCAGCGCGATGGCCAGGCTGGTCGGCTCCATGCCCTGGCGCGTGCGCACGAACAACTGGTCGTTCAACTGCTGGCGCAGGCGATTGACGGCCGCGCTGGTGGCCGATTGGGTCAGGCCCAGCCGCGATCCGGCCAGGGTGATGCTGCGTTCCTGCATCACGGCCATGAAGACCCGCAGCAGGTTCAAGTCCAGCCGGCCCGCCAGAACATCTACATCATCAATAGTGGCCATGATGAGAATTTGTTTGAGCAATTCTGGCCGTATCAATAGCATGTTTTCTCACCCGATAGAAGCCGACAAGAAGGGGTTGGAGACATGTGGAGACGAAGCATGGTGTATGCGGCGTGCGCGGCCGCCTGTTCGAGCGCGCTGTCCGGCCCGGTGCGCGCCGACGAATTTCCGTCGCGGCCGGTATCGATCTACGTGGCCAATGCGCCGGGCAGCCAGGCCGACCTGCTGGGCCGGATCCTGGCGCAGGGCATGGCCGCGCGCCTGGGGCAAAGCGTCATCGTCGAGAACCGGGTGGGCGCCAGCGGATTCATCGCGGCGCGGGCCACGGCACAGGCAGCGGCCGACGGGTATACGGTCATGCTGGGCAGCTCGGGCGTGATGGCCATCAACCCGCACGTGTATGCCAGCGTTCCCTACGATGCCAGGAAGGATTTCGCGGCAGTGGCCTACGTGGCGTCCTCGCCCAGCGTCTTCCTGGTGTCGGCCGAGACCCCGGCCGGCAACCTGCGCGACTTCACCGCGGCCGCGGCGGAGACCGGGCGGCCGATCAACTTCGGGTCGCTGGGAACGGGGGCGACGACCAACATCGTGTCGCAGCTCTTCGGGCACGCGGCCTCGCTGCCGGTAACCGAGATCGCCTACAAGAGCGAGCCCGCCATCGTCAACGACCTGGTCGCCGGCCGTCTCGATTTCTCGATCTTGCCCATCGCGTCGACCATTACCTATATCCGCTCGGGCAAGCTCAAGGCACTGGCTGTGACGGCGAAGAAGCGGACGGACTTCCTGGCCGAGCTGCCCACCACCATCGAAGCGGGCTACGCGCCGGTGCAGATGACGCAATGGTTCGGCCTGTTCGCGCCGGCCGCCACGCCCGGGCCGGCGGTGGACAAGCTGGCCGCCGCGGCCCAGGCCACGCTGGCCGATCCCGACACCCGGCGGCGCATCGCCCAGCTGGGGGTCGAGCCCGGCGGGCTGGACCGGACGGCCTTCCTGCGCTTCTTCACCTCGCAGTACGAGGAATACGGGACGATCGTCAGGCAATTGGGCATCAAGGTCGATTGACACGGAGCCGTGCATGTTCTTGCGCAATACCTGGTACATGGCGGGATGGTCGAGCGAGATCGAGGGCCGCATGCTGGCCCGGCGCATCGCCGATACGCCGCTGGTGTTCTATCGAAGGCAGGACGGCCGCCCGGCCGCCCTGCATGACCGGTGCCCCCATCGCTTCGCGCCATTGAGCCGGGGCCGTGTGGACGGCGACGTCGTCGAATGCGGCTATCACGGACTGCGGTTCGACGGTGGCGGCAAATGCGTGGGCAATCCGCACGGCGACGGCAGGATTCCCCAGGCGGCCGAGGTGCGGGCCTTTCCCGCCGTCGAGAAATACACGCTGCTATGGGTGTGGCTGGGCGAGCCGTCGCTGGCCGACCCGTCCATCATTCCGGACTTCTCCTTCCTGGACGATCCGGCGCGGCGCCGGGTGGACGGCTACCTGCACGTGCAGGCCAACTACCTCCTGGAGACCGACAACCTGCTCGACCTGAGCCACACCCAGTTCGTGCATGCCAACTTCCATTCCAGCGAGGCCATTCTGAAGGGCCGGCACGAGGTCCGGCAGGACGGGCGCACCGTGCACAGCAACCTGTGGTGCCCCGACGGCGAGGCCTCGCCCATGTTCGCCAAGCGCCTGCCCGGCTACGATGGCCGCTCGCCGGTGGACCAATGGCTGGACATGCGCTGGGACCCGCCCTGCCTGCTGCGCCTGGACACGGGCGTCACGCCCGCCGGGCGGCCCAGGGACGAAGGAGGGCAGAGCTTCACCGCCCACATCGTGACGCCGGAGACCGAAACGTCCACGCACTACTTCTTTGCCCACAGTCGCAACTTCCGCGTGGCCGACGAAGAGATGGACCAGGCCATCGCGCACTGGCAGCAGGTGGGCTTCGGCGAGCAGGACAAGCCCATGCTGGAGGCGGTCCAGCAGGCCATGGGCACGGCCGACCTGATGAGCCTGAAGCCCATCCTGCTGCCCATCGACACGGCGGCGGTGCGGGCCAGGCGGGTGGTCAGGCAGTTGCTGGAGGAGGAGGCGGGCGGCGCCCGCTAGGGGAAGGAAGGGCGCGGACTTGTGCTAACTTTCCCGCTCCGCCGCCCCTTTCCCCGCTTATGAACATACGCACGCAAAGCCTCGGTTTCGTCGTCGGCACGTTGAACCGGCGCGTGGTCTGGCGCCTGGCGCAACTGACCGGCCCGCACGGCGTGATGCCCGGGCAGTTCCCGGTGCTGCGCTGCCTGCGCGACGTGCAGGTCTCGACGCAGATGGAACTGGCGCGCATGGTCGGCGTCGAGCAGCCCTCCATGGCTGCCACGCTGACCCGCATGGAGAAGAACGGCCTGATCGCGCGCGTATCGGACGAGCAGGACGCGCGCCGCCGGCTGGTGTCGTTGACGGAGCGGGGCAAGGAAATGCTGACCCTGATGACCGACTCGGCGATGGAGGTCTACAAGGATGCGTGCGAGGACCTGACGCCGGACGAGGTGGCGGAGTTCCTGCGGATAGGCGCGAAGATGATCGAGAACCTGGAAGAGGAAAAGTAGGGCGGCCGGCGCCGCCCCTCGCAAGCGCAGCGCGTTATTGCAGCTTGATTCCCGCCTCGCTCACCACCCGTTTCCACTTCGCCGATTCTTCCTGCAGGAAGCGCTGCAGTTCCGCCGGCGTGCTGCCTGCCACTTCCAGGCCCTGCGTCTGCGCGCGGGCACGCAGCTCGGGCAGCGCCAGCGCGGTCTTCATCTCCGCGCTGAGTTTTTCCACGATGGCCTGGGGCGTGCCCTTGGGCGCGAAGATGCCTACCCAGGTGTCGGCCGCGAAGCCGGGCACGCCGGCCTCGGCCACTGTGGGGACATCCGGCAGCGCGGGCGAGCGCCTGGTGCCGGTGGTGGCCAGTGCCTTCAGCTTGCCCGAGGCGATCAGCGGGATGGAGGCGGTCAGGTCCATGAAGCCCAGCGGCACGCGCCCGCCGATGATGTCCTGCAGGGCCTCGGGCGTGCCCTTGTACGGCACGTTGCGCATGTCCAGGCCGGCGGCCTGGCGGAACAGTTCGGCCGCCAGGTGGTGGCTGGTGCCCACGCCGTTGGTGGCGTAGGTCAGCATGCCGGGCCTGGCCTTGGCCTGTTCGATCAGTTGTTTGATGCTGCCGATGCCGGCCTGCGGATCGGCCACGACGACGACCGGCGCGCGCGCCACCATCGAGACGGCCACGAAGTCCTTGGCGGGATCGTAGTCCAGCGTGTAGAGATTGGGATTGATGGCCATGGCGCCGGTCACGCCCACCAGCAGGTTGTAGCCGTCCGCCGGCGCCTTGGCGATGTAGCGGGTGGCGACGTTGCCGGCCGCGCCGGGCCGGTTCTCGATCAGGAAGGGCTGGTGCAACTGGGCCTGGAGCCGTTCGGCCATGCTGCGCGTGATGGTGTCGGCCGAGCCGCCGGGCGGGAAGGGCAGCGCCAGCTTGACCGGCCGCTCGGGGTAGCCGGCCGCGGTGTCGGCCACGGCGGCGGGGGCGAGCAGGATGCCCGCCAGGGCAAGCCAGGGCGCGAGGGTGCGCGATAGCGTGTAAGCCATGTATCTGTCTCCTCCTTGTTGGCCGATCAGGCGGCGTCTTTGAAGTGCGGGATGATTTCCTGCGCGATGGCCTGCATGTTGGCGCGGACCATGCTATCGGGCATGGTGCCGAACTGGGTCTTGGTCAGCGTGGTGCCGAAGCCCGCCAGCTCTTCGTACTCGGCCAGTTTCTCGCGCACGGTGGCAGGGCTGCCGATGATGACCAGCCCGGATTTCACCAGGTCTTCCACCGACTGAGGCTTGGCGCCGACCGCGCGCGTGGACTTGATGCGCTTCATCGCCTCGATGTTGGTGTAGCCCGGCGGCAGCAGCATCTCCATGGGCATCTTCAAGAGGCGGGTCATCAGGGCCTCCAGGTGCGGCCTGGCCTCGGCCATGGCGCGCTCGTCGGTCTCGGCCACGTAGATGCAGTTGGACCAGGCAAGCTGGTCGCGGCCCGCTTCGTAGCCGGCCTTGCGCGCTTCCTCGCGGTACATGTCGAAGAATTTCTTCACCGTGGCGATGGGGCTCAGGGTCTGGCAGTAGGTGTAGCGCAGCCCCGCCGCCCAGCGGATGGTGCTGCTGGAGCCCTGCGAAGGCACCCAGATGGGCGGGTGCGGGTCCTGGTAGGGCCGGGGCCAGGGATTCACGTACTGGAACTGGTAGTGCTTGCCGGTGTACGAGAAGGGGCCGGGCTGGGTCCACGCGCGGACGATCAGGTCGTGGGCCTCGGCGAAGCGCGCCTGCGATTCGGCCGGATTGATGCCCATGGCGTGGTATTCGGCGCCGATGCCGCGCACGAAGCCGGCGATGAAGCGGCCGCGCGTCAGGTTGTCCAGCATGGCGAATTCTTCGGCCACCATCAGCGGGTTGTTCAGGAGCGGCAGCGCGCGGCCCAGCACGGCGATGCGCGCGCGCTTGACGCTGCGCGCCAGGGCGCCGGCCAGCACGCCGGGAATGGGCATCAGGCCGTAGGCCGTCTGGTGGTGCTCGTTCAGGCAGACGCCGTCGAAGCCCAGCTGGTCGGCGTACTCCATCTGGTCCAGGTATTCGTGGTACAGCTCGGCGCCCAGCCGGGGATCGTAGTGGCGATTGGAGAAGGTCACCCACGCCGAACCGTTCTTCTGGATCGCTTCCAGGTCCGCATGGCGATAGGGCATCAGGTGGAAATTGAAGAACTTCATGCGGGGCTCCCGGTCGAGGCGGTGAATCGTGTCAGCGCGGCCACGGTCTCGGCCGTGCGCTCCAGGTGGGGCGCGTGGCCGCAGTCACCCATCTCGGCCAGCGTGGCGCGGGCGATGCGGTCGCGCCACGCGCGGCCATACTCGGCGGGCAGGATGCGGTCGTTGGCGCCCCACACCACCAGCGTGGGCACGGCGATGCGGTGCAGCCACTTGGCCAGGTCGGGATCGTGGCCGCGCGGCTGCCAGGTCAGGCGCGCGGTGACTTCCTTGTTGCGCACGGCCACGTCCAGCTCTTCCTCGGTAAGCGCGCGTTCCAGCACGCGCGCGGCCCGGGCGGGGTCGTGGTAGGTGTCGCGCACGAGATCATCGTCGGTGCGCAGGAAGACGTCGGTGGTGGGCACGTCGGGTACGTGGATGCCCTGGGCCGAGATCAGGGTGAGCGAAGCCAGCGCGTGGCTGTTACGCACCGCCAGCTCGGCCGCGATCCAGCCGCCCAGGTCGTAGCCCACCAGGTGCACGCCGCGCAGCTTCTGCTGGTCCAGGTAGTCCAGGTAGAAATTGGCCAGGTCGCGGACGTTGTCCAGCCAGGCGGGTACGGCGCTGCCCCCGTAGCCGGGGTGCTCGGGGGCGTGGCAGTCGTAATGTTCGGCCAGCGCCGGCAGCCAGGCCTGCGATTCGGCCAGCCCGCCGGGGCCGTGCAGGAACAAGAGCGGCTGGCCTTGGCCGGCGCGCGCGACGCTCAGCGCGGTATCGCGTATGCGCAGGGTGGACGCATCCATGGCGGTCATGATGTCTCCTAGGTGGAAAAGGGGCGCCGCATCAGGCGGCGGCGCGCATGGCGGCGCCGGCCTGGGGTTCGCGCATGCGGTGGGCGAAGTCGGACACCTCGCGGCCCAGCGTGCGCAGTTGTTCGTCCACGCGCGCGTCGATGCAGCGGCCGTCGGGCGCGAACGCCGGCTCGGTGCCGCCTATGCACACGCCCAGGGGCGTGGGCCAGCCGCGCAGCGCATGCACGATGTCGCGCAGCGCCCCCAGCGTGGTCACCGCGGCCTGCCAGCCGGCGGCGTTGGCGATGCAGCCCACCGCCCGGCCGCTCAGGTAGGGCCGGGCGTCGGTGCGCAGGTCCTCGGTGTAGTCCAGCGCGTTCTTGACCAGGCCCGACAGGCTGCCGTGGTAGCCGGGCGAGGCGATGATGACGCCGTCGGCCCGGCGCAGCTCGGCCACCAGGCGCAGCGCCGCCGGGGTTCGTCCCGGTTCGTGGGGAGCGTACATGGGCAGGACCAGGTCGTCGCCGGCCAACAGGACGACCTGCGCGCCGGTGGCGGCCACGGCGTCCAGCGCGTGTCGCAACGCACGCTCGGTGGACGAGTCGGGGCGGGTGGTGCCGCCCAGTGCCACCACGCGGGGCGGGGAGGTGTTCATGCCTGTCTCCGTTAATACATAGCTAGCTATGTATTACGCGCGCATGCGGCCGGAATGTCAAGAGGGCGTCATTCCATGCCCTTGCTCCAGGACTTGGGCGTGCGGGCCCATTCCTTCAGGAATTCCAGGAAAACCTGCACCCGCATGGGCAGGTTCTTGCGCGACGAGTAGATGGCGTAGACGTCCAGTCCCGAGGGCACGTAGTCGGGCAGCACGACCCGTAGCTCGCCGCGCGCGATCTCGTCGGCGATCATGTAGTAGGGGTGCATGGAGATGCCCATGCCGGCCAGCGCGGCTTCCTTCAGGGCATCGCCGAAGTCCGAGCGCAGCGGCCCCTGGACCCGGACGGATACCGGCCCCTCGGGACCGGTGAAGTTCCAGGTGGCGGTGGGTGACTTGTTCCAGTTGACCAGGCACTTGCAGTGCTGGAGATCGCGGGGATGGGTGACGGGCGGGACCTTGGCCAGGTAGGCCGGCGAGGCGACCAGCGCCTGGCGCGCTTCTGCCAGCGGGATGGCGATGAAGCTCGCGTCCTTGAGCACGGGAACGATGATGATGCCGACGTCCAGGCCTTGCTCGACGAAGGTTTCCTGTTTGCGCACCGTCAGCAGGCTGAGCGCGATCTGGACGTCGGGATAGCGCTCGTGGAATTCGCCGATCACCGGCAAGAGGCGCTGCGTGCCGAAGGCGGGCGGCACGCCCACCCGCACCACGCCGGCCACGTCGCGCGACAGGTCGTGCACGGATTCGCGCAGGTCGTCGTAGCGCTGCAGCAGCTCGGTACCGTTCTCCAGCACTTGCAGGCCGGCCGGCGTCAGCCCCAGTTGCTTGGTCGTGCGGTTCAGCAGCTTGACGCCCAGGGAACGCTCCAGCCAGGCCACCTGCTTGGTGCAGGTGGCGCGCGATACGCCGAAGTGTTGCGCGGCGCCGGCGAAGCTGTTGCGCCGGGCCACCTCCAGGAACATGCGCAGGCAACTGAGCTGGTCCACGTGCTTGTCCTTGCCGGTTTCTTCTTAGGAAATTTCAAATTTAGCACCGCCGCCTTGTTGAGCTGGCGGGGCGAACGAATAATGCCCTCATCCATTGTTTCGCATTCGATACGAAAATCCGGAGACTTCCCATGACTCGATCCTCATCGTCCCCCGCCCGCCGCCGGCTGACCGCGCTGGCGCTCGTGCTCGCCGCCGCCGGTTCCTGGGCCGCCGCGCCGGCCGGCGCGCAGGGCTTCCCGTCGCATCCGCTGCGCCTGGTCGTGGCCTACGCGCCGGGCGGCGCGACGGACATCGTCGGACGGATGTTCGCCCAGGAGATGTCCGAAAGCCTGGGGCAGACCGTGGTGCTGGAGAACCGCGCGGGCGGGGGCACCCTGGTGGGGACCGAGTCCGTCAGGCGTTCGCCGGCCGATGGCTATACGCTGCTGTTCGGTACCAACGCCTTCGTGATCACGCCGCTGCTGCACGACGCCAAGACCTACGATCCCGTGGCCGATTTCCAGCCCATCGGCCAGGCCACCGTGCAGTCGCTGGGCATCCTGGTGACGCCCGGGCTGAAGATCCGCACGGTCAAGGATTTCATCGCCTACGCCAAGGCCAACCCGGGCAAGGTGAACTTCGCCTCGTCGGGCAACGGTTCGGCGCAACACCTGGCGGGCGAGGCCTTCGCCAAGGCGGCCGGCGTCAAGATGGTGCACGTTCCCTACAAGGGAACGGGGCCGGCCATGGCGGACCTGCTGTCCGGGCGAGTGGACGTGATGTTCAGCTCGCTGGTGGGCAACATGGAGCACGTGGCCGACGGCCGGCTGGTACTAATCGCGACCACCGGCATCAAGCGCTCGCCCGCCACGCCGGACGTGCCCACGGTCGACGAAAGCGGCGTCAAGGGCTTCCAGGCCGAGACCTGGCAGGCCGTGCTGGCGCCGGCCGGCACGCCCGCGCCGGTGGTCGACCGGCTGAATGCCGCGCTGGCCAAGGCCGGCAAGTCGCCGAAGATCGTCGAGACGCTGGCGGCGCAGGGCATGGAGGTGAAGACCACTACGCCGGCCGAGCTGCGCGACCTGCTGGTGCGCGACACCACCCAGTACAAATCCCTGCTGCAACAGGCCAAGAACACGCTGCAGTAATCAGCCCCCGAATCGGCGCTGGCCCTGCTTCTCTTCCACCAGCCAGCGCCCGTCCGGTGCGCGGGACAGACGCTCGCGGTGCAGGGAAATGGACAGGGGCGGCGGCAGCGGAACCGGTCCGGCATGCGGGGCCGTCGCATCGACGCGATAGACCAGCGTCATGTACCGCGCCGTGGCCCGGTCCGGACCATCCAGGTCGATCACGAGGTTCTGCACCAGGTGGGCCGTGGTGCGTCCGGCGGGCCGGTCGGCCAGCGCCGCTCGCACCTCGGCCGGGCCTTGCAGCATTCGGCCCTGGCGATGCCAGACGCCTTGTCCGGCCATGCAGCCGGCGACCGCGTCGAAGTCGCCGCCATCCAGCGCCAGGTAGAAGCCATGGATGGCCTGTTGGCAGCCGGTCACGGCGGCCCAGCGTTCCAGGTCGGTCATGGCCTCATCCCCGCACGAACGTGTTGCGCAGCGTGCCCAGCCCGGTGATCTCGATCTCCACCACGTCGCCGGCATGCAGGTCGGGCGACTGGCCGTCGGTGCCCATCCACACCACGTCGCCGGGATGCAGGGTCAGGTATTTCGTCATGGCGCACAGGAAGGTGGGCACGTCGAAGATCATCGCCGCGGTGGCGAAGTCGATGGTGGTCCGGCCGTTCACGCGCACCTGGGTGCGGGCCCGGGACGGATCGAATTCGGTGTCTATCCAAGGACCCATGGGCTTGAAGGTGTCCGAGTTCTTGGCGCGCCAGAAAGTACGGTCCGACCGCTGCCAGTTGCGTTCGCTGACGTCGTTGCCGATGGTGTAGCCCAGCACGCAGTCCAGTGCGTTGTCGGGCGTCAGGTGGCGCGCCTGCTTGCCGATGACCACCACCAATTCGCCCTCGTAGTGGATGGTGCGGGCGTCGGGCGGCATCACCACGTCGTGGCCGTGCGGCACCAGGGCGTTGTTGGCCCGATAGCCGATGTCGGCCTGCGTGGGCAACTGCGGCTCCTGGCCGCGCTTGCGCGCCGCCTCGATGGCGTGCTCGGCGTAGTTCAGGCCGGCGCAATAGAAGGTGCGCGGGATCACCGGCACCTCCAGGCGCACCTGGTCCAGGCTGGTCCAGTCGTCCGTCGGCACATGGCCGTCGAAGGGCGAGCCCTCGACCCGGCGTATGCGTTCGCCCTCGATCAGTCCATAGTGGGTGCCCGTCGAATCCGTGTATCTCAGCCAGCGCATGTCCGTCCTTCGTGGGTTGCCCGGCGCGGTGGCCGCGCCAGGAGGGTTTCGTCGATGTCCCCGATGCCGGGCGCGCCGCACAGTTTCATCGCGCGCACCAGTTCCTCGGTCAGTATCTGTAGTGCCCGGTGCGCGCCGGGCTCGCCGCCCGCCACCGCGCCGTACAGCGTCGCGCGCCCGACCAGCACGCCTTCGGCGCCCAGCGCGCGGGCCTTCAGGATATCCACGCCGCGCCGCACGCCGCCGTCCAGCCAGACCGGGATGCGGCCGGCCACCGCGTCCACCACGCCGGGCAGCGCGTCCAGCGTCGCGCAGGCGCCGTCGAGCTGGCGTCCGCCATGATTGGACACCACCACGGCGTCGGCGCCCAGCCGGACCAGCCGCTCGGCGTCGTCCGGCCGCAGGACGCCCTTGACGATCAGCTTGCGCGGCCAACGGTCGCGCACCCGGGCCAGGCGGTCCCAGTCGAACGAGGGATCGTAGTTGCGTCCCACCGCCGAGGCCAGTCCCGCCACGGAGGTCACGTCGCGCTGCAGGCCGATCAGGTTCTTGTTCACCGGCATGCCGTGGCGCAGCAGCGCCAGCGCCCAGCGGGGATGCGCCGCCACGTCGCCGAAGCTGCGATACGTGAGCCGGAAGGGGGTGCGGAAACCGTTGCGCACGTCGCGCTCGCGCTTGCCGCCCACCGGCAGGTCGACGGTGATGACCAGGGCTTCGTAGTCGGCCGCCCGCGCGCGTTCGATCAGGCCGTGGAAGAAGTCCTGGTTCTTCAGCACGTAGGCCTGGAACCACAGGCGGCCGGGCGCCTCGCGCGCGACTTCCTCGATCGACGCCGTGGCGCTGGTCGACAGCGTATAGGGGATGCCGTGCCGCGCGGCGGCCTTGGCGATGGCCAGGTCGCCGCCGTGGCGGCCGTAGCCGACTCCGCCTGTGGGCGCGATGGCCAGCGGGTAGTCGGCCGGCGCGCCCAGCACGGTGCAGCGGGTGGAAACCTGGGAGACGTCCACCAGGGCGCGCGGCAACAGGCGCACGCGCTCGAAGGCCTGGCGGTTGTCGGCCAGCGTGGCCTCGCTCTCGGCGCCGCCGTCGAAGAAGTCGAACACCAGCCTGGGCAGGCGGCGACGCGCCGCCGCCCGCAGGTCATCGATGGACTGGGCGCGGCCGATGCCGCGATCGAACAGACCCATGGCGCGCTCAGTGCGCGGCCGCGGCGCGCGCGGGGCGGATCGCGGCCGGCAGGAAGGACGGATCGAAAATGCGGTCGGCCATGACCTGGCAGCGCTTGATCAGCCGGTGCTCGTGGGGCAGGTAGTCGGGCCAGGCGTTGTGCAGCGTGCCGATGTGGTCCCACATCAGCACGTCGCCCTCGGTCCATTCGTGGGTGTACTGGTACTTGGGCTGGAGCTGGTGCGCGAACAGGAATTCCAGCATCTCGTCGCTGCGGCGCGCATCGAGTTCGTTGATCCGGATGGCATAGCCGGGATTGCAGTACAGCACCTTGCGGCCGGTGATGGGGTGTGTCAGGAACACCGGATGCGTCGACGGGGGCCGCTTGGCGCGCTGCTCGGGCGTGAGCGGCGGCCGTTCGCTGCCGGGCCGCGCCCGCATGTTCTCCCAGAACTTGTTGAAGTCGTGGAGGGCGGTGGCGTGTTCAAGCTCGCGTTTGACGTCGGCGGGCAGGTCCTCGTAGGCGGCATGCATGTTGGCGAAGCTGGTCGATCCCAGCGCGCGGCCGTCGCGGCGCGGCACCTTCAGGGCATGCAGCACGTTCACGAAACCTACCGTCGGGTTGTAGGACATGTCGGTGTGCCAGTCCTGGCCGGCGTCGGCGATGCCGATCAGCCGGCCGTTCTCCACGATATTGGAAAGAATGCTGACCTCGGGAATGCCGGGTTCGTTGGCGTCCGATACGGTCCGCTGCAGGCCGCCGAAGCGGGCCGAGAAATCCCGCAGCTGCGCCGGCGAGATCGATTGCGCCGGGAAGCGCAGGACGCCGTGCGCGCCCAGCGCCGCCAGCAGCGCGGCGAAATCCTGCTCCGAAAGCGGCCGGGCAAGGTCCAGGCCGCGCACCGTGGCCCCGAGTATCTTTCCGGTGGGGACGATATCCGTCATCTTGAGTCCTGTCTGGCTGATCGATGGCGAAATGGTAGGCATCGGCGGCCGGTTTGGACATCCCGCCGGGCGCAAACTTGTTATTTCCTGAACGGAAACAACCGGGAGTCAGGCGTCCTGGGGCCGCAAGTTGCGGCTGATGCCGTGGATGGCCGAATACAGCGCCTGCCCCGCCGGGCTCAGGATCTTCTGCGCCGGCATGAACGCGGAGATGGTCAGCGAGGGCAGCGTCTCGGCCACCGGCACGATGGCCAGCCGGCCCGCGGCCCGGGCTTCCTCGGCCAGGTAGCGCGGAACGAAGCTGGCGATGTTGCCGTGCTCGATGATCTGGATGGCGCCGCCCACGGATTCGCAATGCATGACGCACTGGGGCGGCGGCAGGCCGGTGTCGACGAACGACCGCTGGATGACCATGCCCGGTCCGTCGGCGGGACCGGTGACCAGCCAGGGCACGTCGGCCAGCGCCCGCAGCGACCTCGCCCGCGCCTTGGGGTGGCCCTGCCGCACCGCCACCACCAGGTCCAGCGTGAACAGCGGATCGTGCCGATAGCCTTCGCCGGGGCCGCCCGCGGGCAGCGGGCCGATGGCGAAGTCCAGGCCCTTTTCGCGGAACAGGTCCATGACCGTGGGGTAGGTGGCTTCCTGGAGATGGATGTAGACGTCGGGAAAGCGCAGCCGCATGATCTCGATCGCCCGCGGTACCACCAGCGCGAACGGCGCCGCCGACGAAGCGATGGACAGCTTGCCCGACAGGTCGCCGGCCAGTTGCCGGATGTGGGTGTGCGCGTCGGCCGCGGCGCGCACGATGAAGCGGGCGTGTTCCAGCAGGGCCTGCCCGTAGGGGGTCAGTTCGATGCCGTGCGCCGAGCGCGTCAGCAGCGTGGCGCCCACCGACAACTCCAGTTGCTGCAGCGCGCGCGTGATGGCGGGCTGCGTCAGGTCCAGCAGCTTGGCGGCGGCGCTGATGCTGCCCGCCTCGGCCACCGCCACGAAGGCCCGGAGCTGGTGGAGCTGCATGCTCAGGCCGGACGCGGCGTCGGCCGGGCGCCGCCCGCCTGGTCCCAGCAGTCATGCGGGAGCGCGGACGGCGCGGCGACGGGGGCGGAATCCAGGTTCATGATCGTCTCGCGGGGCAGGCGCCAGATACAGTCAGGAGGGCGAGGATACGCGCCCGCGCGACTCAGGTAAACACGCTCAGGAATTTCTCGTTCAGCTTGCGGTCGTGATAGAAGATGCCCGTGCCCAGCTCCTCGGCCGTCCACTTGATCACCGGCTTGTCCGGGTACCAGGTATAGCCGCCGGCGAACACCTCGTTGCGGTTGCCGCTCGGATCGAAGAAGTACACCGTTTCGCCGCGCGTGATGCCATGGCGCGTCGGCCCGATGTCCAGCGATACGCGCCGCTTGGAGATGATGTCGGCTGCCTTGAGCACTTCGCCCCAGTTGTCCAGCAGGAACGACACGTGATGCAGCTTGTTCTTGACCGGCTGCTGGATGAAGGCCACGTCGTGGGCCTTGGTCGCGCAGCTCAGGAAGGCGCCTATCATCTGCTCGTCCGGCCCGGCCACGACCGCCTCGGTCAGGCTGAAGCCCAGGACCTCGGTGAACAGCTTGAACGTGCCGGCCAGGTCGTCCCCGTACAGCAGACAGTGGTCGAAGCGGCGCGCGCCCATGCCGTGCATGTCGTCCGGCCACGGGTCGGGATTCAGGTAGCCTACCGCGCACCCGGGCGTCTCGCGGTGTGCATACAGTTCCATCACGTGGCCCGTCGGGACGGTGAAGCGGAAACGCCGTCCCGTCATCGGATGCTCGCCTTCCTTCACCCAGCTCATCGCGGTCGCCAGGCCGCTGGCCTCGACATCGGCCGACAGCTTGTCCAGCGTGGCATCCGAGTCCACTTTCCAGCCCATGTAATCCATGCCGGCTTCATCGGCCTCGCGCAGCACCACGCTGTGGTGGTCGGCTTCGTCCCAGGCTTTCAGGAACACCCGCGCGCTGCCGTCGGCGGCGGTGTCGCGCATGACTTCCCTGAGCCCGATGGTATCGACGTAGTGCCGCACCGCCGGCTCGATCTCCAGAACCCGTATGCAAACGTGTCCCGGCCGCATCACTCCTGTGATCGCCATGATGGTCTCCTTGCTGTCGTTGCTAGGTAAGGTGTGCAGGCGGCCGGGCCGCCGGCGCCAAATGACGGGTCACGCAGCGCCGCATCCGGTCCAGCGCTTCGATCTCGATGTCGCTGCGCGGCACGACACGGCAGGCCAGCACCACGCCGGCCGCCTGCTCGTCGGCGCTGACGCAGGCGCGGCTCATCTTCGCGGCGTGGTAGTCGCCGCGTACGATCCGGCTCTTGCATACGCCGCACCCGCCGCCGCGGCAGCCGACCGGAATGCCCTTGCGGCCGAGCGCCTCCATGCCGGCCAGCAGCGTCTGCGAGCCGCTGCAGGTATAGCGTTCGCCCGTATCCAGGATATGGACCTCGAAGCGCTGCCCGGCCGGGGCGGCGCTGTCGATCCGCGTTTCGTGGTCCTGCTTGGCCGGATGCATGGGATTCCTTGCGCGAGAGGTTTACCACTGGCCGATGTGTATGCCCGGCGGCAGGTTGTCGGTCATGGCCTCGATGCGGTCGAGGTCGACGGCGATGCGGCGCTTGAGCGTCAACTGATGCGCCAGCAGCCGCGCGGACATCGATTGCCGCACCGGTTCGAACGCGGGGTCCGCGCCCAGGTCGTGGAATTCGTCCGGGTCCTCGGCCAGGTGGAAGAGCTGCGGGCGATAGCCGTTCCAGGCCACCAGCTTCCAGTCGGCGGTGCGCACCATCCAGCCCCGGCAGTCGGCGTCGCGCGGCCGGCCCAGGACATGGCGGGCGCGACGCGTGGCGTAGTCCAGTTCGCTGAAGACACAGTCGCGCCAGTCGTCCGCCGCTTCGCCACGTACCAGCGGCAGCAGCGAGCGGCCTTCCACCCGGTGGGCCTGCGCGGGCAGGTCGAGCGCGTCCAGGATGGTGGGCACCACGTCCACCGCGGCGGCGAAGCGGCCGTCGTGCGTGCCGCGCGTGGCATCGGCGGCGGGCGACGGATCGACCACGATCAGCGGTACGCGCTGGACCACGTCGTGGAACAGCTCCTTCTCGCCGAAGCCGTAGTCGCCCAGGAAATCGCCGTGGTCCGAGGTGAAGACGATCAGCGTCCGGTCCGCCTGCCCTGTCTGCTCCAGGACTTCCAGCACGCGGCCCAGGTGGTCGTCGATCTGCCGGATCAGGCCCATGTAGGCCGGACGCACGTGGCGTGCCACGTCCTCCCGGTCGAAGCTGCGGCATTCGTCATGCGAGCGGTAGGCGGCCAGCACCGGATGCTCGGCGGCTTCGGAGGCGCGGTTGCGCCGGATGGGCGCCTGCTCGGCGCGGCGATACATGTCGTGGTAGGGCGCCGGCGCGATGTAGGGCCAGTGGGGCTTGATGTACGACAGGTGCAGCGACCACGGTTCGTCGCGATGGCGGCGGATGAAATCGATGGCGGCGTTCGAGACGTAGGCGGTTTCCGAGTGCGGCTCGGCCACGTGGGCGGCCAGGTGTGCATGGCGCATCTGCCAGCCGCTGGCGACGGAGCCGTCCGGATGGCGGCCGGAATTGGCATGCTGCAGCCAGGGGTCGTCGCCCGCGTAGCCGGCCGACTCCAGGTAGCGCCGGTAGTCTTCCTTGCCGGTGGGCAGGTCGCCCTCGTGCCGGCAGACCACCTCGAAGCCGCCTTGCAGCAGGCTGGCGGCGGACCGATCGGAGGCGCCGCCGCGCCAGGCAGCCATCGCCTCGGCCGAAGGTTCGAAATGGGTCTTGCCCGCCAGGTGGAGCGCGCGTCCGGCCTGCGACAGGTAGTCGCCCACCGTCAGCTCGCTCATGGGCATGGGGATGAAGTTCCAGGTCGCGCCGTGGGAGGACGGATAGCGACCGGTATAGAACGACATGCGCGACGGTCCGCACACGCCCGACTGCACGTAGGCCTGGGTGAAGGCCACGCCGCGCGCCGCCAGGGCATCCATGTTGGGCGTGCGCAGCCAGGAGCTGCCGTAGCAGGACAGGTAGTCCGCCCGCAGTTGGTCGCACATGATGAAGAGGACGTTGCGCATCCTGGTGTCCGCAAGAAAGTCGGTCGTTCGGAAATCAGTCGATCTTGATGGCGGTCTGGCGCACCAGGTCCGTCAGCCGGGCCTGTTCGCTGGCGATCAGCGCGCCGAACTGTTCCGCCGTTGTGTTCGCGACGGGGTCGGCGCCCGCGTCGGCCAGCGCCTTGCGCGTCTCGGGATCGGCCAGGATCTGGTTCAGCGCCCGCGTGAACCCGGCCACCGCGTCCTTGGGCGTTTCCTTGCGCATGACGAAGCCGTCCCAGTTGCGCACGTCGAAGCCCTTGAAGCCTTGTTCCTCCATGGTCGGCACGTCGGGCAGCCCGGGCAGCCGGCTGTCGCGCGAGGCGATGGCCAGCGCCTTGACCTTGCCGCCCTGGACCTGCGCCGTCGCCACCGTGCTGGTCAGGAACATGAAGTTCACCCTGCCCGCCACCAGGTCGGCCAGCCCGGCCGTGAACTGGTTGTAGGGCACGTGGGTGGCCGTGACGCCGTAGCGCTGCTTGAACAGTTCGCCCGCCAGGTGCGCCGGCGTGCCGTAGCCGCCCGAGGGGAAACTGTAGGTATCGGGCTTGGCGCGCAGCAGTTCGATCAGCCCCTTCACGTCGTGCACGGGCAGGGACGGGCTGACGACCAGCACGCTGTAGGTCCAGTCGTACTGCCCGACGGGCGCGTAGTCGCGGGCGAAGTCCTTCTTGAACGACGACAACAGCGCCGGGCCGACCACCACCGGCGTGAGCAGCGTCATCGCGGTATAGCCGTCGGCCGGATAGCGGTCCAGGTCGCCCGCGGCCAGGCTGCCCGAGGCGCCGGGCTTGTTGTCCACGTAGAAGGTCTGGCCCAGCTTGACGGTCAGCTTCTGCGCGATGATGCGGCTGCTGATGTCGGGCGGCGTGCCGGCGTTGTACGGCACGATGATGCGCACCGGGCGGGCCGGCCAGGTCTCGGCCTGCGCGCCGATGGCGGCCAGGCCGAGCGTGGCGGCCAGCGCCAGTTTCCCGAACGTGAAGGTCATGGATGTCTCCTTTGCTTGAACCGTGGTCTTCCTGGGGGGCCCGGCAAGTCGTTGGCGGGACTTTCGCAGTCCGCCGCGGGCCCGGCAAGTCGTTTTGCGCATGGGGCATAAACGGACGACATGGGGCGGCGCCGGCGCCCGCACTTGACTGCCCGCGCACTGCGTCTTGGACAGCCCCGCGCTGGCTCGGCCCTCACGTTGACGGCCATGTGGAGCGCATGCAAAAACCTTCCTCGCTCATGCGTCACTTTGTTGGAGACACCGCTTCGCATGGCGGCAGACCACCATAACCAACACGGGTCAACAAAATGAAGGCGACACTCTTCCTGCTTCTTGCGCTACACCTGCCGCTCGCCGGCCATGCGCAGTCCTATCCCAGCCGTCCCATCAAGGTGATCATCGGCCAGGCCGCCGGCGGCGGCACGGATATCGTCATGCGCTCGATGGCGCCCAAGCTCAGCGACGGTCTTGGGCAGCAGGTCGTCATCGAGAACAAGACCGGGGCGTCGGGCATCATCGCCGCGGACCTGGTCGCCAAGGCGCAGGCCGACGGCCATACCTTGCTGATGGCGCCGAGCGGGGTAATGGTCGGCAACGTCGTGATGAAAAAGAAACTGCCCTATTCGGTGGACGATTTCACGCCGGTTTCCCTGATCGGGACATTCCCGATGCTGCTGGTCGTGAACTCGGCGACGCCCGCGCGCTCGCTCGACGAACTCGTGAAATACATCCGCGCGAACCCCCGCCAGGCGAGTTCGGCCGGGTCGGGCTATGCGTTCGAGCTGCAAACCGCCGCGCTTGCACAACGCGTCAATCTGGACATCACGTTCGTTCCGTTCCGAGGCGCGAACGAGTCGGTCCAGGCGGTTGCCTCCAAGGAGGTGTTGATGACCTTCTCGGACGTCGGTCCGGCCTTCGGAGCGATCCAGTCCGGCCTGCTGCGTCCGTTGGCCGTCACGTCACCGGAGCGGTTGTCCGAGTTTCCGGATGTTCCGACTTTCGCGGAACTGGGCTTTCCGGAGTTGCAGGCCGAGTACTGGATGGCGCTCTTCGCGCCGGCCAACATGCCGCGTGGGGTATCCGAACGCATCTCGGCGGAGGTTCGCAAAGCCTTGGCCGATGAGGAGGTGAGAACCACGCTCAAGGCGAGGTGGGTACAGCCCTGGCCCGAGGAACCCCAGGTGCTGCGGGCCCGGATACAGTCAAATATCGAAAAATGGACTGCCGTGCGCAAGGCGGCGAAGCTGGAGCAGGTCGAATGATGCGCACCGACCTGGACTCTCTTGCCTCGCGGCTCGCCGCCTGCGTGGATGACAGGCTCCCGCAGGGAATCTTCCGGGTGCACCGGGCGGCGTTCGTCGACCCCCAGATATTCGAACTGGAGCAGCGCTACATCTTCGAGCGAACATGGTGCTTCCTCGGCCATGAGTCTCAACTGCACCAACCGCACGATTTCATCACCACCCAGATCGGCTCGACGCCAATCCTGGTCAGCCGCGACGGCGAGGGCCGGCTCGGTGCCTTCGTGAACGCCTGCCGGCACAAGGGCGCCTTGCTTTGCAGCCGCGAGCAGGGACGAGCCCGCGCGCACGTGTGTCCCTACCACGGCTGGGTGTTCGACTCGGCGGGCAAGAACACATTGCTCAAGTACGGCGCCTCGGCCGGCTATTCGGAAGCTTTCCTGAAAGACGACCACCATCTGATTCCCATCGCGCACCTGGGGAACTACCGGGGATTCCTGTTCGGGTCCCTCAACCGCGATGTTCCCGAGCTGGCCGCGTTCCTCGGCTCGGCGGCGACGCTGATCGATCTCATCGTGGACCAGAGCCCCCACGGGGTAGAGCTCGTGCCGGGCCGGACCTTGTATACCTACGAGGGAAATTGGAAGCTGCAGCTGGACAATGGCGTCGACCCCTACCATCTGTCGGAAGCGCACGCGTCGTTTCTCGATGTTCAGGCCCGCCGCCGCAAAGGCATGGGCAATGTCGATTCCCGCTCATTCGACTGGTCGCGCCGCGATGGGCTTCCGGCGGGAGCGATCAATTTCGACCATGGCCATTCCGCGGTGTGGCTGGAGCAGCCGGAGCCGGACAAGCGCCCCATCTACCCGGCCATTGACGAGATCCGCAGCCGCGTCGGCAATACCAGGGCCGATTGGATGCTCAAGGGGCGGAACGTGGGCATCTTCCCCAACATGCAGATTGCCGATGCCATATCGCCCATGCTGAGGATCTTCCGTCCGCTGGCGGTGAACCTGACCGAAATGCGCGCGTACTGCATCGCACCGGTGGGAGAGCCTACCGCCCAGCGGGCATGGCGGCTACGCCAGTACGAAGATTTCTTCAATCCGGGAGGCATGGCCACGCCCGATGATGCCGTGCTGTACGAAGACTGCCAGCGTGGCCTGTCGGCAATGCCGCTGGATTATCTCCAGGGGACTTCACGGGGGATGGGCTTCCAGCAGAGCCACGCGGACGAAGTGGTATCGACCCTGGGCATCCAGCCGGTATCGAGTGCGCTCGGGCGCTACGACACCTACAGCGAGGTTGCCTTCCAGGGGCCATACAGGGAGTGGCAGCGATTGCTGCTGGCCGGCGTGAAAGGAGAACGTCCCTATGAATAAGCTGGAGACGGCGAAAGAGCTGCTGCTGCGCGAAGCATGGCTGCTCGACAGCCAGGATTGGAAGGGATGGCTGTCGATGTATGCGCCGGACTGCGAATACTGGGTACCCGCCAGGCGCAGCGACGAAACCCTGACGCAGGACCCGAATACGGAGCTCTCGCACATCTACTATGCGAACCGCGCGGGCTTGGAGGACCGAGTGCTGAGGATCATGTCGGGACGGTCCGCGGCATCGACGCCGGCGCCTCGGACGACGCATATGTTGTGCAACTTCCACCTTGAAGAAGGCCAGGAGGACGATGGCATCCGGATCTGGACGACGTGGAGCACCCAGATGTTCAACGTCAGGCAGCGCAAGACCTATACGTTCTTCGGTACGTCGCTGACGGAATTCGGCCGGCAGGAGGAAAGCTGGCTCATCAGCAGGAAGCGCATCGAACTCAAGAACGACTATATCCCGACCTTCATCGACATCTATTGTTTCTGAGGACGGCATGCGAGCAGACCAGAAGGTGCAAGGCGAAGGTCCGTCCTATCTGTTTTTCGCCAAGCTGCCGGAGCGGCAGATCCGGCGCTACGAGCAGGGATTGCGTGAAGCCTTGCCGGGTATCCGCCTGTCGTTCGCCGGCGAGGCCGAGGAGGCGGGACGCCTGATTCCGGACGCGGAGGTGCTGATGGCGTTCGGCCCTGCGTTGAACGACCGGCTGATCGCGGCGGGCCGGCGGTTGAAGTGGATCCAGGCGCTGGGGACGGGCGTGGACGGCATCGTCGACCAGCCATCGCTCGGCCCCGAGGTCATCATTTCCAACATGAGGGGAATACACGGTCCGCCCATGGCCGAGGCGGCGCTGTCAGCCATGCTGTGCCTGGCAAGGTCGGTGCCCAGGCTATTGCGCAACCAGGGACAGCAGCGCTGGGATCGGTTCGCGTCGCAGACCCTGTCGGGATCTACGCTCGCCATCGTCGGCAGCGGGTCGATAGCCGCCTATCTCGCTCCTATCTGCAAGGCATTGGGCATGACCGTGCTGGGAATCAGCGCTGCACCGCGTCCGGTACCCGGGTTCGACCACATGTATTCCAGGAAACAAGCCGGGGATGCGGTGGCGCGAGCGGACTTCGTGCTGCTGCTTGTGCCGTCCACGCACGAGACGCGGAACCTGGTGGACGGCGCGTTTATCGAGCGCATGAAGCGAACGGCATTTCTGATCAACCTGGCGCGGGGAAGCGTGGTCCACGAGGCCGCGCTGCTGGCTGCCCTGCAACAGGGACGGATAGCAGGCGCCTATCTCGATACTTTCGTGACGGAGCCGCTTCCGCCCGGGCACCCGTTCTGGCAGCTGGACAACGTCGTCATCGCACCGCATGCCGCGGGAATGTTCAACGGCTATGCGGACGCCGCGCTGCCCATCCTGGTAGAGAACATCCGCCTCTACCAACGCGGCGCAACCACCGACATGATCAATCTTGTGAGACATCCATGAACGAAAGGCTCTTGAACCCGATTTCCGACGATGAGCTCGAGCGCCGGTGGGCCGCCGTCCGCCTGCGCATGCAAGAGGAGAAGATCGATGTGCTGCTCATGCAGGGCAGCAATGACTTCATGGGGGGATACATCAAGTATTTCACCGATATTCCCGCCACCAACGGATATCCCGTGACGGTACTGTTTCCCCGTGATGCGCCGATGACGGTCATTGGGCAGGGGACCTTCGGGATGGTGCAGGATTTCCGGTCCCGGCCGTCGCCGGCGAGACGGGGGGTGGGGCGCTACCTCGGGACGCCCAGCTACCTGCCGATCGGATATACCGTGGCCTACGACGCGCAGCTTGCCATCGAGGCACTCGCGCCCTATGCGCAGGGCCGGATCGGCGTGGTTGGAGCCAGCATCATCTCGTCGGCATTTCTGGATGCCGTCAGGCGCGGCGTTCCGGCAGGGACGCAGTGGCTCGACGCGAGCGAAATGGTCGATCGGATCAAGGTCGAGAAGTCCGATGCCGAGATAGACCGGATGTTCGCGGCGGCGGCAATGCAGGATCGCGCCTGGCAGGCGGTGCTGGACGCGATACGCCCCGGCATCCGCGACAACGAACTTGCTGCATTGGCCGAGTACGAGTGCCGCAAGGCGGGAAGCGAACAGGGGCTTTACCTGTGCGCTTCCGCTCCGGTAGGCACGGCGGCCATGTTCGGCAATCGCTATTTCCAGAACCGGGTCATCCAGCAAGGCGATTACTTTTCACTGCTGATAGAAAGCAGCGGCCCGGGTGGCTATTTCACCGAGCTGGGGCGTACCGTGGTGCTCGGAAAGGCGTCGGACGACATGCGCGACGAGTTCGGCTTCGTGCTCGAGGCCCGGAAGTTCACCACCGATCGCCTCGTCCCTGGATGTTCGGGACGTGCGTTATGGGAGGACTACAACGCCTTCATGCGTGCGAACGGCCGGCCCGAGGAGAAACGGCTGCATTGCCATGGCCAGGGCTACGACATGGTGGAGCGGCCGCTGATGCGCCATGACGAATCCATGACCTTGCGTCCAAGGACCGTGCTGGCCTGCCATCCGACCTATGCGACGGCGACGACATTCAGCTGGATATGCGACAACTATCTGGTCAAGCTCGACGGGACCACGGAACGCCTGCACAGGACACCCGAGCAGATATTCGAACGTTAGGGGAGGAGATCAGTGCGCCGCGGCCTGCGACAGGGCTGTCTTCCTGAACGCGCGCGGCGATACCCCGTAGCGTTGCCGGAATGCCCGGCTGAAATGGGTGATGTCGTTGAAACCCCAGTAGAAGGCGATCTCGCCTATCGATCTCGACCGCATCGCGGCGCTGGCCAGGTCGGCGCGGCAGCGTTCCAGCCGCGTCTGCCAGATCCACTTCATCAGGGGGACATCTTCGTCCTCGAACAGCTCGTAGATGTACCGGGTCGACAGGTTGATGGCGGCGGCGATATGGGCGGCGTCGATCTCGTGGTTGCGCAGGTTGTCTTTCACGTAGCCCATGATGCGCTGCTTGTGCAGGGCCCGCAGGCGCGAGGGCGGCGGACGCGTATCGGGACTGGTTCCCGCGAGACTGGCCGCTATCAGGAAGGGCAGGGCGTCGGCGAGGCGGTCGGCCTCGAGGTCGGAGAGCCGGTCGGTCTGGGCCAGGAGCTGGTCGATGGTGTGGCGCAGCACCGCGCCCGCGCCGTAGGTGGTCCGTACCTGCCGGGCGGTGTGCAGTTCGATTTCGGGCACGATCGCGCGCAGCGCGCTGTGTTCGATGTACAGCGAGTGGGCGAGGACGTTGCCGGCTTCGATGAAGAACGGCCGCGAAGGATCGATGATGAACAGGTCATCGGGTTCGATGCGGGTTTCACGGCCTTCCTGGTGCACGAGGGCGACGCCTTCACGGTGCAGCGATACGAGCAGGCGCGAGCGCAGGCCGGTCGCGCGGGGCGAACAGGTCGTGTGGGGCGAAAAACGCAGCGCGGCAAAGCGCAGCCGCTCGCCGCTGTAGCCCTTGACCTGGGTGCTGAACGGATGTTCCTGGTTGCCCTGCACGGATAGGCCGACCGCGAAGGCATCCTGCATTTCCCTGCGGAAGATCGCCGAGCCTGCGCCCGGGTTCTCGCCGTGGATGGTGAACTGTCGGATGGTCGTCATGGGATGTCTGTCTCCAGCGCAGATCGGTCGAACCGAATCCGTCTTCGCAAAGTTTCCCGGTTCGAGGGCTGGCAAGTCAATCGGACTTTGCCCGCAAGGGTTGCCGCGTCAGCGGCCATGCCGAAGGACGAACCGGCCGACCGTTTCGGTGAACCATGTAGGTTGCTCCACGCAGGCCATGTGGGCCGCGTCGCAGAGTTCCAGCGTCGCCCCCCGTATGGCGCCGGCCAGCTCCGCGGCGATCTCCGGCGGGATGGCCGAATCGTTGCGACCGGCCACGACCAGCGTCGGCCGGGCCAGTTCCCGCAGGCGTTCCCGATGGTCCAGCCGCTGGATGGCACCCACGGCATCCACGTAGCCCTGGATGGGCGTGCGGTGCATCAAGGCGCGCAGCCAGTCTGCCGTCAACGGCGAGCCCAGGAGAAAGTCGCGCGTGAACCAGCGGCCCAGCGTGGCTTCCACATGCGCGTCGAATCCGTCCGTGCGCAGGGCAGCCAGGCGTTGCTCCCACACCCTTGCCACCGAGGGGGCGGTGTACGCGCCGCAATGGGCCAGGACGAGGGCGGAGCATCGTGCCGGGTACGCCAGGGCGAATGCCTGAGCCACCATGCCGCCCAGCGAGGTACCCACGATGGCGGCCGATGCGGCACCGGCCTGGTCCAGGATGCGGGCGAGATCATGCACGGCGTCGTCGAGCCGCCAGTTCTGCCGCAGCGGGCTATGGCCATGTCCGGGAAGGTCCACGCATATCAGGCGGAAGTGGCGTGCCCAGACGGGCAGCAGCGGATCCCACAGGCTGCGGTTCGTTGCGATGGGATGCAGGAGCACCACGGCCGGGCCGTCGGCGGCGCCGGCAAGCTGCCAGGAAAGGCCGGAAGAGGTCATCGCGCGGCATCCATGTCCCAGGTGCCCAGCCCTATGCCCGTGTACCAGCCGGCGACGGCCTTGTAATAGAGCGGCCGGAAGGGCGCGCCGGCGGCGCCGTCCGCGACCAGCCAGGTGCGGATCTCTTCCGCGCCGTTACCCGCTTCGTGGACGTGTTCTTCGGCATGCCGGAGCAGCGCCTCGGCATCGCCCGCGACCAGGCGCTCCAGGGACGGGCTGGATATTCCGCTGGTCAACGCGCTGGAAGCCGGCTTCTACGCCGTGCACCCGGACCTGAATCAGGCCGTGACCCACCCGGTGGACGATTCCACCGCCGCCTGGGGCGGCGTGGCGCTGCGGCCCTATGGCGAGACCTGGAACAAGCCGTATTCGCCGCTGTTCAAGTACGAGTGGGAACCGACTTACGAGGCCTTGCGGCGCTACGCCGCGACCACCGACGGCAGCCCGTACGACGGCGTGCTGATGAACTACACCAACCCCGCCACCGGTGGTCCGGTCATGGCGACCATGGGCGCCAGCATGCAGATGCTGCGGCCCGGCGAAAAGACCAAGGCCCACCGGCACACGGGCAGCTTCCTCTACCAGGTGGCCAAGGGCAAGGGCTATTCCATCATCAACGGCCGCCGCTACGACTGGCAGGAGCGCGACATTTTCTGCGTGCCGTCCTGGGCTTTCCACGAGCACGCCAACGCGTCGGACAGCGACGACGCCTGCCTGTTCTGCTTCAACGACCTGCCGGTCATGCATGCGCTCAAGCTCTACCGCGAGGAAGCGCTGGCGGAAAACGATGGCCACCAACCGCTGATCGGCTAGTCCCCACCTGATTCGATGCTTGTCATACACCGCGGGTCCGGCCCGCGGCGGGATTCTTGTCGCCTCGCGCGACCCTATGGAGAACAGAAATGCGTCTTGTGACCTACCGCACCACCGTTGCCGAACAAGCCCGCCTGGGGGCGGTGGTGGACGACCGCGTGGTGGACCTGGCCCGTCTGGGGGCCGTGGCCGGCGTGCCGCTGCCCGACGACATGCTGGCCTTCATCGACCTCGGTCCGGACGCGGTACGGTCGGCCACCGAGCTGTTGAAGGCCCACGAAGGCAAGTGGCCGGTGGGCACGGCGATCCCGGCCGGGAACGCCCGCCTGCTGGCGCCCATCCCGCGGCCGCGCAAGAACATCTTCGGCATCGGTCTGAACTATGTCGAGCACGTGGAAGAGTCCAGCCGCACGCTGGACACCTCGAAGGACCTGCCCACCAAGCCGGTCATCTTCTCGAAGCCGCCCACCAGCGTGATCGGTCCGGGCGAAGCCATCGAGCACAACGGCAACATCACCCAGCAGCTCGATTGGGAGGTGGAGCTAGCGGTGATCATGGGGCGGCGCACGCACCGAGTGGCCGAGGCCGACGCGCTGGACTACGTGTTCGGCTACAGCGTGATGATCGACATCAGCGCGCGCGACTGCCGCCGCGCCGGGCAGTGGATCTATTCCAAGGGCCAGGACACCTACGGTCCCTTCGGCCCCTGCATCGTGACCGCCGACGAGATCCCCGATCCGCACGTGCTGGACCTGTCGCTGACCGTCAACGGCGTGACCAAGCAAAGCTCGAACACCCGCCACATGCTGTTCAAGGTGCCGCACCTGATCGCCGACATCAGCGCCGCCATGACCATGGAGGCGGGCGACATCATCGCCACCGGCACGCCCGAGGGCGTGGGCGCCGGCCGCACGCCGCAGGAGTGGCTGTGGCCGGGCGACGTGGTCGAGGCCCACGTCGAGAAGATCGGCTCGCTGCGCCATCCGGTGGTGGCCGTCTAGGGTCCAAGCCCCGCGCCCGCGCGGGTTCATTCCAGCTGTTGCAGTACATCCATAGGGAACAACAATGGTCAGGAACATGATCCGGGGCGGACTGTGCGCGCTCCTTCTCGCGGGTGCCGGCGCGGCGCAAGCCCAGGCGCCGGTGAAGATCGGCTTCATCACCACGCTGTCGACGCCCGCCGGCTACATCGGCGAGGACGAGCGCGATGGCTTCAACCTGGCGATCAAGCAGGGCGGTGGCAAGCTGGGCGGCGTGCCGGTGGAGCTGGTGGTCGAGGACGACGCCTTGAAGCCGGCCAATGCCAAGCAGGCCGCGGACCGCATGCTGCAATCGGGCATCAAGCTGTTCACCGGCGTGAATTTCTCGAATGTGCTGGCGGCCGTGGCGCCGGGCGTGCTGCGCGACGGCGCCTATTACGTGAGCCTGAACCCCGGCCCTTCGACCTTTGCCGGCGAGAAGTGCGACAAGAACTATTTTGTCGCCTCGTACCAGAACGATGCCTATCACTCGGCGGGTGGCCATGCCGCGAACGAGCTGGGCTACAAGCGCGTGGTGCTGCTGGCGCCCAACTACCAGGCGGGCCGCGACGCGCTGGCCGGTTTCAAGCGCACCTACAAGGGCGAAGTGGTGGCCGAGATCTATACCAAGCTCGACCAGTCGGACTTCTCGGTGGAAATGGCGCGCGTGCGGTCGCTGGCGCCGGATGCGGTCTACCAGTTCCACCCGGGCGGCGCGGGCATCAATTTCGCCAAGCAATACGCCAACTCGGGCCTGAACAAGACCGTGCCGATGCTGATGCCGGCCTTCTCGATGGATGGCCGCATGCTGGCGGCCTCGGGCGCCTCGGCCGAAGGCTTCTATACCGTGGGGATGTGGTCGACCGAGATGGACAATCCGCAAAGCCGCGCCTTCGTGAAAGCCTTTACCGAGACCTACGGCCGCAAGCCTACCGACTACGGCATGCAGGCCTATGACACGGCGCTGCTGATCGGCTCGGCGCTCAAGGCGGTCAACGGCGACCTTTCCAAGGGCGATGCCTTCCGCGCCGCGCTGCTCAAGGGCGACTTCCCGACGCTGCGGGGCAAGTTCCGCTTCAACCACAACCAGCATCCCATCCAGGACTACTACTTGATGCGGATCGAACGCAGCGGCAACGAGTTGGTGCCGAAGGTCGTGCGCAAGGTAGTCAGCGACGACCAGGACGCCTACGCCGGCCAGTGCAAGCTCTGACCATGGCCCTGCTCTTCGAACAACTGTTGAACGGCCTGCAGTTCGGCGCCATGCTCTTCATGCTGGCGTCGGGCCTGACCCTGATCTTCGGCATCATGGGGGTCATCAACCTGACCCACGGGTCGTTCTACATGGTCGGAGCCTATTGCGGCGCGTTCGCGCTCGGGCACACCAACTCGTTCGCCGCCGGCGTGGTGGCCGCCCTGGCCGGCGCCGCGCTGTACGGGCTGCTGGTGGAGTTCGCGGTGATCCGGCGCCTGTACAAACGCGACCACCTGTACCAGGTGCTGGCGACCTTCGGGCTGATCCTGTTCACCAACGAGGCGGTCAGCATGATCTTCGGGCGCCAGCCGCCCATGGTCGAGATCCCCGCCTTCCTGGACGGCACGGTGCCGCTGGCGCCGGGCTTCCGCTACCCGCTGATGCGCCTGGCCTTCATCGTGGTGGGCGCGCTGGTGGCGCTGGGGCTGTGGTTCCTGATCAACCGGACGCGCGTGGGCATGCTGGTGCGCGCCGGAGCCGACGACCGCGAGATGGTGGACGCGCTGGGCATCGACATCCAGAAGCTCTACAGCGTGGTATTCGGGCTGGGTGCGCTGTTGTGCGGCCTGGCCGGGGTGATGGCGGCGCCGCTGCTGGCGGTGGAAATCGGCATGGGCGAGCGCGTGCTGATCACCACCTTCGTGGTCATCGTGATCGGTGGCGTGGGATCGGTGCGCGGGGCGATGGCCGGTGCGCTGCTGGTCGGCATGGTGGACAGCCTGGGCCGCGCCTATTTCCCGCAACTGCTGGGCGCGATGCTGTCGCCCGAGGTGGCCGACATGCTGGCGGCCGGGCTGGTGTCGGCCAGTGTCTACGTGCTGATGGCGCTGGTGCTTATCTTCCGACCGAAGGGACTCCTGGGATGATCCGGATGAGTGGAATCGCGGTACCCGGGCGCGGCACGGCGGGCCTGTTCACGCAATGGAATCGCCGGGCCGTGTTCGGCTGGGTGGGCCTGTTGCTGCTGGCCCTCGTGCCGGTGGCTTCGCACGCCACCGATACGCCCTATCTGATCAACGCGATGACGCGTTTCGTCATCTACGGGCTGGCGGCGGTCAGCCTGGACCTGGTGCTGGGCTACGGCGCGCTGATCAGTTTCGGCCACGCCATGTTCTTCGGCCTGGGCGGCTACGTGGTGGCCATCATCACCTTCCATGCGGTAGAGGCCGGGCCGCTGTTCGGCTGGGCCGGCAGCACGCAGGCGCTGGTCGTCTGGCCCATCGCGCTGGCATGCTGCGCGCTGCTGGGCTGGGTGGTGGGCTACCTGGCGCTGCGGACCAGCGGGGTGCAGTTCATCATGATCACGCTGGCCTTCGGGCAGATTGTGTATTTCATCCTGGTGTCGCTGCAGGTGTACGGCGGCGACGACGGCCTGATGATGTCGCAGCGCAGCCGGCTGCCGGGCATCGACCTGGCGGACCCGGTCAGCTTCTATTACTTCAGCCTGGCCGTGCTGGCGCTGTGGACCGTCTTCTGCGTGAAGCTGGTCAACTCGCGCTACGGCATGGTGCTGCAGGCGCTGCGCCAGAGCGAGCGGCGCGCGGTCAACCTGGGCGTGGCGCCCATGCCGTACCGGCTCAGCGCCTTCGTGATCTCGGCCGTGGGCACCGGTATGGCCGGCATCCTGTGGGCCAACTACGCCGAGCTGGTCACGCCCGACATGGCGGCGTGGACCAAGTCGGGCGAATTGATGGCCATCGTCATCCTGGGCGGCGTGGGCACGCTGCTGGGGCCTATCGCGGGCGCCGGCGTGTTCCTGGGCCTGGAGCAGGCGCTGTCCGCCTGGACCGAGCACTGGATGTTCATCATGGGACCCATCCTGGTGCTGGTGGTGCTGGCCGGCAAGCATGGGCTCTTCGGCCACTGGCTAGGGAAGCGCCATGGATAGCGCGGTCATGGAAGAAGTCCTGCTGGACGTGCGCGGCCTGCGCAAGTCCTTCGGCGCGGTGGCGGCCACGCAGAACGTGGACCTGACCGTGCGCGCGGGCGAGATCCACGCGCTGATCGGTCCCAACGGCGCGGGCAAATCCACGCTGATCACGCAGATCTGCGGCGAGATCCGGCCCGATGCGGGCCGAATCCACCTTGCCGGGCGCGACGTGACGGCGATGCCGGCCTACGAGCGGGCACGGCGCGGCCTGGGGCGGTCGTTCCAGATCACCCAGCTGTGCCTGGAGTACACGGCCATCGAGAACGTCATGCTGTCGCTGACCGTGGGGCCGCGCACGATCTTTTCGATCTGGTCCGATCCCCGGCGCGATGCCAGGCTGGCCGAGCGCGCGCAATCGTGGCTGGAGCGGGTGGGGCTGGCCGACCGTGCCGACGTGCCGGCGGCCGACATGGCCCATGGCGAGCGGCGCCAGCTGGAACTGGCGGTGGCGCTGGCGCGCGAGCCGCGCCTGCTGCTGCTGGACGAGCCCATGGCCGGCATGGGGCCCGAGGAATCGGCGCGGATGACGCGGCTGCTGGCCGGCATGCGCGAGCGTTATGGCATCCTGCTGGTGGAGCACGACATGGACGCGGTGTTCGCCCTGGCCGACCGCATCAGCGTGCTGGTCTACGGCAAGCTCATATTCACCGGCAACTGCGACGAGGTGCGCCAGCATCCCGAGGTGCGCAGCGCCTATCTGGGAGACGCGGCATGCTGAGCGTGGACGGCATCCGGGCGGGATACGGATCGAGCGAGGTGCTGTTCGGCCTGTCGTTCGAGGCCAGGCAGGGCGAGGTCGTGTCCCTGATCGGCCGCAACGGCATGGGCAAGACCACCACCGTGCGCACGCTGATGGGCATGCTGCCCGCGCGTGCCGGCCGCGTCGCCATACAGGGCCGGGACCTCGCCAACCAGGCGCCGCACACGGTGGCGCGGCTGGGCGAGGGCCTGGTGCCCGAGGGGCGGCGGGTGTTCGGCTCGCTCACGGTGGAGGAAAACCTGGTGGCCACGCGCCGCGCCGGCCGCGGCGCCTCGGGCTGGGACCTGCCTCGCATCTACCAGCTCTTTCCCCGGCTGGGCGAGCGGCGCCGCCAGTCGTCGCGCACGCTGTCGGGCGGCGAGCAGCAGATGCTGGCCATCGGCCGCGCGCTGATGACCAACCCGCTGCTGCTGGTGCTGGACGAGGCCACCGAGGGGCTGGCGCCCATCATTCGCCAGGAGATCTGGCGCTGCCTGGACGTGCTCAAGCGCGAAGGGCTGACCATCGTGGTGATAGACAAGAACCTGGCCGAGATGCGCACGCTGGTCGACCGCCACCATATCGTCGAGAAGGGGCGGGTGGTATGGGCGGGCACGCCGGACGAACTGTCGGGCCAGCCTGAACTGGCCCAGCGCTATCTGGGACTCTGATCGAGGACGCAAGGAACATCATGTTGAATCTCCCCCGTTTCAAGGCCGCGGCCGTGCAGGCCGCTCCGGTCTTCCTGGACACCGACGCCACCGTGGAAAAGGTGTGCGCGCTGATCGAGGAGGCCGCCGGCAACGGCGCCTCGCTGGTGGCCTTTCCCGAGGTGTTCGTGGCAGGCTATCCATACTGGAACTGGATCATGACGCCCATCGAGGGCAGCCCGTGGTTCGAGAAGCTGTGCCGCAGCGCCATCGAGATCCCCGGTCCCGAGATCCGGCGCATCGCCGCCGCCGCGCAGGCATGCAAGGTGCACGTGGTGGTGGGCGTGAACGAGCGGGCCGCGCACGGCCTGGGCACGATCTACAACACGCTGGTCACCATCGGCCCCGACGGCAAGCTGCTGGGCCGCCACCGCAAGCTGGTGCCGACCTGGGCCGAGAAGCTGACCTGGGCCAATGGCGACGGCTCCTCCCTGCGCGTGCACGACACGGCCATCGGCCGGCTGGGCGCGCTGGCCTGCGGCGAGAACACCAACACGCTGGCGCGTTTCTCGCTGCTGGCGCAAGGCGAACTGGTGCACGTGGCCAGCTACATCTCGCTGCCGGTGGCGCCGGCCGACTACGACATGGCCGAGGCCATACGCGTGCGCGCGGCCGCCCACAGCTTCGAAGGCAAGGTCTACACGGTGGTGTCGTGCTCCACCATCTCGGAAGAGATCGTCGAGGCCATGGCGGCCTCCCATCCGCACACGCGCGACCTCCTGCGCCGCTCGAACAGCGCGTTCTCCGGCATCCTGGGCCCGGACGGCCGCGTCATCGGCGAACCGCTGATCGACCGCGAAGGCATCGTCTACGCCGACGTGGACCTGTCGCGCTGCATCCAGCCGCGCCAGATGCACGACATCATCGGCCACTACAACCGTTTCGACGTATTCGACCTGCGCGTGAACCGGCGCACCCAGCAGCCCGCGCAGTTCCTGGACGATCCCGATCCGCTGCCGGACCAGTCCGTCGACGCCGCGCCGCCATCCCCGACTTCCCCCGAGGCCTGACCCAATGACCGCCATTCCGACCCGCGCCGCCGGCGCGCCCATCAAGATCGGCCAGATCGTTCCGTCGTCCAACACCACGATGGAAACCGAGATTCCCGCCATGTTCCGCGCCCGCGAAGCCGTGGCGCCCGAACGCTTCACCTTCCATTCCAGCCGCATGCGCATGAAGAAGGTGACCAAGGAAGAGCTGGAGGCCATGGACCACGACAGCGACCGCTGCGCGATCGAGCTGTCGGACGCGCGCGTGGACGTGCTGGGCTACGCCTGCCTGGTGGCCATCATGAGCATGGGCAAGGGGTACCACCGCGTGTCCGAGGAGCGCCTGACCCGCCGCACCGAAGAGAACGGCGCGCCGGCGCCGGTGGTGACCAGCGCCGGCGCGCTGGTCGACGGCCTGCACGCCATGGGCGCGAAACGCGTATCGGTGGTCTGCCCCTACATGAAGCCGCTCACGAAGCTGGTCGTGGAATACATCGAAAGCGAGGGCATCGAGGTCAAGGACTACGTCGCGCTGGAGATCCCGGACAACCTGCAGGTGGCGGCCCAGGACCCGGCGCGCCTGGTCGAGATCTACAAGCGCCTGGACCGGGGCAACATCGACGCCCTGGTGCTGTCGGCCTGCGTGCAGATGCAATCGCTGCCCTCGATCCAGAAGGTGCAGGACGAATCGGGCATCCCCACGGTCTCGGCGGCGGTGGCCACTTCGTGGCAGATGATGCGCAAACTGGGACTGTCCACGAGCGTGCCCGGCTGCGGCGAATTATTATCTGGGAAGTTCTGAATCCGCCGCCCCCGCGCGGGGCGGGCCTTGCCCAGGAGAAGCGAGTTGAAACCACGAGTGAAGGCAGCCCGACAGGAGTCCGGCGTGCCTTACGATGCGCCGGACGGCGAGGTCGAGGAGATTACCCTGGCCGAACAGGTCTACCGCTCGCTGCGGCGCGATCTCATCTCGGGGGACATCGAGCCTGGGCAATCCCTGCGCCTGGAGTTCCTGAAACAGCGCTACGGCATCAGCTTCTCGCCCATCCGCGAGGCGCTGAACCGCCTGCAGAGCGAACGCATGGTCGTATCGACCGCCTCGCGCGGCTTCCGGGTCGCCCCGTTCTCGCGCGAGGAAATGTGGGACGCAGCCGAGACCCGCATCCTGATCGACTGCGAGGCCATGCGCCGGTCGCTCAAGAACGGCGACGATGTCTGGGAAACCCGCCTGGTGGCGGCCTACCACGCGCTCAATCTGGCTGCCCGGCGGGTCCACGACATGCCGGCGCCCGACGACGAGGCCAGCGAGATGCTGGAACAGCGCCACCTGGATTTCCACCGCGCGCTGATCGCGGCCTGTGGCTCGCGCTGGTTGATGGAGCTGTCGCTGCAGATGTACACGCAAACCGAACGCTACCGGCGCCCCACGCTGCGCGGCCGCTCCGGATGGGGCGACGTGGGCCGCGACGTCGGCCGCGAGCACCAGGACCTGATGGATGCCGCGCTGGCGCGCGACAGCAAGCGCGCCGTCGCGCTGCTGGCCGAGCACTACCGCAAGACGGTGGCGCTGATCGAACGCTTCACTCCCTTCAAGGACATCGCCTCGCATGACTCCCAGGAAGCCTGACCTGCTGTTCGCCGACCTGGCGCAGCGCGCCGTGCAGTACAACGCCCGCGCCTCGGTGCCCGACTTCGACGCCTGCGTGCGCGAGTACGCCGAGCTGGCCGAGGCGGCACGCGACCGCTGCGCCGCGGTATGCGACCTGCACTACGGCATGGGCGCGGCCGAACGCCTGGACATCTTCCTGCCGGCTGCGGCGCACCGGCCGGCGCCCGTGTTCGTGTTCATCCATGGCGGCTACTGGCGTTCGCAGACCAAGGAAGACGCACCCATCATGGCGCCCGTGTTCAACGCTGCCGGCGTGGCCGTGGTGCCGGTCGAATACACGCTGCTGCCCGAGGGCACGCTGGCCGAGACGGTGCGCGAGGTGCGTTCGGCCGTGGCCTGGATCTACCATCATGCCGACCGCTACGGACTGGACCGCGATCGCATTTACGTGGGCGGCAGCTCGGCGGGCGGGCACCTGGCCGGCATGCTGGCCGCCACCGGCTGGCAGGACAAATACCGCGTGCCCGACGACGTGATCAAGGGCGTGCTGGCGCTGAGCGGCCTGTTCGACCTGCGGCCGCTGTGCGACATCAACGTCAATGAATGGCTGCGGCTGTATCCCGACCAGGCCGAGCGCCTGAGCCCGATGTTCTCGCTGCCGCGCCGCGGGCTGCCGGTGGTCACCGCGGTGGGCGGGCTGGAGACCGACGGCTTCAAGCACCAGACCGCCGCCTACGAGGACGCGTGCCGCGAAGCCGGGGTGGAGGTCACGCGGGTGGAGGCGGCCCACTGCAACCACTTCAACCTGTTGTGCGAGCTGGCGAAGGCGGACAGCCCGCTTACGCGCGCGACGCTGGAGATGATCGGGCGCGGCACCTGACCCCAGGGTTCCGTGGCGCGGGGGGCGCTTATATAATCAGCCGCTTCCGGGCCCGAGCCACCATGAACCAGTCCTCCCCTTCGTCCCGTTCGCCGCTCGCCACGCCGGCCCAGGCCGAAGGCTACCTGCCGCACGCCCTGAGCCGGCTCATGAACGGGCTGAACGCGCGCCTGATGAAGGCCCTGCGGCCCACCGACCTGACCATCCAGCAATTCCGCGTGATGCAGTTCCTGCGCTGGGTGGACGTGGCCTCGATCAGCGAGATCTGCAAGGGCACCGTCATCGAGCAATCGGTGGTCAGCCGCATCGTCGACCAGCTCCAGCAGCGCGGCTTCGCCTCGCGCAGCCGCAGCGCCGCCAGCGGCCGGGTGGTCGAGGTCAAGCTCACGGCGGTGGGCGTGGCGGTGTATGACGCGCTCGATCCGCAGGCGCGCAAGATCGTCGAAGCCACGACCTCGGTGCTGGACCCGGCCGAGCAGCGGCAGCTGCATGGCTTGCTGGGCCGGTTGTTCGAGCAGGTGCAGAAGCTGGAGCAGGACGACGGCGAGCAGGCCTGACCGCCGTCAGGCGTGCAACTGCTCGAGCACCTTGCCGCGCGTCTCGATACCCAGCCAGGCCACCGCCAGCGCCGTCAGCAGCGGCACCGCGCCCAGCACGTAGAACGCCAGGTCCATGCTGCCCTTGGCCATCAGCGCGGCCACGATCATGGGCGCGATCATGGCCGAGAGCTTCACCCAGGTCCCGCCCAGTCCGCATCCCAGCGCGCGGATGCTGGTGGGATACATCTCGGGCGTGTAGACGTAGGAAATGATGAAGCCGCAGGCCAGGAAGCCCCAGGCCAGCGAGCACAGCGTCGCCACGACATAGATGCTCTGCCCGGACAGCGCGCCGGCCAGGCCCAGCGTGATGGCGCACAGCAGGAAGGCGGCGACGATGACGGGCTTGCGGCCGAACCTGTCCACGGTCAGCGCCGCCACCAAAGAGCCCGCCACGCCCAGTGCGGATGCGCCCAGCGACAGGTTCAACGCCTGTTGCAGCGGCACCTTGTACACCGTCTGGTAGATGGTGGGCAGCCAGGTCGACAGGCCATACTGGATGAAGCCGCACGAGGACCATAGCAGCGCCACGACGACGTTGCGGCTCAGGTAGGCCCGGCTGAACAGGTCGCGCACCGTGCGGCGGGGATGCGACGCGAGCATGGCGTCGTAGCGGTGCGCGTCCTGCGGCTCGGCCAACGCCACGCGCGCGCTGGACTCGAAGCGCGCCAGCGCGGTATCGGCATCGGCCAGCCGGCCCTTCTCGGCCAGCCAGCGGGGCGACTCGGGAATCACGCGCGGCAGCAGGAACATCAGGACGACAGGCACGCCGCCGAGGTAGTACATGATCTCCCAGCCGTGGCGCGGCACCAGCCAAGCGCCCAGGGCGGCCGAGGCCAGCAGGCCGATGGGGTAGATGATCTCGTACAGCAAGACGAAGCGGCCGCGGTTGCCGGCGCGCGTGATCTCGTTGATGTAGGTGGCGGCCACCGGCAGTTCGCCGCCCAGGCCTATGCCTTGTATCACCCGCAGCAGCAGGAAGATCTCGAACGAAGGCGCGAAGCCGCAGGCGATGCTGGTGATGCCGATGATGCCCGAGCTGTAGGCGATGGCGCGCACCCGGCCGTGGCGCTGTGCGTACAGGGGAAAGAGGAAGGTGCCGATCAGTTGGCCGACCGCCGCCGCCGCGATCAGCAGGCCGATCTGCGTGGAACTCAGGCCCCATTGCCTGATCAGCAGCGGCAGCGTGGTGGCGATCGCGATGGCGTCGAAGCCGTCGAAGAAGGTGGCCATGCCCACCAGCAGCCGGGCGCGTATCTGCATGCCGCTCGCGGTCAGGCGTTCGATGCGCGCGATGATGGTGCCGCTGGTCAGGAGCGGCGCGCGCCGGCCGTCGGCCTCGGCGCCCAGGGAAAGATCGGAAACACCCATGAGTATCCCCCGTCGGGTTGATCGTGAATGGCAGGAAGGCAGGCGGCGCGGGGCCGGGTCTCAGGTTCCGGTGGGGGAGTGGTGGGCGGTGCGCATGCGCTGCTCCAGCAGCCAGTGCGAGCGGCCGGCCAGGTTGAACGTGAACGACCGCAGCCGTTCCGGCCACCTGCCCACCGCGCCGTAGAGGCGCGAGACGCGCTGCGTGTGTTCGGTCAGCGGCCGTTCGCGCGCCTCCCAGCGCCGCAGCGCGCTGCCCAGGTCGGGGTCCTGGTCCACCGCCACGGCCAGGCCCAGCGCGTTCATCATGGCGCAGCCGCCGCCCTGGCCCAGGTTGGGGGCCTGCGCATGGGCGGCGTCGCCCACCACCGCCACCCGGCCCGACGACCACGTGCGCAGGTGGATGGTCTCGAACGGATCCCAGCGTCCCAGCGTGCCGATGCGTTCGAGCAAGGGCCGCAGGTGGGGGAACGAGGCGCCCCAGGTGCGCGCATCCAGCGGCAGGGCTTGGCCGGCGGTGTCGTCCAGCAGCGTCGTCAACGCCAGGTACAGCCATGGCTTGCCGCAGGGCACGTACAGCAGCCGGCGCTTGCCGGACCAGTGCTCGACGATCTCGTCGGCGGAATCGACGGCGTCGCCGCGCCGGGGCATCAGCACGCGGATCGCGCCGTCGCCCATGGTGACGCGCGACTTGAGCAGGCCCAGCGCATCGCGGATGCGCGAATTCACGCCATCGGCCGCCACGATGAGGTCGGCGGTGGCGCGCTCGCCGCTGGCCAGCGTCAGTTCGCCGCGCGGCGTGGCCGACATCACCTCGGAATTCATGACGATCTCGGCGCCGGCGCGCCGCGCCGCCTGGGCCACCGCTTCCAGCAACTGCTGCCGCACCACGGTGTAGACCCTGCCGTCCTGGCTGGTGTTCAGACGCGCCAGCAGCCTGCCCCGGGCGTCGCGGGTCTCGCGCGCCGGCGCCTGGTGCCCGCCCGCCACGGCTTCGTCGTAGGCGCCGATGGCGCGCAGCACCTTCAGGCCGTTCTCGAAGATGAAGATGCCGGCGCCGGCGGTGCGCAGGCTGCCCGCCCGTTCATGCACGCGGACCGACCAGCCGCGCTGCGCCAGCGCGGCCGCCGCGGTCAGGCCGGCGAAGCCGGCTCCGGAGATTTCTGCGTGACGCCTTGCCATCTGCTGACTCCTGGGGGCGAGCGGTTCTCGCCATGTCGGCTAAGTTAGACTCTTTGCTTTATATATGCAATTACATTTAAATGATTTTATGACTAGGATAAACACCAAGTAGATTTGGTGTAGAAGTAATCTTCAATTTAAATGTAGTTGCATATATAAGCTGCGTGAGCTACCTTGTCCCCATCGCGGCCGGCATCGTCCGGCCTGTCTGCGGAGCATCCATGGCATTCGACGATCTTCCGGCATTACCTCCCATGCTGCACGCCGGCGCGGCCGACTATGCCCGCCGCGCGCTGGCGGCGACCGCCGACGCCATGGGCCGGCATCGCGTCCTGGCCGACCAGCCCTATGGCGGCGACTACTGGCAGAAGGTCGACGTCTACCTGCCCGATGCGCCGCCGGGTCCGCTGCCGGTGCTGCTGTATTTCCATGGCGGCGCCTGGATGAACGGCTACAAGGAATGGATGGGCTATCTGGCGCCGCCGGTGCTGGCCATGCCGGCCGTGTTCGTCTCCGCTTCGTACCGGCTGGCCCCGTCCGTGGGCATGAGCGAGATCGTGGACGACTGCGTGGCCGCGCTGCGCTGGGTCTACCAGCACTGTGCCGCGCTGGGCGGCGACCCGGGCCGGATCGCGGTAGGCGGGCATTCGGCCGGCGGGCATCTTGCGGCGGTGCTGGCCTTGCGTCCGGACCTGTGCCGCGACGCCGGGCTGCCTGGCGACGTGGTCAAGGCCTGCCTGCCTTCCAGCGCGCCGCTGGACCTGGATTTCCTGCAACGGCCCGCGGCCGAGGCCGATCGCAGGATGCGGGAAGCGCTGGGCGGCGGCCTGGACGCCTGGAGCCCCGCGCGGCATGTGGCGGGCAACGCGGTGCCCTTCCACCTGGCCTGGGGCGAACACGATTTTGCGCGCACCCGCGAACAGAACCAGGCGTTCGCGCGCGCGCTGGCCGCGCAGCCCGGCGCCCGCGTGAGCTGGCAGGTGCTGCCTGGCGACCACTTCACCTCGCACGAAGCCTGCGCCGACCCGGCCAGCGAATGGTCGCGCGCGGCCGGCCTTCTACTTTCGACCCTCACCACAGGAAAACCACAATGAACCAGGGAGCCATCTTCCAACCCCGCCGCCTGGGGCACGTGAACCTCGTCGTGGCCGATCTGCAGCGGTCCATCGACTTCTATCGCGACGTCTGCGGCCTGAACCTGGAGTTCACCGAAAGCGGGCTGCGCGCCGCCTTCATGGGCACCGGCCATACGCCTCACGACGTCGGCATGATGGAGCGCACGAGCGAGGCCCGCCAGGGCCGCGACGGCCACACGCAGATCGCCAAGGGCACGGCGCGGGCGATCAACCTGAACCACATCGCCTGGGAGATGGACACCGAAGCCGAGCTGGTGCGCGCCTACGAGCGCGCGCGCGCCGCCGGCATCGCGGTGCCGCGCACGCTCGACCACCAGATCGCCCACAGCGTCTATCTGAAGGACCCCGACGGCAACACCAACGAGTTCTACGCCGACACCATCAAGGACTGGCGCGCCGTTCTGCACGGCGACGTCGAATTGATCACATCGACCTGGAAGCCGGGCAGCGAGGCGCCCGCGACCGACCGGCGCTGGAGCGCCGAGCCAGATCGCCGGCCCGTGCCCGGCGCGGTCATGCAACCCTTGCGGCTGTCGCACGTCGTGCTGACGACGACGTCGCTGGCGCCCATGGAGGCGTTCTATACCGAAGTGGCGGGGCTGGAGATGGTGGCGCGATCTGAACGCGGCATCCTGCTGCGCGCCTCGGGGCACCCGACCGCCTATCAGTTGGCGATCATCCAGGGCGACGTGGCCGGCATGCACCACTACAGCTTCGACGTAGCTGGCGCCACGGACCTGGACGCGGCCGCCGGGCGGCTGCGGTCGCTGGGATGCCTGACGGGCGCGCCAGCGGCGCGCAGCCTGACGGCCGTCGATCCCGATGGCTTCCTGGTGGAGTTCGCCCAGGCCGGCGAGGCCGACCTGGCCAGGCTGGAAGATGCGTTGAGCGCGGCCTAGGCGGCGGGTGGTGTTCCGACCTGGCTCGAGCGCACGCCGGAAGCGCGCAGTTGCCGGATGCCCGGCCCGATGGGCGGCCGGCGATTGCCGGGGTGGCGCGGGTCGGCGCCCCAGATCGCCTGGTAGGTATCGATGCACCAGCCGCGGCATTGCAGCCACGCGAACGCGCCGGCCCATGCCAGGCTCCAGGCGCCGATCAGCACCGGCATCCAGCGCGGCGCGTTGACGTACAGCAGTCCGGTAACGATCGCCACGGCCGCCACGGCCAGCGCCAGATAGCCCGCCAGCTTGTGCGCAGCCTCGAACACGACGCGCCGGCCGGTCATGTCGTAATGGTCGCCCGGTTCGTCCGGATTTCCCTTCGAACCGCGCAGCATGCCGCCCAGCACCTGCAACGCGGCCAGCGCACAGGTCGCCCAGGCCGAGGCGCGATGCACGCGGGCCAGCCCCGTGTCCGACCCCGACGTTTGCCAGACCAGCGCCACCGCCCCCGTGGTCGCCAGCACCCCCCCGATCTGGAGCGCGAGGTGCGCGTGCCACCAACACTTGTTGTCCAGCGCCGCCGGCCACGCCTGCCGTGGCATGACCTTGAAGAAACGCGCCGCGAGGATGCCCAGCGGGATCATGACCGCCCAGGCCAGCACCATCGCGCGCGCATGCCAGGCCTGGGCCATGTCGATGCGGTGCGGCCGGCCGTCCACCATCGACTGTTGCAGCCATGCCAGCGCGTCGGCGCCGGCTACCCAGGCCAGCACGGCCAGCGCCACCAGAATCGCCGCGCCGGCGCCGGCCAGCACGCCGGGGCCGGGCAGCAGCGGGCCGCGTCCGAGCGGGTCATTGTTCATTGAGCAGCTTGACCTCTTCGCCCGGGATGGGGGTGTAGCTGCTGCCGCCCCGCTTGAGGATGCGCTCGGCGCCGCCATGCTGGGCGATCAGCGCGGCCTGGTCCCGCTTGGCCTGCCGGTCCACCGCCTCGGGATCCAGCAGGCCGCGCAGGTGCGCCTCGAATCCGGCCAGCAGCGGCGTGCTCTCGGGCTTGCCCGCCAGGTCGTGCAATTCCTCGGGGTCCTGCTGCAGGTCGAACAGCTCGGGCGCGTAGCCGGTGTAGTGGATGTACTTGTGGTGGCCACGGCGCAGCATGTAGGCGGCGCTGACCGAACCGGCCGCGTGGTACTCGCTCAGGATGGCGCGCTGGCCGTCGTCCGGCCCGGCGGCGATCTCCAGCAGCGACTTGCCGGGCAGCCCCGCGGGGCAGGCCAGGCCGGCCGCCTGCATGACGGTGGGATACATGTCCACGTGCGAGACCGGCGTGCGCACCTTGCGTCCGGCCTCGAAGCCGGGGCCGCTGGCCAGCATGGGGATGCCGGCGGATTCCTCGTACATGGTCGACTTGCCCCACAGCGAGCGCGAGCCCAGGTTGTCGCCATGGTCGGACAGGAAGATGACGCGGGTGTCGGCGGCCAGTCCGCTGGTCTCCAACGCGTGCAGGATGCGTCCGACGTTGTGGTCCAGGAACGAGCACAGTCCGAAGTACGAAGCGATGGCGATGCGCCGCTGCTCGTCGCTTTCGAAGTGCGAGTCGAAGCGGTAGCAGTCGTTCCAGGCCTGTATCCAGGGATGCAGCGGGCCCGATGCGCGCTTGGGCAGCGGGATGGCCTGGGGGTCGTACATCGCGTAGAACTCGGGCGGCGCGATCAGCGGCGAATGGGGCGCGATGTATGAGGTGAACAGCACCCACGGCTGGTCCTGGCGCTGCCGGCCGCGTGCCTGCAGCCACTCGACCGTCTTGTCGGTGATGTCGCGGTCGTAGCGGGTATAGCTGCTTTCGCCGGGCCCGATGCTCTTGGCCAGGTCGGCCGACTGGTGGCGGATGGGCAGCGGGTCGCGTATCAGGCCGTACAGGTCGCCCACCCCGGCCTCGATGTGCATGGGGATGATCTGCTCGGTGAAGCCGCCGTCGATGTCGTCGCCGGTGTAGTGCAGCTTGCCGATGGACACCGCCAGCCGGCCGGCGTCGCGCAGCGCGTGGGCCCAGCTCGGGACGCGGCCGTCGTAGGCGATGGCGTTGTCCCAGTAGCCCGTCTCGTGCACGTGGCGGCCGGTGGCGAAGGCGGCCCGCGCCGGCACGCAGATGGGCGAACTGGAATAGGCGGCCTCGAACGAGGTGCTGCGCGCCGCCAGCCGGTCCAGGTTGGGGGTGCGGACCATGGGATGGCCGTTGTAGCCGAGCACCTTCTTGTTGTGCTCGTCGTCCATGATGATCAGCAGGTTGGAGGGTTTCATCTACTGTGCCTTGATGCCGTTGTCGTCGACGATTTTCGTCCAGCGCGCGGTTTCCGCGGTGACTTTTTCGGCCAGTTCCTTGCCGGTGCTGCCCGTGGGCGCGGCGCCCAGCGATTCGAACTGCTTTTTCACCTCGGGAGACTGCAAGGCCTTGTTCACCGCCGCCTCCAGCGTGGCGCGCACCGGCGCGGGCAGGCCGGCCGGCGCGAACAGCGCGTGCCAGTTGTCCACGTCCAGCTCGGGCAGCCCGGCTTCCGGCGCCGACGGCACGTTGGGGAATTGCGGGAAACGCTGGCCGGCGGTCACGAACAGCGGTGTCACGCGCTTGGCCTGCACCAGGCCGATGGCGGCGGCGATGCCGGCGAAGCCGATCTGGGTCTCGCCGCCCGCCACCGCGGTCAGCGCCGCGCCGCCGCTCTTGTAGGGAACGTGCAGCAGTTCCGTGCCCATCTGCTTGCCCAGCAGCACGCCGGCCAGGTGCTGGGGGCCGCCCACGCCGGGCGAGGAATAGCTGTACGAACCCTTGGCCGCCTGTTTCAGCTTGGTGCGCAGTTGCTCGACGCTGGCGATGCCGGTGGCCGGGGATGCCACCAGCACCAGCGGTACCGAGGCGACCATGCTGATGGGAGTGAAGCTCTCGGTGGGCTTGTACTTGATGGGGTAGAAGGATGGGGCCAGCGCGATGTTGGACACCGTGCCCATCAGCAGCGTGTAGCCGTCGGGCGCGGCCGAGGCCACCGCATTGGCGCCTATGGTGCCGGTGGCGCCGGCGCGGTTCTCGACGATGATGGCCTGCCCCAGTCCCGCGGACAGTTCCTTGCCCAGCACGCGGGCCAGCACGTCGGGCGCGCTGCCGGCCTCCGAGCCGACGATGATCCTGACCGGCTGGCTGGGAAAGTTGCCCTGGGCCTGGACGGCGGGCGGGGCAAGCAGCGTGCAGGCGGCGGCCAGGGCCAGCCTGTGGCGGGTGGGGAAGTGCATGTTTGTCTCCTGGATGGTTTTCAGCTTGCGATGTAGGCGGTCTTGACCGTGGTGTAGAACTCGGCCGCATGGCGGCCCTGCTCGCGCGGGCCGTAGGATGAAGCCTTGGTCCCCCCGAAGGGCACGTGATAGTCGACGCCGGCCGTGGGCAGGTTCACCATCACCATGCCCGCCTGGGCGTGCTGCCGGAAATGCGCGGCGTACTTCAACGAGGTCGTGCAGATGCCGGACGCCAGGCCGAACTCGTTGTCGTTGGCCAGGTGCAGGGCCTCGTCGTAATCGCGGGCGCGCAGCACGCTGGCGACGGGGCCGAAGACTTCCTCGCGGTTGATGCGCATGCCGGGCTCGGTGCCTGTTACCAGCGCGGGCGCTTGGAAATAGCCCGTGGTGTCGCGCTCCAGCGTTTCGCCGCCGGTGATGGCCTGCGCTCCCTCGCGCCGGGCGATGTCCAGGTAGGACAGGTTCTGCGCGAGCTGGCGCTCGTCCACGACCGGGCCGATGTCCACGCCGGCCCGCAACGCGTGGCCGACGTTCAGCGTGGCCATGCGTGCCTGCATCGCCTTCACGAAGCGGTCATGGATGTTCTCGGTCACGATCAGCTTGCTCGACGCCGTGCAGCGCTGGCCGGTGGAAAAGTACGAACCCTGCACCGCGGTTTCCACGGCCTGCTCCAGGTTGGCGTCGTCCAGCACCACCAGCGGGTTCTTGCCGCCCATCTCGCATTGCACCTTGGCGCCGCGCGCGGCGGCCCCGGCGATGATGCGGCGGCCGGTGGCCACCGATCCGGTGAAGCTGATGGCCTGGACCTCGGGGGAATCGACGAATGCCTGGCCCACGGCCGAGCCGGCGCCCATGACGAGGTTGAACGCGCCCTTGGGCAGCGCGGTGCGCGACAGGATCTCGGCCAGCAGCCAGGCCGAACCCGGCACCAGTTCGGCGGGCTTGAAAACCACGGTGTTGCCGTAGGCCAGCGCCGGCGCGATCTTCCATGCCGGGATGGCAATGGGGAAGTTCCACGGCGTGATCAGGCCGACCGTGCCCACGGGCTGGCGGAACACTTCGACGCCGACGTTGGGGCGGACCGACGGCAGCAAGTCGCCGGGCGTGCGCAGGGCCTCGCCGGCGAAGAACTTGAAGATCATCGCGGCGCGCGCGACCTCACCCATGCCCTCGGGCAGGGTCTTGCCTTCCTCGCGCGACAGCATGCGGCCGATCTCTTCCTTGCGCGCCAGCAGCTCGCCGCCGACCGCGTCCAGCACGTCGAAACGCTGCTGGGGCGTGGACGCGGCCCAGGCCGGCCGGGCCCGCGCCGCCGCGGCGATGGCGCGGTGCGCCAGCCCGGCGTCGGCCTGGGCGTACAGGCCGATCACGTCGCTGGTGTCCGAGGGGTTGACGTTGGGGCGGGCGGAGACGCCCGGCATCCATTCGCCGGCTATGTACAGATGGTATTCCGGTGTGTTCATGTCGGTTCTACAGGGACGTGACGCCGACCACGGCCGGCGCGGGCTCGAAGCGGACGGCGTTGCGCAGGGGGCGGCCGAAGCCGTCCAGCGAAATCTCGAAGCGGTCGCCGTCCACGGTGCGGATCTGGTCGGAGAAGCTCAGCGTGGCCGTGCCGAAGTAGTGCACGTGCAGGTCGCCGGGGCGGCGGAACTGCGGGTACTTGAAGTGGTGGTGTTCCAGGTTGGCCAGGGTGTGGCTCATGTTGGCCTCGCCGGTGACGAAGGGTTTTTCCCACAGGACCTCGCCGCCGCGCACGATGCGGCTGGCGCCCCGCAGGTCGGCGGGCGGTTCGCCCAGCAGCAGCTCGGGCCCGAACGCGCAGGGCCGCAGCTTGGAATGCGCCAGCCACAGATAGTTGAAGCGCTCGGTCAGGTGGTCCGAGAATTCGTTGCCCACGGCGAAGCCGATGCGGCGCGGCGCGCCCTGGTCGTCGATCACGTACACGCCCACCAGCTCGGGCTCCTCGCCCGCGTCCAGCGCGAAGCCGGGCACGGGGAAGTCGCACTCCGGCGCCACCAGCAGGCTGCCGTCGCCCTTGTAGAACCACTCGGGCTGCGCGCCCGCCTGGCCTGCCGCCGGCTTGCCGCCCTCGACACCCAGCTTGAACATCTTCATGGAGTCGGTCAGGTTGGTGTCTTCCTGCAGCTTGGCGTGCATGGCATCGCGCGAGGCGGCGCTGCCCAGGTGGGTCAGGCCGGTGCCCGAGATCAGCATGCGGGCGGCGTCGGGATGGGTGACCGGCGGCAGCAGGCGCCGCTCGTCCACCAGCGACTGGTAGCGCACGCGGCGGCCCGAGTCCAGGCGCCGGACCAGCGCTTCCAGCGCCACGCCCTCGCGGGCCGCCTGCAAGGCCAGTCCGTACACGCCCTCGCGGGCGCCGCTGACTTCGATCTCGTCGTCGCCGGCCACGACGCCCACGCAAAGCTGACCGTCCTCGATGAATTGGATGACGCGCATGATGTTCACTCGCTGATCTGGAATTGATCGAGATACTCGGTGTTCAGGGTCAGGCCCAGGCCCGGCACCGTGTCGTCCAGCTGCAGGAAGCCGTCCTTGGCGACGGGTTCGCCCTTGAAGATGTAGTAGAAGAGTTCGTTGCCCACTTCCACGTCGAACTGCGGGAAGTACTCGCTCATGGGCGAGGCCAGCGTGCTCATGGTCAGGTGGTAGTTGTGCATCTGGCCGGCGTGCGGGATCACGGGTATGGCATGCGCCTCGCACAGCGCGTTGATCTTGTGGGCAGCGGTGATGCCGCCGACGCGGTTGGTGTCGTACTGCACGACCGACACCGCCTTCTTGTCCAGCAGCTGGCGGAAGCCGTGCAGCGTGAATTCATGCTCGCCGCCCGAGATGGGAATGGCGCTCAGCCGCGACAGTTCGGCATAGCCGTCCACGTCGTCGGCGATGACGGGCTCTTCCAGCCAGCGCGGCTCGAACTTCTCCAGCTTGGGCAGCATGCGGCGCGCGTAGTCCAGGTCCCAGCCCATGTAGCACTCCAGCATCAGGTCGGACTCGTAGCCGATGACCTCGCGCACGGCCTGCACCGACTTCAGGTTCTCGGCCACGCCGCGCGTGCCGTGGTTGGGGCCGTAGCCGAAGCGCATCTTGAACGCGGTGAAGCCCTGGTCCAGGAAGGTCTGCGCCTCTTCCTGCATGGCCTTCAGGTCGCCCCGGTACAGCTTGGAGTAGTAGCAGGGGATGCGTTCCTTGGTGCGGCCGCCCAGCAGCTTGAACACGGGCTTGTTCACCGACTTGCCCAGGATGTCCCAGATGGCCAGGTCCACCGCCGAGATGGCCGCCATGGCCACGCCCTTGCGGCCCCAGGCCAGCGTGGAGCGGTACATGCGCTGCCACAGGTATTCGTAGTCCCAGGGGTCCTGGCCGATCACCAGCGGGGCCAGGTACTGGTCGATGATGGCCTTGGCGATGTGCGGCGCCAGCGCGACGTTGCCCAGGCCGACGATGCCGTCGTCAGTCTCGATCTCGACCACGGTCCAGCCGTGGAAGCGGAAGGTCTTCATGGAGTCGCCGCGGTCGTATAGGGCGTCCATGGCGTTGGAGCAGAAATTGGCCTGGGGCGGAACGGTCTTGCCCTTCCATTCGAAGACGCGGGCGCGGACGGATTGGATTTTCATGATGGTTCGCGAAAGGAAAGTTATCGGGTGGCGGCCTGGCGCTGGGCCAGGCCCATGCGGCAGGCGATGGCGTAGGCGTTGGCGATGGCGTTGTCGTCGGCGCGGCCCTGGCCGGCGATGTCGTAGGCGGTGCCGTGGGCGGGCGTGGTGATGGGAATGGGCAGTCCGCCCTGCACGGTCACGCCCTTGGAGAATCCCAGGAGCTTGATGGCGATCTGGCCCTGGTCGTGGTACATGGTGACGACGGCATCGACCAGCCCGTCGCGGGCCTTCAGGAAGATGGTGTCGGCCGGGTACGGGCCTTCGATGGGCAGGCCCTCGGCCACCAGTTCGCGCACGGCCGGTTCGATGATCTCGACCTCTTCGCGGCCGCAGGTGCCGCCGTCCCCGCCGTGCGGATTGAGCGCGGCCACCGCCACGCGCGGGGCCTGGACGCCGTTGGCCAGCAGCGAGCGGTGGATCAGGCGCGTGGCGTCCTTGATGCGGTCCTTGTCGATGTAGCGCGGCACGTCCTTGATGGGAATGTGCGACGAGATGCGCGAGGTCCACAGTGAACCCATGGTGTTGAACTCGCAGAAATAGGTGGTCACGCCCAGGTATTCGGCGAAGTGATGCAGCTCGTCCTCGTGGCGCAGGCCGCCCAGCTTCATCGCGTGCTTGTTCAGCGGCGCGAAGCAGATGGCGTCGATCTGGCCGTCCATGGCCGCGGTCATGCAGCGGTCCAGCACTTGCAGCACCGACTTGCCGCCCGCCGCCCGCGCCTTGCCCACGATCACGTCCACCGGGTCGACGGTATTCATGGGCAGGAAGGCGGGCACGTCGGCATCCGGACGCGCGCGGACTTCGGCGAAGTCCTCGACCGGACGGGTCCCGACCCGTACGCCGGCCACACGCTGGCCTTGTTCCCACAGCCAGGGATCGCCGACCAGCACGATGTTGGCCTGGCGCGGGACGTCCGGCCGCGACAGCAGCCGGGCGACGAGTTCGGGACCGATGCCCGCGGGATCGCCCAGGGTAAGCGCGACGACGGGACGAAGAGGGGTAGTCATGGAATGTCAGCCATCAAGAAGGGGAAGGGGCTCAGATCCGGACGATCCGGGAGACGTCGGGTTCGCGCTGCGTGGCGATGAAGCGGGTGAAGCGCAGCGATTGCAGGTCCAGCACGCCGACGCGGTCGTCGTCCTGCGAGATGTAGGCCAATGGCCGCGTGGGATGGAGCGACAGCGCGATGGCGCGCGCGTCCATCTTCACGTAGCCCGTTTCCTGCAGGGTGACGGGGTCGACCACCGAGACGCTGCGGTCGCCGTAGTTCGTCACCAGCAGGCGGTTGCCGGCGCGGTAGATGCGGGTCGCATCCTCGCGCGAGGGCACCGTCAGGCGCACTTCCATGGTCTGGGTGTCGATGGCCGACAGCGTGTTGCTCCAGCGGTTGCTGACGAACAGCGTGCGTTCGTCCTCGCTCAGGCAGCAGCCTTCGGGCTTGAGGCCGGGATGGCAGGCCACGGGCTGGGACAGCGGTTCCCAGGGGCGCAGCTTGGTCACCGTGTGGCTGAGCAGGTTCATGCTGAAGGCGGTCTGGCCGTCGCGCGTCAGCACGAACAGATGGCTTTTCACGCCGCCCGAGGGCATGGCGCGCTTGGGCGCGGTGTCGGTGTCGGGCTGGTCCAGCACCAGCAGCATGGCCTTTTCCTCGCTCAGCGCGTAGAGCCGGTCGTGCTGGTCCATCTGCATGCCGTGGATGCGGTTGAACGGGAACAGGTCTATAGACCTTACCAGTTGGGCCGAACGAATATCGATCTGCAGGATCGCGGATCCCCCCGGGCCGACGTGGCCGGAGGTCTCGACGCCATAGTGCCCCACGTAGACGTAGCGCTGGGCCGAGTCGATCGCGAATTCATGCGGGAAGTCGGGCAGGGGCAGGCTGCGCAGCCGCTCGCCCGACTCGGGGTCGTACCAGCTGATGCAGTGCGAACATTTTTCTACCAGCAAAAGGGTGTCTTGGCTCATGGCGGGCTCTCAGGAATGGCCGTGCGTGTTCAGGCGGATGCGATACAGCGAGGTCGACGCGCAGATGTAGAGTTCGTCGCGCGCGGCGCCGCCGAAGGTCAGGTTGCCGACCTTCTCGGGGACGGGGATGCGGGCCAGGCGCGTGCCGTCGGGGTGATAGACCTGGACGCTGTCCTCGCTGCTGCTGTAGACCCGGCCGCGTTCGTCCACCCGTATGCCGTCGGCCAGTCCGGGCTCGACCACCGCGAACACGCGGGGGCGGGCCAGCGTGCGGCCGCCGATCACGTCGAAGGCCAGGATGTGGTGATTGCCGCTGCCGTCCGTGCGCAGCGCGGCCGACGTGTCGGTCACGTACAGCACGCTTTCGTCGGGCGAGAACGCCAGGCCGTTGGGTTCCTCGGCAAGGTCGCTGGCGACGTCCAGCGCGCCGGTGGCCGGGTCGTAGCGGAACACGTAGTTGGCGCGCAGCTCGGACGGCGCCTGGTGGCCTTCGCGGTCGGACAGGATGCCGTAGGGAGGGTCGGTGAACCAGATGCTGCCGTCGCGCTTCTCGACCAGGTCGTTGGGCGAATTCAACCGGCGGCCCTGATAGCGATCGACCAGCACCTCGGGCGCGCCGGGGCGGCCGGCGCTGTCGAAGCGCGTGCGCAGGATGGCGCGCATGCCGTGCGAGCAGTGCAGCAGCGAGCCGTCGGCCGAGGCGGTGTGGCCATTGGTGAAGTCGACCTCGTCGCGCCAGACCCGTCCGCCCTCGCGCTCGTCCCAGGCCAGGATGCGGTTGTTGGGGATGTCGCTCCATAGCATCATGCGCTGCGCCGCCAGCCACACCGGGCCTTCGCTCCAGGTGGCGCCGGTGTACAGGCGTTCGAGCCGGCTGTCGGGCCCGAACAGGCCCGCGGCGCGCGGGTCCAGGGAAACGGGAGTGCTCATGAGTGATCGATTTCCTGTAGCGTGGTGCGATGGACCTGGTCCAGGTGCCGCTGCATGGCGGCCACTGCCGTTTCCGGGTCGCCGCTCTTGAGCGCGGCGACGATGGCGCGGTGGTCGGTCACGCTGTGCGCGATGGCGCCCGACCGCTGCAAGGCGCGGCGCCGGTGCTCCAGCGCGTAGCCGTAGAAGTCGAACACGACGTCGGCCAGCAGGCCGTTGCCGCAGGCGCGGTACAGCACCTCGTGGAACTCCTGGTCCGAGATCTGGAAGCGGACGGGATCGTCCATCATGGTTTCCTGGTCCGCCACCAGGCGGTCCAGCCGGCTCAACTGGGCAGGGGTGATGCGGCGGGTCGCCAGGCGGATCACCTGCACCTCCACCGCGGCGCGTGCCTCGGCCACTTCCTCCAGCGAGCGGTCGCCCAGGTCGCGCAGCGTGCTGACCGAGTCCTGCACCGCCACCGTGCCCGGACCCAGCACGCGCGTACGGGCGCCCTGGCTGACTTCCAGCATGCGCCATGCCTGCAACATGCCGATGGCGGCCCGGACCGTCTCGCGGGACACCCCCAGCGTGGTCGCCAGCTCGCGTTCGGAAGGCAGTTCGTCGCCCGGCCGCAGCAGGCCCGAATGGATCATGTAGGCCAGCTTGTCGCTGATCTGGTCGCGGATGGTCCGGCGCGTGATGTTGGGGGTATCGCCGGGGATACGGGAAATAAGCTGCATACGGGTGATCCCTGTCACTTTGGCCACTGGTTCGGTAAGCATACCTGTCTCCTCAGGCCATCCGCGTGGGCAGCGGGCATTCGTCCGCGTGGCGCGCCATGGCGCGCACCAGTTCCAGCGTCAGTTCCGCCCGCACGGCGGCGCAGGCCGGATCGTCCCAGCGGTTGACGCGTTCGTCGGGGTCTTCGCGCAGATCGTAGAGTTCCCCCCATTCCTCGAAGGCGTGGACCGACAGCCGCCAGCCCGGCGTGACCAGCGTGCGAACCTTGGGCAGGCCGCTGCCGGGCATGGGGCGGTGGCCTTCTTCCTCGACCAGGACCGAGGCGCGCGCCGCGGCCGGCGCGGCGGCGGGGGCGAGGTCGCGTCCCTGCGTGCCATGCGGCGCGGCCAGGCCCGCGCGCGCCAGGATGGTCGGGCCGATGTCGATCGCGCTGGCGAGATCGGCGCGCCGGCCGCCCGCGCCGGCCTGGGGGTCGGCCCAGATCAGCGGCATGCGGATCACGCTGCGGTAGTGCAGCGGCCCCTTGAACAGCAGGCCGTGGTCGCCCATGAAATCGCCGTGGTCGCTCAGGAACAGCACCACGGTGTCGCGCGCCAGGTCCAGGGCTTGCAGCCTGGCCAGGATGGCGCCGACCATGTCGTCGATGCAGGTGATGGCGCCGTAGTTCAGCGCGATGGCCGCGCGGGCCTCGTCCTGCGTCACGGCGATGACCCGGCTGCCGGCCGTGGAACGGCGCCCGGCAGCCAGTTCCTCGTGCAGCGCGCGCTTGAGCGGCGTGTCGGCCGGCGTGGCCGGCCCGCAGGTCGCGGGTAGTTCGATGTCCTTGGGCCGGTACATGTCCCAGTAGCGGCCGGGCGGGGTGAAGGGGTGGTGCGGGTCGGGAAAGGAACAGGCCAGCAGGAAGGGCTGGCCGCCCCGTGCCGCATGGTCTTCCAGCCAGTCGATGGCGCGGTCCCGGACGAAGGCGCTGGGATACAGGTCCTCGGGCAGCGCGGTGCGCCAGGCCTGCGGCGCCGCCGTCTTGCCGCCGGGCAGGGCGTGGTCCGGGCCGCGCAGCGTGTCGGCCTCGGGGCAGCGGGCATGCAACCAGCGGTCGTAGGCGCCGCCGACTTCGTCGCCGTGCTCCAGGCACAGTTCGGCGTGATCGAAACCATAGTAGGGCAGCCGCACCGCATGGTCCGGGTCCCGCCAGCGCACCACCGACTCCTGCTCGTAGGCGGCGCAATCGCGGTCCTCGCGCCGTGCCTGCGGCCGGTCGGCGGCCTCGCCCTTGCGCCAGGACGGCTCGACGTCCGTCATGTTCTGCAAATGGCTCTTGCCGATCAGCGCCGTGCGCCAGCCCGCCTCGCGCAGCGCGTCGGCGAAGGTGCGGCTGTCCAGCGGCAGCGGCACGCCATTCATGCGCGCCCCGGCCGCGCCAGGCATGCGCCCGGTCATGATGGCGGCGCGGTTGGGCATGCACGCCGGCGAGGCCACGTAGCACCGCTCGAACACCGTGCCACGCGCGGCGATGCCGTCGATGTGCGGGGTGCGCACCTGTGTGTTGCCATAGCAGCCGAGGTGGTCCGCGCGCTGCTGGTCGGTCACGAAGATCAGAAAATTAGGCCGCAGGGTAGACATTTCGATGCTCTATGACGCCGCGCGGAAGTGCGCGGTCCGATCCAGGGCACAGCGGATCCGGCTTTGCCGGTCCGCCAGTGCCGCCCCTTGAGGGGCGCGCGAAGCGCGTAGGGGTGGGTTCAATTCGCTTCTAATTTGATCGCGTCGGCCAGTTGGCGGTAGCGGCGGATGTCTTCTTCCGTCATGGCCGCCAGCGTGGCGGGCGAACCGGCCTCGGCCACCATGCCCTGCGCGGCGATGCGGTCCTTCACCGAAGGATCGGCCAGCACGCGGCGCAGCTCCCGGTTCAGGCGCTCGACCACCGCCGCCGGCAGGCCCGCCGGACCGTACAGCCCGAACCACGTGCGCGTCGCGAAACCCGGGATGGATTCGGCCACCGTGGGCGTGCCGGGCAGCATCTTCGAGCGCGTGGACTGCGGCACCGCCACGGCCACCAGCTTGCCGCCCTGGATGTGCGGCAGCGCGGGCGAAAGCCCGACCAGCATCACGTCGATCTGGCCGCCCAGCAGATCCTGCATCGCGGCCGGCCCGCCCTTGTAGGGCACGTGCGAAAGCGGGATACCGGCGGCCTGCATCAGCTGTTCCATGAACAGGTGGTTGGGCGAACCCACGCCCGCCGACCCGTACGTGGCCTTGCCCTGCTTGCCGCGCGCGTAGGCCACGAATTCGGCGAAGGTCTTGATCTTCAGGGCGGGGTTGGCCGCCAGCACGAACTCGTTGAAACCCAGCAGCGAGACCGGCGTGAAATCCTGCAAGGGCCGGTAGGGCAATTGCTTGTAGACGATGGTGTTGATCGCCATGTTGCCGTCGTGCGCGATCGCCAGCGTGTAGCCGTTCGGCTCCGCCTTGGCCAGCGTTTCCATCGCGATCAGCCCGCCCGCCCCGGGCTTGTTCTCGACCACGACCTTCTGCCCCAGCCCGCTGGACAGGGGTTCCGCCAGGATACGGGCGAAGGCGTCGGGCGCGCTGCCGGGCACCGACGGCACCAGCACCTTGATGGGCTGGCGCGGATAGTCCTGGGCGGCGGCGGTGCCGGCCGTGGCCAGCAGCAGGCCGGCGGCCAGCGCGGCCAGCGACCGGCGGCGCGGAATGCGGGGAAGACGGAAGCTCATGAGCGGGGTGGTCCTTGCGGGTGGGATCGGGTGCTGGTCTGCTGGTACGGATAGTAGACCAGTTGAAACGGACTCACTATTCAGGGTTAACCCGCATTCGACCGAGTCGGCTCGTGCCCCGCCCGGCACCAACATAGGCCGGCGCCAGCCCCTTGGTGGTGCGGCGTCTGATTCCTGCGGCGGTCGCATGCGTTGCTTCGTCGTGTCCTTGCTTTCGCCCTGAAAGCCCCGGTTTTACTGGAGATGCAGGTCATTCCCGCACGCCGGTTCCCATGCTGGCATGTGACTTGCATAACCGTGGCATCAAGGTGGTATGCCACATGTATGCACCACGTTCGCATGCCGCCTTTCCTGTCATCCACAGCCGGAAAGGATCCCGATGAAACTGTTTTCAGGTTTGAAGCTGCTCGCCGTGGGCGCTTTGTTCGTGGTGGGTTCCGCACAAGCGGCCGAGCCGACCCGCATCAAGTTCGCCTTCAACTTCACGCTCGATGGGAGTGCCGGACCGTATCTGCTGGCGCTCGAGCGCGGCTACTTCAAAGAGCAAGGCCTCGATGTCACCATCGATCCTTCTTCGGGATCGGGCGATGCGGTAACCCGCGTGGCGTCGGGGACTTATCAGATGGCCTCGGCCGATTTCTCCACGCTTGTCGAATTCGCCAGCCGCCAGCCCGCGGTAACGCCCAAGGTCGTTTTCGTGATGTACGAGCGCGCGCCGCAGGCGATCATCAGCCTGTCCAGCGCAGGCATCAAGAAGCCGGCCGATCTGGCGGGCAAGACCGTGGGCGGTGGCAACGCCGACGGGCCGGCGCGCCTGTTCCCGGCGCTGATGCGCATCGCCGGCGTCGATCCGTCCAAGATCACCTACAAGCAGATCTCGCCGCAGTTGCGCGATTCCATGCTGTTGACCGGACAGGTCGACGCGGTGATCGGCAATGACTACACGTCCTGGTTCAACCTGAAAGGACGCGGCGCCAAGCGCGAGAACGTTGACATTCTGGAATATGCGGATTTCGGCCTGGATGTCTACAGCAACTCCATCATCGCCAGCCAGGCATTGCTGCGTGACAAGCCCGAGGCGGTCCGCAAGTTCATCGCCGCCGCGCTGAAAGGATGGCGGGATGCCATAGCCGACCCGGCGGCGGCGACGAAGGCGGTGGCCGCTCGCAACCGGCTGATCGACCCCGTGCTCGAAACCGAGCGCCTGCAGTTCCTGATCGACCACAAGGTCAAGACGCCGAATGTCCAGAAGTACGGGATCGGCTATGTCGATGCCGACCGGATGAAGAAAAACATCGCCACCATCACCGAGAGCTTCGAGTTGCCGGCCGCGCCGCCGGTGTCGCTGGTGTACGACCCGCAGTTCGCGCCGGGCGGCAAGTCGGCAGTGCAATAAAGCGGAGCATCGCTTCATGGCAATCATTTCTTCCGGCGCCGGCGTGCGTCCCGTGGAGGAAGACGGCGCCGACGGCACCGAGCCGCTGCTGGAGGGCGGCAAAGGCCTGGTCGACCGGCTCCATGCGCAGTTGCACGAGATGCTGCTGACTCATGAGATCCCGTTGGGAGTGCCGATCTCCGAGCGGCAGTTGTCGATACGGCTGGGGGTTTCCCGTACCCCTTTGCGCGAGACTCTGCGGCGGCTCGAAGGCGAAGGTTTCATCCAGCGCAACAACGGCGTGCTGGAAGTGCGCCGCATCACGCTGGAGGAGTTTCTCGAGCTGCTCAAGATCCGGCGCCTGCTGGAGGTCGAGGCGGCCGGCGACGCCGCGGGCCGGATCGAACCCCACACGGTCGCCGACCTGCGCAAGGCCCTGGAGCTGTTGCTGGCCGGAGAAGTCCGGGACAACCGGCAGCGCGTCGCGCTCGATCTCGAACTGCACCGCGCCATTTGCGATGCCTGCGGTAGCCGTTCCATGGCCGAACTGATCGAGCAGTTGCGCCGCCGGTCCATGCTGTTCGCCACGCCGCCGGTTCCCGGCGATTTCCGCCAAACCGTGGCCGAGCATCTCCGTCTGCTGGACGCCGTGGCCACCGGCGACAAGGCTCGCGCACGAGAGGCCATGGCCGAGCATCTCGACCACGTTCTCGACAACATTCTTTCCCGCCTGATGAAGCGTTAGGCGCTACAGGACTCCCACCACCATGATTGAAAAGAATCTTTCTCCGGCTCTGTTGCAAAGATTGGCGGCAGTCAGAGGTAGGCTGTCGCTCTGCGCCGATCAGGCGGCTGCTGCGAAATGGTGGTTGAGCATGCCCATGGCCTCCGTCAGCGCCGAGGGCCCAATGCCAAAA
>NZ_NINX01000044.1 GCF_002188635.1 Pigmentiphaga sp. NML030171 | reverse complement strand
GATATCCAGCTGCGTGTCATAGCGGCCCGACGCCGCCATGTCCGGCCGGCCGGCAATGTCGAAGAAGCGATGCCACTGGTCGCGCGTATAGGGGCCGCCGCAAATGTGCCCGTCGCTCGTGGCGTGGCCACGGGCATCGCGGCGGCAGGCGAGGGCGCGGCGGGACGCGCCGGCGTCCCGTTGCCGCGCCCCTGCAAGGCGGCGATGATGCGCGCCACGTCGGGATCGCGCTGGATGGCCGGGGCGGCACGCGGGCTTGCCACCGGCTGCAAGGCCGACGAGGTGGCGGCGGCGCTGCCGCCTCCCAGCGCCAGGCCGCGAGTCTTGATCGCCGCGCCGACGGTGGCGGTGTCGGCGCTCGATGCCTGCGGCAGGAAAGGATGGCCGTTCTGCTCGCCATAGGCCACGCGCAGGGTTTCGCCGCTTGCCAGCCGGATCTTGCCGGAGCCCTGGATCTGCAGCGAATACAGCGCATAGGCATCGTTCACCCAGGCCAGCACCTGCGCGTCCAGCGCGCGCCGCTCGATGTCCTGGCGCGACCAGTACGGCACGATGCGGCTGCCCTCGACCCGCACGCGATAGCGCTTGTCGCGGATACCCGGCGTCAGTCCGCCCATGTCCACGTCGTACTGGCGCGCCCCGGGCGAGCCGGGGGCGGCGGGCGTCAGCCGGCGGTCGTCCAGCCGCAGCCACTGCCGCTTGCCCGCGGCCGCCACCTGCGCGTCCAGGAACAGCAGGTCGGCCGGCACGCCGTGGACGGGGTAGGGGTAGCGGGAACTGCGCGTGCGGCTGCCTTCCAGCAGCGGTTCGTAGTAGCCGGTGATGACGCCTTCGTCGCTCTGGTCCGGGTTCTGCATGGAATAGGCGTGGAAGCGCTGTTCGAAGAAGGCGCGGATGCCGCCATCGTCCGTGGCCGCGATGCGGCCGGCCGCCGCGCACAGCTCATCCCAGACCGGTTTCTTGCCCAGCGCCAGGCAGCTCTGGCGGAAGGCGCTCAGGCTCTCGCGCGCCGAGTCGGCCGACCAGCCGGGCAGGGCCGAGAACGGCACCGGCTCGAAGCGCGCGTACCGGGTGGAGAAAGGCGTGCCCAGGCCCTCTGGCTGCGGCTGCGCGGGCGCACCGCCGTCCGTGGCGGGAGGCGCGGCGGCTGCCGCGGGACGGGCGGCGCCCGCGGGCGACGGCGCCGGTGGCATCGGTGGCGTGGGCGCGGTCGCCGCGGCCGTGGGCACGGCGGGCGGCGGCTGCCGCGTGGCCGGCGCGGTGCAGGCGGCCAAGGCCAGCAGGCCGGCACCGGCGGCGGCCGTCATGGTCAGCCCCCGGGGCGGGGCCACACGAACGTGGCTGGTCTCGGGCGTCATGGCGCTTCTCCCGACAGGATCCTGGCCATGCAGTGTGACGCCGCGCCGGCGTCCGTTCCATACCACTTAGGGCGTAGGACCCATCCCCGGCCTGTGCGAGCCTCCCTTCAGCGGGAGGCGGCCCTAGGGAGAAGAGGCCGCGAGCCGCTGCTGTTGTTCTCCATATTCGGCGGCCAGCCGCGCCAGCCGGGATTGCCGCGCCTGTTCCGAGACCCACTGGCCCTGGAGGGCCTGGCGCTGCGCGAGCTGGTATTCCAATCGCAATACCTGCACCAGCACCCGGTTGTCGGCGAGCGGGAAGCCGGCCAGTCCGTGCAGCCGGCCCAGCACCACGCGCTCGGCGTCGGCGCGCGCGCCGGCGCCATGGCCGTAGCCGCTCAGGAAGGCGCGGACCCTGTCGCGCATCGCGTCGGGGAAGCCTCGTTGCATGACGATGGCGCCATGGGGAATCAGGTCCGATTCCCAGATGATCTTCAGTTTCGCCGCTTCCTGGGGGAAGTGGGAGCGGAAGCGATCCAGGTCGGCGGTGTTGTTGGTGGCCACGTCCACATCGCCGTTGGCCACCGCCAGCGCCGTGCCCTGGTGGCCGTCCACGAGTTCGCTGGGGAAATGGCGTTCGATCGCGATGCCGCGGGGCGCGAACAACTGCAGCTGGGGAATGACGTAGCCCGACATCGATTGCGTCTCGCCCATGCCCAGGCGCCACTTGCCGGGCTGGTTCAGCACGTCGTCCAGGCTCTGGATGGGGCCGTCCTTGCGCACGATCAGGACCGAGCGGTAGCCGGGCAGTCCGTCCGGCCGCACCACCTGGTTCAGCACCGTCATCCCGTATTGCAGCACGGCTTCGAGCGCGAGCTTGCCCGACACGAAGGCCAGGTCCACGCGGTTTTCCTGCATGGCCAGGCGCAGGCCTTCGTAGGAAGTAAAGGACAGGGCGACGACGGGCCGGCCCACCGAGGCGCCCATGTCGTCCAGCAGCGGCTTCCAGTCCTGGCGCGATTCCAGCGCGCCGCCCAGCGGCAGCACGCCGAAACGCAGCGCGGCCTCCTGTGCCCACGACATGCCCGGCAGGACGGCCAGCGTGATGCTGGCGAGCAGCAGCGCGAACGACATCCGGCGGACGAGGAACTGGTCGAGCGTGGACACGGTAACGGGAGCGTGAATCGGGGCATCGGATCATCGCACCAACCCGCGCGGACAGAAAGAGACGACATATTTGGCAACAGAATCTGCAAGAATCGAATTCGCTTGTCTTGGCGAACGGGGCTATCCACAATCACGAGACCTTCACTATCCGTCTCCGCATGGCCGCGCCGTCGCGTCTCGCCGATCTTTCCCGCCGCTCCGTCGGCAGCGTGCCGCTTGCCGTGCGGCTGATGCTGCTCAGCCTGGTGCCGGCCGCGGTGGCCATCCTGTTGGCCATGTCGGTGCTGGCCCGCCATCACCTGACCGAGCTGACCGAGCTGACCGAGAACAACGCGCGGGCGGTGGCCCGGCAGGTTGCCACGCTGTCGCGCACGCCGCTGATGCGCATGGACCGCCGCGCGCTGCTCAACGCCGCGCGCGTGGGCAGCCAGCAGCCGGGCGTCAGGCAGGTGCAGATACGCACCCTGGATGGCGAGATCGTGGCCCAGTCGGGGTTCTGGACCAAGCCCACCGATCCGCCGGGACTGGAGGTGCTCGAACCCATAGATAGCGAAGAATCGGCGCGCGCCGGCGAAGTCATGGTCGAATTCGACCTGGAATCCATCGCCGCGGCGCGCCGCAACCTGTGGTCCACCCTGGCAGCGTTGCTGGGCGCCTGCCTGCTGGGCGTGGGCATCGCCGGCTGGTGGGCGGCGCGGCGCATCAGCGCTCCCATACGCAAGCTGGCCGAGGTCGTCGACCGGCTGGGCGAAGGCGAGGAAGTCGTGGTCGATACCGGCGCCACCGCCGAGGTCGGCCGCCTGCAGCACGGTTTCAAGGTGGCGGCCCAGGCGCTGGCGGACAGCCGCAGGACCATGGAGAGCCAGATCGTGCAGGCCACCCAGGAACTGGCCCTGAAGAACGCCCAGCTCGAGGCCGCCAACCAGGGCAAGACGCGCCTCTTGGCCGCGGCCAGCCACGACCTGCGCCAGCCCTTGCATGCGCTCACCCTGTTCGCCGATGCCCTGCGCTCGGACGAGACCGATCCGCCGCGCCTGGCCTGCATCGCTTCCATCCAGGAGTGCGTGCATTCGCTGGACCGCCTGTTCTCCGAACTGCTCAACCTGTCGCAGATCGACGCGGGTGCCGTGCGCGTGCAGCGCGCTGTGTTCCCGCTGGACCACCTGTTCGACGACATCAGCCGCAACTTCCGCCCCCAGGCCGAGGAACAGGGGCTGCGGCTGGTCGTGCGCAAGACCGACGCCTGGGTCGATTGCGACTACGTCATGCTGTCGCGCATCCTGAACAACCTGGTCAGCAACGCGCTGCGCCACACCACGCAGGGCGGCGTGCTGGTCGGCGCCCGGCGGGACGGCGCGGGAGGCCTGCGCATAGGCGTGTGGGACACGGGCGTGGGCATCGCGCCCGAGCACCAGCAAAAGGTATTCGAGGAGTTCTACCAGGTGGACGCGTCCAGTTCGCGCGGATCGCGCGGGCTGGGCCTGGGCCTGGCCACGGTGCGCCGCCTGTGCGACCTGCTGCACATGCCGCTGCGGCTGCAATCCCGCGTGGGCCGGGGCACGGTGGTGTCGGTGGTCGCGCCGCAGGCGGCTCCCGCCGAGGCACCGCCGCCCTGCCCGGCGCAGGGCGCCAAGGTGGATTTCACGGGCATGTTCATGCTCGTGATCGACGACGAGCCCAATATCCTCGAAGGGCTGTCGCTGGTGCTGCGCAACTGGGGCGCCGAGGTGGCCGTGGCCGAAAGCCGGTCGCAGGTGCTGGCGCTGGCGCAGCAGTGGACGCGGCCGCCCGACGTGGTCATTACCGACCTGTTGCTGCGCGATGGCGAGAACGGGCTCGAGGTGCTGCGCGCGCTCGACGCGCATCCCGGCATGCGCGGCCGCCGCGCGGCGCGCCTGCTGGTCACCGGCGAGACCAAGCCGGACCGGCTGCGCGAGATCGCCGAGGCCGGTATCGCGGTGCTGCACAAGCCGGTGACCAGCGAAGTGCTCAGGCAGGCGCTGGCTGGGGTGCTGCGCGCGGCGGCCGCTACTTGACGGCATAGGCCTGCGTATTGAGCTGCAATACCGCGTCGAACTGCACCTTCTCGCGGTCGGGCCCCAGCGACAGCAGGGCGTCCACCTTGAAGCGCAGCACGCGTTCGTACTGGCGAGGCGGCTCCAGCCCCACCCTGACGCGCGACAGGCGGCTTTCGTGCTGGCTGATGGCCGCCTCCAGCGCGCGCCGTATCCGGTCGCGATCGTGCGGGCTGAGCAGGCTATAGGACGAGAAATCGGGAATGCCGTAGGTCAGCGACGACTTGCGGCATTCGGCATAGGCTTGCGGAATCAGGCGCGCGCCTTCCGAGCGCGTGTTCAGCAGCGCTTCCAGGTCGCGCGAGACGGCCTCGCGCAGCGCGTAGATATCGGCGCGGCCGCTGTCCGGCGACGCCGATTCCAGGCGTTCGATCAGGCTCTTCATTCAGGGCCGGCGGACGGTTGCCCGTCCGCCGTCCATCACACCTTCACGTTCTTTTTCAGGTCCCAGCCCGCGGACGCGTTGCCCGACGACTTCCCGTCGATGCCTATCTTGCTGTAGGTCATCTCGATCTTGCCGAAGCCCAGCGCGACGGCTTCCAGCGGTACGTCCTGCGTATTGTCGGAGGCGCCGTCGCGGTTGACCGAGGTCACGATCACGTCGGTCAGCTTGTACTCCATGTACTTCTCTTTCTGGCCGCCGGCGCGGTTCAGCGTGATGGTCGCCTTGGGAATGGTGGCCCCGGTGCAGCAGTATTCGAACAGCTTGGGGCTGGCGATGTCCAGGTTGTGCAGGAAGGTGAAGTTCTTCACCTCGACCCGCGCCGATCCGAGGTTGCCCGACGACGATGCGGTGTTCGACTGGGGCTGGGACGCGCCGAAGCCGTAGTTCTGGATCTCGATCCAGTCCTTGTGCTTCTCGTCCGTGCTTTCCCCCTTGATCCCTTCAAGCTGGATGAATGCGTCGAATGCCATGATTCAGACTCCTCGTGGTGAATTAGCGGGCCGACTGCGGTAGTTCGGCCACCAGGCGCAGCGAGACGCTCAGTTCGTCCAGCTGGTAGTGCGGGCGCAGGAAGGCGGCGGCCTTGTAGGCGCCCGGCTTGCCGGGTATCTCGGCCACTTCGATACGGGCTTCGCGCAGCGGGAACTGGGCCTTGCGTTCCTGCGAGGCCATGTCGTCCAGCAGGACGTACTGCGCGACCCAGTTGTTCAGGTAGGTCTCGACGCTGGCCTTCGAGGCGAAGCTGCCGATCTTGTCGCGCATCATCGTCTTCAGGTAGTGCGCGATGCGGCTGACCGCGTAGATGTATTGCAGCTGCGACGACAGCCGGGCATTGGCATTGGCGGCGTCGGTGTTGTATTCCTTGGCCTTCTGCGCCGACTGGGTCGAGAAGAACGCCGCGTAGTCCGTGCCCTTGCAATGCACCAGCGGGATGAAGCCCAGGTCCGCCAGTTCCTTCTCGCGCCGGTCGGTGATGGCGATCTCGGTCGGGCATTTCAGCGCGACCTCGCCGTCGTCGGTGGCGAAGGTGTGCGTGGGCAGCCCCTCGACCAGTCCGCCGCCTTCCACCCCGCGGATCGCCGCGCACCAGCCGTAGCGGGCGAAGGCATCGGTGATGCGCGCACCCAGCGAGTACGCGGCGTTGCTCCACAGGTACTTGGAGTGATCCTTGCCGGTCACGTCTTCCTGGAAGTTGAAGGCCTCCACCGGCGCCGTGTCCGGGCCGTAGGGCAGGCGCCCCAGTACGTGCGGCATGGCCAGCCCGACATAGCGCGCGTCCTCCGACGCGCGGAAGGATTTCCACTTGGCGTACTCGACCGTGTCGAAGATCTTGGCCAGGTCCCGCGGCCCCGCCAGGTCGGTGAAGCTCTCGAACCCGAACAGCTCGGGCGAGGCGGCCGACAGGAAGGGCGCATGCGCCGAGGCGGCGATGTGCGACATCTCCTCCAGCAGGTACATGTCCTCGGGATGGCGCGTGAACTCGTAGTCGCCGATCAGCGTCGCGAAGGGCGCCCCGCCGAAGGTGCCGTACTCTTCCTCGTACACCTTCTTGAACAGCGCCGACTGGTCGAAGTCCGAGGCGCTCTTCAGGTCCTTCACCAGTTCCTTCTTGCTGGCGTTGAACAGCTTGACCTTCAGCGTGGTGCTGGTCTCCGAGCTGTCGATCAGGTACTTCAGTCCGCGCCAGCTGCCTTCCAGCTGCTGGAACTCGGGCGCGTGCATGACGGCCGACAATTGGTCGGACAGCACCGCGTCCAGCTGCGCGATGCGCGCGTCGATGGAGGCGATGGCGTCGCGCGAGATCGTCACCTCGCCGTCGGCGATCTGGCCGACCAGCTCGGCAATCAGGTCCCGCGCCCGTTCCTTCTCGGAATCGGAGCGCGCGATGCGGCTTTGCGACAGGATGGAATCGAGCAGCGAAGCGGACTCGGCTTCGGCGGATGCGGCGGGCGCCGCGCCTTGTTGCTGGGTGTCGGCCATGGGCGTTCTCCGGTGGCTACGGTGCGTCAGGCTTCGGGGGTGTCGTCTTTCGCGACTTCCCGGGACAGCTGGGCGATCTTGTCGGTGTTCTGCAGCACCTCGCTCAGCAATTCCTCGAACTTGTCGTTGCCGGCCATCTTGTTGCGCAGGTCGGCCAGCTTCTGGCGGGCTTCCAGCAACTTGCGTAGCGGCTCGATCTGCTGCACGAGCTTCTCCGGCTCGAAATCGGCCAGGCTCTTGAAATTCAGCGTCACGCCTATGCGCGATCCGTCGTTGGTCAGCTTGTTGTCCACCTGGTATTGCAGGCGCGGCTTCATGCCCTTGAGCACGTCGTCGAAGTTGTCCTTGTCGATGTTGACGAACTTGCGGTCCTTCAACCGGGGCAGGGGCTCCTCGGGCTTGCCGCTGAAATCGCCCAGCACGCCGGCGACGAAAGGCAGTTCCTTCTTCTCGATGGCGTCGCCGATCTCCACGTCGTAGGTCAGCTGGACCCGGGGCGCGCGGACACGGTCGAGCTTGTGCTGGGTGCTTTCCTTCTTGGCCATGATCGCTCTCCTTGGCGTAGCCGGCGGTCGAACGGGAATGCGGTGCAGTCTAGAAAGGCGGGGCCGGCGGTGGTAGTAGCCAGACGGCCAGACGTGGAGATAGGCCGGAAGGGGTAGGGGGTGAATGCTGCCTGCGAGGCAGGACGGAATTGTCCAGCGTGGTGTGGGCGGCGACGTTATGGATTCATATGATCGAACGGATAGCGAGATCTCGTCGAATATCTATAAATAGGTATAATTAATGAGGGTGATCGAGTTGAAGCCGCTGCGATGGATCGCGTCCGCGAGAAAAGACCTTCGCGCGATGCCGGAAGCCGTGCAGAATATGTTTGGCTATGCCCTCTACCTGGCCCAGGGCGGCCAGAAGCACCCGCAGGCGAAGCCGCTCAAGGGGTTTGGCAGCTCCGGTGTGCTCGAGGTAGTCGAAGATTTCCTGGGCGACACTTACCGTGCTGTCTATACGATCCGTTATCCGTCGGCCGTCTATGTACTACATTGTTTTCAGAAGAAGTCCGTGCGTGGTATTGCCACGCCCAGGCCGGACATCGAACTGATCAGGGCTCGGTTGAAGAGTGTGGACGAGTACGAGGCCAGAGCATGAATGACACCAAGGATTTCCCTATTGAGCAAGGCACGGAAAATGTCTACTCGGATCTGGGGTACCCGGACGCCGCCGACATGCTCGTCAAGGCCGAATTGGTCAGAGAGATCTCGCAGATCCTAATGGATCGCAAGTTGACGCAGCAGCAGGCCTCCAACATCCTGGGCATGCCGCAACCGAAGCTGTCCGAGATGCTGCGAGGGAAGTTCCGAGGCATCAGTCAGGCGAAGATGATCGAATGTCTGAACAGGCTGGGCCGCGACGTGGATATCGTCGTCCGGAAAACCAGGCGTCAGGCGGCGGGGCACACGCAAGTCGTCGTGGCCTGAAGAAGGCCCGTCACCCCCGCGGCACCCCTATCCGATCCCGTATCACCCCCAGCACCGAATCGTCGCTCACCACCTCCGCCAGCCATTGATCCAGCGGCATGTCGGCCCAGCTGACCGCGCGTTCCAGCAAGAAGGACACGGGGCTGTGCGGCTCCACGCGCTTGAAGTGGGCGGCGATCTCGCCCACGGTGCGCAGCAGCTCGGCGCGGGCCTGGAAATCCACCACCACGCGCGGCACGGCCATCGTGGCCGCGGCCGCCGGCACGGCCTGCAACGCGGGCGCCGGCGTCGCGGCAGGCACCGTGGGAACGACGACCGCGGTTTCGCCGGCCTCCTGTCCCTGTCGGGGCGCGATCCCCAGGTTCTGCGCCGCCCGCCCCAGCACCTGGCGCGCGCGCTTGAGCCCGTCGCCCAGGTCGGCCAGGCTGGGCGCCTGGCGGCCGAAACGCTGGTCGACCAGCGCCTGCAAACGGTCGAAGGCGGCCTGCGCCGCGTCCACGGCGGCCAGGGTGTCCGACACGAAGCCCGGGCCGCTGCCTTCGATGGCCTTGTCCACCGACTCCCCCGTGGGCTTGCCCGCGTCCAGGGCCTCCTGGTAGGCGGCGGCGTTCTGGCGCGCCAGGTTGTCCACCTCGCGCGAGTCCTGCCAGTCGATCAGCGTGACGTAGGGGGCGGACGCGGTCAGCGGGGCCTTCTTCAGGGCCAGTCCGCCATAGCTGTTGAACCAGGCCAGCTTGCTGGCGCGTTCTTCCAGGTCGTCGCCATCGGGCCGCGGATGCAGGCCGTCCCAGTAGGTGTCCAGCAATCCGTGCAGCACGTCCATGGCATCGGCCGCGCCAGCCAGTCCGTGGCGGGCGATCAGGGCCTCGCCCAGCCAGACGGCGGCCTGCAGGTCCTTGCTCTGGCTTTGCAGCACCTCGGCGGCCAGTTCGGCGGCGGCCCGCCAGTCGGCGGTTTTGAGCTCGGTCTGCCAGTCGCCCTGCGACAGCGACGCATCGTCCGCGCGGCGCGCTTCCCGGATGCGGTCGTAGGTGTCCGAGAACGAGGCGTCCTCGCCGCAAGGGTCGCCCCCGGCGATGGGTTGCATCAGTTCGGCGATATCGATGGCCATGGGAGTCTCCGGGTCGTCATTCCAGGATGGAGGTCGGCAGTGCGGCGGCCGGTTCGGTCCGGGCGTTCAGGAAGCGCAGCATCTCGTCGGACGGGCGCACGTCCATGAAGACCCGGGCCTCGGTGAAGCCTTGCTGGGCCAGCCGGGCGGACAGCTCCTTCCATTGGATGGGCCCGTACGAAGTGCGGAAATCGGGCAGCCGGAAGGCGTGCGAGCCCGAACGGAAATCGGCGATCAGGGTGGCGAAGCCCTCGGCGCCGGGATAGATCAGCGTCAGGCGGGGCCCCAGGGCAGGCGCGGGCGCGGGCGCGGGAACGGCCGCGGGCACCGCGCCGGGCGCGGCGGCAACGGGCGCCTCCGGCGGCACGGGCAGCGAGATGTGCAGGCGCGCCTCGATGCAGCTGTCGGGCGACCAGAACACCTGGGCCGTCGCCTCGGCCAGGGATTCCGCGCGGGTCGATGCCAGGTAGGTGCGCTCGCGGCAGACCACTTCCAGCACCGTGCCCTGCGGCCCTTCGCTGGCCGCACCCATGCGCGTGGGCTGCGAGAACTGGAAACTGCCGGCAAGAAAGGGCTTGTTGACCTGGGCCGACAGGATGCGCCGTTCGGCCGCGACCATGCCCTGGTAGGCGGGCGACAGCGGCAGGCCGATGCCGGCGATGCGCGTGGGCGTGCGTTCGCGTTCGGTGATGAAAGGCTGCAGCCAGTCCTTCACGAATGCCGTCAGCCGGCCCTGTTCGCCGTACAACGCATCCGCCTGTTCCTTGGGGGGCATGCCGCGCAGCGCGGCGACCACGCTTTCGTTCCACCGGGCCTGGATGAACTGGCCGGCGCGCTGCACGGTCAGGTACAGCAGCAGCCGCGACGGCCCCTGCACCACGGACCAGGCGGCCAGGTCGTCGCCCTTGAAAACGGCAGCGAACTGCTCTCCCGGCTTGTCCACGGAAGACAGCAGGGCGGCGTAGTCGGCGGCGGGCGGCTGGGCCGGCGCGCCCTTGGCGCGGAACAGCTCGGCCGCGATGTCGTAGGCTTCCTGGCCGCTGGCGTCGGCGCGCAGGCGCAGGTAGGCGCGCGCGTAGTCCGGCCGCTGGGGGCGCAGCACGCGTTCGGTGGTATCGATCTCGGCCAGCAGCCAGGCGGGGGGCTGGATGGGCTCGGCGCCCCACCACCGGCCGAACATCCCGGCCACGGCATCGGCCAGGAAGCCTCCCAGGGGGCGCCAGGCGCCCAGCCAATCATCCTTGGCGCGGGCCCACGCCCGGGTCCAGCGCGTGCCCAGGGGCAGCGCGAGGTCCAGCCCTTGCAGCTCGCGGTCGGTGGCGGCGGCCAGCAGCGCGTACGGATCCTCGGCCGTTCCCGCGCGCTTGCCCATGGCGTTGAGCTGGGGGCGCCACAGCGCGGTGCCTTCGAAGAACCTGGCCTGGAAACGCCCCCATGCGCGAAAGTACTCGCTGAAGTACTGGGCTCGGAACGTTTCCAGGACAGGCTTGCGCTCGGGAACGGCGTCGGCGGCGGTGCGCAGCAGCGGGGCCAGCACGTCCCGCCAGGTCTGGCGCGTGAACGCGGTCGACACCTGGGGCATGGCGGCCGCCTCCACGCCCACCACGCGGTCGGGCGGCAGCCAGAAGGCGGTCAGGACGATCGGGTCGCGCCGCTGGTCGGCCCAGGCGCGCACGTCGTCCGGACGAGGCGTATGGGCCGCCAGCAGGCGGGCCAGGAGCGCGCGCAGGCGCTGGGCTTCCGCGTCCAGCGTGGCCGATTGCTGCCAGCGCAGGTAGCCCATGTAGGTGGTGAGCAGGGCGGCGGCGTGTTCGCGATCGGCCCGCGCGTCCTGCTCACCCGAGACAAAAGGGCTGAACAGCCTCGCATTCTGGTCGAAGGCCAGGTTGTTCGCCGCCTCCTGCTGGCATGCGTCACTCTGCCGGCGGCAATGGTCCAGCATGCGCAGCCGCTGGGACACCGCCAGCAGGTGCTCCAGGCCGGCCTGGTTGCGCGCAAGGTCGGTCTCGATGATCTGGTCGTACGGCGCCAGGATCAGGTTGGAGAAATCGCGCAGCACCTGTTCCTTCATCCGCTCGATGTCGGAGTCGGCCCGCCGCAGGCCGAATCCCAGGCCGGTTTCGGCGCGCGCCACCTCCAGCTGCTCGATGGTCCGGCCGCAGCGGGCCAGCCAGCCTATGCGCGCGGCCGCCACCGCGTCGCTGGGTTCGCGGCAGGCCGTCTGCGTCTGCGCCAGCAGCTTGCCGTCGTCCTGCCGGGCGTTGGCGAAGCCGTAGCTCAGCATGGCCGACAAGCCCAGCATCGCGCCCACGCCCACCGCCGCGATCGCCATCTTGCCGGCGTTGCCGCGCAAGCTGGGCGAGGCCAGCGGCTGGTCGGCGGGCAGGAAGCGGGTGAAGAGATCGTCCAGAAACCCGCCCGCCACCCCGCTCTTGCCCGCGGCGGTATCCGGCGGCGACCCGGTCAGGAACAGGCCGCGCCAGCGGGGCGTGCGCTGGAAGGGATTGTCTTCCAGCATCAGGCCGACCAGGGTCGCCAGGCCGGGCTCCAGCGCGCGCACGTGCTCGACGAATTCATAGATGGCCCGGCGTCCGGCCGGCGTGGCCTGGCCGCGCAGCGCGGTGATCCGCAGCGCGTGCAGGCGCTGCACGATGGGCGTGTAGAGCTCTTCCAGCTTGCCGCCGGTGGCCGCGCTGATTTCCTCGGTATCCGACAGCCGGTGCCCCACCGCCTGCGCCAGCGCCTGTTCCGGCACGGCGGCGGCGAAGGCGCCGTAGCCGGGCAGCCGGTCCAGCCCGGTCACCACCAGATAGACGGGCAGCTGCACCTGCAGATGTTCCAGCGCCTCGTCCACCAGCCGCCGCAGCCGCATCGCCACCGGCCGCACGGCATCCGGCCCGCCCAGCAGCGTGCGCGCCGCCATGCACACGACGATGCCGTTCAGCGGCAGCTTGTCCCGTTCGGTGGACAGCAGCATCAGCGCCTGGTACCACAGCCCCCGCTCCACCCGGGCCGAGGCGTCGCAGACCGCCGAGGGCGGCGTCTCGATCGCGATCATGGACTTGAAGAACCACCATCGCCAATAACCGTCGGGCTGGGGATCGGGAGGCGGGAAGGGCGAGACCCGGTTGGCCGCGCGCAGCAGGCCGTCCACGCCCGCCTGCTCGTCGCCCACGAACAGCATCCAGGGGATGCGGTAGAGCGGATCGCGGCCCTTGCCGATCTCGGGCGAACGCTGGATGGCCTGGCGCGCCTGGGCGATGGCGGCGCGCATGCGCTCCAGCGCCACCTTCTCGTCCTCCGGGTTGCCCGGGCCCAGGTCGCCGATGCGCTTGCGCGCGAAGCCCCGGCGCGAGAACCGCTTGGCGCCCGAGGCGAACCACCACAGCACGGCGAAGGCGACCAGGCACAGGGCCAGTACCTGCCAGAACCGGGCGGGCAGCAGCGGCAGCACCAGCGTGGCCGCGAGCACGACCAGCGCGGCGATCGCCAGCAGCAGGACGACGGCGGTGGCCAGGCGGACGGGCCGCTTCTTCATGCCGGGCAGGCGTTCCAGCGGCTGGGCGATACGGTCGAGGAAGCTCATGGCGTCACCGCTTCGGTTCGGTTTGCAGGAACAGGAAATTCGCGGCCAGTTTGTCGTTGCCCCGGTGCGCGTCCAGGAACTCGCGCAGCTTGGGCAGGTAGGCCGAGGCCGGCTCGTACTCGGGCCGCTCCGCCGCGTACAGCGGCGTGGGCGAACTGACCACCGTGATCAGCTCCTGGCCGAAGGGCGGCCCCACGATCCAGCCCTCGGGTATCTTCTCGCCCACGTTGAACTGCTCGCCCGCGCGTATCAGCCGGCCGTTCTCCGGCTCGCGCTTGTTGGGGTACAGGTGGATGACCGAGCCGTCCACCGTGTAGTAGTCCACGTACAGGTAGCCGTCGTAGTCGGCCTGGCCCAGCTTGACCGTGACGCGTTCGCCTTCGGTGAAGCGGTCCGAGTGGCCGGTGGTGGGGGTGACCTGCAGGCCGTGCCGGCGATCGAGGTTGCGGGCACGGTAGGGCTTGAGCAGCGACACCACCTCGCAGTGCGGCCAGATGCGCACCTTGACGTCGAAAGTGGGCGACTTCACGCCCTTGATGGCGGCGATGTCGGTCTGCACCCGGGCGATGTCCTCGGGCCGCGAGACAAAGCCGCTGACCGCCGTCGCGCCGTTGTCGGCCACCCGCGCGTCCAGCTCCGAGCAGGCGTAGGTCTGCAATTGCCCCTGCACCAGATCCGCCACCGAAGGCCCGGTCTCGCGCGGGCCCGCCACCAGCAGCCACAGCAGATAGCCGACCGGGATCAGCAGCGCCACCGCCGCGCCGGCCTTCAGCAGCAGCTTGTCCCACTGCTTGGGATATCGCGGTCCCGACGGATCCTTCATCAGGTAGGGCTGCGGCGTGATGGGTTCCTCGCGCAGCGTGTGCAGGGCCGCCGGCGGCACGGGCAACTGGCGTCCGTGCAATTCCTTGAGCTTGCCCAGCTCGCCGGTGTCGCCGGTCTCGAAGTAGTACTGGCCGACGAACCCCAGCAGCAGCGCGTGGTAGTAGACCTCGCGCACCTCGTCCTCGTCCGACTTCAGGATGGACAGATGGTGGAAGAACTCGTTGCCGGCGTTGTTGGTGTTGAACAGCGCGACCTGCAGCGGCGTCACGCTGTTCCAGTACGCGGGGTTGCGCGTGACGATCTCGTCGAACCAGGACACCACCGCGAAGCAGGCCGACTCCACGTGCTCGGGCCGCTTGCCGGCCGCCAGCGCCGCCGCCTTCGCGGCCGCGATCAGCTTGCGCGCGTGTTCCTGCACCTCGGCGGCCCCGTTGCCGGCCGTGCCGGCGGCGATCCGCTCGTCCAGCTCCAGCCCGAACGAGAAGACCGGTGAAAAGAAATCCAGCAGGCGTGCCATTGGATGACTCCTGGTTGGGCGCTTGTTGCTATTCTTCTGCGCCGACGGGGAACAGCTTGATGACCGTCTCGTCCGCGGGGAGGTCGGAAAAGATCGAGATGTTCCGCCGGTCCTTGATGAACTGCCAGAACTGGTGCCGGGTATCGATCAGGAAATACGTCGTGTTCGGCGTCTTCTGCGGCAGTTCCTCGGGCGGCACCGGCAGCAGGTCGATCTTCAGGCCGAACAGGGCCGCCTGCAGCAGGCGCGGCATTTCCTCGCTCGAGGCGATCTTGCCGGTGCGCTGCAGGCGCTGGGCCAGCTCCATGCCCTGCACCGGCGATTCGAAGGCCAGGTAGAAACGGGTCTTGTCCGACGCGAACAGGCTGGCCGGCAGGTCGGCCTTGTGGAAGCGGCCGTCGTAGGCCAGCGTGATGCCCACTTCCGCGCCCACCGTCAGCGCCTTGATCAGCGTTTCCGCGCGCGCGAAGGCCAGCTTGAAGCAGCGCCGCAGGTCGTCGTGGTCGTACACCGGCAGCTCGGTTTCGGCGGGATTCGATTGCATGCCGCCGGCATAGCCGATCTCCTCCGAGAACACCGAGAACTCGGCCACCAGCCGCCGCAGGTCCTGGTACAACTGCCAGGGCGGCACCATGCCCAGCCGCACGTGCTCCTGCAACAGCGGGATGTAGCGCGCGAAGGTCTGCATCATCAGCACCCGCATCACTTCCTGCGCGCTGGTCGAGGCCGCGCGTATGCCGCGCTGGCGCTTGGCCGAGGCGAAATCCTGGCCGCGCGACACCACCAGGTCGCGCAGCGCGCGCGTCCAGCGCGTCAGGTTGGACGAGGCGTCCAGCGATACCAGCGGCGGCACGTAGTCCTGCGAGAGCTTGAAGCGGCCCGGGCCGTTGGGCAGGATCTCGGCGAACTTGCACGACTCCGCGCTGCCCAGCACCGCCTCGGCATGCTCGTCCAGGCTGCACACGATGCGCGGCTGGCAGTCCACGAAATCCACGTCCACCGCGGGCGCCTGCGGATCGAAGGGATCGGCCACGTGTTCCGTGCGCAACGCATGCCGCGCCGGCAACAGCGACTTCTGCTCCGGCGCCAGCCCCTGCACCGTGGGGTCGCGGGCCAGCACCAGGTAGAGCGAGATCGGGTCGTTGCCCGCCACCGTCATCTCCAGTAGGCTGCGCTCGGGAACCTGGGCGTTGCCCGGCTGCGGCGCGCCGGCCGAGCCGCCGCCCACCCAGCGGCCCTCGGCCGTCAGCAGCGCATAGCGCGCGATCCGCACCACCCCGCCCGCCAGCGCCTGCTCGTCCAGTTCCAGCGCCTCGAAGCCGCGCGGATAAGGCGCGTGCAGGCCGTGCAAGGCCCACCCGTAGGCCCGCGCCCATTCCTCGTGACATTGCAGATGCTGCGGGGCCAGGAACGCGCCCTGGCCCCAGAAAACCTGCTGTCGGTTCAACATTCCGGTGTCCTCCCCATGGCTTGCCGCCGTCCGTTCACAGCGGCTCCGCCACGATCAGGAAGCCGCGCTGGCGCAGGCGCTCCAGCAGGCCGGCGGCTCCCGTCAGATGAATGGCGCCCACGGCCACGAACATGCCGCCCTGTCTCAGCAGCTCGTCCAGCCTGGGCAGCCAGCGTTCGTTGCGCGCCTCGATCAGGCAGCGCCGCGCCCTCTCCTCGATGGGGCGGGCACGCGCGTCCAGCCCCACCATCGCGTCGATCTCGTCCAGCCAGGCCGCCAGGTTGCGGCTGCGGTAGTACTCCAGCACCCGGGCCGATTGTTCGCCGAACAGCCAGGGGGTCTGCAAACGCTGCTTCAGCACCAGCGCCTGCTCGGCCGACGGCACGCAGTCCAGCGCCGCCAGCTGCTCGTCCAGCGTTTCCAGGTGCTCGGTGCGCAACTGCATGTCGGTCGCCCAGCGCTCCAGCCGCCGGTCCAGCGTCTGCTCGCCCGCCACCTCGCCGCGCGCCTCCAGCAGCGCCAGCGCGGCCCACGGCTTCAAGCGGTGCAACAGGGCCGGCGGCACCCCCGGCAGCAGGCGCTGCAGCTCGGCATACGCCTGCGGCCCGATCAGGCCGGGCAGGCCGGCCTGGTCGGCCAGCAGCCGGTAGCGCTCCTTCGAGGCATCCCAGTGGGCGTCGTTGTCCACCTCGTTGACCAGCATCCGCGTATGGCGCATGGCCTCCCGCATCACGCCGGTGTCCAACGCCAGCTCCTCGGGGTCGCCGAAATGGATGGTGCCGAAAATGAAATTGACCGGCTCCGCCGCCGCGCCATCCGGCACGGCCGAGGGCAGGGAGGGCGCCTGCACCCGGAACAGGACGCTGCGCCACTGGCGCCAGGCCTCGGCCGGCGGATCGTCCTCGCGCGGCGCCGTGCCCGGCTGCGCGGACGCGAACGCCGGCACTCCCGCGGCGCATGCCAGCGCCAGCCACAACGACCGCAGCGCCGACCATAACCCTGGCATGGACCGGCACGGGGGGCGGGTGTGCAGTCCCATGGTCCGCGTCCTCGTAGAAAGTGAAGGCGATTCTTTCAGACGGGGTATGTCCGGGCCATATTCCGAGCGGCCTATATCGTTGGTGCAAGCCGCCGGTCCTTGCCTAGCGCGGGCGGGCCGACTATCTTTACGGTGTCAGGGAATATGGGGGAAACATGAAGATCCTGATCGCCGATGACCACAGGCTGGTCATCGAGGCCGTCAAGGTAAAACTGGCCGAACTCGGGCCCGACGTCGAATTCAGGATGGCGCTCAAGGTCGAAGACCTCAGGCGGGAAGCCACCGACGATCTCGACCTGGCCCTGATCGACCTCACCATGCCCGGCGCCGAGGGCTACAGCCACATCGCCGAGCTGCGCGAACGCCTGCCCGCGCTGCCCATCATCGTGCTGTCCGGCGTCGAGGACCCCGACGTCATGCGCGCCGCCATCGACCTGGGCGCCCTGGGCTTCATTCCCAAGGCTTATTCGCCCGACGTCATGCTCTCGGCCGTGCGGCTGGTGCTGGCCGGCGGCGTCTTCGTGCCGCAGATGATGCTGTCCGGCATGTCCCACCAACCCGCCGGCGGCGCCCGCTCCACCTCGCTGGACCAGTTGCGGGGCCTGCTGACCGAGCGGCAGATCGACGTGCTGCGCCTGCTGTCCCAGGGCAAGCCCAACAAGCTCATCGCCCGCGACCTGGGCATCAGCGAAGGCACCGTCAAGATCCACCTGGCCGCCATCTTCCGCGCGCTGGACGTGCGCAACCGCACCGAGGCGGTAGTCGCGGCGCGCGGGCTGGCCGGGCTGTAGCGTTCAAGCCAAGCGCTCAGCCATTTCCTTGATCACGTTGTAAACGATGGCGCGCAGGCAGCGAGCCTCGCCGGCGATTGTTGTTTGAAGCGCCGGCTGAGCGCGCGTTCGATCGTTCGCATCGGCCAGGAATGCCTCATACAGCAAGGAGGCCGAGTTCACCACGCTGCGCTGTTGAACATCCAGCAGTCTTGTCGACGTGTTTCGGCGAATGCCCAGCGCCGTGCCTGCCTCAATCATCAACGGCCGGTCGATTTCCGCGAATCTTCGAGCATTCAGCAGCGGCCAGGCCAACGGCGTCGCATCGGGCCAGTCTCGCCCGTCAAAGGCTGGCGTATCGTAGACCGAGGTACTGACGAGGTCATAGTGCGGAGCCAACTGTACGCCGGAGGCCGACACGAAGAAGCTCAGGTTCTTCAGGTGTGCGTCGCCGTTCCCGGTCAGCATGTTGAAGACCAGCCATGAATAGAGCCGCGTACGCGTGATGGCGGAACTTCGACACGCGTCGGCCAGGCGCGCGAGATTCTCGAGACTGCCCTGCGCGTACTTGAACGTGCGGTCCAGTCCCAGAAGCTGGCAGGCATCGATGACGTGACGTCGTTCCCAGGCTCCGCTGGTCGAGACGCGGTCGAACCGGTCGATGACATAGACCGGTTCAGGAACGTAGCGTCGCCGTACGGTCGGTACGTCCAACCCCATCCTGGATGCCAACTGCATGACGAACCATTCGTTGGCGACGGAATGCGGATAGGCCGGATCCACGTGTTCGGGTTTCAGGATCTGGAGCGAAGGCAGTGAACCCGATGGCTCATAAAGTTCGTCGTTGCGCAGTACGACGGCAAGCTTGTGCTGCGCTCCGGCCAGGGACATCCGTTTGCTCGACCCATGGGTCAGTGCAACGCGAGGCAACTGACGGATCCGGCGTGACAGCTCGCTGTCGGGCAACGGCTTCAGCCCCTCGGGAATACCGGTGTCCGGTGCGACACCTGTTTCCAGCGTGACAGAGCCCGCGGATTCCGCACCGTAATAGCCTAGCAACCCGAACGCATCCGCTGCATCGATGTGGGCGTCGGCGGCCAACAAGACGCGCTGGCCTTCTTCCGGCAATAGATTGTCGAAATACCATTGCACCGGACGCTTGCTCGCGCCGTCGATCAACGGGGCACGCTGCAATGGAAGGTGGGGGCTCAATGGATAGCCATTGCTGTCGGCGTACCAGGCCGCGTCGTACTGGAAAGCCCACAGGCCATCCTGCTCCCAAAGTTCACCGATACGGCGACCGTTGATGCTGGCAATGAGCGTGCGTCTGCTCATGGTTTTTGGGCATCACTTCCGAACGAAGCCGAAAGGCGATCTGCGGTATCTTCTGGTAGATCGAGGATGATTCGGATCCCCAGTCCGTCGAGGACCTGAAAGAGCTTTCCCCACTGCGCGGTTTCGCCGCCGCGCTCGATCTTGCTCAGAAAATTCTCGCTTACACCCACACTTCCAGCGGCATCGTCCTGGCGGATGCCCTGAGCTTTGCGGACGGCACGTACTATCGGGCCAAGGCTGGTTGCGTCGGCGAGCGTAATTTTCATGAAATCCTCACGGTCAAAAGGATTCTTGATCAGTATGCCCAATTTGACAAGAAAATCCTCATGAACTTAAGGATTTTCTATGATGAACTCGGAATTACGGAAGAATCCTTAGGACCGTGAGGATTTTCTACTCCTCCATCCACCTGACAACGTCGTCCACCTCCGCCCGCGACGTGCGGAAGGCGTTGGCGGGGTGGCCCGGATCCGCGAAGCCGAACGAAATCCCGCAGACCACCTGGCGATCCCGCCCGATGCCGAAGTGTTCGCGGATGAAGCCCGAATACTCCGCCAGTGCGGCCTGCGCGATCGTCGCCACGCCCAGGCTGCGCGCCGTCAGCATGAAATTGCCCACATAGGCGCCGCAATCCACGGCCCCGTACACGCCCAGCGCCTCGGGCGTGGTGATGATGGCCACATGCGGCGCGCCGAAGAAGCGGAAATTCTCCGCCCCCTGCCGGGCCGAGGCCTCGCGGTCGCCGCGCTGCACGCCCACGCTGTCATACAGCTGGAAGCCGCACTCCCGCCGCCGTTCCCGGTAGACGCCTGGGTACTCGCGCGGGAAAGGGAAATCGGAATGTGTCTGCGGCCGCGACATCACGTGGTCGAACAAGGCCCGCCGGAACCGTTCCGTGCCCGCGCCCGCCGTCACGATCACTTCCCAGGGCTGCGTGTTGCACCAGGACGCCGTGCGCTGCGTCAGCGCCAGGATGCGCTGGATGGTGTCGCGGGGCAGTTGCTCGGGCAGGAAGCCGCGGCAGCTCCAGCGGTCGTTCAGCAGGCGGGAGAGCGAGGCGTAGTCGTCGGCGTGGTGGGGCATGGAGCGTTTTCCGAACTGGTGGTGCCCGTGTTCCGCGGCATGCGGGCGAGGCTGTTCATCATACGACGGGCCCGGCGAGGGAGTTGTCATGACGTTCGAGGAGCCATCGTTCCATCAATGCCTCGATCTCCGTGTCCTGCGCGGGCCGGGGCGCGGACGACGTGCGCGAGAACCGTGGCGCGGGCGCCGGTTGCCGTATCCCGCCCACGTCGACGAAGGCCCGCCGCGCGAGGTGATGAGGGTGCGCCGCCGCTTCCGTCAGGCTGAGCACCGGCGTGACGCAGGCATCGCTGCCTGCGAAGACCCGGGCCCACTCGTCGCGGGTCTTGCGGGCGAAGCAGGCGGCCAGTCCGGCCCGCAACGCCGGCCACCGCGAGGGATCGTCCCGGGCATCGCGCAGCGCCGGGTCGACGCCCAGCCGCTCGCACAGTTGTGCGAAGAACGGCGCCTCGAGCGGCCCCACGCCCATGTAGCCGCCGTCGGCCGTGGCATAGACGCCGTAATGGGGGGCGCCACCGTCCAGCAGGTTGACGCCGCGCCGTTCGATATATGTACCCTTGAGCGCGCCGGACAGGCACTGGCTCATCAGCGACAGTACGCCGTCGGTGATGGCGGCGTCGACCACCTGGCCGCGGCCAGAGCGGCGTACCTCGTGCAGCGCGGCCAGTATGCCCGTCACGAGGTACAGGCTTCCACCGCCATAGTCGCCCACCAGATTCAGCGGCACGACCGGCGGCCCGCCCGCCGGTCCGATGGCGTGCAGGGCGCCGCTGAGGGCGATGTAGTTAATATCGTGTCCCGCCGCCTGTGCCAGCGGACCGTGCTGGCCCCACCCGGTCATCCGTCCGTAGACCAGGCGCGGATTGCGCGCGGCGACGGCATCGGGGCCGAGTCCCAGGCGTTCCATGACACCAGGCCGGAAGCCCTCGACCAGCACGTCGGCCGTGTCGAGCAAGGCCAGGACCCGGTCGCGCGCGTCGGGCAATTTCAAGTCGGCACGTACCACGAGGCGGCCGCGGCCGGCGATCTGACGCGGGTCGGTCGCGGGCGTATCGGGCCGGGTGATGGTGGCGACCTCGGCGCCCATGTCCGCCAACAACATGCAGGCGAATGGCGCCGGGCCCAGGCCGGCAAACTCGACTACACGCAGGCCGGCCAGAGGGCCGCCGGGGGCAGCGTCGGGTGGATCAGGCAGGCGCATGGCGTTCCTCGTGTGCGGGCGAGACGGTCCGGGCGGCATGCCTGCCCACCCGGTAGGCGAAGACGATGGCGGGCCCCAGCGTCGTGCCGGGACCAGGATACGCGCCGCGCATGACCGAAGCCATGTCGTTGCCGCAGGCATATAGGCCGGCGATGCCCCGTCCGGCTTCGTCCAGGACGACGCCGTCCGCGTCGGTGGCCAGTCCCGCGCTCGACGCGGCATCGGCTGGCCACACCGGCAAGGCATGGAATGGCGGCCGGGCAATGATGCCCAGGCAGGGGTTCGGCTGGTGCGACGGATCGCCGTTGAAGCGGTTCAAGATCGTGCTCCCCTTGCCGAAATCCGGGTCGACGCCTTCGCGGGCGTGGCGGTTATTGGCCGCGACAGTCTCGCTCAGCGCCTCGGCCTCGATGCCCAGGCGGCCGGCCAGCTCCGTCAGCGTGGCGGCGCGCAGGCCGTAGCCGCGCCGTTCCCAAGGCCCGGTGCGCCGGGTGCCGGGCGGGATCACGCCCAGACCGTAGCGGCGCACGAAGTCCGCATCGCAGATCAGATAGCACGGCATGGCCGTGTCCGGATGCGCCAGCATCGCCTCGGAAAAATGGTGATACGACGACGCTTCATTGACGAAGCGCCGGCCGCGCGCATCGACGGCAATCAGCCCTGGCTTGGGGCGGTCCAGGTACAAGTGGGGAAACAGCCGATAGCCGCCGGCTCCATCGGGTACGCGCGACACGGGTTGCCAGAACAGCGCGGGCAGATGGCATGTCAGTGCGGCACCGCCGGCCAGGGCTGCCTCTATGCCGTCGCCTCGCACGCCCGCAAACGCCAAGGATTCGATCCGGGGGTCGATGCCCAGTCGCCGCCGCAGCGCGCTGCCATGGCCGATACCGCCCGTTGCCAGTACGACCCCGCGCCGGGCTTGCAGGCGGTCTATCCGGCCGCCGGAGACCACCGTGGCGCCAACGACGCGGCCTTCCTGTCGCACCAGCGATGCCAGGGCGCACCCGAATCGCACGGACACGCCCGTGCGCAGCAGGCTGTCGTACAGGCGCGCCACCAGCGCGTTGCCCAGCACCAGCCGTGTGCCGCGTGGATAGCGCAGGCGGTCGACCGCATGACGCGCCAGCAGGCGCGCCGAACGGACGAAGGCACGCGGCGACCGATACCGCCGTATCAGCGCCTGTACGTCGGCTTTGCCCAGCATCATGCCGCCCAGCACCATGAAGTCGGACATGGGCGGCCGTACCCGGTCGAAGTGGCTGCCCAGAAGGCGCCCGTCGAACTCCACCGGTGACAACGCCCGCCCGCTTTCCGCCGCGCCGGGCAGCGGCATGTAGTCCGGATGCCTGCCGGCGCTCTGGAAATGCACGCTGGAATGCCGCTCCAGGAAGTCGATGGCCTCGGCTGCGGTGTCCAGGAAGGCCCGTCGCAGCCCGTGCGCGTCGTCGGGGCCTTGCAGGGCCTCCAGGTAGCGCGCGGCGGCTTCGCGCGTGTCGTCATGGCCTGCTTCGATGCCGTGGCGATTGCCGGGTACCCACAAGGTGCCGGCCGACGTGGCGGTCGTGCCGCCCAATTGATCCGATGCCTCGCACAGCACCACGCGCAATCCGTGCAGGGCGGCCGTGAGCGCCGCGGTCATGCCTGCGGCGCCGGCGCCGATCACGACCAGGTCGTACGTTCCGTCGTCGGGGGGCGCGTCGTCATGCATGGCACGCCACGCGCCAGTGGAGAAGGGAATAGGACGGACGGGCTTCGCGATGGTGCTCGAATACACCCGCGACCGGCGCGCCAATCTCGACCTCCTGCATGGCGTCGCCCAGCAGGTTGCCCACCATGCGTACCCCGCCCGCCTGCGGCAGCTCTACCAGCACGGCCAGGTAGGGGCCATGCTGCCTGAGCGCCGGATGGGCTGGATGCCAGACCCGTTCCCAACTGTAGATGTGGCCGAGAGGCTCGACCTCGCGCCAGTCCGGATCGAAGCGCTGGCAGCGGTGGCACAGCCATTCCGGGCCGAATTGCCACGTGCCGCAGTGAGGGCAATGCTGGACCAGTAGCCGGCCTTCGCGTAGGCCCTGCCAATACCGCGCGGAGAGTCCGTCCGGCTCTGCCGTGGGGATGGGCAGGCCGCCAGGCAGGTAATGCGGTCCGGGCGTGAAAACGGTCATAGCGTAGCCTCCGATCCCAGCAGCAGGTTGCTGGCGGGGGTGACCATGGGGCCGCCGGTCACCAGTGCGACGTCATTGCGCTGGACCGTGAGCGTCGCCGTGCCGCGCACCTGGCGCACCGCTTCGATGACCAGCTCGAAACCGTGCATATAGCATTCGGCCAGATTGCCGCCGCTGGTGTTGAGGGGCAGGCGCCCCGAGGGCGCGGACAGATTGTCCAGCGTCAGGAACGTATTGGCTTCTTCCGCGCGGAAGAAGCCATGCTCGACCAGTGCCATCACGACGCCGCCGGTGAAGTTCTCGTAGCTTTGCACCACGCCGACGTCGTTCGGCCCCAGGCCTGCCATCCGGTAAAGGTCCGGCGCCAGCGTGCCGAAGTTGGCGCTGGCGTAGTTGGGCGAGTTGTGTGGATCGGCACCCGCCCGGTAGCCGGACCCGGCCGCCGCGCCCAACAGATAGACGGGCTTGTGGGGGAAGTCACGGGCGCGTGCGCCATCCACGAGGACGATGGCGGCGGCGCCATCGTTCTCCATGCAGCAGTCGTACAGACGAAAGGGTTCGACGATCCAGCGCGAAGCGTCGTAGCGGGCTTCGTCCAGCGGCTTGCCGTGCATGACGGCGCGGGGGTTCGACTGCGCATGCCGGTAGGAAGCCAGCGCGATGGCGCGCATGGCTTCCTGGCGCACGCCGTGGTCGTGCATGAAGCGCCGCACGCGCATCGCGAAGCGCTGCGGCGGTGCCAGGACGCCGTAGGGCATGAGGTAGGCGCGTTCGCCGGACACCGTGGCCAGGTCGGCGGCCTGGCCATAGCGGCCCTGTTCCCCCTGCGCCAGCGATCGGAACACCACCACGCACTCCGCCATGCCCGCGCGGATCGCCGCGGCACCATTGGCCACGGCCGCGCAGCATCCGCCGCCGCCTCCGCCCCATTGCAGGGTGGCCGACCGCAGTTGCCGCATGCCGAGCGCGGCGGCCAGGCGTGAGGCGTCGCTGCGTTCATTGCCGTACGAGGCGAAGCCGTCGATGTCGGCGGGAGCGATGCCGGCATCGCGGCAGGCGGCCAGGATCGCTTGCAGGGCCAGCTTGAATTCGGCGTCGGGAGACTGCCCGTGCTTGTAATACCGGGACTCGCCTATGCCAGCCACCGCGACCCGGCCTTTCAGGCTGCGGTCGCTCATGACGGCGCCTCCGCCGTCTCGGCCCGTCGGGGCCGCGATCCGAAGGCGCCGGCCGCTTCGCAGGCGGCCAGCCGGGCGGCGTCGTAGCCCAGCACGTCACGCAGGACCTCGTGGGTATGTTGCCCCACCGTCGGCGCCGGTACCGGATCTGCCAGCGGCGTAGCCGAATAACGTATGGGCAGCGCCAGGTTCGGGACCCAGCCCAGTCGTTCGTGGGGAACGCGCGTCAGCAGCTTGCGCTCGCGCGCCTCGGGCGAACGCACGGCCTCACCTACGGTCCGCACCAGCCCACAAGGAACGCCGGCATCGCGCATGCGCGCCTGCCAGTGCGTCCAAGGCTGCCGCGAAAACGCCTCGTCCAGGATGGCGAACAGCTCGGTTCGCCGCTGGCTGCGAGCCGCGCCGCTGGCATAGTCAGGATGTTCAGCCAGGTCGGGGCGCTCCAGCACCTGGGCCATCAGGCGCTGGAAGATCTTGTTGCTGCCGCAGTTGATGTAGAAGGTGCGGTCCTGCGCCTGAAACGCGCCCGACGGGCAAGTGTCGGGGCTGGTATTGCCATGGCGGCGCGGCTCCTCGCCGCTGAACACATGTTGCAGCGTGGCGTAGCCGGTCATCAGCACCGCGCTGTCGAACAGCGCGACCTCCACGGCTTGCCCCTGGCCGGTCTTCCCGCGGGCGACCAGCGCACCCAGGATGGCATTGGCGGCCATCATCGCGGTGCTGATGTCCATGACCGGAGATAGCGCACGCACGCCCTCGCGGTCGGGATAGCCGTTCATCGAGATGAAGCCGCTCTCGGCCTGGGCAATGGGGTCGAAGCCCAGGCGGTCGGCGAACGCGCCTTCGCGTCCGTAGGCCGATACCGAGCAATACACCAGGCCGGGATTTCCCGCGCGGCATGTTGCATAGTCCAGGCCCAGCCGCGCCATGACGCCGGTGGAAAAATTCTCCACCACCACGTCGGCGCCTGCGATCAGTTCGCGGGCGATCCGCGGTCCGTCGGCGGACTTCAGGTCCAGGGCCACGCTGCGCTTGTTGCGGTTGCTCCACAGGAAGGGCGCGCCTTGGCCAATGTCGGGGTGGACCGGCGGATACTGCCGGAAATCGTCGCCGCGTACCGGGGCTTCGATCTTGATGACTTCCGCGCCCATGTCGGCCAGGATCATCGTGGCGAACGGCCCCGCGATGAAATGAGAAAAATCGACCACCCGTACATCCGCGAGCGCAAGGGGCGCCTGCGCCGGGCGGGCTTCGTATTCGGGAAAATCGCTTACCAGGTCGTGCAGCATGCTTGGGTTCCTAATGCATGGAAAGCGTCAGTTCTGGATATTCGCCTTCTGGACCACAGGCTTCCATTGCGCAACTTCGCTCTTGATGATGTCGGTCAGTTCCTGCGGAGTGCTGCTGTGAGGTTCGATCCAACGCTCGCGGAACAGCTTGTTCACCTCGGGATTGGCAACCGCGGTGGCCACGGCTCGATTGAGCTTGGCGACGATGGCGTCGGGCGTGCCCTTGGGGGCCAGCACGCCGAACCAGGCCACGCTGCGAAAACCCGGTACGTCGGCGGCGATGGCGGGCAAGCCGGGTGCCACGTCAGTCGGACGCTCGGTACCCACCGCCAGGTAGCGCACCTTGCCCGAGGCCAGCATGGTCGCGCCGTCCAGGCCGGTCACGAACGCGGCCTGGATCTCGCCGCCGATGAAGGCCGGCAGCATGGGTGCGCCCCCGGTATAAGGCACGTGCTGCATATGCAAGCCGGCCATGTCGTTGAAATATTCGCCCGTCAAATGCGATAGCGAACCCGCGCCCACCGAGCCGAAGTTCATCTTGCCGTCCTGTTTCTTCGCATAGGCGATGAAATCCTTCACCGTCTTGGCGGGACTGTCGGTCGGGACGGCCAGGATCATCGGCGTCAAGGCCACGGTCGATACGGGCTTGAGATCCTTGAACAGGTCGTACGGAATCTTCCGTGTCAGCGCGACAATGGCATTGGGTCCGCTATTGCCGAAGACCAGCGTATAGCCGTCGGGTTCGGCACGCACGACCTGGTCGGTGCCTATGGTGCCGCCCGCGCCAGGTTTGTTGATCACCACCACCTGCTGACCGAGTGCGTCGCTCATCGGCTTTTGCAGCGCGCGCGCCAACTGGTCGGTCGAACCGCCTGGCGCGTACGGCACGATGATCTGGATGGGTTTGCTGGGATAGTCCGAAGCGCCCGCGGCGGCGGACAGCGAGACACAGGCCGCGCCCAATGCCAGGCGCCACTCGATGCGATGCAAGATCATGATGTCGTCTCCTTGGCGCGGATTCGATGAAAGGGTGCGCGCCTGTTGTGTTTCCCCCCTATGCGCTTGCACGCGTCCCCTGGGGGGCTCTACCTGGGGACCGGCAAAGCCGGATCCGTCGCGGGTCAAGGGGTGTAGCCGAAGTCCTCGCCCAGCCGGGCCCGCATCAGGTCCCGGCCGGCCGCCATCCAGTCGCTTCCCTCAGGGATCGTGACGGAGATGGCGCGCAGCATGAACAGCTCCGGCTGGCGGACCGAAACCGGCTCGGCTTGTTCCGTCGCCAGCCGCTTCAAGGCTTCCAGCAGGAAGCGCCGCGTGCGCGCGATGCCGGTGTCGGTGGTGCCCAGGTGCTCGCGCGTGCGGTCGTAGATCGGCGCCACGCCCGACTGGCATGCGGCATCCTGCACCCACAACCCCGGTAAGCCTGCCTTGTACTTCTCCACCTGCGAGCGGTAGTCGAACTGATAGGCATTGCCGCGATTGAATTTGCTCCAGTACGTGTGATAAGGGTCCGTGGGCGGGCGCTGTTCGAACGAGTGGTCCGAGGCGTGGCCCGTTTCGCGGCCGTTGTAGCCCTCCTTGAATACCTTGCGGCTCTTCTCGTAGAAAGTCTTCGAAGGGTGGTACGAGAACATCATGCACAGCGTGTGCTCGTCGTCGATCGGCACCCAGGCGTGGCCGCTCAGTTCAGGAAATTGCGACTGCGGCGGCACCAGCGTCCAGAAGGGCATCAGGAACTGATTGACCCGGACGTAGTTCTGCTCGTCGCCCACCTTGCGCCGCGCCGCGATGCTGATGCCGGCGTCGTGCTGCTGGCACTCGAAGCTGGGCATCAGGTCCTGGGCCTGGCGCCACTGATTCACGGTGCCGCCGTCCACCCGGCCATGCAGGATCGCCGCGTGGGCGGAATCGATCTCGCCCTCCAGCGCCTGCAGCCAATTGCACTCCTGCACCCGCAGCGTCACCACGACCTGGTCTTCCGGCACCAGGTTCCATTCCATATCGGGCAGCGGTGGAGGATTTCCCGCCTCCGGTCCCATGTAAGTCCAGAGCACGCCATGACGCTCGCGCACCGGATAGGACTTAATGCGCATGCGCCCCGGCATCGCCGATCCGGCGGGTTCCGCCGGCATGTCCAGGCAGCGGCCATCCACGCCGAATTTCCAGCCGTGGTAGATGCAGCGTAGCCCGTCTTCTTCATTGCGCCCGAACGCCATCTGCGCGCCCCGATGGGGACAGGCATGGTCTACCAGCCCCACGCGGCCGCTGCTGTCCCGGAACGCCACCAGGTCCTCGCCCAGCAGGCGCACCCGGTACGGCTGCCCGTCGGCTTCCACGTCCCTGGCGGCCAGGAAGGGCAGCCAGTACAGCCGCATCAGCCTGCCCATCTCCGTATCGGGTCCGACCCTGACCAAGCGCTCGTTATCTTCGTACGACAACATCTTCTGTCTCCGTGCCCATATTGGTTGAACCATTCAAGCAATCTACCAGTTCGGCAAAAGAGTTGTCCAGGGTTTTTTGCAATAGTCATCCCCCAAACGAAAACGCCGCCCGAAAGGGCGGCGTTTTCGCATTGCGAGAGCGGGGATCAGTGTTCCGGCGGCCGGCGCTCGGCCCACTGGTCCAGGTAGCGCGTCTGCAGGCGCTTGAGGTATGAGGTCATCTCTTTGACCGCCGCCTCCGCGTCGCGCTTGCGCAAATGCTTCATCAGCCGGTCGCGGGCCGGCTCCGTAAAGGCGTTCTCGCTCGGGCCGATGCGTTCGATGAACAGGCCCATCACCTCCATCACGCCGGCCATCGTGGCCTCGATAATGGGATTGCGGGTCATACGCGCCAGGATCAGGTGGAATTCCCGATGTAGCCGCTGGCGGATGTCGAAACGATCATCCGCAATCGCCTGCCGGCCCGCCTGAATGTTTTCGTCCAGGGCCCGAAGGTCTTCCTCCGTCGCTCGTTCGCACGCCACCCGGACCACGATCTCGCTCAGCCAGATGCGGGCTTCGGTCAGTTGCTCGGGCGAGATCGCTCCCAGGTGATAGAGATTACTGAGACCGTCGATGATGGAGTCGGAGCTGCCGTGCAGGATGTAGGCCCCGCCGTGCGTTCCCTTGCGCATCTCCAGGATGCCGGCCCGTTCCAGCGTGCGCATCGCCTCGCGCAGCGTATTGCGGCTCACGTTCAGCTTGGCCGCCAGGTCCCGCTCGGACGGCAGCCGGTCACCGGGCTTGAGCAACCCTTGCGCCACCATGGCGCGGATCTGGGATTCGATTTCATCCACGGCGCGAGGCGCAGCAATGGCGGAGAATTCGACCGTGGCGGGAGGGAGCTTCATGGCAGCCGATAAGGACTTTGGTCCAATCATTCTACCTGTTGCGGGAGGCCAGATACCAATCCACGGTCTTCTTTATCGCGGCATCAAAGTTTTCTTTCGGCACCCACCCCAGCTCCTCCCGCATCTTCCCCGCGTCGATCGCATACCGCCAATCATGCCCCGGCCGGTCCGCCACGAAGCTGATCAGTCGGCGATGCGGCGCGCCCTCGGGATGATGCTCATCCATCAGCGCACACAGCTTTCCGGCCACCTCGATATTGTTCAGCTCGCACCCGCCGCCGATGTTGTAGGTCTCGCCCGTGCGTCCGTCGCGCAGCACGCGATCGATGCCCCGGCAATGGTCGTCCACGTACAGCCAGTCGCGCGAATTGCCGCCGGTGCCGAATACCGGTATCGGCTGGCCGGCCAGGCAGCAGCGGATGATGGTGGGAATGAACTTCTCGTCGTGCTGGTAGGGGCCGTAGTTGTTCGAGCAATGCGTCGTCACCACCGGCAGCCCATAGGTGCGGTGATAGGCGCGCACCAGGTGATCCGAAGCCGCCTTGCTGGCGGAGTAGGGCGAGTTCGGCGCATAGGGCGAGGACTCGGTGAAGGCCGCATCGTCCGGCCCCAGCGAGCCATAGACCTCGTCCGTGGAAATGTGGTGGAAACGCCGCCCCGGGGCGGCGCGGCCCTCGGCCAGCCAGGCCTGCCGCGCCGCCTCCAGCAGCACGAAGGTCCCGTCCACGTTGGTGCGCACGAAATCGCCCGGCCCGGTAATGGACCGGTCCACGTGTGTCTCGGCGGCGAAGTGGACGATGGTGTCGACCTCGTGCTCGCGCAGCAGCCGCGCGACCAGTTCCGCGTCGCAGATGTCGCCGTGGACGAACACATGGCGGCCGCTGGCATCGAAGCGGGGAAGAATGCCGGGGTCGGCCGCGTAGGTCATCAGGTCCAGATTGACCACCCGCACGCCGGGATCGCTGGCCAGCAGATAGGCCACGAAGTTCGATCCGATGAAACCGGCGCCGCCCGTGACCAGGACATGCCGGGGAACATGATTCATGCCGCGTCCTTCCATGCGGACAATACCTCTTGCAATCCCGCGCGCCAGTCGGCCGGTTCCAGTCCCAGGACCCCGCGGCCCCGCGTGCCGTCCAGGACCGAATAGCGCGGCCGCCGGGCCGCCGCGGGGTAGTCGCCGCTGCCGATGGCCGCCACCGGGGGCGCGGTGTCCAGCAGGCCCGTATCGCGCGCCCGGGCCATGATGGCCTGGGCGAAGCCATGCCAGGTCGTCGCCGGCCCGCCCGGGTAATGATACGTGCCCCAGGGCAGCGCCTCGCCGTCCTGGATGCGCGCCGCCAGGCACAGCAGGGCTCGCGCGATGTCGCCCGCGTGCGTGGGCGTGCCCGTCTGGTCCGCCACCACGCGCAGCGGCCGGCCTTCGCCGGCCAGCCGCAGCATCGTGCGGACGAAGTTCCCGCCATGCGCGCCGAACACCCACGACACCCGCAGCGTCAGATGGCGGGGCAGCAGAGCCGGCAGCAGCCGTTCCCCCTCCCACTTGCTGCGGCCGTAGACATTCAGCGGATGCGGGGCGTCATCCTCGGTATAGGGAGCGCCCTTGGCGCCGTCGAATACATAGCAGGTCGACAGGTGCAGCAGCGCCGCGCCCTGGGCCGCGCAGGCCCGTGCCAGGTTCCGGACGCCGTCCCGGTTCACCGCCAGGGCCCGCTCGGGCTCGCCTTCCGCCTTGTCCACCGCCGTATGGGCGGCCGCGTTGATCACCACCCGGGGACGATACTCGGCCACGATGCGGGCGGTCGCCGCGGGATCACTCACGTCCCACTGCCCATGATCCAGCCCCACGACCCCCAGCGCCGCGCCGCGCAACACCAGCTCGTGCCCCAACTGCCCGCCGGCGCCCGCGACCAGGATAGTCATGGCGTACCCCGATAGGGCGGCAAACGGTCGCGCGGCAGGTCGGCCAGCAGCGGCTGCGCCTCGTCCTTGGCCGACAGGACATACGGACCCGCGCCAGGCCAGGCGATGTCCAGCGCCGGGTCGTTCCAGCGCACGCCGGCCTCGGCGGCCGCATCGTAATAGGCCGTGCACTTGTAGACGACCTCGGCCTCGTCCGACAGCACGCAGAAACCGTGCGCGAAGCCCGGAGGAACCCAGACCTGACGGTGAGTGTCGCCATCCAGTTCCGTGCCCACCCAGGCCCCGAAACGCGGCGATCCGCGCCGCACGTCCACCGCCACGTCGAAAATCCGGCCCCGCGCCACCCGCACCAGCTTGCCCTGCGCGCCCGGCCACTGGAAATGCAGCCCGCGCAGCACGCCGCGCCGCGACAGCGATTGATTCTCCTGCACGAACTCCGCCTGGATGCCGGCCTGCTCCAGCCAGCTCGCCCGGAACGTTTCCACGAAATACCCGCGTGCATCGCGCCGCACCTCGGGCGCGAACACCAGCACTTCCGGCAGGCGGGTTTCCAGCACGTCCACGGTCACACCTCTTGCCGGCGGGCGATCAGCCCGGCACCTGATACTGTTGGCAGGCCACCTGCACCAGCTTGTGGTCCTCCAGCCGCGCGGCGGTCAATTGCCCGCCCCAGACGCAGCCCGTGTCCAGCGACAACAGGCCCGGACGCTCCAGCAGCCCCAGCGTCGACCAATGCCCGAACACCACCGTGACCGACTCCGTCGCCCGGCCCGGCACGTCGAACCAGGGCATGAACCCGTCCGGCGCATGCCTGGCATTCGCCTTGGCCGCGAACTCCATCGTGCCGTCGGCCGTGCAGAAACGCATGCGCGTCAGCGCATTCACGATCACCCGCAGCCGATCCGCCCCTTCCAACCCGTCATCCCAGGCCGCCGGCAGATTGCCGTACATCTGGCCCAGGAAACCCTGCCAGTTCGGCCCGCGCAGCGTCGTTTCCACCTCGCCCGCCAAGGCCAGCGTCTGCGCCGCCGTCCAGCCGGGCAGCACGCCCGCGTGCACCATCAGATGCCCCAACTGGAAATGCGCCAACGGACGATGCCGCAGCCAGGTCAAAATGTCGGCGGCATCCGGCGCATCCAGGATCTCCTGGATCGTGTCCGACTTCCCCGCCTTGCGCAGCCCGGCCGCCACCGCCAGCAGGTGCAGATCGTGATTGCCCAGCACCGCCACCGCCCGCTCGCCCAGCCCCATCACCCGGCGTATCGTCGCCAGCGAGGCAGGCCCGCGGTTTACCAGATCCCCCGCGAACCAGAACCGCGCATCGGCATCGCCCGCGATCTCCGGCCGCGCAAGCAGCGACTCCAGCGGCGCGCAGCACCCCTGCAAGTCGCCGATCATCCAGATACTCATGTCGTCGCACCCGCCGCCTGTCGCCACCGGGCGCGCAGCAGATTACCGTACTCCATCCCCAGCATCGCCAGCAGCGCGGCACCTAGCGCCAGCGCATTCGGCGCCACCGCCGTCACCCAGGCCGGCCAGCGATTCAGCATGCCCACGTTCAGCGCCAACTGATTCAACATGAAAAAGCCCACGCCCAGCAGGATGCCCAGGAAGATCTTCACCCCGACCCCGCCGCGCCGCGTCTGCATGAACCCCACGGGCGCCGCGATCGTGATCATCGCCAGGAGCGTGAACGGATAGATCAACTTCCGCCAGATGGCCACGATCTGCCGGTCCGACGTCAGATGGTTCTTGTTCAAATAGCCCACATAATCCAGCAGATCCGTGAACGACATCCGCTCCGGGGTCAGCACCCGGGCAAGCAGCAATTCCGGCGTCAGCGTCGTCGACACCGTACGCTCGGCCTCCCGGGTCACCACCACCGGCGCCTGCGTCGCCCGCGTCCCCGCGTGCAACGAAGACTCCAGCGTGGGGGAAACCGTCGTGATCGCCACGTCATGCAGACGCAGCTCATTCGTGCCGAAACTGGCCGTCTTCGCCTGCGTGATCGACGCCAGCTGCCGCGACGGCGTGAAATCGTACAGCGTCACATCCGAGGCGCCGCCGCCGGCCTGCATCGCTCCCACATTGATGATGCGCTCGCCGGTCGCGGCGTCCTCCTTGAACCAGTAGCCGCTGCGCAGTACCCCCGAAGACCGGCCACCCGCGCTGCCCGTGATCGTCAGGCGCGTCTCGTTCAGCTTGATCTCGGCCGCCGGCGTCAACCACTCCGCCAGCACGATCGCCAGCATCATCACCGGCACCGACACCAGCCACAGCATCCCCAGCAGCCGCATCCCGCTTACCCCCGACACCCGCAGGATCACCAGCTCGTGCCGCTGCGCCAGCCCCGCCAGCGCCAGGATCGCCCCGATCAGCAGACCGATGGGCAGGATGTCATAGATCCGCGTCGGCAGCGCCAGCAACTCCAGGAACAGCAGGTGATACAGCTTGAAGCCGCCGCGGCCCACCTGGTCCAGATCATCCACCAGGGCGAAGAACGAGAACAACCCCACCAGCGCCATGAGGACGACGGACGAGGAACGATAGATTTCGGTGGCCAGGTAGCGGCGGGCGGTCTTCACGGCGTATAGAGAAACGGGCGGCCCGTTAGTGTAAAGGATGGCCGGCGCCCAAAGGCCGGCCCCGCCGCAGCTTACTTCACTTCGAAACCGTGATACTTCCTGCCCAGCGCGACCGTGGCCTCGAACAGCCCCGTCTTGCTGCCGCAGTCGTAACGCTTGCCGTCATAGCGATGCGCGAACACCTTGCGCTTGGCCTGCATCAGCGCCGCGATCCCGTCCGTCAACTGGATCTCGCCGCCGGCGCCCTTGCCCAACGTACGCAAGTGATCGAATATCTCGCCTTCAAGCACATAGCGGCCCACCACCGCCAGCGTGGACGGGGCGTCCTCCGGAGCCGGCTTCTCCACCATGCTGAACACCTGTGCCGTTTGGCCTGTATTCTGGTGAGTATCGACGATGCCATACTTGGAGGTGTCTTCACGAACCACGTCCTGTACACCTAGCACACTACCGTCATTGGCCATGGCGGCCTCCACGAGCTGCTTGGTAACCGGAACGTTCGCATCGATAAGGTCATCGGCGAGGAGCACAGCAAAAGGGCTATTGCCAACTACCGGTTCGGCGCAGAGTACCGCGTGTCCGAGGCCAAGAGGGGCGGGCTGGCGGATGTAGATGCAGTTCACAGTAGACGGAATAATGTTCTTAACCGTTCGGAGCAACTCGACCTTGTGCTTGGCCACTAGCTCTGCCTCTAGTTCCGGGATTGTGTCAAAGTGGTCTTCGATCGCTCGCTTGTTTCGCCCGGTAATAAATACCATGGTAGTGATCCCTGCAGCGACTGCTTCCTCGACGGCGTACTGGATTAGGGGTTTGTCGATGACTGGCAGCATCTCCTTCGGCATTGCCTTGGTCGCAGGGAGGAACCGGGTCCCGAGGCCGGCCACAGGGAAGACGGCAGTGCGAATTGGCTTCATAGGGGCTTGAACGTGGAATTGTTGAATGGATCGATGTTACCCCAGTGAGCTCCGGGCATTGGTTGCCATGCTGGACGTTATGCAGCTGTTACGCTCCCCTTGATGTTTGTAACGAATGTTCGCAATTCCCTGAGGCGGCTCAGGTGATTTCTCAAGGGCGAGGCGTATACACTAAAATAGAGCGATTGTCGCAGCAAAAAAATGTTATATAAATTAAGCGTCATTGGGACATCACGGCTTTCATGGTAACGTTCGACGCCTTTGGGCCTCTGCCTGAGGCTCGCTCTGGAGGCTTGACTCATCTATCCTTGCTGTGTGCAAGATTCCAACAAAGAAATCCTTTCCCCGCGTTCCTCTGTCGGGGTTGGGAGTTTGTCAGAAGGCTGTGGTGGTGACTGAACTCGCCCGAAGAATAGGAATTCTAGTGTGTCCATGGGCTCTTTTGTTTGTGTGCATCCCATGGAATGCAAATGCCCAACGCGCAGATATGATTGAGGCGGGGGACCAAGGGTTGCGTGAGGACTTAGAATGGCTTATGGATCGAAACATCGTCCAAAATGTCTCGACTTCGACGTGGCCATTGCCTTTGTCTGTCCTAGAAGACGCACTCAGTGGTGCACGCAAGAGTAATTTGTCTCCTAGTGATGTTCATGCGCTGCTTAGTGTCAAGAAATATATAGAACGACAAAAGGTCACCGTGTTCGGAGTGGCTGCGAAGCTAAATGCGAAGGCTCTGCCGCAAACCGATTTTTCTTCGACAGCGAAGGGAAAAGGCGTAGGTGCGGTCTATGTCCGCGGCGGAGGCGAGTCGATTGCAGGGCGTGTTCAAATTAATTATTTGATCGACCCGTTAACCAGCAAGCAGTCGAAAATTAATTTGGAAGGGAGCTACATTGCTGCAGCGGGCCTGGGACAAGTGCTATATGCAGGCCAAATTTCGCATTGGTGGGGCCCCGGGCAACATGGGAGCCTGATATGGGGCAATTCGGCCACAGCTATCCCAGGAATTGGGCTTCAACGAGGAAAGTACGTACCTTTTGAGTCGCCGTGGCTGAGTTGGATCGGCCCCTGGGGTTATGATTTATTTGTTGGGCAGATGGCACACGATACTGCAGTGCCGGGTGTTCGCGTTCTTAATATGCGAGGTTTCTTTCGTCCTGTCGACGGCCTCGAAATTGGCGTTTCGAGATTCATTCAATGGGGCGGGAGCGGTCGGAGAAACGGCTTCGGCGCGGTGTGGGATGCGCTTACTGGTAATTCAAATGATCTGGGAAAATCGGCAGACCCAGGTAACGAATTAGCTGGTATCGATATACGATATCGATTTTCCCTCATGGGTAATCCAGTCGTCCTTTACTCGCAATTGGCTGGTGAAGACGAGGCGGGGATGCTGCCTTCAAAACATATCCTGCAGATCGGTGCCCAGTTTAAACATATTGTCGGATCTAGCCGAGTTCAATGGACTTTGGAGGGGGCTGATACGACTGTACGACGCTTTTTTGGCTTGTCGGATGGGCAAACAGGCGTTGCATATCGTCATAGCATTTACCGAAATGGCCTTTATCACGACGGGTTGCCTATCGCCCATTTTTTAGGTGGTTCGGGCCGCGTTTATTCTGCGTCGCTATCGATTGCCCCTAGGGATTATAACTACTATTCAAAATTCTCAGTGCGAATTTTTCACGCCGAGCCAAACGTTATAAACGAGCCTGTGAACCAAGCTTTCCCGCGCGCCGGGAAACTATGGGGTAGTGAGGTGTCTTATGGCTGGCAATACGGCGCGGCACAGTTAAAACTTGTGGCTCAGTTGGTGAAGGCTCAGAAAGGTAGTGTAGGCAATGCCTTCAATGTGGGGCTCTCTGTAAATTATCCGTTGGCGATTATGTAAAATGCCTGTAGGCATATTTTTTGGGATTTTTTTATGCGCTTCTCCTGCCTTGAGCGAATAAAATCTGGCAGCTGTCTTGTAATTTTGGTTTCTACGCTCCTGCTAGGAGGGTGTGCGTTCGCGCCTGGAATGCGTTTTTCTCCCGACGAGCCGGTCGTCCCTGATGATCCCACTACTGTGCCTACCGTTACCCCTATTACGCTAGCGGTCATCAAGAGAAATCAGGAGCAGATCGCAGATGAAAAGAAAAATATCAAGAGACTTGGCATAGAGTTTCTCGCTGATAGAGCTAAGAGCTATCGAATAGGTCCCGGTGATATCTTGTCAATCGTTGTTTGGGATCACCCTGAGTTGGTGCTTCCCACGCAAACGTACAACATAGGCGGTGCTTCTGTTCAGTTGCCGACCTCTGGAGCGGGATCGACTCCTCAGGGGTATGTTGTATCCGAAACGGGCACGGTACAGTTTCCTTATGCTGGCGCAGTAAAAGTTACCGGTTTAAGCATAAACGAAGCCCAATTAAGACTTGCCACTGCTCTTGCGAAAGTTATCCGTGATCCACAAGTGACAGTTCGGGTGACAGGTTTTCGTAGCCAGAGGGTTTATGTCGACGGTGAAGTGCGAACTCCCGGTGTGCTACCTATTACTGATGTAACGACCTCGTTGGTGGAAGCTCTTAATGCCGCGGGCGGGATTTTGCCTAGTGGTGACAGAAGTCAAGTAATGTTGACGAGAGGTGGAGCCACTTACTTAGTTAACATCCCACAGCTACTGGATGCAGGCGTCGACCCTACACAGATCAGTTTAAAAAATGGCGATGTTATTAAGGTTGTGGCGCGAGAAGAGAACAAGGTATTTGTTGTCGGCGAAGTGACGAAGCCGACTACAGTTACTCTCCGTAATGGACGTCTTTCGCTCAATGAAGCGCTTGGAGATGCCGGTGGGGTGAATCCAGTGTCAAGTGATCCTAAGCACATATACGTCGTCCGCTATCAGCCAGATTTGAGTCTACCTGAAGTGTTTCATCTTGACGGAAGTTCACCTACTGCTCTTGCGTTGGCCGAGCAATTTGAGTTGAAGCGCAAAGATGTTGTTTATGTGGATAGCGCTCCGATTGTTAGATGGAACCGCTTTATTAGTAATTTATTGCCGGGCTTGAATACCACGTTCATTGGTGCCCGCACCGTCCAGCAATGATTAATTCTATTTTAAGTGTTTGTATTGGAAATATTTGCCGTAGCCCAATGGCTGCAGGTCTATTGAGATCTCGGTTGCCAGGGATTGAGTGTAACTCTGCGGGGTTAGGGGCTTTGGTAGGGAGAGGTGCGGACCCTTTAGCTATTAAAGTTCTGGAAAATGCTGGCATAAATATAAGCGATCATCGAGCGCGCCAACTTGATCGAGCAAAAGTTGAAGCTTCGAACCTCATACTTGTCATGGATGAGGAACAGCGCCGAGAATTGTTGGCGTTATTTCCCACTGTGAGGGGAAAAGTTTTCCTCCTTATGCCCGATCAGAGGACGGGGATTTTTGATCCATATAAACTCGGCCAGAAGGAGTTTGAGGAATGCTTTGCTCTCATTAACTCGGGTGTCGATCATTGGGTCGGACGATTGAAGAAATTACAGTGATGACCAAATTTACGACTGCAGATATGAACCAAACGTCCGTTGTTGCCAATGAGTTGCAATCCGATCATGCGATTCTGGCTCATTATCTCGATATTATTTTAGAGAATAAGTGGGTTATCAGTATTGTCACGGCACTTTTTCTTGCCGCTGGCATTGCGTACGCATACCTCACGAAGCCAATTTATCAGTCGGATCTGTTAATCCAAGTTGAAGATGGTCAAGTTGGGGTCCGGGGTCTTTTAGGAGAGACAGCGGACGCTCTCACTGGCAAAACTGCTGCAAGCGCAGAATTGGAGATACTTAGATCTCGTTTGGTCGTAGCGGAAGCTGTTGATAATTTAAAGCTAACTATCCTGGCTCGGCCAAAATATTTTCCAATATTCGGTGAGTGGTGGGCATCCAAAAAAACGGATCTGTCAACTCCGGGGATATTCGGCTACGGCGGATACGTTTGGGGAAGTGAGCAAATCGCTGTTGACGAGCTCGAAGTGCCAGTGGCGTTACAAGGGAAAATCATAGAGCTGACCGCCGCAGGAGCTGGAGAGTACTCGTTGGTGAGCGAGGGGTTTAATGGAGAAGTCAAAGGACGGGTGGGCCAGCGCGAGACACTAGAGACGAATGTTGGCCCAATTACTATTATCGTGTCCCGTCTCGACGCCAAGGCCGGTGCGAAGTTTGAAATAGCAAGCTTTTCGCGACTTCTAACCATTAGAGAATTGCAGGCTAGTCTTGATATCTCGGAGAAGGGAAAGCAGTCTGGCGTAATAGGAGCAACATTAGAAGGCACGGATCCTGTTCGCACAGCACAAATTTTAAGTGAGATTGGGAAGCAATACATCACTCAGAACGTTGAGCGTCGTTCGGCCGAGGCAGAGAAATCTCTTGAGTTCTTGGATAAACAGCTACCTACTCTCAAGAAAGAAGTAGAGCAGGCGGAGGAACGCTATAACCAACTTCGCAACCAGCGAGGGACTATTAATTTAGGCGAAGAAGCAAGCCTGCTGTTGCAGCGATCCGTTGAAACAAAAACTACTCTATTTAATCTCGAACAGAATAAGAAAGAACTACTAACGCGGTTCACGCAAGAACATCCTTCAATTCGCGCTATTGACACACAAATTGCTGCTCTTAATAAGCAGCTTGATCAGCTGACAGGTAGTATTAAACAGTTGCCGAATCTTGAGCAAGACGTGCTGCGATTGACTAGAGATGTAAAGGTTAGTACTGACCTCTACGCATCTCTGCTCAATGAAACCCAGAGACTTCGTCTCGTTAAAGCAGGTCGTATTGGCAACGTTCGCTTAGTCGATGACGCAGTTGTTCCCGAGGTTCCGGTTCGTCCCAAGCGCCTGCTTGCAATATTATTTTCACTTTTCCTTGGTGTCTTTGCTGGTACGGTTATCGCATTTATTCGTCATGCATTATTTGGCGGGGTTACCGATCCGCACGACATTGAGAGTAAGGCGGGACTGAACGTCTACGCTACGATTCCATTCAGTGATCGTCAGCGCGAAATTTCGGGACATCTAAAGGGGAAGAACAAGTATGGTGGCGTTCTTGCTCAATTCTATCCTAGCGAACCCGCGATTGAAGCATTGCGTAGCCTGCGGACCGCGATGCAGTTTACGCTGGCTGATACGAGCAATCAAGTTATTTTGATTACCGGTCCAGCCCCTGGTGTCGGTAAATCATTCCTATCGTCAAATTTTGCTGCTGTTCTTGCTAATAGTGGAAAGAAGGTACTTTTAATTGATGCGGATATGCGGAAGGGGTATTTGCATCAGTATTTTTCTATCTCTAGGGATAATGGACTTAGTGAACTGCTGGCAGGAAATATCACCGCGCAAGATGCGATCCGAAAGGATGTGATGAGTGGTGTGGACTTTATTCCAACCGGTGCCTTGCCGCCAAATCCGGGTGAGCTGTTGCTTTCCCCGGCCCTAAGCCGCGCCTTGGAGTTCCTGAAGCAAGAATACGACATAGTCGTTATTGATACTCCGCCAGTGCTTGTCGCGGCGGATACAAGCGCACTGGCCACAAAGGTAGATGCAATTTTTCTGGTGGCGAGGTCAGAAAGAACTACGATTGGCGAGTTGCAGGAATCAACGAAACGCCTACAGCAAGCTGGCTCTGCGGTGGCTGGGGTCATATTCAATGGCCTGCGTGCGAGTGTAGGTAAATATGGTTATGGCGGCCGTTATGCGAGATATCGCTATGTAGCCTACGCCTATGAAGCCGATGAGGATAAGCGCTAAACGCTCGGCTTATGGAATCGCGTTTATGGCGAAGGGGGGTGATCCTAGTCAGTACGATGCTGCCCGCAGCATCGAACGTAGCCACCCCGGCAGTGCTGGCGCTAAGTGCCGGCCTTGGTTTTGTTGGACTCTGGCTAGCGACGCGAGCGAGTATTCAATTGGCTCTGGCTTGCATTCCAAGCCCTGCTACTGCGTTGCTGCAATTGGGCCCCTCGGATAACGAAGCCAAACGCCAAGCACTGCTAGACGCTGTTCTACTTTACATTGGAGGAACAGCGATACTGGCTTTCACTATAACGCTGGGGACGGTGGTCTTCCTTGAGGTTCTGTCTCTTTCTTCTGCTGTATTGCTTTCTCTTTATTCTCTTGTATTCGCAGCCTCAGGTAATTGCTCTGTCCTAGTTAGAGTACATCAGCGCGGTGATGTTCTCCTTAGGATTTCTATCGTCGATGCCTTATTAAACGTTGCTGCATTGCTGGCAGCTTACTATGCACTTCAGTTTTTTTTGTCGGTGATGGTTGTTAAGGAGCTGCTTCGAATTGCTCTTTGCATGGCCGTTATCCCTAAACGCTTCCGCTTTTCTTTTCCAATAAAAAAAATAACTGGAATTGGCGGGCCTCAAATTCTAAGAAATTTTTTGCAGGTTGCGAGTCAGCATGGCGATCGTATTGTGATGCCGACCGCTTTTGGCCTTGCTGCTTCGGGTTTATCTGGCATTGGATCTGTCCTTGGAGCTGCATTATCAATGCTAAGTTCCTCTGCCTATATCTGGGCTTTACCTAAGGTTCTCGCCGCAGATCATATTGCGGAAAATTGGGTGGTCGACGAATGGGCACGCCTTAATTATGTAATCGGTTGGCTTGCCGTTTGTTGCTCGATTGTTGCCCCCTTTCTCCCACATGTGAAAGGGATTGAAACAGTGGGAATGGGACTAGCATATGCTTCTGTAATGGGCGTTTCGTTCCTTGGGCTCGTTTCCAGCAGAACCTTTGCCGTATCGTCGAGATCAGTGCTGCTTCACGGCAGCGGCCTTTGTATAGCGTGGCTTACGTTAATTGGCGCGGCGGCAGCTGGGGTGTCACAGCCAATTTCAATGGCGCTTTCCATAAGTGTTCTTCTGCTTATAGTATGCATTGTTTATAGACAGTTGTTACGGTGGAAAAGATTATTGGGTTCGGCACTTGTCTTGCTGAGTGCCGTTTGGACTGTGGCGGGAAGTAGTCTTTTGCCCGACAGCGTCCTCTACCTGGTGTGGATGATTGTTCTAGATGCCGGGTTATTTATTTCCATAAGTTATCAGTTGATGAGAAGGAAATTGCGTTGAAACTGGCGCGCTTGCATATTACTCTGCGGTATGCGCTATATCTTGCGCTAGCTCTAAGTGTGCTCGGACCGGTGTTCCATGTTCTAAAGGTAACACGGTTAAGCTACGATATTGGAGCTTATGTATTTTATTTTGGCTTTCCTGCTCTAGTGCTCCTATTGATGGCCGGGATTTTTTCGCCCTATGTAGAAAGGCCTACCCCACCCCTCGCCGCATTATTGGTCATAATGATGGCAGCCGCATCTGTCATGACCATCGTTCATGGAGGGGATATTATTGATATCGCAGGCAATCTACTCCGTTTGCTTTTTTGTTTATTTACTATCCTCTTCTTTACGACAAGTTCATTCGCCTATGTGGCGACCGTAAATAGGATCTTAGGAAGCATCGCGCGGCTAGCGCTGGTTTTCAGTTTAGGGGCTGCCTCTTTCATGCATCTTGCGGCAGCATCTGGTTTAGGGGTGTATTTCGGCCTGCAAAACACGGCTAGTTTTATTTCCCTTGCTTACGGTCTCGCTTTTAAGAGATGGGCTTATGCGTTGCTCTCTGTGGTAGCAATCATCGCCTCGGGTAAGCGTGGGGCAATGATGTCCATGGTGGTAATGGCGTTAGTGTATTTGGTGGTCCTATTCCGCCAAGGGCAGATGCAAAAATTGGTTTTTTTTGTTTTTTTTAGTATTGGTGCGGCACTTCTTGTTGTAACCGGTGGATTTCTTCCCGAAAGCATCTTGGCACGATTTTCTCAATTCACTTCAGGAGACGCTGTAGATTGGAATATGGCGACTGCGGGTCGAGTTGACGAGTTGGAGGCCGCATTGTTCTACCTGGGGCGACATGAGTATGGCTGGCTAACTGGTTACGGTTTAGGTGCTGCTATTGACATTAATGGGCAAACGGATAGCACTATTCATTTCTCGCCTTTCGGAATGGTGATTATTTTTGGGGCTCCACTGACATTGCTGTTTTATTGTGCGTTGATGTGGCAGGCTGGCCAAGCGTTGCGGAAAAAAATTATTAATAACCCATATGCTTTGAGTGTTTACTTGATATTTGTCGCGGAGTTTATTTTTTCATTTTCCGCTTTCACTGTTATGCAGAGCTATATGCTATGGCTTTGTTTAGCTTACTTAATTAGTGTAAAAATCGTTCAAGATTCAAAGCGTTTGTCATGAAACTCCTAGTTTTTGTAAGAAGACGAATTGCACCAGGCTTTCTGCGCTTGGCCAGAGATCTCGCGCCGGATGCAGAGATTGTCCCTATTTCCGATGAGCGCGGTGTCGCAGGTGCCCCGTGGTGGGGCTGTTCTTCACTATTATCTGAGAAAGTACCTAACTTTGATTTTTCGTGCGAAATTGACGATATTATCGCTCGATGCCGCTTTTTGCGGTATAAGGAGCGGACCCAAGCAAAAGACTTAGTTACGCAGGCGTTCCGGCGATGGATCTCGATTCTTTCTAAGCATGCAATTGATCGAGTCTTGTGTCTACCAATAGACTCCTACGTCTTACATACTTTGGTTTTGGCAGCAAAAGAACTCGGAGTGCCTGCATATTCTATCGTGGGCACGCCATTTTCCAAGCGAATGAGGTTTACAAAGTTCGGTGAGCTGTGCGGGAAGCAGGAAATTGATAAAAATAGTTTGGATGAGATTGATTCATTATTTCGAGGGTTTACGGAGGGAGGCGTTACACCTGATTGGTTAATAGGTGTGGACTCGTCATCGGGTAGGGTTGCCGCTCGCCGTTTATTTATCGACTCTATAAAGCCATTCGCCTTTACTGCGTACCGTGCGTTGACTCGCGACACGAATAGTTTTTCATTTCCTCCTCGGCGCCTGTTGAGTCACCGCATGTATGCTACTCCATCAAATTTTTCCGCTGCGATAAAACTAGAAAAAAAACAGACACGAGAACTGCCGGAGCAATTTGGATTTTTGCCTCTTCAGTTTTACCCGGAATCAACTAGCGATTATTGGATACCTGAAGCAGAGATTAGGGATCACCACAGAACAGTACTGGCTACCGTGAAAGCGCTCTCAAAAGAGATGCCTATCGTTGTGAAGGAGCATCCAGCAGCATTTGGGCGGCGAAATGCACAATTTCTTGAGCAGCTGGTTGAAGTTCCAAATGTGAAAATTGCTCCCTTGAATGCTTCTGTCCATGCACTTATAACTCGATCAACTTATATCCTAGGACAAGGCTCAACTACGACACTTCAAGCGTCCCTTTGCGGAAAGTCTGTGCTTTTTTTTGGTACACCCTTTTTTGGCACGGGACCTCAAGATGTATCTATATCTTCCCTGTCGCTTGAGCATATACGGGAAAAATTCAGCGACATGATGCGAACGGAAATTTCGCCCGAGAGCTGTGAACGTTCAGCCCGAGAACGGTTGACGAAATTTTACATGTCGAGTGCACCCGGCTCTCAGGGAAGCTACAGTCCATTTCTAGAGCGGGCGAAGGTCAGAGGGGCTCCTGCCTTTGCGAGTTCCCAACTATGCGCTCTGTTTCATTCGCTTGCTTTATGAGGTAAGCATGAAAACTTTTTTGATTTAGCCTACAAACGTAAGGCAGCATTCTTTAATTTGCATCCTCGCCGCTTCATTCTCGACATTCAGCGCAACGCGGGTAGTTGGGAGCCATATAGCGTAAATTGGACGGAGGATTTCTAATCCCCGTCAACCCAGGGACTTATATGCGTTGGGCTTTGCAGATTGGATGCCGCAAAGAGTGGCATTAAAGATTTCGGAGAGGCTTCAACAGGAAGTGCCAAACTGTATTACATGGACTGCAAGCGATTACGAGGAAGCGGTAGATAGGATGAGCGTAAAAAATAGGAGCCCCTACCAGGCGTGGATATGAAGTTGTCAAGGCAGCTTGTTAGAACTCATATCTGATGAAATTCGATGGACTGTCCTGCGGCGCCAATACTGTAACTCTACTTTGGTTTGCTATGGAGCATGGTACTGTTGCCAACAGGCAGGCCAAGTCAAATAGAGAATTTCGGGCGACCAGAGGCATGATTGAACAGAGTCTCGCGTAGCCTACAGTACATCCGGAAGAGACAAGAACACCAAATTACAAGTATCGGAGTGTTTTGGAACGTCCGTGAGCTTAAGTCATGGTTTCCGGATCACAATTCGTTGCTCAGCATGTCCTATCGACTATAAGCCGAAAGGCTGATCGGAAAAGCGAAGAGGGCTTACAGTCGAACACGTATTGGAAACTGGTATCAGGCATGGAAAGAAGTGTCTGGCGAGTTGTGCTATAAGAACCCAGGCGCCCGGAAGTTGTTGCGGGAAGCTGTACCCCTTGATTTTTCAGTAGAGATTTTTTGTCGATTGGCGCTACGCCGACGACCTAGCCCCACGGATAGACATTTAAGGATTGTCGCGCTGCATTGCCGTGCGATAGTACGATAGGATGAGTAAATAAATCACCTCTTGAAGCATCACAAGATGCTTATCGATGTCCTGAGGTTTATGACCTATCAATGGCTCAGTAAACGATGACAGTCGTATTGTAGAATTGCTTGTTGTCAGATATGAATGTCAATTAGAGATGTTTGTCGCCCTTAGGTTATGTTCCTTTGTGAGCGAATTGTATTTTCCAGCAAATGGAGGCAATATGCTCCGTAGAAATTTTTTTTCTAAGCTGAGCCTAATTATGGCGTCGTTGTTCGGGGCATCCAGGCTGCGCGCAGCGGAACTTGAAAAAACATCGGTCAAGTCTGGTGATATTCTACCCCCTAAGGCGAGCGAAGATGGAACGCAGCTTATAGACGCTCAGCGTATCTATTATAGGGCTCCTAATGCTCAGATTGTTCGTAGTGTGGCCGAAAAACTTGAAGATACGGTGAATATATTTGATTATGTGTCATCTAAATGGCCTCCGTCTGAGCAGACTGAGAGAATCCAACGAATTTTAGATAATGCAAAATCGTTAAATCTCTATTTTATGAGTTCGAACGGAGCAGCCGATGTTGTGTTAACGGAGTCGCTGCAGTTCTACGATCAGCAAAATTTTACTGGAAATGGAAAGGTGAAAATATCAATGGCAGGAGGGGCGAAGCCTTGTTTTAAACCTGCCTCGGAAAAACGCACCAATTTCGTTTCATTCAGTGATTTGCTGATTACTAATACCGACGACATGTTATGGTTGAATGAAGATGCAATAGGAATTGATCTGAGACAGGTAAGTCACTTTCATCTTTCCAGAATGCAGCTAAGGGGGCATGGTCGAGCTCTTGTGCACGGAGGGGACGACCCGGTTATAAAAGGAGGCTACTATAACAGAATAGATGATTGTGAAATCAGCAATAGCGGTATTGGAGTAGACGCTGAGAAAAATGGAAATTCTACGATTCTAATCGGTGGTCGCATACATTCAAATAGAGTCGGTTTGCGCACCGCGTTGCTTTCTGATTATACAATAATTACAGCATTTGAGAGAAACCGAATCGGCATTTTATGCCAGAAGGGATCGAGAAATGTGAATGTTCTATCAGGACGATTTGAGGGGAACAATAGAAGTGTTCCGGTGCAAGATTTTTTGTTAAGCGGAAGAAATGTCTCGTTTAAGAGCAAGAGGCATGGGTTAATCCAAAAAGATGAAGTAAGCGTAGCTTTTGCATCTACGAATTATAATCTGTTTGGAGTCGTAGTGGATGTAACTCCGGAGAGTTTTGTAGTGCAACTCGAGGCAGAAGCCCCCGCTATAAAAGTGGCAGCGACGCAGGCGACTGTTCGACTCGTAAAAGGGGGAGCTGTAGTTTTCGAGGCTGGGGCCTTCAACAACAGCCTTGGAAGCAGCTATTTCTCTGGTGGAAATGATCAAGTAATTGATTTGGATGGGCGAAACAGCTTTAGTGGTGTTGCAAATGGTCGCCAACTAACGAGCAATTTCTCCGGCGAGAATGTACTGGCAAATGCAACGTTTCGATTGGACAGCAATAGAGATGGAATAGCTGATGGCTGGCAGATAGAGCCCGCTAAACCTCCAGATGGTACAAGTTTTTCATTAGATTTCGAAAACAAGCGCAGCGGTAGCTCCGCGCAAAGAATTTTTGTCGGCGAGGATGTGCGAGGACCATGTTCAATGTATCGCCGAGTGGCTGTAGCTAGAGGCATGCCATGGGTTCTAGCAGTTGATTACATGACAGACACCGCATATCCATGGAGCGTCAGAGTGGGGTCAAAAATAGGAGGCACTGAGTATTTAAATGCGCCTCTGGTTTTTCAGGGAAAGTCCTTTGGAAAAAGTGTGGCCTCTTTCGTGCCTCAAGATGATCACGTGTTTATTACGATTTATATGAGTCCTTCTGCAATTGGTACCGCTCATGCAAAAAGGAACCTGTGGCTCGATTCAATTAGCCTTTCTCCAGGAATGGTGGCGCCAGCTATGGGGAGCGAGAAGCGTATAGTCCTTCCAGCCTATAGTGGCAAGGAACGGCCTCAAAGTCCTGAGGCTTATGAGTTAATCGTTGATGAAGAAATTGGTCCAATGTATTTCGAGCCGAGGTCGCAGACGTGGAGAGCTCTGGCTAATAGCTAACAAGCTTTATGGAAGGCAATTTCTTCTCTACTGTTTCAACAACACCCGGGTAGTCTGTGTACTAAGCATATTCGGTAATGCCCCCATTCCTACTGGGCCGCAGAAGTAGAACCTGATGCGGCCATGGCCAGCCGCTGCTTTGGTGTGAACCCGCCCAATGCCATATTCGGGCGTTCGTGATTGTAGGACCACATCCAGCGCGTGGCGTGGTCCTGCACATGCTCCAGGTCTTCCCACTCGAACTGCGACAGCCATTCGTACCTGGCTGTTCGGTTGAAACGCTCGATATAGGCATTTTGCTGCGGTTTGCCGGGCTGGATGAAGTCGAGCTTGATGCCCCGCTTTTGCGCCCAGACCAATAACGTTGAACCCGCGTATTCCGGTCCGTTGTCGCAACGAATCGCTAAAGGCCGTCCTCGGTGTTCGATGATCTGGTTCAACACCCGTGCTACCCGAGCAGCAGGAAGCGAGAAGTCCACCTCGATCCCTAACGCCTCACGATTGAAGTCATCGATCACGTTGAATGTCCGAATGGTCCGGCCGTCGGCCAACTGGTCATGCATGAAGTCCATCGACCAGACTTCGTTGATGGCCCTAGGCACTGCCAGCGGTTCCGGCATCTGCCGAACCAGTCTTTTGCGCGGTTTGATGCGCAGGTTCAGTTCCAGTTCCTTGTAGATGCGGTACACGCGCTTGTGGTTCCAGCCAAACCCACGGACGTTGCGCAGGTACAGAAAGCACAGCATGAAACCCCAGGTGCGATGGTTGTCGGTCAGGCGCAGCAGCCAATCGGCAATCTCCTCGTTCTCGGCCTTGAGCTTGGCCTCGTACCGATAGCAGGATTCGCTGATGCTGAAAATCGCACAGGCCACCCGGATTGACGCCCGTCTGGCCTTGACCACTTCCTTGGCCATCTCGCGCCGGCGAGACGGCCTCAGGGCTTTTTTGCCAAGTACTCCGATGCAATCTCGGCCTTGAGTTTCTCCTCGATGTACATCTTGCGAAGCCGGGCATTCTCCGCCTCCAGCTCCTTCATGCGCGCCATCATCGACGTGTCTTGACCTGTCGCTCGACGCCAGCAATTCTCTTCCTCTTGCGCCTTCTGACTGCCAAACCTGCCTGCTGATAGACGCGGAACAGCCGTTTGTGATTGACGGCCCACCCTTCGCGCTTGACGAGCACATGCAGCCGCCGATAGCCATAGCGCCGCTTGGCGGCTGCCAGCTCACATAGCCGGTCCCGTAGGGCCTGGTCATCCGGGCGGCGCGATTCATAGCGGTACAAGGACCGGGAGATGCCGAATAGCCCACAGGCGCGGGTGACGCCTAAGCCATGCACTTGCATGACGTGCATCACTGCTGCTCGCTTCGCCTGCGGGCTCACCACTTTCGGCCGAGGACATCCTTGAGCGCCGCATTGTCCAGCATGCTCTCGGCTAGCAATCGCTTGAGCCGCGCATTCTCCGCTTCCAGGGCCTTGAGCCGCTGCGCATCCGACACGGTCATGCCGCCGAACTTCGCCTTCCAGTTGTAGTACGTCGCATCACTGATGCCGTGCTTGCGGCATAGGTCTGCTACCTTTGTGCCTGCCTCGGCTTCCTTCAGGATGCCAATGATTTGTTCTTCTGTGAAACGCTTCTTCATGCTACCTCCACGGAGGCAGACTCTACATCATTACCGTACTAATCTCGGGGAGCAGGTCACCAGCTCGTTCTTGCGCTTTGGTGTCCGGCGTTCGTGCACAATGTCGGGTTCTCGAATATGACGTATATGGAACTCCACTGGTCAATACAATTTCCGCTATAGCGCTTGCAAGGAGACGCTTCAGCTTCTTCTTTACTCAGCCGGGCCAGTTAAACGTTGTTGTGATTTGGCACGGCTCCTGAACCTCCAATTCAACAACCGTCGATTCTTTTTTTTCCAGGTATCTGATAGATTCCCAGTTATTTACGATTCTTATTTTGATGTTAGGACTGCTTGAAGTGAATTCGAGTGTGCCGTAATGCGTATAAATTCTTTTCTCATTCAGCGAGTATATTCCATCGGGCAGTCGCCAGCGTAGTACGGCCTTCCTTTCGAAATCGCTGATGTTATCAATGACGCTCAGGTTGTGATCGGTTAAGATAACTTGCCGTTGATGGTACGCGCCCCAGTAGTCTGTGTACGATGCGGTTACGGAGCTGCTTGTTTGGCTGTCATCCACAAATTTTATCGGTTGGTCGATGCGTGGCCAACCGCCAAAGAGAAAACGCCCGAGTCGAGGCATTTGATCTCGATCATCGAATTGTATGGTGTTATGTGACTGAACGCCTGAAAAGTACGTCATTAAGGTTGGCGAGGCGTTATAACTAAAAGTTCCCGCGTCGCGGAAGAAATTTTTGTTCCCAATCCAGAAATCAAGATGCAGCGAATCTGCGTGTGATGGCCTAAACTCAAAAGAAGGGAATCGTAGAAAAACCCTTTTTTCGCCCCGGCGTAATATTGCAATCCCGCCGTTTGGGAGCAGCTTGCTTTTTAGAGGGGGCAGCGGCAGTTGCCTCCTCGGGATGTTCAACCAATCAAGTTGAATGTCATATTCGCCAGCAGAGTCGAATATTCTCCTCTCAAGGAAAATCGCGCCTGCCAATTGCAATGATGGCCTAAAATCTCGATACCCGGTTTGGGTTAAATGCAAAATATGCGCGCCGTCATTTGCGCCCCAATTCCAAGCGTCCCCGCTTTGAGGGTCTGTTATTTGCGTAAGCCATTCGATTGCTGCGCAGATTCGCTGGAATAGCGCTTGGGAGAATGGGGCGAGTTGAAATTTTTGTCGAAAAATCTCGGATATGCTGAATGTGTCTAACATCAACCTGTGATAGTTGGTTGAATATTGACTAAACGTGCCATCAGGCAAAATTAGGCGTTTGGCTCTATTTTCTAGCCATTTTCTCCCTAGTTTGCTCCAGCGTCTTCCCTCCAAAATTCCGTGGTGTTCCAAATAACTTCCACCAATAAAAAGAGCTGCTGCCTCTGAGGTGCCGTGATTGTTGTCCTGCGCGATTGCATACGGAAGAGTTGGTTCAATGCGTTGTAGGTGAGTGGAAAGTAATTCTAAAAAACCGAACGTTGGCGTTTGCACTGTTCCCATAATTAGGGATGCTGTGGCCAAGTGGATTACTCGTATTGAAGCTTCTTGTCCGCATTTCCAATTTGGACCAATGTAAGGAGGGTTTTCTTTACACCAGTTCTCTAGCCAGTCATTTAGCCGTGCTATGGATTGGCTGTTTCCTCTGCTGGCTTCTGTGGCGAAGGCGAGCACCCAGCCAAATCGGGATGCCTCCCATATTATTTTTATGTCCCCGATCATCGAGTTAAAGTCGGGGATTTTCCACCAAGGGGCGTTTTTTTGAGGGTGCTCTTTATTGTTAAGGACGTTGGTGTGCCAAGGAGGTGGTCTTCCGTGTAAAGGAATCTCTATGTGCCCGAAAAGAATGGAATGGTTATTCCACCTCGTTGTACCTGGTAATTCAGTTTTTCTTAATGGATTTGTGTAAAACGGCGCTGCAGGGATCCTGGACCGCAAACGGCACGCTCTAGATAGCCTGGTTTTGAGGCCTAATCGATATAGAAAGACCCTCCATATGTTACTCAGTCCGAGTAAGCGCGCGGTTCGGAACTTTAGGAGAAGTGAGGGCCGTTGGTTTGACATCTTCGTCGATAGGAATCTTGTGGTTGTTGTCTAATCGTTTAGTACGAGTGCGCATAACCTCACAGGTGTGTTTTTTTGAACATCCATTCTGAGGCGTGCTCCTACAATCCGCGACAGCTGTTTTGGTGCTAATCCATAACCTGGGCGTACACTTCGCACTGCATCCTCAGTCACTATATCGCCGGCCTTCAAATCTTTCACGAAATAGAGGGATCTTCGGAATTGGGCATTGCCGATTTCGCTAGATTTTTTTCCATAATCTACACGGCCGAGGGCGCGCCAAGCAGTCTTTGCTCCCCGGCATAGTTCAGCTAGATCCTTGGGTTCTAAGGAAAAACTATCGTCTGGGCCGCCTCCAGATCTGTCCAAAGTGAAATGCTTTTCGATTAGCGCCGCGCCCAGCGCGACGCTTGCAAGCGCGGTAGTATTGTCTAACGTATGGTCAGAGAGTCCCGTCACCACGCCAAAGCGTTCAATCATGTCAGCCAGAGTATAGAGATTGTATTCTTCAGCGGGGGCGGGGTAGCCGCTTACGCAATGCAAAATGGCAAGTTCGTTGCAGCCGCCGTCCCTCGCCGCTTGAATGGCTTCAGAGATTTCCTCGTCGTCCGCCATTCCAGTGGAAATGATCATTGGTTTGCCGGTTGACGCCGCATATTTAATTAAGGGTAGATCGACGGCCTCGAATGACGCAATCTTATAAGCAGGTGCGTTGAGATCCTCCAATAGGTCCACGGCGGTGTTGTCGAATGGAGAGCTAAAAATCGTAATTCCCGTCTTGCGGGCGTGCTCAAATAGCGGTTTGTGCCAATCCCAAGGAAGGTGTGCCTCCTGGTATAGATCGTATAATGTACGTCCGTCCCATAACCCGCCTTTAATCCGAAAATCTTCGGTATTAGAGTTCAGGGTAATGGTGTCGGCAGTATAGGTTTGAATTTTTACTGCATCTGCGCCTGCAGTTTTGGCTTCATTAATGAGTTGAATGGCGGTTTCAATCTTGCCGTTATGATTTGCAGATATCTCGGCGATGATGTACGGCTCGACGTCGCGGCCAATGCGCCTGCCGCTGATCGTAATAGAGTCAGTTTTCTTCATGGTTTCTCCGATAGGTCGGCGTTCGTTTGCGTTTGCAATCCTCTCCACTCGGTGGCAAGCAGTCCGAAGCAATGGACGTCGTGGTAATTGGTTCCGTCGAAATGTTGGCCGCGCAGGATTCCCTCTCGCTGAAAACCAAGCGAAAGGTGATAGTGGATCGAGCGTTCATTGTAGGCAAGAACCTGACCATGTATTTTATGCATTCCGCAATTTTCGAAGGCATGCCTTAATGTGGCAATTCCCATTCCTTTGCCGGTGCCTTTGGGGGCATTGGGATTTGTATAGAAGCCCCATTCGGCATTATTTCCATAACTTTTTTTTAAGTTAACGAAGCCGGAGGGAGTTTCGTGGTTTAGATAAATGAGCAAAATTCTCGAACTATCTGTGCTCGCCTTGCTAAACCACGTTCGGTGTTCCTCTGGGCTAATTGCATGTTGGGTATACATCCACACGCGTACACTCGGATGGTTTCTCCACGCGAGTACGCTTTCTAAGTCCGCTTCGACCATAGGGCGAATACGCCCGTCACCGGTATGTCCCATCATGTATTTTCCATGGCCTGTATGACGCGTCGTACTCCTTCACCGTCGACAATACGGCTTGCCGCAGCTGCAGTGGCTTGACGTAGCGCCGCATCGTTGACCAGTTGGGTAAGAATGTCCGGCAGTTTGATCGCGATAGCTGCCGCAGATTCAATTGTGAAGGCACCACCGGCGTGGCTCAACATCTGGGCAATGATCAGTTGATTATCGGCGAGCACTACCATGATGGATGGTAGGCCTACGCAGCATCGTTCCCAGGCAGTTGAGCCCGCGGCGCCGATGGCCAAGTCGCTGTTGGCCATCAATTCAGCCATATTGTTTACATCGACCTTGACTTCTGTATGCCAAGGCAGTTCGGTCGCGGCCTGCCTTACGGCTTCCAGCCAAGGAGAGCGGGAGCCCATGACAATCGTAATGCGGGCATCGGACGGCAGTGGGCATAGGCGCAGCGCTGACAATACTTCGGCCGTTACGTTGCCCTTGTCTATTCCACCCATAGTGATGAGCAGGTGCTTGAAGTCTGGCTGCGTTCGGCGCCGCAAGCCGAAGGAGCGAGCTAGGTGGAATTCGGGACGCAGTAGTACGTAGTCGGGGCCGGTTAGTACGACGCATCCGGGAGGGACATGTGCGGAATAGTCCTCCCACCGGCGGCCGAGGTTCTGATCGAGAAGCAGATCGCAATCGTGCGAGCGATCAGCCAGATCGTCGATGACGAGCAGGTGTGGAATGGACGTGCGAAATCTATTTTCCCAGCGGGAGTCGAGCGAATAGTGATCGACCACCAACCACGAGGTATTGACGTTGGCAAGCGCTGCTTGAGTTTGCTGTGCGTCGGTCTCCCAATCACTGCCGAGCCATGCGGCATGTATGGGCGAGGGGACGGAAGAGGGCACTGCCGTGACCGTTCCTTGATATGGCAGAGCAACGGCTTCGTAGCCGCGTTGGCGGATGATGTCAATTAGGTTGCCAGGGTGTTCGCGGCAGATGAAAAGACTGGAGTAGCCCTCGTCGCGCAAGGCGTCCGCCAGGGTTAAGCAGCGCATGACGTGGCCGGTGCCGATATTTAGAGAGGCATCAGCCCGGAAAGCAATAGTCTGCATGGCGGAAGCGCTACCAACTAGTCCAGCCGCCATCAACGGGAATATTGGCGCCAGTTATGTACGAGCTAGCAGCGGACAAAAGGAACACCGCGGGGCCGGCGACTTCTTCCGGGGCTCCGATACGGCCGAGCGGATTCTTCTTGCACAGGCCCTGATAGAAATCGGGCGCTGTTTGAGCGATATCAGCAGGAGGGAAAGGTCCAGGTGTAATGCTGTTGGCTCGCACTTGTTTGTCGCCAAGGTGGCATGCCAAATAGCGAGTCAATTGTAGAAGGGCTGCTTTGGCTGCCCCGTAATAAGGTGGGTTGTTGCTGCCGCTATTTCCATAGATGGTAGGGTCAGGGCTGACTATGCCATACATGGAGGACACGTTGACGATAGAGGCTCCGCCCACGACTTCACTAGCGCCTTGTTTCAGCAGGGGCAGAAATTGCTTCACTAGGAAGAACGGACCGTTAACGTGTGCTTGTTGAGCGATGTTGAAATCGTCTTCGGTGGCAGAGCTGATGGTGCCCGGGCGGCCCATATGGGCGCAGTTGACAAGCCCATGCACACTGTCGAAATGCTGTGTGACCCAAGTGAGAGCATGTGCCATCGAGCTGGGGTCGCCGATGTCCAGAGGCAGTACGGATGCACGGCCACCTGCTGCCTGGATTTCCGTTTGCAGTTTGTGCAGTTTCTCAGGGGTGCGGCCGCACAAGATGGGTATACCGCCGGCTTCTGCTACGCCCAGACTGATGGCACGGCCCAGGTGACCCGCTGCACCGGTAATCAATACAACTCGGTCATCGAGCTGGAAGCGGTTTGGAGCATTCATGATGTGACCCATTTGGCCGGATTGAGCAACGTGTCGGGCAGCGTTGGTATTGCGCGTTCGACAATGCTTCGTTCGTTTTCGTTGAGAGGAGGGTGTCTGAACAGCTTGACGTTACTATGCAGTTGAGCTGGTGTTTCTAAGCCAATGACGAGGCTCTTAATCCATGGCAAGCCCCGAACATATGCCAAGCAAAGGTCTTCCCGGTTTTCACGCTTGAGCTGCGAGACGAGGGCGCTCAGAATGCCGGCTAGATGCTGGGGCGGGGCCCCCTCGTAGCGAGGCCAGCGGCTAGGAGGTAGCAGTAGCAGACCCTGTAAATACACGCTACGGGCAAAAAATTCGACGTCAGGTCGGTCGGCGACGGCGGCTAAAAATTGACTCGTGCGCCAGCGCCAGTCCAGCAAGTTGACTGGGCATTGAATGTGAGAGACGTTTTCGTCGCGGAGGGCTTCTCTAGCTTCTTCTGGCCCAGATACGCTAACGCCAAGAGTACCTACGATGCCTTCATTTTTGAGATTCAGTAGTTCGTTCCAGGCTGCGGCTTCCCATTCGGTGCGATGTGCCCAACGATGTAGCAGAACCGTATCGAGCCTGGGCTGTCGCAGCGCATGGCAGGATTCGAAGATGCTGGCTCTGACCGCGTGGCGGACAGCCGCCGGAGTGGCCTGGGCATCGAATTCTGCCAATGGGCTAAGTTTGGTGATGACGCGGGGGCGTGAAGAACGGCGTTCGAGCGCCACGCCAAGCCGTGCTTCGGATAAGCCATAGGCACGAGCGGTATCGATGCTGTTTACGCCGAGTTCAAGTGCTTGATGGATCAGCGCTCGGGTTTGGTCGGAAGTCGGTTGACCGACTGTGTTAGCTATACCATACGCTAGACCCAACTGCGCGGTGCCGAGCGTGAACAGGGTGCCAATCGGGGCGGGCCTTGTTTGCCGTACAAGAATCTGGACCAGGTCACGCCAGTTGGTAGTCTCCGGCGCGGTAACGTTGGTGAAGATAGCCAACAAGCGCAAGTAGTCGTCGAAGGTATCCAGGGTGCATCGAAGCTCACGCCATACTGGCTCCGCGTCGGGAGCCTGGAACGTTCGCATGCGCATATGCCGGCGGATATAGGGCGTGACATGCTCACGGTCGAAAGCTGTTTTTGCCTGCTCGGCGGCCTTTCGCAACGCTCGCGCGGTGAAGACCTCGGCGCTCATGCCGTAAGGCAGGCCATCATCGGGTGAAGATGTTCCTAGATAATCAACGCCTGCGTTGGCAAATGTGCTGAGAAGTGTGTCAATGAATGTGCCATCTGGGAAGACGTTGTCGGCTGTCAGCCGAACGACCCGATCGTCGTCGTCTAGGGCTGATGTGGCGGTAGCCATACGGCCAAGGACGTCTTCAAGGGAGCCACGATGGCAGGCAATGCCGTGACTGCTTAAGGTCATGGCAAGGCCATCATCGCTCGGATCATCAGAAGTGGCGACGAGGACCGGCAAGCCCGTTGAGCCGGCCCGTTGAGCGCAAAGTACGGCGACGGGCCTGCCAGCCAGGGTTAGCAGGGCTTTACCCGGAAGGCGGCTGGAAGAAAGCCGTGATTGAATGACGACAAGAGTGCGAGGCATGGCCTGGTTTCTGTATGGGCATTACGCCAATGCGCTACTCAGCGCTGCGACGACTTGGTCTTGTTCGGCATCGGTCAAGAGCGGGTACATGGGCAGGCTGATCGCCTCGGCATAGTACTGTTCTGCTTGTGGAAACTGCCCGTCGGTGAATCCCATCTCGCGATAGTACGGTTGCGTATGGACCGGTATGTAATGAACGTTGACACCGATTTCGCGGCTGCGTAGCGCTTCGAATACCGCACGGCGATTGGATTTCAACTCCTTGAGCTTGAGCCGGATGATGTAGAGATGCAGACCGGAATAAGTGTCGGGATGTTGCCACGGGGTACGCAGGGGCAGGTCTTGCAGGAGTTCGTCATAACGCTTGGCGAGTTCGTGTCGGCGCGCGACGTATTGATCCAGGCGTGTGAGCTGCGAGCAACCGAGGGCCGCTTGAAGTTCGGTCATTCGATAGTTGTAGCCCAGCGCGACCTGTTGGTAGTACCAAGGACCATGCGTTTCGTGAGTCATCAGCGCTGTGTCGCGAGTCACGCCGTGGCTGCGTAGTAGCGCCATTTTTTCGGCCAGCAGATCGTCATTGGTGAGCGCAAGCCCACCTTCCGCTGTTGTAACGATTTTGACAGGATGAAAGCTGAAAACCGTAATGTCGCTATAGCGGCAGTTACCGACGAATTCGCCCTGGTACTTGCCGCCCACGGCGTGGGATGCATCTTCAATTATCTTGAAGCCGTATCGCTGGGCCAGGGCATGGATGGCTTCCATATCGCAGGACTGGCCAGCTAAATGTACCGGAACTACGACCTTGGGCAGGCAGCCTTGCCGTTCAGCTTGCTGGAGCTTTGTCTCCAAGGCTTGGGGACATAGGTTATAGGTGTTCGGGTCAATATCGACGAAATCCACCTTAGCACCGCAGTACAGCCCGCAGTTCGCCGATGCCACGAAGGTTATGGGGGTGGTCCAGAGCCAGTCGCCGGGGCCGAGGCCTAGGGCCAAGCAGGCAATGTGTAGGGCTGAAGTGGCGCTGTTGACGGCCAACGCATGCCGAGCGCCGACGTGTTGAGCAATCGCCTGCTCGAAGCGGGGAGCATACGGTCCTTGCGTCAGGAAGTCGGACTTCAAGGCGGTCAAGACGGACTGGACGTCTTCTTCGGTGATGTCCTGGCGGCCATAGGGAATCATCAGATGCTCCCAATTTTTTCGCGATTTTGATCGATCCAAGCCTGCAAGGCCGCGGGGCTCATCCATTCCGTATTGTTGTCGCTCGAGTAGATGAAACCTTCCGGTACTTTCTTGCCGTTCTTGATGCGTTCAGGGCTATCGCACCAGCCGTTGATGGCGGGTAGGATCTTGAAGTGTTCAGGGTACTCGTAGGTGTAATACGAATCTTCTGCGCTGATCATTTGTTCATGCAGCTTTTCGCCTGGGCGGATGCCGATCTCAACTTGCTTGGCCTCGGGCGCGACGACTTTGCCCAGGTCTGTAACCTTCATTGAAGGGATTTTTTTGACATAGATCTCCCCACCTTCCATGTCCTCGAACGCATGCCAAACCAGTTCTACACCTTCTTCAAGGGAAATCATGAACCGCGTCATGCGGCTGTCGGTAATTGGAAGTTCACCTTTATCTTTAATCGACATGAAGAAGGGGATGACGGATCCACGCGAACCCATCACATTGCCGTAGCGCACGACGGCAAAGCGTGTATCTCGCCCGCCAGAGTACGAGTTGCCAGCGACGAACAACTTGTCGGAAGCCAGCTTGGTTGCGCCGTACAAATTCGCGGGGCTACTCGCCTTATCGGTGGAGAGGGCGACCACGCGTTTTACGCCTTGGTCTAAGCAGGCGTCGATAAGATTCATTGCGCCGTTGATATTGGTTTTGACGCATTCGAAAGGATTGTATTCGGCTGTGGGCACGATTTTTGTCGCTGCTGCATGGACAACATAGTCGACGCCGTCCAAGGCACGATACAGACGCTCACGATCGCGCACGTCGCCAATGAAAAAGCGGACGCGGCTGTCGTTGGTGTATTTCTTGGCCATGTCCCATTGCTTCATCTCGTCGCGCGAGTAAATGATGATTTTCTTGGGGTTGTACTTGGCTAGGGTCATCGGCACGAAAGTGTTGCCGAAGGAGCCGGTACCGCCGGTGACGAGGATAGTTTTGTTAGTCAGCATCATGGTTCCGCTATCGTTTTCGTTGATTCAAACTGGTCCGAGGACACACATCCTTATGAGGTCCATACGCCTCGAGTATCAATCACGGCGATCCCGCTTATTCTGTTTCTGGGGATGGCCTTGAATTCCTTGTGATCCACCAGGAGTATTACGATATCCGCCTGAGTTAGCGCGGCTTCTGTATCGCTCAGGGTGAAAATTTCGGCAAGTTTTGGGGGAAGTTCTTTGACATTCGGTTCGACAGCGAGCACAGGCCCGCCGTGATTGTTGACCAGCTCTCGGCAGATTTCGACGGCCGGACTTTCGCGCAAATCATCGATATCTGGTTTGAAGGCAAGTCCTAAGCAAGCAATTATCACGTCCTTAATGGTTTTGGACGGGTTCGCTTCCAAATGTTCGGTGATGGCGATTTTGACCTTGTCCAGAACCCAATACGGCTTGCTGTCGTTCACTTCTCGGGCGGTGCGGATCAGGCGAGCCTCTTCGGGCGTGGTACTGACAATGAACCAGGGGTCCACTGCAATGCAATGTCCGCCAACCCCAGGGCCAGGTTGCAATATATTCACGCGCGGGTGGCGGTTGGCGAGCCGGATCAATTCCCACACGTTTATGCCCAACTTGTCGCAAATGATGGAGAGCTCGTTGGCGAACGCAATATTCGTATCCCGGAAGCTGTTCTCTGTGAGCTTGCACATCTCGGCAGTGCGCGCATTGGTAACGATGCATTCGCCTTGAACAAAAATCTCGTATAGTCGGCTGGCCGCCTCTGAACATTTGGGAGTCATGCCGCCAATGACGCGGTCGTTAGAAACGAGCTCGCGCAAGACGTGTCCCGGCAGTACTCGTTCCGGGCAGTGTGCAATGCGAATATCAGAGTCTTCACCATGAGTCTGCGGAAACTTGAGATCCGGACGAGCCTCCGCGAGCCATTGCGCCATTTGCTCCGTAGCTCCGACTGGCGATGTCGACTCCAAAACAACGAGATTCCCTTTTTTCAAGACAGGCGCAATGGCCTTGCTTGCGGACTCAATATAAGCTAGGTCGGGTTCGTGACCTTCCTTGAATGGAGTGGGCACGGCAATCAGAAAGGCATCGGCCGGTTGAGGCTGAGTAGTCGCGCTTAGGTAGCCATCCGTGACTGCGGCTCGGACGACGATATCCAGATCCGGTTCGACGATATGGATTTCCCCGCGATTGATGGTGTCGACAGCCTTGGCGTTGACGTCAACGCCTATCACTTTCTTTTTGCGGGAAGCAAAGACCGCCGCAGTAGGAAGGCCGATATAGCCAAGGCCGATGACTGAAATCGTTTCGAAGTTCATGGAGTTTTCCTGCTTCTGAATTAAATCTGAGTCTTCCGATCCAGCAGTGCGTCGACAATCCGTGCGCACGCCTTACCGTCGCCGTAGGGATTATGCGCGTACGCCATGCTGTCATAGGCCTGCTTGTTTTTCAGCAGTTCACTGACGTGGCGCACGATGTTGTCCGCGTCTGTGCCTACAAGTCTGACCGTTCCTGCTTCCACGGCTTCCGGCCGTTCCGTCGTGTCGCGCATGACAAGCACGGGCTTGCCAAGGGAAGGCGCTTCCTCCTGGATACCGCCGGAGTCCGTAAGAATCAGGGCGGAGCGATGCATGAGATAGACGAACGGAAGGTACTCGAGGGGCTCGATAAGATGAACGTTGGGAATATCGGTAAGCAGCCTGTTCACGGGTTCCCGTACATTCGGATTGAGGTGAACGGGATATAGGATGCCCACGTCGGGAAACTCTTCCGCAATCCGGGCCAACGCTGTACAAATGCGCTCGAATCCTCCCCCAAAGCTCTCGCGACGATGTCCCGTTACAAGGACGAGGCGAGAATAGGTATCGAGATAAGAGAATTGAGAGCCAAAGGTTTTTTGCAGCTTGTCGTCGCGCTGCAGCTTATCGACTACTTCCAGCAGGGCGTCGATAACCGTATTACCGGTAACATGAATCGTGTTATCGGCTACGCCTTCTCGTAGAAGATTCTTGCGTGAGGTGTCCGTTGGCGCAAAGTGGAAGCGAGCCAAGGCGCCGGTCAGCTTTCTGTTTCCTTCTTCCGGCCATGGTGAGTAGAGATTGCCTGTGCGCAAGCCAGCTTCTACGTGTCCGACAGGAATCTGCTGGTAATACGAAGCGAGACTGACTGCAAGCGTCGTGGCGGTATCCCCATGTACCAGCACGACGTCTGGTTTGAACTCGGCGAACACGCTTTTCATGCCTTGAAGGATGGCGGTGCTGACATCGGTCAGATCCTGTCCGGCCTTCATGATGTTCAGATCGTAATCCGGCTTGATTGCAAAGAGGTCAAGGACCTGGTCTAGCATTTCTCTATGCTGCCCGGTCACGCACACTTTCGCTTCAAATCTCTTGTCCATGGCAAGAGCCTGGACAAGAGGAGCCATCTTGATGGCCTCTGGACGCGTGCCAAAGACACACAGTGTTTTCACTTGACGAACTCCCTGCTTCCTTGATCGGCCTTGGTGATTCTTCCGTATTCGAGCCAATCGACGAATTGGTTGCTAAGAATCTTGCGGTCGAATTGCGCTTTGGCGAGTGCCAAGGCGCGTTGCCCCATTTGTGCCAGCGCCTCTCGCCCATCTGCGGCCTGTTCCAGGGCATCGGCGAAGGCGGCGGGGTTGTCGGGAGGCACCGCGAATCCACATTGGTGTTTGGCGATGACCTCGGCCAGCCACCCCGGGTAATTATTCAGTACAGGCAAGCCCGAAGCCAGATAGTCGAAGAACTTGTTGGGCGAGGTCCCATAGTAAAAAGCGGGAACGTTGGCCAGGGTCTGGAGGCCTATATCTGTGGCGGCCATCAAGCCCGCCAGGCGGGTCTTGTTGACGGGGTCATGGAATATGACGTTGTTCAACTGAAGCGTCTCGGCTTTTTGCATCAAGCCTTGCTTCGTTGCGCCTTGTCCCACGAGCAGGATTTTGATGTCTTGTCGTCCTCGCCGCTGCAGTTCAGCGGCGGCATCCAGTACCGCGTCCAGGCCGTTGGCCTTGCCGTGCGTGCCGGCGAATACCGCGAGCAGGTCGGTATCGGCGACGCCTTCCGGGCGCCAAGGTTCGGGATTCGCGCCGAAGATATCGATGTCGCATCCGTTCGGAATCAGGGCAATGCTCGATCGAGGTATCCCGCGATGGGCAATGCCATCCACGATGCCCGGCGAAAGTCCGATCAGCCTATGGGCCGACTTGTAGCTTGCCCATTCAAGCACGGACATGCCGGACAGGACAACCGGGTTGCGGATCACCCCCATGGCCTTGGGTAGTTCGGGCCAGAGGTCGCGTACTTCGAATACGAACGGTTTGCCGCGCAGCCAGCGCGCGAAGATGCCGGGAATCCCGGCGGTAAGCGGCGTCGTCGTGGCAAAGACCAGGTCGTAGCGCTCGGTCAGGGCGATAGCCACGCTACGCAGGGCGAAGCGCAGGAACGTGGCGGTGCGCTTGATGAATCCGTCCGAGTTGCCGTAGGACAGGTCGAACTCCACCACCTCCAGGCCGGGCTGGATGGTGCCTCGGCGCTTGCCGCGCACGAACGGTCCTGTCAGGCCGGTCGTACCGCCCTTGTAGCTGCCGCAGACCATGCAGACTTCATGACCACGCTCGACCAGGCGCTTGGCCATTTCGTACGAGCGTATTCCGGCTGCTCCCTTCGGGGTGGAAAAGTGCTGATGGAAATAAAGAACTTTCATCGGGTACAGGGCCTGCGGGTTAGGTGCGAGTCGCCTGCCGCAGCGTTTCGGATAGCGCGGCGCAGGTTCGTTCGATTTCCGCAGGCGTAAGCGTCGGATGAACCAGGAACATCAGGCTGGTTTCGCCCAGTTCCATCGCATGAGGCAGGCGGCGCGATGGGCGATAGTCCGTCCCGTCGAAGGCTTTTTCCAGGTAGACCTCCGAGCAGGAGCCCTGGTAGCAGGGGATGCCCTTTTCGGTCAGTGCCTGGACGATGCCGTCGCGCGTCCATCCGTCCGCCAGTTGCTCCGGCTTGACGAACAGGTAGTGTTTGTACGCGGCGTGGTCGACGTGGTCTGGCACTTGGGGAATACGAACGCAAGCGTAGGGATTCGCTGCCTTATTGATCTGCGCGGCGTAAGCTTGGCGTTGTTTGGTCCATTCGGCCATGCGGCGCAGTTGGATCCGGCCGATGGCGCCTTGCATTTCGATCATTCGCCAATTGGTGCCGAAGGAATCGTGCACCCACCGGAATCCCGGGGGATGCTGCCGTTCGTACACCGCTTCCCACGATTTGCCGTGATCCTTGTACGCCCACATCTTGGCCCACAGCGCGCGGTCATTGGTCGTGACCATGCCGCCTTCGCCGCCGGTGGTCATGATCTTGTCCTGGCAGAAGGACCAGGCGCCGATGTGGCCGATGCTGCCGACCGGGCGGCCTTTGTACTTGGCCCCATGGGCCTGCGCGCAATCCTCGATCACGAAGAAGCCCTTTTCCTCGGCCAGGGCCATGATCGGGTCCATTTCGCAGGGCCAGCCGGCCAGGTGGACGCAGATCACGGCACGGGTGTTGGGGGTCAGGACCTCGCGGATGCTTTCCGCGGTGATGTTCTGGCTGTCCAGGTCCACGTCGGCGAATACGGGCCGCGCGCCGGCGTTGACGATGCTCGAGGCCGATGCCAGGAAGGTGCGCGGGGTGACGATCACGTCGTCGCCAGGACCGATGTCCAGCGCCTTCAAGGCCAGGTCCAGCGCCACCGTTCCGTTGGCCAGCGCGATGGCATGTTCCGTATGGCACCACGCCGCGAATTCCTTTTCGAATTCGCGGCATTCCTGCCCGGTCCAGTAGTTGACCTTGTTGGACAGCAGCACCCGCTTGACGGCGTCCGCCTCTTCTTCCGTGAAGGAGGGCCAGGGGGAAAAGGGGGTATTCAGCATGTTGGCGTGGTCCTGTTCAAATCTTTGGCCGGGTTGCCCGCGGCGGTGATTCCGTCCGGTTGGGGGCTGACGACGACGGCGCCCACGCCTATCACGGCATGGGCACCTATGGATATTTGCTGGCGGATGCCGGCGTTGGCGCCTATCCAGCTGCAGGTGCCTACGGTGACGCCGCCCGCCAGGTTGGCGCCGGGGCTGATGTGGACGCCGTCGGCCACTTGGCAGTCGTGGTCCACGGTAGCGGCGGTGTTGATGATGCAGGCTTGCCCAATGCGGGCGCCTATGTTGACCACGGCACCGGCGAACACGACGCTGCCCGCGCCCACGCCAGCATGGCGGCTGATTGTGGCGCGCGGATGAATAATGGTGGCCAGGCGGGCGCCCGCGGCGGCCAGTGCTTCCGTATTGGACAGCCGCACGCGATTGGCGCCTATGCCGACCACGACGCCGTCGAACTCCTGGCACTGCTGGAGCAGGGCCGCCAGGTTGCCGACGATGGGCCAGGGGCCGCTGGCCTTCCGCTGCGGCCAGGCGTCGTCGAAGAAGACGATTTCCTGCCATTCCCCACTGGCTTCCGCCGCGTCGGCCACCACGCGACCGTGGCCGCCCGCGCCCAGTATGGCTAGCCGTTTCATGGGTTGTTGCCTCGGAAGCGTTCCATGGTGGCCTGGCCGTCGGCGCTGATGCCTTCGCGCACCAGTACCTTGCGCACGGTCATCCACAGGATCTTCATGTCCAGCCACAGCGAGCGGTTGTCCACGTACCAGACGTCCAGTTCGAATTTCTGCGGCCACGACAGGGCGTTGCGGCCGTTCACCTGGGCCCAGCCCGTTACTCCAGGCCGGACTTCGTGGCGGCGCATCTGGTGCTGGTCATACAAGGGCAGATATTCCATCAGCAGCGGGCGCGGGCCGACCAGGCTCATGTCCCCGCGCAGCACGTTCCAGAGCTCGGGCAGTTCGTCCAGGCTGGTGCTCCGCAGGCGTTTGCCGAACGAGGTCAGCCGCTGGTCATCCGGCAGCGGCTGGCCATCCGGGCCTGTCGCGTCGCGCATGGAGCGGAACTTGATCATCTGGAAGGGCTTGCCGTTCAGGCCGGGGCGGACTTGGCGGAAGAAGACCGGCGAGCCCAGCTTCCGCCGGATCGCGACGCACAACACCAGGATGACGGGGCTGAGCAGGAGAAGGGCGATTGCCGCCAGGGTGATGTCGAATGCGCGTTTTGCCATGAAAAAGGGCCTTCGGGCGAAGGCTGTGGATACGGTTGCGGTCCAGTATAGAGAGAGGCTTAGGCCGGATGGCCTACGGCGACGTCTCGTTTGCTTTCGTACGAGGCCAGGGCGGTCCGTGCCGCCTTGTTTTCCCGAACGCTGGCCGGGCTGGCTGGAAGCTCGTCTTGTCCGGCCGGCCTGTCGCTCAGCAGCGAATAGGGCGTGTATTCCGGTACCAGCTTCTGCAATGCCAGGCGGATGTCCAGGGCAGACCCGCTGTCGCAGGCCGTATGCAAGGCTTCCAACAGCGATTCGAGCTGCCCCAGTGTCAGATAGTGTTCGCGCGAGCACAGGATACGAGGATGATCGCTGGGGATGGTGTCCCCGCCTATCAGCAGTTCCTCGTACAGCTTTTCCCCTGGCCGCAGGCCCACGACCTTGATTTCGATGTGGCCGTTGGGGCTGTCCGCGTTTTTCTCGCTCAGCCCCGACATCTGGATCATGGTGCGGGCCAGGTCAATGATCTTGACCGGTTCGCCCATGTCCAGCACGAAGACTTCGCCGCCGCGGGCCATGGCGCCGGCCTGGATGACGAGCTGCGCTGCCTCGGGGATCAGCATGAAGTAGCGGGTGACGTCGGCATGGGTGACCGTGATGGGGCCGCCGCGCTGGATCTGGTTGCGGAACAGCGGCACGACCGATCCGGACGAGCCCAGCACGTTGCCGAAGCGCACCATGCTGAATACGGTGCGGTTGTTGGGCCGCAGGGCGAAGGCCTGGAAGATGAGTTCGGCGCAGCGCTTGCTGGCGCCCATGACGTTGGGCGGGCGCACGGCCTTGTCGGTGGAGATCAGGACGCAGGTCTCGACATTGTTCTGGGCGGCGGCCATGGCCACGGACCAGGTGCCCAGCACGTTGTTGCGTATGCCGGCGGCCATGTTGTTTTCCACCAGCGGCACGTGCTTGTAGGCGGCGGCATGGTAGATGGTGTCGACGCGGTGCTCGCGCACGATGCGGCTGACCAGTTCGGTGTCGCACACGCTGCCCATGTAGGCCGACAACTGGGTGGCGGGGAAGCGCTCGCGCAGTTCGTGCTCGATGGCGTACAGCGCGTATTCGGAATGGTCCAGCAGGACGAGATGGTCGGGTTTCTGCGACTCGATCTGGCGGCACAGTTCGCTGCCTATGGAGCCGCCGGCGCCCGTGACCAGCACCGACTTGCCGGTGACGCATTTGGAAAACAGGTCGCGCCGCGGCGGGACGGGCTTGCGGCCCAGCAAGTCTTCGACCTGGATTTCGCGGATGGCGCTTTCCAGCACCTTGCCTTCCACCATTTCCGCCATGGTGGGCAGGGTGCGCACCGGGATGCCCAGGCTGGACAAACGGTTGACGATGGTGCGCCGGCGCTCGGGCGATGCCGAGGGAATGGCCAGGATGATCTGCTGGATCTCGTGCTTGCGCACGATGTCGTTGAGCCGGCTGAGCGCATAGACGCGCAGGCCGCCCACGTGCCGGTTGGCCAGGCGCTTGTCGTCGTCGAAGAAGCAGATGGGCGTGTAGGCGTGGCTGGTGCGCATGGCCACAGCCAGCTGGAAGCCGGCTTCCCCGGCGCCGTAGATGGCGACACGCGGCGCCACGATGTGCTGGCGCAGCGGCGTGCGCAGCAGGTGGCGCGCGCCGAAGCGGGAAATGACGACGTACGAGAAGGCGATGAACCAGTAGATCAGCAGCGTGCCTCGCGGCGGCGCCGGCATGTTGAACAGCAGGCATCCGATATAGGTGCCGATGGCCAGCGCGGCCAGGCCGATACCCGTGGAGCGCAGCATGGAAATATCCATGTAGCGCACCACGTTGCGATACAGGCCGCACAGGTAGAAAACGGGAATCGCGGCCAGCGCCATGATGATGGGCGCGCTGATGCCGTAGCGCTGCAGGATGACCGCATCGCCCAGCCGCAGGTAGAACGCTGCGATCAGGCTCGCGGGCAGCGCGATTGCATCAGCGATGACCATGACCGCGATTTTTTGCGGCCGGGAAAGGGAAAGAAGAAAATCGCGTAGTTTCGTCTGCATGATTACCTTGTACCAATCCGATCGCGGATCGCGAGTCCGGCCCCCGGGGGATACACACCCCTTTGCGACTCGTTCCCCATCGACTGCCCGGCAGGAAGACAGTTGGCACTCGGTAGTGCGGCGGCGGTATTTTGGTTGGCGCGTCCAGTTGCATCAATCCCCGGTTTGGGGGATTGCGGAAAGCCGGCATGCGGTCTTACTGGCGGATTCTGGACGGTCTGAAAGATTAGCATGTCGCGATGCGCCTATCGTGGAAAACCGGAAAAAGATTGCATCAGTTTGTGCATGCGCGAAATGGTCAATCTCATTTTTGAGAAATACAAAACGTAGCGATCATGTGCCGGTTGCCTGATTGCTTCGTCGATTTCCTGCTCCTCTCTTTATTTGCCTTGCTGTCCCGGTCTTGCCGCCCCCCGGATTCGTAATATATGTATGGATATTACGAATCCGGGCAATCGAATGACGGATCAGGCCAGGCTGGTGGCCAGCCGGTCCACGCACCGGACCGCCAGCATTTCCTCGTCGGCTTCCACCATCAGGCGGAGCTTGGGCTCGGTGCCCGAGGGGCGGATCAGGACCCGGCCACGGCCCTGTAGCGTGGCGGAGACCTCGCGGTAGGCCGCGGCCAGGCCGGGATGGGATTCCCATTCCAGGTCGGGTTGCAGTTTCACGTTCACCAGCTTCTGCGGCAGCAGATGCAGTTCCGAGGTCAAGGCCGGCAGGCCCTTGCCGCTGCGGCGCATGGCGGCCATGACCTGGAGCGCGGCGATGACGCCGTCGCCGGTGGAGTGGCGGTCCAGGCACAGGATGTGGCCGGAGCTTTCGCCGCCGAATAGCCAGCCCTTGTCCTGCAGGGCTTGCATCACGTTCTTGTCGCCAACGGGGGTGCGCACGAACGGGATGTCCAGTTCGGCCATGCGGCGCTCGAAGGCGTAGTTGGTCATGACGGTGCCCGCCACGCCGGCCACCGGGCCCTGGGTCATGCGGTCGCGCACGATCACGTACAGCAGCTCGTCGCCGTTGTACATCCGGCCGCTGGCATCGACCATTTGCAGCCGGTCGGCGTCGCCGTCCAGGGCCACGCCCAGGTCGGCGCGGTGTTCCTTGACCTTCTCGGCCAGGGTTTCCGGGTGGGTGGCGCCCACTTTTTCGTTGATGTTGAAGCCGTTGGGCTCGCAGCCGATGGTGATGACCGTGGCGCCCAGTTCCCGGAATACGTTGGGGGCGATGTGGTAGGCGGCGCCGTGGGCGGCGTCGACCACGATGCGCAGGCCGTTCAGGTCCATGTCCGGGGGGAAGCTGGCCTTGCAGAACTCGATGTAGCGGCCGGCGGCGTCGTCCAGGCGCTTGACCCGGCCCAGCCCTTCGGAAGGCGTGCAGCCCATGGGCTGGTCCAGCGCGGCTTCGATGGCCTGTTCGGTCTGGTCGGGGAATTTGCTGCCCTGGGCCGAGAAGAATTTGATGCCGTTGTCGTCGAAGGGGTTGTGCGAGGCGCTGATGACGATGCCGGCGGACAGGCGCAGCGCGCGGGTCAGGTAGGCGACGGCGGGGGTGGGAATGGGGCCGGCCAGGACGACGTCCACGCCGGCGGCGGAAAGGCCGGCTTCCAGCGCGGATTCGAGCATGTAGCCGGAGATGCGGGTGTCCTTGCCGATCAGGACGGACGGGCGGTGCCCGCGCGGGGCTTGGGCCAGGAGGACCTGGCCGGCGGCGTGGCCCAGGCGCAGGGCGAAGGCGGGATTGATGACCGCGCCGCCCACTTTGCCCCGGATGCCATCGGTGCCGAAATATTTAACTTGTGTTGCAGCCATGATTTCTTCCGTGCGTTCTTATTGCCTCATGCTTCTTTGCTTGGTTGACGAGGAAAGCGACGCCTGGCGTTCCTTTTTATCGGAGCACCGGTAGAGACAGGCCGCCATGATTCCCCACTACGGCTTTTATGGAAATCTGCCGTTTAGCCAACGCAAGCCACACGGACGACAGCATAGGCGGGGAAGTATGACACTCCACTTCCGCTATGTAACAAAATACGGGAGATGGTCCCTAGAATGGGGTAATGCCCGGGGGGCCGCGCACCGGGCCCCCGGGGATGACAGCGTTTACAATTTGTTACGCTGTTTAACTAATGTTCGGAGATTTGCGGTCTTTGCCCATCTGGGAAAGTCTCCGCGCTGGCGTCATTCCCTGGACCGGTGCAGGACGAGCCACCTGGGCGTGCGAAAGCGCACGATGGCTGTATACAGCCAAGTATAGACAGCAATGAACACAACGAGAAATAGCATTAACGCTAGTCCCCGGTCCCAGAACACGGTGGCCGGGACGATGGCGACCAGGCTGAGCGCCCACAAATAAGGGGACGTGACGGCGTTGCGCTGGGTCAGCAACTGCGCGTTGCGGGTGCCGATGGCCCAGCGGATGACCCGTTTGTAGATCAGCATGTGCAGGTGCACGCCGTCCGGCAGGCTGGGCGACATGCCGCGCAGATATTTCTTTCGATATATGGAAAATAGCGTCTCGAAGATGGGGTAGATGAACAGCAGCGCGGGATACCAGGCCGAGACCGCGGGATTGCGGACCACCAGCAGAATGCCCAGTTCGGCCAGCATGAAACCCAGGAAATAGGCGCCGCCGTCGCCCAGGAAAATCAGGCCGTAGGGATAATTCCATACCAGGAACCCCAGGATGGCGCCGATCATGAGCAGCGAGCCGGCCAGGATGAGGGGATCGTTGACCTTGAAGGCCACGTATCCCAGCGAGGCGAACATGGCGAGCGCCGCGGCGGCGGCCAGTCCGTTGAAGCCGTCGATGATGTTGACGGCGTTCACCATCGCGCCCACGCAGACGACGGCGGCCAGGCCGCCCACCGCCGGGATGGCCAGCCAGGCGTCGGCCAGGGGGATGTCGATGCGGGTGATGGTGGCTTGCAGCAAGACGGCCGCCAGCGCGGCCCCGGCGAACGCGCACAGCAGGCGGAGCGTCGGGCTGATGCGCTTGGTGAAGTCTTCCGCCAGCCCGATCCCGAAGACCACGGCCGAGCACAGCAACAGCAGGGCGAGGTCGATGGCCAGGGGGAAGTCACGCGAGGTCAGGGCGGCGACCGCCACCGTACAGCCGGTCACGATGCCCAGGCCGCCTATCCGCGGCACCGGCCGGACGTGGAATTTCTGGACGCCGTCCAGGTCGTGGTCCGCCGCGGCGCTGTCGCGGTTGGCGAAGCGCACGATGAACATGGTCACGAGTAGGGAAACAATGAAACTGATCGTCAGATTGAGCATGCACGCTTGCCGCAGGTGGGCGCCGGTCCGTTGCCGGCGCAAAGGATTGTTTAGCCTGTTATTTGTATATCCGGCAACCGGGTCGTGTCACGCAATTGCAAGTGTCATGCGGTATCGCATAATTGTGGCGCCGTTACGCAGGGTTACGTCATACAAGAAAACAGGGTTTTCGTACCTTAACTTCATCTATAGTTTCGGTGAACTTTCCGGGGTTTGCACCGGACTATATCGCCTGGAAAGGCGGTGCATGGACACCTAAATTGGTTAGTGAGTGCTGATTGCGCGTTTTGCCCATGGTTGGCGGGCGCATCGCACCGCTGCGACTCATCGAACGAATCTGAACCAGGAGCATCCCGTGGGGACCAACGTCTCATCTTCACCCGCAGACATCGCCGCTTCCGCCTTCAAGGCCTATGACATCCGCGGCGTGGTCCCGTCCCCGCTCAGTCCGGAGTTCGCGCGTCGCCTGGGCGCGGCGCTGGCGCTGGAAGCGCAGCGGGCCGGCGTGCGGCAGGTGGTGGTCGGCCGCGACGGGCGCCTGAGCGGACCGGATCTGTCGCGGGCCTTGCAGGCCGGGCTGATGGCCGGCGGCATCGACGTGCTGGACGTGGGCATGGTGCCGACGCCGCTGGTCTATTACGCGGCCAACGTCAGCGGCACCGGGTCGGGCGTGGCGATTACCGGCAGCCACAATCCGCCGCAGTACAACGGGTTCAAGATGATGCTGGGCGGCACGACGCTGTACGGCGATGCCATTACCGCGCTGCGCGAGCCCATGGTGCGGAATGTCGGCGGCGACGCCGCCACGCCGGGTTCCCGCAAGGAATGGGACGCGGTGCCGGAATACCTGCAGCGCATCGTGGGCGACGTGAAGCTGGCCCGCAAGATGAAGATCGCGGTGGACGCGGGCAACGGCGTGGCCGGTCCGGTGGCGGTGCAGTTGTTCAAGGCGCTGGGCTGCGACGTGGTGGAGCTGTACTGCGACGTGGACGGTACCTTCCCCAATCACCATCCGGATCCGGCCGATCCGCACAACCTGGAAGACCTGGTCCGCTGCCTGGCCGAGACCGATTGCGAGATCGGCCTGGCCTTCGACGGCGATGGCGACCGCCTGGGCGTGGTGACGAAGTCGGGGCAGATCATCTGGCCCGACCGGCAGTTGATCCTGTTCGCGCGCGACGTGCTGTCGCGCAATCCGGGCGCCGAGATCATCTATGACGTGAAGTGCAGCCGCTACGTGGCGCAGGAAGTGAAGGCCGCGGGCGGCAAGCCGCTGATGTGGAAGACCGGGCATTCGCTGGTCAAGGCCAAGCTCAAGGAAACCGGCGCGCCGCTGGCGGGCGAGATGAGCGGGCATATCTTCTTCAAGGAGCGCTGGTACGGTTTCGATGACGGCCTGTATACCGGCGCGCGGTTGTTGGAGATCGTGTCCCGCTCGGACAATCCGTCGGCCGTGCTGGAAGCCTTGCCGCAGGCCAAGTCCACGCCCGAACTGAAGATGGAGACCGCCGAGGGCGAGCAGTTCGAGGTGGTCAGGCGCCTGCAGCAGCAGGGGCAGTTCACCGGCGCGCGCGAGGTCATCACCATCGACGGCGTGCGGGTGGAATACGCGGATGGCTTCGGGCTGGCCCGTCCTTCGAACACGACGCCCGTGGTGGTGCTGCGGTTCGAGGCGGATGACGAGGCCGCGCTGGCCCGCATCCAGCAGGATTTCCGTACGCAGTTGCTGCGCGTCGCCCCCGACGCCAAGCTGCCGTTCTAAGGAGGGAGGCCATGCAGGAAGGGGCTCCCGCCGATCTGGCGTCCGTTGCGCCGTTGGCCGAGACGACCGAATGGCGCGCCTTCGTCGAGGCCGCCCATCGGGCGGATCGCCGGGCGGGCACGCTGCGGGTGGTGGAGGCGGCCGGTCTGTCGGTGGACCTGAGCACCCAGGCGCAGTCCGACGAACTGGCGGCGGCCGGCGCAGCGCTGCTGGCCGCCCGCGACTTCGAGGCTGCGCGCGCGCGGCTGCTGGAAGGCGGTATCGCCAATTGCACGGAAAATCGCGCGGCCTGGCACACCGCGCTGCGGGCGGAAGAGCCGCCCGGGCGCGTGGCGGGCCGGGTGCTGGCCGAGCGCGACCGCGTGCGCGCCTTCGTGCGCCACGTGGACGCGGAAGGGCGCTTTGACAGCGTGGTGCACATCGGCATTGGCGGCAGCGACTGGGGGCCCAAGCTGGTGGTGGCCGCGCTGGGCTACGCGGGTACCCGCCGGCAGATGCGCTTCGTGTCCAATATCGACGGCCACGCCATCGAGGCCGGCCTGATCGGCCTCGACCCCCGGCGCACGCTGGTGGTGGTGTCGTCCAAATCGTTCAATACGACCGAGACGCTGCGCAACGCCGATTGCGCGCTGCGCTGGCTGCGCGAGTCCGGCATCGCCGATCCGTGGTCGCAGGTGGTGGCCGTGACGGCCAACCCCGACGCGGCCCGGGACATGGGCGTGGCGCCCGAGCGCATCTTCACCTTCTGGGACTGGGCGGGCGGCCGCTATTCGGTCTGGTCGGCCATCGGGCTGCCGATTGCGCTGGCCCTGGGCGCCGAGGCGCTCGATGGGCTGTTGCAGGGCGCGGCGGCCATGGACGCGCATTTCCTGAACGCGCCGCTGGCCGCCAATGCGCCGGTGCAGCTGGCGCTGGCGGGGGTGGCCAATCGCAACGTGTTCGGCTATGCCTCGCTGAACATCGCGCCCTACGATGCGCGGCTGGTTCATCTCGTGCCCTATCTGCAGCAACTGGAGATGGAGTCGCTGGGCAAGTCGGTCGACCTCGAGGGCAGGCCCGTTACCGTGCCGACCGGGCCGGTGGTCTGGGGCATGCCGGGCACCGACGGCCAGCATACGTTCTTCCAATGGCTGCACCAGGGGCCGGAGGGCGCGCCGGTGGATTTCATCATCTGCCGCGAGGCGGATCACCCCTATCCGGAACACCACCGGTTGCTGGTGGCCAATTGCCTGGCCCAGCGCGAGGCGCTGCTGCGCGGCAAGTCCGCACCCGTACTCGAGGCCGAGCTGGCGTCCAAGGAAAGCGATCCCGCGCGCGCGGCCTGGCTGGCGCGCCACAAGGCGCATCCCGGTGGCCGGCCCTCCACCCTGATCGTGCTGCCGCGCCTGAGCGCGCATGCGCTGGGCGCGCTGCTGGCGCTGTACGAGCACAAGGTGTTCGTGCAGGGGCTGGTGTGGGGCATCAACCCCTACGACCAGTGGGGCGTCGAGTACGGCAAGGTCCTGGCCACGGGTATTGCCCGGGAACTGGCCGGCAAGGGAACGGCGGACGGGCATGACGCGTCGACGGCGTATTGGGTGGCGCAGTGGGGCAATGGGGGGATGTAGGCAAGGTGCTCGCTTTTCGGCTATCGTGAAACCATTGTGTTGCGGGAGAGCGTATGAAACCCTCCGAAGCCCTGGCCTTGAACCGCGTCGCGATACGGCGTGTGGTCGAGTCTCATCGCGCCCGCAATGCTCGTGTATTCGGCTCCGTACTGCGCGGTAAGGATACGGATAGCAGCGACCTGGACATCCTCATCGATCCGACGCCGGAGACGACCCTATTTGACATCGGTGCGATCCGACACGAGTTGGGCAAGCTGTTGGGGGTGCCTGTGGATGTTCTTACTCCCAATGCGCTGCCAGATCGGTTCCGGGCCAAGGTGCTCGCGGAGGCTCGCCCGGTATGACTCGTGACCAGCAACGCTTGGTCGACTATCTCACGCATATCGTAGAAGCCATCGAACGATTTGCGGCGACGCATCCGGAATTGCCTCTGTCGTTCGCCTACCAGAGGCGCGACGCTCAAGTTCGGGAGGCCTTGACCAGTATCCCTGGCCGGGGCATTGAAGGGATGGGGCCATGACCGCCCAGGTGGATCGGGTCCTTCCCTCCGGTTAAAATCCGCCCTTTCCACGCAGCCGGTTCCCGCCGGCTTTCGTCCGTGCCCCGTATTCTCCTCGTCAAGACCTCGTCCATGGGCGACATCGTCCATGCGCTGCCCGCCGTCTCCGATATCGTCCGCCACATGCCGGATGCGCAGGTCGATTGGGTGGCCGAAGAGGCATTCGCCGCCATCCCCGCCCTGCATCCGCGGCTGAACGCCGTCATTCCGGTGGCGCTGCGCCGTTGGCGCAAGACCTGGTGGTCGGCATCGGTAAGGGCCGAGCGGGCGGCCTTTCGCAAGCGGCTGCTCGAGCATCGGTATGACGCCGTGATCGACATGCAGGGGCTCTGGAAATCGGCGATGGTGGCGCGCATGGCGAACGGGCCGCTGCATGGCTGTGACCTGCGTTCGGCGCGCGATCCCTTCGCATCCTTTTTCTATCAGCATCGCTATCGGGTGGTGTTCGAGCAGTCGGCAGTGGTGCGCATGCGGGAACTGGCCGCCTTTGCGCTGGGATACGACCTGGCGGGACCGCCGGATTTCGGCATCCGCGCCGAGCCGCCCGCGGGCTTGCCCGCGCGCTATGCCGCGATCATGCCGTCGGCCAGCCGGCCGACCAAGCTGTGGGCCGAGACGTCGTGGCGCATGGTGCTGGAGCGGCTGGCGGTGGCAGGGCATGCGCCGCTGGTGTTTGCGGGCACCGAAGACGAGGCGGCGCGGGCGCAGCGCCTGATCGCCGGCATTCCGGGCGCCCGGGCGCTGCCGCGCATGGGGCTGGCCGAGGTGGCCGGCGTGCTGGCGGGCGCATCGGTGGTGGTGGGGCTGGACAGCGGGCTGACACACCTGGCCGGGGCGCTGGGGCGGCCCACCATCGGCATCTACGCGGACTACGATCCGGCGCTGGCGCCGGTGACGGGTTCGGCCTTCACGGCCAGCCTGGGTGGGCGGGGGACGCCGCCTTCGTGCGAGCAGGTGCTGGCGGCCATCGGCCAGGCCCTGCCGGCCGAAGCGGCCGTGCCGGGAGCGGCGCGTTGATGCGGGGCGCCGTGCTGCAGGCCCTGTATTCGTCGTTGTGGCGGCTGGCCACGCCCTTCCTGTTGTGGCGTATCTGGCGCCGTGCGCGGCGCGAGCCGGTGTACGGCGTCCATCCGGCCCAGCGCTTCGGCTTCTACGGCAGTGGCCGGCATGCGCCGGCGCGCGGCGGTTTCCGCGCCGCGCCGGTCTGGGTGCATGCGGTCAGCCTGGGCGAGACGCGCGCGGCGCAGCCGCTGGTCCGGGCACTGCTGGACCGGGGCCTGCCGGTGCTGCTGACCCACATGACGGCCACCGGCCGCACCGAAGGCGCGCGCCTGTTCGAGCAGGACATCGTGCAGGGCAGGTTGCGCCAGGCCTGGCTGCCCTACGACATGCCGGGCGCCGTGCACCGCTTCTACCGGTATTTCGCGCCGCGCTGCGGCCTGCTGGTCGAGACCGAGGTCTGGCCCAACCTGGTGGCGGGCGCGCGGCGCTACGCGGTGCCGATCGCCCTGGTCAGCGCGCGGTTGTCGGCTTCCTCCGCGCGCAAGACCATGCGGGTGGCCAGCCTGGCGCGCCGCACCTATGGACGCCTGGACGCCGTGCTGGCCCAGACCCGGGCCGACGCCGAGCGGCTGCGGCAGGTGGGCGCGCGCGATCCGCAGGTGGTGGGCAACTTGAAGTTCGACCTGCAACTGCCCTACGACCTGATGCAGGCCGGCGCCGCGTGGCGCCAGCGCCTGGGGCGGCCGGTCATCGCCTGGGCCAGCACGCGCGAGGGCGAGGAAGAGGCCATCCTGGCGGCCATGCGCGACATGCCCCGTACGCAGGGTGGCCTGGCGCCGCTGGCCGTGCTGATTCCCCGGCATCCCCAGCGGTTCGACGAGGTGGCGGCCATGGTGCTGGCTGCGGGCCTGTCGATGCGGCGCCGTTCGACCATGTCCGGCATGCCGTTCGGTTCGGTCGACCAGGACACTGCCGTGCTGCTGGGCGATAGCCTGGGCGAGATGCCTTTCTATTACACCGCCGCCGACGTCGCCATCGTGGCGGGCAGCTTCGCGCCGCTGGGCGGGCAGAACCTGATCGAGGCCGCCGCCTGTGGCGTGCCGGTCATCGTCGGTCCGCATACCTTCAATTTCGCGCAAGCCTCGGAAGATGCGATCGAAGCGGGCGCCGCATTGCGCGCGGACAGCGCCCAGGCGGCCTGGCGTCTCGCGCTGGAACTGATCGACGACGGCGACCGCCGCGCCGGCATGCGCGCCGCCGCGGGCCGGTTCAGCGCCACGCATACCGGCGCGACGCAGCGGGTGATGCGGGCGGTGGGGCCCTGGCTGGGGTGACGCCCATGGAGCTTCGCGTCGTGGCTTGTGTCAGGCCGCTACGGTGATTCCAGCCTGTTGGGCACGTCGAGCCGGACGAACGACGATTTCGACGTGTTGGTCCAGGGCTACCAACGCCTGCATCAGGCGCTCCAGAGAGATGTTCCGTAGCTTGTAGTTGCGGACCTGCGAGATCTTGGGCTGCGTCATGCCGGTGAGCTCGGCCGTTCGCGCCTGGGTGATATGAAGGTCATCGATCAGTCGATTGAGCTTCATTGCCAAAGACGCCTTGGCCGAAAGTTCCCCGGCGTCAGCGAAGCCAAGATCGAACAAGACATTGTCGGTGCCGCCTGATGGGGTTCCTGCATCCATGATCATTTCCTCGCATGTCAATGGCTCGCCTGTTCGCGTGCCAGCACGATTTTCCAGCGCTGGACGATCACGGCCACATCGGGTCTAGGCGTTGCAATGCCAGACACCGATTTTTTCTGAAACGCATGCAGCACATGAACGGCGTGTCGAAGGCGGATGGAGTAGACGACGCGGAAGGTGTCGGCACGATGATTTTCCTTCAGTTCGTATATCCCCGGGCCCAGCCCTTTCCACGGCCGGCATGACGCGGGCGTCAACCCTGATTGGACAACAAACAGCGCGATACCCATGTCTTTCTGTATGGGCAGCGGAAACTGCTTGAAGTCCTTTCTGGACGATCCTTCCCAATACAAGACTTTGCGTTTCTCTGTCATGAATTATATCTGTTCGGATATAAACAGGAAAATCCTGAAGAGGTGCCGTCGTACAAACACGGTCTTCAGGGCGCAAAGGTTATAGACAGGCCATCAGGGCAGGGGCTGGAAAACGTCTTCTTGTCCGATAGTGGAAGTGCCTATGAGCGGAGCTTAGGGCTCGCCTCTATGCTGCATCCCCGCCGCCGCCTCTTCCAGGCAAGCGATCATCAACTCCGCTCCGGGCGTCAGCCCCCGGTTCCGATTCCACAGCACACCGCGCGGCCGCATCAGGTGCGGGAAGCTGAGCGGCAGCACCGCCAGCGGTTCCGACGCGTCGGCCGCGACGGCGCCGGCCATGACGGCGATCGCGTCGGTGACGTGCAGGTAGGCGCGCGCCAGGTGCGTGGACAGGGTCTCGACGTAGTTGTTGGGCAGTGTCATGCCGTGTTCCTCCAGCGTGCGCTCCAGCGGCGCGCGCAGGATGCTGCCCGCCGGCGGCAGGATCCACGGGTAGGGTTGCAGGTCGGACCATTTCAGGCGCTTGCGGCGGGCCAGCGGGTGCTGGTGCCGCGTCATGAGCTGCACGGGGTCGTCCAGCAACTCCTTTTCCTCGAAGCCGTCGGCGGCGCTGCGCAGGGGAAGTCTGCCCACCACGAGGTCGACACGGCCCTGCCAGAGTTCGGGCAGCAGCGTCTGGGCGGTGCCTTCGGTGACCAGCACGTTGGTGTGGGGCGAGCGCTGCTTGAGGATGGCGATGGCCTGCGGAAGCAGCATGGAGGTGGCGGCGGGGAAGGCGCCGATGTGGATCTTGCCCACCGCGCCCGAGCTGAGCGAGTTGAGTTCGTCGCGCGCCTGGTGCAGTTCGGTCAGCAGGGTGCGGGCATGCCGCACCAGGCATTCGCCGTAGGCGGTGGGGCGCAGGCCCTGGGCGGTGCGGGTGAACAGCTCCAGGCCCAGGCCTTTTTCCAGTTCGGCCAGGGCCTTGGAGACCGCGGGCACGGTGACGTGCGAGCTTTCGGCCACCTGCTTGAGATTGCCGTGGTCGTACAGCGCGGTGATGAGTCGGAGGTGGCGTGCCTTCAAGTTGATCTGGAGATACCAGTCGATCTGCGTCATGCCGCCCCCCGGGTAAGGTCCGTTGCCGGTTGTTCAAGCGGGGGGATTTTACTCAACCGGCTCCGGTGTGCCGCATCAACCCAGCGCGCCGGTGACGTCGTCGAACAATTCGTCCACCGAGAACCGGCGGGGAATGATCTTCTGTTCGTACGACCACTCGATGGCCATCTCCAGGCCCTTGCGGTTGGCCTCCAGGCCCAGTGGCGGCAGGGTCTCGAGCGCGGCGGCGGGGGCCAGCGCGCGGCTTTCCTCGATCACGCGGTAGATCTCGCGCACGGCCTCGGGATGCTTGCGGGTAACGTCTTGATGGACGGCGAAGATGTGGTTGATGGGCACGACGCCTTCGCGCCGGTACCAGGCTTTGGCGGCAGCGATGGGTTCCGGGACCAGGGTCTGCACGCGCGGATCCTTGGGCATGTCGTTGCCCAGGATGGCGGCGGCCAGTTCGCCGCTCAGCATCATCTCGGGTATCGACGAACCCTTGGGCAGCATGTGGCAGTTGGGCGGGTCGCGGTACTCGGCCAGGTGGGATTCGTCCACGGTGTACCACTGGACCTTGTCGGGGTCGACGCCGTATTCGTGCTGCAGGATGCCGCGCACCCACAGGCCGGTGGTCTGCGCATAGGTGCGCACGCCCACTTTCTTGCCCTCGATGTCTTTGGGGGCGAGGTGGCCGAACTCCTTGTTGAAGCCTATGCAATGGTGCTGGAAGCGGCCGACCATGGGGGCGGGCAGGATCACGAACGGCTTGCCGTAGGCCCTGGCCTGCAGGTAGGTGACGATGGCCAGTTCGCCGGCGTCGAAGGCGTTGTTGCGGATCATCGGCTTGAAGCCGTCGTGCGCGGTCTTGGGGCCGCAGAAGTCGAGCCGGACGATGTCCGAAGCGACGCGGCCGTCCTTCATGGCCGTGGCCACGGGAGAGTCGGCCAGGTTGGTCTTGAGCGTGACGCGCGCGGCGTGTGCGGTGGTCATGGGGTCAGTCCTTCAGCACGGGGTAGAGCTTCTGCGCGGTGCCGGCCATGATCCAGCGCTGGTCGGCGGCGGGCAGGAAGGCGATGTAGTCCTTGAGCGCCTTGACGATGTCGGCCAGGCTGTCCTCGGCGGCGGGGAAGTTGGAGCCCCAGGCGATGCGGTCGGCGCCGAATTCCCGGACCACGCGGCCGAAGAAGGTCTCGGGCGTGGCCTGGCCGGCGTACGCGGACTCGGTGTTGCGGCTGCTGAGCTTGAGGTAGAGGTTCTTGAAGCGGGCCAGGTCGAACAGGTGCTGGGCGCCGGCATAGGGCGGGCCGCTGCTGATGTCCGGTTTCATCATGTGGTCGACGATGGCCAGGGTCTGGGGGAAGGCGGTCAGCAGTTTCTCCAGCGCCGGGATGGCGGCCTTGGTGATCTGCACGCACACGGGGATGCCCAGGTCGCCCGCCAGGCCCCAGGCTGGGTGCAGGGCGGGGTCTTCCAGCGTCGGCGCCTGGCCCGGCATGGTGCTGCCCGTGGTGAAAATGCGCAGGCCGGCCAGGCCGCGTTCGGTCCAGTAGCGGATCTTCCGGGTGGCGTCGGGGGCCAGCATGTCGACCGAGTAGACGCCGGCGAATCGCTTGGGCTGCGTGGCGATGGAGTCGGCCACGTAAGAGTTGTCGAAGCCGTAGGTGGTCGAGGAATGGACGATGGCGGCCTTGTCGATGCCGACGGCATCCATGGCGGCGACGTATTGTTCGAAGGTGACCGGCCGGGTGGCGGACCAGCCCGAGCGTTCGCCGCCCAGCGGGTTGAGCGGGTAGCGGGCGGTGTCGGGCGAGATGATGTGCGGGTGGATGTCGATCAGGCGTGTGGTCATGGCGGTGTCGCGGAAATGATGGGTATCGGAGGGGGCGGGTCAGGCGCCGACGTCGATGAACATGTCGTCGACGGCGTAGCGCTTCTTGAGCAGGCCTTGCTGGTGGCAGTAATGCATCATGGCTTCGATGGACGGCCGGTTGGCCTCGATGCCGTAGGGCAGGGGGTCGCCCACGATGCGGCCCATGGCGCGGTAGTGCTCGTCCTTGTCCGACACCGATTCGCCGGCGGCGAGCTGGCGCAGGTAGATGTTCTTCGAGGCCAGGAAGGCGTCGTACAGGGCCTTGCCCACCCACGGGTGCCGGGCCAGCACCTCGTCCTTGACGGTGATCAGGCCGTGCACGGGGTAGATGCCGGTCTTGCGGTACCACTCGGCTTCGAGCCGCTCGGCGTCGGGGAACATTTCGAGGTATTCGGGCGGCTTGATGCGGCCGCCCGCTTGCCAGCCGTCGGCCGGCGCGCCGGCGCGGCCGATGCCTGCGTTGTCGGTGAAGGCCGCGGACAGGTAGCCGCTGGCCATCAGGTCCACCAGCGACTTGCCGTCCTTGGCCTGTTCGACGTTGGGCGGCAACTGCAGCGAGGAGACGTGTTCCTCGTCGTCCACCACCCAGGTGATGCGATCGTTGTCGACGCCGTAGTCGTTGGTCAGGATGCCGCGCGTCCAGATGCCGGTGGTGACCGAGTAGGCGCGCACGCCCGCGCGCTTGCCTTCGAGGTCGCGCGGTTCGCGGATACCGGCGTCGTCGCGGTAGACCAGGCCGGCATGGTGGAAGCGACGGAAGATGAAGACGGGCAGCGCCTTGAATGGGGCGCCGGCCTCGCGGGCGATCATGTAAGTGGCGGGAGCCATTTCGCAGACGTCGAACTCGACGTCGCGCACCATGCGCCGGAAGGCCGCGATGATGGGCTTGATCTCGACGAAGTCCGGCTGGACGCCTTCGATGGGCACGTCGCCGCGCTTGAGCGCCGCGGTGTGGCCGTAGGTGGCGATGGCGATTTTCAGGGGCAGGGGTTGCTTGGATGTCATGGCTGCTGATTGGAGAGAAAGCGGGAAGGTGTGTCAGTTATCCCAGGACGCCGCGGATCCGGCTTCGCCGGTCCGCCAGCGTCGCCCCCTGGGGGGCGCCCGAAGGGCGTAGGGGGGGGTCATATCTCGCTGTAGACGTAAAGGAGACCGGCGGTTTCCAGGCCCTGGCGCATGTTGGCCACGTCCAGCGACAGCTCGCCCGCCAGGTAGCGCTTGCGTGACTTTTCTTCCTTGGCGGTACGCTGGCGCGCCAGCTCCAGCGTGCGGGCGATCTCCAGGCGCGGCACGACCACCACGCCGTCGTCGTCCGCCACGATGGCATCGCCCGGGTTCACGTTCATGCCGGCGCACACCACCGGCAGGTTGACGTGGCCCAGCGTGGCCTTGACCGTGCCGCGCGCCGAGATGGCGCGCGACCAGACGGGAAAGCGCATCCCGGTCAGCGTGCGCACGTCGCGGCAGCCGGCGTCGATGACCACGCCCTGGACGCCGCGCGTCTTGAGCGAGGTGCAGATCAGGTCGCCGATCATGCCGTCGGTGTTCTCGCACATGACGCCGACCACCAGGATGTCGCCGGGCCGGCATTGTTCGATGGCCACGTGCAGCATCCAGTTGTCGCCCGGCGCGGTCAGCGCGGTCACGGCGGTTCCGGCGATGCTGGCGCCGGCGTAGATGGGACGCAGGTACGGCGCCATCAGGCCGGCGCGCCCCATGGCCTCGTGCACGGTGGCCACGCCGTGCGTGGCCAGTTCGGCGATGAGGTCCTGCGGGCCGCGCGGGATGTTGCGTACGACGACGTTCTTCATGTTGCCCTCGGTCAGTTGATGGGGATGTTCGCCTTCTCGATCACCGCCTTCCATTTGGCGATGTCGGCCTTCATCAGGGCGCGCGACTCGTCCACGCCCAGGGCGTAGGGTTCGGAGTTCATCTCGCGCAGCTTCTGCGCGACCTCGGGCGAGTTGACGGCGGCCACGAAGGCCCGGTTCAGCTTGTCGATGATGGCGCGCGGCGTGCCCTGGCGGATCGACACGCCGTTCCACGACGCCACCACGTAGCCGTCCAGGCCGCTTTCGGCGGTGGTGGGCACGTCGGGCAGGTTGGGGTTGCGGCCGTCGGCCGCGATGGCCAGCGCGCGCACCGCGCCGCTCTTGATCGAAGACAGCATGGGTGGCACGAAGTCGAAGCCCACGTCGATGTCGCCGGAGCGCACGCCGGTCAGCAGCGCGGCACTGGTCTTGTAGGGAATGGTCTCGGCCTGGATGCCCGCCACCGACTTGAACAGCTCGGCGCCCAGGTGCTGGCTGGAGCCGACGTTGGTGGTGCCCAGGCTCAGCTTGCCGGGATTGGCCTTGGCATAGGCGATGAGCTCCGTAAGATTGCGAAAACGTGAATCGGGCTTGACCGTCAGGATCAGGTTGAACCTGGACAGGGTGGCGACCTGGGTGAAGTCGTCCACGATGCTGTAGGGCAGGTCCTTGACCAGCGTCTGGGTGATGGCCGTGCCGTTGCCGCCCTGCACGAGCGTGTAGCCGTCGGCAGGGGCCTGCAGGCCGGCCTGGAACGACTGCACGCCGCCCGCGCTGGGCTTGTTGTCGATCACGATCTGCTGGCCCAGGATCTCGCTGACCTTTTGCGTGACCACGCGCGCCGTCAGGTCGCCGATGCCGCCGGGGCCGTAGGGCAGGTACATCCGGATCGGCCGATCCGGATAGTCGGCCGCGGCGGCGGGAGGGATGGCGCCGGCCGACAACGCGGCGGCGAAGAGGACTGCGGCGTACTTCGGAATTCGCAATGCGGGGAGTGTCACGGCTTGTCTCCTTGTCCCGGCGTTCAGGGGGCGCCGATGTGGATGTCGTACTGGCGAGGATGGTTGCATGCGAGGCCCCGCCGGGTCTATTGAGTAAAACTTCCGCGGGGTTGAGCGGATGGTTAAGACGGTCTGGCGAAACGGCCTGGGTTGAGCGTTTCCTCAAGTCACCGGAAGCATTACTCAATGGATGCGCGCGCCTTGCTGTCGGCAGAATGCGGGAATGCCTGCGCGGGCCGATGCCGGCCCGGCCACGACTCACGACGACAGGAGCAAGGAGTCCGCATGATCATCGATTGCCATGGGCACTACACGACTGCGCCCGAAGCCTTGAACGAGTACCGGCGCCTGCAGGTGTCGGCCTGCGAATGCGGCAAGTGCGAGATCTTCCCGCGCCCCGTCATCTCGGACGACCAACTGCGCGAAAGCCTGGAGACCAAGCAATTGCGCATCCAGCGCGAGCGCGGCACCGACCTGACGATCTTCTCGCCGCGCGCGGTCGGCATGGGTCACCACATCGGCGACCAGCAGACCAGCAGCGAGTGGGCCATCGTCTGCAACGACCTCATTCATCGCATCTGCCAGCTGTACCCGGACAATTTCGCCGGTGTCTGCCAGTTGCCGCAGAGCCCGGGCGTGGAGCCGGCCAGGTGCATACCGGAGCTGGAGCGCTGCGTGAAGGAACTGGGCTTCATCGGCTGCAACCTGAACCCCGATCCGACGGGCGGGTACTGGAAGGATCCGCCGCTGCACGACAAGTGGTGGTATCCGCTGTACGAGAAGATGGTCGAGCTGGACGTGCCGGCCATGATCCACGTCAGCGGTTCCTGCAACCCGCATTTCCACGCGACGGGCGCGCACTACATCAATGGCGATACGACGGCCTTCATGCAGTTCCTGACGTCCTCGCTGTTCAAGGATTTCCCGACGCTCAAGTTCATCATCCCGCATGGCGGCGGCGCGGTGCCGTATCACTGGGGGCGCTATCGCGGGCTGGCGCAGGACATGGGCCTGCCGCCGCTCAAGGAACTGCTGCTGCAGAACGTGTTCTTCGATACTTGCGTCTACCATCAGCCGGGCATAGACCTGTTGCTGAAGGTGATCCCGCCCGAGAACATCCTGTTCGCGTCCGAGACCGTGGGCGCGGTGCGCGGCGTGGACCCCGAGACCGGCCATCATTTCGACGACACGCGCCGCTACATCGATGCCGCCGGCCTGGGCGAGGCCGACAAGGCCAGGATTTATTCGGGCAATGCCTACCGGGTGTACGGAAGGCTGAAGAAACGCGGGTAGTGCCTTGGCTGCCGCGCGGCCCTAGCGCAGCAGCGCGTTGACCTGCCGCACGTCGTCTTCCGACAGGATGCCGGAGGCGGCCTTCAGCCGCAGGCCCGACAGCAGGGCGTCGTAGCGTGCCTTGGCCAGGTCGCGCTCGGTGGAATAGAGCTGCTGCTGGGCGTTCAGCACGTCGATGTTGATGCGCACGCCCACTTCGTAGCCGGTCTTGTTGGCATCCAGCGCGCTGCGGCTGGAGACCTGCGCGGCCTCCAGTGCGCGGACCTGGGCCAGCCCCGCGTTCACGCCCTGGAAGGCGACGCGGGTGTTCTGGATGGCGGCCCGGCGGGCGACCTCCAGGTCGTTGCGGGCCTTCTCGGACAGCGCGACGGCCTCGTCCACCCTGGAGGTGGTGCCGAAGCCGGCGAAGATGGGCACCGAGACCTGCACGCCCACCGAGCGCGTGGTGTAGAAGTCGTTGACCACCGTCTGCCCGACCAGCCCGCGCGTGCGTGCCACGTTGGCGGCCAGGTCGACCGAGGGGTAGTGGCCGCTCTTGGCGATTTCTATGCCGCGCTGGGCGATCTCGCTGTTCAGCGTGGCCTGGGCGACGGCCAGGTTGTTGGCGGCCGCCTGTTCGGTCCAGGCCTCGATCCGGGGCGGCTGCGGCGCCGGCACGTTGACCGCGGGCGGCAGCTTGGCGAGGTCGCCCGCTGGCGTGCCGATGATCTGCTGCAGCGCGCCGATGCGGACCGCCAGGTCGGATTCGGCCTGGATTTCCTGGGCCTGGGCCAGGTCGTAGCGCGCCTGGGCCTCGTAGGTGTCGGTGATGGTGGTCGTGCCGATCTCGAAGTTGCGCTTGGCCGATTCCAGCTGTTCCGAGATGGCGATTTTCTGGGCGCCGATGAAGGCCAGGTTGTCCTGCGCCGCCAGCACGTCGAAATAGGCCTGCGCCACGCGCAGGATCAGGTCCTGGCGCCCCTGGGCGAGCTGGGCTTCGCCGACGGCCAGTTGCAGCTTGGACTGCTCGTAGGTCTGCCAGCCCGACCAGCGGAACAGCGGCTGGATCAGTTGCAGCGTATAGCTCTCGTTCGTGTAGGTCACGCCCGGCAGGCGCGTCGTGGAGGCCTCGGCCCGGCTGCCGGCCAGCGAGATGGCGGGCAGCAGCGAGGCGCGCGCCTGGGGCAGTTTTTCAAGCGTGGCGGTATAGGCCGAGCGCACCGACGCGAAGGTCGCGTCGTTGGCCAGCGCCGCCTGGTAGGCCTGCTCCAGGTCCAGCGCCGCGACCGCGGGAACGAAAGCGCAGGCGCCCAACAGCGCGCACAGCGTCTGGACGTAGTACGGCCTGGCGCGCATGGGCACGAAACTCCGCTTAGAACTTGAACTTGGAAACGGTGACGCCGCGCAGGGGCTTGACCAGGGTTTCGAACAGCGAGGTGGTCTCGAAGCTGGCGGCCGTGGTCCGGGTGATGAGCAGGGTAGTCATGACCGGCGCCTGGCCGACGATGATGGCCAGCCGGCCGCCCACGCGCAACTGGTACTTCAGGCTGTCGGGCACTTCGGGCACCGAGCCGGTGACCAGGATGGCGTCGTATTCGGTCGAGCCCCAGCCCTTGCTGCCGTCGCCGACCTGGACCGTGGCGTTGGCGATGCCGGCGCGCTTGAGGTTGGCCTGGGCGAAGGCGGCCAGCTTGGGCAGGATCTCGACCGACGTCACCGTCTGGGCCTGGCTGGCCAGCAGCGCCGTCTGGTAGCCCGAGCCGGTACCGATTTCCAGCACGCTGTCGGTGGGCTTGAGCGCGAGTTCCTGCAGCAGGCGCGCTTCGACCTTGGGGGCGAGCATGCATTCGCCGCTGTCGTAGTCGTCGATCCGCAGCGGGATCTCGGTGTCGGCGAAGGCAAGGGTGCGCAGCGCGGGCGGCACGAAGTCCTCCCGCTTCACCTTGAACAACAGTTCCAGCACCTTGGGGTCGAGGACGTCCCAGGGGCGGATCTGCTGTTCCACCATATTGAAGCGGGCGTGTTCGACGTCGGGAAGGGAAGCAGCGTTCATGGCAGGACTTGGCAGGAAAACGTAACAAAACAAACCATTCTAACCGGCTCAGAACGGCTTGGCGACCGTCGTTGCGTGGCGGACCTCGGGCGGCTTGGCGAAGTAGCTGCCCACCAGCGCGCGCCAGGCCTTGAAGTCTTCCGAGCCCCGGAAGTGCACGGTGTGGTCTTCCAGCGTTTCCCACTGGACCACGAGCAGGTAGGCGTTGGGGTCTTCCAGCGTCTGGTGCAGTTCCATGCCGTGGCAGCCCTTCGCCCGCTGGAACAGCGGAGCGGCTTCCTGGACGCCGGCCTCGAATTTTTCCTGGGTGCCGGGCTGGATTTCGATGTGCGCGAGTTCGTAGATCATGGTTGGCCTTCCACAGAATGGTCTGCCATGTTACCCGCGTTCGCGCGGGTCGGACATGCCGGCGCGGGGCGGGCCGGCGGGCGGACTATACTGGCGGCGTGCGTCGCCCGGGGGGCGGCGCGTTTCGTTTCCAGAGGATCGCCATGTCTGCCGTTCGTCCCATTCCCAAGGCCCTGACCATCGCGGGCGTGGACCCCTCGGGCGGCGCCGGGGTGCTGGCCGACGTCAAGGCCATGAGCGCCCTGGGCGCGTACGCCTGCGGCGTCATCGCGGCGCTGACCGCGCAGAACACCCAGGGCGTGACGGGCGTGCAGCCCGTCGATCCCGCCTTCGTCGCGCAGCAGATCGACACGCTGTTCGCCGACGTGCCCGCCGACGCGGTCAAGATCGGCATGCTGGGCAGCCGGCCCGTCACCGAGGTCGTGGGCGAGCGGCTTGCCCACTGGAAGCCGCCGCACGTGGTGCTCGATCCCGTCATGATCGCCAAGAGCGGCGACGCCCTGCTGGCGCGCGACGCCATCGGCGCGCTGCGCGAAGCGTTGATGCCGCAGGTGACGATGATCACGCCCAACCTGCCGGAGGCCGGCGTGCTGCTGGAGCAGCGGCCGGTGGAGACGGTCAAGGAAATGCGGCGCGTGGCCGAGCGGCTGCGCGAACAATTGGCCCACACCGGCCAGCGCTGGGTGTTCCTGAAGGGAGGGCACCTGCCGGGCGACATGGCGATCGACCTGCTGCACGACGGCGACCGCATGATCGAGCTGGCGGCGCCGCGCATCGACACCCGCAATACCCACGGCACGGGCTGCACCCTGTCGGCCGCGCTGGCGGCGCTGCTGCCGCAGGCGCAGGACGTGCCCGAGGCGGCGCGCCGGGCCAAGCACTACCTGACCGAGGCCATCCGCCACGCCGACCGGCTGGGCGTCGGGTCGGGCAACGGGCCGGTGCATCACTTTCACGGGTGGTGGTAGCGGCTACGCTCCCGGCACGGGAGCGGCCGGCGCGTCCTCGCCGGGGGCCTGTTCCTGCGCCCGCAGCCGGATCGGCCGGGTAACTACGCTTAAGACTGGATCAGCCCGGTCATCGGCGAGCTGGGCGAGCCGCTGTACAGCTTCTTCGGCATGCGGCCCGCCAGGAAGGCTTCGCGTCCGGCTTCCACGCCTTTCTTCATTGCGCTGGCCATCAGCACCGGATCCTTGGCCGCGGCGATGGCGGTGTTCATCAGCACGCCGTCGCAGCCCAGCTCCATGGCGATCGCCGCATCCGAGGCCGTGCCCACGCCCGCGTCCACGATGATGGGCACGTTGGCCTGGTCGATGATCAGCCGCAGGTTCCACGGGTTCAGGATGCCCATGCCCGAGCCGATCAGCGAGGCCAGCGGCATCACCGCGACGCAGCCGATTTCTTCCAGCATGCGGGCCTGGATGGGGTCGTCGGTGCAATACACCATGACCTTGAAGCCGTCCTTGACCAGTGTTTCCGCGGCCTTCAGGGTTTCGGGCATGTTCGGGAACAGGGTGTGCGAGTCGCCCAGCACTTCCAGCTTCACCAGATCGTGTCCATCCAGCAGTTCGCGCGCCAGTCGCAGCGTGCGCACGGCGTCGTCGGCGGTATAGCAGCCGGCGGTATTGGGCAGGATGGTGTATTGGCTGGGCGGCAGGTAGTCCAGCAGGCTGGGTTCGCCGGCGTTCTGGCCGATGTTGGTGCGGCGGATGGCCACGGTGACGATGTTGGCGCCGCTGGCGTCGATGGCGGCCTTGGTCTCGTCGAAGTCCTTGTACTTGCCGGTGCCCACCAACAGGCGGGAGGAGTAGGTCTTGCCGGCAAGGGTGAATGTGTCTGTCATGATGAAATCCTGAAAGCTTGCGTGTTCATAGCGGCATCCGGGGCGCATGCGGCGGGCATAGGCCGCGGCGGCGCCGGGGCGGGCCGGCTGGCCCAACGCCGCGCC
>NZ_NINX01000019.1 GCF_002188635.1 Pigmentiphaga sp. NML030171 | reverse complement strand
CTCGGATCGATCGGTGATATCCCGCCGGCAGAAGCCGAAGAGCGTTACTATCGACAACTCGCGGCATCCGCTGCGGAATCTGTTTTACTTTAACAAAACAGCCTCCGCGATTCCCGGTGTGATTCACTGCGATACGCGGACGACATGCCATTGTCGTTTTTATAGCGCCACATGCCTCCGATATCGGATCCGATCTCGAAGCAATCGAACTCGACACCATGTTCCAGCAAGGCCTTGGCGGTCGTGACTCCGGAGGAGCCGGCGCCGATGATGCAGACGGGGAGAGAAGGTGTTTCTTTCATGGCATTGAAAAGTGGTTGCTGTTGTCTAAACCGTTGCGACAGGTGTGACTGGCGAGGCAATCGCGCCGGGAAGTCGGAGTGGTGGCGCAGTCAAGAGAAATCTGCTGCGCCTACGATCCCGAAGATAAGAGTTCAGCGGTCCCAGATGCCAAAGTTCGCCCAGGTGGACCCCCAGCTTGAACAGGCAATGCTCGTGCAGCGGGAGAGCCGAGCAACAGATCGGTCCGGTTGGTCGGGCCGGGTACGCCTCGACCGCATAGTTGTCGGCGGCGATGGCTGCAACGCCGGAGTCCGTAATCCACCTCAGGAGATCGGGATCGCGGCCATCAAGCACACTACCGGTCGAATCAAGGACGGCTCGATCAGGTTTCTTGTCCATCCGCAAGAGCACGTCCGCAAACCCGGTGTGAAGGCACAGAATGTCCCCCGGCTCCACGATGACGCCTTGCGACACCATTGCCGAGCGCAACTCGCGCCATCCGACGAGCGTTCTGCCGGCGCCGAATTGGCCGTGCAGATCCAGTAGTACCCCCCGCCCCTGCGTCCCTTTTGTGGCCATATGCTCGATGCCCAGGAACGCGGCGCTCGATGTGACTTGTTCCGCATCATTGACGTCGGCCTCCGGTGAAGCGGGATTCGCGCGGACATCGATGTCGGCCCGGAATCCGTTGTAGTACACGGCACGTGGAATGCCGTCGCCAGCGACGTCGAACATCGAGCCCACGTGCGCCAAGCCATCCCACTGGGTCGAATACTGGAGGTACAGGGTTGCGAGGTCATCGCTCAGCACGTCTGTGCGCATCGGCTCGACAGCCTGCATCCTGAAGTTCAAACCCATGTGCCCGTGGCGCTTTGTCGGTCGCAGTACAGGGGGATGGCGATTCGGATTGAGTACATTGCCCCCCGGGAAGTCGAGCGGCAGGCTCAGGCAAAAAGTCCGTCCATCCTTGACTTCCGCCACGGCAGCCAAGGTTCGTTCGGGCGTCAGAAGGTTCAGTCGACCGAGCTGGTCGTCGTCACCAAAGTCGCCCCAGTTGGATCCTTCGGGTCGCTGAACCCAGCGTCTGCTTGTCACGGAAGCCGTCTCCTCAAGGTGATCTCCGCAGCACCATGGTGCCGGGACTTACCGATCAGTATATAAAAGTACTTTTTGGTAGTAAAGATAAATATACTTGTTTGAATAAAAATATACTTCATGGTATGTTTTGGCTGATCTTAAGAGTTCCTTCAATGAAAATTCCCCCCGCCGATCACGCATGCCTGTCCACGTCGGAGCTCACCGACTTCGCCGCAATCGAGGTCGGGCGCTCGTACGGGTGCCATCGACTTGAGCTTTCCGAGTCACTTGTGGACGCTTGGTGCAGCGTCTACGGAATTTGTCGCGAAGGCGGTCGCATGCCCGTGGGGATGACGTCTGTGATATCGATCCGGTCGTTCATGGCGCTCATCCCTTTCCGCCCGCCTGGAGGGATTCACGCTAGCCAGAGATTCGTTATCCGCGAATTGCCTTCTATAGGCGAAGTGCTGCACACCACGCTTGTGTGTGCACGCAAGGCCGAAAGGGGGGGAAGACTGTGGGTCGATCTGGAGATGCAAAGCGCGGGCCAGGATGGGCGGCCTTTGTTTCATGGCACCCATGTTGCACTTTGGGCAAGGTAAGGTCATGGAATACCATTCGCATGACCTGGAGGTCACTCAGGAAGCTGTCGCTCTATATGCCGAGGTAACCGATGACTTCAATCCGATTCACCTGGATTCGGACTTTGCAATGAAGACGGCCATGGGCGGTGTCATTGCCCATGGCACTCTGTCACTTGGCTTGGTTTGGGACGTACTTTCGCGCGTACCCGGTTTTGACGGGGCACACGCTGCTCTGGACATCCGTTTCGTGAGACCCGTGCGACTTGGCAATACCGTTCGCGCCGGTGCAAGAGCCACGGAAAGCGGCGGATTGGAAGTCTGGGTCGAGAACGAACGCGGCGAGCTGGTCATTGCCGGTTCGGCAACGGTACGCCCCGGCGAACAGCAATGAACAAGGCGCCGATTACAAAGCTGCGTTTCCCTGGTAGCCGAGCATGCGTAGCGACAGTACGCAAAGTTCGTCAGCCACGTCCTGGGGGGAAGTGTCTGCCGTTCCCTTGTACCAGCGTCTGACCCACTGCGTCATGCCCATGACGGCCCTGGAAGCCAGCTCGGGGTGGGCGGCCACGAAAGCCCCGGACTTCGCCCCGGCTTCGATGATGGCGGTCAAACGCTTGTGGAACTGCATCTCAAGCGCACGGATGTCGGAAAGCATCTCTTTGGGAAGATGCTTTTCTTCAACCGACATCAAGCTCCAAAGCCCGCGGTTTTCGATATTGCGCAGAGTCGCGATTCGAACGAAATTTACCAGCCTTTGCTCGGGAGGGCCATCGTCGGTCAGAGGGGCATTCAGCATGGAAAGCGAGTCTCGCAATTCGCGATCGCAGATGGCCGCCAACAATGCATGCTTGTTCGGGAAGAACTGATAGATGAACGGCTTGGTCATGCTCATCTGATCAGCGATCGCTTCCATGGTCGTCCCGACAAAACCACGCTCTATGAAGAGCTTGGCTGCAACCTGAAGGATCCTGTCTACCTTCAACGCACGAAGCTCGTCTTTGATCGTCGGCTCAGGTGGAGGTGTTTCCTTCACTCGAGCTTGCTTGCGTGTCGCCATTCATCACTCCCGGAAAAACAAAACAGCATTGACAAATGAATCTACCGGTCGGTAGACTAATATCCTTATTGGTACGTTTGACTGCTAGGCGATGATATCATCGATCGGTATGGTTGGAAATTCTACTGATTGGTATGGGTCGGTCGCTTGCCAAAAGGACATCCATGAGTTGGATTACTGGTGTGGGCATGACCTCATTCGGTCGCCACCAGGACAGCGACACGCTGTCTTTGATGAGCGAGGCCGCCATCGCCGCATTGAAGGATGCCGGCCTGGAGCGCCGACAGATTGATGGGTTGATCTGCGGCTACTCCACGACACATCCGCATTTGATGCTCAGTACGGTATTTGCCGAGCATTTCGGATTGATGCCATCCATTGCGCATGCGATGCAGCTTGGCGGCGCAACCGGCCTGGCGATGCTCATGCTGGCGAGCGAACTGGTCCTGTCCGGTGCCGCAGAGCATGTCCTTGTCGTGGCTGGGGAGAACCGCTTGAGCGGCCAATCCTCTGTCGATACGCTGCGCAGCCTGGCGCAGGTAGGGCACCCGACATACGAGGTACCGCTAGGGCCCACGATACCCGCCTACTACGCACTTGTGGCCTCGCGCTACATGCACAAGTACGGCGTGACCGAGGAGGATCTTGCCGAGCACGCCGTTGTGATGAGGTCACATGCAGTGAATCATCCAGGCGCCCATCACAAGCAATTGATTGGCTTGTCGGATGTGATGAGTTCGCGCGTGATCGCCAGTCCCCTCAAACTGCTCGATTGCTGCCCTGTATCGGATGGTGGTGCCGCATTCGTTGTCAGTAGGGAGCGCACAGGCGACATTGGCGTTCAAGTCATTGGCTGCGCGCAGGCACACACTCATCAGCATGTGTCGGCCGCTCGTGACTTGACGCAATTCGGGGCCTCCAGATCCCTGGAGCAGGCCGTGGCGAAATCCGGCGCAACTGTTGCGGATGCCGATTATTTCGCCATCTACGATAGTTTCACGATCACTCTTACCATCCTGTTGGAAGAGCTGGGTATCGCACCTCGGGGGGAGGCAGGAAAGATGGCTCGGGAGGGATGGTTTGGCCGGGATGGCCGGTTTCCCCTGAATACCCATGGGGGACTGCTCAGCTATGGACACTGTGGATGCGCCGGGGCCATGGCCCATCTTGTCGAAGCCCAGCTGCAGTTGACCGGACGCGCAGAAGGACGGCAGGTAAAAAGCCCGACCGTTGCGTTGCTGCATGGCGATGGGGGGGTTCTCTCTTCGCACGTGACCGCCTTCCTGGAGCGCGTGAGATGAGCGGCCCGCCTATTTCGCATCGAAGCTGGACCAGCGGACACCCGGCACTTTGCTTTCAGACTTGTCCGGTTTGCGGGCATGCCTGGTACTTTCAGCGGCCGTTTTGCCCCGCCTGCGGTGACCTGGCTCCTGAATCCAAGGTCGCTTCCGGTCATGGCAGGCTTTACGCGCTCACTACTGTCGAGCGTGCGCCGGGCGAAAGCTGGCAGTCCATGGCGCCCTACAACATTGTGCTGGTCGACGCGGACGAAGGTTTTCGCGTGATGGGGCATGGGGCCATGGGTCTTCGAATAGGAGACAGGGTGACGGTCGGCTTCATCACCCATGAAAACCAGATGCTTCCATTCTTCGAGGCGTCATCGCTTCCAGCCAAAAAGGAGACGACGTGACAAGCAACAATCTGAGCGCGGCCCTCAATCCAAGGTCAATTGCGATAGTGGGCGCATCACAAAACCCGGACAAGATTGGCGGTCGCCCTGTCGACTATCTTCAGAGGCACGGATTCAAAGGGGGAATCTACCCCATCAATCCCACCCGCCCCGAGGTACAGGGTTTGCGCGCCTATCCATCGCTCGCGGCGCTTCCCGATGTGCCGGACCTGGCGATCATTGCCGTATCGCGCGACGACGCGGTTGACGCCGTCAATCAATGTGCTGCCATTGGCTCGAAGGTCTGTGTGGTGATGGCCTCGGGGTTCGGGGAAGGCCACTCGGAGCAAGGGCGTGAACTCGAGCGGAACATGGTTCGTGTCGCAAGAGAGTCCGGGATGCGCATAGTGGGTCCCAATTGCCAAGGGCTTGCCAACTTCAGCAATGGGGCGCTGGCGACGTTTTCAACGATGATCAAGGAGTGCCCGCCTCAAGACGGCAGCATCGCCATCCTCAGTCAGAGCGGCACACTCGGAATGGCACCGTACGGTCTGTTACGCCGTCGCGGACTTGGTATAAGGCATGCGCACGCAACTGGAAACGATGCTGACGTGACCATAGCGGAATTGGCGGCCGCCGTCGCGGAGGACGAGCAGGTCCGGCTGATGATGCTGTATCTCGAGGGCATGCCCGATCCTCAAAACCTGGCTCGATTGGGGAGAATCGCGCAGGAACGCTGCCTGCCGGTGCTCGCGCTCAAGTCTGGTCGAACGCCCGCAGGCCAGGCTGCGGCATTGTCCCATACGGGCGCGATTGCAAGCGAGGATCGCGTTGTCGATGCGTTCCTGGAGCGCCACGGCATATGGCGGGCGGAAACCATGGAAGAACTGGTGGACGCGGCGGAGATGTATCTCAAGCGCTGGAAGATCAATGGTCGCAAGTTGGTGACGGTCAGTAATTCCGGTGCCGCGGGTGTCCTGGCCACCGATGCCGCAATCTCGCGCGGCATGCAGATGGCCGAGTTCCAGGTTGAGACGCGCGATGGCTTGCGAGCCATCCTGCCTTCGTTTGCGAACATCGGCAATCCTGTCGACATCACCGGCGCGATTCTCAACGACAGTAGCCTGTTCGGAAAGGCCCTGTCCGTCATAGCCAGCGATCCGTCCGCGGACGCATTTCTGGCCGCGTTTCCAGTCTCGGGTGCGGGATACGACGTCGCAAGCTATGCGCAGGCCGCAGCTCTTCTGGAATCCGAGACAGGCAAGCCCGTAGTCGCTGCCTCTCCCCAACCGGATGTCGCGGCATTGTTCCTGGCGCGAGGCATTCCTACGTTCATGTCCGAGAGCAGAGCTGTTGCGGCGCTGGATCAACTTACGGCTCATCATCATCGGCTACAGGCGGCCGCACGGAGCAGGCCCGCTCCTCCGTCGTTGCCACGCGAGAGGCGCTCGAACGCCTCTCGCATGCTGAATGAAGCTGAAAGCCTTGCGCTGGTTGCAAGCAAGGGAGTGCCTGTCGTCAGGCACGTCTTCTGCGCGACCCTGGAGCGGGCCATCCTGGCATTACAAGAGATCGGTTCCTCGGTCGTCGTCAAGGGCTGCTCCAGCACAGTGGCGCACAAGACCGAACTCGGGCTCGTGAAGATCGGCGTGAGTACCGAAGAAGAAATGCGGGTTGCCTATGAAGAGTTCCGCTCCGTTTGCACATCCGGCGGACTTTCTTTTGACGGAATGATCGTCGCCGAGTACTGCAAGGGCATGCGTGAATTGATGATCGGAGCACGCCGGGACCCCGTTTTCGGAGCCGTGGTAGTCATTGGCGATGGCGGAAAGTACGTGGAAGTCCTTGCCGACAACGCAATCCTCCTTGCACCGTTCTCGGCCGATGAGGTCAGGGAACGGCTCGGTCGACTTCGTATCGCTCCGATTCTGCGCGGCGTACGGGGCGAGCCTCCGTTGGACACCCAGGCCTTCAGCGAAGCTGTTCTCGCTGTAGGCAACCTGATGCTGGGTGACGAACGTATCGAGAGTATCGACATCAATCCGGTCATCGTCTCAGCGGAAGGCCTTGGGTGCCGAGCTGTGGACGCCGTTGTCTACACGTTCTGAGGAAAGTCATGCAGAAGAATCATGTGAGGGAGCGAGTCCTGGTCACGGGCGGCGGCTCGGGTATCGGAGCTGCGATCGCGCAGGCCTGCCGCGACCTTGGCCGCGATGTCGTCGTCCTTGACCGCGCTGGCGGAACGATCACCGTCGACCTCTCGGACGCCGCTGACACGGCGAGAGCGCTGTCGCGTGCACTGGAGGATGGTCCTATTACCCGTTTGGTCAACAACGTCGGCATGGTCTGTCCGGCCAGCATCGAAGAACAGACCTTGACCGAATTCGATCTTGCCTACGCGCTGAACCTACGCTGTGCATTCCAGTGCCTGCAAGCCTTGCTGCCGGGGATGAAGGCAGCGCGGTTCGGCCGTGTGGTGAACATCTCATCCAGAGCAGCATTGGGCAAAGAACTGCGTACCGCCTATGCGGCGTCCAAGGCAGGTTTGATCGGTGCCTCACGTGTTTGGGCGCTGGAACTCGGCCGACATGGCATAACCGTGAATGCGGTGGGCCCGGGCCCTATCCGAACCCCCCTCTTTGAGGCAGCCAATCCGACCGATGCTCCCCGGACCCGGGCCATCGTGGAGGCGATACCCGTGCGGCGAATGGGGGAGCCGGAGGATGTTGCCCACACCGTCGAGTATCTGCTGGATGCTCGTAGCGGATTTGTCACCGGTCAAACGATCTACGTGTGCGGGGGCATGACCACGGGGCTCGCGCCGGCTTGAATCCCTGCTGACACAGGGGCTCGAATAAGAATCTTGCCGTTTACCGGAAGGTAAAATAATATACTGGAAAGTATTTAAAGTGGCTGGAGACAGATATGCACACCGGAAAACGCAGTTCAGTTTCCAGGCGCCAGGTGCTGGCAGGCTTCGCCAGCGTTGCGCTTCCTGGCAGTGTTCGGGCAGCGGAGTGGCCGGCCAGACCAATCCGTTGGATCGTTCCTTACGCGGTGGGAGGCCCTTCCGATGCGTTCTCAAGGCCCGTCGCGGCACAACTGGCCGAGGTCCTCAAGCAGCCGGTGGTGGTCGAGAATTTTGGTGGGGCAGGGGGCAATGTGGGCTGCAAGAGAATCGCCGCAGCCGAACCCGACGGCTACACCATTGGTCTTGCGACCACCGGTTCGCACTCCATCAATCCCAGCGTGTATCCAAAGATGCCGTTCGATGCCGTGGCGGATTTCACGCCATTGACATTGGCTTGCCGGTATGCCAACCAACTGATCGTTCGAAGTGACAGCCCCATCCGAAACGTCAAGGACCTCCTGGAGTATGCGAAGCAACATCCGGTCTCATATGGGTCGGCAGGTGTCGGTGCTTCGAATCATTTGTCTGGAGAGATTCTGAGTCACATCGGTCAGGTGCCCATGCTTCATGTTCCATACAGGGGAAATGCGCCGGCACTTGCAGCGCTGCTGGCCGGGGATATCACGTTCATGTTTGACATGCCTACCAACTCGCAGCCACTGGTCTCGGCCGGCAGGGTGCGCCAACTAGCCGTGACGACAGCGAAGCGCTGGCCCTATTTGCCGAACGTGCCAACGATGGAGGAGGCGGGATTCAGCGGATTTACCGAGGCGGGTACGGATCTTTGGTTCGCCGTCGTGGGACCTGCGAAGCTGCCACGGGATATTCGCGAGAAGTTGCATGCCGCCTTGCTGACGAGCCTCAGATCTCCCCAGGTGCGGCAATCTGCGAGTGAACAGCAGTTTGAAATCTGGACCAGCACTCCACAGGAGCTCGCCACCGAGATCAAGGTGGGCATGGATCGCTGGGGCGGCATTGCTCGCGCTGCGGGCATCAAGGTTTGACCCAACACCAATCATCCAACACCAACGGAGTCATCATGGTCCCGGAAAACACCGTCGCACCGCCGGAAGGTTGTGTCGATACACAGGTTCTCGACAATATCCTGCTGATTGGAATCAACCGCCCTGCCAAACGCAATGGAATCACCCCCGTCATGCTCCGCCAGCTTGCGGATGCATACACGCGCCTCGATGACGATCCCGATCTTAGAGTCGGGCTCCTGTACGCGGTTGGCGATCATTTCACGGGAGGTATGGATCTGCCGTCCTTGGCCGAATTCCAGCGCAGGGGCGAGAAGCCGGTTCCACGAGACCAGAATCTGGTGGAGCCTCATGACATGGGGCTGCCCGGTTATCGCAGACGCACCAAGCCGATGGTTGCGGCCGTCAAGGGCATCTGCTTTACCGTTGGCGTGGAACTCATGTTGGCGGCAGATGTCGTCGTGGCAGCGGACAACTGCCGATTTACGCAGATGGAAGTCGGCAGGGGCATCATGGCCGCCGGTGGGGCGACTGTCCGAATGGCAGAGCGTGCGGGCGTGGGCAACGCAATGCTCTTGCTGCTGTCAGGCATTGAGTTCAATAGCGCCGATGCCATGCGAATGAACTTCGTACAGCGCGTGACCCCCGCGGGAGAGGAATTCGCCGAGGCCCTGTCCATTGCGCGTCGCATAGCCTCGCAGGCTCCGCTCGCCGTGATTGCCACGCGGTTGAACGTAAGAAAATCCGTCGAGGAGGGTGCGCTCGCCGCGGTCGGTGAATTCATGGAAGTGCAGAAAAGGCTTTCCGCCACGGAGGACGCCGCGGAGGGACGCCAATCATTCATCGAACGGCGCCCACCGGTCTTCGTCGGCCGATAGGGGGCATGTCCATGGATGGCACCCTATCGTTCCAGGCTATTCGATTCCAGGTGGATGAAGATGGAATCGCCGTCATGACACTCAACCGTCCCCAAGCCAGAAATGCGTTGGACATGACGATGAGAGGCGAGATCGCCGAAGTGGCGGAGCAACTGCGAAGAAGCGAAGACATTCGGGCTTTGATAATCATCGGCGAAGGCGGCAATTTCTGCGCGGGCGGAGATCTGCAGTCTATGGGGGATCAGCGGCCCCCTGCGTCATCCAGGCGTAGGGTGGCGGAACTCAATACGTGGTGCAGCAAGCTCGCGGCCCTTGAGATGCCCGTGATCGCGGCGGTCGATGGCGTAGCGTTCGGAGGTGGATTCAATTTGTGTCTGGCGGCCGACTTCATCATGGCGACGCCTGCCGCGAGGTTCTGCCAGGTTTTTGCCCGGGTGGGCCTGATACCGGATCTGTCCGGGTTGTATCTGCTACCCAGGATGATCGGCCTGCAACGCGCAAAGGAGCTGATCTACAGCGCGAGAACCATCGATGCCGAGGAAGCACGGTCATTGGGCATCGTCTACGGCATCGTTGAGTCGGATGTCTTGCTTGCCCGAGCCGTCGACATGGCGCGGCGCCTGTCACGGGGTTCAAGAACGGCGTTCGGCTTGACCAAGTCGATTCTCAACCGTTCTTTTGAGACCGACCCCAAGACGTTGGCGGACATGGAAACGTTGTCTCAAGCCGTCGCCATGAGCACCGAGGAACACCAAAACGCCGTGGCCCGGTTCCAGGCGAAAGAGCCTCTTGTTTTCGAGCCCATCGGCCGCCCAGTTTGATAGCTACCTTTTTCGAGAAGTTGACATGCGAAAACTACCCTCCCTGTTCGACACGATGACATTGCCGGTGATTGGTTCGCCCATGTTCATCATTAGTAATCCAAAACTCGTCATCGAGCAGTGCAAAGCAGGAATCGTGGGAGCCATGCCTGCACTCAATGCGAGACCGCAAACACTGCTGGATGAGTGGATTTGCGAGATCAAGGAGGTTCTGGCGCTGCACGACAAGACGGCCGAGCAACGCTCGGCGCCTTTCGCCATCAATCTCATCACGCACAAGACCAATAGCAGGCTCGATCATGATCTGGACATCGTGATCAAGCACAAGGTGCCGCTGGTGATCACTTCACTGGGGGCCAGGCCTGAGGTGAACGACGCGATTCACGCATATGGCGGTGTGGTCATGCACGACGTGATCAACAACACCTTTGCGCGCAAGGCGATCGAGAAAGGGGCGGATGGCGTCATTGCCGTCGCGGCCGGCGCAGGAGGCCATGCGGGCATCAAAAGCCCGTTCGCCCTGGTTCAGGAAATCCGCCAGTGGTTCGACGGTCCGCTGGCATTGAGCGGTGCCATGGCGCACGGAGGGGCCGTGCTGGCGGCGCGAGCGATGGGGGCCGATTTTGCGTATATCGGATCGGCGTTCATCGCCACCGAAGAGGCAAACGCTCCACAAGCGTACAAACAGGCGATCGTCGATGGCAGCTCCGACGATGTCGTATATACGAATCTTTTTACCGGCGTGCACGGCAACTACCTGAAGCGCTCGATTCAGAACGCGGGCCTGGACCCGGCGGCCTTGCCCAGCTCCGATGCGCGTGACATGACGTTCGAGAACGGGGAAAGCAAGCCTAAGGCTTGGAAGGACATCTGGGGCGGAGGGCAGGGGATCGGCGGCGTAACCGAGGTGGTTTCCGCATCCGCGCTCGTTCGGCGTTTGCGCGAAGAGTACGAAGCCGCCCGCCGAAGCCTTTGCCATTGAACATGGCGTGAATGCGGCGGCCAGCGCAAGTCCCGGCCGGGGGGGCCGTCCATGAAGGCTGCCCTTGATCGGCGAGGTCGCAGCCTGGGCCGGCGAAACGTATATTGGCATGTGCCGGGTCTAGACCGCGATCATCTCCCGCACCCCTTGCGCATCCATGTCCGCACCCAGCCCATTGGCCACGATTTCCCCCCGGTTCATCACCCAGTACCGGTCCGCGATCGCTTTCGCGAAGTCGTAATACTGCTCGACCAGCAGCACCGTCAGCCCCATTTCGTCGACGAGGCGGCGCAGCGTCCTGCCGATTTCCTGGATGATCGAAGGCTGGATGCCTTCCGTGGGTTCGTCCAGGATCAACAACTGCGGTTCGCTCATCAGGGCTCGGCCGATGGCCAGTTGCTGCTGCTGGCCGCCCGAAAGATCCCCGCCGCGCCGGGCCCGCATGTCCTTGAGTACCGGGAACAGCGCGTAGATGTGCTCGGGCACGCCGGCGGGCGCCTTGCGGCTGGCGGCCCCGACCAGCAGGTTTTCTTCGACCGTCAGGCGAGGGAAGATGTCGCGCCCCTGGGGCACGTAGGCGAGGCCGCGGGCGACGCGTTCGTAGGTGGGCAGTCTGGTGAAGGGTTGGCCGCGCCAGGCGATGGTGCCGCTTTTCGTCGGCACGACGCCCATCAGGCAGCGCAGCAGGGTGGTCTTGCCGACGCCGTTGCGGCCGAGCAGCACGGTCAGCTTGCCGTCGGGCACGGTCATGGAGATGTCGCGCAGGATGTGGCTGCCGCCGTAGAACTGGTTCAATCCTTCAATGTTCAGCATCGTCCGTTCCCCGCAAGTTCAACGTCCCAGATAGGACTCGATGACGGCTTCGTCCCGTTTCACGTGGTCCAGGGAGCCTTCGGCCAGCACGCGGCCTTCGGCCATGACCGTCACGCGGCCGGTTTCGCCGGCCAGCGCGGCGACGAACTCCATGTCGTGTTCGACCACCATCATGGAGCAGGTGCCGCGCAGGCGGTTCAGCAGCACGGCCAGTTCCATGGTTTCGTCGTCGGTCATGCCGGCGGCGGGCTCGTCCAGCAAGAGCAGGGCCGGTTGCTGCATCAGCAGCATGCCGATCTCGAGGCGCTGCTTCTGGCCATGCGAGAGTTCGCCCGCGAGCCGGCGCGCCTCGCTTTCCAGGCGTATCACTTCTAGCGTGTGTTCGATCCGGGCCTGGGCCGCGCGGTCCAGGCGCGCGCGCAGCGACGCCCACCAGCGCTTGTCCGCCTTCATCGCGAGTTCCAGGTTTTCCCAGACCGGGTGCTGTTCGAACACGGTGGGTTTCTGGAACTTGCGTCCGATGCCGGTCTGGGCGATTTGCGGTTCGTTCAGGCGGGTGAGGTCGATGCTCTGGCCCAGGTAGACCTTGCCGGCGTCGGGCGAGGTCTTGCCGGTGATGACGTCCATCATCGTCGTCTTGCCTGCGCCGTTGGGGCCGATCACGCATCGCAATTCCCCGGCGTCGACCGTCAGGGACAGCTTGTTCAACGCCCGGAAGCCGCCGAAGCTGACCGTCACGTCTTCCAGGTAGAGGATGGTGCCATGCGACACGTCGATGGCGTTGGGCCGGACCACGTGCCCCAGGGCGGCGGCCCCGGACAGGGTGGGCTGGTCGAGGCCGTCGCCGAAGCCCGACGCGCTGCGCGGCGGCGTCTTCGCGTGGTCCATGGCAGGATGCGTACCCATCAGTGCGTGCTCCGCTTGAAGACGTTTCCGATCAGGCCCATGATGCCGCGCGGCAGCAGCAGCGGTACCAGTACGAAGATCAGGCCGAGGAAGAACAGCCAGTATTCGGGGAAGTTGGCGGTGAAGAAGCTCTTGGCGCCATTGACGGCGAAGGCGCCGACGATGGGGCCGATCAGGGTGCCGCGCCCGCCGACGGCGACCCAGATCGCCATTTCGATCGAGTTGCCGGGCGACATCTCCCCGGGGTTGATGATGCCGACCTGGGGTACGTACAGTGCGCCCGCGATGCCGCACAGGATGGCCGACACGGTCCACACGAACAGCTTGTAGCCCAGGGGGTTGTAGCCGAGGAACATCAGCCGGGTCTCGCCGTCGCGCACCGCGGTGACGACGCGGCCGAGCTTGGAGGTGACGATGGCGCGCGCGGCGATGAACGCGAGGACGAGCGTGGCGAAGGTCAGCAGGAAGAGCGCGGTACGGGTGCCGGGGTGGGTGATGGCGAAGCCGGCGATGCGCTTGAAGTCGGTGAAGCCGTTGTTGCCGCCGAATCCGGTCTCGTTGCGGTAGAACAGCAGCATCGCGGCGAAGGTCAGGGCCTGGGTAATGATGGACAGGTAGACGCCCTTGACGCGCGAGCGGAACGTGAAGAAGCCGAATATCCAGGCGACGGCCGCGGGCACCAGTACCACCAGCAGCAGGGCGTATCCCAGGTGCTGGGTGCCTTCCCAGTACCAGGGCAGGGCCTGCCAGTTCAGGGACACCATGAAGTCGGGCAGGTCGCTGCCGTACACGCCCTCGTTGCCGATGGAGCGCATCAGGTACATGCCGATCGCGTAGCCACCCAGCGCGAAGAACAGCGCGTGCCCCAGGCTCAATACGCCGCAGTAGCCCCATACCAGGTCCAGCGCGAGCGCTCCGATGGCGTAGCACATGAACTTGCCGGCCAGCGTCATCGCGTAGGCGGACAGGTGGAAGGCGCTCGTCTCGGGCACCACCAGCGCGCCGACCGGCACCCCTATGCCCACCGCGATGCTCAGCGCCAGCAATGCGAGCCAGGCGTTGCGCGAGAGCAGCGCCGGACGCGGCGGCAGGCCCAGCGTCCGTCCGATGTCCTGGCCGGCGGCGGACGGGATCCCCGGCATCGTCGATATCGTGACAGCCATCTCAGGCCTCCGCGCTACGGCCCTTCAGGGCGAACAGGCCCTGCGGGCGTTTCTGGATGAAGAGAACGATCAGCACGAGCACCGCGATCTTGGCGAGCACGGCGCCCCAGAACGGTTCGATCGCCTTGCTGACGAGACCGAGTCCGAAGCCGCCGATCACCGTGCCGGCGATCTGGCCGACCCCGCCCAGCACCACGGCCATGAAGGAGTCGATGATGTAGCTCTGGCCCAGGTCCGGTCCCACGTTGCCGATCTGCGACAGCGCGCAGCCTCCCAGTCCGGCGATGCCGGCGCCGAACGCGAACGCATAGGCGTCCACGCGCGCGGTCCGCACGCCGACGCAGGCGGCCATCCGGCGGTTCTGCGTGACCGCGCGCACGAACAGGCCCAGGCGCGTTCGCGTCAGCACGGCCCAGGCCAGCGCGACCACCGCCAGCGAAAACGCAAGAATCGCGATCCGGTTGTAGGGCAGGATCAGGCTTTGCATGACGGTCACGCCCCCGCTCATCCATGAAGGGTTTTCCACCTGGACGTTCTGTGCGCCGAAGATCATGCGCGTGCCCTGGATCAGGATCAGGCTGATGCCGAAGGTGGTCAGCAGCGTCTCCAGCGGCCGGCCATACAGGTGCTTGAGGACCAGGCGTTCGATGGCCGCGCCGCCGAGCGCCGCCGCCAGGAACGCGACCGGCACCGCCACCAGCGGATACCAGTCGAACGCCGCGGGCGCGTAGCGCTGGAACAGCGTCTGCACGACGTAGGTCGCGTAGGCGCCGATCATCAGGAATTCCCCGTGCGCCATGTTGATGACGCCGATCAGTCCATAGGTGATCGCCAGGCCCAGCGCGGCCAGCAGCAGCACGCTGCCGAGCGACAGGCCGGCGAACAGCGTGCCGGCGATCCGTCCGCGGCGTTCAATGCCGTCCAGCGTGTCGAGCCCTTGCTGGGCGACGGCCCGTACCTGCGGGTCGGGTTCCTGCCATGCGCCGGTCGCCGATTTGGCCGTCAGCGGGCGCAGCAGTTCGTACATGCCCGGATCCTTGCGGGCGGCGACGAGCTTGACCGCTTCGAGCCGGGTCGCGGCATCCGGGGCGTGCAGCGCGGTCATCGACCATAGCGTGTCGAGGCGCTGCTTCAGGGCGGGATCGGCTTCCCGCGCGCGCGCGGCGTCGATCAGGGGCTTCATCGACGGATCCGGATTCTTCAGCAGCGCGTCGATCGCCGCGCCGCGCGCGGCGGCATCGGGCGATGCGAGCTGCAGGCCGGCCAGCGCGCCGGCGACTTTCGCGCGCAGCAGATTGTTCAGCGTGACAGGCTGCGCGCCATCGGCCACGTCCTGGCCGACCGGCCTGCCGGTCGCCGCGTCGCGCGTGGCCGCGTCCGACCGGATCAGCACCTGCCCGGCGTCGGTGGCCAGCGCGTTGTCGTCGGAAAGCGCCTGGAGCAGCGCGAACGAGCTCTCGTCGCGCGTCTCGATCAGTTTGTCGATCGCGGCCAGCTTGGCATCGAAGTCGTCACCGCCCAACGGAGCGATGTCGGCGGCGTCGAGCGCGAAGGCCGCCGGGCCGGGGCACGCGAGCGCCGCCGACACGGCCACGGCGCGCAGGTATTGGCGCAGGTTCATGTGGGGAAGACCGGGTTGGACAAGGACAGGAATCCGTCGGGACACGACAGCCGCGCCGTGTCCCGGCGTCGGGCTCAGGCCAGGCCGGGCTGGCGCGCCAGTGCGGGAAGCGAGCCGACGACATCCGGCTTGCCCTGGTTGCCGGGAATGTAGGGGCTCCACGGCTGCGCGCGCACCGGCGCCTTGGTGCGCCAGACGACGTTGAACTGGCCGTCCGCGCGCACTTCGCCGATCATCACCGGCTTGCGCAGGTGGTGGTTGCCGTCCATCTCCAGCGTGAAGCCCGAGGGCGCGGCGAACTTCTGGCCTATCATCGCGGCGCGCACCTTGTCGACGTCGGTGCTCTTGGCCTTCTCGACCGCCTGTTTCCACATGTGGAGACCGACGTAGGTGGCCTCCATCGGATCGTTGGTCACGCGCTTCGCGCCGCCCGGCAGGTTGTTCTTCTTCACCCAGTCCGCGAACATCTCCTTGAACTTCGTGTTCTCCGGATTGCGCAGCGACATGAAGTAGTTCCACGCGGCCAGGTTGCCGACCAGCGGCTTGGTGTCGATGCCGCGCAGTTCTTCCTCGCCCACCGAGAACGCCACGACGGGCACGTCGGCCGCCTTCAGGCCCTGGTTGCCGAGTTCCTTGTAGAACGGCACGTTCGAGTCGCCGTTGATCGTGGAAATGACGCAGGTCTTGCCGCCACGCGCGAAGGCCTTGATGTTCGCGACGATGGTCTGGTAGTCGCTGTGGCCGAACGGGGTATAGACCTCCTGGATGTCGGCATCCTGCACGCCCTTCGATTGCAGGAAGGCCCGCAGGATCTTGTTGGTGGTGCGCGGGTAGACGTAGTCGGTGCCCAGCAGGAAGAAGCGCTTGGCGCCGCCGCCTTCCGCGCTCATCAGGTATTCGGTCGCGGGGATGGCCTGCTGGTTGGGCGCGGCGCCGGTGTAGAACACGTTGCGCGACATTTCCTCGCCCTCGTACTGCACCGGATAGAAAAGCAGGCCGTTCAGTTCTTCGAACACGGGCAGCACGGACTTGCGCGATACCGACGTCCAGCATCCGAACACGGCGGCGACCTTGTCCTGCGAAATCAACTGGCGCGCCTTTTCCGCGAAGAGCGGCCAGTTCGACGCCGGATCGACCACGACCGGCTCGATCTTCCTGCCCATCACGCCGCCCGCCGCGTTGATCTGGGCGATGGTCATCAGCGCCGTGTCTTTCAGCGACGTTTCCGAGATCGCCATCGTGCCCGACAGCGAATGCAGGATACCCACCTTGATCGGCCCTTTGTTCGCACCTTGCGCGAATGCGGAAGGGAGTCTGCCGGCGATTCCCGCCAGGCCCGCTGCCGATGCGACCTTCAGAAACTCACGCTTTTTCATTGATCGTCCTTGGAAGTGGAAGGTTGTATTTCGTCTTGGATACAAGACTGCATTGAAGATGCAACTTCCGGGCCAGCGGATGAGCCGGCGGCGCCGGAGCAGGGAAGGGGGATTCAGCGGGCTGTTCGCGTCTTGTCGTGATAGATGTCGGTGCGTGGCGGCGCCATGCTGGTGCGCCCCGCACGCATCCCGGGAGCTTCAGGCCTGCTCGCGCGACGCATAGCGTTCGCGGGCGGTCTGCATCATGTACAGCGTGATGCGCTTGACTTCGGCCTGGCTCTCGGCGATATGCGCACGGACCATCTGCCGCGCGAGCGCGGCGTCGTTCTTGCCGATGGCGTCCAGGATGTCCGCGTGCTCCTGGTAGGTGGCGGCCACGCGCGGCGGTTTGGTGAAATCGAGGCGGCGGATGATGCGTATGCGTTCGGCCACGTCCGTATGCATCCGGGCCATCTCGAGGTTGCCGGTCGCGGCGACCAACCCCGCGTGGAAGCCCTCGTCGAGCGCCGCCGCCCTGGCCGGGTCCTGCTCGCGCATTCCGGCTGGCACGCACCAGATCTCCCGCAGCGGATCGAGCTGCGCCGTCTGGCGCCCGGCGACGATACGGTCGATGGCCGTCGTTTCCATCATCACGCGGATCTCGTACAGGTCCTCGAAGTACTTGAAGTCGAAGGTCCGCACCTGCCAGCCGCTCTTGAAGTGCACGTCCACGTAGCCTTCGCGCAACAGCCAGAACAGCGCCTGCCGCACCGGAGTGCGGCTGACCTGCATGCGCGCGGCGACGTCGCCTTCGCTGAACTTGTCGCCGGGCAATAGCCGGAAATCGAAGATGTCCGCCTTCAACCGGGTGTAGATCTGTGTCGCGAGGTTGTTCGCGCCCTGCGCCGGTTCGCCCGGCACGCGGTTGTCCGCCATAAGGAATTCCAGAAACGGTTATGAAGCGGCGGTCATGCCAGCGATACCAGGGGGTCGCCGGCGCTGATCATCATGCCGGGGCGGCAATGCAGGCTCTTGACCAGGCCGTCGTGCGGCGCGGAGATGTGGAATTCCATCTTCATGGCTTCCAGGATCAGCAGCGAGTCTCCCGCCTTCACGGTTGCCCCGGGTTCGACGAGCAGCTTCCAGACGTTGCCCGTGATGTCGGCGGCAACGATCGAGCCCGTCGGATCGTCATGCGCGGTGGTGGCCTCATCCGGGCCGTCGTCCGCGGTGCCAGCCTCGTCGGACTGGGTCGCCCAGCGGGCGACCTCCGCGTCGAACGCCTGCTTCTGGGTGGCCCGGAGCACTTCCAGCTCCGGTTCGATCCGGGCCAGGAAGGCGTTGTACTCACCGAGATCGAAGATCTCTTCCTCGATGCGCACGCCCTGGCGGCCCTCCCGGAAGTCATTGCGCAATCCTTCCAGCTCGCTCTCGGTCACCGGGTAGAAGCGGACCTGGTCGAAGAAGCGCAGCAGCCATGGCTTGCCATCGACGAACGCTTCGTTCTTCAGGAATTTGTTCCAGATGGGCAGCGTTCGTCCCACCAGTTGGTATCCGCCGGGCGAATCCATGCCGTATATGCACATGTACACGCCGCCGATGCCGACCGTTCCTTCGGCCGTGTAGGTTCGCGCGGGGTTGTACTTCGAGGTCAGCAGGCGATGGCGCGGGTCGACCGGTACCGCGCACGGGGCGCCCAGGTAGACGTCGCCCAGGCCAAGCACCATGTAGCTCGTCTGGTAGATCGTATCGTGCACGTCCTGCGTCGAGGCCAGGCCGTTGATGCGCCGGATGAACTCGGTGTTGCTGGGCAGCCAGGGCGCGGTATCGCGCACCGACTGCCGGTAGCGCGCCACGGCGTCCAGCGTCGCCGAGTCCTCGTAGGCCATGGGCAGGTACACCACCCGGCTCGGCACTTTCATCGTCGAAATGCCGGCCAGCGTCGCGTCGGTTGCCGCCAGCGCCTCGACAAGCGCCCGCTGGCCGATGGTCCGGCCGTCGTAGCGCACCTGCAGCGACCGCACGCCCGGCGACAGTTCCAGCACGCCGGGCAGGGCGGCCGCCTTGAGCGCCTCCATCAGCGCATGGACGCGGAATCGCAGGTTCAGGTCGAGCACGTTGTCGCCATACTCGACCAGGATGTACTTGTCGCCGGCCTGGCGGAAAACGGTCTTGGGACGTTCACCCTGCGCGGGCGCCTCGAACAGGATGGGCGAGCCGCGGCGCGTGGAAAATGCCGGCGCATCGATCGATGTCCCGTTCCAGTCGCGGATGAACGCATCCTGCCGCCGCTCCAGCGCGAGCGCCTCGTCGAACGACATCTCGCGAAAGCGGATGCGGTCGCCAGGCTTGACCTGTCCGACTTTCCACAGTTCCGCCTTGGCGATCGTGACCGGGCAGACGAATCCGCCCAGGCTCGGGCCGTCGCGCGTGAGGATAACCGGCATGTCGCCAGTGAAGTTGATGCTGCCGATCGCGTACTCGCAATCGTGGATGTTCGACGGATGCAGGCCGGCTTCCCCTCCGTCCGAGCGCGTCCATTCCGGCTTGGGCCCATTGAGCCGGATGCCCAGGCGGTTCGAGTTGTAATGGACTTCCCACTGGCTGGCGAAGAACGTCTCGATCGATTCCGGCTTGAAGAAATCGGGGGCGCCATGCGGGCCGTACAGCACGCCTATTTCCCATTCCCGCCCGTAGGCGGGCACGAGCGCGGAGGGTAGCGGAGCCGGGGCGTGGATCGGCGCCAGGTCCGCGGTCGCGGGCAGTGCAGGATCGGCAATCGGCAGCACGTCGGCCGGGCGCAGCGTGCGCCCGGCATGTCCGCCAAACTGGCCGAGCGCGAACGTCGCCCGGCTGCCCAGGTACAGCGGCACGTCCAGGCCGTTGCGCACGGCCAGGTAGGTCCGGCAGCCGCTCGTTGCCTTGCCGATCTTCAGCGTCTGGCCGGCCCGGACCGTGACCGGCGCCCAGAATTCGACCGGCGAGCCGTCGAGCCGCGCATCCGTGGGCGCGCCGGTCAGCGCGATCACGGTGTCGCCGTGAAAGCGCAGTGTCGGACCGAGTACCGTGGCCTCGATGCCGGCCGCGTGCTCGTTGTTGCCCACGATGCGGTTGGCCAGACGGAATGCCCAGTCGTCCATCGGACCCGACGGCGGCACGCCGATGTCCCAGTAGCCCACGCGCCCGGGATAGTCCTGGATGGTGGTGTAGGTGCCCGCGTCGATCACCTCCACGGCCGACGGGCGGTAGGCGAAGTCGTCCAGATAGCGGGTCGAGACATCGCCGTCGCGGAACCCGTGGCTCGCGATGACCTTGCGCAGGTAGTCGAGGTTCGTCGCGATGCCCGAGAGGCGGGTCGCGTCGAGCGCGCGCGCCATCGCCGCGATCGCGGCGGGCCGGTCTGCCCCGTGGACGATCAGCTTGGCGATCATCGGATCGTAGTGGGCCGATACCTCGGTGCCAGTCTCCACCCAGCTGTCCACCCGGACGTCGGGCGGAAAGCCGACCTCGGTCAGGGTGCCGGGGCTGGGCGAGAAGTTGCGCAGCGGGTTCTCGGCGTAGATGCGCACCTCGATCGATGCGCCCTGCGGCGTGATCGCCCGGTCCAGGGCGGGGGGAGTGCCGGCCGCCGTCAGGATCATCCATTCGACGAGATCTATGCCGGTCACGCTTTCGGTGATCGCATGTTCGACCTGGAGCCGTGTGTTGACCTCGAGGAAATAGAAGGCCTGCCGCGCGGCGTCGTAGATGAACTCGACCGTGCCGGCCGAGCGGTAGCCCACGGAGCGGCCCAGGTTCTCCGCCGCGGCCAGCAGCCTGCCGCGTACGTCGGGCGGAAGATCCGGCGCGGGCGTTTCCTCGACCACCTTCTGGTTGCGCCGCTGCAGCGAGCAATCGCGCTCGCCCAGCGCGACCACCTTGCCGTTGCCGTCGCCGAAGATCTGCACCTCGACATGGCGTGCGCGGTCGAGGAAGCGTTCGACGAATACGCCGCCGTTCGCGAAGAACGATTGGCCCAGCCGCTGTACGGACTCGAAGGCGGCGACCAGTTCGGCTTCGTCGTTGCAGCGTGTCAGTCCGATTCCCCCGCCCCCTGCCGTGCTTTTGAGCATGACCGGATAGCCGATGACCCGGGCCGCTTTGCGCGCGCTGTCGACATCCGCCAGCAGGCCCGATCCGGGCGTGAGCGGAACGCCCGCCCGCCGGGCCAGCTCGCGCGCCTCGTGCTTGAGGCCGAATTGCTTCATCTGGAGCGCGGTCGGTCCGACGAACGCGATGCCTTCGGCCTCACAGCGCGCGGCGAACTCGGCGTTCTCGGACAGGAAGCCATAACCGGGAATGATGGCCTGCGCGCCGGTCTGCCTGGCCGCCTCGATGATCAGGTCGGCCCGCAAGTAGCTGTCGGCGGCGGTGTCGCCTCCCAGCGGCACGGCCACATCGGCCGTGGCGACGTGCAGGCTGTTGCGGTCCGCGTCGGAGTACACCGCCACGGAGCGGATTTTCATCCGCTTGAGCGTGCGAGCGATGCGGCAAGCGATCTCGCCTCGATTGGCGATCAGTACGGTATCGAACATGTGGGCTCCGGTTCAGGAACGTGACGGCTCGTTGCTGGGGCGCCGACTGTCGAGGTAGCTCGCCCAGCCGCCGAATTCGGTGATGTCGCTGGCGTCGTCCAGCGCATAGGGTTCGCAGATGAAACCCTTGACCTGCCGGCCGTCGGCGAGGGTCAGCGTGCCGATGCCCAGCGGCGCGGGAACGCCGGCGACGAACGAGCCGAATGCCGCCGCGGGTACGTCCCATAGCTCCACCCGTATCGGCGCGCCGTGGTCCGCCCGCACGAGACCGGGCTTTGGCGGCGTCGTGTTGGCCAGCGCATAGAGCCGATAGTTGGCGGCGGTCGTGGTCGATTCGACGAACCGGGCTGCCCGCGACGTCAGTTCGTGGTTCAGCGGCATGCCGCGCAGATGGGCGCCGACTACCGCCACGCGGATGGATTCGCCTGTCGTGTCGAGGTCCGCGGATCCGGCGGCGGGGATCCTGCCAGCGGCAAGCGGCAGCCCCGTTGCGCCTCGCGTCAGGCCGGTCGCTTCGTGCCACGATGCGGCGAAGCCGGCAAGTGCCCGCTCGCGCCAGGCGTCGCCGATCAGGGTGATGCCGAACGGCAGTCCGTCCTCGCGCAGGTTCGCCGGCACCGCGACCGCGCTCCAGTCGAGCAGATTGACGAAATTCGTGTACTTGCCCAGGTTGCTGTTCAAGCGTATCGGATCGGCCAGCAGTTCGGCGATCCGGTAGTGCGTCGGGGCGGTGGGGACCAGCAACGCATCGAACTGCGCCAGCAATGTGTCGGCACGGCGCTTCAGGTCCGCGAGGCGGTAGATGCCGTCGAAGGCATCGGCGGCCGAGAAATCGCGCGCCTTGAAAATGACGTCGCGGACGACGGGATGGATGTCGGTCTCGTGTCCTGCCGCGAAGGCGCGGATGGCCGCATACCGCTCGGCCACCCAGGGGCCGTCGTAGAGCAGGGCGGCCACGTCGTCGAAGACGGAGAAATCGACGGGTACGCATGTCGCGCCGCGCGCTTCGATATGTGCGACCGCGGCCTTGAAAGCCTGGTCGGACAGGTCGTCGCCGAAGAACTCCGGAACCGCCGGAATGGCGAAGCGCGGGGCCGCAGGAAGACGCCATGTCGCCGACCCCGCCGGCGCGGCTCGTGAGAGTCCATCGGCCAGGTCCAGCGATGCGGCGACATCATGGACGCGAACCGCGTCTTCCACCGTCGTCGAGAACACCGACACGCAGTCGAGCGTCCGGCAAGCCGGCACGACGCCGGTGTTGCTGAACGCGCCGCGCGTGGGCTTGAGGCCGACGATGTTGTTCAGCCCCGCAGGCACCCGGCCGGAGCCCGCGGTATCGGTTCCTAGCGAGAACGGAACGATACCCCGTGCGACCACGGAGGCCGAGCCGGAACTCGATCCGCCCGATATGTATTCGGGGTCGAAGGCGTTTTCCGGTATGCCGTAGGGCGATCGTACGCCGACGAGCCCCGTGGCGAACTGGTCGAGATTGGTCTTGCCGATCAATATCGCGCCGGCCTGGGCGAGTCGCGCGATCAGCGTCGCGTTCTGCGCAGGCGTGTAGGCGAACGCCGGGCAGCCCGCGGTGGTCGCGAACCCGACGGCATCGATGTTGTCCTTGGCCGCGAACGGCACGCCGTACAGCGGCAGCTTATCGATGTTTCCGTCGACCGACCGCAGCCGGCTTTCGAGCGCCGCCAACTGGGCCTGGAGCACCTCCGGGCTGGCGATCGAAATCCAGGCCGGATCCGGCCCCGCCAGGGACTCCAGCAGTTCGCCAAGCAGGCGTGCCGGTTGTGCGCCGTCCCGGTATGCGTCGAGCCAGTCGGAAATCGTCCATCCGCGCATCTGGTATTCCCTCTTGTGTACAAGTTTGGAGGGACATATTCAAGAGCCGTGCCAGGCGCGCTGCCATGCGGCTTTAGCCGTGCGGGCGGCGAGATGAGGGGGGATGCTCGGCCGGCCGATGCCTTGCCGCGCACAGGAGTGGCGCGCGATTGCGCTCGACTCAGGGGCGTGCGCCCAGCAATGGTGCGACGGGCCGTGCCGCCGGTGCTGGGATAATGCCGCCATGAAAACCACGATTTCGATGATCCGGTGCCTGGCAGGCATAGCCGCTTTCGCCCTGCCATGCGCCACGTTCGCCCAGGTTTGCACCGTCACGTCCATCCACGATGGCGACACGATGCGCCTGCAATGTCCCCCGCAAAAGAAAAGCACTCCGGTGCGCCTGGAGCGGATCGATGCGCCGGAGATTGGCCAGGCCGGCGGGATCGCCTCGCGCGATTTCCTGAGGGCACTCTGTCCGTTGGGCGCGCAGGCCAGGTTGTCGCGCCATGGCAAGGATCGCTATGGCCGCACGCTGGGCGATGTCGATTGCGGCCATGGCAGCGTGCAGGAAATGATGCTGCGCCATGGGTATGCCTGGGTCTATCCCAAGTTCACCGCGGAACGGGCGCTGGTTGACCTGCAGGGCGAGGCGAGGGCGGGGCGGCGTGGCCTGTGGGCCTTGCCGTCGCCTGTCGCGCCGTGGGAGTACCGTAAGCGGGGCCGCGATCTCTAGGCCGCTACCTCGAAGGCCTGGTGATACGCCACCGTTCCTCCACCCGCCCCGGGCGTGAGCCGGACCGCCTGGAAATATTCCGGCGGCACGCCCGGCAGCACGAAGTCCGGATCGGCCCGGAATCCGAACCGGCCGTAGTATTCCGGTTCGCCCAGCACCACGCATCCGGCCGCATGGCGCTGGCGCAACGCATCGAGCGCATGCGCGACCAGCTGCCCGCCCAGGCCCTTGCCCTGGTGTCCGGGCGCCACGGCGAGCGGACCGAGGCCGTACCAGCCGGGTGTGCCGTCGGAAAGCGCCACGGGAGAGAGGGCCACGTGGCCCACGACCTCGCCATGGGATTCCGCCACGAGCGAAAGGGTCAATGCGCCGGCCTCGCGCAGCGCGTCGACGATCCGTGCCTCGGTGCCGCTCGCATGCGGCGCGGTGGCGAAGGCGCGGGTGATCACGCGGTCGATGGCCGCGATGTCGTGCGGTTGTTCCGGGCGTATCAACATGGGCAGGGGGGGGCAGAGAGGTTGTCATCCGAGCTAGAGAATATAGGGCAATCAAGCAGCGGAGTGTTTGCGTACTTAGGTTGCATGCGAACTAATTTCCTGGGAAAATAGTTCGCATGCAACCTAATTTAAGGACCCCGCCGCAGCTCGACGAACACGTCCGGGCCCGCTTCGGACGGCTGGTCGGCGCGGTCTACCGCAAGTGGCGCAGGGCGGTCGATCAGCATTTCAAGGAAATGGGTCTCTCGGACGCCACGCGCGCGCCGCTGCTGGCCTTGTACGAATCCAGCGAGCCGGTGGTGCGCCAGAAGGACCTGGCGGAGACATTGTCGCTGGAGAAGTCCTCGCTGGTCCGCATCCTGTCGCAGTTGCGCGAGCTGGGCCTGATCGAGTGGGAAACGGCGGAAGAGGATCGCCGCGCGAAGTCCATCCGCCTGACGCGGCAGGGGCGCGCGCTGGCCGAGCGTATCGTGGCCAAGAGCCTGGAGATCGAGGCCAGCCTGCTGGACGACCTGACCGCGCAGGAACTGCGCATCACCCGCCAGGCCCTGGAAAAGATCGCGCGCCGGTTCGATACGCTTTAGACGAAAGACCTCCATGACCCGCGCGCATCCGTCCCCTGCCCCGTCCATCCGGGCGCCCTTGTGGCTCCTGGTGCTGGTGACGCTCAGCGGCACGATGGCCATGCACATCTTCATGCCGGCGCTGCCGCTGGCGGGCGCCGACCTGGGCGCGAGCCCGGCCGGCATGCAGCAGACCATCACGCTGTACGTGGTGGGGCTGGCGTTCGGACAACTGATCTACGGGCCGGTGTCGGACACCATCGGGCGCCGGCCCACGCTGCTGCTGGGCTTGGGCATCTATCTGGTGGCGAGCGTGTTCGCGCTGTTCGCGCCCACGCTCGAATGGCTGCTGGCCGCCCGCCTGGCGCAGGCGCTGGGCGGCGCGGCGGGCATCACGCTGGGGCGCTCCATCGTCCGCGACATCTCCACGCCCGAGCGGGCCACCAAGGACCTGGCGCTGCTTAACCTGTTGACGCTGGTGGGGCCGGGGCTGTCGCCCATCCTGGGCTCGTACCTGGCCGACGGCTTTGGCTGGCGGGCCATCTATGTGTTCCTGGTGTGCATGGCGACCGCGATGGTGCTGTGCGCGTGGCGGCTGCTGCCCGAGACCAACCTGGACCGCTCGCCGCTGGCCTTCGGCAAGATCGCGCGGGACTACGGCCAGTTGGTCGGCAACCGGCGATTCCTGGGGTTCATGGTGGGCGGGGCCTGTTCCAGCACGGCGCTCTATCCCTATCTGGCGACGGCACCCTACATCGTGCACGGGCAGTTGCAGTTGCCGATTTCCCAGATCGGCTGGTTCGCGGCGATCACCATCGTCGGGGCCAGCGTGGGGTCAGCCACGACCCGGCGGCTGGTGGGGCGCTTGAACACGGAGCTGTTTCTCTACATGGGGGCGGGGCTGAGCCTGGCCATGGCCTTGGTGTTCCTGGGCGTGCAGGCCATGGGCTGGCTGAATGTGCCCGTGCTGATCGCCATCACCTTCCTGCTGACGACGGGATGCGGCATGGCCAGTCCGGCAGGGCTGTCGCGCGCGCTGTCCTCGGCACCGGGGCTGACGGGGTCCGCGGCGGGCCTGTACGGGTTCGGGCAGATGGCGGCCGGCGCGCTGGGTACCAAGCTCGTGGGCTACGGCTCGGATCCGGCCATCTCCTGCGCGGTGGTGCAGATCTTCCTGACGGTGGTGGCCCTGGGGGCTTTCCGGATCGCGGTCGGCGCGCGGGGCGGGGACGGCGGCGAGCCTCAGGGGCGCGACGCGCCCTGAAGAAAGAAGTCGAAGGCGCGCGCGAAGGCCTTGCGCAGGGAAACCTTCGGGTCGCCCAGCCAGCTCATCAGCGCCGACAGGTACAGGAAATGCAGGTAGTTGGCCAGGCGTTCAGGAGGTTCGTTGTCGCGGACTTCCCCGGCCTGCTGCGCCGCGTGGATCAGCGCGGTGTACGCGGTGACCATGTCGGACGACGCCTGCTCGCCCGATCCATCGCTTACCTGCTGGAAGCGGAAGCGGATGTAGGGCGCGGCGTACTGCCGATGTTCCTCCCACCATCGGGCCGAGGCGTCCAGGACCACCGGGATGCGGGAGGCGAAGGTCTTGCGCTTCATGACGGCCTGCATCAGCGGCGCCAAGTCGCGCGCCAGGCGCGCATGCATCCATTCGGCAAGCACCGCTTCCTTGACCGCGAAGTGGTTGTATAGCGTTCCCCGCACGACGCCCGCCTCGACGGCGATCTGTTCCATCGTCACGGCCTCGTAGCCGTGGCGTTCGAACAGGTCGCCCGCCACCGTCGCGATATGTTCGCGCGTGCGCTGGCGCTTGGAGGGAAGGGCGGCCGTGATCATGAAAGAATTATACAGTGTAGAATTTTGTACATTGTCTAATTTTTCCGGTCATGGAGGCTAGCTGTCATGGGAAGGTCGATACGGTCGGCGATGGTCGTCGGCGCGGGGCTGTCGGGCCTGGCGGCCAGCGTGGCGCTGGCCCGGCAAGGCGTCGACGTCGTCCTGGCCGAAGCCGGCGAGGAGGTCGGAGGCTGCTGCTCCACCGTCAGCGAACAAGGCTTCACCTTCAACAACGGCGCCGTGTACGTGGCGGTTCCATCATTGCTGAGATCGGGGTTCGCGCGGCTGGGCATGGACGTCGAGCGCGAGATCGAGCTGGCCGCCATCGCGCGGCCGCATGCGACGCACCTGGACGACGGCACGGTGGTGCGGCTGGCGGGCGTGGAGGATTCCCTGGTCGAGGGAGACGCGGCACGGACCGCCATGTTGCGGGATGGACTGGACGCACTGCGGCGCCGCTGGGCGCCGATCTATCGCACGCTGGTCCAGGAAGTGCTGCCGTTCGAGCCGGCCCTGGCAAGGACGCTGGGGCGGCTGTGGCGCTACCTGCCTGCCCTGTCGGGGCGGGCCGATCGTCTCATCGCCGGGCATTTCCCGGATGCCGGGCTGCAGGCCGCCGTCGCATCCACCCTGCTGTACACCGGCATGGGGCCGGAACGGCTTCCCGCCACGCAGATCATCGGGCTGGTGGCCTTGCTGGAAGAGGGCTTCCACCTTCCCCGGGGCGGGATGGGAGCCATCAGCCAGGCGCTGTACCGCGCGGCGCAGCGCCACGGCGTGCGCATCCTGTGCGGCCGGCCGGTGGAACGCATAACGGTGGCCGGCGGCGTGGCGCGCGGTGTCGCGCTGGCGGGCGGGGAACGCATCCAGGCCGATTGCGTGATCGCGGCCTGTTCAGGCTTCGACGTGGTCCACCGCCTGCTGCCCGCCGACGCGGTGCCATGGACGCTGGCGCGGCGCGCGCGGCGTGCGCCGCTATCCCATCGCGCGATATCGATCCAGCTGGGCGGCGCGGTCGCCGAGGGGCCGGGCGCGTTCATCGTCAACCACGTGCCTCTCATGCGCGAGCAGGGCCGGCTGCATGTGATGCCGCCGGACGCGCCGCGCTGGCTGGCCTACACATGCCCCACGCAGGTCCTGCCGGATCTGGCGCCGCCGGGACGCTCCATCCTGGAGTTGTACGCGCCTGTCTCCGGCATCGCCTCGGCCGACGAGTGGACGCCCGACATGACGCGGTCCGCCGTGGACCGCTATCTGGCGGCCATGCGGCAGCGGGTTCCGGGGCTGGAGATCGATGCCGTCCGCGTGCTGGACCCGCGGGACTTCGTCCGCCAGCGGCATTTGTACGAGGGGGCGCTGTATGGCGTGGCGCCCGGCGCCTCGCCCGACCGCTTCTTCCCGCATCGCACGCCGCTGCGCGGCCTGTATCTGGCCGGACAGACCACGTTTCCAGGCTACGGCGTGCCGTCCGCCATCCTGTCGGGCATACAGGCGGCCGAGGCGGCCGAGGCGGCCACGGGCGGAGCCGGGCCGGCGCGGATCTGAAGAGGTGGCCGGGTGTCAGCAGCCGTCCAGCCAGTCGCCGAAGACCTGGCGGGCCACGCGTTCGAGCTCGGCGCCATGGCGCGCCGCGTCCCGCCTGACGGCGGCGACGTCGATCCGGTGCGCCGCCAGCTCGCAGGCGTGGCCGATCAGCCAGCGTTCGATGTGCGTGGCCTGCGCTTCCAGGTGGAACTGCAGGCCCAGCAGGCGAGGCCCCAGGGCAAAGGCCTGGTTGGGAAAGCCGGGCGTTTGCGCCAGCCTGGCGGCGCCGGGCGGGATGTCGAACTGGTCGCCGTGCCAGTGCAGCACGGGCACCGATCCGATGCCGCGTAGAACCGAGGCCTGCCCCTCGTCCGTAAGGGTAAGCGGCGCATAGCCGATTTCGGCGCGCCCGGTGGGCTTGACGTCCGCGCCCAGCGCCTTGGCCATCAGTTGCGCGCCCAGGCAGATACCCAGGGTGGGCCGGTCCTGCTTCAGCCGTTCGGCAATGGCCGCCAGTTCCGCTTCCAGGAAGGGATAGCGGTCCGTGTCGTAGACGCCGATCGGGCCGCCCAGGATCACGACCAGGTCGGCCGCGGCCAGCGGCCCGGGGGCGATCGCATCGACGCCGGCTTCCAGGTAGCGCACGCGGTAGCCGCGCCCGGCCAGCAGCGGGGCCAGCGTGCCCAGGTCTTCGAAGGCGACGTGGCGGACGATCAGGGCTTGGCGGTTCATTGTCGGGGTTCCGGTCCGGCGTTCAGGGGTGGGGCGGCAGCAGCAGTTCGGCGCAGCCGGCGCGTTGCGTTTCCCGCAGCGCGGCCAGGACGTCATCGGCGGCCTGCCGCGCCGCGGCTTCGATAGCCGCGCCTTCCAGCAGGTGCGCGGCCAGCGACGCGGTGAAGAGATCCCCGGTGCCCTTGGGGGTCAGGGCCAGCCGGGGATGGACGATGGTTGCCGTGTCGGTGCGCGTCACGACCAGGATCTTCATGTCGTCCGGCGTCCAGGTCGCGGGCGCCGCGCTGGTGACGACCACCCATTCGGTATCGCCCGCCAGAAGCCGGCGGGCGGCGCGGATGGCGTCGTCGATGCCGTCCACGGGCATGCCCGTCAGCTGCGCGAGTTCGAAGCCGTTGGGCGTCAAGCCGCGGGCCTGGCCGACGAGGTGGTCGCGGTAGGCATCCACCAGCGACGGGTCGACGTAGATGCCATGGTCGTGGTCGCCGATGACGGGATCGACGATCAACATGAGGTCCGGGTGGTCCGGCCGTATCCTTTCCAGCCAGCGGCCGAGCGCCTGGGCCTGCGCGGCGTTGCCCAGGAAACCCACCACCACGGCCCGCAACCGGCGCAGCGCGTCGCGGGCCGTCAGGTCGTCCAGGTAGCCCTGGAACCAGTCCAGCGGCAGGGCGCCGCCGTGCATCGTGGGGTAGTGGGGAGTATTGCTGAGCACGACGGTGGGCACGGCGGCGACGTGCAGGCCGGCGCGGCACAGCCTGGGCACCGCGATCGAGTTGCCGACGTGGCCGTAGACGACCTGGGACATGATGGAGACCACGTCCAGCGGGAGGGGGCCGGGATCGTTCATGATGCAGGCTGCGGGTCGGCGGTGGGCCAGTAGTAGGCGTCCGGCGTGCTGCGGGCGCCGAAGATGGCCTGGCCCACGCGCACCACGGTTGCGCCTTCCTCGATGGCGATCTCGTAGTCGCCCGACATGCCCATGGACAGTTCGTCCAGGCCGATGCCGGCCGGCGCGCCCTGCCGCAGGCGGTCGCGCAGCGTGCGCAGCAGCACGAAGCACCGCCGGACCCGCTCGGCTTCGGCGGAGAACAGGGCGAGCGTCATCAGCCCGCGCACGCGCAGGGCGGAGTAGGCGCGCATCTGGCGCAGGAAGTCCTGGACGTCATCCGGATGCAGGCCGTACTTGCTGGCCTCGCCCGAGGTGTTGACCTGCACGAATACGTCCAGCGCGCGGCCCTCGGCTTGCAGCCGGCGGTCCAGTGCCTCGGCCACCCGCGGGCTGTCCAGCGCCTGGAACTCGGCGGCGAAGCGCGCCACCAGCTTGGCCTTGTTGGTCTGCAGGTGGCCGATGATGGACCACTTCAGGTCGGCCAGATCGGACATCGCTTCCCATTTGCGGGCCGCCTCCTGCAGCTTGTTCTCGCCCAGGAAGCGGCAGCCGGCCTGGTAGGCCAGGCGGATGCGCGCTTCGTCGACGGTCTTGCTGACCGGCAGCAGCCGCACGCCGGCCGGGTCGCGGCCGGCGCGCCGGCATGCCGCGGCGATGCGTTCGCGCACCGCCGCCAGGTTGCGGCGGAAATCCTCGACCGAGGCGGCCTGGGGCCAGCGGCCGTGCTGGTCGTGCTGGGTGGGGGTATCGGCCCGGGGGGCTTCGCTGTCCGCGTTCATGTCCGGCTCATCGGTTTGTCCTATGCCAAAAGAGTATCATGTTCAGGCACGACTACAGGAGTCCGACATGTCCCGACCCAAGCCCCATACCGTGGAAGCGCCGCCGTTGCAGGTGGACGAGTGGCTGAACGTCTCCGCGCCCATCGACCTGGCCGGCCTGCGTGGGAAGGTGGTGCTGCTGTACGCCTTCCAGATGTTGTGCCCGGCCTGCCTGGCGCATGGCCTGCCGCAGGCCGAGCGCGTGCATCGCATGTTCCGCGAGGACGACGTGGCAGTGATCGGACTGCATACGGTGTTCGAGCACCACGACGTGACGGGGCCGGCCGCGCTGCGGGCCTTCACGCAGGAATATCGCTGGAGCTTCCCCATCGGGATCGACCGTCCCGCGCCGGATGGGAACATTCCGATGACGATGCGGGACTACGCCCTGGGCGGCACGCCCAGCGTGGTGCTGCTGGACCGCCGCGGTCACATCCGCCTGCATCACCTGGGCAGCATCGACGACCTGGCCCTGGGCTCGGCCATCGGCCGTCTGCTGGAGGAAGGCGAGGAAGGCGGTGGCGCCGGCACGCCCGCAAGCGGACGGGCCGGCGCGGGATGCGGCCCGGATGCCTGCGTGGCGCCGGCGTCCTAGCCCAGGCAGTGCCGCAGGTCCGAGGCGATCCGCCGGCATTGCGCCGGCTCGATGCCCGACACGGTGATGCGCAGCCCGGGCACGGCTTCGTGCACGCCGAAGGGCTGCCCGTGGCGGACCAGCCAGCCCCGCCGCGCCAGGGCCTGGGCGACCGCCTGGTCGTCGGTGGCCAGCGGCACCCACAGATTGAGTCCGTCCCCGCCTTCCAGGCAGGCGATGCCCCGTTTCCCCAGGGCATCCTCCAGGCGCTTCCTGCGCACGGCATAGTCCTTGCGGGCGCGGGACATCAGCCGGATGGCGTCGGGGCTGCCCAGCGTGGTTTCCGCCATGTCCTGCAGCAGGTGGCTGACCCAGTTCGTGCCCGATGCCAGGCGCAGGCGCAATTGCCGGGAAGTCGCTTCATCGCTGGCCACCAGTGCCATCCGGATATCGGGCCCCAGTGCCTTGGTGAGCGAACGCACCAGGGCCCAGCGCCGCGTGCCCGCGGGCAGCGCGGAGTGATAGGCGGCGGTCGCCAGCAAGGCGAAGTGGTCGTCCAGGATCACGGCGACGTGCGGATGTTTCGCCAGGACGCGCGATAGCGCGCGCGCCCGCCTGGCGCTCAGGTTGCAGCCGGTGGGGTTGTGCGCACGGGGCGTCAGGATGACGGCCCGGACTCCCTTGGCCAGCGCGGCTTCCAGCGCCGGCGCCTGCATGCCCTCGGCGTCGACCGGTACGCCCACCGCCTGCAGGCCGGCCACGCGCAGCAGGTTGATGCTGCTCAGGAAGCAGGGGTTTTCCACCGCGACCTTGTCGCCCGGAACGAGCAGGGCGCCCAGCAGGCGTTCGATGGCGTCGACCGCGCCATGGGCCAAGTCGACCTCGAAGGGAGCCGGGCAGTCCTGGGCGAACCAGGCGCGGGCATGGGCCTCGAGTCCCGCGTTGATCAGCGGTTCGCCGTAGAGCCGGGGCCGGTAGGGCCTGGCGTGCAGCGCCGCGGCCAGGTCCGGCAGCCAGGCCGGGTCGGGGTTGCCGCTGGCCAGGTCCACCAGCGGCGAATCGGGCAGCGCGCCTTCCTGTTCTCCGGGCCCCTGGCCGCGTATGGTGGTGCCGCGCCGGCCCTGGGCGGTGGCGATGCCCGCCGCCACGAGGCGCTTGTACGCGGCGGCCACGGTATTGCGGTTGACGTCCAGCTGCGCCGCCAGCTCGCGCACGGGCGGCAGGCCCTGGCCGGGCAGGAGTTGCTGGGACTGGACTTGCGCGCGAACGCTGTCGAAGATCTCGGCCGCGCTCTTTCCTCGTATTCTCATGTCGTCCTAGGACAATGTCGGTGTGCTAGTTTGACACGTTGTTCCACGTAGAGAGCATTCCTCCATGACTCGCCCCCAAGCTTTCGACGCCTGGCTTGCCCGCTGGAGCCTGGAGCCCGACGGCGATCCGTGCACCACGCATTCGAGCCTCTTGCTGCCGGTGCGGCGCGACGGCAAGGCCGCCATGCTGAAGATCTCCACCGAACCCGAAGAGCGCTGGGGCGCGGGCCTGATGGTGTGGTGGGACGGCGTGGGCGCGGCGCGCGTGCTGGAGCACGAGGGCGACGCGATCCTGCTCGAGCGCGCCCTGGGGACGCGGTCGCTGGCCGGCATGGCGCGGGCGGGGCAGGACGACGAAGCCAGCCGCATCATCTGCCGGACCGTCGCCGCGCTGCATGCCCCGCGCGGCAAACCCGCGCCGGCACTGGTGCCGCTGGCCGAGCGGTTCCGGGCGCTCGAACCGGTGGCGGCCCGCCTGGGCGGCATCCTGACCAGGTCGGCCGGCGCGGCCCGGGCGCTGCTGGCCGAGCCTAGGGACGTCGTGCCGCTGCACGGGGACATCCACCACGGCAACGTCCTGGACTTCGGCGAGCGGGGCTGGCTGGCCATCGATCCGAAACGGCTGGAGGGCGAGCGTGGCTTCGACTATGCCAACCTGTTCTGCAATCCGGACCACGCGATCGCCCTGGCCCCGGGGCGCCTGGCGCGGCAGGCGGACATCGTCGCCCGGGCGGCGGGGCTGGAGCGCCAGCGCCTGCTGCAATGGATCCTGGCCTGGGCCGGCCTGTCCGCCACCTGGCTCATCGAGGACGGCGAGGACGAGCTCGTGGCGCCGACCTTGCGCATCGCGGAGCTGGCGGAGGCCGAGCTCGGTCCGGACCGGCGCTAGCCGGGGGCGGAACCGGCCGTCCGGGCGGTAGCCGCCGCCGGCGTGGCGCGCAGGGTGGCCGCCCAGAAGAGCAGGGCCGCAGCGCCGATGCCCGCGCCCATCAGGCACACGCCGTTCCAGCCCGCGTGGGCATAGACCATGGTCGAGATCGATGAGCCGGCCGCGCTGCCGATGGAGTAGAACACCATGTAGGCGGCGGTCAGGCGATTCTGCGCTTCGGGCCGCACGCGATAGATCATGCCCTGGTTGGTGACGTGCGCCGCCTGCAGCCCGAAGTCGATCACCAGGACGCCCAGGACCAGCCACAGGATGGAATGCGGCAGCATCGAGATCGGCAGCCAGGCGGCCAGCATCAGGGCGAGCGCGATGCCGGTCGTGCGCTGGCCGTGCCCGCGATCGGCCCAGCGGCCGGCGCGCGCGGCGCCCAGCGCGCCGGCGGCCCCGGCCAGTCCGAACAGGCCGACCTCGGTATGGGAGAGCGAGAAGGGTGGCGCGGCGAGCGGCAGCACCATGGGCGCGAGCAGCGTCGTGATGTCGGCGAAGATCAGCATCGCGATGATGGCGCGGATGCGCAAGACCGGTTCTTCCAGGAACAGCGTGAACACCGATGCGATCAGGCGCGGATAGGAAATCCGGGTCCCGGTGCGCCGCTGGCGGGGCAGGGCCTTGTAGAGCAGCCCGGCGATCGCCAGCGTCAGCGCCGCCGACACCAGGTACACCGTCCGCCATCCCGACAGGTCGGTCAGGAGGCCCGCGGCGGTGCGCGCCAACAGTATGCCGAGCACGATGCCGCTGGTGACCACGCCCACGACCTGGCCTCGTTCGGATGGCCGGGCGAGCGTGGCCGCGTAGGCGACCAGCGCCTGGGTGACGACCGCGAGCAGGCCCACGGCCGCCATGGAGGCGAGCAGCATGGCCGCCGTCGATGAGAGTCCTGCGCAGGCCAGGGCCAGCACGGAAAGCAGCGACTGCCCGATGATGAGCATGCGGCGATCGAGCAGGTCGCCCAGCGGCACCAGCAGGACCAGGCCCAGCCCGTACCCGAGCTGGGTCGCGCCCACGATGAGGCCGGCCACCGCGTGCGACAGGCCGAGGTCGTCCGCCATGACGTCCAGCAAGGGGTGGGCGAAATAGGCGTTGGCGACGGCCAGGCCGCTGGCGACCGCGAAAAGCAGCGTGACCGGACGCGTGAGCGGCGATGGCGCCGCGCTTGCTGTAGAACCCATGGTTGAAACTCCCGATAATTTGGTTTCATTACAAAACCGTTCGGGAGGATAAGGGTTTTAGTTTTATAATGCAACCTAATAATCGATGGAGCGCGGACCATGGTCGGACGAAAAAGCCTGAAGGGGGATTACTGCCCCAGCGCCCGGTCGCTGGACGTGATCGGCGACTGGTGGTCGCTGTTGATCGTGCGCGACGCGTTCGATGGCCTGACGCGTTTCAGCGAGTTCCAGAAAAGCCTGGGCATCGCGAAGAACATCCTGACCGAGCGCCTGCGCACCCTGGTGTCGCGCGGCATCCTGGAGGCCGTCCCGGTGGGGGACAGCGGCGCGCGGATGGAGTACCGCCTGACGGCCATGGGCCGGGACCTGTTCCCGGTGATGGTTGCCCTGCGCCAGTTCGGCGAGCGCCATCTGTTCAAGCCGGGCGAAGCGCATTCCGAACTGGTCGACCGCGAGACCGGCCTGCCGGTCCGGCTGGACATCCGTGCGCCGGACGGGCGGTCGGTGGGGCCGGACGACACGGTGCTGCTCAGGGTGCCCGAGGAATAGCGGGCAGGGCGGCGCCGTTCACCCGAACCGCCTGGCGCCCGGCACTAGCGGGAAGACTCGGTGGCCGGCGAGGCCCGCTCATGTGCCGCCCGAGGCGCGGTCTCCGGCATTTGCCGCAGGACGGGCAGCACCGCCAGCGCGACCACCGCGATCATCGCGCCCGGCGCGGCCGTCCAGCCCGTGGCCTGTACCAGCCATTCCGCCAGGAAAGGCGTCATTCCCCCGAACAGCGCGGTGGCCGCGGTCGCGCCCAGCGCGAGTCCGCTCAGCCGGCCTTCGCCCGGGAATTGCTCGGCCGTGGCGGGAGCGCCCACGGCGCTGACGCCGCCGGCGACCAGCGCCAGCGCGACAGCGCCCAGGGCGACCTGGACGGTGGTGCCGTGTGCCATGTAGGTGAACATGAACAGCGGCAGGGCCGCGCCCAGGACGGCGAGCCCGATCAGCATGGGCCGGCGTCCCAGGCGGTCCGACAGTGCGCCGGCCACGGGCGTGGCCGCGATGACCGCCACGGCGGCGACGGTCGATAGCCAGAGCGATTCGGCTTCCCCGCGGCCTCCGTTCGAGGACAGGAAGGCGGGCACGTAGGTGATGCCGACGTAATACGTGATGGAGCCCAGCGCCGAGATCGCGAAGGTCCTCAGCACGGCGGTGCGGTGATGCGTGAGCGTATGCAGGATGGGCGAGGCGGGTATGGTGCGCTGGCGCTGCTGCCTTTCGAAGTCCGGCGACTCCTGCATGGCCGAGCGGGCGATCCAGATGCTGCCCGCCAGGGCAGCGCCGACGAAGAAGGGAATGCGCCATCCCCAGGCGTCGAGCCGGGGGGTATCCAGCAGCGCCACGGTCGCGGCCGACACCGCCACCGCCAGCAGCGCGCCGACTTCGCTGGCGGCCGAGGCGAGCGACGTGACCAAGCCCCGGCGACCGGGAGGCGCGCCTTCCAGCAGGTAAGCCACCACGCTGGTATATTCGCCGCCCACCGAGAAGGCCATCAGGCAGCGCAGGACCAGCAGCAGCACGCCGGCCGTGGCGCCCAGGCTGCCGTAGGCGGGCAGCAGCGCGGTCGCCAGCATGGCGGCCGTCATCAGCGCCATGGACAGCAGCAGCGTACGGCGGCGGCCGTGGCGATCGCCGATGTGGCCGAACACGAGGGCGCCCAGGGGACGCATGAAGTACGAGACGGCGAAGCCGGCCAGCGTGGCCAGCAGGGAGAGCTCGCCGCCGCCGAAGAAGACGCGGGACAGGACCGTCGCGAAGTACAGGTACAGCGTGAAGTCGTACCATTCGACGATCGTCGACAGGGCGGCGATCGTCAGGGATCCGCGCGAGATGACGGGGGCCGGGGTGGGGCCGCTGGCCGCCGCCGGCATGTCAGGAAAGAGGAATCGTGGCCATGTTCCCGGGAATGATATAGGGATGGCCGGCTCCTGAAAACGCCGGACGGCCTTGCTTGAGCCTAGCGCGCCACCACCGCGAACGCCCCTTCCTTGTCGACCCGTGCCCAGTAGGCCGATTTCGTGGCGTCATAGCCCACGGCCACGGCGCACGAGGCATCGACGTCGGCGGGCAGGGCGGTCAAGAACGCGGCCTGGTAGGGCTGCTTGCTGATGCACGCGGCGGAGGCCAGCGCGACCCACTTGCCGTCCGCGTCGCGGCGCGCCAGCGTGGTGGCGGTGGCGTCGGCGCCCGAGGGCAGCGCGAACTCCAGCACATAGGTGTCGCCGCCCTGGTCGGCGCTGAGTTCCCACTGGCGCGTGGCATGCGCCGGCAACTGCACCGGCAGCTTGCCGCTTTCCGAACCGTCGCCGTAGCTGCCCGGCAGGCCGGTGGTGGCCGTGATGTCCTTGGCGCGTCCCCACGGATCGATGTAGGTGCCGGTCTGCCCCGCGATGCCGCTTATCCACAGCACGTCGGACACCGTGTCCTTGCCGCGCTCCTGCCAGTTCAGCGCGACCAGCTTCTTCAGGTCGATGGTGGTCGCGCGGACCTCGATCTCCTCGTCCCCGGTGCCCTCGTTCACCAGCCGCGCACGCTGGCTGTTGTTGAGGTTGCGGCTGAAGCTCTCGTCGCTGATGAACATGTAGCGGTACATCATGGACAGCATCTCCATGTTGCTGCCGGCGTAGGAGTAGCCGGGCGTGGCGCTCATGCCGCGGGTGCGGGTGTCGTAGCGGTTGAAGCTGCGGTTCGTACCGTCCAGCAGGCGCGCGCGATGGCCGCTGGCCGAGGCGCAATAGCTGGTGCGATAGGACGGATCGTAGGCGCTGTTGCGCTGGATGTCGGCGGGCACGCTGCCAGGGAACACCACCTTTTCACAGCGCTGCGTGGAGCGGACGAACCGGTCCAGCAGTTTCCACTGCGGCGTGGCGAGTTCCTTGGGGCCGTCCTCGTTGCGGGTGACGGAATGCGTGGCGAAGTACGAGCGGTAGTCCAGCATGCCGCCCTGGATGGTGAAGATCGAGGCGTTGGCATCGACAAAGCCCGTGTCCTCGTGCTGCACCTTGTGCATCAGCACGCTCTGGATGCGTTCGTGTTCGCCGAAGCGCGTCTCGTAGCCCTTGTAGGCGGCGTCGCCCGAGATGATCTGCTGGAAGCCAAGGTCGGAATCGTCGCGGATGAGGCTGCGGGCATAGTGGTGCTCGTGCCCCGAGACGTAGATCACGTCGTGTTCGGCGAACAGCTTGCGGTATTTGTCGTAGGCTTCGCGGAACTTGGTGTCGTTGACGATGGCCAGGCTGCCGTCGACGATGTTCTCCCGTACCAGGCCGTAGCGGTTGCCGGCGAAGGAGTTGTGGGTCTGGAGGATGATGTGGTCGACCTTGCCTCCGTGTTCCTTGACCATGCCTTCCACGAAGTCGTAGGCCCGTTCCAGCCAGCCGTACGAGATGTTGATGAACAGCACGTTGTCGCGCACCAGCGCGTAGTTCTTGTAGGCCGAGCCGGGCATGTGCCATGCGTCGGTGGGGATGAAGCCTTCCACCGTGTCGTACCAGTCCTGGTCTATGCCCTTGGGGTCGTGGTTGCCCATGATGGGCAGGATGGTCATCCTGCCCTTGTACTGCTCCGCCAGGCCGCGCCACAGCGCGTATTCGGCCGGGGTGCCGTTTTCCACGAGATCGCCCACCGCCAGGACCACGTTGACCCCCGACTTCGCGTACAGGTCCAGGATGGCCTTCATGGGATGCAGGGCGACGCCGGAGTCGCCGCCCTGGGTGTCGGGCAGGATGCCGACGCGCAGCGTGGGCGTGACCGGATCCGTCGGTGTGCTGGGGCCGGTCGGCGTGCCGGGGCCGGTCGAAGCGGAGCCGTCTCCACCGCCGCAGGCGGCCAGCGTGGACAGCACGGCGAGCGCCAGGGCGGCGGCCGCCCCGCGCCCGGTCTTGGCGATACGTATGGACATCGTTTGTTCCCCCGAAAGCGGCGCAGATTAGGGGGTCGATATGACCGCGTCATTGCTGCGGATGCGGGACTCCGCCGGACAGGGTAAAAACACACTGGCGCCGAACCGGTGCCCGGCCCGGCGTTCCGGAAGAGGCCGGATTCCATACAGAGGGGATGTCAGTGAAGCTGAAAGACCGAGTAGCCATCATCACGGGAGCCGCCGCCGGCATCGGGCGGGCCACCGCATGGAAATTCGCCGGCGAGGGCGCCACGGTGATCCTGTGCGACCGGGCGGCCGACGCCGCGCGGGAACAGGCGCGGGCGCTGCAGGAGGCCGGCCACCAGGCCGTGGCCCATGCGCTGGACGTGACCGACCGCGAGGGAATCGACGCGGTCGTCGCAGCCATCAAGTCCAGGTTCCACCGCATAGATATCCTGGTCAACAACGCGGGCATCACGCAGGATGCGCGGCTGGCGCGCATGACCGAACAGCAGTTCGACCAGGTCATCGACGTGAACCTGAAGGGCGTGTTCAATTGCACCCAGGCCGTCGTCGATACCATGCTGGAACAGCAGCGCGGCGTCATCCTGAACGCATCGAGCGTGGTCGGCCTGTACGGGAATTTCGGGCAGACCAACTATGCGGCCAGCAAGTTCGGCGTGATCGGTTTCACCAAGACCTGGGCCCGCGAACTGGGCCCCAAGGGGATACGGGTGAACGCGGTCTGCCCGGGCTTCGTCGAGACCGACATCCTGAAGAGCATGCCCGAGAAGGTGCTGGACGGGTTCCGCACCTCCTGCTGGATGAGGCGGCTGGGAGCGCCGGAGGAAATCGCCAATGTGTACGCCTTCCTGGCTTCCGACGAGGCGAGCTACGTCAATGGCGTGGCGTTGGAGGTGTCGGGGGGGATGTCCGTCTGACCTATGGCCGGCGGTTCATATCACGGCTACATCGTTCGCATAATTGCGAATAAAAGGAGGATGCTGTAACGTGTTTAGCAATTAGAATCAATTGCACATCGTCGTATGAGCTATTACAGCGAGACGGAAAGGCCGCTGCTCAAGCGGTTCCTGCGTGTCCTCGTCGCCTTCCTGGCCGTCTGTTTCCTGAACGCCGCGATCCTCCGCATCGCCTGCCATGCGGGCGGCGTCCCGGAATCCCGGCTGCTGTCCAGCTTCGCCGTGGGGTGCCTGTAAAGGTACGGATCCATCGCGCCGCCGCACGGCGCGCTCATTTGGCCGAGCCGCGTTTTCTTCTCTTGCGTTCCACGCTGTACACCACCAGCAGCGCACAGGCCAGCCAGACCAGCAGGACTTCCAGAAGCATGGATTCCATCCGACATCGAAGTTAGAGCGAATGCTTCTTGATGATAGTGGGCGCTTCCATATTTCGCCAATTGATTAAACGAAACGTGGCAATAGGATTTGGCTTCGTGGCTCGTCCTCATGGCCGCGGATGCCCCATTTGAGTGATGTGATGGTTCTGCCATGACGATATCCTGAGACAAGGGGGACAGTTGCTGCCCGTGCTTGGGATTTTCCTGCTGGCAGAGTCACATCATGGATATCACTTCTTCTTGCCGCTCTCGCATGCTGGGCGGTTTGGTCGCGCTTGCCTGCGCGGGCGGCCTGGCGCCGGCCCGGGCGGCAGATTCCGGCGCGCTGTTCCGCCAGCTCGGCCAGATCATCGAGCAGACCGGCCGGGCCCTCGCCGAGGATCAGCGGCGGCAGGAAGAGGAGGAGCAGCGTGCCGCCGAGAACGCGCGCCGCGAGCAGGAGCTGCAGGCGCAGCGGGAACGCGAGGCGGCGGCCCGGCAGCGGGAGCAGCGGGAAGCGGCCAGGCAGGAACAGGAGCGGGCCCTGCGGGCGCTGGCGCCGCCGCCCGAGTACCAGGACCGCATCGTGATTCACAAAAGCCTGCTCGGCATGCAGGAAACCGGCAACGCGCGGCCGGATTTCGACATCACGGCGCGCACCACCATCAGTATCTCCCCCGACGGCGCCTGGCTGGCCTTCGAGGCAACGGACGGGCGGATCATGCTGCGCGATACGGCATCGGGCAAGGACAGGGTGGTGCCGACCCGCGTGCCGCCCGGCCAGTCTTCCCGCTCGCTGGCCTTCGTCGGCAACGAGGCGCTGCTGGTAAGCGGCCTGAAGAACGGTTCCGAAGTGGTCGACCTGCAAGGCAATTCGCTGCGCACGTTGCCGCCGAGCGCGTACTTTCCGTGGTCGAAGGAGGTGGGCGGCCGCTACATCGTCCAGCACTTGCGGATGAGCGATTCCGACAAGGGACTGCGCTGCCTGGGGGTGAGCTACTACGACGCCAGGGGAGTCGACCTGGGCGGCGTGTCGGTGGACGATGCCGAGGCTTGCGCTGCCCGCATCGACGACAAGGGCCGGCAGGAATTCCTCGCCCACAAGGATGGCGTGGTCAGCTATTACGTCAATGGCGTCAAGACCGGCGAGTTCCGCGGCGACGACCGGCGTCCGGCGGAGCAGTACAAGCGTCTCGGCTATCAATGGATAGGCAACACGCCGTATGCCTACTCCGAGATCGGGGAATGGGATAACCCGTCGCATCGGCTGAGGGTGTGGGACGTGGCCCAGGGGAAGATGCTGTGCGAGCTGCCCGGCCATGTCGCCGGGATACCGTATGCCGACAAGCGGGGCAATATCCTGACGGCACAGCCGCCCGTCAGGGTGAGTCTGCCCGATTGTTCGATGGTGCGCGTCAGCAACGGCAACAAGCGGCTGATGGGCTGGGGGGAGATCGCCTACCTGCACGATGAGCAGACCGGCAAGGTCGACGTCATGGATCCGTCGACGTGGCAGCGCCGCATCACGTTGCAGACGCTGCACCGCAGGTCTCCACAGGACCGGTCGTTCTCCGGCGTGTTCCAGGAGCTGCCGGGCCACCCGGACCAGGTGCTGGTGACGTCGTATGCGACCGAGTCCCAGATACCGGCGCAGTTGTTCGACACGAAGACGGGCCAGTTGCTGCGCACCCTGCCGCCCGGCCGGTTCCAGGCGGGGTACATCATCCAGCAGGACCTGCTGACCGGCCAGTCATTCAGCTGGCGCTCGCGTCTCTGGCGCCTCGCCTACGACGACGGCGCCGGCAAGGCGACCACGGCGTTCCTGGCCGCCTTGAAGAAGGACAAGTTCGAGACCTCGGCCGAGTACCAGAAGCGGCTGGCCACGCTGACCATGCCACATACGATGAAGGTCGCGCTGCGGGACTACGACGCCGACCGGGGCATGTTCATCGGCACCTGGCGCAACGTGCAGGTCTCGGTGCCGCTGCCGCCGGCGCAGGCCCGGCAGTTCGCCGACGCGAAGGAAATGAGCATGACGGGCGACCTGCGCGCGATCGACGAGGATTACCTGGAACTGCGCAACGCCAGCGTGACCACGCCAGGCGGACAGGTGGTGAAGCTGGCGCTGCCGGATGGACCCGCCCCGAAGATCCAGCCGCGGCCCCAGGCCGTGCGCCAGGGGGAAGGGGCCGGCCCGGTGGCCGGCGCGGCGGCCGCGCGTGCCACGGCCGGCGCGCAAGGGGGGCGCTGCACGGGAACCATGGCGCACCTGGCGCCCCAGCTACGCCCCTATACCACGCCCATGCTGGCCGACACCCGCAAGGAAATCCTGGAGATCAACGTGGCGTCGACCCTGGCCAAGGTAAAGGCCGGGGGCGGAACGGCCGCCATGCTGCGCGAGCAGGCGGACCAGTTCGACCGGGCGGCGCGCGACGCGGCCACCACCGCCAACCAGAGCGACGGCGGCGGCAACAGCATCGCCAAGGCCGATGGCGGCACGTTGCCGTTGAACTGGCCGTGCGAGGGGATCCATTCGTCGGCCGTCTGCGGCTACATCATCATGCGCTGGCAGGCGCTCGTGACGAGGGAGTTGGCCAGCATCTACTCGACGTGCCAGGGAGGATGAGGCCGGCGGCCCCTGGCCGTCACGCGGGCCCGTAGCCTCCGCCGCCGGGCGTTTCGATCTCCACCCGGTCGCCCGCCCGCAGTTCGGCCCGATCCGCGTGGTCCAGCGGCTCGATCCGTCCGTCGGCGCGCAGCACGCGAGCCAGTCCGGGCGCGCCGGGTTGCCCGCCGCACAGGCCGAAGGCCGGATGGTGCCAGCCGTTGGCCAGCAGCGATACCGTCATGGGTTCCAGGAACCGCAGCGTGCGCACGCCGCCGTCGCCGCCGCGCCAGCGTCCGTCGCCGCCCGAACCGTGTCGGATCTCGTAGCGTTCCAGCCGCACCGGGAAACGCAGTTCCAGTACCTCCGGATCGGTCAGGCGCGAATTGGTCATGTGAGTCTGCACGACCGATGTGCCATCGAAGCCGCCGGCCAGGCTGCCGTTTTCATCGAAGCGGCCGCCCGCGCCCGAGCCGCCGGAGATGGTTTCGTAGTACTGGTGGCGGGCGTTGCCGAAGGTCAGGTTGTTCATGGTCGGCTGGCTGCTGGCCATGATGCCCAGCGCGCCGTACAGCGCATTGGTCACGCAGGTGGAGGTTTCGACGTTGCCGGCCACCACGGCGGCCGGATAGCGCGGGTTCAGCATCGAACCTTCGGGGACCACGATGGTGAGCGGCTTCAGGCCGCCCGCGTTCATGGGAATGTCCTCGTCCAGCAGCGTGCGGAACACGTACAGCACGGCGGCCGAGGTAACGGCGCGCGGCGCGTTGAAATTGTTGGGCAACTGCCTGGACGTGCCGGTGAAATCCAGCGTGGCACTGCGGGTGGCGTGGTCCACGGTGACCGCCACGCGCACCTGCGCGCCGTTGTCCAGCGATACCGCGAAACTCCCGTCGCGCAGGCGGCTGATGGCCCGGCGCACGGATTCCTCGGCGTTGTCCTGCACGTGGCCCATGTATGCCTGCACGACGTCCAGGCCGAAGTAGCGCACCATGGCCATGAGTTCCTCGCGGCCTTTCTCGTTGGCGGCCACCTGGGCGCGCAAGTCGGCGATGTTCTGGTCGATGTTGCGCGCGGGATGCCGCGCGCCGGCCAGCAACTGCCGCATCTCGGCCTCGCGCAGATGTCCGTCGCGCACCAGCAGGAAGCTGGTGATGAGCACGCCCTCGTCGTCGATGGTGCGCGAGTCGGGCGGCATGGAGCCGGGCGTCAGGCCGCCGATGTCGGCGTGATGGCCGCGCGAGCCCACGTAGAACAGCACGCGGGTGCCGGCCTCGTCGAAGATGGGGGTGATGACCGTGACGTCGGGCAGATGGGTGCCGCCGGCGTAGGGGTCGTTGAGCACGTAGGCGTCGCCGGGCCGCAGCGTGCCCTGGGTACTGTCGATGACGGCCCGGACGCTGGCGCCCATGGACCCCAGGTGCACCGGGATGTGGGGGGCGTTGGCGACGAGGTCGCCCTGTGCGTCGAAGATCGCGCACGAGAAATCCAGGCGTTCCTTGATGTTGACCGAGTGCGCGGTGTTCTGCAGGCGCCAGCCCATCTGCTCGGCGATGGACATGAACAGGTTGTTGAAGATCTCCAGCATCACCGGATCCGCCTCGGTGCCGACGGCGCGGCGCTGGGGCCGGGGCTGGGCGCGTTCGAGCACGATGTCGCCGTTCGCGGTCGCGGTGGCCCGCCAGCCGGGATCGACCACGGTGGTGGCGTTGGCATCGGTGATGATGGCGGGGCCGGCGATGACGTCGCCGGCCCGCAGGTCGGCGGCGGCGTAAAGGGGGCTGTCCTGCCATGCGCCGGCATGGATGGCGACGCTGTCGCGGGCCTGCAGTTGCGTGCCGGCCTCGCGCGCGGGGCGGCCGAACCAGGCGGCGCGCGCGCTCTGGGGGCCTTGCCCGGCGGTGGCCTCGGCCATCACGGAATCGATCACCAGCGCGCGGCCGGGCATCAGGAAGGCGAAGCGCTGGCGATAGGCGCGCTCGAATTCGGCCAGCATGTCCGAGGTCTCGCCCAGCGGCACCGGCAGCGCGGTGTCGGTACCCTCGTAGCGCAGATAGGCTCGCTCGGCGATCCGGATGTCGGCCGCCTCGCAGCCCTGGGCCTGGAGTTCGCCCTTGGCCGCGGCGCCCAGTTCGTCCAGCACCCGGCGCGCCTCGGCGCGGCCGTCGTCGTCGAAGCGGCGCTCCACCGAGCGTTCCCGCACGGCGGTGGCGACGGCCAGGCCCATGCCGTAGGCGGACAGCACGCCGGCCAGCGGATGGATCAGCACGCGCGGCATGGCCAGCGCGTCCGCGACGGCGCAGGCATGCTGGCCGCCCGCGCCGCCGAAGGTGGTCAGGGTGTAGCGGGTGATGTCGTAGCCGCGCTGCACGGAAATCAGCTTGATCGCGTTGGCCATGTTGGTGACCGCGATCTCCAGGAAGCCGTGCGCCAGCGCCTCGGGCGTGGTGGCGCGGCCGGTGCCGCGCTCGACTTCGCCGGCCAGTTCGGCGAAGCGCGCGCGGACCACGTCGGCATCCAGCGGCTGGTCGCCACCGGGACCGAACACGGCGGGAAAGTGCGCAGGCTGGATGCGGCCCAGCATGACGTTGGCGTCGGTGACGGTCAGTGGTCCGCCGCGCCGGTAGCAGGCGGGCCCGGGATCGGCGCCGGCCGATTCGGGGCCCACGCGCAGCCGCGTGCCGTCAAAGCGCAGGATGGATCCGCCGCCGGCGGCCACCGTGTGGATGCTCATCATGGGCGCGCGCAGCCGCACGCCCGCCACCAGCGTGTCGAAGGTACGTTCGTATTCGCCGGCATAGTGGGATACGTCGGTCGAGGTGCCGCCCATGTCGAAGCCGATGATGCGGTCGAAGCCGGCGGCGGCCGACACGCCGGCCATGCCGACGATGCCGCCGGCGGGGCCGGACAGCACGGAGTCCTTGCCCTGGAAGGCGCGGGCGTCGGTCAGGCCGCCGCTCGATTGCATGAACTGCAGGCGCACGCCGGGCAGGGCGGACGATACACGGTCCACGTAGCGGCGCAGCACGGGCGACAGATAGGCGTCGACCACGGTGGTATCGCCGCGCGCGACGAAGCGGATCAGCGGCGAGACGGCGTGCGAGGCGGAGACCTGCGCATAGCCGAGTTCACGCGCGATCGCCGCCAGCCGCAGTTCGTGCGCCGGGTTGCGGTAACCGTGCATGAGCGCGATGGCGATGGACTGGTAGCCCTGCGCCCGGCCTTCGGCCAGGGCCGACCGGGCCTGCGCCTCGTCCAGTTCGGCGACGATGGCGCCGTCGGCGGCCAGGCGCTCATCGATCTCGACCACGAGGCTGGCGAGCTGTTCGGGCAGGACGATCTCGCGGTCGAACAGGCGCGGCCGGTTCTGGTAGGCGATGCGCAAGGCGTCGCGAAAGCCCCGGGTGACGGCCAGCAACACGCGTTCGCCCTTGCGTTCCAGCAGCGCGTTGGTGGCGACCGTGGTGCCCATGCGTACGACCTCGATGCGATCGGCGGGTACCGGTTCGCCGGGAGCCAGCCCCAGCAGGCGTCGTATGCCTTCGACGGCGGCATCGTCGTAGCGTCCGGGGTTCTCGGAAAGCAGCTTGGCCGTCGCCAGCGAGCCGTCGGGGCGGCGTCCGATCACGTCGGTGAAGGTGCCGCCGCGGTCTATCCAGAATTCCCAACGGGCATCGTCGGCGGGGGAAGAGGAGGTTGTATTCATAGCGATGAGGCCGCGCGGGCGGCCTGGTCATAAAGGCCCGACAGCATGCGCAGGCGCCGGGCCACGTCGGACAGGGAGGCGCCGTCGGCCAGTTCGCCTTCGACGCTGGCAAGCAGGCAGCGGCCCCGGACGGCGCGGAAGCGATCGATCAGCGCCGCGCCTTCCCCGGTGGTGGCGTAGAGCACTTCCTTGCCGCTTTTTTCGCCGCGCACCAGGCCCATGCCAGCCAGTTTCTTCAGCGAGTAGTTGATGACGTGCGTGTCTTCGTAGTTCAGGGTGAAGCAGATGTCGGCCAGTTTCTTGCCCCGCTTCCGATGGTGGACGTGGTGCAGCACCAGCACGTCCGTGACCGCGAGGTCGGCCGCGCCGGCCGCCGCCATGCAGCGCACGATCCAGCGGCTGAACGCATTGTGGGCGATGATCAACCCGAACTCGAGCTCGGACAGCTCGGCATGCGGACCCGTGGCCAGGTGCGCCGAGGACAGGATGCGCAGACGTTCGCCGGCCTCGTCCGACGCGTCCGGGCGCCGGCCGTCATTCGTCATCGTCGTCGCCCTCGCCGGCGAACAGGCGTTCCTTGGGCGGCGCGATCTCGGTCACGAGATCGCGTACCAGCGGCTTGTTCGGCAGGGGTTCGACCGTGTGCGAGGTGCCCGGCTCGAGCTTGGCCAGACAGGCGTACACGACCTTGCCGTCCAGGCGCATCATGCATTCCTTGCAGGCATTGGCGTTGATGCAGGCATAGCGGAAAGCCAGCGTATCGTCCTGGTGCGCGCGCACCCAGCGCAGCGCGTCCAGCAGCGACGCGGCAGCCTGGGGAGGTACGTCGTATTCGACGACGCGGGCCTCGGTGCCGGCGCCGGCGCGCTGGATCTTCAGGCGGATGGAGTCGTTGGTCGATGTCATGCGATGTCCTCCTGCGTGGCCTCGAGGCGCTGGACGGGCTGGGTGGCCAGCGTCCATTGGCCGTCGCGCCAGGCGATGGTCTGGTTCAGCGTCCAGGCGTCTTCCTGCCCGGGATGGTCTTCGCGCTGGTGCGCGCCGCGGCTCTCGCGCCGCGCCAGCGCGCAGCGGGTCACGGCCTCGGCCACCAGCAGCATGTTGCGCAGGTCCAGCGTGTCCAGCCGCACCGGGTCCTGCGGCCCGCCGCCCGGCAGGTCGCTGCCGGCCCGTGTCCGCAATGCGTCCAGCCCGTCCAGAGCCTGCCGCAGGCCCGCCTCGGTGCGGAAGGGGCCGACGTGCGCCTGCATGAGCGCCTGCAATTCCTCGATCAGGGACGCGGCATTGAGCGCGTCCGGCTCGCCGTGGCGCGGCGCGAGCCGTTGCAGCCAGGGGCGGGCCAGGGCCTCGAGTGCTTCCAGCGAGGGCGGCTCCGGGCAGTCGGCGGCCGCGGCGCGGCCGGCCCGCAGTCCGAAGGCGATCGCCTCGGTGATGGCGTTGCCCGACAGCCGGTTCGCGCCGTTGGCGCCGCCCACGGCCTCGCCCGCGGCATACAGGCCGGGCACGTCGGTGGCGAGGTCGGTGTTCACCCGGATGCCGCCCATGTGATAGTGGGCGATGGGCGCCACTTCTATCATCTGCTTCGTCAGATCGATGCCGGCCTTGGCCAGCTTGTTGATGATGGGGCCGAACGCCGCGCGCAGCGTGTCTTCCGGCACGTGACGGAAGCTCAGCCACGCGCCGCCGGCCGGCGTGCCGCGGCCGGCCTCGACCTCCTTCAGGATGGCGTAGGTCGCGGCGTCGCGGGTGGTGGTGTAGCCCTGGCCTTCGGCGGCGTTGCCGTAGCGTTCGACGAATTCCTCTCCCTGGTTGTTCAGCAGCTTGCCGCCCAGCTTGTAGCGGAAGGGATCCCACATGATGGGGTCGAAGCCGACCAGGCGCGGCGCCAGGTGGCCGATGGGGAAGAACTGCACGAACTCCATGTCGATCAGCCGGGCGCCCGCGCGCAGGGCCAGCGCGAAACCGTCGCCGCCCATGTTGAGCGAGGCGCTGTTGCGGCGGTACAGGCGCGTCAGGCCGCCGGTGGCGATGATGGTGGCGCCGGCCCGTATCAGGACCGGGTCGCCGGAGCCCAGGTGCAGCGCCACGGCGCCGGTGACGCGGCCGTCCTTGCGCAGCAGTTCCACCACCAGCAGGTCGCCCACGCGCCGCACGCCGGGCTCGCGCGCGGCCTGCGCGCGCAGGGTCTTGGCCACCGCGGGGCCGGTGTTCAGGTAGTCGACGTAGACGCAGCGGGGGCGGTCGTGGCCGGGGGCCCGGGTCTGTGCCATCCGCTCGCCGTCGCGGGCCCAGCCCACGCCCCAGCGGTCCAGCAGGCGGATCGCGTCCACGCCTTCCTCGCACAGCAGCCGGGCCAGGGGTTCGCTGCACAGGCCGCGGCCCGCCGTCAGCGTGTCGCGCAGGTGATGCTGCCAGTGGTCCGGCCCTTGTTCGCCCAGGGCGGCGGCCACGGTCATCTGGGCCATGATGGTGGCGCCGCCGCGCCCGATCAGGCTGCGGTCGGCCAGCAGGGCCCGCTTGCCGGCCTGCGAGGCGGCGATGGCCGCGCTCATGCCGGCACCGCCGGCGCCTATCACCAGCACGTCGGTTTCCAGCGTGTGCAGGGTGGGATGGGACATGTTCATTCTCCGTTGGGGGCCAGCGCCCCCTCCAATTCGCGGGCCGGGGCTTCCGCGCCCAGGTAGGCCTGCTGCACGGCGGGGTCCGCCGCGAGATCGGCGGCATTGCCTTGCAGCACCACGTGGCCGTGCTGCAGCACATAGGCCCGGTCGGCCAGCTCCAGCGCGATGCGGGCGTTCTGTTCCACCAGCAGGATGGTCTGGCCGGACGCCTTCCAGCGGAACAGCACCTCGTAGACCGCATCGACGAATTTCGGCGACAGGCCCATCGACGGCTCGTCGATGCAGACCAGGCGCCCGCGCCGCAGCCACGCCCGGCCCAGGGCCAGCATCTGCTGTTCCCCGCCCGACAGCGTGCCGGCCAGCTGGCCCCGGCGCTCGGCCAGGCGCGGGAAGGCCTGGAACACCTCGTCGAGGTCGGCGGCCACGGCGGACTTGTCGTGGCGCCGCGGGTAGGCCCCCAGCAGCAGGTTTTCGCGCACCGTCATGTCCGGAAACACACGGCGCCCCTCGGGTACGCTGGCCACGCCCAGCCCGATGACCTCGGCGGGCGCCAGGCCCTGGATCTCGCGGCCGTCCAGCAGGACGCGTCCGTTGGACGGGCGGGCCAGGCCCAGCACCGACTTGAGGGTCGTGGACTTGCCCGACGCGTTGCCGCCCAGCACGGAGACCACTTCTCCGGCCTGGACACGCAGGCTGACGCCGAACAGGGCCTGGACGGCGCCGTAGTGCACGTCGACCGCGTCCAGTTGCAGCAGGGGGGAGGAAGAGGGCAGCTCAGCCAAGATGGGCATCCGAGTTGACCGGCCGCCTGCGCGCGCGGCCGAGGTAGGCTTCGACGACTTCGGGATGGTCCAGCGCCTCGGCCGGGGTGCCGGTGGCCAGTATCCGCCCCTGATTGAGGACGATGGCCTGGTCGGCGATGCGCCGGACCAGGGACAGCTTGTGCTCGACGACCAGGATGCCGAGCTGCGGCTGTTCCGCGCGCAGCGCGAGCAACAGATCGGTGAGTTCGGCGGTTTCGCTGGGGTTCATGCCGGCGGCCGGTTCGTCGAACAGCACGAAGCGCGGCCGGGCAGCCAGCACGCGCGCCAGTTCCAGGCGCCGGCGGTTCGCGTACGAAAGACTGTAGGCCGGCTGGTCGCGCCGCGGCCAGAGCCGTTCGCCGAAGCGTTGCAGGGCCGCGCGGGCGCGTTCCTCTGCCTCGGCCCGGCGGCGGCGCCAGACGGGCAGGCCGAGCAGTTCGCCGGCGATCTCAGTCAGCGGATCGACCAGCCGCGCGGACCCCGCGCGGCCGAGCAGCCCGGCCTGGGTGCCCAGCATCACGCTGTCCCATACGCTCAGGGCGGGGAACACGCGCGAGGTCTGGAAGCTGCGGCCCAGGCCCAGCCGGGCGATGTGCTCGGGGGCCAGTCCGTCGATGCGGCGGCCATCCAGGAAGACATGTCCCGACGAAGGTTTCTCGACTCCGCTCAGCAACTGGATCAGGGTCGACTTGCCGGCGCCGTTGGGGCCCACCAGCGCCACGGTCTGGCCCGGGGCGACGGCGAAGCTGACATCGTCCACCGCCTTGACGCCGCGGAAATGGCGGCTCAGGCGCTCCACCCGCAGTCCTCGTTGTTCATCGCGAGTCGTCATATCAGTCGTTCATGGCAAAGAGGAGTCCGTTGCGACGCGTGTTTCGATCGAGGACACAGCGGATCCGGCTTTGCCGGTCCGCCAGTGCCGCCCCCTTGAGGGGGCGCGCGTAGCGCGTAGGGGGTGGGTTTCATCTTGCTCCGAGGAGGCCATGCGGACGCAGGCGCAGCATGATCAGCAGCGCCAGGCCGTAGGCGACCATGCGCCATTCGGCGAAGGGCCGCAGCAGTTCCGGCAGCAGGGTCAGCGCGAAGCCGGCCAGCGCCGCGCCGGTCAGGTTGCCCAGCCCCCCCAGCACCGCGATGGTCAACAGCAGGATGGAGGCGCTGACGGTGAAGCTCTCGGGGCTGACCACGCTCTGCACGTAGGCGAACAGGCCGCCCGCCAGGCCCGCCAGCAGGCCGGAACACGCGAAGCCCACGAGCAGGTAGCGGCGCACCGGCAGTCCGGCGGTATGCGCCGCCAGCCGGTCCTCGCGTATGCCGCGCCAGGCCCGGCCCACGCCGGAGTCCAATAGGCGCTGCGCCAGGAACAGGGCGATCCCGGCCACGGCCGCGACCAGCCAGAACTTGCCGGCCAGGCTCGGCAGCGGCAGTCCGCCCAGCAGCGCCAGCCTGGGCGCCGGGATGCCGATGAACCCCATGGGGCCGCGCGTGACGTCCAGCCAGCTCATGAACACCAGATAGCCGATCTGCCCGACGGCCAGCGTGCCCAGCGCGGCCGTGTGGCCGCTGAGCTTGAGCAGCGGCAGGGCAGCCACCACCGCCACACAGGCGGTGGCCGCGGCGGCGCCGATCAGCGCGGCCTCGGCCGGCCAGCCGGCATTGCGGGCCAGCAGCCCGACCGCGTAGGCGCCCACGCCGTAGAAGGCCGTATGTCCGATGGACAGCACGCCCAGCGCCCCGGAGACCAGCGTGACGCTGGCCACCAGCAGGGCGAAGATCATGGCGTAGACCACGGCCTGCAGAAAATAGGCGTTCTGCGTGAGCGCCGGCAGCAGCGCCAGCACGGCTGCTGCCGCCAGGAAGCCCCAGGGCGGGAGTTCCCAGGCGCGCACGGCGCCGCGCTGGCTGGAGAACGAGGCCAGCACGCTGGTGGTCGGCATGGCGCCCGCCGCGCCGCTGGCGCCGCCCAGCGCGTCCAGGCGACGGTCGCCCAGCAGCCCGTGCGGCCGGAACACCAGGAAGACCAGCACCAGGCAGAACGCCACCAGGTCGCGCGATCCTTCGCCGACGTAGGCGCTGGCCAGCGTCTCGACCACGCCCAGCAGCAGGCCGCCCAGCACCGCTCCCGGCGTGCTGGTAAGCCCGCCCAGCAGCGCCGCGGCGAAGCCCTTCAGGCCGAAGGGCAGCCCCATCTGCGGGAATACGCTCTTGAAATACAGCGCGACCAGCACGCCGCTCAAGGCGCCCAGGGCGCCAGCCAGGGCGAAGGCCAGTTGCCGCACGCTGCCGGTGCGCACGCCCAGTTGTGCCGCCGCGTCGCGATCCTGCGCGGTGGCGCGCAGCGCGCGGCCCCACCACGAGCGCGACAGGAACAGCGTCAGGGCCAGCGTGGCCAGCGCGCCGAAGCCGAAGATCAGCAGGTCGGTGCTGGTGATGTAGGCGTTGCCGAAGTAGTAGGTGGCTTCGTCGAACGACACCGGGAAGGACTGGCTCTCGGGAGACCAGATGATCTCGGCCAGTTGTTCGATGATGAGGCTGATCGCCAGCGTGGACAGCACCGGGGCGATGTACGGCGCGTTCTCCAGCGGCCGCAGCGCCACCCGTTCGAGCAGCATGCCCAGCAGCGCGACGATCAGCACCGAACCGGTGGCCGCGACCGGCAGCGGCAGTTGCAGCACGGCCACGCCGGTGAAGGCGATGAAGGCGCCCAGCATGAACAGCGCGCCCTGCGCGAAATTGATGAGATTGGAGACGCCGAACACCAGCGAGAAGCCGAGCGCGATCAGGGCGTAGACCTGGCCGATGGCCAGGCCGTTCAGAATCTGGCTGGCGAATAATTCGAGCATGGGAATGAGTGCGGTGGCCGGAAAAGGCTGCGCCGGCCGCGCCGTGAGGCGGGCCGGCGGCAGGCGCTGAAGGAAATTACTTGTTCAGTTGGAATTCGCCGTTGCGTATCACCAGGAAAGTGGGCGCCTTGCGGACGTTGCCGTTCTCGTACTTGGTCACGCCGGTGACGCCCTCGTAGGCGGGGCCGCCCGCCAGTTCGTCGCGCACGCTCTGCCCGGTCAGCGGCTTGCCCGATTGCACGACGCGGCGGATGGCGGCCACGCCCACGCCGGCTGCGTCGTAGGCCAGCGCGGCGAACTGGTCGGGCGTACGGTTGTACTTGGCGCGGTAGGCGTCGACGAAGGCCTTCTTGGACGGATCGCCGGCGAAGAAGATGCTGTGGACGACCACGCCCTCGGCGGCCTTGCCCGCCAGTTCGATGAACTTGGGCGAGGTCAGCGGCACGCCGCCGCCCACCGGAATGTCGACGCCGGCTTGGCGCAGCTGCTGGATGAAGATCGAGGCTTCCTGGTAGGGCAGGGCCAGGAAGACGCCGTCGGGCTTGAGCGACTTGATCTTGCTGACCAGCGGCCGGAAGTCCCGGGCGTTGGGCATCACGGCCTCGGTCAGCAGCACCTTGCCGCCGTCCTTCTCGATGGCGGCCGAGGTGGCCTTGACGGTGAACAGGCCCCAGTCGTCCTGCGAGTACGGGATGACGATGCGGTTGGCCTTGAGCTGCTTGTGGATGGTGTCGGCGTTGTACTGGGCCAGCACGTCGTCGGTATTGTTCTGCCGGAACTGATACGGGCTCTGCTTGCTGAAGTCCGGGTGCGACGAGGTGGGGCTGATCTGCGCGATCTTCGCCTCGGTGAAGATGGGCGCCGCCGCCAGCGACGCCGTGGTCGACCAGGAACCGATGGCCAGCACCACGCCGGGCGTGGCCACGATCTTGCGCGCCACGGTGGCGGCTTCCTGCGGCGAATTGCGGTCGTCCTCGACCACCAGCCTGATCGGGCGGCCATTGATGCCGCCGTCGGCATTGACCTTGTCCAGATAGAGCTCGATGGCGTTCTTGAAGCTCGCGCCGTATTCGGCGAAGTTGCCGGACAAGTGGGTGAACAGGCCGACGGTGATCGGCGGTTCCGCGGCCAGGGCGGGGGCGGACAACAGGCCGGAGGCAGCGGTGGCCGCCAGCAGGCGGCGGAAGGGGAGTCGCGTCGGCACGTCGGTTCTCGGGTCGATGGTGGAGGAACGGCTCCGCGGCGGCGCGAAGGCCGGCGGGGCTGTGGATGGAGGTAAACGTTATGCTTTCGTCAATAAAACATCAACGTATTGTTACTAATAAGCTTATATCGCCGGGACCGTATCCAGCAGTCCCGCGCGCCAGGCCAGCCAGGCCAGCGCGACCAGGGCCAGGACGATGGCCAGGCCCCAGGCCTTGCCGTGCCGCTCGGCGAAGGGATCGCGCAGGTTGCGTCCCGCGTCCGGCGGGATGCGCGCCATGCGGGAGAGCGAGCCGCCCAGCTTGACGTTGATCTTCATGCGGCCATTGATGGCCCAGCCGCTGGCGTCCAGCAGCGGGCCCAGGCTGCGCTGGCGCAGCTTGAGCCAGGCGATGAGCACGCTGGGGCCGGAGATGCTCAGGACGATGCCCAGCAGCGCCACCGGTATCCACCAGCCCAGGTCCACGAACTTGGTGAAGACCGCCACCAGGACCGTGCTGATGCTGCCGAGCGCGACGCCCAGCGCGGCCACGGTGCCCACGTCGACCTTGCCCGGCGTGGCTGGCCGTGCCGTCCCGTCCTTCCTGTCGGCGGTGACCAGGTTGGCCGCGAGCGAGCCCAGCTTGCCCTGCGCCGCCTCGTCGCTGGCGGCGGCGCGCCTGGCGACCTGTTCCTCGATCATGCGTACGAACTTCTTGTACGGAGAGAAGAAGGCCTGCGCGATGCTGGTGGGGTTCTCGATGATCTTGACGATGGTGGCGTCCCAGTCGCGGCCCTGGCGGTCGTAGAACACGCCGTTGCGGCCGACGAAAAGAAAGTCCACGTCGCCGGCCGTGACCGCCGCGACGATGGTGATTTTCTCCGCCTGGCGGCGGCAATCGCAGTAGACGAGGTAGGCCTTGGCCAGGCCAGCCAGGGCCGCATGGCGGGCCGCGTCCTCGACGCGCACCGTCAGCTCGCAGCTGCGCGCGTCCAGGTACAGGGTGCCGGCCTGGAAGATCGCGCCTTCGCGGCGGTAGAAGTCCTTGAACGAGACGAAGTTGTCGAGCAGGTGCGCGAGGTCGCGCTGGAAGCGCAGCAGTTTTTCCAGATCGCCCATGCGCGTGGTGCGCGGCTCGATCTTCTCGTCGGCGTCGAGCAGGGATTTGACCGCTGCTTCGGTGCCGTCCTCCAGCATGGCCATGAGGTCGGCCACGGCCACGGCGTCGAGCCGTGTCTGCGGCTTGGCGGCCAGCCAGTTCCGGGCCGGTTCCAGCCGCGCCATCAACTGCCGCCACGCCGGCTCCGGCAGGGTGTCGAGCGGCGTGCCCAGCAGGGGTTCCGCGGCACGGGTACGGAAGGTCTCGAGTGCCTGCGCCCAGGCGGGATTGACGCCGTCGCGCAGCGGCAGCGGACGATCGGCCGCGATGGCCGCCAGCGGCAGGCGGGCGATGTGATCCGAACCCAGGGTCAGCGCCTCGTCGTACAGCTTGCGGTATTCCTCCTGCGAGGGGTTCAGTGCGGAAGCCGCCCGGCGGTCGTAGCCCGCCAGGCGGCAGCGCGCGTAATAGTCCTCGATCTTGGCCTGTACCGCGTTCACGGCCTGGATCGCCGCAGGGGTGTCGTCGCCCAGCGGCACGACGGAGCGGTCTCCCGACACCTTGTCGCGCCATTGGCGGATCGCCGCGGCCTCGGCGAAGAAGGCGTCGGCGCGCGCCCGGTCCGTGCCAGGCTTGCCGTCCAGCCCCTCTACGCCGCCATGGGTCTCCATGATGCGGCGGATCGCGGCGCGGACCGCGGGCGCTTCCGCCGTGTCTTCCGTGATGACGCCATCGCCGTTGAAGCGCATGGCCGCGAGCAGGCGACTGCGATCGGCGACGTCGGCCAGGCCGATGGTATCGCCCGGCTTGCCCAGCAATTGCAGGATGTGGCGGGCTTCCTCGGCCAGTTGTATGCCTGCTTCGCCGTTGGACAGGGCGTCCAGCGCCAGCGTGTCGCCGCCTTGCAGCAGCCGGTCCGGATCACGCAGCCGCTCGCATGTCCACCGGCACGCGGCCAGCAGTTCGGGGGGGCGGATGCGGCCGTCCGCATCGGTATCGATCAGGTCGAGGGTGCGGGGGTCGAACTCGATGCCGCGCGTGGGGCAGGCCAGCGCCACCCATAATTTCTGATCCAGCTGATCGAGATGGCATACATCGGCGCCCGAGCGGATCGATACCTGATCGACGCCGCCCGCGCGGAAGAATTGCCAGGCATGTTCCATTGACGGCCGGCTCCGGGACGAGTCATGCGGGATGGTGCCGCGCCCTCCCGCATTTTTCGTGCCTCGGCGTGAGTCAAGGCATGGAGCAGGCCTTTCGTGCCGGCCCTACAGCAGCGACTGGCCGTATTCCAGCACCTGGTCGCAGACCTTTTCGGTGATCTGCTGCTTGAGCCCGCCGCCTCCCAGCTCCATCTTCTGCCCGCTGTTGCCGCCCAGGATGCCGCTCAGTCCCTCGCGATAGCCGGGATCGGACTGGGCCTGCTGTTCGCCGCCCAGCTTGCCCAGCAGCTTGTCCTTGACGGACGACGCGCCGCCGCCGAGATAATTGTTCTTCGCGCAATAGGTCAGGATGCCCGTGATGTTGCCGGTGCCGACCGAACCCAGCGAGGGCATGGACGCGCCGCCCAGGCCGCCCAGCAGCGATCCTCCGCCGCCCGACGATTGCTGGCCGCCGCCGCCCAGCGCGCCCTTGACGGAATCCAGAAGCTGGGCCTGGGCGGCGGTGGAGGCTCCCAGGAACAGGCCCAGGGCGATGGCGGCAAGACGGGGGGCAGCGGTCGACATGTTTGATCTCCTTGACGGCTTGGATGGTCCGGTGAAGGGCCGGGGCCGCTCGCCGGATGCTGCTCAAGCGTATACCAGGTTGGCGACGCGAACCAATGGCCGATACCGCTGCTGACAACGGGTTGCCGATCACGATCCTGACAAGCGGCTGACATGCCGCATTTCCGGGATCCAGCCTCGTGCTCTACACTCGTCGGGCCCGACCGGGCCACCTCTTACGCAACGGATTCCGCATCGTGTCTTCCGCCGTATCACGTTCCTCGCGCCCCCTCGTCATTGCCTCGGTGATGGCCTCCATGTTCATGATCGCCATCGAGGCCACCATCGTGGCGACCGCCATGCCGCAGATAGCCGGGGACTTGGGCGGACTGAAGCTGTACAGCTGGGTGTTCGCGTCCTTCCTCCTGACCCAGACCGCGATGACCGTGGTGTTCGGCAAGCTTTCCGACATCTATGGCCGCAAGCCGATGATGCTGGCCGGCATCGCCGCGTTCCTGCTGGGCTCGATACTGGCGGGCTTCGCATGGTCCATGCCCTCGATGATCGTCTTCCGGCTCATCCAGGGCATAGGGGCGGGCGCGATACAGCCGGTGGGCATGACCATCGTGGCCGACCTGTATCCGGTGCGCGAGCGCGGCAAGGTCCAGGGATACCTGGCCAGCGTATGGGCGATTTCCGGCGTGCTGGGCCCCATGCTGGGGGCGCTCATCATCCACCAGTTCTCGTGGGCCTGGATCTTCTGGATGAACGTGCCGCTGGGCCTCCTGGCCACGGCGGGCTTCGTGTTCTTCCTGCATGAACAGCGTGAGCGGCGGCCGATGTCCATCGACGTGACCGGCGCCGCGCTGTTCACGGCCACCGTGGCGGCACTGATGATCGCCCTGACCGACGCCGGCGACGGCCAGGCCTCGCGCGCGTGGATGGCGGCCGGCGCCTTCGTCGTCTGCCTGGTCCTGTTCGTGCTGCAGGAGCGGCGCGCCGAGCATCCCGTGGTGTCCTTCGCCTTGTGGAGCCGGCGTCCGGTGGCGGCGGCGAACGTGGCGATGCTGCTGGGAAGCATGGTGATCATGGGGCTGACGACCTTCCTGCCCATGTACGTGCAGAGCGTGCAGCACCGCACGCCGGTGGTGGCGGGGCTGGCGCTGACCATGATCATGGTGGGCTGGCCGCTGGGGTCCACCGTGGCGGCCAAGGCGTTTCCCCGCTACGGCCTGCGCCCCATGCTGCTCCTGGGCAGCATACTGGTGCCGATCGGGGCCTGCGCATTCCTGCTGCTGTCGCCGGACAATTCGCCGGTGCTGGCGGGAGCGGGCTCGCTGATCGTGGGCCTGGGCATGGGCTTCATGGGCGTTTGCTCGCTGGTGCTGATCCAGGAGATCGTGGACGTGTCCGACCGCGGCAGCGCGACCGCCTCCAACATCTTCGCGCGCAACCTGGGCAGCACCCTGGGAGCGACCGCGCTGGGCGCGGTGTTCAACTTCGGACTGGCCCGGGCCACCAGCGATGCGCCCATCTCCTCGGAGCAGCTCAAGCGCGCGCTGGAATCCGCCGGCGCCAATCCCGTCATCCAGGCCGCCATGCAGGACTCCCTGCACATGACGTTCTGGGCGGTGCTGGTCATCTCGTTGCTGGTCATGGCCGCCACGGTCTGGATACCGCCCACTACCGTGGGACGCGCGAGCCGTCCCGCCGCCAAGATGTAAGCGTCGGCATCGCGGCCGGCGGCCCGCATCGGCGCCGGGGGCGTCGGAAGGTGCCGGCCCCAGACCCTGGTGCGGCGGCACCCCGGGGCTCGTCCATGGCAAGGATGACGGCCGCGCGGGGCGTGGATGTTACGGCCTGTGAGGCCCGTGGCGCTTTCTCGCATACATACGGCAACCCGGCGCCCGGCCTGGTTTTGGCAGGATGGTGGCACCAGGAACCCCATTTGGAGATTGCCATGAAACGAAGCTATGTCCCCGCCGTGGGCGCCTGCCTGATCGCGATGGCGTCGGCCGCGATGGCGCAGGCCCCGCAGCAGGCGCCCGCGCCGGATCCCGCGCAGGGCGCGATGCCCACGCAGCCCCAGCCCGCGGCCAATGTGTCGGACGATCAACTGCGCAAGTTCGTGAGCGCCGCGCAGAAGGTGGCCATGATTTCGCAGGAGTACACGCCGCGGCTCAACGCCGCGACGGACGCCGCGTCGCAGCAGCAGGTGCACAAGGAGGCCGATGACAAGATGGTCGACGCCGTGCACCGCGAAGGCCTGACGGTGGACGAGTTCAACGGCATCGGCCAGGCCGTCGAGCAGAATCCCAGCCTGGCCCAGCGCGCCCGCGACATGGCCAAGTAAGGCATCGCGGGCGCATGCCCGCGATGTTCGCGCGCGATCAGCCGAACAGCTTGTTGGCGGTGCGGGCCACCAGTTCGCCCTGGAAGCGCGCGCCGGCGAGGTCTGCCGCCGAGGGCTGGCGCGAGCCGTCGCCTCCCGCGATGGTGGTCGCGCCGTAGGGCGCGCCTCCCACGATCTCGGTCAGGGTCATCTGGCCCTGGTAGCTGTACGGCAGGCCCACCACCACCATGCCGAAATGCAGCAGGTTGGTGATGATGGAGAACAATGTCGTCTCCTGGCCGCCATGCTGCGTGGCGGTGGAGGTGAACGCGGCCCCCACCTTGCCGTTCAGCGCTCCGCGCGCCCACAGGCCGCCGGTCTGGTCCAGGAAGGCCGCCATCTGCGAGGACATGCGCCCGTAGCGCGTGCCGGTGCCGATGACGATGGCGTCGTAGTGCTCGAGATCGGCCACCGTGGCCACGGGAGCCGCCTGGTCCAGCTTGAAGTGGGCATTCTTGGCGACGTCGGGCGGCACGGTTTCCGGCACGCGCTTGATGTCCACCTGGGCGCCCGCGCTGCGCGCGCCCTCGGCGACGGCCTCGGCCATTTTCTCGATGTGGCCGTATGACGAGTAATAGAGAACCAGGACCTTGCTCATGGAACCTCCTTGGACGCGGCGTGGGCGATCCAGGTATTCATCCCATACGCCCGGCCGGCGCGCAAGCGGAAGATGTGTAATGAAGTGTTGCGCCTTCTCAGGGCTTGAAGGCGCCGATGAAGATGGCGGGGTCCACCCGCGCGTCGTTCAGGCTGACGTTCCAGTGCAAGTGGGGACCGGTGGCGCGGCCGGTCGATCCGACTCGTCCGACTTGCTCGCCGCGCGCCACTTCCTGGCCCACGCGCACCCCGATCTCGGACAGATGGCAGAACATGCTGATGAAGCCCTGGCCATGGTCCACGAATACCGTCCTGCCATTGAAGAAGTAGTCGCCCACCAGGACCACGCGTCCCGCGGCGGGAGCCTTGACCGGCGTGCCCGCGGGCACGGCGAAGTCCAGGCCGGAATGGGGGTTGCGGGGTTCGCCGTTGAAGAAGCGTTGCAGGCCGAAGGGGCTGGAAAGCCGGCCGCCGGCAACGGGGCGGTCCAGCATGACGTTGCTGGGGCCCTGGGGGCGGAAGGCGCGGTAGGCGGCCAGTTGTTCGGCGGTTTCCTTCTCGATGCGCGCGAGGTCGGCCGGGTCCGGGTTGACCTGGCGCTTGTTCTTGAGCTTGATGTGCTGGGCGACGTAGGTCTTGCTGCCCACCTGGAAATCCAGCGTGCGCGTTCCCGCTTCCTCCTGCACCGCCAGCCGTTGCGTGCCCGGCCTGGTGCCGAGCGGTATGCCGACGACGGCGATCCACTGCCCGCCGTCGTCGCGCAGCACCATCGTCCTGCGGCCCAGATAGGTGGCCACGGGGGCGGCGGGGCCGTCCCCCAGCGGAATCACGGCCACGCCGCCGGGCACGGGCTTGTTCAGAAGACGGGTGATGAAGCTTTCGGCATGGGCGGGCAAGGCGGCGCACAGGGCGGCCGTCCACAGCAGGCAACGGGCAAGCATGGCGGGCATGGGAAGGGCGGGAGAAGACATCGCCCCAAGCGTACAGGCTGCCGCCGTTTCTCCGCAAACGCGCCTCAATCGCCGTCGAGTTCTCGGTAGTGGCGGAAGATGCCGTCACCCCAGGGCAGGCGCCGTCCACTGCCCAGGTAGGCCTGGAGTTCCGGCAGGCCGCCGACGCGCGCGTGCAGCGCCATCACCCGTGGATGGTCGCGCGCCAGGGTCGTCATGCGCCGGGGGAACGCATACAGCAGGCCATCGACCAGGTGATAGAGCGACAGGTCGGCATAGGTCCAGCGGCCGCCGCCGCCGATCCAGTCGCCACGGCGGGCCAGCACGCGTTCGAAGTAGCCCAGGAACTTGGGCATGCGCTGGGCGCGGAAATCGCTGGCGCGCCGCAGCGCTTCCGCCTTCTGCTCCTCGTAATACAGGCCGGAGGCGATGGGGTGATGGACGTCATGGGCCTCGGCCACCATGTCGGCGATGGTCAGCTGGATCTGGTTGATCCACAGCCGGCCCGCCAGGTCGCTCGGCGCGAGGCCGTGGCGTTCTCCCAGGAAGAGCAGGATGTTGGCCGTTTGCGAGATCGTCATGTCTCCTGCGACCAGGTACGGCGGTGCGAAGGGAGGGCTGTCGCGGTCGGCGCGCATGTCGGCCACCAGGTCCGAAGCATCGACGCCCGGCTCGCGCGCGCATTCCCGGTAGGGGATTCCGCCGGCTTCCAGCGCCAGGCGGACGAACTCGCCGCGTCCGGGTATGCCGTTCCAGTACCAGAACTCGTAGGTCATGCGGGCTCCTTCGTGTCTTGCGCCTGGAACTCCAGGCAGATCTTGCCGAAATGGGCGTGCGCGGCCTCGTGGCGGAAGGCGTCGGCGATCTTCTCGAGGGGGAAGCGACGGTCGATCACGGGATGCAGGCCGATGGCCTCCAGGGCGCGCACCATCTCCTGCTGCTGCCGGCGGCTGCCCACGATCAGGCCTTGCAGGCGAGCCTGCTTGGCCATCAGCGCGGCCGTGGGAATCTCGCCGCTGCCGCCGGTCAGCACGCCGATCAGCGAGATGTGGCCCGCCACGCGCACCGCCTTGATGGATTGCGCCAGCGTACCCGGGCCGCCGACCTCGATGACGTGGTCCACGCCGCCTCCGGTAAGCTTGCGCACCGTGTCGCCCCACTGCGGATCGTCGCGGTAGTTGATGACGTGGTCGGCGCCGAGCGCGCGGGCGCGCGCCAGCTTCTCGTCCGACGACGAGGTGATGATGACGGACGCGCCCATGGCCTTGGCCAGTTGCAGCGCGAAGATCGAGACGCCGCCCGTGCCCAGCGCCAGCACCGTGTCGCCCGCCTTGAGCCGGCCGTCGCCGACCAGCGCGCGCCAGGCGGTCAGTCCGGCCGTGGTCAGCGTGGCCGATTCGGCGTGGTCCAGATGGCGGGGAGCGTGCGTGAACCAGGTCGCCGGGCGGACGATGGCCTCGCGCGCATAGCCGTCCACGCCGTCGCCGGGAACCGTGGAGAAATTGCCCACCCGCGCCTCGCCGTCCAGCCAGTGCGGGAAGAAAGTGGACACCACGTGGTCGCCTTCCGCGAACTCCTCGACCCCCGGGCCCACCTCCTCGACCACGCCGGCGCCGTCCGCCATCGGAATGCGGCCGAAGTAGCGCTCGTCCGTGCGCAGGGCGACGAGGTAGTCGTGGTAGTTCAGGGAACTCGCGTGCAGGCGCACGCGGATCTCCCCGGCCGCCGGGGATCCGGGGTCGGGCAGGTCGACGAACTGGAGATGGTCGAGCCCGCCTGGGGCTCCGAGCACAACGGCTTTCATGAGGGACTCTCCTGGGCAGGATGGATGTGGCGCGTGTTCGTATAAAATAACGCCGGGTGTCCTCGCTGTATACGCGGGGGCAGGTTCTGGGCACCGGTCGGGCCGCCGGTGCGGGATTCTTGGATGATCCAGATGAACCGACACGCCCCTCGCCGGCCCGTTCCGCGCGCCCAGGATCTTGCCGCTCGAGCCCTGCTCGCGGTGGAAAGATTTCTTCACATCGAAGCCGTCAGCGGCATCGTGCTGCTGGCGGCCGCCGCCACCGCCCTGGTCTGGGCCAATTCCTCCTACGCCTCCGTCTACCACGCGCTGTGGCATGCGCCGCTGACTTTCGGCCTGGGCAGCCACGTCGTCTCGCAGTCGCTGCATTTCTGGATCAACGACGCGTTGATGACGGTGTTCTTCCTCGTGGTCGGGATGGAGATACGGCGCGAGATCCACGAGGGCGCGCTGGCCAGCCTGGCCCAGGCGGCGCTGCCGCTGGCGGCCGCCCTGGGCGGCGTGGCGGTGCCCGCGCTGATCTATCTTGCGTTCAACGGCCAGGCGCCGCAAAGCCAGGGCTGGGCCGTGCCCACCGCCACCGACATCGCGTTCGCGGTCGGCGTGCTGGCGCTGCTGGGCCGGTCCATTCCCGCCAGCGTGCGCATCTTCCTGCTGGCGCTGGCGATCATCGACGACATCGTCGCGGTGCTGATCATCGCAATGTTCTATTCCGGCGGGCTGGACCTCAGCGGATTGCTCGTGGCCGCCGTGGGCATCGTGATGGTGCTGGCCCTGCAACGGATGGGCGTGGGGACCGCCTACGCCTACGTGTTGCCCGGCGCGGTGCTGTGGATCGGCCTGTTGCAGACGGGCGCGCATCCCACACTGGCGGGGGTCGTGCTGGGGCTGATGACGCCGGTGCTGCCCGCGCCGCGCCACGAGCATCCGCTGGACATCGTGCGCCGCGCGGCGGATTTCCTGGTGCGCGAGGGCGCCGCCGATACCGGTGGCACGGCGGCGCAGGCGCGGCGGCTGCGATGGGCGCAGCGCGAGCTGGTCGCGCCCGTGACGCGCGTGCAGATGGCCCTGCATCCGTGGGTGGCCTATGTCGTCATGCCCCTGTTCGCCCTGGCCAACGCCGGCGTCACGCTGGACGGCGTGGACCTGTCGGTGTCCTCGTCGCAGGCCGTCATGCTGGGCGTGGCGGCGGCGCTGGTGATCGGCAAGCCGCTGGGCGTCGTCGCTGCCAGCTGGATCGCGGTCCGTCTGGGATGGTGCAGGTTGCCTGCCGGCGCGACATGGGGCGGGGTCGTGCTGGTAGGCTTGCTGGCGGGCATAGGCTTCACGATGTCCATCTTCATCGCCAATCTGGCGTTCGGCGACGAAAGTCTGCTGGGGGCGGCGAAGCTGGGCGTGCTGACGGCATCGGCCGTGGCGGCCACGGCGGGGCTGGCGTGGGGCGCCGTGCTGGCGGCCAGGCAACGGCACAAGGCGGGGCCGCAGGGTGAGGGCGCATCCTGAACCCGGTGGCATGTCAGGTCTCGAAGTCCACCAGTTCGTCGCCGTCGTTCACCGCGTCGCCCACCGCGAAGCGGAAGGCCTTCACCCGCCCGTCCGACGGGGCGCCGATCGTGTGTTCCATCTTCATGGCTTCAAGCACCAGCAGCGGCGTGCCGGCGGTTACCCGTGCGCCGGGTGGCACCAGATGCGCAGCCATCCGGCCCGGCATGGGCGCGGTCAGGGCGCCGCCGGTGTCTGCTCCTTGCTTCCAGGCCAGTAGCGGATCGACCCGTGTGAACGTCCATGCCGAGCCGTCGCAATACACGATGCGGTGGGCCCCGTCCCGGTAGACGTCCGCCCGCAGCGTGCGATCGGGCAGGGCCGCTTCCAGTCGCGGATCTTCCCCGCGCACGCAGACGGAGACCGTCGAGCCGTCCAGCACGGCGATCATTCCTCCGGGCCCGGGCTTGACCGAGACTTCGCGGCGATCGCCGCCGCACGCGAACAGGAATGCCGTGGCGGCGTCGCCATTCAGGCGCCAGCCGTCCGCGCGCCACGGCGAACCGGCCGGCGTCGTGCCGGCGACGTGCCGCATTTCGGCCAGCGCGGCCAGTAGCCACGCTTCCCGGGGCGGCGGTTCGTCGGGCCCGAACAGGCGATCGTGTTCGCGTTCGATCAGGCCGGTGTCCAGGTCCGCCTGTTCGAACGAGGGCGTGGCGACCAGCCGCGACAGGAAGGCGAGATTGGTGGGCAGGCCCACGATGCGGCAGGCGGACAAGGCCTGCCGCATGCGGGCCAGTGCCTCGCGCCGATCGGCGCCATGGACGACGAGCTTGGCGATCATCGGATCGTAGTGCGGGGAGATGGTGTCGCCTTCGTCGACGCCCGCGTCCAGGCGCAGCCAGGGGGCCGCGGGAGGCGGCACGAAGCGCCGCAGCCGCCCCGCCGCGGGCAGGAAGCCTTGATGGGGATCCTCGGCGTAAAGACGCGCTTCCAGCGCATGGCCGGACGGGGCCGTCGGCCGGCGGTCCCGCGGCAGCGGTTCGCCGCTTGCCACGCGCAACTGCCATTCGACCAGGTCGAGCCCGGTGATCATTTCCGTGACCGGATGCTCGACCTGCAGCCGCGTGTTCATTTCCATGAAATAAAAGGCGCCCCCGGGATCGACGATGAACTCCACCGTGCCGGCGCCCACGTAGCCCACGGCGCGCGCGGCGTCGATGGCGGCCCGGCCCATGGCCTCGCGACGCGCGGCGGTCATGCCCGGCGCGGGCGCCTCTTCCAGTACCTTCTGGTGGCGGCGCTGGACCGAGCAGTCGCGCTCGAACAGATGGACCATGTTGCCGTGGCGATCGCCGAAGACCTGGATCTCGATGTGGCGCGGGCGCAGGACGTAGCGTTCGACCAGCATGCGATCGTCGCCGAAGGCCCCCACGGCCTCGCGCTTGCAGGCGGCCAGCGCCGCATCGAAGTCCTCGGCCCGGTCCACGCGGCGCATGCCCTTGCCGCCGCCGCCCGCGCTGGCCTTGATCAGCACCGGATAGCCGATGCGGGCGGCCTCGCGGGCCAGCAGCGCGGGATCCTGGTCGTCGCCGTGATAGCCGGGGGTAAGCGGCACGCCCGCCCTTTCCATCAGGGCCTTGGCGGCGGACTTGGAGCCCATCGCGCGGATCGCGCCGGCGGGCGGCCCGATGAAGACCAGGCCCGCGCGTTCGCAGGCCTCGGCGAACGCCGCGTTCTCGGACAGGAAGCCGTAGCCCGGATGGACGGCCTGCGCGCCGCTGGCCAGCGCGGCCTCGACCAGCGCGTCCGCGCGCAGGTAGGAGTCGCGCGCCGGGGCGGGGCCGATGCGCCGGGCCGCGTCGGCTTGCCGGACGTGCCGCGCGCCGGCATCCGCGTCCGAGTACACCGCGACGGTCGCCACGCCCATCCGCCGGGCCGTGGCCATGATCCGGCAGGCGATTTCTCCGCGATTGGCGATCAGGATCTTGTCGAACACGATGGGGCTTTCCTTGAAGGGCGCTACATCCGGAACAGGCCGAAGCGGGTCGGCTCCATGGGAGCGTTCAATGCCGTCGCCAGCGACAGGCCCAGCACGCGCCGCGTCTGCGCGGGATCGATGATGCCGTCGTCCCATAGCCTGGCCGTGGCGTAATAGGGATGGCCCTGGGTCTCGTACTGGCGGCGGATGGGCGCCTTGAAGGCTTCCTCTGCTTCGTCGCTCCAGGCCTCGCCGCGCGACTGCGCGGTGTCGCGCCGCACCGTGGCCAGGACCGAGGCGGCCTGCTCGCCGCCCATGACGCCGATGCGGGCGTTGGGCCACATCCACAGGAAGCGGGGGCCGTAGGCGCGGCCGCACATGCCGTAGTTGCCCGCGCCGAAGCTGCCGCCGATGATGACGGTCAGCTTGGGTACCCGGGCGGTGGCGACCGCCGTCACCATCTTGGCGCCGTCCTTGGCGATGCCGCCGTTCTCGTATTTGCGCCCCACCATGAAGCCGCTGATGTTCTGCAGGAAGATCAGCGGGATCGACCGCTGGGCGCACAGCTCGATGAAGTGCGCGCCCTTCTGCGCCGATTCCGAGAACAGGATGCCGTTGTTGGCGACGATGCCCACGGGCATGCCGTACAGGCGCGCGAAGCCGGTGAAGAGAGTGGGGCCGTAGCGGGCCTTGAACTCGTCGTAGCGCGATCCGTCCACCAGCCGGGCGACGATCTCGCGCACGTCGCAGGGCTTGCGGACGTCCTGCGGCACGACGCCGAACAGTTCCTCGGGATCGTGCGCGGGCTCGTCGCCGTCGGCCAGCGCGGGTGCGGCGGGGCGGTTCAGATTGCCGACGATGCGGCGGGCCAGGTGCAGCGCGTGGGCGTCGTTCTCGGCCAGGTGGTCGGCCACGCCCGAGACGCGGGTGTGCACGTCGCCGCCGCCCAGGTCCTCGGCGCTGACGATTTCCCCGGTCGCGGCCTTCACCAGCGGCGGTCCGCCCAGAAAGATCGTGCCCTGGTCCCGCACGATCACGGTTTCGTCGCTCATCGCGGGGACGTAGGCGCCGCCGGCGGTGCAGGACCCCATCACGACCGAGATCTGCGCGATGCCCCGGGCCGACATGTTGGCCTGGTTGTAGAAGATGCGGCCGAAGTGCTCGCGGTCGGGAAAGACCTCGTCCTGCAAGGGCAGGTAGGCACCGCCGGAGTCGACCAGGTAGACGCAGGGCAGGTGGTTCGTCTCGGCGATTTCCTGGGCCCGCACGTGTTTCTTCACCGTCATGGGGTAATAGGTGCCGCCCTTGACCGTGGCGTCGTTGGCCACGACCATGCAGGCCACGCCCTGGATGCGGCCGACGCCCGCGATCAGGCCGGCGCACGGGGCCTCGTCGCCGTACAGGCCCAGCGCGGCCAGTTGGCCGATTTCCAGGAAGGGCGAACCGGGGTCCAGCAGCAGGCGGATGCGCTCGCGGGGCAGCAGCTTGCCGCGCGCGGCGTGCCGGGCGCGGGCGGCGTCTCCGCCGCCCAGCGCGGCCCGCGCCACCCGCGCGCGCAGGTCCGCCACGAGGCGGCGCATGGCATCGGCATTGGCCTGGAATTCCGGGGAACGGGTATCCAGCCGGCTGGTGTGGGCATGCATGGCCTGGCTCCTGGGCAAGGGGTCAGCGGGTTTCGGCGAAGAGTTCCCTGCCTATCAGCATGCGCCGGATCTCGCTGGTGCCCGCGCCGATCTCGTACAGCTTGGCGTCGCGCCACAGGCGTCCCGTCGGATAGTCGTTGACGTAGCCGTTGCCTCCCAGCGCCTGGATGGCTTCTCCGGCCATCCAGGTCGCCTTCTCGGCGGCATACAGGATGGCGCCCGCGGCATCCTTGCGCAGCGATCGGCCGTGGCCGGGCCGGTCGCAGCTGCGGGCCACGGCGTAGACGTATGCGCGGCAGGCCTGCCAGGTGGTGTACATGTCGGCCAGCTTTCCCTGCATCAGCTGGAACTCGCCCACGCTCTGTCCGAACTGCTTGCGCTCGTGCACGTAGGGCAGCACGACGTCCATGCAGGCCGCCATGATGCCCAGCGGTCCGCCGGCAAGCACCGCGCGTTCGTAGTCCAGTCCGCTCATCAGCACGCCCACGCCGTTGCCGACGCCGCCCAGCACGTTTTCCTCCGGCACTTCGCAGTCGTCGAAGAACACGGGATAGGTGTTGGAGCCCCGCATGCCGAGCTTGTCGAGCTTCTCGCCGAAGGCCAGGCCGGGGAAGCCTTTCTCGACGATGAAGGCGGTGATGCCGTGCGGCCCGGCGTCGGGGTCGGTCTTGGCGTAGACGATCAGGGTGTCGGCGTCGCCGCCGTTGGTGATCCACATCTTCGAGCCGTTCAGCACGAAGCGCGCGCCCTTGCGCGTGGCACGCAGCCGCATGGACACGACGTCCGAGCCGGATGTCGTCTCGCTCATCGCCAGCGCGCCCACGTGATCCCCGGCGACCAGCGCCGGCAGGTGGCGTGCCTTCTGCTCGGGCGTGCCATGCCGGTGCAACTGGTTGATGCAAAGATTGGAGTGTGCCCCGTAGGACAGGCCCACCGCGGCCGACGCCCGCGACAGCTCTTCCATGGTCACCACGTGCGCGAGGTAGCCCAGCGCGATGCCGCCGTAGTCGTCGCCCACCGTCATGCCGTGCAGCCCGAGGTCGCCCATTTTTTTCCACAGGTCCCGGGGGAACGCGTTGTCCTTGTCGATGGCCGCGGCGCGCGGTTCGATCTCGTTGGAGGCGAAGCTGCGCACGACCTCGCGCAGCATCTCGGTGGTGTCGTTCACGCCGAAGTCCAGGGAAGGCAGCGGGATCATGGAGGTTCTCCGGTTCTTGTCTTGCTGCGGGAAGGATGTGTCAGGCCACGGCGTGGGGGACCCGGCGCTCCTGCGGCGAGGTCGAGCCGGGGGGCTCGGCGTACCGGGCCAGCAGGCGCTCCTGCTTGATGCGGGCAACGCGCGCGTTCTCCTCCTTGACGTGTCCGAAGCCGCGCACTTCCTGCGGAAGCCGGGCCAGTTCGAGCGCCACGGGCAGGCGTTCGGGAGTAAGCGTGGCGGCGATCTCCCGCATCAAGGCCTGGTAGCCGCCGATCGCCGCCCGCTCCGCGCGCCGCTCGGGCAGGTAGCCGAACGGATCGAAAGGCGTGCCGCGCAGCCGGCGCGCCCGGGCCAGCCATTTGTAGGCCGTCAGCACCCATGGGCCGTAGGCCTGCTTCACCAGATGGCCGTGCGCGTCCCGGCGCGCGAACAGAGGCGGCGCCAGGTGGAAGCGCAGGCGGTAGTCGCCTTCGAACTGGCGCGCGACGCGTTCGGCGAAGCCGGTTTCGACGAACAGCCGGGCGACCTCGTACTCGTCCTTGTAGGCCATGAGCTTGTAGAGGCTGGCCGCGACCGTGCGCGCCAGCCGGTTGCCCGAGACCCGTTCCTCTTCCAGGGCGGCGATCTCGCGCACGAAGGTTTCGTAGCGGGCGGCATAGGCGGCGTTCTGGTAGCGGGCGAGCCGCTGCGTGCGGTCGGCCAGCAGGGCATCCAGCGAGTACGGCCGGGGCGGCATCATCACCACCGTGCCGGGCCGCTTGAGCCCGGCGGCGACGCTGGCCGCCGGCAGGTCCAGCGCGGCCTGCCGGCCCCATGCGAACGCGGCCTTGTTCATCTCCACGGCCGTGGCGTTCAGTTCGATCGCCCGCATCAGCGAGTCCTCGCGCAGGGGGATCCAGCCCTTCTGCCATGCATAGCCCAGCATGAAGACGTTGGTGGCGATCGCGTCGCCCAGGAGGCCGGTGGCGATCTCGGTGGCATCCACCGCGTCGGTCTGCCAGGCCGCATCGCGCACGCGTTGCAGCATGGCCTCGGGCGAGGCGTGCCAGTCGGGGTCCTGGGTAAAGGCGCCGGTGGGCGATACGTCCAGGTTCAGCGCCGCGCGGGTGCGGGTCCTGGCCATCATGTCGATGGCGTCCTGGCCGCAGGCGACCATCAGGTCGCAGCCCAGCACGACGTCGGCCTGGCGGGCGGGAACCCGCGTGGCGTGCAGCGCGGCGGGGGTGGCGGCCAGCCGCACGTGCGACATCACCGCGCCGCCTTTCTGCGCCAGCCCGGCCATGTCCAGCACGATGACGCCCTTGCCCTCGAGGTGGGCGGCGATGCCCATCAGCGCGCCTATCGTGACCACGCCGGTGCCGCCCACGCCGGTCACGACGATGTTCCAGGCCTGTTCCAGTCCGGGCAGGTCCGGTGCCGGCAGGTCCCGCGGCGGTGTCACCTGCCGCGCCGCCGGCTTGCGCAGCGCGCCGCCCTCGACCGTGACGAAGCTGGGGCAGAACCCTTTCACGCACGAGAAATCCTTGTTGCACGAACTCTGGTCGATGGTGCGCTTGCGGCCCAGCGGCGTCTCCAGAGGCAGGATGGACACGCAGTTCGACTGCACGCCGCAATCGCCGCACCCCTCGCAGACTTCCTCGTTGATGAGTACGCGGCGCGCAGGGTCGGCCAGCTTGCCGCGCTTGCGGCGGCGGCGCTTCTCGGCGGCGCAGGTCTGCACGTAGACGATGACCGACACGCCGGGTTTCTCGCGCAGTTCGCGCTGGATGTCGTCCATGCGGTCGCGATGGCTGATGGCGATGCCCGCCGGCAGGCCCGGAAGCTCGCGCAGCGCATCCGGTTCGTCGCTCACGAGATGGATGTGGGGCACTCCCTCGGCCACCATCTGCTGCAGGATCTGCGGCACGGTGGGCGCGCCCTCGACAGGCTGGCCGCCGGTCATGGCGACCGCGTCGTTGACGAGGATCTTGTAGGTGATGTTCACGCCGGCCGCGAGCGCGGCCCGGATGGCCAGGGACCCGGAGTGCGTGTAGGTGCCGTCGCCAAGGTTCGCGAAGATATGGGGCGTGTCGGTGAAGAAGGCCTGGCCGATCCAGGTCGCGCCTTCGCCGCCCATCTGCGTGAAGGTCTCGGTATGGCGGTTCATCCACTGCGCCATGTAGTGGCAGCCTATTCCCGCCACCGCGCGCGAGCCCTCGGGAACCCTGGTGGACGTGTTGTGCGGGCAGCCCGAACAGAAGTAGGGCAGCCGCTGCGGCGCGCCGGGAGCCGCGCGGGTGTAGCCCTCCGGCGGCTTGCGCGCGTCCAGGTAGGGCAGCGCGCGGGCGTCCAGGGCCTCGCGGCCGATCACCTTGGCGATGCGCGAGGCGATCACGCCGGCGATGGCGGCCGGCGTCAGCTCGCCGTTGGGCGACAGCAGGATGCCGTCGTGCGGCACGTGCACCCATTCTCCGGTCTCGTCGTATTTGCCGACCACGCGCGGGCGGGCGGAAATGGAGGCGTTGTAGAGATGTTCCTTGATCTGGTATTCGATGATCTGGCGCTTTTCCTCGACCACCAGGATCTCGTCCAGGCCTTCGGCGAACTCGCAGATGCACTCGGGCTCCAGCGGCCAGGACACGCCTATCTTCAGCAGCCGCAACCCCATGGAACGCGCGGCTTCCTCGTCGATGCCCATCATGGCCAGGGCCTCGCGCACGTCCAGGTAGCTCTTGCCGGTGGTCACGATGCCCAGCCTGGCCCGCGGAACGAACCAGTCCTGGCGGTTCAGCCCGTTCTGCCGCACGTACTCCAGCAGCGCGTACAGGCGTTCGCGCTGCAGGCGGTTCTCCTGTTCCAGCGGCGGGTCCGGCCAGCGGATGTGGAAGCCGCCTTCCGGAATGGGATAGGTGTCGGGCACGCGGATGTCGACCGCCATGGGATCGATGTCCATGGAGGTGGACGACTCCACCGTGTCGCTGACGACTTTCAGCCCCACCCAGCATCCGGAGTAGCGCGACATCGCATAGCCGTGCAGGCCGAACTCGATCAGCTCGCGCACGCCCGCCGGATTCAGGACCGGGATCATGGCCGCGATGAACGCGTGTTCGCTCTGGTGGGGCAGGGTGGACGACTTGCAGGCGTGGTCGTCGCCGGCCACCAGCACCACGCCGCCATGGCGCGAGCAGCCCGCGATGTTGCCGTGCTTGAACACGTCGCCGCAGCGGTCCACGCCCGGGCCCTTGCCGTACCACAGCGCGTACACGCCGTCGGCGGTGGCCCGGGCGTCCAGGCTGACCATCTGCGTGCCCCAGACCGCGGTGGCCGCCAGTTCCTCGTTGAGCCCGGGCACGAACTTGATGCGATGGGCCTCCAGGTGCCGGGCGGCCTTCCACATCTCCAGGTCCACCGACCCGAGCGGCGAGCCCCGGTAGCCCGAGACGAAGCCCGCGGTGTTCAGCCCGGCCGCTTCATCGCGCTGCTTCTGCGCCAGCATCAGGCGCACCAGCGCCTGGGTGCCGGTCATGTAGACGCGGCCGCGCGGCCGTGTGTATTTGTCGTCCAGGGTCAGGACGGTCTCGACGGGATGTGCGCTCATGATGCACTCGCTGTCCAGGGTTGGGCGCGCAAGGGGGTAGCGCGGGGCAACCGGCCGCGCGGGGCGGCGGATGGCGTCCGCATGGCGCCTTGAAGGCCCGGTCGGATGGACGGGCCGCGTAACGGCGAAAGGGGTAGGCGGCAGGCTGGAGGAGGCGGCGGCGCGGCCCGGGCCGAAGCATGGTCGCGCGGCCCGGGTGGGCGGGCCGGCAGGAGCATGCGCTGTGCGAGCCTTCGCGTTCATACCATCGGTCGGCGCGGCCTGGCTGGCAGGCCGGCTTTCCTCCTCCCGAGCGGCGCGGGGCCGCATGTAGAAGGTGCGTGATGAGCACAACATACCACGCCGGCAGGGGCTTAAGCTTATTTCTTTTAGTTGTTAAGTCAGTCAAAAACATTTAAATACAATATATAGAATCTGCTCGATATCACTCCGGGTTCTGAACACCATGAAACGTTTCTTCGCATCCGCCGCGCTGGCCGTCGGCCTCGCCTCGGCTTCTCTCCAGACGGCGGCGGCCGCGCCGCTGGAGATCGGCTACCTGCCCATCCTGCCCGACGCGCAGTTGTTCATCGCGCGCGAGCAGGGCACCCTGCCGGCCGACGGCGGTCCGGCCAAGCTGGTCCAGTTCCAGAGCGGACCGGCGCTGGTGCAGGCCCTGCTGGCGGGGCAGCTCGACATCGCCTACGTCGGCATCGGGCCAGCCCTGGTGGCGCGCGGCAAGGGCGCCGACATCAAGGTCGTCGCCTCCAACATCGTCGAACAGGTCAGCTTCGTCGCCATGGGCGATCTCGCCCCCTATTTCGCCTCCGGCGATCCCGCCACGGCCTTCTCCCGCTTCGCCAAGGACAAGGGGCGCCAGCCCGTCATCGCCAGCTATCCCAAGGGCGCGGTGCCCGAGGCCGCCCTGCAATACTGGCTGCGCAATCGCATCAAGGTCGATCCCGCGTCCTTCAAGCTGATCTACCAGGGCGAGGCGCAGATGCAGCAGACCCTGCTGACCGGCGCGGTGGACGGCGCCGTGATCCTCGAACCCACCGTGACCACCGTGCTGACCCGCGCGCCCAAGGCCCGCGTCGTCGCGCGCGGCTCCGACCTGTTCCCGCGCCAGCCCGGCGCGGTACTGCTGGTGCGCGAGAAGCTGATCAGCGAGAAGCCAGAACTGGTGAAGTCGCTGGTGGCCGCCCACGTCGCGGCGACCCGGCTGCTGGATACCGATCCGGCCAAGGCCGCGCCCCTGGTGCAGAAATACGTGGGCGGCGGCCGCCTGCCGGTGGACCTGGTCGAGAAGTCGATCCGCAATTCCAAGGGGCAGTTCGAGGCCGATCCCAATGTCATCGTGCCGGCGACGCTGGTGCTGCAGAAGTTCCAGTCCGAGACCGGCACGCTGGAGGGGCCCGCGGTGGACGTGACCAAGCTGTTCGACACGCGTTTCTATGACGCCGTCGCCGGCAAGCGCTAACCCGGCGCGCCGTCCATGATGGTCAAGAATCCCGGGTGGCCGGTGCGCGCGGCCTACGGCGTGGCGGGCATCGTCGTCTTCGTGCTGTTGTGGAAGGCGGCGGGCGTGTTCCGCTGGGTCAATCCCGGTACGCTGCCCGATCCGTTCGCGCTGCCCGACGCGCTGGCGCAGGAATGGACCTCGGGCCGCCTGCTGCCCGCCGTCGGCTCCAGCCTCATCCATTACTTCTGGGGCCTGGCGCTGGGCACCGTGTCCGGCATCGCCGTCGGCCTGGCCGCTGCGACGATACGGCGCTTCGACCTGTTCCAGGCCTACCTGGCCCGCGTGCTGCGGCCCATTCCGCCGCTGGCCTGGGTGGTGTTCGCCATCGCCTGGTTCAAGGTCAGCCACGCCGGCGCCGCCTTCGTCATCGCCATCGGCGTGTTCTGGGTGAACTACTTCGCCACCTACAGCGCGGTTCGCAACATCGATCCCCGCTTCTATGAACTGGCGCGCAGCTTCGGGCAGGGCAGCTACTGGCGGCGCGCTGTCAGCATCACGCTGCCCGCCATCGCGCCCGGCACGCTGGCGGGCGTGCGCACCGGCATCGGCCAGGCATGGATGACGCTGATCGCGGCCGAACTGCTGGGGGTGCCGGGCATGGGACAGGAAATGAACGCCGCGGCGGGCGTGGGCGCCTACGAGGCGGTCGTCGTCTACATGCTGGCCATATCGCTGGTCTACGCCATTTGCGACCTGGGCTACGGGTGGCTGGAAAAAAGGGTGCTGTCGTGGCGGCCGTAATCGAATTCGATCGTTTCTCGTATACCCATCCCGGCGCGCCCGGGCCCGTCATCCAGGACTTGTCCCTGGACATCGCCAAGGGCGAGTTCCTGGCCGTGGTCGGCGGCTCGGGCGTGGGCAAGTCCACGCTGCTGCGCACCGCCGCCGGCCTGATCGCGCCGTCGGCGGGGCAGATGCACTTCCGCCTGCCGCAGCGCGCGGGCCGGCGCCGCCGGGCCGTGGTGTTCCAGGACGGCCGGCTGCTGCCCTGGCGCACCGTGGCCGGCAATGTGGCCTATGGCCTCGAGACCCTGGACATCGATGCCGACGAAAAGCGCGGCCGGGTGGACGAGGCCCTGCGGATGACGGGGCTGGCCGAGTTCGCCGACCGCTGGCCGCACCAGTTGTCCGGCGGCCAGGCCCAGCGCGTGGGCATCGCGCGCGCGCTCGCGGTCAAGCCCGACATCCTGCTGATGGACGAGCCCTTCAGCGCGGTGGACGCGTTGACCCGCCGCCACCTGCAGGCCGAACTGATGCGGATCTGGCAGTCCACGCACGCGGCGATCATGTTCGTCACCCACGACATCGACGAGGCGGTGTTCCTGGCCGACCGCGTCGTGGTGCTGGGAGGGCGTCCCGCGAACGTGGCCGAGAACCTGGTGATCGACCTGCCCAGGTCGCGCGACCGCGGCCATGCCGACTTCGGCCGCTATGTGGCCCACTTGTCGGCGCAATTGGGAGTGGACTGACCATGCCGGCCCTCAGGCTCGTCATCCATGCGCCCACGCCCGCGGCGCTGGAGCGGGGGCGGCGCAACCTGGCCAACCTGCTCAAGGCCGACGGCCAGGCCCAGGTCGAACTGGTGGCCAACGCGGGCGCCGTCGCGGCCGCCCTGGGCCAGCCCGATGCCACCGACGTCCATCTTCGGCTTTGCGCAAACACGCTGGCGGCCAATGGGCTGGAGGCGCCGGCCGGCATCGCCGTGGTCGAGGCCGCGGTGCTGCACATCGCGCGGCGGCAGGCCGAGGGCTGGGCCTACATGCGCGCCTGAGCCCTCGGCCCTAACCCATCGTCATCAGGCTGGCATTGCCGCCCGCCGCGGCGGTGTTGATGCTGACCGATCGTTCGACCAGCAGACGTTCGAGCGGAATGGCCGCGTCTCCCGGAGCCAGGTCCACTACCGGCACGATCGCGCCCGCGCGGCGGGCAAGCTGGCGCAAGATGGATTTCAGGCGATTGCCCACGGCATGGACGAGGACCGCGTCGAACGACGATGCGGCGGGATCGGCCACGGCCACGTGGCCGGCGACGCCGGCCGGCAGCGACGCGTGCAATGCTGCCGTCTGGTGGCCGGCCTGCCAGAGCGCTTCATTGCCCGTGCCCAGCGCCGCCGCCAGCTGGGCCAGCAGGTCGGAGGTCTCGTCCGCGATGCACAACACTCTGCCGCGCGGACGTAGCGCGTAGACGTCGAGTTGTCCGGTGGGGCCGGGCAGGGTGGCCGCGGCGATCTCGGGCAGCCGCGCGGCGTAGGTCGCGCAGCGGTCGGCCAGCTCCGCCATGCCCTGGTCGCGGGCCCAGTCCCACAGGGCGGCAAGCGGCCGGGCGGGGCGGGTGGGTTGCAGCCAGGCGGGAGCCGGAGGATGCGGGGCCAGCGCGCGTATCGCGATGTCGGGCGGGGCCGAGGACAACAGGCGCGGAAGATACAGCGGCCCGCCCGCCTTGGGGCCGGTGCCCGACATGCCCTCGCCGCCGAAGGGCTGCACGCCGACGACGGCGCCTATCATGTTGCGGTTCACGTAGACGTTGCCCACGCGCGCCCGGTCGAGCACCCGCGCGACCGTGTCGTCGATGCGGGTGTGCAGGCCCAGCGTGAGACCGTAGCCCAGGTCGTTCACCTGTTCCAGCAGGCTGTCGAGATGCCGCCCCGCGAAGCGCACCACGTGAAGTACCGGCCCGAACACCTCGCGGCGCAATTGGTCCGGCCGTTCCAGCTCGATCAGCGTCGGCGCGACGAAACATCCCTGCCGGCATTCTTCCGCGTCCAGGCGGCCCGAGCGGTGGACCGGGCGGCCGGCATCGCGCATGGCCGCGACGTGGCGCTCGATGTCGTCCCGCGCGGCTTCGTCTATGACCGGCCCGGCATCGGTCTCGAGGCGGTCGGGCCGGCCGATGCGGTATTCGTCCATGGCGCCGCGCAACATGGCCAGGATCCGGTCGGCAACGTCCTCCTGCAGGCACAGCAGGCGCAGGGCCGAGCAGCGTTGGCCGGCGCTGTCGAATGCCGATTCCATCACGTCGGCGACCACCTGCTCGGGCAGGGCGGACGAATCGACGATCATGGCGTTCAGTCCGCCGGTCTCGGCGATCAGCGGAATGCTCCTGCCGTCGCTGCCCAGCCGCTCGGCCAGCACGCGCCGCATGTCCCGGGCCACTTCCACCGACCCGGTAAACAGCACGCCCTGCACGCGCGCGTCGGCGACCAGGCCGGCGCCGATGGATGCGCCGCGCCCCGGCAGCATCTGCAGCGCGCCCGGCGGAACGCCCGCCGCGCGCAGGATGCGCACGGCCTCGGCGGCGATCAGGGGAGTCTGTTCCGCCGGCTTGGCCACCACCGTATTGCCGGCCGCCAGCGCGGCCGCCACCTGTCCGGTGAAAATGGACAGCGGGAAGTTCCATGGACTGATGCAGGCCACGATACCCAGCGGCCGGTGAAGGGCGCCGTCGAAGCCGTCGGTGGCGCGCGCGGCGTAGTAGCGCAGGAAGTCGACGGTCTCGCGCACTTCGCCGAAGGCGTTGGGCAAGGTCTTGCCCGCCTCGCGCACCATCAGTGCCGCCAGCGCCTCGCGTTCGTCCTCCATGCCGTCGGCCGCGCGGCGCAGGATGGCCGCGCGCTCGGCGGGGGCCGTGTCGCGCCAGAGGCGTGCGGCATGGCCGGCGCGCACGAGCGCGAGTTCGAGATCGGCGGGCGAGGCTTCCTGCACATGGCCGACCAGATCGCCGCGATGGGCGGGGCTGCGAATCTCGAGGAGGGGCCCGGGCGCGGCCTGGTCGTCCAGCAGGGGGCGGGCCAGCCAGGTGCGTCCGGCCGCGCCCGCCAGCCGATGCGACAGTTGCAACAGGCAGGCTTCGTCGGACCAGTCCAGCCCGCGCGAGTTGACGCGTTCGGCGCCGTACAGGTTCGGCGGCAGGGGAATGCGCGGGTCGGGCGCACCCACGGAGCCGCCCCCGGCGCCGATGTCGCGGGCGGCCGCGACCGGGTCCACGATCACGGCTTCCAGCGGCAGGACGTGATCAGCCACGCGATGGACGAACGAGGTGTTCGCGCCATTCTCGAGCAGCCTCCGCACCAGGTAGGCCAGCAGCGTGTCGTGCGGGCCGACCGGCGCGTAGATGCGGCAGGGACGCCCCAGGCCGCCATCCCGCGCCGCGCCGACGACCTGGTCGTACAGGGGCTCGCCCATGCCGTGCAGGCACTGGAATTCGTATTGTCCGGGGCGGAAGCCTTGCGGCCCGGCCAGATGGTAGACGGCCGCCAGGGTATGGGCGTTGTGGGTCGCGAACTGCGGGAACACCGCGTCGGGCGCCGCCAGCAGCCTGCGCGCGCAGGCGAGATAGGCGATGTCGGTATGGGGCTTGCGCGTAAACACCGGGTAGTCCTGCAGGCCCTGGACCTGGGCGAGCTTGATCTCGCTGTCCCAGTACGCGCCCTTGACCAGGCGCACCATGAGCCGGCGGCCGCCGCGGCGTGCCAGGGTCACCAGGTGTTCGATCAGGCGCAGGCTGCGCTTCTGGTAGGCCTGCACGACGAAGCCCAGGCCGTTCCATCCTTCCAGGTCTGGTTCTCCGCACAGGCGTTCGAGCAGGTCCAGCGACAGATCCAGGCGCGCGGCCTCTTCCGCGTCGATGTTGAGACCCATGCCGTGGCCGCGCGCCGCGCGCGCGAGCGACAGCAGGCGGGGGTAGAGTTCGCCTTGTACCCGTGCCTGTTGGCTGCGTGCGTAGCGCGGGTGCAGGGCCGACAGCTTGATCGAGATGCCGGGGACTTCGTAGGGCGTGCCGTCCCGGCACGAGGCGCCGATGCGGTGGATCGCGTGTTCGTAGGCGGCCGTGTAGCGCAGGGCGTCGGCCTCGGTCATGGCCGCCTCGCCCAGCATGTCATAGGAATGGGTGTAGCCCCGTGCCACCTGGGCGCGCGAGCGGTCCAGCGCCTGTTCCACGGTGCGGCCCGCGACGAACTGGTCGCCCAGCAGGCGCATGGCGGCATCGACTGCCCGCCGTACCAGTGGCTCGCCGCCTTTCTCGACCAGGCCGGCCAGCGCCGCCTGCGGGCCCGATCCCTGGTGGGCGGCATACAGCCGGCCGGTCAGCAGGAGCCCCCAGACGGCGGCATTGACGAACAGCGACGGACTGTGCCCCAGGTGGGCCGACCATCGGCCCTTGCTGATCTTGTCGCGGATGAGCGCGTCCCGGGTGGCGGTGTCCGGTATGCGCAGGACCGACTCCGCCAGGCACATCAGCGCGATGCCTTCCTCGGACGAGAGCGAGAACTCCTGCAGCAGCATCTGCGCCAGCCCTTCGGTCGCCTGGCGTGCCGACTCGTCGCGCAGCGTGGACGCCAGCCGCCACGCGAGATCCATGACCGGTCCGTCGTCGGACGAGGGGCCGATCTCGTCCAGCAGGCGTCCGACCATCTCGTGTTCCGCCCGCCGGTAATCCGAGGTGATGGCCGCGCGTGTTCCGGTCTGCGGGGCGATGCCCGGCGGGAAGGCCTCGAAGGAATAGGGGCAGGGAGTCGTCGACTGCATGGATGCCCTCCTGTCGCCGTACGGCGTCCGGCAGGAACCAGTCTAGCGCATGGCCGGGGCCCGCAGCGTGGCAAGGTCCAGCAGCGTGAAGCGGCCGTCCTGCATCCATCCGCCCGTGTCGATGTGATGGACGTTCCCGAGCACGACGGGATCTTCCACCGGAGTGTGGCCCACCACCAGCGCGCGCAGTCCGGCAACGCCGCCGGCATCTTCGTCTTGCAGCCGGGCGCGCGACCACATCGCGCGGTCCCGCGCCGCGCGCCACAGCCGCAGCGACCAGCACAGCCTGCTCCAGTCCCGCACCGGGCTGTCCGCGTGCAAGATGCCCACGAGCCCCGCCGGCGTCTCGATCTCCCTGGCCAGCGGCAGGCGGGCGAAGGCCTCGGCGTAGATCCGGCGCCGCGCCAGGGGCAGCGTCACGAACCAGGCTCCGCCGTTGGCGATGTAGTTGGTCTGGTCGACGGGGTTGCCCCTGGCGTAGCGTATCGCGATGTCTTCGTGATTGCCGCGTATCGCATGGAACCAGGGCAGGGCCAGCCAGTCCAGCGCCTGCTCGGATTCCGGCCCCCGGTCGACCAGGTCGCCCACGCTGAAAAGCCGGTCGATGGCGGGATCGAAGCCGGCATGGTCCAGCGCGGTCCGCAGCCGCGTGAAATGGCCATGGATGTCCCCGACCGCGAAGTCGCGGCCGTGGCGGTTGAGTTCATGGTGGACGAGCAGCGTGGTCATGGGACTCGATCGGTTGACGTCCCATGATAGGCCTTCATGGATGCCCTGCGGGATGGGCATGGGGGGCACGGCCCCCGGGGCCCTGGATCGCCCGGCTCCGGGACGCCAGCCGGCGGATCAGGCGGCCGGCGCCTGGCCGCAGGCCAGGTTGGCCGGTATGGCGACGTCCATCAGGCGCGGGTTGGGCAGGTTCAGGTTGTCCATGATCTCGACATACTGGGCTTGCGTCTTGCCCGCCAGGCGGGGGTTGTGCCGCTTTTCCTCGCCGATGCTGGAGGCGGTCCAGCCCTTGTAGTCGTGCGCGGGGTAGACCGTGGTGTCGTCGGGCAGCGCGAACAGGCGGTCGACGATGGAGTGCCAGGACAGCCCGGCGTCGCCGGCCTGGAAATCGGTGCGGCCCGTGCTGCGGATCAGCAGTACATCGCCGGTGAAGACGGCACGAGGCGCGGTCGGTTCCAGCACGAAGCTGAAGGATTCGTCGGTGTGTCCGGGGGTATAGAGCGCTTGCAGCGTGATGCCGTCGACACGCAGCAGCTCGCCGTCGCCGACCTGGCGCGAGACGCACTCGGCGCGCGAGCGTTCGCCCATGATGGTGGTGCAGGCGGTGGCGTCGCGCAGGTCGCCCAGCGCGGTGATGTGGTCGGCGTGGGTGTGGGTGTCGATGGCGTGAACCAGGCGCAGGTCCAGTTCGCGGATGGCTTGCAGATAGTGGTCCAGGCGTTCCTTGACCGGATCGATGATCAGCGCCTCGCCCCCGCGGCGGGATGCCAGGAGGTACGTGTAGGTGCTGGAGTCGGCATCGAAGAACTGGCGGAAGATCATATATTTCTTAAAGAAATAAGCAAATTTCTATATGGAATATATGTTAGACATTCGCGTGCCGCCCGTCAAAGCCCGTCGGAGGAGGGAGGAAGCAGTCCCATGCGGCGCTTGGCCCGGTGCGCCGAGCCGTTGCGCACGGCCCAGCGCAGGACCGGCGCGATGCCGCCGATCGCGGCGCCGGCCGCCCGCACGCGCCATGCGGGGCGCCGCAGTTCCAGCATGTCGGCGGCCCAGCCGGGCAGCAAGGCCGTGCCGGCTTCCATCATGAACCGGCTTACCGGCCGCGCCAGCGGGCTGACGGCCGGGGGATGCGACAACAGGATACGGGCGATCTCGCGGGTGCGGTCGTCGCACACCAGTTGTGGCCGCATGCGCGCGAGATAGGCGGCCACTTCGGCGCGTGAACGGGGGACCTCGCGGGCGCCCAGGCGCAGCGCGATCAGCGCGATCTCGTCGTAGTAGCGGTCCTGTTCCGCGCCGGACAGCGTGGGGTCGCGATGGCGCAGGTGCGCCGCCAGGAAGTTGCTGACCTCGGCCACGTGGACCCAGGTCAGCAGGTCGGGGTCGTCGGCCGCGTAGGGACGGCCGTCGGGAGCCGTGCCGCGCACCTGTTCGTGGATGCCGCGCACGCGCGCGATCAGCCGCTCCGCATCCGCCGTGGCGGCATAGGTGGTGCCCGAGATGAACTGGCCGGTCCGGCGCAGGCGTCCCAGCATGTCCTGGCGGAAGTTGGAGTGATCCCATACGCCGGCGAGCGCGAGGGGATGCAGCATCTGCATCAGCAGCGCGGCGATGCCGCCGATGAGCATGGAGGTGAAATCGCCGTGCACCTTCCAGCAGGCCGAGCCGGGGCCGAACAGGCCAGGATCGCCGCGCGGATGCTCGAAGTCGATGCCGCCCAGCGCCAGTCCGGTCAGGCCCAGCACCTGCGCTTCGATGTGCCTGCGTATCATGCGCGGCCCCGCGTGGGCTGAAGGGATGGCGCATTGCGCTGCATGAGATCGCACAAGTGCTCGGCCGCCGGCGTCATGGGCATCTCCGCTCGCCGGATCAGCACGATGTCGGGCGCGGGCAGGCTTTCCCGCACGGCGATCACCTGCAGCGAATCGCGCGTCAGGTCGAATTCCCGCCATTGCACCGGCAGCAGCGCCAGCAGGTCGCTGTTGGCCAGCGCGACCATCATCGACAGCGCGGTGCGGGCCTGGAGCGCCACGCGCGGCGAGGGCAGGCCGTATTCCTGGAACAGCCGCGCCAGGTCGTCCTGATTGTCGTAGTCGGTCGAGGGCAGGGCCCATTCGGCGCCGGCCAGCGCCTTGAGCGAACGCGAGCGCGCCAGCGGATGCCCCTTGCGGCAGACCACGGCGCGGGTATTGGAGAACAGCCGTTCGACGATGAAGCCGGCCGGCACGGTGCCGGGCGCGGCGCCCAGGTAGAAGTCGATGGCGCCGCTGCGCAACTGCGATTCGAGGTCGGGGAACAGTCCTTCGATGAGTTGCAGGTAGACCTGGGGATAGCGCCGCCGGAAGGCGGGCAGGGCGCGGGGCAGCAGGCCCATGTGCGGCATGATGGACAGGCCGGCGATGACCGTGCCGGCGCCCGAACCCTGGGCCTGCGCCAGTTCGTCGCGCGCCCGGCGCAGTTCGTTGACCATGCCGCGCGCGCGTTCGTGGAACAGCCGGCCGAGCGGCGTCAGGACCATGCCGCGCGCCTGGCGCTCGAACAGCGGCGTGCCCAGTTCCTTTTCCAGGCCGCGCACGCTGCGGGTGAGCAGCGGCTGCGCCACGCCCAGCCGGCGGGCGGCGGCGCGCAATCCGCCATGTTCGACGATGGCCACGAGATCCCGCAGTTGATTGAGTTTCATGGATATCAAAATCGAATCACTCATGGGATTTTGACATCTTGTCCGTAGCACCGCCACTTCTCTACAGTCACTTCGCGTTCACCAGAAAAACTTGATAGCACGCGCAGGAGACAAGCATGCAACGCATCATGGCCTTGGGCCGGCACGGCCGGCTGCTGGCATGGGCGGCAGGGTTCGCCGTCGCCCTGTCGTTGATTCAGGATGCACGGGCCCAGACCTGGCCCGTCAAGCCGGTCAGGATGATCGTGCCGTTCCCGCCCGGGGCCGCGCCCGACGTCGTGGCACGGCTGGTCGCGGACCGGCTCTCGCACGCCTGGGGGCAGTCGGTGTATGTCGAGAACAAGCCCGGCGCCGGTGGCATTCCCGGCATGTCGACGCTGGCGCGATCCGCGGCCGACGGCTACACGGTGGGGTTCGTGCCCGCCGCCGCGGCGGTACTCACGCCCTTGCTCTACAAGCAGCCGCAGTATGACGTGGATCGCGACATCGTGCCCGTGGCCGCGGTGGGCACCAGCCCCATGATGGTGGTGGTGCCCGGCACGTCCGCCATCCGTTCGGTGGCCGACCTGGCGAGGGAAGGCAAGGCCAGGCCGGGAACGTTGAATTTCGCGGCGGCACAGGCTGGCTCGGTGCCGCACCTGACCGGCGAGATGCTGGCGCGGGCCGGCGGCTTCCAGCTCTTCACCGTGCCCTATGCGGGGTCGCCCGCCGCCGTCAACGCGGTGCTGGCGGGCGAGGCGGCCTTGACCATCGACGGCATCCCGGCCCTGGTCCAGCACGTCAAGGCCGGCAAGATGCGAGCCCTGGCGGTGACCTCGCCGCAGCGGTTGCCGGGCCTGGAGTCGGTGCCCACGGTGGCCGAGACCCTGCCGGGTTTCGAGTCGCTGGGTTGGTTCGCGCTGTTCGCGCCCACCGGAACGCCCGGCCCGGTCGTCGAACGGATCAATGCCGACATCAATCGCCTGCTGGATGACAAGGAGCTGGTCTCGCGCCTGGCCGACCTGGGCGTCTACCCCATGCATGGCAGCGCGGCCGATCTCCAGGCCTTCGTGCGCGGCCAGCAGGCGGTCTGGAAGAACACGGTGCAGGAACTGGCGATTCAGCCGCAATAGGCCTGGCCGTCCGATCAAACCACGATGGAAATGCAGATGAACGAGAGAAGAAAGGCGCTGGTCACCGGCGGCGCGACCGGTATCGGCCGCAGCGTGGTCCTGGCCCTGGCGCGCGCCGGGTACGACGTGGCGATCAACTACGCATCCAGCGCGAAGGCCGCCGGCGAAGTGGCCAGCGAGGCGGCTGCCCTGGGGGCCCGCACGATGCTGCTCCAGTGCGACGTGGCCGACGATGCCGCGGTGCGCGAGATGATGCGCGCCGTCGGCGACCGGTTCGGCCACCTGGACGCCCTGGTCAACAATGCCGGCACGACGGCGGCCTGGAAGGTCCGCGACCTGGACAGCCTGGACATGGGCGAGTGGGACCGCACCTTCGCCGTGAACGTGCGGGGGCTTTTCCAGGTCACGCGCGCCGCGGTGCCGCTGCTCAGGAAGGGCACGGATCCGGCCATCGTCAACACGGCCAGCATCGTCGGGCTCAGGCCCGGGCCCCAGCCCCTGCCCTATGCCGCCAGCAAGGCGGCGGTCGTGAACCTGACCAAGACCCTCGCCTGGAACCTGGGACCGGATATCCGCGTGAACGCCGTCGCGCCAGGCTGGATGGAAGGCGACTGGATGCAGCGCATGCTGGGAGACCGGTACGACGATCTCATGGGCAAGCGTGCCCGCGCCACGCCGTTGCGCCGTTGCGTGACCGCCGACGACGTGGCCGAGACCATGTTGAACCTGCTGCAATCGAACCGCTTCGTCACCGGCGAGATCGTCGTGATCGATGGCGGCTACACCAGCTCGACCTGAGGAGGCGCCATGCTCGAGGGATTCGTTCCTTTTCCGCCCGAGTTCGCCCGCCGCTACCGCGAGCGCGGCTACTGGCAGGATCGTTCTCTGGCGCAGGAATTCGCGCAGGCGTTCGCGCGCCATGCGGGAAAGGTGGCGCTGGTCGACGGCGACCGCTGCTATACCTACGCCGACCTGGACAGGCTGAGCGACAACCTGGCGTTGCACCTGCTGGCGCTCGGGCTCAAGCCGCTGGATCGCGTCGTGCCCACGCTGCCTAACGTGGCGGAGTTCGTGATCCTGTATTTCGCGCTGCAGAAGATCGGCGCCATTCCCATCGCCGCGCTGGTCACCCATCGCTACCAGGAGATCAGCCAGTTCGTCAGGCTGTCGCAGGCGCGCTGCTGCGTCTATCCCGTGTCGCAGGGCGACTTCGCCTTCGGTCCGGTGGTGGACCGCATCCAGCACGAGAACGACTGCCTGCGGCTGCGGCTGGTGCTGGGCCCGGCGGGCCCGGGAGAGCACTCGCTGCCCGAACTGATCGAGACCCCCGCTCCGGGAGACCGGGCCGCCTTGCGCGACATACGCATCGATCCCGAGGACCCCTGCATCTTCCAGTTGTCGGGCGGCACGACCGGCATCCCCAAGCTGATCCCGCGCACCAACAACGACTACGCCTATAACTCCAAGGTCGCGTCGGAGGTCACGCGGGTGGACGGCGATTCCGTGCTGCTGCTGGTGCTGCCCATCGCGCACAACCTGCCGCTGGCGTGTCCCGGCATACAGGGCTTCCTGCTGAACGGCGCCAAGGTGGTGCTGCACGCGAACACCCGTCCGACCGAGATGTTCGCGCTGATCGAGAAGCACCGCGTGACGCACCTCAAGGTGGTGCCGGCGCTGCTGATCCGCCTGATCAACGATCCGGACATCGGACGCCACGACCTGTCCTCGCTGCGGCTCATCCAGAGCGGTGGGCAGCGCATGCAGCCCGAGGTTCGCTCGCGTACCCGTCGCCTCATTCCGTCCGCGCTGGTGCAGGAGAACTTCGGCATGTCCGAAGGCGTGCTGATGTTCGTGCGCCACGACGATCCCGAGGACGTGATGATGGAAACGTGCGGCCGACCGGTCTGCCCCGACGACGAAATCAAGCTGATCGACGACGAGGGACGCGAGGTCGGACCGGGCGAGGTGGGCGAGCTGTCCTGCCGGGGGCCCTACACGCTGCGCGGCTACTTCGGCGTGCCCGAGTACAACGCGAGGCAGTTCACGCCCGACGGCTTCTACCGGTCCGGCGACCTCATGCGCCAGCACCCCTCGGGCAACTACATCGTCGAGGGCCGCAAGAAGGACCTGATCAACCGCGGCGGCGAGAAGATCAGCGCGGAAGAGATCGAGAACCTGATACTCATGCATCCCGCGGTGCAGAACGTGGCCTGCGTCCCCATGCCGGACCCCGACATGGGCGAGCGCATGTGCGCGTGCGTGGTGCTGCGGGCGGGCGCATCGCTGACGCTGCCCGAGCTGGTGGATTTCCTGAAGGCGCGCGAGATCGCCAAGTTCAAGCTGCCCGAGCGGCTGGAGGTCCTGGACGATTTTCCGGTGTCCACCTTCGGCAAGGTGTCCAAGAAATCCCTGGCCGAGATGGTGGCCTCCAGGGCGGCCGCGGCCTGAGCGAAGGAGAGACGCGAGATGCGCATCATCGATCTGCATTGCTATCCGGGCACCCAGACCTGGATCGACGCCCAGGGTCCGTACGTCGAGGCCCTGGCCACCTACTGGAAGCGGAACTGGGTCGGCAAGCCCGAGGACGAGGTCGTGGCCGAGTTCGCCGCGGCCGGCGTGGATGCCTGCCTGGTCGCGCTGGACCTGGAGACCACCGTGGCCACGCCGCCCTGCACCAACGAGTACGTGCACGGCATGTGGAAACGCCATCCCGGCCGCATCATCCAGTGCTGGGGCGCGCTGGAGCCCGCCAAGGGCGAGATCGCGATACGCCAGGCCCGAACCGCGGTGCGCGAACTGGGCTTCATGGGTTTTCACTTCCACCCCATCATGCAGCACTTCGCGGTCAACGACACGCGCTACTACCCGTTGTTCGAGGAAATCGCCTCGCTGGGCGCGGCCGTGATGATAGACGTCGGCACCACGGGCATGGGGGCCGGCCTGCCGGGAGGAATGGGCGCGCGCATACGCCATGCCCATCCTGCCGCCATCGACGACCTGGCGGCCGATTTCCCCAACCTGAAGATCATCATGGCGCATCCCGGCTGGCCCTGGGTGGACGAGACCACCGCCGTGGCCCTGCACAAGGGGAACGTCTATTGGGAGATGTCGGGTTGGGCGCCCAAGCACTTCCCGGGCAACCTCAAGGTCGACATCCGCGGCCGTCTGCAGGACAAGATCATGTTCGGCAGCGATTACCCCAGCCTGCCCTATGCGCGCATTCTCAAGGAGTGGGAGGAACTGGGCTACAGCGACGCGGTGATGGAGAAAGTCATGCACGCCAATGCGGAGCGCGTGCTGGGCCTCTAGCGCCCATTCCCGGCCTGTGCACGCTTCCTTTCAGCGTGAACAGGCCCTAGGAAGGGCGGGCATGTTTTCTGCTGGAAAAGGGGCTTTCAGGAGAATGACATGACGCATCCCATTACGAGAAAGATCCTGCTTTGCATGGGCATGGCCCTGGCGGCGCCGCTGGCCATGGCCCAGGCGGGACCTGGTGCCGGCGGCAGCCAGAGCGGCAGCAGCAGCCAGAGCGGCGGCAGCAATGCGCCCAGCGGGTCCAGCTCCGACAGCCCGACGCGAGGCAGCGCGAACAGCGGACCGTCGGGATCGTCGGGCAACGCCCAGAGCAGCGGTTCGTCCGCCGGCAAGCAGGGCCAGGGCACCGATGGGGCCGGCTATCCGGGCAGCACCACGCAGGGCGGCGCGCAAAACCAGCCGCCCAACCGTGGAGCCACCGGTTCCGGCGGGCGCGATTCCTCGACGGGCACGCAGTCCCAGGGGACCGGAGACCGTTCCGGCTCGCGCAACAGCGGCAGCCGGCTGCTGCGCTAGGGCTGTTCCCGGCCTGCGCGAGGCTCTTCCCGGCGGGAACAGGCCCGGCCCGCGACAAGCGGCCGCAGGCGTGCAGCGGCGCCAGAGGCTACAATGGCCAGATGCGCCGCCTGTTCATCCTGCTGATGATCGCCTTCCTGCCGTTCCAGTTCACCTGGGCGGCGGCGGCCGCCTATTGCCAGCACGAAACCGGCACGGTGGCCCAGGCCCACTTCGGCCACCACGAACACGTCCACCAGGACACCGGCGACAAGGGCGACGCCAAGAAAGCCGTGCATCCCGATTGTGTGGTCTGCCACATGATCGCGCTGCAGGCCGTCCTGGCCGGCACGCCGGACCTGCCCAAGGCAGGCATCGCCCACGCCCTTTCTCCCGCGTCGCCAGCCTTCCTGGCCGCGGCGCCCGTCTCGCTGCCTGAACGCCCCCAATGGCGTGCGCTCGTCTAGGTCGTGTTAACACTAATGGTGTTAATCATGAAAATTAAGAGATACTTCGGTGATGGAAATCAGCGAAGCCCAATTCAAGCAGATAGAGCATTGCCTTCCTCGCCAGCGGGGCAATGTGAGCAT
>NZ_NINX01000042.1 GCF_002188635.1 Pigmentiphaga sp. NML030171 | reverse complement strand
GAGCAATCTGAAGCGCGCGGCCGCCCCGGCGCCGGCGCCAGCCTTGCGGCAGCCAGGGCCGCGCGAACAGCGCCGCGCCCCGACGCCGCAGGGGCGGCACCGCGACGGAGACGGCCAGGAGCGCATACATCAGCAGGTTCCAGCCCAGCACGGCCAGCAGCGGTGGCGACAACAGGTCCATGCGGTGCGGGTTGGCGATGCGTTCGGTCAGCGCGCCGGCCAGGAAGGCCGCCAAGGGAAGCAGCCAGCCGGCCAGGGCGGCCAGGCGAGGAGGATGGCGCATGGCCTTGAGCGCCGGCGCGCGCCGCTCCAGCCCATCCAGCAGCAGGGCCGCGCGGGTTTGCAGGAAACTGCCGGCCGGGTCCCGTCCGGCGTCGCGGCCGCCTTGCAATCCGCACAGGTTGCGGGCGCTCAGGCTGGCCTCGCGGCGATCCTCGGCGCGCAGCAACTGGTGTTCGTCGTCGGTGGTTTCCAGGGCGTGGGCCAGCACCACGTCCCTGGCCGCTCGTTCATCCATCGGCGTCCTGATCGGGTCTACAAGCCGACAGACTATATAGGAATCGGCGCCCGGGGGCAGTGCGGGCATCCTTTTAGCGAGAACAGGCCCTAGGCTGGTTCGACATTCGTTTTCTTTAGCCGGTCTTGTCCGGGGCACCGGGGCCGGGGGGCGGGCGGGGCGCAGCGACGCCGGTCCCGCTGCGCGGGACTTCCCGGTGGGGACAGGGTGGCCGGGGCGGGCGCAGAACTCGGACCGGGGTAGCCCACTGGGCTACCCCGAAAGCCGTCCTCAAACAGCTGCGCCCTTGCTTCCCCGTCCACCCTGTCCCCACCGGCGGCTCCGAATGCGCCCCGCCCGCCCCCCGGCCCCGGCGCCCCGGACAAGACCTGCACCGTTAATCACCTCGCCCCGTGAATTTCAGTGCGGCCGTCTTCTTTAATGGGATAAAGAACCTACACCGTTTTTGAATCTGCGATCGTCACTCATCACCGTCGGTAGTCCTTGACCGGAGGGGTGGGGCGGCCCGCGGTGGGGCGCAGCGAAGCCGGTCCCGCTGCGCGGGACTTCCCGGAGTTGGCGCGGTTGGCGGGGCGGGCGTGAACTCGCGCGGGAATAGCCCCCCGGGCTATTCCTACTGCCGCGCTCACACATGCACGCCCTTGCTTCCCCGCCAACCGCGCCAACTCCGGCGGCTCCGAATGCGCCCCACCGCGGGCCGCCCCACCCCACCGATCAAGGACGGTTCAAGAACCCGATCCCAGACATTCATGAATGTCGATTCAGCCTAGTGCGACGTGTCCGCGGCGGACATCGTCTGGGCCTTGCGCCGGGGCGGCCGGTCCAGCGCCGCGCGCAGGGAGGCGTACTCCTGATCGATGCGCGTCAGCCGCGTCTGCCGCGCGGCCTCGTCGGTCCAGCTGCCCTGCAGCGCGCTTTGCCGGTCGAAGCGGTACACCAGGCCGGCATTGTCCAGCAGCGCGGCGTCGCCCGCGGGCTCGAACCCGGCAAGATCGTGCCGGGCCAACTGTTCCTGGCCCGGACGAGTCTGTTCCAATGAAGTCAGGTGGGCGGCCAGGCGCGCCCGCACGGATTCCGGCAGCGCGCGCCGGGCCACGACCAGCGGCGCGGGCAGCGGATCCGATCGCCACAGCACGGCCAGCCGGCCGTACTCCATCGGAAAACGTTCCTTGAAGCGCGCCAGGTCGGAGCCGGTGGTCAGGCCCACGTCCGCTTCGCCGTTGGCGACCGCCAGCGCATTGGTCTGGTGGCTGCCCTGGACCTCGGCCGCGAAGAAGGCTTCCATGCGCAACCCGCGCGGCAGGAACAACTGAAGCTGCGGGACCAGATAGCCCGAGAAGGAGCGCACCTCGCCCCGCGCCAGGCGCCACTTGGCCGACAGGGCCAGCATCTGGTCCAGCGTGGCGGGCGCGGCGCCGCGGCGGGCGATGAGGACGGTGCGATGACGGTCGGAGTCGGCGGGCAGGCCGCGGGCGATCACCGTCATGCCATAGCGGGTGACGGCGTCGATGGCCAACTGGCCCGACAGCACCGCCAGGTCGATGTCGCCCCGCCGCAGGGCCGCGGCCATGGCGTCATAGGAGGTCGGCGCGAGCAGCCGGGCCGGCTGGCCGAGCGCCCGCGACAGGTCCGCGACCAGAGGGGCCCAGTCGTTGCGCGTTTCCAGCGGGCCTTCGACCGGCAGTACGCCCAGCCGGAGCGATTGGCCGTGGACGGCGGAAGCAGCGGCCACCAGCCCCAGCGCCGCCAGGCGCAGCAGGGCGGGCGCCACGGACCGGGAAGGGCGCCGCGGCGGACGGCGAAAAACAGGCATGGGCGCGTCCTGATGAATCGGAACTGTGCTTATGGATTTATTTTTGGTATCTTGTTTTCCTGTAATTGGATTCTTTTTTTGTGTCCATTGCAAGGCGCGTCACAATATTTCCCTTCGAGCCCTTCCTGCCCATGCCCCTGCAAGCTCCCGGCCCGGCCGACCCGGTATTGGAGTTGCTGCTTTCGCGGCTGCGCCTGCACGACACCGTCACCACGCCGTACTACATCCAGCTGCAGCGCCAGATCCAGGCGCTGATCGACGGCGGCGAACTGCGCCCCGGCCACGGGCTGCCGTCCGAGCGTGTGCTGGCCCAGGCGCTGAACCTCAGCCGCACGACCATCAAGCGTTGCTACGACGCCCTGCGGGATACTCAGGCGGTGGCCAGTTCGCAGGGGCGCGGCGGCACCGTGGTAAAGGCCGCCCCCCGCGTATCGCCGGCCATGCAGCGGCTCAAGGGGTTCACCGAGGAAATGCGGGAGCTGGGGCTGGTTCCCTCGACCCGGGTGCTGGCGCGCGCCGTGGTCCAGGACCGCATGGTGGCGTCGATCTTCGGGCGGCCCTCGAATGCCGAGTTCCTGAAGCTGGTGCGGGTGCGCCTGGCCGACGACGCGCCCATGTCGCGCGAGGTCGCGTGGTACGACCTGGCCGTCGCGCCCGGGCTGGCGGAATGGGATGGCAAGGGGTCGGCGTACGCCCACCTGCGCGAACACTGCGGCATCGAACTGGCCTGGGCCGATCAGTCGGTCGAGGCCGTGTTCAGCTCGCCGGAGGAAGGCGAGGTCTTCGGCTTCGCGCAGCCCGGGCCTTGCCTGCTGCTGAAGCGGCGATCCCATTCGGCCCAGGACGTCCTGGTCGAATACGTGGAAGGCACGTTCCGCGGCGACGCCTACGTCTACCGGCTCAAGCTCCGGTCCTGAGCATCGCGCGCAGCCCGTCGCGGTCCGGCAGCGAGGCCAGGATGCCGGGATGCGCGATCGACCATGCGGCGCAGGCGCCGGCCGTCTCCAGCGCGGCCGCCATGCTTCGTCCGCCGGCCAGCGCCCGGCACAGGCCGGCGCTGAAGGCGTCGCCCGCGCCTATGGTCTTGACTATGCGGGTGGGAATGGGCGCGGCCACGTGGTGTGCGCCGTCGCGGCTCCACGCCGCGCTGCCCTGGTCGCCCAGCGTGACCACCAGCCAGTTTCCCGGCCAGCGCCGCCAGAGCGCGGGCAGGGCGGACGCGATCGCGCGCAGCCGCTGGTCCCGGCCGGCCGGCAAGGCGCATTCCAGCAGGACCTGCGCTTCGCCTGCGTTGACGACCAGCACGTCGGTGCAGGCCAGGACGTCGTCCGGCAACGTCTGCCAGGGCGAGGGATTGAGCACGGCCAGAACGCCGTGCGCGCGCGCCCGCGCCAGCGCGGCGCGCACCGTGTCGAGCGGGACTTCGAGCTGGGCGTAGAGCAGCGCGGCCGACGCGATGTCTTCTTCCGCCGCGGCGATCTGGTCCGGTCCCAGTGCCTCGTTGGCACCGGGGTGCACGACGATCTGGTTGTCGCCGTCGGCGCCGATGAATCCCGCGCCGTGGCCCGAGGGCTGGCCGCAGCGCAGGATCCGGCGGGTGTCCAGTCCTTCGCCGTGCAGCCATGACAGCAGGCTATCGGCCGGGGTGTCGTTGCCGATCGCCATCAACAGGTCGACCCGGGCGCCCAGCCGGTGGCATCCCACCGCCACGGCCAGCCCCTTGCCCGCCGCCTCGGCGACGAAGCCGCGGGCCCGCAGCGTTTCGCCCGGCCGGGGCAGCCGATCCACGCTCCAGCAGCAGGCCTGCATGAAGCTGCCCAGGACGGCGATGCGCGGCGGCGTGGCGGACATGGCACGGTCCTCGTGTCGCGGGTGGCCTTTCATGGTCGAGCAAACCCTTCCTGCGCCGGCGAGCGCCTTGCATTACGACTTCGTAATGGTCTTTGGCGCCCGAATCGCGCGTATGACGGGCGTGAGCGCCAAATGGCCCCTTTCCGGATAGTAACCGTCCAGGCGGCCACGGCGGGGGGGCCGACACTAGACTGGAAGTTCTCAATAGGAGGACTCGCCATGGCTACATTTCTGGTCTTTATCGGCATCATCGCGGCAACGGTGGCCGTCATATACATCCTGGTCAAGCTCCTGATGATGTTCAACGGCGGGGACAAGAATGAAGAGACCCCGCGGGATGTCGCTTCCTCCGATCACCATCACGGCAAGGTGGAAACGGTCCGGAAATAGCCGTGGGCCACGCGCGGCCTCACGGGTCCGAAAACTCGTCGAAGATGAGGCCGCGCAGCCACTGGTTGGACGGCTCGCGGTGGAACTTCGCGTGCCAGAATAGATTGATGCCGATCCGGGGCAGCGCCACCGGATGGTTCACCGCGGTCAGGTTGAACGGCTCCAGGCACTCGTTCGCGTAGCGCTCGGGCACGGTGGCGATCATGTCGGTCGATCGCAGGATGTGGCCGATCGCCACGAAGTGCGGTACGGTCAGGCGCACCTTGCGCTGCACGCCTTTCTTCTTCATGAATTCGTCGACGATGCCATGCCCGGTGCCGGCCGATACCGCCACCACGTGGTCGGCCTTGCGGAACGCATCCAGCGTGAGCTTGCGGCCGTCCAGTTCGTGGCCGCGCCGGAACATGCAGACGTACTTCTGCGTGAACAGCCGGCGCTGGAAGAAGCCGGCGTTGAGCTGTGGCAGCAGCCCGATGGCCAGGTCCACGTGGCCGGCTTCCATTTCATCCCTGAGGTTGACCGTGGTGTTGCGCACCGTGTTGATCGACACGCCGGGCGCGATCCGGGCGGCGGCCTCCATCAGCCTGGGCAGGAAATAGATCTCGCCTATGTCGGTCATGCCCACCGTGAAGGTGCGGTTGCTGCTGGCCGGATCGAAGCTGCTGCGGAAATTCAGCGTGTCCTGGATGGTGCCGAGCGCGTAGGCGATGGGTTCGGCCAGTTGCCGTGCGTAGGGCGTGGGTTCCATCCCGCGTGTGGTGCGCAGGAACAGGTCGTCGCCCAGCAGCTTGCGCAGCCGGTTGAGCGCATTGCTGACCGCCGGCTGCGTCAGTCCGAGCTTCTCGGCCGCGCCCGATACCTTGCGTTCCATCAGCATCTGGTTGAAGACGACCAGCAGATTGAGGTCGATGTCTTTCAGTTCCATGAGGCCAACCATTCACACTGGTGATTGAGTCTATTCACGATATTCTATATATAAATATTCGACCCCTTCCTATACTTTCGTCGACGAACACAACTACTCCAAAACGCGAGACACACATGGAATTGGTCGTTCAGCCCATGGGCCGCTCGCTGGCGGTGGAGCCAGGCGCGAACCTGCTGCAGACGCTGCGCAGCAATGACGTCCCCGTGTCCTACAGCTGCATGGCCGGCCGTTGCGGCACCTGTCGATGCAAGGTGCTGGACGGTGGCGTGCTGGAATCGGGCCGCGAGGCCAAGCTGACCAATCCGCACGACGGCCGCTACGTGTTGGCCTGCATGAGCGTGCTGACGGACAACTGCACCATCGAGATCCCCGAGGTCGACGAACTGGTGGTGCATCCGGCCAAGGTGCTCAAGGCTTCCGTGGCCAGCATCGAGGCCGTCACCCACGACATCCGCCGCGTGGTCCTGCGATCGGCCAAGACACTGGAGTTCTCGCCCGGCCAGTACGCGACGCTGCAATTCACCCCCGAGCACATCCGGCCGTATTCGATGGCCTGCCTGAGCGGCAACGAACTGGAGTTCCACGTGCGCGTGGTGCCCGAAGGGCGCGTCTCGGGCTACATCGACACCCAGTTGAAAGTAGGCGACCAGGTGCGCGTCAGCGGCCCGCTGGGCACGGCCTACCTGCGCCGCAAGCACGCCGGCCCGATGCTGTGCGTGGCCGGCGGGACCGGACTGGCGCCCGTGCTGTCCATCGTGCGCGGCGCGCTCGAGGCGGGCATGCGCAACGACATCCACCTGTACTTCGGCGTGCGTTCCGAACAGGACGTCTACGGCAAATCCTGGCTCGACGAGTTGGCGGCCCGGCATGACAATCTGCACGTGCACGTCGTCGTGGCGGCGGGGGCTGAACTGCCGGGACACCGCAGCGGCCTGGTGACCGACGCGGTCGACGCCGACTGGGCCGGCCTGGCCGGCTGGGCCGGCCTGGCCGGCTGGCGTGCCTACCTGTGCGGGGCGCCGCCCATGGTCGATGCCGCCACCCTGGTGCTGGCGCGCAAGGGCTTGTCCGCCGACCACGTCTACGCCGACGCTTTCTACGCAAGCAGCGATTGACCGCGCCCGCGCGCGATCCCAACCATCACGACAAGGAGGCAAGCATGGGCGAAACCACCGTTTTCCCGCGCGAACTCGAATGGAAGGACAGCGGTTCCAGCCGCATCCCGTTCTGGGCCTATACCGACGAGTCGCTCTACAAAAAGGAGCTCGAGCGCTTCTTCTACTCGGGCCACTGGAACTACATCGGCCTGGAGGCCGAGATTCCGAACCCGGGCGACTTCAAGCGCACCGTGGTGGGTGAGCGCTCGGTCATCATGACCCGCGCCGAGGACGAGACCATCCATGTGATCGAGAACGTCTGCGCGCACCGGGGCATGCAGTTCTGCCGCGAGCGCAGCGGCAATCGCAAGGAACTCGTCTGTCCCTACCACCAGTGGAACTACACGCTCAAGGGCGACCTGCAGGGCGTGCCGTTCCGGCGCGGCGTCAAGCAGGGCGGCAAGGTCAACGGCGGCATGCCGGCCGACTTCAAGACCGCCGACAACAACCTGAACAAGCTCAAGGTCGCCACCCGGGGCGGTGTCGTGTTCGCTTCGTTCGACCACGACGTGCCGTCGCTGGAGGAATTCCTGGGCCCGGTCATCCTGGGCTATTTCGACCGCCTGTTCAACGGCCGCAAGCTCAAGCTGCTGGGCTACAACCGCCAGCGCATTCCGGGCAACTGGAAGCTGATGCAGGAGAACATCAAGGACCCGTACCATCCGGGCCTGTTGCACACCTGGTTCATCACCTACGGCCTTTGGCGCGCGGACAACAAGTCCGAGCTGAAGATGGACGACCGGTTCCGCCACGCCGCCATGATCTCCACGCGCGGCTCGGCGGGCGTGAAGTCCGAGGTCACCGCCGGCGTGACCAGTTTCAAGGAAACGATGGAGATCAACGACAAGCGCCTGCTCGACATCGTCCACGAGCCATGGTGGGGCGAACCTACCGCCGTGATGATGACGATCTTCCCCAGCGTGATCTTCCAGCAGCAGGTCAACAGCGTGTCCACGCGGCACATCCAGCCGAACGGGCATGGCTCGTTCGACTTCGTCTGGACGCATTTCGCCTTCGAGGACGATACGCCGGAGATGATCCAGCGCCGCCTGATCCAGGCCAACCTGTTTGGCCCGGCGGGATTCGTCTCGGCCGACGACGGCGAGGTCATCGAGTTCTCGCAGAGCGGCTTCGAGCAGAAGCCCTATCACCGTGCCCTGGCGGAGCTGGGCGGAACGGGCGTCGAGAACACGGACCACATGGTGACCGAGACGCTGATCCGCGGCATGTACGAGTACTGGCGAAAAGTGATGGACGTCTGAGGGCCTGGAGAAACGAACATGAACGATGTGCAGACCTACCTGGAAGTGGCCCGCCTGCATGCCGACTACGCGGCGGTCGTGGACAGCCGGCAATGGGAGGCGTGGCCCGATTTCTTCCTGGACGAGTGCGAATACAAGATCCAGCCACGCGAGAATTTCGACCGCGGGCTGCCGCTGGCCACGCTCTACCTGATCAGCAAGGGCATGCTCAAGGACCGCGTGTACGGCATCAGCGAGACCCTGTTCCACGATCCCTATTACCAGCGGCACGTGTGCGGCCTGCCCCGCATCCTGAAGGACGAGGATGGCGAGTTGCACGTGGAGGCCAACTACGCCGTGTTCCGCACCAAGCTGACCGGCGAATCCACGGTATTCAACGTCGGCCGCTACATCGACCGCATCCGGCGCACCCCCGAGGGGCTGAAGTTCGCGTCGCGCGTGTGCGTGTTCGATACCGAGATGATTCCCAATTCCCTGATCTATCCGATTTGAGGTGACCATGGCTGACTGGACCGATGTGGCGGCGACGGATGACGTGCCGGAAGACGACGTGATCGGCGTGCAGGCGGCGGGCAAGGACCTGGCGCTGTACAGCGTGGAAGGAGCGTTCTACGCTACCGACAACATCTGTACGCACGGCCACGCGCGCCTGTGTGATGGCTTCCTGGAAGGCGCGGAGATCGAATGCCCGCTGCACCAGGGCCGCTTCGACGTGCGCAGCGGCAAGGCGATGTGCGCGCCGTTGACCGAAGACATCAAGACCTACCCCCTCAAGGTCGAGGGCGGGCGCATCTGGCTGCAGTTGAGCTAGTCCGATGCCGTATTTGCGACAAGGAGACATGCACATGCAGGAGCCTGACCAGACAGGCCGCCCGCTGCGGGCCTACACCGATCCGGCATATCGGCCGCTGTGCGCGACGCTGGCCGAGGTCCGCGCCAACATCGACCGGCTGGACGACCAGATCGTGGCGCTGCTGGCGCAGCGCGCCATGTACGTGAAGGATGCCGCGCGTTTCAAGAAGGACGCCTTCCAGGTCAGCGCGCCGGCGCGCCAGGCCGAGGTGTTCGCCAAGGTGCGCGCGCTGGCCACCCGCCACAACCGGGGATTCGAAGGCCTGGAGGACGTGGTGGATGCCGGCTACCGTGCGCTGGTGGCCGCATTCATCGCCGTCGAGCAGAAGTATCACGACAGGATGACCAGCGCGGAGGACGGAAATGCATAAGCAATGGAAACGCGCGGCGGCCCGGGGAATGATAGCCGCGCTGGTGGCCTGTGCGCTGCCGCTGGCGGCCCAGGCGCAGGCCTGGCCGGCCCGGCCGCTGAAACTGATCGTGCCGTTCGGGCCCGGATCCAGCCCCGACCAGGTCGCGCGCGTGGTGGGCGATCGCCTGGGCGGCCTCCTGGGGCAGACCGTGGTGGTCGAGAACCGCCCCGGCGCCAGCGGCAACATCGGCACCAACGCCATCGCCAAGGCGCAGCCTGACGGCTACACCTTCGGCGTGTCCATCACCGGGCCCCTGGTCAACAACACCGTGCTGTTCGACTCGCTGCCCTACGATCCGGCCAAGGACATCGCGCCGCTGACGCTGGCGGTGCACCAGCCCAACGTGCTGGTGGTGCCGGCCTCGTCGGGCATCGCCAACGTGGCGCAACTGCTGGACACGCTGAAGAAGAACCCGGACAAGTACAACTTCCCGTCCACCGGCGCCGGCACGGTCTCGCACCTGTCGGTGGAACTGATGCTGCAGCAGATCGGCGCCAAGGCGGTGCATGCGCCCTATCCGTCGTCTCCGGCCGCGCTGACCTCCCTGCTGTCCGGCGACACCCAGTTCGCCGCGCTGCCGCCCATCGCCGTCATGCCCATGGTGAAGGACGGCCGGCTCAAGGCCCTGGCCGTGACCTCGTCCAGGCGCTCGGCCCTGCTGCCCGACATTCCCACCCTGGGCGAGGCCGGCGTGCCCGGTATCGAGGGCTCGGCCTGGATCGGTTTCGTCGTTTCGTCCAAGGTGCCGGCCGACATCCAGAAGAGGCTGTCCGACGCGCTGATCACGGCGCTGAAGGACCCCGAGGTCCGCAAGAAGCTCGAGACGCAGTACATGGAACCCGCGGCCACGACGCCGCAGGAGTTCCGCCGCTATATGGACGACGAGCTCACGCGCTGGGCGCCGCTGATCAGGAAGCTGGGGTTGAAGGGGCAATAGCGGCCGGTACGGGTCAGGGGAACATCTGCGCCGTGTGCTTGAGCCGCAGGATTTCCAGGTCGCGGGACGCGACCTGTATCCGGTAAAAAACGTTGTAGTGCCGGTGCACGACCAGTTCCCTCACGAAGGCGGGCAGACCCGGCCGACCGGTACGGCCGCGCTTCGGCCGGACTGTCCTGGGCAATGCAGTCGATGATGCTTTCGAGGTCTGCCTTGGCCAACACTGCGTCAGATCCGGTGCGTGTCGATATCTGGACAAGGAAGGCGCCGCCTTGTCCTTTCAGTGTCACATCGGTAACGCCGCCGGCCTCGCTGACGCCCGCGAACTGGCCACCGCCTGGATCAATCCAGCCTGACGTTGGCCTTGCGCACGACCTCGCCCCACTTGGCGCGGTCAGCCGCGATGAACGCGGCGAATTCCGCCGGCGTGTTTCCCTTCAGTTCTCCCCCATACGAGCGCCATTTTTCGGCCAGTTCCGGCGACTGCGCGGCCTTGCGCATGGCTTCGCTGAGTTTGTCGACGATGGCCTTGGGGGTGCCTGCCGGCGCCAGCAGCCCCTGCCAGGCGATGGGTTCGAAGTCCGCGATACCCGATTCGGCGAAGGTCGGTACGTCGGGAAAGGTGGGGTGCCGCTGCTTGCCCGTGATCGCCAGCAGCTTGAGCTTGCCCGCGCGGATGTTGCCTGCCGCCGCGGGCAGGCCGTCGAACATCAGTTGCACCTGGCCCGCCAGCAGGTCGGCGTAGGGGCTGTTGCTGTTGTACGGCACGAAGTTGAGTCTGGTGTTCGCGCTGAATCCGAACCATTCGCCCGACAGGTGCGAGTAGCTGCCCGGCCCCTGCGTGGCCACGTTGACGGCATCGGGCTTGGCTTTCATCAAGGCCAGCAAGGCGCGGATGTCGTTGGCGGGCAGCTTGGGCGTGGCGATCAGCCCGGTGTTCAGGATGCCGAGCAGGCTGACCGGAGTGAGGTCCCTGGCTGCGTCGAAGGGCAGCTTGGAATACAGGTGCGGCACGACCGACAGCGTGCTGGTGGTGCCGATGTACAGGGTGTAGCCGTCGGGCGTGGCGCGCGCGGCCGCCTCGGTGCCGATGATGCCGGAGGCCCCCGGGCGGTTGTCCACGAACACCGTCTGCCCCAGGACCTTGGTCAGTTCGGCCGCGATCTCGCGGGCATTGGCGTCGGGTCCGGTGCCGGCGGCGAAGGGGGCAATGATGCGAACCGCCCGCGCGGGGTAGTCCTCGGCGTGGGCGCCGGTCGAAACGAGGGCCGCCAGGGCGATGGCGGGCAGGCCGATGCGGCGTAACAGCGGATTCATGGGGCGTCTCCTGGGTTCATCACTTCCGTGATTTTTGTTTATCTATTATCAAAATAAGAGAATTCGTATATATTAAAAACACACGACAAACAAAAAATCAACTTTTATTCTCTTTTAAAGAGAAAGAAGGAGAAGTAATGGCAGTGCAACCCTCCCATGCCGCATGGAAGCCGGCCACCATGCGTGAACGTCCCTCGATGACGGCCGACGTGGCGATTGTCGGCTACGGGCCGGTGGGGGCCCTGCTGGCCAATCTGCTGGGGCAGGCGGGGTTGTCGGTACTGGTGCTGGACAAGGAACGCCAGGTCTATCCCTTGCCGCGCGCCATCCATTTCGACGGCGAGGTCATGCGGATCTTCCAGAATGCGGGCCTGCGGGAGGCGGTGCTGGAGGTGGCGCGGCCCGGCAGCCAGGGCATGCACTTCGTCAACGCCGAAGGCAGGACCCTGCTGATCCGGGGCGGCACGGCCGACGACGGGCCGCACGGATGCGCCAACAACTACTACTTCCACCAGCCCGAGCTGGAACGCGTGCTGCGCGAGGGCGTTGCCCGCCATGCGGGGGTGGCGGTACGGCTGGGTTGCGAAGTGACGGCCCTGCGCGAGCGCGGCGATTGGGTCGAGCTGGACCTGGCGGACGGCGGTATCGCGCGCGTCCGCTATGTCGTCGGCTGCGACGGCGCCCGGTCGCTGGTGCGCAAGACCATGGACAGCAGGATGGAGGACCTGGGCCTGCACCAGCCGTGGCTGGTCTTCGATGCGATCCTGAAGGACGACGGTTCGTCGCTGCCCGCTCATACGGTGCAATACTGCGATCCCGCGCGGCCCATGACTTACTGCAACGTGGTCGGCCGCCGCCGGCGCTGGGAGATCATGATCATGCCGGGGGATGACGCCGCCGCGCTGGTCCGGCCCGATACGCTGTGGCGCCTCGTGCGCCGCTGGGTTACCCCCGAGCAGGCCGACCTCGAACGCGCCGTGGTCTATACCTTCCACTCCGTGCTTGCGCATGGTTGGCGCAAGGGCCGCATGTTGCTGGCCGGCGACTCGGCGCACCAGACGCCGCCGTTCCTGGGGCAGGGCATGTGCGCCGGCATGCGCGATGCCGCCAACCTGGCGTGGAAGCTCGAGGCGGTATTGCGTGGGCGGGCCGGCGATGCGCTGCTCGATTCCTACGAGTCCGAGCGCGCGCCGCACGTGCGGGCTTTCGTGGAACTGGCCGTGCGCCTGGGCGGCATCATCCAGGCCACCGATCCGGACGCGGCACGCGAACGCGACCTGCGTTTCTCGGCCGGCGAACCGGAGATCTTCGAGTTTCCGTCTCCCGCCCTGGGACCGGGACTTCAGGGCGATGCGGCCGCGCCAGCGGGGCTGCCCTTTCCGCAGCCGCGTCTGGACGACGGCCGGCTGCTGGACGAGGCGCTGGGCAACCGCATGGCGATCATCGGCGCGCCCGGCGTGGTGGGCGCGGTGGGAGAGGCCACGCGAGAACGCTGGCGTGCGATGGACGCGGCGGTGCTCGACCGTCCGGGCCGTACACTAGCGGTCTGGCTCGATGCGCACGGCGCGCGGGCCGTCGTGTTGCGTCCCGACCGCTACCTGATGGGCGTGGCGCGCACCTCCGACGAACTCGAGCGCATCACGGCCCGCCTGCCGGCGGCCGGGGTGGCTTTGTCCCGATGACCGCATGGAAGAAAAATCCGCCACCAGCCTGGAACGCATGCTGCGGGTGCTGGACCTGTTCGACGACGAGCACCTGACGCGCACCGCCGAAGAGATCGCGTCGCTGCTGGACGTGTCTCTGCCCACCGGCTATCGCTACGTGAAGACGTTGGGCGATGCGGGGCTGCTCCAGCGTGCCGGCGACTCGCGTTATGCGCTGGGCCCGCGCATCGTGGTGCTGGACTACTACATCCGGCGGGCCGATCCGCTGTTGCAGGTGGCGATTCCCCACATGGCCGAACTGGTGGAGAAGACCAGCTTCGATTGCGTGACTTCGGCCTGGTTCGGTTCGCAGATCCTGGACACGCACCGCGAAATGGGCAAGGCGCCCGCGACGCTGTCCTACGGGCGGGGGCGCCCCCGCCCGCTGTTCAGCGGCGGCGCGCCCAAGGTCATCCTGGCGTCGTTTCCGCCAGCGTCGCTGCGCAAGCTGTTCGACGCGCATCCCGGCGACATCGCCCGGGCCGGCCTGCCCACCGAGTGGCCGGCTTTCCGGAAGTACTACGCCGCGATCCGCCGGGCCGGCCATTACGTGTCCCGGGGCGAGCTGGAGCCGCAACTGGCGGCCATCGCGGCGCCCATACCCAAGGCCGACGGCGCCGTCTGGGGCGCCTTGTCAGTGGTGATAGACATGCCGCGCATCGACGTGGTGGACGTGCCGCGCGTGGTGCAACTGGTCAGGCAGGCCGCCGGCCGGATCGCCGACGAACTGGCGGGCTGAGGGCCTCAGCCCCGGTCCGAAGCGCCTCAGGCCTGCGCGCCCTGCGAGATCCGCCGCGTGATCTCCGCGGCGGCCTCGCGCAGCCGCTTGGCCAGATATTCCTCGTTGAAGGCCTGGAAGCGGTCCACCGATCCCACCGCGGTGATGCTGCCCAGTATCCGCTTGCGTTCGTCGAAGATGGGGGCGGCGATCCCGGCCTTGTCCGGGTCGAGGTCGCCGACGGACAGGCAATATCCCGCGCGCCGTATCTCCAGCATGGCGCGCGAGAAGTCCTTCCAGCTCGTGCCCAGCCGCTGCATGTCCGCTTCCTGCGCATGCTCGTCGTACAGGCGGCGCAGTTGGCGGGGCGGCAGGCTGGCCAGCACCACGCGCGCCGTGGCGCTGCGCAGCAGGGCCATGGGACGGCCGCGGCCGAAGCGCAGCGGCTCTACGTCGCGCCCCGGGTGGTGGTGCACGGTGATGACCGTGCTGCCGTACAGCTCGCTCAACAGCACGTTCAGGCCCGTTTCTTCCCCCAAAGCCTCGATCAGGTCCCGGCTCTCGTTGAGCATCGGGTCGTATTCGCGCATCTGCAGATCGAGCTGGATCACGCGCGGCCCTAGCGCATATCCCCCCGGAAGCCGCACCAGGAGGCCCACCGCGCAGAGCTCCCGGATGTAGCGATAGGCCGTGGCGGGCGCATAGCCGAGCTGGTTGCAGATCACGTCGACGTCAACGGCAGGCTGGTCGGGCCTGAAGAGATCGAGGACGTCGAGCATGCGGCGAAGGCTGTTCATGAGAGGCGGACGGCAGGGGAAAACGAAGCCCGCCAGGGTGCCGCAATGGCGGCGCTTTGGCAAGCCGGAGACCGTCTTCGTCCCGCAAGGTTATGCAAATTTATCAAATAAGCAAATTTCTATCGAAATTAATGGGACAATATTTTTATTGAATTTACATTTTTATCGAATAGCGATAATACTGAAAAAAAGGAGTTCGACATGACGACTGGAGCGCAAGCCTTGCTGGCGGCCTTGCAGGTAGAAGGCGTGGAGGTATGTTTCGCCAATCCCGGCACGACGGAACTGGATGTCGTGCGGGCGTTCGACGCCGTGCCCGGCATGCGCTGCGTGCTGGGCCTGCAGGAGAACGTCTGCACCGGCGCCGCCGACGGCTACGGCCGCATGCGCGGCGTGCCGGCGGCCACGCTGCTGCACCTGGGGCCCGGCTTCGCCAACGGGATCGCCAACCTGCACAACGCCCGGCGTGCCCATACCCCGATCGTCAACCTGATCGGCGACCACATGAGCTGGCATCTGCCGGTCGATGCGCCGCTGACCTCCGACATCGAGTCGCTGGCGCGGCCGGTGTCGGGCTGGGTGCACCGGGTGGCCAGCGCCGGGGACGCCGCGCGGGCCGGCCGGGAAGCGGTGCGCGCCAGCCTGGCGCGCGGCGGGCAGGGCGCGACCGTGATTTTCCCGGCCGATTTCCAGGTGGGCGAGGCAGGCGCGGGCGATGACGCCGCCGGTGCCGATGCCCACGCGGAGCCCGTAGCCGCCCCCGACCTGGCGGCCTGCGCCGCGCGGCTGAAGTCCGCGCGCAAGGCACTGTTCCTGCTGGGAGGCGGAGGACCGGCCAGCGGCCTGGGCGCCCGCGGGCAGCGGGCCGCGGCCCGGCTGTGTGCCGCGCTGGGCGCGTCGGCCTACGCCGAGACATTCCCGTCGCGCGCCGAGCGCGGCGGCGGCCTGCCCGATTTCGATCGCCTGCCGTATTTCCCCGAGCCCGCCCGCGAGGTGCTGGACGAAGCGGATGTGGTCGTACTGGCCGGCGCACTGCCGCCCGTGACCTACTTCGGCTACGAGGGCCACCCCAGCCGGATGGTGGAGCCCGGCCGGCTGATGGCGCTGGGGGCGCCGGGCGAACCGGTGGCGGACTACCTGGAGGCGCTGGCCGGGATGCTGGAGGCGCCCGCCTGGCAAGACGCCGCGCCGGCGCCCCTGCCGGCGCAGCAGGGCCGGCTGACCCCCGCCGCGATCTCGGCCACGGTGGCGCGCCTGCTGCCCGAGGACGCCATCGTTTCGGTAGAGGGTGGCACCTGCGGCTATCCGTTCTACGCCGCTTCGGCCGCCTCGGCCCGCCACACCGCGTTGACCAATACCGGCGGCGCGATCGGACAGGGGCTGCCGGTGGCGCTGGGCGCGGCGATCGCCAGCCCCGGGCGCCGGGTGGTGGCGCTGCTGTCGGACGGCAGCACGCAGTACACGGTGCAGACGCTCTGGTCGCTGGCCCACGAGAATCTGCCGGTGGTCGTGCTGATCGCCGCCAATCACCAATACGGAATCCTGCGCAAGGAACTGGCGCGCGGCGAGCAGCCCGGTCCGCAGGCCGAGGCGCTGACCAGCCTGGACCGGCCGCGCATCGACTGGACGCGGCTGGCCGACGGCTACGGTGTGCCGTCCAGCCGGGTCGAGACGGCCGAGGAACTGGCCGAGGCCTTCGCCGCCGCGTGCGCGCGTCCCGGGCCGACCCTGATCGAAATGCAACTGTAGTGCCGGCGGCCTTTTGGGGCCGCGCCGACAACGATTCATTGGAGAAATGATGGACCTAGAACTGAAAGGCCGCGCGGCGGTCGTGACGGGCGGCAGCCTGGGCATAGGACGGGCGACCGCCGAGGCCCTGGCGGCCGAAGGCGTGAACGTGGCGATCGTCTCGCGCAACCAGGCTCAGCTCGACGCGGCCGCGCGCGAGATCCGCGCCGCGCATGGCGTGGACGTGCTGCCGGTGGCGGCCGATGTGTCCGATACCGCGCAGGTGGCGGCAATGATGGATCGCGTGGCCGGGCACTTCGGCCGCCTGGACATCCTGGTCAACGGCGCGGCCCATCCGGGCGGGCTGGTGCGCAGCGAGATCGAACTGGCCGATCCCGAGGGACTGCTGCAAGACATCAACATCAAGGTCGTGGGCTACATGCGCTGCGCCAAGGAAGCGGCGCGGCACATGAAGGCCGGCGGCTATGGGCGCATCGTCAACATCGGCGGCCTGACCGGGCGCGGCAGCAAGCAGCTCTCGGGCATGCGCAACGTGGCCGTGTGCCACATGACCAAGACCCTGTCGGACCAGCTCGGGCCTCATGGAATCACGGTCAACGTGATCCACCCCGGCGTGGTCGACACGCCCCACATCCGCGAGCTGTACGAGAAGGAAGCCGCCAAGCAGGGACTGAGCGTGGACGAGGTCGAGGCCAACTACATCCGCGCCACGCCAATCCGGCGCACGCTGACGCCCGCCGAGATCGCCGACACCATCCTGTTCCTGGCCTCGCCCCGTGCGGCCGCCATCACTGGCGAGTCGATAGGCGTGGACGGCGGCATCACGCGCGGCATTTTCCTTTGAGCGGGAGAGGAACCATGCAAGGCACGCTATTGGTGGGAACCGCCGGACAGGGCATCCTGCGCAGCGTCGACGACGGCGCGAGCTGGCACCGGCTGGGTCTGAAGGAAGCCATCGAGTTCGACGGCGTGGTCCGCTGCCTGGCGGTGGATCCGGCCGACCCGCGCCGCGTGTTCGCCGGAGCCGATTGCGGTATCTGCCTGAGTACCGACGGCGGCGCGCATTTCTCGCGCGTCGCCTCGCCCGCGGACGGCATGACGGTCTGGGCCCTGGCCATCGATCCGCTGGAGCCGTCCGTGATGTATGCCGGCACCGGCGCGCCCTCGCGCGCGGCCATGTTCCGGTCGCTGGACGGCGGCGCGAGCTGGACCCGGCTGCCGCCGGAGATCCCGGAGTTCTGCCGGGGCGTGAACCGGCCGCGCATCCTGGCCATCTGCGTGGACCCGGCGGTGGCGGGCGAAGTCTGGTTCGGCGTGGAAGAAGGCGGTGCCTGGCGCAGCGGCGACCGGGGCGATACCTGGACGCGCGTCGACCAGGAAGGCGCGCGCGAAGGCGCGATCGCCAACCCCGACATCCACGGCGTCACCATTCTCGCGCCCGCGGACGGGCAGCCCAAGAAGACGCTGGTGCTGTCGGTCAACACCGTCTATGCCAGCACCGACGACGGGCGGGCGTGGGCGGGCGAACCCTCGCGCCTGCGCTTCGACGGCATGTACTACACCCGCACCGCCCAGCCCCTGGCCGACGGCAGCGCCTTGCTGCTGGCCATCGGCGACGGCACGCCCGGCACGCGCAGCCACATCTACCGCTCGGCCGACCGGGGCGTGACCTGGCAGCGGGCGCTGCTGCATGCCGCGCCCAATTCGACCTTCTGGGCCTTCGGCACGCACGCGGCCGATCCGCGCTTCGTGCTGGCCGGCACCAAATACGGCCACCTGTTCCGCTCCATGGATGGCGGGTGCAGCTGGTTCAAGGACTGGCGCGATTTCAGCGAGATCACCTCGGTCGCGTGGACGCCCCACGTGGCGCCGGTGCACGCGCATCCGCAGTCCATTGCCTGAGGAGACACGCCATGCAGGACATCAAGCCCCGGATCACGCGCACGCATCTTTCCCTGTTCGTGGCCGATCCGTTCAAGTCGGGCCCCTGGTACGAGGACGTGCTGGGCATGACCGAGACCGCGCGCGGCGAGAAGTGGGTGTTCCTCTCGTTCGGCGTCAAGCACCACGACATCGCGCTGATCCGCGCCGAGTCGGCCGACGGCTCGCCGTTGTCGCGCGGCCAGATCAACATGCAGCACTACGGCCTGGAGATAGACGGCGACGTCGACGAACTGCGCCGTCTGTACGGGATGCTGCTGCGCAAGGGCGTCGAGGTGGTCAAGACCACCGACCACAAGGTCGGCTACGGCGTTTATTTCCACGATCCCGACGGCCACCGCCTGGAGTTCTTCTGCCACACGGTGCACGACGACGAAGAGGGCAAGCGCATCCTGAACCAGTATCACGCGCCCAGCGACCCCATCGACCTGCGGCCGCTCTGAATCTCTATCGAATCACGGAACCCATCATGAGATCCCCCAACTTCGGCCCCTACCATATCCGCAAGTGGTACCTCCAGATCGAGGACACGCTGGCCACCGAATCGGGCATGCCCGCCGACGGCGAACCGCTGCGCAAGATCGTCGTGGCCGCGGTGCTGCACAACCCCTATGCCGGCCGCTACGAGGACAACCTGGGCGCGTACATCGAGCCTTCGAACCTGCTGGGCGCGGAGTTCGGCCGCCGCATCCAGGAGGCCGCCGCCGGCACGCCCATCGAAAGCTACGGCAAGGCCTGCCTGGTGGGCGCGGACGGCGAGTACGAGCACGGCAACGCGCTCTTGACCACGGTTTTCGCCGAGCCCGTGCGCGCGGCGCTGGGCGGCGGCCAGTCGTGGGTGCCGTCCACCGGCAAGCGTGGCGGTCCGGGCACGGTCATCGACATTCCGCTGGCGCACAAGGACGCGCTGTACGTGCGCTCGCACTACGACACGGTGTCGGCCATGTTCAACGATGCGCCCAACCGCGACGAAGTGCTGATCGCCTTTGCCTTCGCCACGCGCGGCCGGCTGCATGCCCGCCTGGGTGGCTTGAAGGCGAGCGAGATCGTCGGCGACGGGTTGAACTGACATGGACCGCCGCGACCATACCGTCCGTTGCGCGGGCCTGAACCTGCACGTCGTGGACTGGGGCGATGCCGGCGGCTGGCCGGTGCTGATGCTGCACGGCATACGCAGCTTCGCCGATACCTTCGAGGGGCTGGCCGGCGCGTTGCAGCCCGGCTACCGGGTGCTGGCGCTCGACCATCGCGGCCGCGGACAGAGCGACTGGGACCTGGGGCACAACTACTACACCGACGCCTATGTCGACGAGGTACGCGCGGTGGCCGAACAACTGGGGCTGTCCCGCTTCGATCTGCTCGGACACTCCATGGGCGGCATCAATGCCATCGTCTACGCCGCCGCCCATCCCGACCGGGTGCGCAGGTTGGTGGTCGAGGACGCCGGACCCGGCGCCTTCGACGACAGCGATGGCGCCCGGCGTATCCGAGCGGAACTGTCCCGCACGCCCGAGTCCTTCGCCGGCTGGGGCGAGGCCGAGGCCTTCATGCGAGAGATCCGGCCCACCGTGACCCCCGAGGCTATCGCGGCCCGGCTGCGCCACATGCTGGAGCCGGACGGCGATCGCCTGCGCTGGCGCTACGACCACGCGGGCATCAAGGCCACCCGGCTCGATCCGGACCCGGCCCGGGTGGTCGACCTGTGGCCGCCGGTCGAGGCGCTGCGCTGCCCCACGCTGGTGCTGCGCGGCGGCCGGTCGGACTACCTGAGCGTGGCGACCGCCCAGGCCATGGCGGCGCGCAATCCTGCGATCGCCTGGCGCGAGATCCCCGATGCGGGCCACTACGTCCACGATGACCAGCCCGAGCGGGTCGCGAGGGCCGTTACGGAGTTTCTTGGCGCGGCATCCGCGCCCTGAGGAGAAGCACATCATGATGGTGGAAATGCGGACTTACACGCTGGTGCCGGGCGGCGGCGCGGAATACCTGCGCATCTACAGGCAATCCGCCCAGGCGCTGCAAACGCGCATCCTGGGCAACCTGGCCGGCCTCTATCAGACCGAGACCGGCGAACTCAATCAGCTCGTCTTCCTGTGGGCCTACGAATCGCTGGACGAACGCGCGAGCCGCCGCGCGGTGCTGGCCGCGGACGCCGAGTTCGCCGCCTTCCGCAAGTCGGTCCGGCACCTGCTGGTGCGGCAAGAAAGCCGCATCCTCGTGCAGGCCTGAGGCATATCGGAGATCAGGGATGAACAAGTCCTGCGACGTGCCCGTGCTGGTCGTCGGCGCCGGTCCGGTGGGCGCGACGCTGGCCAACCTGCTGGGTACCTACGGAGTCGGCACGCTGCTGATCGACCGCAGCCCGGCGATCCTGGAGTATCCGCGCGCGGTGGGCCTGGACGACGAAGCCATGCGCACCTTCCAGGCCGCCGGCCTGGCCGAGGCCATGTTGCGCGACATGATCCAGAACGTGCCCATGCGCATGTACGGCGCCCGCAAGCAATGCTTCGCCGAGATACTGCCCGCCACGCGCGAGTTCGGCTGGTACCGGCGCAATCTGTTCTCGCAGCCCCTGGGCGAGCAGACTCTGCGCGCCGGCCTGGCGCGCTTTCCCCACGTCGCGTTGGAACTGGGCGTGGAGCTGCTGGCGCTGGAACAGGATGAGGGCGGCGTCACCGCGACGCTTCGTCGTGCCGACGGCAGCGAGCGCAAGGTCCGGGCTGCCTACCTGCTGGCCGCCGACGGCGGCCGCAGCACGGTGCGCGAAGGATTGCTCAAGCTGCCTTTCGGCGGCCAGACCCACGCCCATAAGTGGGTGGTGATCGAGTGCGACCAGGACCCCCTGGATGCGCCCTATACCGCGCTGCATTGCGAGCCCACGCGTCCCTATGTCTGCCTGAAGCTGCCGTATGGCCTGCGCCGCTGGGAGTTCATGCTGTTCGACGGCGAAGACGAAAGCCAGATCCTCGATCCGGCCAAGGTGCGCGAACTGCTGGCGCCGCACGTGCCGGATCCTGAAGCGTTGAACGTGATCCGCGCGCGCGTCTACACCCATCATTCGCGCATCGCCGGGTCCTTCGTGGCCGGCCGCGTCTGTCTGGCCGGCGACGCGGCCCACCTCACGCCACCCTGGATCGGACAGGGGCTCAACGCCGGTCTGCGCGACGCCTGCAATCTTGCCTGGAAGATCGCGTGGATTGTCGGCGGCCGCCTGCGTCCGGAGGCATTGCAGTCCTACCATGACGAGCGGCACGCGCATGCCAAGGCGATGATAGACCTGGCCGACCGGTTCGGCGCGGTGCTGTCGCTGCGCAACCCCTGGCTGGCCCGGCTTCGCGACGCGTTTTTCGGCGCCATCCGTGGCATTCCGGCGGTGCGCGACTACGTTCTGCAAATGAAGTTCAAGCCCATGCCCCGGTATCGCGCCGGGGTCGTGCAGGATAGCGGCCAGGCGGCGCGCGACGATCGCGTCGGCCGCATGTTCATCCAGCCGCTGGTGGAGAAGGACGGCGGCGATTTCCAGAAGCTGGACGATGCGCTCGGCCCGGGCTTCGCGTTGCTGATGCGCGCGCCCGCCGCGCCGCTGCCGCCCGGATTGGGCGAGGGGCTGCGGCGCCTGGACTGCCGGCTGGCTGTCGTCGCGCTGCCTCGCAGCGGTCCCGCGCCGGGTTCGCGTCCGCCGGCGCCCGCCGGCATGAGCCTGCTCGAAGATACCGAGAACGCGCTGCACCGCTGGTTCGCGGCAGCGGGCGCCGACTGGGTGCTGCTGCGTCCCGACCGCTACGTGGCGGCCGCCGGCAGGCACGCCGACATGCACGGCGCGCTGGCGCGCTTCGTCGCCGAGTTCCTGCCGGCCCCGGCCGAGCCGGCATCCGACACACCCGTCCTGGAGGCCGCCGCATGAACGCGCCGAACGCTACCCCGCCCCATGCCGCGCGCAACGTGCTGTTCATCATGTGCGACCAGTTGCGGGCCGATGCCTTGTCCTGCTACGGCGGGGGCGGCGCGCTGCGCACGCCCAACATCGACCGCCTGGCCGCGATGGGCGCGCGTTTCGAGCGCGCCTACGTCAGTTCCGCGGTATGCGGGCCGTCGCGCACTTCGTACTACACCGGCCGTTATCCGAGTTCGCATCGCGTGACCTGGAACCGCGTGCCCATGCCGGCGGACGAATGGAGCCTGGGCGACTACCTGGCCGAGGCAGGCCGCGACTGCTGGCTGCTGGGCAAGACTCATTTCGTGCCGGACCGGCGCGGGCTGGCCGCGCGCGGCCTGTCGGCCGAAGGCGCGGCCGGCGAGCGGCTGATGGAAGGCGGCTTCAAGGTGCTGGAACGCTATGACGGCCACTTCGAGATGGACGCGGGCAGCGGCTATCGCCGCTACCTGATCGAGCACGGCTACGACCGCGACCGGCCCTGGGAGCGCGACGTGATCGGCAGCACGGGTCCGGACGGCAGCTTCGCCACGGGCTGGCTGCTGCGCAACGCGGGCCTGCCGGCGCGGGTGGCCGAGCGCGATTCGGAGACCGCCTACCTGACCGACCGCGCGATCGATTTCATCGCCGGACAGGGCGAGCAGCCGTGGGTGCTGCACCTGTCCTACATCAAGCCGCATTGGCCCTACAAGGCGCCTGCGCCTTACCACGACATGTATTCGGCGCGGGATGCCGCCGCGCCGGTGCGCGGCCAGGCCGAGCGCGAGCGGCCCCATCCGGTGCACGGCGCCTACCAGCGCCACGAGGAGTCCCTGTCGTTCGCGCAGGACGAGGTCTGGCGCGCCGTGCGGCCCGTCTACATGGGGCTGGTCAAGCAGATCGACGATCACGTCGGCCGCCTGCTCGATCACCTGGAACGCGCGGGCCGCCTGCGCGACACGCTGATCGTCTTCTGTTCCGACCACGGCGACCTGCAAGGCGACCACTGGCTGGGAGAGAAGGAGTACTTCTTCGAAGGCGCGGTGCGCGTGCCGCTGATCGTCTACGACCCGTCGTCCGCCGCGGATGCGCGGCGCGGACAGACCGTGGCCGAGACCGCCGAGTGCGTGGACGTGGTGCCCACCATCCTGGACTCGCTGGGCCTGGACGTGCCCGCGCATCGCGTCGAGGGGCGGTCGCTGCTGCCCTGGGTGCGCGGCCAGGCGGGTGAGCCGGCGCGGGAGTTCGCGGTCGGCTTCCTGGACTACGCCTATCGCGAGGCGCGGCTGTTCCTGGACCGCGGCGTGACCGAATGCAACGGCATGATGCTGGCGGATGGCCGCTACAAATTTCTGTACTGGCAAGGCCTGCGGCCACAGCTGTTCGACCAGCGGGAGGACCCTGGCGAATTGCGGGACCTGGCCGAAGAGGCCTGGGCCGCGCCGGTCCTGCGCCGCATGGGCGAGGCGCTGTGCGACTGGAACTGGCGCCGCCAGCGCCGCTGCACCGAGACCTTCGAGCAGGTCGCCGCCCGTACGCATGCGCACGAACGCATGATGAACATCGTCATCGGGCGCTGGTAAGCCCGCTTCCTCGTGGGGGCCGGGGGGGGCCCGGCCGTGTCGTCATTGGAGAGCATCATGGCAAGTCTGAAGTCCCTTTGCGTTTTTCTTGCGCTGGCCTGCACGCTGTGCCTGCCGGTCCGGGCCGAAACGCCCTGGGGACCCGAGCAGGTCCGCATCGTCGTTCCCTATCCCCCGGGCACCGAACCCGACGTGCTGGCCCGCGACCTGGGCAACCAGCTTGCCAGGCGCACCGGCAAGGTCTTCGTGGTGGAGAACAAGCCCGGCGCCAACGCCATCATCGGCGCGGGCAACGTGGCCAAGTCGGCGGGCGACGGGTCGACCCTGCTGATGGTCGACCGGCTGGCGCTGGTCGCCAATCCCTTCCTGTACGCCAATCTGCCCTACGACTGGCGCAAGGAACTCAAGCCCGTGGCGGACGTCGGCCACATCGACCTGTACGTGGCCGTGCGCAGCACCTTGGGCGTGAACGACTACAAGGGCTTCATGGAGAAAGCGCGTACCGGACGCGGCGCCATCAACGTCGGCACAGGCGGGAATGGCCATGTGTCCCACCTGGGCATGGCCATGCTGGCCGCCTCCGAAGGCGTGGACTTCACCTACGTGCCCTTCAAGGGCGTGGCGCCCGCGGTGACCGCGCTGCTGGGCGGCGAGGTCGACGCCTTGATGGCCGGCGGCCTGGTGATGAGCCAGCAGGTGCAGAGTGGCAAGATCAAGGTGCTGGTGAGCGGGGCGGACAGGCACAGCGGCTTCATGCCCGAGGTGCCGACGCTGGCCGAGGCCGGCGGCAAGCCCGGGTCGATTCCGTCGACGGTGTTCTCGGTGTTCGCGCCGGGCACGATGTCCGACGCGCTGGCCGCGCACATCAACAAGGAGATCCGCACGGCGATGGACGATGCGGCGCTGCGCGGCAACTACGGCAAGCGCGGCGTGGAAATCCGCGTACCGGCTCCCGAGCAGACCCGCGCCGAGATGGAGCGGGACGCGTCCGTATACGGATCGCTGATCAGGAAACTGGGCGTGACGGCGCAATGATGAATCTTGTAACCAGGAGCACGGATATGTACCGCAAGCTGTCCTTCTACATCGACGGCGAATTCATCGAGGGCGAGGGCGGTCCCGGCGGCGAGGTGATCAACCCGGCCAGCGGCCAGATCATCGGCCGCCTGCCGCACGTGGGCGCCGCCGAACTGGACCGCGCCATCGCCGCCGCCGAGCGCGCCTTTCCCGCCTGGCGGCGCACGTCTCCGCTGGCGCGGTCCGACCTGCTGCGGCAGGTGGCGGCGCTGGTCCGCGCGCGCGCCGCGCGGATCGCGCGCGACATCACGCTGGACGAAGGCAAGCCGCTGGCTGAAGCCATGGTCGAGGTCGAGTCCTGTGCCGAGCATGTGGAGTGGCACGCGGAGGAATGCCGCCGTATCTACGGCCGCGTGATTCCGCCGCGCCAGCCCGACGTGAGGCAGTTCGTGGTGCGCGAGCCGATAGGCGTGTGCGCGGCCTTCTCGCCATGGAACTTTCCGTTCGCGCAGGCCATCCGCAAGGTGGCCGCCGCGCTGGCGGCCGGCTGCACGCTGATCCTGAAAGGGCCCGAGGAGTCGCCCAGCGCGGTGGTCGCGATCGCCGAGCTGTTCCACGATGCCGGTTTTCCGCCGGGCGTGCTCAACATCGTCTGGGGCGATCCCGCGGCGATTTCCCGTCATCTGATCACCGCGCCGGCCGTGCGCAAGATTTCCTTCACCGGATCGGTGCCGGTGGGCAAGCAACTGGCCGCGCTGGCCGGCGCGCACATGAAGCGGATGACGATGGAGCTGGGCGGCCATTCTCCGGTCCTGGTGTTCGCCGATGCCGACATCGACCGGGCGGCGGCGATGCTGGCGCGCTTCAAGCTGCGCAATGCCGGCCAGGTGTGCGTGTCGCCGACCCGCTTCTACGTCCAACGGGCCGCCTATCCGCGCTTTCTGGATGCTTTCGCGCAGGCCATGGCCGAGACCCGGCTGGGCGACGGCCTGGAAGAGGGCACGCAGATGGGGCCGCTGGCCAACCCCCGCCGCGTGGCCGCGATGGCGGCGCTGGTCGAAGACGCGGTGGGCCGGGGCGGCCGCATCGTGACCGGCGGCGGCCAGCGCGAGGGGCAGGGCTTTTTCTTCGCTCCGACGGTGCTGACGGACCTGGCTGACGATGCGCGCATCATGCAGGAGGAGCCCTTCGGCCCCGTGGCGCCGGTGGTGCCCTTCGACACCGAGGACGAGGCCTTGCGGCGCGCCAACGCGCTGCCGTTCGGCCTGGCCTCGTACGTCTTCACCGAATCGCTGAAGACGGCCGCGCGCGTGGCCGACGGGCTGGAGGCCGGCATGGTGAACATCAACCATTTCGGCATGGGTCCGGCGGAAATCCCCTTCGGCGGGATCAAGGACAGCGGGGTGGGAACCGAGGGCGGCACCGAGACCTTCGACGGGTATCTGGTGACCAAGTTCATCACCCAGGTCTAGGTTTCCCCGGGGCCGGTGCGCAGCATCCGGATGGCGAGCTCGCAGGCCGGGTGCCGCTCGGCCGCGCGCAGCAGGATGGCGCCTATCTGCTGGGGCGGCAGCGCCAATCCTTCCACGCAGGACAGCGTGCCCGCTTCCACCAGACGCCGGGCCTCGCTGCGCGGCGCTAGCGCCAGCAACGGCTGGGTCTCCACCAGCCGGACGTCGCCCGGTCCCAGCGTGGACACGATGCCGGGCGCGGGCGGGGTCAGGTTCTCGGCCAGGAACGCCTGTTCCACCAGATGGTGGGCGAAGGTGCCCGGCGGGGGCAGCACCCAGGCCTGACCCGACAGTTCCTCCAGGCTGGCCGTCCTGCCCGCCAGGGGATGATGGCGGCCGCACACGACCGCATAGCTCTCGATATATAGCGGGTGGTATTCGAAGTCGGGCAGGCGGAATCCCGCGTCGCAGCGCCCGAACGCCATGTGGATGGACTTGGCCGCGAGTTCGCTGTGCATTTGTTCGCGCGTGCCGTGGCGCAGGCTGACGTGCACGCCGCGTTCGGCCAGGGCATAGGGCAGGGCGGTCGCCACCACCGCCTCGGCGATGCGCGTCAGGCCCAGGCCGAGCGGCGAGTCGCCGGCGCGGCCGCGCCGGGCGGTATCGCGTTCCAGGTCTTCCACGTTGCGCAGGATCGCGCGCGCCCGTTGCAGGGTGGCCTTGCCGGCCGGCGTCCAGGCCAGGCCGTCGGGCGTGGGCTCGAACAGCGGGTCCTGCAGGATGTCGCGCAGGTCGCGGATGGCCTTGGAGACGGCGGGCTGGGTGATGTGCAGCAACTGGGCCGTGCGGGTAACGCTGCCGAGTTCGCCCAGCATGACGAGCAGGCGCAGGTGACGCAGGGTGAGTCGGCGAATGAGGTCGCTCATGGGCATAAATCGCGGGTTATGGGCGGCACTGTGCTTTTCATTATCCGGGCGGCGGCCGGCTCCCTAGAATGAGTGCTCCATTCTGCTTTGGAGACGATGATGCTCACCCGGCGCCACTTCCTCAGTGCTGCAGCGACATCCATGATGACCTGCCGTGCGGCGCGTAGTCAACCGGCCACGAGGCTCCGGCTGCTGGTGGCGGGACCTGCCGGCGGCGCGGTCGACGTGGCCGCGCGCATGGCCGGCGACCAATTGCGCGGCGCCGGCTATCTGGCCATCGTAGAGAACCATGCCGGGGCCGCCGGACAGATCGGCGTCGAGGCTTTGCTGCGCTCGCCCGCCGATGGCGGCGCCGTGCTGATCACCCCGCCGGGCGTGTTCACGATCGCGCCGCGCATCAACGCGAGCCTGGGCTACAAGATGAGCGACGTCGCCAGCCTGACCACGCTGTGCGGCTACCAGTTCGGCTTGGCGGTCGGCGCTGCCGCGCCGGCGCGGACCATGGCCGATTTCCTGGCCTGGGCCAAGGCTCACCCGGGCGAGGCGTCCTACGGTACGCCGGGCGCGGGCACCGAACCGCATTTCATTGGCACCGAGATCGAACGCCTGTCGGGCGTGCCGCTGATCCATGTGCCCTACCGGGGCGGGGCGCAGGCGCTGAACGACATCTCCGGCGGCCATCTGCCGGCCGTGATCTCGGCCCTGCCCAACCTGGTCACGCCCTACAAATCCGGCAAGGTCCGGGTGCTGATGATGACCGGCACGCGGCGCAGCCCCTTCATGCCCGACGTTCCCACGGTGGCGGAATCCGGATTTGCCGATCTTGCCAGCGATCTGTTCTACGGCGCGTACACGCAGGCGACGGTGCCGGCCCCTGTCCGGCAGGCCCTGGTCCGGGCTCTCGTCAAGGCTTGCCAGGCGCCGGCCTACCGGGAAGGGCTGGAGCGCATGTCGCTCGATCCGCTGTCCTTGTCCAGCCAGGAGCTCGATGCGTCCATGCGCGCGATGGACGCCAAGTGGGCCGCGGTGGTCAAGCGTACCGGCTTCTCGCTGGAGAAATGACGCCATGGCCGAGCCCACCAATGTCCTGGTGCTGCTGTCCGACGAGCACAACCCCTGGGTAGCGGGGTTCGCCGGCCATCCTTGCGTGCGCACGCCCAACCTGGACCGGTTGGCACGCCGGGGTACGGTGTTCGAGCGCGCGTGGACGCCCAGTCCGCTGTGCGTGCCCGCGCGAGCCAGCCTGGCGACGGGAAGGTACGTGCACGATCACCGCTATTGGGACAACGCCATCGCCTACGACGGCCGCGCGCGCTCCTGGATGCAGGAGGTGTCCGAGGCCGGCCTGCTGGCCGAGTCCATCGGCAAGCTGCATTTCCGGCGCGCCGAAGACCCCACCGGTTTCCGGCGCCAGTGGCTGCCCATGCACATCCCCGGCGGCGTCGGCCAGGTCTGGGGATCGGTGCGCAATCCGTTGCCGGATACGCCCATGCCTTCGGGGATGTTCAAGTCCCTGGGCGCGGGCGAGTCCACCTACAACGAATACGATCGAACGGTGGGCGCCACGGCCTGCGAATGGCTGCGCACGCACGCTGCCGATCCCGCGCCGTGGGCCTTGTTCGTGGGCATGGTCGCGCCGCATTTTCCGCTGGTCGTGCCGGAGCGCTACCTGCGCCGCGTGCTGGAGGATCCGCTGTTCGACGACTGCCTGCCGGAGCCGGCCGTCGCGCGCCATCCGTGGGTCAGGAGGTCGCTGGCCTACATCGATCACGCGGCCGCGCTGGAAGGGCCCGAGCGCGTCCGGCTGGCCGTGGCGGCCTACTTCGCGCTGGTCGAGTTCATGGACGAGCAGATGGGCGCGGTGCTCGACACGCTGGAGTCGACCGGGCTGTCGGCCCGGACCACGGTGATCTATACGTCCGACCATGGCGACAACCTGGGCGCCCGCGACTTGTGGAACAAGGGCACCTTGTATCGCGAGGCTTCGGGCATTCCTCTCGTGCTGGCCGGCCCTGGTGTGCCGGCCGGACACCGGTGCCGCACCGATGCCAGCCTGGTGGACGTGTATCCCACCGTGCTCCAGGCGATGGGCCTGCCGCCGGCCGCGGCCGCGTTGCCCGGCCGTTCGCTGCGGGATCTGGCCTTGGGAGCGGACGATCCCGATCGCGTCGTCCTGGGCGAATACCACGGCGTTGGATCGCCCAGCGCCGCCTACTACCTCGTGCGCGGCCGCTACAAGTACCACCACTACGTGGACTATGGCCCCGAGCTGTTCGATATCGTGGCCGATCCGCACGAACGCACGGATCTTGCCGCCCGTCCCGAAATGGCCGCCACCGTGCATGCCATGCGCACCGCGCTGTGCGAGCGGCTCTATCCCGAAGAGATCGACCGGCTCGCCAAGCGCGACCAGGACGATCTGGTCCGCCAGGCCGGCGGCCGCGAAGCCGCGCTCGGCACCGGGCACCGCGGCGCCACGCCTGTTCCTCAATCCGTCACCGAAGGCCTGCATTCATGAGCGCATCGATCTCCAATCAGCACACCGTGGGCGATGCCCTGGTCCAGTACCTGCACGAACTGGGCGTACGGCAGGCCTATGGCGTCCTGTCCATCCACAACATGCCGTTGCTCGATGCGCTGGGGCGCGACGGGCGCATCCGCTACATAGGCGCGCGCGGCGAAGCCGGCGCCGTGGGCATGGCCGATGCTTGCGCCCGCGCCACGGGTGCGTTGGGTGTGGCCTTCACCAGCACGGGCACCGGCGCCGGCAACGCGGCCGGCGCGCTGGTCGAGGCCTGGACCGCCGGCACGCCGCTGCTGCACATTACCGGTCAGGTCGCGCTGCCCTATCTGGACCGGGGCCGCTCCTATGTCCACGAGGCCAAGGATCAGCTCAGCATGCTGCAAGCGGTATCCAAGGCGGCGCTGCGCGTATGGTCGGCCGAGACGGCCATGGCCACGATCCAGGAGGCGGTCCGGCTGGCGCTGACCGCGCCCACGGGGCCGGTCAGCGTAGAGATTCCCATCGACCTGCAGGGTGCCCTGGTCGACGTGCAGCCGCCGCCGGCGCCGCCGTTCCTGGCGCCGGTCGAGCCCGACGACGCGGCCGTGGACCGGTTGGCCGACCTGCTGGCGGACGCCCGGCGGCCGGTCCTGTGGATAGGCGGCGGCGCCCGCCATGCCCGCGCCGAGATCGCCCGGCTGCTGGACCTGGGCTTCGTGGCCGTGACCACCCTGCAGGGCAAGGGCGCGGTGCCCGAGGACGATCCGCGTACGCTGGGGGCCTTCAACGGCCAGCCCGCCATCGAGGCTTTCTATCAGAGCTGCGACGCGATGCTGGTCGTGGGTTCGCGGCTGCGGGTGCCGGAAACGCTGACCCATACGCTGCAATTGCCGCGCACGCTGGTCCAGATCGACGCGGATCCGTTGGCCGAACAGCGGGCCTATCCGACCTCGTTGTTCGTGCGGGGCGATGCGCGCCTGACGCTGGCCCGGTTGGCCGACAGGCTGACGGGCCGCTTGCGGGCCGATGCCGGGCTGGCGGACGAGGCCGCGCGCGCCAGGCAGCGCGCCCAGGCCACGATGCGCGGCGCCATCGCGCCCTACGACCGCATCGCCGACGTCTTGCAAGCCGTGTGCGGCCGTGACTTCGGCTGGGTGCGCGACGTCACCATCTCCAACAGCACCTGGGGCAATCGCCTGATGCAGGTCTTTGCGCCGGGGCAGGGCATCCACGCCGTGGGCGGTGGAATCGGCCAGGGGCTGGCCATGGCCATCGGCGCGGCCACGGGCCGGCCGGACCGCAAAACCTGGCTGCTGGCCGGCGACGGCGGGTTCATGCTGAACCTGGGCGAACTGGCCACCGCGGTCCAGGAGCGCACCGGCATCGTCATGCTGGTGATGAATGACGGCGGCTACGGCATCCTGCGCAACCTCCAGGATGCGGACTACGGCGGCCGCCGCTATTACTGCGACCTGCACGGCTTCGAACTGGGCGCCCTGGCGCAATCGGTCGGCATGGACTACATCGCGGTGCGCGACCTGGACGGCCTGGAGCGCGTGCTGCGCGATGCGGCCGGCCGCGATGCGCCGGCCGTGCTGGTGGAGTTCGACATGCGCGCCATCGGGCCTTTCGCCAAACCCTTCTCGGGGCCGCCGCTGGCGCGTGGCTGACGCCCCGCGATGGGCTCAATCGGGCGTCAGCCGCGTGTTGCTCGGCTGGCGCCGCTCGATGCTCCACTTCAGCAGCGCAGCGCATCGATAGATGCCGTGCGCGAACTTGCCGTAGGGCAGGGTCAGGAACAAGGCCATGACCACGCCCAGGTGCACGGCCAGCAGCAGGCCCATGGCGCCGGTGTCGCGCAGGGCCAGCAGCGCGAGGCCGGTCAGGCTGGTCAGGAACAGCAGGCAGATGAAGCCGCGGTCCATGGGGCGCTGGTCGGGATCGCCATGTGCCGGATGGCGGCGCAGGTTCAGCCACAGCAGGCCGGCCGGCCCGATCAAGAGGCCGATGCCGCCCGCGGTGCCCAGCAGCACGGGCAGGCTGGTCAGCGGATACGGCGCGTGCAGCCCCAGCGCGTAGTGGTAGAGCGTGGCCACGCAGGTGGCGGCGAAGCACAGCATGAAGCCATAGAAGGTGAAATGGTGGAAGCGGCGCCGCGCCAGCGTGAACGCGTCGTCCGTTTCATTGCAGCCCTTGCCGTGTCCGCCGTCCAGGTACTTCAGGCGCAGCGCGTCGTGCGCGGCCTCGGCCACGGCCGGCGCGGTGGGCGAGCCGGGCGAGACGTTCCGCCAGAAGCGCGTCACGCCCACTCCCAGCGCGACGATGGCCAGCACGAATACCGTGCCGAACATCGCCACCAGCAGGTTGTGGGGGAAGATGGCATAGAAATCGCCGGCAAGCGGCGCGTGCAGGATGCCGCCGTTCATGGCGGCGGCCAGCACCAGGAACAGCGCCAGCGCGAACGCCGTCGCCAGGGCCAGCGTGACGCCGTTGTGCCGGTACAGGCGTCCCAGGACTCCTGGCCAGGCGTAGTCGCCGTAGGTCTGCACGCGCACCTTGGCCATGGCGCGGGGCACGTTGACGCCGAATTCGTTCGGTGGCGCGTATTGGCAGGCGTGCAGGCAGGCGCCGCAGTTGTGGCACAGGTTGGCCAGGTAGTGCACGTCGGCCTTGCCGAATTCCAGCCTGCGCATCATGGCCGGGAACGTCGCGCAGAATCCCTCGCAATAGCGGCAGGCATTGCATATTTGCAGGACGCGGGCCGCTTCGTTCTCGTCGGCGGTCAGCGCGGTCGAACAGGCGCCGCCTTGCGCGGCGGCCTGGGTCCGCCATTGGATCGGCACGGCCTGTACGCCGGCCGCCAGGGTTTGCGCGTCGTGCGCGAGATGCTCAAGCTGCTTCAAGATCGGGTGCTCCGTGAATACGAGGGTGCCGCGCGGCCTCGGCGGCGCGGGTGCCGGCGATGCGGCCGAAGGCCGTGCCGATGGACATGCCGACGCCGGCGGTATAGCCCTTGCCCAGCACATTGCCGGACATCATTTCGCCGGCGCAGAACAGATTCGGGCTGGGACGCCCGCCGAAGTGCACGGCCGCGTTCTCGTCCACCTTGGTGCCGAGATAGGTGAAGGTGATGCCGGGGCGCAGCGGATAGGCGAAATAGGGCGGCGTATCCAGCGGCCGGGCCCAGTGCGTCTTGACGGGCGAGATGCCTTCCGTGCGGCAGTCGTCCATGATGGTGTGGTCGAAGTGTTCGCCCCGGCAGGCGGCGTTGAATTCCCGCACCGTCTGTTCCAGGCGGGTTTCGTCCAGCCCCGTCAGCCGCGCGAGCTCGGGCAGGCTGTCGGCCCGGATGCCGTTGAACACCGGCGGCATGAAGCGTCCGACCGCCTTGGCATCGATGATGGAATAGGCGATCTGGCCTGGCTGGAAGGCGACCAGCCGGCCCCAGATCGCATAGCGCTTGGGCCAGAAGTCCTCGCCTTCGTCGTAGAAGCGCTGGGCGTCGCGATTGACGACGATGCCCAGCGACACGCAGTCCAGGCGGGTGCAGATGCCGCCGTCGTACAGCGGCGAGCGCGCGTCGATGGCGACGCAATGGGATTGCGTGGGGTCGCCGGTCATGTCGGCGCCGGCGTCGATCATGAACTTCAGCAAGGCGCCCTGGTTGTACCGGGTGCCGCGTATCAGGAAGTTGTCCGCCGGCCATTCGCCCCGTTCGTTCTGGCCCCAGGCTTCGCGCATCCATTGCAGGTTGGACTCGAAGCCGCCGCACGCCATGACACAGGCGCGCGCGGGGATGCGTTCGTCCCCGGCCAGCGCCGCGACGAAGCGATCGCCGTCCAGTTCCAGCGCATGCACCGGCGTGCCGTAGCGGATTTGCACGCCCAGGTTCTCGGCGCTGCGGTAGTAGGCATTGACCAGCGCCCGGCCGCCGCCCATGAAGAAGGCGTTGGTGCGGGCGATGTGCAAGGTGCCGGACAGCGCGGGCTGGAAGTTCACGCCATGCTTGCGCATCCAGTCCCGGCAACTGGACGATGCCCGGATCACCAGGCGCGCCAGCTTCTCATCGGTGATGCCGCCGGTGACCTTGAGCAGGTCCTGCCAGAATTCCTCTTCCGGGTAGCTGTCGACCAGCACGTCTTCCGGACCGTCGTGCATGCAGCGCAGGTTGCGCGTGTGCTGCGAATTGCCGCCGCGCCATTCCTTGGGCGCCGCTTCCAGCAGCATGACGCTGGCGCCCGCCTCGCGGGCCATCAGGGCCGCGCACAAGGCGGCGTTGCCGCCGCCGATGACCAGGACATCTGTCATTCCGCTTTCCTATCAGTGAGGAGTCACTGTAGGCGGGGCGGCCGCGCCGGGCTAGACGGCGCGTGGGCAATAGGTATTCACGATTCGTGAATGGTGGCGCCCGGCCAATGGCCGTCGCGCACCAGCGTGCGCATCAGGTCGGCCAGCACCACCCGCGCGGCCAGCGCCGCGGGGGACAACTCGTCGTCCGAGACGCTGGTGACGACGTTGCGCCGGAACAGGTACGGGTCGTCCAGCGGATACAGGCACAGGCGCCCTTCATGCATCCCGCCGGCGGCGACACCGGGCTGGATGGTGGCGATGGGCGCGTCGATCACGGTGTTCATCAGCGTGGTCAGGCCGTCGATCTCCAGCGCGATGTCCGGCTCGACGCCCGCGCGGTCGAAGGCGGCATCGACCAGGATGCGCAGGCCGTGCGTCTTGCTGGGCATGGCCAGCGGCAGCCGCGCCGCTTCCGCCACCGTCATCGGCTGGCGGGGCTGGCGGTCGGATACGAGATCGGGCCGGGCCACCACGAACAGCTTTTCGTCCAGCAGGGGCAGGACGCTCCAGTGCCGGCCGCTGTCGGTCTGGAACAGCACGGCCAGGTCCAGCAGGCGGGCGTTCAGCAAGCCCGCCAGATGGCCGGACAGGCTTTCCACCAGATGCAGCCGCACGTCGGGATAGCGTTCCTGCATGGCGGCGATGAAGGGGCGGGCCAGCAGCGATGCCGTCGACGGCGCGAAGCCTATGCTGACCGCGCCTGACAGCCGGGCCTCGCGCGCCGCGACCACGGCCTGGTCGGCGTGGCGCAGCGCCATCTGCGCCTGCCGCCAGAAAGCCAGCCCCGCGTCGGTGGGGATGACGCCGGTGGCGGTGCGCTGCAGGAGCCGGGTGGCCAGCTCGCCTTCCAGGCGGCTGATCTGCTGGCTCAGGGCGGAGGGCACCAGCCCCAGTTCGCGCGCGGCGCGGCCCATGCTGCCCAGCTCGACGACGCGGACGAAATAGCGGAGTTGGCGCAGTTCCAAGGTCGGATCAGTCCTCTGCCAGCAACCGATAGAGCGATGACCCCGACCGCATCTGCGGCTGGCCGTCCACCGTCGAGAATTCGAGCTCGACCAGGTCGCGCCCATGATTGACGGGCACCTGTATCGTCATCCTGGCGCGGTCGTCGCCATCGGGGCGCAGCAGCTGGCCGTCGTTCCACATCACGTATCCCGGCAACTCGGGCAGCGCGCTCAGCGAGGCGATGCCATCGCCCAGGACCAGCGCCACCGACTCGGGCGATTCGTTGGTCGGTTCCCAGCGCGTGCCCAGGCGGGCTTGCCAGGCGGCGGACAGCGGCGGCAGCGGCGCCAGGCGCTGGCCCACGGACATGGTCAGCCGGTAATGTCCCCAGCCTGCCGGCACGCGCTGGATCATGTAGTGCTTGCCGTCCAGCGTCAGCCAGCGGTAGCTGTTCCCCGAAGGCGCGTCGTTCCACCACCAGCCGTCGGCGCGCAGGGTCAGGCCCGTGGCGATCGGGTCCCAGGCGCCGGCCTTCCTGTGCAGCACGTCGATCGTGCCCGCACTGGCGGCCTGTACCTTGTATGGTCCTTCGTAATTGGCATAGATGCCCGCCAGGCCGGCGGCATCGATGGACGGCGACGCCGCCGCGGGGATGCCTTCCAGCGCCGCCGGCACGGCCGGAATCGCGCGTGTGGCGGCCAGGGCCCGCAGCAGCACGCCTTCGGCGATGCGCAGCGGCCCGTAGGTGGTGCCGGCCCCCGTCAGCAGCAGGGCCATGCGCTGGTCGGGCAGCACGAAGAACTCGGTCGAGAAGAAACTCGTGCCGCCGTTCTTCTGCCAGGCCTTGATGCCGACACTGTCCAGGCCGGGCTGCCGCACCGAGTCCCAGCCCAGGCCCCAGCGCCATTCGGGACAGGGGTTGATGCGCAGGCCCGTGGTCTGGTCGGTGCCCATTTCCTGGATGGCTGCCTGCGATACCAGGCGCCTGCCCTGGTGCATGCCCAGGTCCAGGAACATCTGCGCCAGCCGCATCATGTCGCCGGGCGTGGAGGCCAGGCCGCCGGTGGCGTAGGCCGATACGAATTCCTGCCCCATGCGCCGCCCTTCGTAGACAGGGTGCACGAAACTGCCTTCGGGGAAGGCCTGTACCGGGTAGGCGGAATGGCCCATGCCCAGGGGTTCGAGGATCTCGCGCCGGACGAACTCGGCGTACGGCTGGCCCGTGACCGCGGCCACCAGGTTCTCGACCATCGTGAAGCCGTCGTTGCAATAGACGGCCAGTTCCCCCGGCTGGTGCTTCAGGTGGAAGTAGGCCAGGCCGTCCTCGGTGTCTTGCGCGTAGCCGGCGATGGGCTCGAACGCGAAGATGTTGCGCCAATTGGTGCCGGGCAGCCCGGACGAATGGCTGAGCAGATGGCGCAGCGTGATCTGGCCGTACTCGCTGGACAGCATCGAGAAGCCGGGCAGATAACGGGCGATGGGCGCGTCCAGCGCCAGCTTGCCCCGGTCGCACAGCACCATGGCGGCCAGCGCGGCCAGCACCTTGCTGACCGAGCCGATATTGAAGCGGGAATCGATGGTGGCGGCGACGTTGCCCTGGGGATCCGCGACGCCGAAGGCTTCCTGCCAGATCACGCCTTCGCTGGTCATCAGCGCGACCGAGACCGCGGTGGCCTGATTCTTCTGCACGGCCTGGCGGATGGCGTCCCGCCCCCACTGGATGGCCTCGGACAGCCGGCCGGCGTCGGGCTTGGGGTCGTCGCCGCCGCAGCCGGGCAGAGCATGGAGCAGGGCGCCGGCGCCGGCGAACTGTATCCAGTGGCGGCGCGAGGGGGAAAGCAGGGGGGCGGCCGTGGCCGGTTGCGCCCCGGTGGGGCAATCCAGATTCAGTTTCTTTGAATGCATCTCGATTACCCCCAGGTGGCCGACTATCGGGAAAATGATTCTATCCCGGCTCGACCGTACGGAGGGGGTGTGTATGTCTTATATAAGATATAAGACAGTTGCGGCTCGCCGCCGCTAGTCCTACAATCCCGGCGATCGCCCTCAATCCCTTCATACCGGGACACCTCCAATGCTTGAATCCTACCGTCAACACGTTGCCGAGCGGGCCGCGCTTGGCATCCCCCCGCTGCCGCTGTCCGCGCAGCAGACCGCCGATCTGATCGAACTGATCAAGAACCCGCCCAAGGGCGAGGAACAGACGCTGCTGGATCTGCTGACCCACCGCGTGCCCGCCGGCGTGGACGATGCCGCCAAGGTCAAGGCCTCCTACCTGGCCGCCGTCGCCCTGGGCAAGGAAGCCTGCCCGCTGATCGATCGCGCCAAGGCCACCGAGCTGCTGGGCACCATGCTGGGCGGCTACAACATCAGCGCGCTGATCGAGCTGCTGGACGACGCGCAGGTCGGCACCATCGCCGCTGACGGCCTGAAGAAGACCCTGCTGATGTTCGACGCCTTCCACGACGTCAAGGAAAAGGCCGACAAGGGCAATGCCAACGCCAAGGCCGTGCTGCAAAGCTGGGCCGATGCCGAGTGGTTCACCAGCCGCCCCGAGGTGCCGCAAAGCCTGACGGTGACCGTGTTCAAGGTGACCGGCGAAACCAACACCGACGACCTGTCGCCGGCTCCCGACGCCTGGAGCCGCCCCGACATTCCGCTGCATGCGCTGGCCATGCTCAAGAACCCGCGGCCTGGCATCGAGCCGCAGGAACCGGGCAAGGTCGGTCCGCTCAAGCTCATCAACGAACTGAAGGGCAAGGGCCACCCGGTCGCCTACGTCGGCGACGTGGTCGGTACCGGCTCCTCGCGCAAGTCGGCCACCAACTCCGTGCTGTGGTGGACCGGCGAAGACATCCCCTTCGTGCCGAACAAACGCTTCGGCGGCGTCTGTCTGGGCGGCAAGATCGCTCCCATCTTCTACAACACCATGGAAGATGCGGGTGCGCTGCCGGTCGAGCTGGACGTCTCCAAGATGGAGATGGGCGACGTCATCGAACTGCGCCCCTATGAAGGCAAGGCCCTGAAGAACGGCGAAGTGGTCTCCGAGTTCGAGATCAAGTCCGACGTGCTGTTCGACGAAGTGCGCGCCGGCGGCCGCATTCCGCTGATCATCGGCCGCGGCCTGACCGCCAAGGCGCGCGAGGCCCTGGGCCTGCCGCCCTCGACCCTGTTCCGCCTGCCCAAGAACCCGGCCGACACCGGCAAGGGCTACACGCTGGCCCAGAAGATGGTCGGCCGCGCCTGCGGCCTGCCGGAAGGCAAGGGCATCCGCCCGGGAACCTACTGCGAGCCGCGCATGACCTCGGTCGGCAGCCAGGACACCACCGGCCCCATGACCCGCGACGAGCTGAAGGACCTGGCCTGCCTGGGCTTCTCGGCCGACCTGGTGATGCAGTCGTTCTGCCACACCGCCGCCTATCCCAAGCCCGTGGACGTCAAGACGCACCACACGCTGCCCGAATTCATGAGCAATCGCGGCGGCATCTCGCTGCGTCCGGGCGACGGCGTCATCCACTCGTGGCTGAACCGCATGGTGCTGCCCGACACCGTCGGTACCGGCGGCGACTCGCACACCCGCTTCCCCATCGGCATCAGCTTCCCGGCCGGCTCGGGCCTGGTTGCCTTCGCCGCCGCCACCGGCGTCATGCCGCTGGACATGCCGGAATCCGTGCTGGTCCGCTTCAAGGGCAAGCTGCAGCCCGGCGTCACGCTGCGCGACCTGGTCAACGCCATTCCCTACTACGCGATCCAGCAGGGCCTGCTGACCGTCGAGAAGAAGGGCAAGAAGAACATCTTCTCGGGCCGCATCCTGGAAATCGAAGGACTGCCCGACCTGAAGGTGGAACAGGCCTTCGAACTGTCGGACGCCTCGGCCGAGCGTTCTGCCGCCGGCTGCACGGTGCGCCTGAACAAGGAACCGATCATCGAATACATCAACAGCAACATCACGCTGCTGAAGTGGATGATCGCCAACGGCTATGAAGACGAGCGCTCGATCGGCCGCCGCATCAAGGCCATGGAAGCCTGGCTGGCCAACCCGCAACTGCTGGAACCCGATGCCGACGCCGAATACGCCGCCGTCATCGAGATCGACCTGGCCGACGTGCACGAACCCCTGGTCGCGTGCCCGAACGACCCGGACGACGTCAAGACCCTGTCCGACGTGGCCGGCGCCAAGATCGACGAAGTGTTCATCGGCAGCTGCATGACCAACATCGGCCACTTCCGCGCGGCATCCAAGCTGCTCGAAGGCAAGCGCGACATCCCGGTCAAGCTGTGGGTCGCTCCGCCCACCAAGATGGACCAGCAGCAACTGACCGAGGAAGGCCACTACGGCGTCCTGGGTTCGGCCGGCGCCCGCATGGAAATGCCGGGCTGCTCGCTGTGCATGGGCAACCAGGCCCAGGTCCGCGAAGGTGCGACGGTGATGTCGACCAGCACCCGCAACTTCCCGAACCGCCTTGGCAAGAACTCCAACGTGTACCTGGGTTCCGCCGAGCTGGCCGCCATCTGCTCGCGCCTGGGCCGTATCCCGACCAAGGAAGAGTACATGGCCGAGACCGGCGTCCTGGCCGAGCACGAGAAGACCATCTACCGCTACATGAACTTCGACCAGATCCCTGATTTCAAGGATGTGGCCGATTCGGTCGGTGTGTGATCGCCACAGGTGATGATGGACGGCCCGTCGGGCTGTCCGGCAGTGCTGAAAAGCGCCCCGTATGGGGCGCTTTTTTCGTTCATGGCAAATCGGTGATGAGGGCGAAGAGGAGGTTTTGCGCAGCGTCGATCTGTGTGACGAAAGTGGGTGAGCTATCATTGCCTGGGCCCAATGATGTTCAAGAATATGCGCACTCAAGACTATCCCATCGATCGCAGCATAGGCTTCCTGCTCGGCAGGACCTTCCGCCGCCTGCGCCCGATCATGGAACAGCAGATCAACAGCGCCGGGATCTCGTATGGCATGTGGTTCTTTCTGCGCGCCCTGTGGGAAAAGGACGGCGTCAGCCAGCGCGAGATCGCCGAGATGGTGGGGCTGACCCAGCCCACCGCGTGGGCGGCGCTGCGCAAGCTCGAGGCGCAGAAGATGGTCACGCTGCAGCCCGACTCCGAGGACAAACGCAAGGTGCTGGTGTACCTGACCGAGAAGGGCAGGAGCCTGGAGGAAGTGCTGCTGCCTCGCGTCGAGAACATCAACGAGGTGGCCTTGCAGGGCATCAGCAAGACCGACCTCGCGACCTTCATGCGGGTGCTGGGCCGGATAGAGACCAATATCGGACCCGGGGAGTGAGGCCAGGCCCGAGGGCCTCGCGGGTCAGATGGCGTTGATGACGCCGCCGTCCACCTGCAGTGCCGTACCGTTGATGTACGAGGCCCGTTCGGAACAAAGAAAGGCGACGGCTCCCGCGATGTCCTCCGGCTGCCCGAAGCGGCCCACGGGAATGCCCGCCAGCTTGCCCGCCGTGTAGGCCTGGCTGTCCGCCGCCAGGTCCTGGCCGCCCTTGAAGCGGTCGGTCATGATGCGTCCGGGCACGATGGTGTTGAGCAGCACGCCGTCGCCGGCCACTTCCTTGGATAGGTACTTGAACAGTCCATTGACGCCCGGCCGGGTGGCCACCGAGGTCACCAGGTCGGGTATCGGTTCGCGCACCGCCCGCGACTGCACGGTGACCACGCGCCCCCAGCCGCGGGCCCGCATGCCAGGCAACGTGCGGGTCAACAATCTGAAGGCGGCGATGACCGACATTTCGAAGGCGTCGCGCAGGTCCTGTTCGGTGATGGCATCGAAGCCGCCGCGCTTGGGTGAGCCGCCGATGGAGACGAGGATGTCGATGCCGCCGTGCCGCCGTTCGGCAGCATCGACCAGCGCGTCGATGTCCCGCGCCGAGGTCAGGTCCGCGGGGATGGCGGTGACTTCGCCGCGCGCCGCGGCCCGGACTTTCTCGGCGGCCAGTTCCAATTGCTGGCGTCCACGCGCGCACATGACGACGTTCGCGCCCTGGCTGGCCAGTTCCATCGCACAGGCCTTGCCTATGCCCTTGCTCGAAGCCGTGATCAATGCCGTGCGTCCCGCGATTCCCAGATCCATGGTGTCATCCTTGCGATGGGGTGGTTGGCCGCGAGCCGGTCATGCCGACAGGCTGCGGTCCAGAAACGTGCGATCCCAGACGTCTTCCAGCCGCAGCGGCGGGCGCGAGCCGTCGGCATACAGGTCGATGACCCGTTGCACGCCGGCCGCGGACGGATGGGGTTGGCGCTGGAAGCGCCGGGAATAGAAGTCGTGCACGGCCAGCGCCTGCGCGTGGTCCAGGAAGCCCAGGTGACGCTGCACGCTGGCCAGGACCCGTTGCGGCTGGTCGTTGAACAGTTCGATGGTGCGCACGTAGGCGGTCACGGCTCGCTGCACGAGGTCGGGGTGCGCCCGGGCGTAGCGCCGGGTCGTGGCGACAATGGGACCCTGGAACTGCAGTTCCTCGCCCAGATCGGCCAGACGGTGCAGGCCGAAGGCGACCGAACCGGCGACGCCGTAGTCGGCGGTCAGCACACCGGCGGCGATGCGGTCATCCTGCAAGGCGCGGTAGATGGCGGGATAGGTACCCAGTTCCACCAGTTCCACGTCGGCGCGAGGCAACGCCCATTTGTCCAGCATGGCGGCGGCGCTGACGCCGGTCTGCCCGGCGGCGCTGAGTACGCCGATCTTCTGCCCCGCCAATTCACGCGGTCCGCCGATGCGGGCGGCGCCGAGCAGGTACATGGCGTTGGTCTGTTCGGCCGCCAGCAGGATGACCGGGTCATGGCCTTCGTAGACGGCCTGCACCAGCGGCACCGCGCCGAATTCGGCCAGGTCGTATTCCCCGGCGACGAGGCCGCGCACGCCCTCGGGCCCGGCGGTTTCCTCGCGCGCGATGACCAGCTCCAGTCCCTGTTCGCGGAAGACGCCGGCATCGCGGCCGATGACGCCCAGGCTTTGCGCCGTCGAGCGCAGGCCCAGCGCCAGCCGCACGGTGGGCAGCGGCGTCATCGTCCGGCTCCGTCGAAGATCGCGACCGCGCAGCCGGTGTCCCAGGCCTCGATCGGCTCGTAGGCCAGCGTACGGGGGCGACGGTCATGGGCCGCGCCCATGGCGGTCACCCACAGCCGCACTTCCCAGGCGCCGAAGCCCGCCTCGTCCAGCCGGGCGGGGGGAATGGACAGGATCGCGTCCAGGTCGCCCCGGTCCAGCATGGACAGAAACTCGCGGTCGAACGCCTCGTCCAGCCGATCGGCCTCGGCGGCGCCGGGCGCGTGGGACAGCCCGCCCGAGCCCAGCACGCCCACGCGCAGGCCGCTGGCGTCGATGGCGGCGCGGATGGCGCGGCCCAGCTCATGGCAGCGGGGCAGGGACATCAGCGGCGGTACCTGGCAGTTCATCATGACCCAGACGACGGGAACATCGAATGCCGGCGTGACCAGCGAGAGCGGAACGATGACGCTGTGTTCCAGCTCGGTCTGCGCGGCGCCCGCGGGTTCGATGCCCCGGCCATAGGCGTGCCGCATGATCAGGTCCGCCAGGCCCGGCGCCCCGGGAACGTCCATCCTGGGCATGCCCAGCCAGTCTTCCACCGGGCCGCTGTAGCGCTCGTTCAGCGAGACGCAGCAGGCGGGCATGTTGCCCATGAAGAAGTTGGAGAAATGATCCGGCGCGATCACCACCATCGCGTCCAGCCTGGCCGCGGAGGCCGCCGTCTTCAAGGCGGCCGCGGCATTGAGGAAGGCCTGCCGCTGCACGGCGGGGGCGGCCTGAGTGAAGGCGGCGATGCCGGGCGCATGGCTCATCGCCGCGGCGAATTCTAGGGATCCCATTCAAGCCTCGCTGTGGCCGTCGAGCCGGTAGTCGCTGGAGAAATGGCGCGCGCCCTTGAGCGGGGCCAGCGCGCGTTGATAGTCGGTGCGGGACAGGCCGGCCATGCGCGAGTACGGCGCGAGCAGCAGGGGGTGGACGCCCATCAGGTAGAGCCCGGCCAGATCCCCGCCGGCCAGGGCGTCGCGCTCCGCCTCGGTCAGGCCGGCATCCCGCAGCGCGGCGTGGGGGTCCGTGCGCAGCAGCGCGGCGCGGGGCTTGTCGTGCTTGAGTTCGAAGATCACTCTCTGGACCGCGTAAAGACTCATGGCGCCATCCCGAAATTAATTAGATAGCAATCTAAATTGTTTGGTGTATAGTGTCAATCAACATCGGAGCCGGGAGGTACCCGTGAGCGCGATTCACCCAGGTGGTCATCCGTGGCGGCTAGGCGCCAGCGAAAGCGCCGCCTTGTTGCGGGCCGGCCGGCTGACCAGCGTGAAGCTGGTCGAATCCGTCCTGGAGCGGATAGGGGCGGGCAATGCGGCGCTCAATGCCGTCGTCGCGCAGGTCGATGCGGAGTCCCTGCTGACCCAGGCCCGCGCCGCCGACCGGCGCTGCGCGGCGGGCAATCCCGGCGGCGCGCTCGACGGCATCCCGCTGACGGTCAAGGACAATCTCTGGGTGCGGGGGCTGCCGGCGACATGGGGCGTGGAGGCGCTGGCCGCCTTCGTTCCCGATCATGACGAACCGGTGGTGGCCCGCGTGCGCGAGGCGGGCGCGATCATATTGGGCAAGACCAACGTCCCGCCCATGGCCCTGGCGGCCACGACCGGCAATGGCGTGTACGGCCCGACGCGCAATCCCCTGGACCCGGCCATGACGCCGGGCGGCTCCAGCGGCGGTGCCGGCGCCGCGCTGGCGTCGGGCATGGGCGCGCTGGCGCTGGCGACCGACGCGGGCGGATCGATACGGCGGCCAGCGGCCTATACCGGCACCGTCGGCTTCAAGCCTTCGGCCGGCGTGGTGCTGTCGTCCTCCGGTTTTCCCCGCACGTCGCTGGATTTCCAGGTGGTCGGCCCCATGGCGCGGTCGGTGGAGGACTGTGCCCTGATGGCCACGGCGATCGCCGTCGACGCGTCGCGTTTTTCCGGAGCCGGGCAGGCGGCCCGGCCCGAGTCCTGGCTGCGCGCGCGGGCGCAGGCCCGGCGGGCGCGCATCGTGGCCGTCTTGCCGCCTGACCAGGGGCAGGAGCCCGTGGTCACGGCCGCGCTGAACGAATGCGTGGAGCGCCTGGCGCGCGCGGGCCATCGGGTCGTCTGGCAGCCGATGCCGTACTCGGTCGCGCAGGTCGACGCCTTCTGGCTGGAGCTCATTCCGCATGGCGTGCGCGCCGCCATCGGCGAACTCGGCCTGGACGAGTCCGCGCTGCCGGCCGCCCTGCGGGATCTCGCGCGGCGTTCGTCGGGCCCGTCGGCCGTGGACGTGTATCGCACCATCGCGCGCCTGCTCGATTGGCGGCAGCGCACGCGGGCGCTTTGGGCCGAGGCGGACGTGGTCCTGTCCCCGGCTTCTCCCTGTCTGGCGTGGCCGCTCGATGCGCCGTATCCGGCCACCATCGATGGCCTCGAGGCGTCGCCGCGGGCCGGCGCCCTGTACGCGACGTTCGCCAACGCGGCCGGGGCGCCGTCGATCTCGGTGCCTGTGCCGTGGCATGCCGGCATCGGCATGCAGTTGACCGGGGCGCCCGGCGATGACGCGCAACTGTTGGCCTGGGCGTGGGAATGCGAGCAGGCGATGTTGGCATGAACCGGTTTTGGTTTTTCTCTTAATAAAACGTTAGCTATCTAATCGATTGCGATGGCCAGCGTCTTGTCCGACAAGGAGGGGAAGGTGAGCGACAAGCAGGATGGTTCCGAACTCGTCCGCGGCGTGCCGCGAGGGTTGGAGCGGGGACTCAGGAACTACTGGTATCCCGTGATGCAAAGCGAGGAACTGCCCGCCGGCAAGCCGGTCGGCGTGCGGTGCCTGGACGAAGACCTGGTGGTGTTCCGCGACGGGGCCGGCGTGCCCGGAGTGTTGTTCGACCGGTGTCCGCACCGGTACGTGCGGCTCTCCAGCGGCCGGGTGCTGGATGGGCAGCTGCAGTGCGCCTACCACGGCCTGCGATTCGATGGCACGGGGGCGTGCACGCTGATTCCGTGGGACACGGAGGCCAGCGCCGGTCAGTTGGAGAAGGCGCGCGCCCGGTCCTATCCCTGTGCCGAACTGGGCGGCTACGTCTGGGCCTATATCGGGGACACCGACCGCTTCCCCGCGCCGCCCATCGAAACATGCGTGCCGGAAGAGCTCCTGCACCCCGACCGCTTCGTGCATTTCCGGCTACCCACCGAGGAATGGGACGCAAACTGGCTGTTGGTGATCGACGGCAGCGATGCCTATCACGCCGTCACGCTGCACATGGAGTCGCAGTATCACGAAGCCGTGGCGCGCTATCTGGGCGACGGGGAGGCGGGCGCCGCGCAGAAGCTGACGCCGCTGGAAGACCGACGGGTGAAGATCGTCGAGACCGACGGCCACGGCCTGCGCGGCATCTCCGTGGACCTGGAAGGGAACATGCTGGACCACGGACATGGCCTGGACAAGATCCAGGGCGAGCGCTTCAACCTGCCGGGCCTGGTGTCCAACGTGCTGCGGCCCAAGGCTGACGCCGCGCCCTATGTGTCGCGGCTGTTCCAGGTGCCCATCGACTATCACCGCACGCGGCTTTTCCGCTACGCGGCGTGGCGTGCCGACACGCCGGAAGCGCGCGAGCGGCTGGCGCAGCATTTCGAAAGCGTGGTCAAGCCCAGGCAGCTCAAGACCTCGGCCGAGGACCGCGAGATGGCGCGCGTGGCGGGCGATCTGGTGGAGTCCCGCGCGAACGAGATCCTGTTCGGCCCGGATCGAGACATGATCCGGATCAGGCGACGTATTGCGGCGGCGTTCGAGGCACAGCAGACTGACGGCCTTCGCGCGCCCGCCGACGAGCCGACGCCCGCGCCGGCCACTTTGGTGTTTCCGGTCTGAGCAGGGTAGTGGCGGTACCGTCTGGCGGCGGCGGTTCTGGTGGACCGCCGGCCGTGTCTTCCGAAGTGCACCCGGCTGCCCGCAGGGGAGCCGCATGGCGTCTAGCAGAGGTGGAGCATGAAGAAGCTTGTGGCAGTCCTGGGAATGGGAGTCGCGGCCGTGATGGCCTGTCCGGCGCATGCGCAGGGGCCTGACTATCCGGCACGAGCGGTAACGCTGGTAATGCCCTATAGCGCGGGGACTGGCATTGATACCGCCACGCGGGCGTTGGCCGAGAAGCTGCGCGCCGGCATGAAGGCGCCATTCATCGTGCAGAACAAGGTTGGCGCGGGAGGCAATATCGGCAGCGAGTTCGTCGCGCGATCGGCGCCGGACGGGTACACCTTGCTGGTGGTCGCCAATACGCTGGCCATGAACCCCAGCCTGTACAAGAACCTGCCCTACGATCCCGTCAAGGATTTCGCGTCCGTGGGCTTGTTGTTCAAGGGGGCGATGGTGCTCGTGGCATCCAGCAAGGTTCCGGCGCGCAATCTCTCGGAGTTCATCGCCGCCGCCGCGAAGGCGCCCGGCCAGTACAACTACGCGTCGTCCGGCGTTGGCACGCCGCAGCACCTGGCCATGGAACTGCTCAAGGAAGCGACGGGCATGAACATCGTGCACATTCCCCACAAGGGAGCGGGCGAGGCCGTGACGGCCATCGCCGGCGGACAGGTAGAAGTGGGTTTCGTACCCATCCAGTCGGCGCTGACGCAGATCGAGGCCGGCAAGATGCATGCCCTGGCGGTATCCAGCCCCGTGCGCCAGGCGGCCCTGCCCAACGTGGCGACCGTGGCCGAATCGGTGGGCAAGCCCTTCGACGTCGATCTCTGGTATGGGCTGTTCGCGCCGGCGGGTACGCCCCCGGCCATTGTCGACAGGCTGCATCGCCAGATGCAAGCGGCGTTGGCCGAGCCGGACATGCAGCAGAGCCTGAAGGCCCAGGGCATGACGAGCGCGGTCAGCACGCCGGCGGAGTTGAGCGCGCTGGTGCGCATGGACCTGGCACGCTGGACCCGCGTGATCGAGGCTCGAGGCATCGCAGCCAACTAATGCGCTTCTTCCACGCTTATCGTCTCAGTATGTGAGAAATTCCGTTGACGCCGGGTACCTGGCGCGGGATAGTTCGCCCAACAGGAATGAAACGCCATGGGTGGAACGAAACAATGGAATTGGGCGCATCGCTGCATCATCTGCATTTGACCTCGCCGGACCCGCAGCGGCTGGCGGATTTCTATGCCCGTACGCACGGGCTGGCCGCGCGCGTCGAAGACGGCCGCTGGGTGTGCGCGGCGCCGGGACGCACGCTCGTGCTGTCGGAAGGGCCGGCCAACCGGCTGGAACACGCGCTGTTCGGTTTCGCGGATGCCGGCCGCTGGCAGGCCTTCAAGGAACGGGTGGGCGCGCGGGCGACGATCGAGGTGCCGCCGCTGCCGGTGGCGTGCGATGAGGCACTGGCGGCGCGCGATCCCGACGGCAACCTGATCGTTTTCGCGCTGCGCCCCGGCACGCCGGCGGGCGTGCCGTCCCGCGACACGCTGCCCGGCGCTCATCTGCAGCACTTCGCGCTGCGTACCCTGGATCCCGCGCCGATGCTGGCCTTCTATGAGGGCGTGCTCGGCTTCACGCTGTCGGATCGCGTCCAGGACGACGAGGGCGTGCTGCGCGCCTGCTTCCTGCGCACGGAAAGCCTGCACCACGCGCTGGCGCTGTTCCGCGCCCCCGTGCGCTGCTTCGACCACCAGTCCTTCGAGACCATGTCGTGGGACGACATGAAGGCCTGGGGCGACCACATGGCCTCCATCCGCGAGACCATCGTCTGGGGCATCGGCCGCCATGGCCCGGGCAACGACGTGTTCTTCATGGTGCGCGACCCGGACGGCAACCTGGCCGAGATCTCGGCCGAGATCGAGGTCTGCCCGCCGGATCGTCCCGCGGGGGTGTGGGTGCACGAAGAGCGCACCCTCAACCTCTGGGGCAAGGCCATCATGCGCGATTGAGTCCATCGTGTCCGAACGCCTGCTGCGCATACTCGAGTCCTTCGACCTCAGCCGCCCGGTGCGCAAGCCGGCCCAGCTCATGGACGAGCTGGGCGTGTCGCGAGCCAGCATCTACCGGGACCTGAAGGCGCTGGAGGAAGCCGGCCTGCTCGAACGGGTGGCCGACCGGGGCTATGCGCTGGGACCGCTGATCGTCGAGCTGGATCGGCAGATCCGGCTGGCCGACCCGCTGCTGCAGGCATCCGGCACCTTGCTGCGCAAGCTGGCCGCGGAGACGGGCGGCACCGTGCTGCTGTGCCGCGTGCATGGCGACAAAGTCCTGTGCATCCACCAGGAGATGCCCTCGGATCCGGTCACGCCGGTCAGCTATGAGCGCGGCCGGGCGATGCCCTTGTACCGGGGCGCGACCTCCAAGGTGATCCTGGCGCACCTGCCCCGCGCCGAACTGGAGCGGTTGTGGAATCGGGACCGCGCCACCATCGTCGCGGCCGGCTTTCCGTCCGGCCTGCAGGGCTTCCTGGCCGAGCTCGAACCGCTGCGCGAGGCCAAGGCCTGCGTGACGCACAGCGAGGTCGACGCGGGCATGGCGGGCCTGGCGGTGGCGCTGCTGGACGGGCAGCGGGTGCTGGGCAGCCTCAGTGTCGTCATCCCGCTGGCCAGGCTGCCCGCCGCGCGCAGCAAGACCGTGCTGTCCAAGGTCTTCTCGGTCGCATCCTCCATCGAATCGACTCTCGAAAACGAACGTCTGCGGGCTCGCAGCAAAAGATAGCAATCATGCACGCAACCTCCCATTATCCGGTCATCGTCCTCGGTGCCGGCCCGACCGGCTTGACCCTCGCGAACCTGCTCGGAGGCTACGGCGTCCGCACGCTGCTGCTGGAACGCAATGCATCGACGGTGGATGAACCCCGCGCCGTGTCGATCGACGACGAGAGCCTGCGCACGGCCCAGGCGGCGGGTCTGATCGACGAGATCCTGCCGTCCATCGTCCAGGGCTACGGAGTCCATTACTTCTCGTGGTCGGGTCGCGAGTTCGCGCGCATCGAGCCGCAATCGACCGAATACGGCTATCCCAAGCGCAATGCCTTCCGGCAGGCCGTGCTGGCGGCGCAGTTGCGCGACGGGCTGCGGCGGTTTGCGCATGTCGAGACGAGGTTCCGGCACGAGCTGCGGCGCTTCGAGCAAATGGGCGACAAGGTGGTGCTGGAGATCGACCACGCCGGCACGCCGGTCACGCTGAGCTGCGACTGGCTGGTCGCGTGCGACGGCGGCCGCAGCGGCGTGCGCGAACAACTGGGGATTCCGCTGTCGGGCAACACCTTCGCCGAGAAGTGGCTGATCGTGGATCTGCTCGATCGCAAGACGCCTTTCCGCCATACGCGGACCTACTGCGATCCGGTCCGGCCGGCCATACGCCTGCCCGGCCCGCAGGGCACGGTGCGCTACGAGTTCATGCTGAAGGAGGGGGAGACCGCCGAGTACGTGCTGGACGAAGCCCGGCTGCGCGGCTGGATCCGTGAGCGCGAGCCGCTGGACGAGGACCTGCCCATCGCCCGCAAGGTGGTCTACACCTTCCATGCCCGCCTGGCCGAACGCTGGCGCGAGGGCCGGGTGCTGCTGGCGGGCGACGCCGCCCACCTGACGCCGCCGTTCGCGGGCCAGGGCATGAACAGCGGCGTGCGCGACGCCACGAACCTGGCGTGGAAGCTGCACGCCGTGGTGCGCGGGCTGTGCGGTCCGGCGTTGCTCGATACCTATGAGCAGGAACGCAAGCCCCACGCCTGGGCGCTGATCGAGATGGCGATACGCATCGGCCGCTACATGCAACCGAAGTCGCGGCTGGAAGCCATGGCCGCCCAATGGGCGCTCAAGCTGTGCAGCCTGTATCCGCCGGCGCGGGACTATGTCCTGCAACTGAAGTTCAAGCCCAAGCCGCGTTTCGGGGACGGTTTCTTCGTGCCCTGCCAGGCGCCGGACACGGCCATCAAGGCGGGGCAACTGATGCCGCAGCCTCGCGTGGAATGGCCCGGGGGCCGGCGGCGCCTGCTGGACGAGGCGCTCGGCCCCGGCTTTGCCTGCCTGTGCCGGGCGGGCCAGCCGCTGGATCCGGAGGTCGAAAGCTGGATGGCGTCGATGGGCGTGCGCCGGGTCGAACTGGTGCCCGCCGAGGATGACTTCCCCTGGCCCGAGACGCCGGAGCGCCTGGTCGTGCGGGACTGCGAAGGCGTCCTGGCGCGGGTGATGGCCGAGGCCGGCGCGCAGGCCATGCTGGTCCGGCCCGACCGCTATGTGCTTGCCTTCCTGTCGGGCGGCAAGGACGACGCGGCGCAACTGCGGGCGCTGCTGGCCCGCTACCGGGCGTAGCGGCGGGTTCCGCGCCCGGGGGAGCCGGGGCCTACCAGGCGATCTGGCTCATCGGATCGCCGTCTTCCTCGCGCCCCACCATCAGTTCTTCCGCGATCTGGTCCCGCACCCAGCGGTGCAGCGGACTCAGGTGCGTGCGGACGTGCCAGGCCATCGCGAACTCGAACTTGGGCAGCGTATAGGGCAGCGGATAGTTCTTGAGCGTGGACATCATGCCGCGCGCCAGCGAGGTCGGAAATACCGAGACGAAGTCCGTGTTGCGCAGCACGCGCTCGGCCACGAGAAAGCTCGGCACGGACACGACGGTCTGCCGCGACAGTCCCATTTCCTTCAGGATCTCGTCGGTGACGTCGTCGAACTCCCCGCCCAGGGGCAGCACGATGACGTGCCGCATGGCGACGAAGTCCTTGAGCGTCAGTTGCTTCTTCCGGTAGGGGTGATCCCAGCGCATGACGCAGACGAAGGTCTCGTCGTGCAGCGGGCGCACGTGCAGCCGGTCGGGAAAGGCCGAACGGCGCGAAATGACGAGGTCCACCTGGCCCGAGGCCATGTGCTGCTCGACGTCCGGCACCGTCGAGCGATTCGCGGTGACGAAGCCTATCTGCACGCCCGGCGCCATATCGGCCAGATTGCCGAACCACTTGGCCAGCCGGCACTGGGTCGCATCGTTGGTGCCGATCAGGATGCTGCCCTGCGCGGTCCTGGGATCGAAATGGTCAGGCTGGACGAGCGCCCGGAATCCGTCCAGCAGTTCGGACAGCCGGGGGGCAAGCTCCAGCGCGCGCGGCGTGGGCGTCATTCCGCGGGCGCCGGGGATCAGCAGCGGATCGTCGAACATGCGCCGCAGCCGCACCAACTGCGCGGATACGGCCGGCTGGCTGCTGTTGAGCTTGACCGCCGCCTTCGTGACGTTCAACTCGTTGAGCAGGGTCTCCAGGGTCAGGAGCAGGTTCAGGTCCACGCGGCCAACCATAATCCAATCCTTATGCCAACAATTCGACTTATTGATTTCAATTATGCCTTCAAAAGGCGCATTATTCCTACACGGTCAATCAAGCAATTAGCACATACCCTTGATTCAGGCTGAAAGATCAACGAGAAAAACGGAGTTCATCATGAAGACCTTTGCATATACCGCCCTGATTGCCGCTTCCCTTATCGGTGCCGCCGCCCATGCCGACCAGGGCAACAACTACGGCAACGATTTCCCCCCTCCCGGAATCTCGACCACGCATGAACTGACCCGCGCGCAAGTGCTGGCCGAGCTGGCCGAGGCCAAGGCCCATGGCGGCATCGTCTACGGCCAGGAAGGTTTCCCCTACGAAACGGCCCAGAAGGCCGCGCCGGTCAGCCGCGCCCAGGTGGTCGAAGAGCTCAAGCGCGCCGAACTGGCTCGCCGCGCGGGCGGCCCGGGCGAATACCCCAACAACCTGTAAGCCACGCCGCGTGCCGGCCGGGGCCGCATCCCCGGCCAGGCCGCGCGCCTGACCAGATCCTGGAGTTCCCGTCATGAAAGCCCAAGTTTCTTCCTTCGTCGCCGCGGCGTTGATCGGCCTGGCGGGCGTCTCGGCTCACGCCGCGTCCACCCCGCCGGACCTGCTGGGTTCGCCGGTCACCGTCGAAAGCGCCGAACGCGCCATCGCGTTGAACGACGGCACGCGCTACGTCAACGTGCAGTACGGCGAAACCGTGCGCTTCGACGTAGACGGCAAGAGTTTCGCCGTGAAGTTCAACGGCATCCGCGGCGCGTTCGACCTGAACGACCTGGCGCCCGCCGGCGTGCTGAACCACACCATCAGGGCCTACGTCAGTCCATCCCCCCTGGACGAGCGCGGCCTCTGATTCCCTCCCGCACCGCGCCATCCCACCCGGACGGCGCGTAGCCCGCAGGCCATACGCCTGCGGGCTTTTTTACGCCGGGCGGCTATTCGAAGCGATAGCCGATATTCGTCAGGAGCAGGGTGTCCGATTTCTTCACCCCCGGCTGCGGATTGCTCATGTACCGGTTCGACAGCGTGACCTTGAGCTCGATCTTCTTGGTGATGGACGTGGTGATGCCCGCGTCGAACTGGATGCGGTACTCGCCGCCGTGGCTGATGTTGGGGTAGAGCGCCAGGCGCTGGTTGAGCGAGGTCGTGTCCGAGATCATGTGGGTGGATTCTTCCCCCAGCAGCAGTTCGGTCGAGTTGCGGGTTTCGGTGGTGAAGCGCTCGTGGTTATACGCCAGGCCCGTGAAGAGGTCGAAGACGGTCTTCTCGGTCTTGATGATGTGCCGCCCGACACCGGCCGCGGCCACGCCGCGCATGTCCAGTTCCTGCAGCTTGTCGTGCTCGATGTCCAGCGAGCCGAAGCCGAAGGTCCGGTCGGTGATGTCGCGGTCGTACTTGCCGCCCATGCGCAGCAGGTTGGCGGTTTCGCTGCTGCTGCCGTTTTCCTTCTTGGTGCCGTAGAGCGCGGTCAGTGTGAAGTTCAGGCGGTCCCGGTCCGTGGCCCGCCCCGCGTTGGCGCCCAGGTTGAACGACGTGGAGTCGGTGTTGCCGGAAGCCAGGCTGGCGCCGGCGTTGATGGAGCCGCGCCACTTGCCGTCGGTCTTCAGCGGAGCCTGCGCCCAGGCTGGCGCGGCTGCGAGGGCGAGGGCGAGGGGGGCGATATGTCGGGTCTTGAACATCGATGCGTTCTCCTTATTGCACCTGGCCGCATGGCGGGCATGCGGCGGGACATCCTCAATGACGGGTTGCCATTCGGAGTGGGGTTGGACGAGTCCGCGGCCGGCAGCGGCGGGGGCTCGAGGGGAATGCGTCGCGAGACGCGGTCGGATACGGAAGCGCGGCGCGGCCGCGTTCCGGGTGGGGCGTGCCGCAAGCTGGGCGCGCCGCCTGGGCGACGATGCGCCCAGCCATCACCTTACACCGCGCATGTGGCCGGTGCCAACGTAGAATGGCGTGATCGCTCATTCCGGCGTATGCCTTTTCGTTTCATGGATGTCATCGTTTCGCTCTGGGACCGGCTGGTGGCGTGGTTCACCGCCTCCGATACTCCCGCCCAGCTGGTGGTGTCGCTGGTGGTGCTGCTTGCCGCCATGTTCGCCACGCGCGCCACCACGCGCTATTACCGGGGCAAGGGCTCGGGCTCGACCGAAGAGCGCCGCACCAGCTACCTGACCGTGCGCAACTCCATCGTCATCGTGACGATGCTGCTGATGCTGTTCATCTGGGGCGGCCAGCTGCGCCATTTCGCGCTGTCGGTGGCGGCGCTGGCGGCGGCGGTGGCCATCGCCAGCAAGGAATACGTGATGAGCGCCCTGGGCTCGCTGATGCGCGCGACCCAGCGGACCTACTCGGTGGGCGACGTGATCGAGATCAGCGGCATGAAGGGCGAGGTGCTGACCATCGATCTGTTCACCACCGCGCTGCTGGAGCAGACGTCGTCGGGCCTGGTCACGGGCCGGGTCTGCCGCTTCCCCAACATGATGCTGCTGCTCAACCCCGTGCGCACGATCTCGGCCATGGGCACCTTCGTGCTGGAGTCGGTGCGGGTGCCGCTGGAGCCGGGGGACGATATTCCCGCGGCCCAGGAGAGGCTGCTGCGGGCGGGCAGGGAGGTGTGCGAACCCTGGCTGGAACAGGCCGACGTGCACTTCCGCCATATCGAGGGCGCCTACCTGATCGCGCTGCCCGCCAGCGAGCCCCTGGCCGTGATCGAGCCCGTGGACCCCAAGCGGCTGGACGTGGTGCTGCGTTTTCCCTGCCCCAGCAACCGGCGCGTGCGCACGGGCCAGGAAGTGCTGGTCCACTACTACCGGCAGTTGCAGGACCAGGCGGCGAAGGGCTGAGCCCGGCGCTGTACACTGGCGCCTGTAGCGTCGTTCCCGTCATGACCCAAGCCCATTCTTCCCAAGCGGACATCCTCGTCGTCGGCACCGGCATCGCCGGGCTGGCCGCCGCGCTCGCGCTGGCCCGCCAGGGGCTGCGCGTGGGCCTGCTCGGGCCGCGCGCGCCGCTGCCGGCGCCCGAGGCGGACCGCTTCGATCCGCGCGTCTACGCGCTGTCGCCGGCCAGCCGCGACCTGCTGGCGGACCTCGGGATCTGGGATGCCCTGCCCGCCGAGCGCATCACCGGCGTGCGGCGCATGGAAATCCTGGGCGATCGACCGGCCTTGGGCGACCAACCGGGGCGGCTGGACCTGTCGGCGTGGCAGGCCGGTTGCGACCACCTGGCCTGGATCGCCGAGTCGCGCGAACTGGAGCGGGTATTGCGGCAGGCCGTGCAATGGTCCGGCATACGCTGGACCACGGAAGATTTCGTCGGGCTCGAGGCCGGGCGCGATGGCGAAGGGGTGACGCTGCGGACCTCCGGCGGCCAGGCGCTACGGGCGCGGCTGGCGGTGGCGGCCGACGGCGCCGACTCGAAGCTGCGCGAGGCCGCCGGGCTCGCCGCGCAGCGATCGGCCTACGGGGCGACAGGCGTGGTCGTGCACCTGGGCGCGGAGCTGCCCCACCAGGAATGCGCCTGCCAATGGTTCACGCCCGACGGCATCCTGGCCCTGCTGCCCATGCCCGATACCCGGGATGGGCCGCAGGTCTCGATGGTGTGGTCGATGCCGGGCGCGCAGGCCGCCGCCTTGCTGGCGATGCCCGAGCCGGACCGCGCGCAGGCGCTGGAGGCCCGCCTGGCCGCGGCCACCGGCGGCCGGCTGGGCGCGCTGCGCGTGCGCAGTCCGCTGTTCGGCTTTCCGCTGGTCCTGCAGCATTGTCCCCAGCTCGCCCACCGGGGCGTGGTCCTGCTGGGCGATGCCGCGCATGTCGTGCATCCGCTGGCCGGCCAGGGGCTGAACCTGGGACTGGGGGACGTGAAGGCGCTGGCGCAGGTGCTGGGAGGCCGCGAGCCGTTCCGCGCCGTCGACGATCCGCGCCTGCTGCGCCGCTACGAACGGGCGCGCGCGGAGCCGCTGCTGGCCATGCGTACCGTCACCGACGGGCTGTTCCATCTGTTCGGCGCCCAGGCTGCGCCGGTCGCATGGCTGCGCAACGCCGGGCTGGATCTGGTGAACCGCATGCCCCTGCTCAAGCGTATGCTGGTGAATGGCGCTTCGGGTACAGGAACTCGCGCCTGACGGGCGCGGTCCGACTGTTGTCTAGGAGATTCGATGAAACGCATGCTGACTTCCCTGTTGCTGACCGCGGCCATGGCCGCGCCCGTGTCCATGGCGTGGGCGCAAGCGGGCGCCAAGGGCGCCCCCACGACCGAGGAGGCGGTCAAGCAGCGCTTCGTGCAGCGTTTCGGCGAGGTGGGCGTCGAGGGCGTGTCGCGCACCCCCTACGGCTTGTACGAGGTGCGCATCGGCGGCGAGCTGGTCTACACCGACGAGAAGGTCAGCTTCGTGCTGGACGGCAACCTGATCGACGCCTCGACCCGCAAGAACGTGACGCGCGAGCGCAAGGAACAACTGCTGGCCGTGAAGTTCGACGAGCTGCCGCTGAACCTGGCCATCAAGCAGGTGCGCGGCAACGGCTCGCGGCGCATCGCGTTGTTCGAGGACCCCAACTGCGGCTATTGCAAGCAGCTGCGCCGTTCGATGGAAGGCATCGACAACGTCACCATCTACACCTTCCTTTATCCCATCCTGTCGCCCGACTCCACCGTCAAGTCGCAGGCGGTGTGGTGCGCGCCGGACAAGGGCAAGGCCTGGGACGAATGGATGCTGAACGGCAAGGCGCCCAAGGCCGGCACCTGCGACGCGCCGCTCAAGGAATTGCTGGCCCTGGGCAAGAAGCTGCAAGTCACCGGCACCCCCACCATCATCTTCGGCGACGACACCCGGGTGGGAGGCGCGATTCCCGCCGACCGGCTGCGCCAGAAGCTCGATTCCCTGGGCAAGCCCAGCTGAAGCCCGGACGTGCTCAATTGGGCCGCAGGCCTGCCTTGGCGATGAACCGGGTCCAGGTGTCCAGCTCGGACCGGATCAGCGTCCCGAATTCGGCCGAGGTGTGAGGGTCGGCGGGCGTCATGCCCAGTTCACGGACCTGCCTGAGCACCTCGGGCTGCGCCATGATCCGGGCCAGCTCGTCATGCCATTTGGCGATCACCGCGGCCGGCGTGCCGGCGGGAGCCACCAGGCCTTCCCATTCCTTCATCCTGAATCCGCGCACGCCGCTTTCCTCCAGCGTGGGGACATCGGGCAGCGTGGCCAGGCGAGTGGGGCTGGTCACCGCCAGCGCGCGCAGCTTGCCGGCCTTGACCAGCGGCACGGCCACCGACGAGGTGGCGAACATGGCCGAGACGTCGCCCGACAGCAGGCCCTGCACCGCTTCGGCCGGCCCCTTGTAGGGCACGTGCAGCATCTCGGCACCGACGAACTGCGCGAAGCCTTCGCCGATCAGGTGCGCCGGGGAGCCGTTGCCGCCCGATGCGTACGTCACGGCGCCCCGCGCGCCCTTGGCCCGCGCGATCAACTGGTCCAGCGTGGCGATGTCCGATCCCTGGGGCACGGCCAGCACGTTGTAGATCCAGACCAGGTTGGAGATGGGCGCGAAGGCGTTGGCGGTGTCGTAGGGCACCTTGCCGAACAGCGCGGGTAGCACCGTGTGGGTCAGGAACATCATGCCCATGGTGTAGCCGTCGGGCTGGGCCTGCGCCACGGCGGCCAGCCCTATCATGCCGGTGGCCCCGGGCCGGTTCTCGACCACCACGGGCTGGTGCCAGGCCGCCTGCAGGCGTTCGCCCACCAGGCGCGCCAGCACGTCGGGCGGGCTGCCCGGCGGCAGGGGGACGATGATGCGCATCGGCCGGGACGGGTAGTCCTGGGCACAGGCCGGGCCCGAGGCCAGGGCGGTCGTCAGCAGGGCCGCGAATACGCTACGTAACGGGGGCATGGCTGGACACTCCGTGGAAGAGGCAACCGGGCGGTCTCAGGCGGCGGCCGAGACCGGGGGCAGGAAGACGACGCCGTACTCGCGCGCCGTCTGCACGACCTCGGCGGGGTTCGACATATTGTGGATGCGCTGGTAGAGCTCGACCAGCCTGCCCGACGGGGCGGCCCAGAACAGCGCCGTCGCGGGAGCGCCGGAGTTGTTGTAGAAGGCATGCGGGATGCCGCGCGGCATGCGCACCAGGTCGCCCGCGCCGGCGCTCTGCTGCCGGCCGTCCAGGATGAGATCGATGCGGCCCGACAGCACGAAGATGTACTCGTCCTGGTGGGGATGCACGTGCGGCGGCACGAAGGTCTCGATCGGGAAGGTGGCGTGCCACGAGAAGCTGTCCTCGGACATCTGCTTGGGCACGTACACCTGGCCAAGGATGTTCCACGACACGCCGTCGATGCCGGTATGGGCGCGGGTGATGTCGGGCGTTTCGTTCCTCATTGCGGGACTCCTTGCTTGCCCGTCAGGCGATCGAGGGTCGATTTGACGAGCGGGTTGGTGGACGAGAACCGGGGCTTGAAGGATTGCCGGGCGCGGGCCAGGTCGTCCTCGTCCCAGTAGCCGATCAGGATGCCGCCCTCGGAGATGCGCGGCTGGACTTCCACCGATTCGATCGCGGCGTCCGGCACGGTCACGCGCTGGCGGGGCCGCAGCGCCCAGCGGAACAGGGCCTCGTGCAGGCGCCGCCGCGCCTGCTCGTGCTCGGGCGCCTGGGAGGCGCCCAGGTCCACGAACTCGTCGGGGTCGGACGCGAGATCGAACAGCATGGGCCGGTAGCCCTCGAACAGCACGTATTTCCAGCGCCCGTCGAAGATCATGCGCATCCAGGCGTCGCGCGGAGCGGTGCCCAGTTCGATGCGGGCGTCCTGGAATGCGTAGTCGTACTCGCACACCACTTCCCGCCGCCAGTCGGCCGGGCGCCGGCCGAACAGCAGCGGGCGCAGCGAGCGGCCGTCCATGACGTGCGGCACCGGCGCGCCGCCGCAGACATCGAGGAAAGTGGGCGCGATATCCACCGCCTCGACCAGGTCGGCGCAGCGCGAGCCGCGGGTGGCGTCGGCGCGCTCGTCGGGATCGTAGACGATGAGCGGAACCCGGATGACGGGCTCGTGGAAGAGATCCTTTTCCCCCATCCAGTGGTCGCCCAGGTAGTCGCCGTGGTCGGAAGTGAACACGATCATGGTCGTATCCATCAGGCCGGCTGCTTCCATGAACGAGAACAGCACCCCCATCTGGTCGTCGATCTGCTTGATCAATCCCATGTAGGCGGGAATCACCGCCTCGCGCACGCCGTCCTGCGAGAAGGTCCGCGACACGCGGTGCCTCATCATGGCGGCATATACCGGATGCGGATCCTGGCGCTCGGCCTCGCTGCGCACCACCGGCGCCACATCCTCCGGACCGTACATCGAAGCGTAGGGCTCGGGCACGATGTAGGGCCAGTGCGGCTTGATGTACGACAGGTGCAGGCACCAGGGCTGGTCGTCGGCCTCCCGCATGAAGTCGATGGCCCGCCGGGTCATGTAGGGGGTTTCGGAGTGCTGCTCGGGCACGCGCGCGGGCAGCCGCGAGTACTTCAGGAACCAGCCCGAGCGCGCCTGTCCGTCGCTGTCGGTGCCGGTGTTGGCCCAGGCCTCCCAGGGGTTGTCGCCGTCGCAGCCGTTGCGCCGCAGGTAGTCGTTGTAGGCGGGGTCGGGGTCGTGGCCCGAGTAGGGGTGGATGCCGTCGTCGCGTTCGTAGGGGTCGAAGCCGCATTCGCCGATCCGCACGCCTACCGTCGAATCGGGGTCTATGCCCAGGCGGGACATGCCGGCAAGGTCGGCCCGCATGTGCGTCTTCCCGACCAGCACCGAGCGCACGCCCAGCGGCCGCAGGTGATCGCCTATGGTCATCTCGCCGGCCTTGAGCGGCACGAAGTTCCAGCTGGCGCCGTGGGCCTGGACATAGCGTCCGGTGTAGTAGCTCATGCGCGACGGGCCGCAGACCGGCGACTGCACGTAGGCCCGCTCGAACAGCACGCCGCGCGCGGCGAGGCGGTCCAGGTTGGGGGTCATCAGGCGCGGGTGCCCATAGCACGACAGGTAGTCGGCCCTGAGCTGGTCGCACATGATGAAGAGAATGTTCTTCACGCGCTTGGACAATTGCGCCTCCGGGAGTAAGGTTTGGCCGTGCTCGTTACGGGCAATCCTAGGCCGCGCCGCGCGGACATGCTCTTCGCTTTTTTTGATATCGATTACTTGGGGTTATCACCCTCCGGACGATGCGCCTTCAACAATTGCAGCTCCTGCTCGTGCTGGCCCAGACCGGCAGCCTGCGCGCCTCGGCCGAGATGTTGCACGTCTCGCAGCCGGCCCTGACCAAATCGCTGCGCCAGCTGGAAGACGAATTCGGGACCACGCTGGTGCTGCGCACCGCCAAGGGGGTAAGGCTGGCGCCGGCGGGCGAGATGCTGGCGGCCCGGGCGGCCACCGTGATGCGCGAACTGGGGCGGGCGCGCGAGGAGATCGCCTGGCACACCGAACATGCCCAGGCCAGCGTCACCGTGGGCCTGTCGCCCGGCGGCGCCATCCTGCTCGGGCCCGGCGCCCTGGCGCGCTTCCGGGCGCGCTGGCCGCAGGTGCGCATACGGCTGGTCGATACGCTGTATCCGCGCATGTTCGCGCAACTGCGGGCCGGGGAACTGGATCTGGCGATCGGGCCGCTGCCGGTCGAAGGCGCACGGCGCGACCTGGCCATCCAGCCCATCTTCACGAGCCGGAACCTGATCGCCGCCCGCTGCGGGCATCCGCTGGCGGACCGTACCCGGCTGGCCGACCTGGCCCAGGCCGCCTGGGTGCTGACGGGACCGGCGGGCGGGCCGGGCGACCCCCGGCGGATGGATTTCGAGTCGCGCGGGCTGCCGGCGCCCGACGTGCGCCTGGAGTGCGAGTCGTTCTCGACGCTGTTGGCGATTCTGCCGGACCTGGACATCCTGGGCGTGGTGCCCGAGGGATTCTTCCAGCGGCATGGGCCGGCGATGAATCTCGTGGCCCTGCCGATCGCGGACGACTTGCCCGCGACCACGATCCACCTGGTGGCACGGGCCGACGCGCCGCTGACCGTCCCGGCCCAGCGGCTGTACGAAGCGTTCGAGCAAGAGGCGCGCGGCCTGCGCGCCGACGTGCAGCCGGCGCGCGCCCGGCGGCGCAGGGCTTAGCGCGCCGGCGCCGGCACCCCTTCGTTCTTCGGCCACAGCACCCACAACCGGGTCGGCTGCTTCATGCGGCCGGCCATTTCCCCGGCCTCGTCGCCGAACCCCCAGAACAGGTCCACCCGGGCCGGGCCCTTGATGGCCGTGCCGGTGTCCTGGGCCAGGGCCACGACGTTCATGGGCTGGCGCGAGGCCGGCTGGGTGGTCGACAGGAACACCGGGCTGCCCAGCGGCACGATGGACGGGTCCACGGCCAGCGAGCGATGCGGCGTCAGGGGCAGCCCCATGGCGCCGCGCGGTCCCTCGGACGGGTCGGCCACGGCTTCCTCGCGGAAGAACACCACGGCCGGGTTGGCGTTGAGCATTTCCTTGACGCGCGCCGGATTGCGCTGGGCCCAGGCCCGTATGCCCTGCATCGATGCCTGCGCCGGCGTCAGTTCCCCTTTGTCGATCAGCCACTTGCCGATCGACACGTAGGGATGGCCGTTGTGGTCGGCATAGGCCACGCGGATGGTGCTGCCCTGGCCGGGGCCGTTGTCGAGCACCGCGCGGCCAGTGCCCTGCACCTGCAGGAAGAAGGCATCGACCGGATCGTTGACCCAGACGATGGCCGGCGGCTGGCGCTCGGGCCGCTCGATTTCCCCGCGCGTGTCGTAGGGAACGACGCGCTTGCCGTCGAGCTTGCCCCGCACGCGCTTGCCCACGAGTTCCGGGTACAGGCCGCCCAGGTCTATGGTCAGCAGGTCGGCCGGGACCGCGTAGAGCGGCCACTGGTAGGCGCCGCCGCGTTCGCGCGAGGCATGCACCAGCGGCTCGTAGTAGCTCGTGGCCAGGCCGGAGGCGACTTCGCCGCCCGGGCCGCGTACCGACCACGGCTGCAGCCACTGTTCCATGAAGGCACGCACCTGGTCCGCCGAGGGCGTGGCCGGCAGCTCGCGCGCGGCCGCGCAGACCTGCTGCCACGCATAGGGGTCGGCCATGGGAGGCGCGGTGTTGGAGACCGGCCGGCCCGTGCGCAGGATGATGGACCGGCAATTGGCCAGGAACGGACGCCAGATCGCCTCGACCGTATCGGTACGCCAGCCCGGCAACTGCTGCCAGGTCCCGCGCACGAAGTGCTTGCTGCTTTGCAGGGCGGGCTTGCTGGCCGGCCGGGGAACGGGCGGGGGCAGCGGCCGCGCGCTGTCGGGCACCGGCGGAGGCGCTACCGTGGCCGGCGGGGCGGTCACGGCGGGCTGGGACGGCGCCGTGCCTGTGTCCTGCGGGGCCTGGCCCGTGCCGGTCGGCTGCGCGCATCCGGCCATGGCCGCGGCCAGGGCGAGCGCGGACAGGGGGAAGCGGTTAAATTGGCGGCAATGCCAGTTCCTGGCAATGAACTCGCGAAGGGACATTATGTGGTTGCTCCTGCTGGAAGCGTTCCTGGCGCTTTCCATACTCATATTCATCGTGGTGTGGACCATGCGAGGCAGGGTCAATCCCCCCCCTACGCGCTCCGCGCGCCCCCCAGGGGGCGATGCGAGCGGACCGGCAAAGCCGGATCCGCCGCATCCTGTGTCCCCACCGTTGCGTTCTGGGACAGATGCCGGCGAGGAGTAGGGGCGCTCATCAGTGCAACGTCCGGGGCATGGCCAGGACGAATTCGGGGATGTCGACCTCGAAGGGCATGCCGTTCTCGCCGACGCAGTGGTAGGTGCCGCGCATGGTGCCCACCGGCGTCGAAAGCGGGCAGCCGCTGGTGTATTCGAAGCTTTCGCCGGGCTGCAGCAGGGGTTGCTGGCCCACGACCCCCAGGCCCCGGACTTCCTGCTCCTGCTGGTTGCCGTCGGTGATGATCCAGTGGCGGCTGATCAGCTGGGCGGGTTCGGATCCGGTGTTGGTGATGCGGATGGTGTACGCAAAGACGTATTGCAGCTTGCCGGGGTCGGATTGATCGGCCAGGTAGCGGGGCTGTACGGTAACCGTCAGTTCATGAGATTTCATGCGTGCGCCATAGGGGTCTGACAAGCTTCTACAATGGGAGGCATCCGGCCGGGCCGGCATCCGCGGGCATGGCGTCCGCCGGGATGCCGGGCGGGCCTGCTCCTGCAAACGGAATATCTTATGCCAGCCTTCACCATTTCCGGGCCCGCTTCCACGCGTATCGCCCCCAGCATTCTATCCGCCGATTTCGCCCGCTTGGGGGAAGAGGTGCGCAATGTCGTGGCCGCCGGTGCGGATTGGATACATTTCGACGTGATGGACAACCATTACGTGCCCAACCTGACCATCGGCCCCATGGTCTGTGAGGCCATCCGCCCCCACGTGCAGGTGCCCATCGACGTGCACCTGATGGTGGAGCCGGTGGATGCGCTGATCCCGATGTTCGCCAAGGCCGGCGCCGACGTCATCACCTTCCACCCCGAGGCCTCGCGCCACGTCGACCGTACCCTGGCGCTGATCCGCGACCACGGCTGCCAGGCCGGGCTGGTGTTCAACCCCGCCACGCCCCTGGACTGGATGGATTACGTGATGGACAAGCTGGACATCGTGCTGCTGATGTCGGTCAACCCCGGCTTCGGGGGCCAGAGCTTCCTGCCTTCCACGCTGGACAAGCTGCGCCAGGCGCGCACGCGGCTGGATCGCTGGCAGGCGGAAACCGGCCGCGTCATCGCGCTGGAGGTCGACGGCGGGGTCAAGGCCGACAACATCGCCGCCATCCGCGCGGCGGGCGCCGATACCTTCGTCGCCGGGTCGGCCATCTTCGGCAAGCCCGACTACGCGGCGGTCATCAAGGAAATGCGTGCGCAGATCGCCAAGGGCGATGCGTCCTACGCCTGAGCCGGACCCGGCAAGCAAGGAGCCAGCATGAGTTTTCGCGCCGTACTGATCGATCTCGACGGGACCCTGGTGGATTCCGTGCCAGACCTGGCGCGCGCGGCGAACGTCATGCGGGTCGAATTCGGACTGGTGCCCCTGCGCGAGGACGTGATCGCCACCTTCGTCGGCAAGGGCATGGAGAACCTGGTGCACCGCGCGCTGTCGGGCAGCCTGGACGGCCGCGCCGGGCAGGAGCGTTTTCCGGAGGCACTGGATGTCTTCCGCCATGCCTACCAGGAGGTCAACGGCGAGACCGCCCGCATCTTCGACGGCGTGCTCGAGGGCCTGCAGGCCATGAAGGCACAGGGCCTGCGCATCGCGGTCGTGACCAACAAGCCGGCCGAGTTCACCGGTCCGCTCCTGGAGCGGATCGGGCTGCGCGCCTATTTCGACGCCGTGGTCAGCGGCGACAGCGTGGCCCGCAAGAAACCGGATCCCGACCCCGTGCTGCATGCGTGTGAATTGCTGGGCGTCACGCCGGCCGAGGCCGTGGTGGTGGGCGACTCCATGAACGATGCGTCGGCGGCCAAGGCGGCCGGTTGCCGCGTGCTGCTCGTCCCCTACGGTTACAACGAGGGGCGGGATGTGCATGCCATCGAGTCCGATGGTATAGTTTCCACGCTCGTCGACGCGGCACAATGGATTTCCCAGTCGCAGGTCCTGTCCCGCACCACGGTGGTTCCGCCGGCGTCGTTCTAGTTTCTTCCCAGGGTCTTTTCCCGCACTATGGTTGCCATGACTCGGTCGTCCGCTCAAACCTGCGCCTGGTGGCGCTGGTGGCGTTCGTCTGCCGGGTGGTGGTGATTCTCTCCGGCCGTAAGCCAGCGCGCTAAGCGGCCCCTAGCAAATCCCGATACGAATCTCCCCGCCCGAGTCCTGCCGGACCGTCGGGGCATGTCTGCTCGTGCGTTCCGGACAGGGGCCGGCGGAACTCCAACATTCCACGCGATACGAGGCAAGCATGACCGAAGTCGAATTCCAGGCCCTGGCTTCCCAGGGATACAACCGCATCCCGCTGGTGTCCGAAACCTATGCCGACCTGGATACCCCGCTCGGGCTCTATCTGAAACTGGCCCAGAGCGGGCCCCGGCGCGGCGCCATGAGCTGCCTGCTGGAGTCCGTGGTGGGCGGCGAGCGTTTCGGGCGCTACTCCTTCATCGGCCTGCCCGCGCGCACCTTCATCCGGGCGCGCGGCCGCAACGTCGAGGTGGTGACCGACGACCAGGTGGTCGAGCGCCACGAGGGCGATCCGCTCGCTTTCATCGCCGAATACCAGAAACGCTTCAAGGTGGCGCTGCGTCCCGGGATGCCCCGTTTCGTGGGCGGCCTGGCCGGCTACTTCGGCCATGACATGGTCCGCCACATCGAACCCCGGCTGGGCCCCTGCACCAAGCCCGACCCCGCCGGCATGGGCGATCCGGTGCCCGACCTGCTGCTGCTGTTGATCGACGAACTGGCCATCATCGACAACCTGAGCGGGCGGCTTTATCTGATGGTCTACGCGGACCCCGGCCAGCGCGAAGCCTATGCCCGCGCCCGCACCCGCCTGCTGGACCTGCGTGCCCAGCTGCGCCGCCCGGCCGAGATCCCGTACAGCCAGGCCAGCATGGTCACCGAGACCCGCCGCGACTTCCAGAAGCCGGACTATCTGGCGGCCGTGCGCAAGGCCAAGGAATACATCGCCGCCGGCGACCTGATGCAGGTCCAGGTGGGCCAGGTCATCGCCAAGCCCTTCCGCGATTCGCCGCTGTCGCTGTACCGCGCGCTGCGCTCGCTCAATCCGTCGCCGTACATGTACTTCTGGAACTTCGGCGATTTCCACGTCGTCGGTTCCTCGCCCGAGATCCTGGTGCGGCAGGAGGCGGTGCAGGAACAGGGCGAGACCCGCAGCCGGGTCACCATCCGGCCGCTGGCGGGCACCCGGCCGCGTGGCGGCACGCCCGAGGAAGATCTGGCACTGGCCGAGGAACTGCGCGCCGATCCCAAGGAGATCGCCGAGCATGTCATGCTGATCGACCTGGCCCGCAACGACGTCGGCCGCATCGCCGAAATCGGCTCGGTGCAGGTGACCGACCAGTTGGCGATCGAGCGCTATTCACACGTCATGCACCTGGTGTCCAACGTCACCGGGCTGCTGCGCCGGGACATGAGTTCCATGGACGTGCTGCGCGCGACCTTCCCGGCCGGCACGCTGTCGGGTGCCCCCAAGGTGCGGGCGCTGGAACTGATCGACGAACTGGAGCCCGTACGGCGCTGCGTATACGGCGGGGCGGCGGGCTACCTGAGCTACGGCGGCGAAATGGACCTGGCCATCGCCATCCGCACCGGCGTGATCAAGAACGGCATGCTGTACGCGCAGGCGGCCGCCGGCGTGGTGGCGGATTCGGAACCCGAGAAGGAATGGCTGGAGACGGAGGCCAAGGCGCGGGCGGTGCTGCGGGCGGCCGAGCAGGTGCAGCTGGGACTGGACGATCCGGTATGAGGATCGTCCGGTGCAAAGGCCGCCCGGTTGGTGAACCGGGCGGCCTGTCTTCGTGGCGGCAGGGCGGCGAACATGGCGCCGATCCCCTGCCGACGAGCCCGCTACCTACGCGAACCTGGATATCAACGCCGCAGTATTGGCCACCCCGGCTCGCTCGAGCAGCTGCGCGCGGTGCTTTTCCACGGTGCGCGGACTGATTTGCAGGGTCCGGGCGATTTCCTTGCTGGTCAGCCCCTTTCTCAGCAGCGCCAGGACCTCTTTCTGCCGCCGGGGCAGGCCGCCCATGCTCGTGTCCTGCTGGGCCGGATAGAGCGCCCATACCATCTTCGCAAAGGGATCCTTGGCGTCCAGGCTGCGGCCGAACGCCTTGATGAGCAGGGCCGAGCCCGTGCGGGTGCGCCAATGGACGATCGTTTCGCAATGCGGCGACGCCGCAAATGCGACGATGCCCTGCCTTCCGCGGGCGTCGTATTCCGATTCATTGTCGTAGAACGAGCGGAGGCTCTGGCCGCTTATTTCGGGAAGCTCGTAGTCCAGTAGTTCGGCGAATCGGTCGTTGCACCACAGAACGCTGCGTCGGGTGGTGAGACAGGTCGGCACCGGGGAGAAAAGGGACGCAAGAGCAGCCAGACTCATCATGTCGGCGACTCCGCGCGGGATGAACTGGGTATTCGTACGACCTTCCATTTGGAGAGCCTCCGTCTAGACTGCACCACTACGCGGATACCACAACATCATACGCGCAAACGAGACAACTGGCCTGTCATCCAGGCCCATAGGTGGTGCTCATGAATCGTCTGTTCAAGCCTTTGTTGCACTTGTTCTCGGCCTCCGTGCTGGTTGCCGGCAATGCCTACGCCGAGGCGTATCCGCAGCGGCCGGTAACGATCATCGTTCCATTCGCCGCGGGCAGCGGGACGGACATCATCGGCCGAATCGTCGCCGAGGAACTCGGCAAGAAACTGGGTGGTTCGTTCATCGTCGACAACAAGCCGGGCGCATCCGGGGCGATCGGCTCGAGCGCGGTGGCGCGCGCCAAGCCGGATGGCTATACGCTGCTGATCACTTCCAGCGGGACGCATTCGGCCGCGCCGTGGCTGGTCAACAAGATCAGCTACGACCCCAAGGCGGATTTTTCCCATGTCACGGTTCTTGTCGAGGCCAACTACCTGTTGCTGGTCGGCGAGACCAGTCCCGCCAAGTCGCTGTCGGAATTCGTGAGTTATGCGGCCAGCAAGGGCGACCGGCTTACCTACGGGTACGGCAGTCCCACGTCGCAGGTCCTGTTTGCCGCCTTTGCGGATCTGCTGGGCATCCATGCCGAAGGCATTCCCTACAAAAGCCAGCCGCAGACCTTGACCGATCTGGTCGGCGGCCGGCTGGACGTGGCGGTGGCCGATGTTCCGGCCGCGCAGCCGTTCGTCGAAGGGAAGAAGGTGCGCCCGCTCGTCATCAGCACGTCGACCCGGCTGTCCGCCGTTCCGACCGTTCCCACGCTGGCCGAGAGCGGCTATCGGCCCCTCGGCATTTCCGGCTGGGTGGGCGTGGCCGCGCCCGCCGGCACGCCGGTAGAGATCGTCGAGCGGTTGAACGCCGCGCTGAAAGAAATCGTGAACCAGGAAAATGTTTCGTCGCGCTTCCTGGGCATGGGCCTGAAGCCGAACTACATGAGCCTGGATGCGGTGACTGCCTTCGTCTCCAGCCAGCTCGAGGCGTGGGGAAACTATGCAAGGAAGGCAGGCATCAAGCCTGAGTGATTCATGACCGGTCCATTGTCCAAGTATCGAATCCTCGACCTCAGCACGATAGGGATGGGGCCTTATGCCACCCAGATCATGGGCGACCTGGGGGCGGATATCATCAAGATCGAGGAGCCCGGCGGCGGCGACATGATGCGCGCGCAGGCGCAAGGCAGAAACCCAGGCATGTCGCCGCTGTTCCTGACGCTGAACCGGAACAAGCGCAGCCTGGTGCTGAATCTGAAGTCCCCGCGGGGCCGCGAAGTCCTGCTCCGGCTGATCCGCGATGCCGACGCATTGATCACCAACATACGCCCCGGCGCGTTGAGCAAGCTGGGCGTGGATTACGAGTCGGTCAGGCACTGCAACCCCAGGCTGGTGTACTGCTCCCTGGTCGGCTTCGGCAGCAAGGGCCGCTATGCCGGCAGGCCGGCGTTCGACGACATCATCCAGGGAGTGTCCGGACTGGCGGGCCTGCACGCGCGCACCCACGGATCGCCGCAGCTCGTGCCGGCCTGGATCGCCGACCAGACGGTCGGGCTGGTCGCCGTCCACACGGTGCTGGCCGCCCTTCTGGAAAGAGAGGCGACGGGGCTGGGCCAGCACGTCGAGGTGCCGATGTTCGAGTCCATGGTGCAGTTCGTCATGACGCCTCATCTGTGCGCGCACACCCTGCAGCCGCCGACGCATCCGGCCGGCTACAAGCGGCTGTTCGAGCGCCGCGTCCACGCCACGAGCGACGGGCACATTTGCGGCGGCCCCTATACGCGCGACCAGTGGCATCGCTTCTTCGACATTGCCGGCCGGCCGGACATGGCGGCGTCGGGCCGCTATGACACGCAGCTGGATATCGCCGGGCATATCGACGAGCTCTACGACGCGTTCGCCGAGGCCTTGTCGCGGGGCTCCACCGCCGAATGGCTCGACAAGCTGCTGGCGGCCGACATCGCCGCCATGCCGATCCATACCCTGGAGTCCATCCAGGACGACCCGCATCTGAAGGACGAGGGATTCTTCGTCGATTCCCGGCATCCGACCGAGGGCCTGATCCGGACGATGAACGTGCCGACGGACTGGTCCCGGAGCGTACCGGAGCACCGGCGCCATGCGCCCAGCCTGGGCGAGCACAGCGAGGAAATCCTGAAGGAGCTTGGCTATGCGCCCGATGACATCCAGGCCCTGTTCGATTGCGGGGCGAGTCATGCGCACCGGGGATCCCCGGGCGCCGGGAACGATCTTTGACCGACGAGAATCAGGACAGGAACCATGAGCGATTTGCCAAGAGCGGTCGAGTTTCACGAGGAAGGGCCGCGCGAGGGTTTTCAGATCGAACCCGCCATTTATCCGCTCGAACAGCGGGCCAGGCTGGTGGAGCGGCTTGCGGCTAGCGGCCTGAAACAGGTGCAGGTCGGTTCGTTCGTGAGTCCGAAGGCGGTGCCCGCGATGGCGGACACGGCCGAATTGTTCGGCGCCATCCGCAAGCGCGACGGCGTCAGGTACACCGCGCTGTGGCTGAACGAAACGGGATTCCGCCGGGCCTCGGCCACGCCGGGCGTCGATCTCGACGGCAAGCTGATCTTCTATACGACCGATACGTTCTGCCTGATGAACAACAACTGCACGGCGGCGCAGCAGCGCGAGCGGCAGGCCGCATGGGCGCGCATGTACGTGGACGCCGGCGTGCCGCTCGAAAAAGCCTATGTGATCACCTCCTTCGGATGTAACTACGAAGGAGCGGTGCCGCTGGAGCGGGTGCTGGAGAACGTGCGCTTCCTGGTCGGGCTTTGCAAGGAGCTGGCCGTTCCGCTGCCGGCGATCTACCTGGCCGACACCGTGGGCTGGGCCGATCCCGAGGCCATACGCCGGGTGGTCGGCGCCGTGCGGACGCTGCTGCCCGAGGCGCGCATCGGCACGCACCTGCACGACACCCGCGGCATCGGCGCCGCCAATGTCCTGGCCGCGCTGCAGATGGGGGTCGACCTGTTCGACAGTTCGGTCGCGGGCCTGGGCGGCTGCCCTTTCGCGAAGCACGCCAATGCGCAGGGCGCCGGCAACATCTGCACGGAAGACATGGCCTTCATGTGCGAGGAGATGGGCATTGCGACGGGCCTGGATCTCGACGCGCTCATCGAGGCGGCGCTTTGCGCCGAGCAGATCATCGGCCGTCCCCTGGCCGGCAAGCTGATGCACGCCGGCCGGCCCGCACGCAAGCAACTGGTTTCCTGAACTGGAGAGATATTCCATGGAACAGCAAGACGATCTCCTCTTCACTGTCGACGAAGGCATCGCCACGGTGACGATCAACAGGCCGAAGCAGCGCAACGCGCTGTCGATCTCGGTCTCGAACGGCCTGGCGAAGCTGTGGCAGAAGATCGACGAGACCCCGTCCATCCGCGTGGTCATCCTGACGTCGGCGGAGTGCGGAACCTTCTGCGCCGGCCTGGACCTGAAGGAAGCCGCACGCATGAAGGCGGAAACGGGGGAGGACATATTGACGTTTCATCGGGACCCGTTCCAGACCCGCATGCGCCGGGTCAGGGTGCCCATCATCGCGGCGATGACGGGGCACGTGGCGGCGGGCGGCATGCTGTTGAGCCTGAACGCCGACATTCGCGTGGGGCTGGCGGGCGCGCGGATCGGCATCACCGAAACGAAGATCGGACGCGGATCGCCGTGGGGCATGCCGCTGGTCTGGATGCTGCCCGAGCCCATACTCATGGAAATGACGATGACCGGCGACATGTATCCGATCGAGAAGCTGGAAAAGCTGGGCTTCGTCAACTATCTCGAACCCGATGCCGCCAGTGTCCACGCGCGGGCCCGGCAGCTGGCGGAGCGCATCCGCGACAATGCGCCGCTTTCGGTGGCCGCGGGCAAGCGCGCGATCCTGACCGCGATGAGCGTCGGCTGCGACAACGCCGCCGAAGCGGCCTTCCACATTTATCGCAACGTGTACGCGAGCAACGATGCGCAGGAAGGGCCGCGCGCGTTTGCCGAAGGGCGTGCTCCCGTGTGGGCGGGCAACTGAGCCAGCACCATGCGGATTCCCAGCCATGATGCGGCCTCTTTCGCCTGGGTGCCCAGCGCGGAACAGATGGCGCGGTCCGTTCTTGCCCGCTTCCTGGGGCACACCGGGATGGCCGATTTCGCCGAGCTCGAACGGCGCGCGGACGCGGACCCGGGATGGCTGACCGAGCAGGTCCTGCGGTTCTGCGACTTTCGCTTCTATCGGCCCTATGCGCGGATTCTGGATACGAGCCGCGGCATCGAGCGCGCCGACTGGTGCGTGGGCGGCACGACGAATATCGTGCTGAACTGCCTGGACCGCCACCGCGGGACGGCCATATGGGACAAGGAATTCCTCGTCTGGGAAGGCGAGGACGGGCAGGTCCGCCGCTTCACCTACGGCGAGTTCGACCGGCAGGTAGGCCGGCTTGCGGCGGCGCTGCTCGCGCTGGGCATACGGCAGGCCGATCGTGTCGCCCTCTATCTGCCCAACATCCCGGAAGCCTTCGTCGCGCTGTTCGCGGTCATCAAGATCGGCGCGATCGCGGTACCCCTGTTCTCCGGCTTCGGCGTCGAGCCGCTGGTTTCGCGCCTGCGGGACGCCGGCGCGCAGGCGGTCATCACCGCCGGCGGCACGTGGCGCCGGGGATCTTTCGTGCCGATGAAAGCGGTGCTCGACGCGGCCCTGGAGGAGGTTCCCGGCGTGTCGAGCGTGGTCGTGGTCGGCCGGCAGAACAGCCCGCAAGCTCCGATGACACCGGGCAGGGACCGCGATTGGGACACGCTGCTCGCCGCCCAGCAGGCCATTCCGGACACCGCCGAGCTGCCCGCGGAGGCGCCCGCGATCCTGCTGTATACCTCCGGAACGACCGGCAAGCCCAAGGGATGCGTCTGGACGCAGGTCAGCTTTCTTGCGTCGATGGCGCTGCGCGACGTGCACATCTGCGGCGACTTTCGCCAGGACGACCGGCTTTTCTTCATGAGCGACATGGGGTGGATGGTGGGGCCGATGAGCGCGCTGCTGCCGTCCTATTTCGGCGCCAGCGTCCTGCTCGCCGAAGGCGTGCCGGACTATCCCCGGCCCGATCGATTCTGGAACCTGGCCGACGGCCATGCGGTCAGTTATCTCGGCGTCTCGCCCACCATCGTGCGCGGCCTCATGCGGTACGGCCCGGAAAGCGTGGACCGGCTTGCGCTGAGCCGTCTGCGCATCACCTGCTCGGGCGGCGAACCGTGGAACGATGCCGCCTGGCTCTGGTTCTTCGAGCACGTCTGCCGGCGCCGGATCCCCATCGTCAATCTGGTGGGCGGTACCGAAGTGTGCGGCTGCAACTTCGTCGGCACCGTGTGCCATCCCATGCAGCCGGGCTCGTTCTCGGCGCGCGGGCTGGGGTGCGGGGTGGATATCGTCGATGAACAGGGGAGCCCCGTGGCGGATGGCGTCGTGGGCGAACTGGTGCTGCGCAACCCCGGCATCGGCATGACCAAGAGCATCTGGGGCGACGACGAGCGCTATCTGGATACCTATTGGCGGACCTTGCCGGGCGTGTGGGTGCACGGGGACCTGGCGGTGCGCGATCGCCACGGCCTTTATTACGTACTCGGCCGCAGCGACGACACGATCAAGGTATCCGGCAAGCGCACCGGCCCGGCCGAGCTCGAATCGGTCCTGACCAACACCGGCGAGGTGATCGAGGCCGCGGTGATCGGCGTCCCGGACGACAAGAGCGGCTCGGCCATCGTCTGCGTCTGCGTGCCGATGAAGGGGGCGGCGGGCGACGAGGCCCTGGGCGCCAGGCTGTCGGATGCGCTGCGCGCCCGCATGGGCGCGGCATATCGGCCCAAGCACGTGTACATCGTGGACGATCTTCCCAGGACGAGAAACATGAAGATCATGCGCCGCGTGGTCAGGGCGGCCTACCTGAGCCTGCCCGTCGGCGACCTGTCGTCCTGCGTGAATCCGGAAAGTGTCGCCGCGCTCGGCCGGTACTTCGGCACGGCGGCGCAAGCGCAAAAAGGAGAAGAGCAATGAACAGGGCAAGCGATACCGGGGCATCTGCGTGGAAGGCCGGGCGGCGGGCGGTCTTCACCGAACTGGGCGAAGATCCCATGGACGCGCTGCAGAACTTCTTGCGGGTCGAGGAACAGCCGCCGCCGGATCCCCGTGGCTGCAAGCCGCATGAAGTCATCGTCCGCATCGAGAGCTCCGCCGTGTCTTGGATCGATCTGGTCATGGCCAGCGGCCAGTATCAGCACCGCTGCCATCCGCCCTACATTCCGGGCGTGGAATACAGCGGCGTGGTCGAGTGGACGGGAGACGAAGTCGATCCGGAGCAAATCGCCGTCGGCGACCGTGTCCTGAGCGATTTCATCGCCGCCGGCCCGCGTTCCAAGACTGATTACCAGAGCGCGGGCGGCTTTGCCGGCTACGCCGTGGTGCCCGCCTCGGCGCTGGCGCGGATCCCGGAAAGGCTGAATTTCGACCAGGCCGCCAACCTGCTCGCGAGCTACGAGACCGCCTACCATTGCCTGATCACGCGCGGCCGCGTGCAGGCGGGCGAGACGGTCCTGATACACGGGGCGTCCGGCGCCTCGGGCCTGGCCGCGGTGCAGATCTGCCGGATGCTGGGCGTTCGCGTCATCGCCACCGGCCGCTCGGATGAAAAGCTGGCGCTGGTCCGGTCCCAGGGCGCGGATGCGGTGATCAACCTGCGCGGCGGCGATCCGTCTTCGGGCCTGCGCCCGTTTCGCGACGAGGTGAAGGATCTGACCGGCGGCCGTGGCGTCGACGCGGTCTACGACGCGGTCGGCGGCGAGGTGTCGCTCGAAAGCCTGCGCTGCGTGGCCTTCGGCGCGCGTTTCCTGATCGTCGGCTGGACGTCGACCCCCGACGTGGCCGACGGCAAGGGTCGCCGCGGGTCGCCGCGCGCCAATCAGCTTCCGACCAATCTCATCCAGATGAAGGGCCTGGATGTGCTGGGCTGCCCGGCCGTCATCACGGTCGAGCGCGACCCGCGAAAGCGCGAGCCCCGCAAGTCCCATATCCTCGAATGGGCCGCGCAGGGCAAGATCGCGCCGCATGTCTCGCGCGTCTTCCCGATCAGCAAGGCCACGGACGCCTTGCGCGCGCGCTGGGACGGCGGCATCGCGGGGGGCTGCGCCGTGCGCCCGTGGGAATTCTGAAGCGGCCGCTCATCGGCCTACGAAAAGGGAAAGAACATGACGTTCCAGGACATCGTCTACGACAAGCGCCAGGGGGTCGCGCGCATCACCATCAATCGGGAAAAGGTGATGAATGCATTCCGCGCCGAGACCGTGGAGGAGATGATCGACGCCTTCCGCGATGCCGACCACGACCCGCAGATAGGCGTGGTGGTGCTGGCCGGCGCAGGCGAACGGGCATTCTGCACCGGCGGCGACCAGAGTTCGCACGAAGGCAGCTATGGCGGGCGGGGCGTGGTCGGCCTGCCCGTGGAGGAGCTGCATTCGGCGATGCGCGACTGCCGCGTGCCGGTCATCGCGCGCGTGCAGGGCTATGCCATCGGCGGAGGCAACGTGCTCGCCACGCTGAGCGACATCACCATCGCTTCCGAGAAGGCGGTGTTCGGCCAGGTGGGGCCCAAGGTCGGATCGGTGGACCCGGGGTGGGGAACCGCCTATCTGGCGCGGCTGGTCGGCGAAAAGAAGGCGCGCGAGATTTGGTACTTCTGTCGCCGCTATACCGCGGTCCAGGCTGAAGCGATGGGGCTCGTGAACGTGGTCGTGCCGCACGACCAACTGGATGCCACCGTGGATGCCTGGTGCGCGGAGCTGCTCGAGCGCAGTCCCACCGCCCTGGCCATCGCCAAGCGTTCGTTCAATGCCGACAGCGACAATATCCGCGGCATCAGCAATACGGGCCTGGAAGCGCTCGCGCTTTTCTACCAGACCGAGGAATCGAAGGAAGGCGCCAGGGCCTTTCGCGAGAAGCGCAAGCCCGACTTCCGGGCCGCGCGCGGCCGGACATAGCGGGATCCGCGGATCTACGGCGAGTGTCATGCCATGAGAGAAGCAGTGATATGCGAGCCGATCCGCACACCGGTCGGACGATATGGCGGTGTGTTCCGCGATGTGCCGGCGGCCGATCTGGGCGAGGCCGTGCTCCGGGCGCTGCGGGACCGCGCCGGATTCGACCCCGCCGCGGTGGACGAGGTCATCTTCGGCCAGTGCTATCCGAACGGCGAGGCGCCGGCCATCGGACGCATCGTCGCCCTGAACGCCGGTTTCGGCGCGCAGACGCCCGGCCTGCAGCTGGACCGGCGCTGCGGCTCGGGCCTGCAGGCGGTGCTGGATGCCGCCATGCGGGTACAGACCGGTGTGGCGGACTTCGTGGTCGCCGGCGGCGCCGAAAGCATGAGCCAGGCTGAGCACTATTCGCTCGGCGCCCGCTGGGGGGTGCGGGGCGATTCGACGCCGTTCTGGGATCGGATCGCGCGCGGGCGGATCACCTCCGGCGGCAAGTATCACCCGGTCCCGGGCGGCATGCTGGAGACGGCCGAGAATCTGCGGCGGGAATTCGGCATCTCCCGGGCAGACCAGGATCGGTTGGCGCTGCGCTCGCATGTGCATGCCGTCCAGGCCCGCGACAGCGGCCGCTTCGACGCCGAGATCGTGCCGGTGACGGTCGAGGGCAGGCGCGGGTCGCACGTGGTGGCGATCGACGAGCATCCCCGCGCGGATGCCTCGCTGGAGGACATGGCGGCCCTGAAGCCTGTCCGGCTTGCCGTGGATGCGCAGGCCACGGTGACCGCAGGCAATGCCAGCGGACAGAACGACGGCGCCGCCGCGTGCATCGTCACCACGCGCGAGAAGGCCGAAAGCCTGGGGATCCGTCCGCTTGCGCGGCTGGTCGCCTGGGCGGCCGCGGGCGTCGAGCCCGAGCGCATGGGCATCGGGCCGGTTCCCGCGACGGAGCGGGCGCTGCGGCGCGCGCGCTTGTCCCTGAAAGACATGGACCTGATCGAGCTGAACGAGGCCTTCGCGGCCCAGGTGCTGGCGTGCACGGCCGCGCTGTCGTTCCAGCCGGGCGATTTCGATCGCTTGAACGTCAATGGTTCCGGCATATCCCTGGGGCACCCGGTCGGCGCCACGGGCGTGCGCATCCTGGCGACGATGCTGCGCGAGCTGGATCGCCGGGCAGGGCGCTACGCGCTGGAAACCATGTGCATCGGCGGCGGCCAGGGGCTCGCGGCGATATTCGAACGATTGGCCTGAACGCCTGCCGGGATCACGGTTCGCCGTCGAATCCCCGCAGGAGCTTTTCCAGCCGCGCCGCCGCCTCGATCAAGGCCGGGGCGATGCGCCTGCGTTCGGCTTCGGCGGCCCTGGGCCGCAACAGCACTTTTCCGCAGCTCAGCGCCAGGAGGATGCGCCGGCGGCCGATGGCGACCGGCAATGCCACGGCGTAGGCGTCGCGCTGGTAGTCGCCCAGCACGGCGCAGGTTCCGGTAGCGTCGAGCTCCGTGAAACTGGCGTGGATCCGCGCCTTCAGGCGGGCCGGATCGGCGGCCTGTTTCTGCAATGCCCGGACGAGCGACGCGCGCTGCCTGGCGGGCAGGCCCCACAGGTAGGCGTGGCCGATGGCCGTGCGCCCCATGGGCAGCAGCGAACCCAGGCCCATCCTTAGCGTGGCCACCTTGTGGCTGGCCCGGTATCCCAGATAGAGCATGTCGAGCTGGTCGCGCGCGGCCAGGGCGACCGACACGTCGAGCCGGTCGGCAAGGTCCTGGAGCAGGGGGTTCGCAAGGCCGATGAGTTCGCTCGACGAGACGTAGGCGTGGCCGATGCCGAGGGGCATGGGCCCCAGTTCGAACGTCCGCCGGCCGGGCGACTGCCGCAGGAATCCCGTTTGCAGCAGCGTGCTGGTCAGCCGGGACACCGTCGCCTTGGGCAGGCCCGTGCGGCGCACGAGTTCGGCGTTGGAAAGCGCCTGGCGGTCCGAGCGGAACGCGCGCAGCACCTGCAGGCCCCGCGCGACGGTCAGCAAGGCGGGCTCGCCGGTTTCCCGGTCGGGGTGGGGGGCGTTCATGGCGTCAGAAGCGACTGGCAGATTTCTCTGCTCATGGCCGCGAGGTGCGGCCCCAGTTCCCGCTCCACGCGGATGCGCGACAGGCGGGCGGCCGGGCCGATGCACGACAGCACGAGCGGCGCCTGGCCGACCGCCGCGAGCGGTGCGGACACGATGCCCAGGTTCGGATCCCACTGCGCCGGGCCGGCGCAGAAGCCCTTGTCGTGGACTTGCGAGATGGATTCGCCCAGCAGGCGCCTGAGCGTCTGCCAATCGCGCCGCGCGCGCCGCTCGATCTTTTCGAACAAGTAGTAGCGCTCGGTTTCGGGAAGCGCCGCGAGCAGGGTGCCGCCTATCGGAAACGAGGCGAGGCCGACCCGCATGCCTGCCTCGAGGAGCGGCGGGGCGGAGGATGGCGCAGGCTGGAAGCGCCCGACCAGGACCATTTGCAGGCGATCGCGCGCGTGCAGCGTCACGAGGGTGTCGTGCCGAGCGGCGAAGGCCTGCATGCGCGGCGCCGCCGCCTGCGGGATGTTCGAGTCCGCGGCGGCGCCGTAGCCCAGGGACAGCACGGCGGGCGCCAGGCGGTACCGGCGCGCCGGCCCGTCGTGCAGCAGGTAGCCCAGGGCCAGGAGCGTTCGCGTGATCCGGCTTACCGTTGAGGGCGGCAGGCCGGTGCGCGCGGCCAGTTCCCGGTTGCCGAGCGCGCGGTCGCGGATGCCGAACGCGGCCAGCACGTCCAGCGCCCGGGCCAGGGGCGCGACGAACGGCCGCGGGCCCCGCGAGCGCGGAATGTCAGGCGCGCTCAACGATGGCGGCGAGGCCCTGGCCCCCGCCGATGCACATGGTTTCCAGCGCATACCGGCCCTTGCGGCGCCGCAGTTCGTGCAGCAGGGTCGTCATGATGCGCACGCCCGTGGCGCCGACCGGATGCCCCAGGGAAATGCCGGAGCCGTTGACGTTGAGCCGGTCTTCGAGTTCGTCCATCGAACGGCCCCAGCCCTGGACGCAGGCCAGCGCCTGGCAGGCGAATGCCTCGTTCAGCTCGATCAGGTCCATCTGGTCCAGGCCGAGGCCAGTGCGCGCCAGCACCTTCCGGGTCGCCGGCACCGGCCCGATGCCCATGCGGGACGGTTCGCAGCCGGCGGCGGCCCAGCCGACCAGCCAGCCCATGGGTTCCAGCCCGAATTCGCGCAGCTTGTCTTCGGCCACGATCAGGCAGGCCGAGGCCGCGTCGTTCTGCTGGCAGGCGTTGCCCGCCGTGACGACGCCGTCGCGCAAGATGGGCTTGAGCCGGGCCAGGTCCTCGGCGGTGGTGCCGCCGCGCACGCCTTCGTCCCGTTCGACGATCACCGGATCGCCCTTGCGCTGGGGCACGGCCACGGGAACGATCTCGTCCCTGAAGTGGCCGGCTTCCCAGGCCGCCGCGGCCCGCCGGTGGCTGCGCGCGGCGAACCGATCGCACGCTTCGCGGCCGATGCCGTAGTCGCGCGCCAGGTTCTCGGCGGTTTCTATCATGCCGCTGATCCGGCCGAAGCGGTGTTCCGGCTGGGAGCGCTCGCGCCCGCGGTCCAGCCGGTCGTGCAAGCGGACGGACCCCGCCCGGCTGCCCCAGCGCATCCGCGTGGTGTAGTACTCCACGTTGCTCATGCTTTCCACGCCGCCGGCCATGACTACGTCGGCCGCGCCGGTCTGCACCATCATGGCGGCCGTGGCGATGGCCTGCAGGCCGCCGCCGCAGCGCCGGTCCAGCTGCATGCCGGGCACGTCGACCGGCAGGCCCGCCTGCAGGGCGATCCAGCGGCCCGTGCAAGGCGTTTCGCCGCTCATGTAGCTGTGCGCGAACACCACGTCGTCGAGGCGTTGCGGATCCAGGCCCGTGCGCTCGACGATGGCGCGGGCGACGACGGCGCCCAGTTCCTCGACCGGGACGGTTCTGAACGCGCCGCCGAACGCACCGACGGGGGTGCGCAGCGGGGAAACGATGGCAGCTCTTCTCATGCTCGAATTCCCTGGGGATCAGCCGAACCGGCCGCCCGTGACGTGCAGGACCTCGCCGCTGATGAATCCGGCCCTTTCGCTGGCCAGGAACGCCACCGCGTCGGCGACGTCGCCGGGCTGCCCGGCGCGCTTGATGGGCTGCATCTGGACGGCCCGCTCCTTGATGATGTCATAGGTCGGCAGCGCCTGCACCATCTCCGTTTCCATGAAGCCGGGCGCCACGCAGTTGACCGTGATGCCGTAGCGCCCCTCTTCCATGGACAGGGCCTTGGCCATGCCGATCAGGCCGGCCTTGGCCGCGGAGTAGTTGGCCTGAGTGGGATTGCCCAGGTGGGCGCGCGAGCTGATGTTGATCACGCGCCCCCAGCCTTGCGCGATCAGGTGGGGCATGACCGCGCGCGAGGCGAGAAACGCGCCCTTGAGCATGACCTCCATGACCCGGTCCCAATCGTCTTCGCTCATCTTGACCAGGTGCTTGTCGCGCGGAAAGCCGGCATTGTTGACCAGGATGTGGACGCCGCCGAAGGTGGCCACGGTTTCGTCCACCAGGCGCTGGACGTCGCCGGGCCGGGTGATGTCGCCGATGACGCAGTGCGCCGCCAGCCCCGCGTCGCGCAACGATGCCGCCGTCGCCTCGGCCAGTTCGCCCTGGATGTCGGTCACGACCACCCGCGCGCCTTCCTCGGCCAGGCGCCTTGCGGCGGCCGCCCCCAGGCCGCGCGCCGAGCCGGTCACGATGGCCACTTTGTCTTTCAATCCCAGATCCATGATGTCTTCCTTGGCGTCAGTCGAGGGTGGCGCAGGCGTTGTCGAGCACGGCGACGCCGCGCTCGATGGCGGTGGTGCGCAGCGAGATGACGCGGCCGTCCGCCCACATCTCGGTACGCAGGGTGTCGCCGGGAAAGGCGGGGGCCGTGAACCGCACCCGCATTCCCGTGAGCCGGCCGGCGTCGTAGCCCAGCCACGTGCGCAGGACCGCGTGGGCGGCAACGCCCATGGTGGCCATGCCATGCAGGATGGGCCGGTCGAAGCCGGCCGCGCGCGCGGCGTCGGGCGCCGCATGCAAAGGATTGGAATCGCCGCTCAAACGGTAGATGAGGGCGGCCTGCGGCAGCGTGGGCAGGTCGCACACGGCGTCGGCGGGGCGATCCGGCATGGCGTGCGCCGGCGGCGGTCCGCCTGCGCTGCCGCCCTGGCCGAAGCCGCCGTCGCCCCGCAGCAGGCTGAGCTGGGTCACGGTGGCCAGCAGCCGGCCGCTGGCCGCGTCTCGGATATCGCGGCGCTGTTGCAGGAAGGCGCCTTTGCCTGCGCCCCGGTCCCAGAGCCCGCTGACCTGGTTGGTCCCCAGCACCCGGCCGCTCGCCGGCAGGGGAGCGTGCCACTCGATGGCCTGCTCCGCATGGACCACCCTGCGCCAGTCGATGCCGGTGTCGGGTTCGCGCGCCCAGAAGCCCGGATAGGCCAGCACGTTCGCCAGGGTGGGCATGGCCTTCAGGGCGAGGCCGTCCACGCCCTCGTAGACGTAGTCCAGCTGGCCGGCATCGAGCGGGTCGAAGCCCATGCCGATGCCGAGCGCGTAGAGCTGGGTATCACGGGCCGTGTAGGCATGTTCCATCGTGCCGAACCGGCGCGACAGAAGCGCGGTGGGGGAGATCGAGGTAGGCATCGTCGAGGTGTCCGCAGCAGGCCCCCACCTTGCGGCCGACCCGCGGGCATCGTCAATGAGGCCGTTCCCTTTGTTCCGTACGTCGGAATTACGGCGCAAGACGGAAGCGTGGGCGCATCGATGGCCCGGGGGGCGCTCCGGGCCGCGCAAACCGATGTACGGAACATGATCGGATGGAGCATTGACGCCATCGCGCCGGCCCGCCCAGGATGCAGCGTTCCCACCGAATCCGTTGGCCACCATGATCCGCGATCAAGAAACCCTGAACGGCCTGCTCGGCACCATTGCCCGTTTCGTGCGCGAGCGCCTCATTCCCAACGAGGACATCGTCGCCGAGACCGATGAAATTCCCGCGGACATCGTTGCCGACATGAAGTCCATGGGCCTGTTCGGGCTGACCATTCCCGAACGCTTCGGCGGCCTGGAACTCACGATGGAAGAAGAGGCGCTGGTCGTGTTCGAGCTGTGCCGCGCCTCGCCGGCGTTCCGCTCGCTCATCGGCACCACGGTGGGCATCGGTTCGCAGGGCATCCTGTTCGACGGCACGCCCGAGCAGCAGCAGAAGTACCTGCCGCGCCTGGCGACCGGCGAGCTGGCCGCCTCTTTCGCGCTGACCGAGCCCGAGGCCGGCTCCGACGCGGCATCGCTGCGCACCACCGCCATCCGGGAGGGCGACCATTACGTGGTCAATGGCACCAAGCGCTTCATCACCAACGCGCCGCAGGCCGGCATCTTCACGTTGATGGCGCGCACCGATCCCGCCGACAAGGGGGCGCAGGGCGTGTCCGCCTTCATCGTCGATGCGGACTCGCCCGGCATCGGCTTCGGCAAGCGCGACAGGAAAATGGGCCAGAAGGGCGCGCACACCTGCGACGTCATCTTCGACAACGTGCGCGTGCCTGCCGGGAACCTGATCGGCAAGGAAGGCCAGGGCTTCAAGACCGCCATGAAGGTGCTGGAAAAGGGACGCATCCACATCGCCGCCGTCTGTGTCGGGGTGGCCGAGCGCATGCTGGACATGGCGCTCGGCTATGCCATGGAGCGCAGGCAGTTCGGCCAGCCGATCGCCGGTTTCCAGCTGGTGCAGGCCATGCTGGCCGACAGCAAGGCCGAGATCTATGCCGCCCGCTGCATGGTGCTGGACGCGGCCCGCCGCCGGGACGACGGACTGCCGGTAAGCACCGAGGCGTCGTGCGCCAAGATGTTCGCCTCGGAGATGTGCGGCCGCGTGGCCGACCGCGCCGTGCAGATATTCGGCGGCGCCGGCTACATGAGCGAATACGGCATCGAACGCTTCTACCGCGACGTGCGGCTGTTCCGCATCTACGAAGGCACGACGCAGATCCAGCAGACCGTCATCGCGCGCAACATGGTCCGCGCGATGGGCGGGCGCTGAGGCGCCCGCGCGCGATCGATCCCGTGACCGCCGCCATGGAGCCCGCCGTGTTCGACCTCGCGCCGCACATCCGGCCCGGGGACACCGTGCTGTGGGGGCAGGCGCAGGCGCAGCCCCTGACGCTGATCCGCGCGCTGGTGGAGCAGCGCCGCCGCGTCGGGCGGGTGCGCGTCTTCCTGGGTATCGGCCATGGCCTCGAGCCGGTCCTGGCGCCCGAGCTGGCGGACGACATGGATTTCGTCGGATACTGCGGCGCGGGCTCCAACCGGACGCTGCTGCGCTCGGGCGTCATGGACATCCTGCCGGCGCACTACTCCGAGATGGACCGGATGATTCGCGCAGGGCGGCTCAAGGTCGACGTGCTGTTCCTGCAGTTGTCGAAACCCGACGAGGCGGGGCGCTACAGCCTGGGGATGGCCCGCGACTACCTGGTGTCCGCGCTGGACGCGGCCCGGACGGTGATCGCGGAAGTGGACGAGGACGTGCCCTGGACCTTCGGCGGCCCTTATCTGCGCGAAGGCGACGTCGACCTACTGGTGCCTGCTTCGTGCGGACCGGCGGTGCCCGGAGCGCCGGCCGAACCCGACGCAACGGCGCAGCGGATCGGCCGCCACGTGGCCGGCCTGGTGCCGGACGGCGCCACGATCCAGACCGGGATCGGCACGATTCCCGATGCCGTCCTGGCCGCGCTCGGGGATCACCGGGACCTGGGCGTCCACTCGGGCAGCCTGAGCGAGCGCATGGTGTGGCTGACCGAGGCTGGCGTGATCACCAACCGGCGCAAGCCGATCGACACCGGCGTGACTGTGGGCGGCCTGTTGTTCGGCGGAGAGCGGGTGCGGCGCTTCGTGCACAAGAACCCGGCGGTGCGGTTGCGCGAGACAGGCTACACCCATGCGGGCCCGGTCCTGGACCGCCTGGGCCGGTTCGTCGCCATCAACTCCGCGGTCGAGGTGGATCTGACCGGCCAGGTCAATTCCGAGGTGGCCGGCGGCCGCTATGTCGGCGCGGTGGGGGGGATAGCCGACTTCATGCGGGCCGCCGGCAGGAGCCGGGACGGGGTCCCCGTCATTGCGCTGCCCGCGACGGCGGGCGGGGCCAGTCGTATCGTCGCGAGCTTGTCCGGCCCCGTCACCCTGCCCAGAAGCGACGCCGGCATCGTCGTGACCGAGCACGGCGCGGCCGACCTGCGCGGATTGACGCTGCGCCAGCGGGCGCAGCGCATGCTGGCGATCGCGGCGCCCGAGCATCGCGAGGCCCTGGCCCGGGCAGCGGGCATTTGACGGGCCGGGCCTGCGGGGCCCGTGGCCGCCGATTGTTCCGTCCCCATTTCTTCCGTTCGACAAGCGAATCGCGGTCGCGATAGAATCGCCCCGGAGCAGAAACGCGCAACCTTGCCGCGGCTCCCAACTCGCGCCAGAAAGACATGAACCGCATCGTTCCGAATCAAGCAGCTCAGTGGTGGCGCTTCCGCTAGGAAGCGGCACGTCGTTGCGGTTCGAAACTGCACCCTGCCGCCGTACCCGGTGGCAGGTCGCGAATTCACACAGCTCCCCGGCACGGCGGCTCCCGATCCAGGAGATTGCCCGTGCATCCAGCAGTACTTCCCCTTGCTAGCCGAACCCCCGCGCATGCCTGCCGCGGCTCGTCGTTCGCGTGGCGGCGCCCGTTCGCGGACGGCGCGATCGCCGATGTGTTCCCGGCCCATGGCCGGCTCGATTCCAAGGGATGACCGACATGCTGCTGATGATCGACAACTACGATTCATTCACCTACAACCTGGTCCAGTATTTCGGCGAACTGGGCGCCGACGTGCGGGTGTTCCGCAATGACCAGATCACGCTCGACGAAGTCGCGGCCCTGGCGCCCGAGCGCATCTGCATCTCGCCCGGGCCGTGCTCGCCGGCCGAGGCCGGCATCTCGGTGCCGCTCATCCAGGCCCATGCCGGCAAGGTGCCCATCCTGGGCGTGTGCCTGGGCCACCAGTCCATCGGCGCTGCGTTTGGTGGCAAAATCGTCCGCGCGCGGCAGATCATGCACGGCAAGACGTCGGCCATCGCCCATGGCGGCAGCGACGTGTTCCGGGACTTGCCGTCGCCCTACACGGTCATCCGGTATCACTCGCTCGCCATCGAACGCGAGAGCCTGCCCGATTGCCTGAAGGTGACGGCGCAGACCGACGACGGGGAAATCATGGGCGTGCGCCATCGCAGCCTTCCCGTCTACGGCGTGCAGTTCCATCCCGAATCCGTCCTGAGCGAGCACGGCCATGCCTTGCTGCGCAATTTTCTGCAATTGAACGTATGAACCGGTCGCAACGATTGCCCAAGGAGTCCATGGTGTCCATTACCCCTACCGAAGCGCTGGTTCGCTGCATCGAACACCGCGAGATCTTCCACGACGAGATGCTGTCGCTGATGCGCATGCTGATGCGCGGCGAGATGGAGCCCGTCACCGCGGGGGCCTTGATCATGGGCCTGCGCGTCAAGAAGGAGACCATAGGCGAGATCACCGCCGCGGCGCAGGTGATGCGCGAGTTCGCCGACGGGGTGAAGGTGGCCGATGCCGACAGCCTGGTGGACCTGGCCGGCACCGGCGGCGACGGCGCGCACACTTTCAATATTTCCACGGCGGCCATGTTCGTGGCCGCGGCCGGCGGCGCCAGGATCGCCAAGCACGGCAACCGCGGCGTGTCGTCGTCGTCGGGCAGCGCCGACGTGCTGGAGGCGCTGGGCGCCAACGTCATGCTGCCGTCCGAAGCCGTGGCCGAGTGCATAGAGGCCACCGGCATCGGTTTCATGTTCGCCCCCATCCACCATTCGGCCATGAAGAACATCGCGCCCATCCGCAAGGAACTCGCGGTGCGCACCATCTTCAACCTGCTGGGGCCGCTGACCAATCCCGCCGGCGCCGCCAACCAGCTGATGGGCGTGTTCCATCCGGACCTGGTCGGCATCCAGGTCCGGGTGCTGCAACGCCTGGGATCCAGGCACGTGCTGGTGGTCTACGGCAAGGACGGCATGGACGAGGCCTCGCTGGGCGCGGCCACGATGGTGGGCGAGCTGCGCGACGGCGAGGTCCACGAATACGAGATTCATCCCGAGGACTTCGGCCTGCAGATGGTGTCGAATCGCAGCCTGAAGGTCGCCAATCGCGATGAGTCGCGTGAACTCGTGCTGGAGGCCTTGTCCAACGTGCCGGGCCCCGCGCGCGACATCGTCGCCTTGAATGGCGGCCTGGCGATGTACGCCGGCAATACCGTGTCCTCGGTCGCCGAGGGCATACGCAAGGCTTTCGAGCTGATCGCCAGCGGCGCGGCGCGCGCGCGGCTGGACGAATTCGTATCGTTCACCAGGCGGGCGGCCGCGCGCTAGGCCCCGCATACGAATCTTCATGGGTGGGTCATGAGTGACATTCTTCAACGCATACTGGATGCGAAGACCGAAGAGGTCGCCACCGCGCGGCTGCTTCGCAGCGAATCCGACCTGCGGCGCGAAGCCGAGGCGCGGCAGGATGTAAGGGGCTTCGCGCAGGCGATCGAGGCCAAGGTGGCGGCGGGGCAGTCCGGCGTCATCGCCGAGATCAAGAAGGCCTCGCCCTCGAAGGGCCTGCTGCGCGAGAACTTCCAGCCCGACGGGATCGCGGCGTCGTACGCCTCGCATGGCGCGGCCTGCCTGTCGGTGCTGACCGACGTGCAGTTCTTCCAGGGTTCGCTCGATTATCTGCGGCGCGCCCGTGCCGCCTGCCCGCTGCCGGTGCTGCGCAAGGACTTCATCGTCGATTCCTACCAGGTGATCGAGGCGCGGGCGATGGGCGCCGACTGCATCCTGCTGATCGTGGCCGCGCTGGAGTCCTCGCAATTGCAGGACCTGGAGGCGCTGGCCATGGATCTCGGCATGGACGTGCTGGTGGAGGTCCACGATGCGGCGGAACTGGATACGGCCCTGCGACTGCGCAGCAATCTGCTGGGCATCAACAACCGCAACCTGCGGACTTTCGAGGTTTCCCTGCAGAACACCATCGATCTGCTGCCGCGGATTCCCGCCGGCAAGCGGGTCGTCACGGAAAGCGGCATCCTGGGCCGGGCTGAAGTCCGGCAGATGCGCGAGCACGGGGTCCATGCCTTCCTGGTGGGCGAAGCCTTCATGCGGGCGCCCGATCCGGGTGCCGAACTGGCCCGATTGTTCGCGTGACCCCCGATCTCTTCGCCCAGGGACCGGACAATCGCTTGAACGAGCCGATGCAGGCGCACGTCGATCGTCTGCCGGCTGCCTGGCGCGAGCTGTTGGCCGGGACGCTGGCCAGTCCCGCGTTCGAGGCCCTGCTGCGCTTCGTCGACCGGCGCCGGGAAGAGGGCGCCGTCGTCTATCCGGTCCTGCCGTTTCGCGCGCTGGACCTGGCCACGCCGGCTTCCACCCGGGTCGTGATCCTGGGCCAGGATCCCTATCACGGTCCGGGGCAGGCGCAGGGGCTGGCGTTTTCCGTGCCCGACGGCTTTCGGCGGCCGCCCAGCCTGCGCAATATCTTCAACGAGGTAGCGGCCTGCGTGGGCGGCGACCCCGCCGCCTTCGGCAACGACCTCGAGCGATGGGCCAGGCAGGGCGTGCTGCTGCTCAATACGTCGCTTACCGTGGAAGACGGCGCCCCGGCCTCGCATGCGAAGCGGGGCTGGGAAGCGTTCACCGATGCGGTCATCGCCGCGGTGGCGCGCGAGCCCGCGCCCAAGGTCTTCATGCTGTGGGGCGCCCATGCGCAGGCCAAGCAGGCGCTGCTGCCGTCCGGCGGCAGGCATCTGGTGCTGCTGGCCAACCATCCCTCGCCCTTGTCGGCCCGGCGTCCGCCCGTGCCGTTCCTGGGCTGCGGGCATTTCGCCCAGGCCAATCGCTGGCTGGCGGAGCAGGGGCGCGAGCCCGTCGTCTGGTAGGCCGGCCCTCGCGCGCTCGGTTCGGCGCTATTTCCGTCCCGCCGGGGCGGGGCTCGCGGCCGGTTCGATCGTGCATTCCGTTGCCGGCGCCGGATCCAGCTTCAGCCTGAAGCGGCGCAGTTCGTCGCGGCGGAAGGCGTGGATTTCCACCAGGTCGCCCGGGCGATAGCGCGCCAATAGTTTGTCGAGGTTGCCGTTCTGCACGCGTAGGCCGTCCATGGCCACCAGCACGTCCTGCGCCGACAATCCGGCCCGGTGAGCCGCCCCCCGTTCGTACACCGTCGCCAGGCGCAGGTCCTCTGCCTGGCGTGCCGTCTTCACTCCCAGCGACGGCAGCGGCGACGCCGCCTTCCACGTCAGGGCAAGGCCGTGGTGCGCAAGCAGTTCCGCCAGCGGTACGTCCTCGCGTCCATAGGCATGGCGGCGCAGGAAGTCCCGTGCGTCCACGCCGGTGGCTTCGCGGATCAGCTCGGGCATGGCGTCTTCTTCGACCCCCCGCGCGCCGCCCCGGTAGAAATCGCGGCCATAGCGTGCCCACAGCAGCCGCATCACGTCGTCCAGGCTCCGCCGCCCATCCGTCTCGCGCCGTAGCAGCAGGTCCAGCCCCAGGGCGACCAGCGAGCCCTTGGTGTAATAGCTGACGATGGCATTGGGCGAGTTCTCGTCCTGCCGGTAGTAGCGCGTCCAGGCGTCGAACGAGCTTTCGGCCACCGATTGCTTGAAGCGGCCCGGCGCCGCATGCACCGAGGAAACGGTCCTGGCCAGCGTGCGCAGGTAGTCCTGCTGCGTGATCAGCCCGGCGCGCAGTACGAACAGATCGTCATAGTAGGAGGTGAAGCCTTCGAACAGCCACAGGAGCCGGGTGTGGTTCTCGCGGTCCAGGTCGTAGGGGGCGAAGGCCGCCGGCTTGATGCGCTTGACGTTCCAGGTGTGGAAATATTCGTGGCTGACCAGGCCCAGGAAATTGCGGTAGCCGTCGGTCTGTTCTGGCCGCCCGCGCACGGGCAGGTCCGAGCGCGAGGTCATCAGGGCGGTCGACGCGCGGTGTTCCAGGCCGCCGTAGCCGTCGCCGGTGACCATGGTCATGAAGACGTAGCGGTTCGAGCTGTCCAGGAACGGCGCGCGGCGCGTGCGGGGCTCGAAGAAAACGATCTGCTTCTCGCATATTTTGCGGATGTCGGCGACCAGGCGGTCGAGATCCAGATTGGGAACGTCGCCCGTGAAGACCAGTTCGTGCCGGGCGCCGCAGGCCTCGAAGCCGGCGGTCACGGGCGTGCCCATTTCGATCGGATGGTCGACCAGCGCGTCGTAGTCCGGCGCCCGGTACATGCCGAAGCCGTGGCGCGGCGCGCGCTGCGGATGGCCCTCGGCCTCGGGCAGGCTGGTGTAGACCTTCCAGTCGAGGCCGCGCGGCGCCACCAGCTCCAGCAGGCAGGGCGCGTCCTCGTGGCCGGCGGCGCGCAGGAATACGCTGGTGCCGTTGAAGAAACCGTGGCTTTCGTCCAGGTGGGCGGCCCGCACCGACAGGTCCCAGGCATAGACCACGCAGACGATCTGCAGCGGGCCCCGGCAGGGCGCCGCCTGCCAGCTTTGCTTGTCCAGCTTGGTCAGTTCGATCTTGCGGCCCCAGGCGCGCGCCTCGATGCTTTCGATCTGGCGCGCGAAATCCCGGATCATGTAGCTGCCGGGGATCCAGGCGGGCAGGCTGACGCATTGTCCGGTGGGGTCGGGGTCGGGGATGGACATCGTGACCCGGCAACGGTGCCCGGCCGGATCGAGGAGTTCCAGGCGATACGAGATGGCTTCGGTCATGGATGAGACGGGTTGGGCCGCGCGCCGGCGCGGCGGTCTGTGAACGATGTCCTGCTATGTTAGGCCAGGAGCGTGGGGCCCGCCGCCAGGTCGTCCGGGGTGTCGACGTCGCGCACGCAGCCGGGGTCGTCCACCGGTACGGGCGTGACCTGGCCCGATATGAGGCCGCGCGCGCCTTGGTCGCCCCGCAGTTGCGCCAGCGCGGACGACCACGCCGGCCCGAACAGCACGGGATGGCCCCGCATCTGGCGATGAACCGGAGCCAGCACGGCCCGTTCGCGCCGCGCGGGCGGCAGCGCCAGCCAGGCGTCGCGCAGGGCGGCCACGGTGTGCGGGTGCAGCCACGGCATGTCGGCGGGCATGACGCACCAGGCGGGCGCCTCGTTCCCCGCCGCGCGCTCGCGCGCGGACAGCCACGAGACGGCCTGCGCCAGCGTGCCGCCCATGCCTTGGGCGGCCCGGTCGCAGACGATGACCTCGCAGCCGGCATGGCGCAGGGCATCGGCCACCGCCGGCGCGGCCGGAGAAGTGGCCGCGGCCACGCGGGACAACGCGCCCCGCAGGGACTGCGCCGCGGCGGCGCACACCGGGCGGCCGTCGATGGCGGCCAGCAGTTTGTTCGCGCTGCCGTCCGCCGAAAAACGCGAACCGCGCCCCGCCGCCAGCAGCAGCCCGATGATGCTGCGACCGCCGCCTGCTCCTGATGTCATGCCGGTGTCCTGAAAGGATGGAACCGACGATGGTGCGCCTCGGGCGGGCGAAACTCAAGCCGCCGGCGCGGGGTATGCTTGAGGCGTCGCCGGCGCGCCGGTTCATGGACAGCCTTCGCGGCCAGGCGGTGCGGGGGCGGGTGTCCTGCGCATATATAGGAGTGTGGTGTGAGCGAAGCTCTGGTTTTGGTCGAACGTCGGGGCCGGGTCGGCCTGCTGACGCTGAATCGCCCCAAGGCGCTGAATGCGCTGAACGATGCCTTGATGGACGAGCTGGGCGCCGCGCTGCTGGCCTTCGACGCCGACCCCGACATCGGCGCCGTAGTCATCACCGGCAGCGAAAAGGCCTTTGCCGCCGGCGCCGACATCGGCGCGATGAAGGACCTTTCCTATATGGATGCCTACGCCTCGGACTTCATCACCCGCAACTGGGAGACCCTGCGCCGGATCCGCAAGCCGGTCGTCTCGGCCGTGGCCGGCTACGCCCTGGGCGGCGGCTGCGAATTGGCCATGATGTGCGACATCCTGGTAGCCGCCGAGACCGCCCGCTTCGGCCAACCGGAGATCAAGCTCGGCATCATTCCCGGCGCGGGCGGCACCCAGCGCCTGCCGCGCGCCGTCGGCAAGGCCAAGGCCATGGACCTGATCCTGACCGGACGGCTGATGGATGCGGCCGAAGCCGAGCGCGCGGGGCTGGTGGCGCGCGTGGTGCCCGCCGACAAGCTGCTGGACGAGGCGATCGAGATCGCGACCGTCATCGCCTCGATGTCGCTGCCTTCGGTCATGATGGCCAAGGAAGCGGTCAACCGCGCTTTCGAGACGCCGCTGGCCGAAGGCATGCAGTTCGAACGCCGCTTGTTCCATTCGCTGTTCGGCACACAGGACCAGAAGGAAGGCATGGAGGCTTTCGTGGCCAAGCGGCCTCCTTCTTTCCGGCACGAATAGCGGCGCATGGTGTTGCGGCGGCATCGCAAAAATGCCCCCAGGCTAGGCCCTGCGGGCCGCCGCTCCCCCCAAGGGGCGTTTTTTGCCTTGGGACGGCCCAGCGGGAAAAAAATTCTTGGCGCTGCGAAATGGCGATACGGCGCGGTTTTCGCACCTTATCGATCCCGAAACGGCCGGTTTCCGGTCACGAAACTGACAAGAAGGCGTGGATCGATTTGCGTGCCGATTTCAATGCATGCTATAGTCACTTTCTCGACGCAACAAACGCAACGCAGCGGAGCATTCTGCGGTGGGGTGGAAGGAAGCGGCGGGTGAGGCAGGCAGGTTCGGCGGCAGTTACGCGTGAAGCGGATGCGGCGAACGGGTCGGCCAAAAAAGAAGGGTCTTGCGGCAGGGTGGTAGCGCGGCAAGGGTCTGACGAATGGCGGGGGGTGCGCAGTAAACAGTCCCGGGCCGATTTGACAGACGTAAAAAACTTCTTCATAATCTCGTTTCTCTGCTGATCACGCAGCGCCGGCAAGACAGCGCAGCGAACGGCAGGTAAGCGAAGCAGTTGGTGGTAGCAGTTTTCGCAGTACCGCTCTTTAACAAATCAACAGCCGATAAGTGTGGGCACTTGGTTGGGCGCGAGACGGTTGGGTCGGGTAAAACCGGTCTGGTCGATCGACGCAAAATGAATCAAGTGCTCATATAAAGAAGTTTGTAGGTAAATCATTTATCTGCAATTTCTTTGAGTACGCAAGCGATCGTGCCATGGGTTTCGACCCATAGTACGAACAAAATCTAGAGATTGAACTGAAGAGTTTGATCCTGGCTCAGATTGAACGCTAGCGGCATGCCTTACACATGCAAGTCGAACGGCAGCGCGGACTTCGGTCTGGCGGCGAGTGGCGAACGGGTGAGTAA
>NZ_NINX01000037.1 GCF_002188635.1 Pigmentiphaga sp. NML030171 | reverse complement strand
TGGCCGAGGCGGCCGCGCGCGCGGGCGTGGCGGCCACGCGCATCGGCGCGGTGGACGCCGGCCCCGGCCTGCGGGTGGTGGACGCCGGCGGCATGCCGGTGCCGGACCTGCCCCGAGCGGGCTTCGATCACTTCCCGATGCCGGTCGATCCGGCGGCGGGCTCCTTGCCTGAGACATCATGACCGACATTTCCTCCGCCGGCCCGGTGCCGGCGAGTCCCAGCTTCGGCTGGATGCGCGCGCGCCTGTCGCGCACCATTGCCTTCGGCCTGGGCAGCGGACTGATCCGCCCGGCGCCGGGAACCTGGGGGACGCTGCTGGCCTGGGCGCTGTGGCAGCCCTTGACCATGGTGCTGGGGGCGCCGTTGCACCAGGCGATCTTCCTGGCGGCGGCATTCGTCGTGGGCATCTGGGCCTGCGACCGCACGGGACGCGACCTGGGCGTGCCCGATCATGGCGGCATGGTATGGGACGAGATGGTGGCCTTCTGGACCGTGCTGTGGCTGATCCCGGATTCCGTGGTGTCGCAGGCCTTCGGCTTCCTGCTGTTCCGCCTGTTCGACATCCTCAAGCCGCCCCCCATCGGCCATTTCGACCGCCGGCTCAAGAACGGCCTGGGCGTGATGTGGGACGACATGATCGCCGCGTTCTACGCGCTCTTGGTCTGCGCGCTGTACTGGCGTATCGTCGCTCAGGCCTGACCGGGGAGATCGACATGTTCGACCAGGAATCGCTAGATCTGTCCGCCGCCTTGGGGGGCGCCCTGCAGCCGGCCGGCTGGATGCTGGCGGCCGCCGAATCCTGCACCGGCGGGCTGGTGGCGGGGCTGGTCACGGCCGTGGCCGGTTCCAGTGCCTGGTTCGACCGGGGGTTCGTCACCTATACCAACGCGGCCAAGGTGGCCGAGCTGGGGGTGCGGGAAGACACGCTGGCCGCGCATGGCGCGGTCAGCGAACAGACCGCGGGCGAGATGGCGGCCGGGGCGCTGAAGGCGGCGCGGACGCAAATGGCGGTGTCGACGACCGGCATCGCCGGCCCCGGCGGCGCGACGCCGGGCAAGCCCGTGGGCATGGTGTGCTTCGGCTGGGCATGGACCACGCCCGAAGGCATGCGGGTACGCACGGCCACGCATCTGCTGGCGGGAGACCGCACCGCCGTGCGCATGCAGGCGGTGAAGATCGCGCTGCGCGGCGTGCTGGAAGCGCGGGCGCTCGCGGCGGGGCCGCTTCAGAACGAGTAGGCCAGGCCCACGCTGCCGAAGGCGGCGGTTTTGCGCTCGACGATGGGGCTGTCGGCCGCGTCGCCCATCAAGGTCTGCACGCCCAGCAGCGTGACGACGCGCCAGCGCTGGTCCAGCCGGTAGGTCCAGAGCGCGAAGGCCGAGCCCGAGCGCAGGCCCGAGGACGGCCGGTAGGCCGCAAGTCCCGCGCCGCTGTGCGAGGATTGCTCGGGCGTCACGCCGAACCAGGTCTGCATGTGATCGCGGTTACCCCATTCCAGGCCGGCGCCGACCTGCACATCGTGCTTGCCGCCCTGCCAGATGGCGTAGGAACCGCGCGCGGCCAGGGTGCCGCCATAGCCGCTCTTGGCCGCCTGGGTGTAGGACAGCGACGCCCGCCATCTGCCGGGCGCCCAGTCGGCGAACACGCCGTACTGGGCATGGGCATCGATGTCGCCCAGGCCGGACAGCCTGTCGGACCGGCTTTCCTTGCGGCCCAGGCCGAAGCCGGCGCGTACTCCCACGCTCAGGCCGGGGGCGACCTCGGTCTTCAGGCCCAGCCCGGGCAGCCCCTGGCTGTTCGAGATGAAGAAGGGGCCGCGCTGGAAATTGAGGATGGGCGCCGGCAGTACGCGATAGCTGTCGGCGCCGGGATAGGCCGGGATGACGGCAATGCCGCCGCCCACGAGGTCCTGCCCGACGGCGGGCTGCATGGCGCCCAGCAGGAAGCAGAGGCAGAGGCTGCGCGGATCCTGGATCATATGGCTGGCTCCTGGAACCCGCCGCCGCGGGCGGTTCCGAATGTGGACATGAAGGCGGCGGCCAGCCCGGCCCGGGCATGAGCGCGAACCAGCCGCCACCGCGAATTCTGGGCGGGGCGGTTTAAGAACTTTTTAAAATCGGGCGACGATACTGGCCTGCGCCGGCCGACACGGCTGCGCGCGCCACTTATCCGAACCAACGGGAAACCGATCTTGCGCATCCTGCTCGTAGAAGACGACGCCATGCTTGCCGATGCGCTCGTCACCGCGCTGGGCCAGCACGACACCGCGGTCGAATGGGCTCGCGATGCCGCCGCGGCGCGGCTGACGCTGATCGACCACGACTACGCGGCGGTCCTGCTCGACCTTGGACTGCCCGGCGGCTCCGGGCTGGGCGTGCTGGCCGCCATGCGTGCGCGCTACGACACGACACCGGTCATCATCATGACCGCGCGCGACCGCCTGAGCGACCGCATAGGCGGCCTGGACGCGGGGGCCGACGATTACCTGGTCAAGCCCTTCCAGGTCGACGAACTGCGGGCCAGGCTGCGCGCCGTGCTGCGCCGCAGCCTGGGACGCGTGGCCCCGGTGCTGCGCAGCGGCGACGTCGAGCTCGATCCGGCCTCGCGCTCGGTCGCCTGCCGGGGACAGCCGGTCGCGCTCAGCGCGCACGAATACCGGACGCTGCTGGCGCTGATGGAAAAGGCGGGCAAGGCCTTGTCCCGCACGGCGCTGGAGGAGGCGGTCTACGGCAGCGACGGCGTGATCGAAAGCAATACCGTGGCGGTCTACGTCCATCAATTGCGCCGCAAGCTGGGCGAGGACCTGATCGAGACCGTGCACGGCTACGGCTACCGGTTGCGGGAGGCGCGATGAGATCGCTGCGCGCGCGCCTGTTGACGGGCATCGTCGCGACCATGCTGCTGACCTGGGCGGGGTCGTTCCTGTGGTACCGGGCCGAGGTCACGCGCGAATCGAGCGGGGAATGGGACGCCGCGCTGCGCGAGGTGGCGAACCTGACCCTGTTGTCGCTGCCGGTCGGGCTCGAGAACAACGTCGCCGAGCGCGGTTTTTCGCTGCCGGGCGAGCAGCGGCTGGACACTTCCCAGCTCAAGATGACCTTCCAGGTCTGGAACCTGGCGACCGGCGGCAGCGTGCTGCATTCCCCGGCCGCGCCCGGCCGGCCCATCGTGCCGGACATGCGTGACGGCTACGCCACCACCCTGGTGGGGGGCGAACCCTGGCGCGTGTATGCCGTCTCGGACGCCAGCAAGCGGATACAGGTGCAGGTGGGCAAGCCGCAGTCGCTGCTGCGCAAGGAGCTGCACGAGCGCCTGACCCGCGGGTTGATGTTCGTCGGCATACTGGCCTGCATGCTGGCCAGCGTCGTCGGCTGCCTGGTCCAGTGGTCGGTCCTTCCCGTCACGCGGTTGTCGCGCCGCATCCTGCAGCGGCGCCCCACCGACCTGCAGCCGTTGCCGGCCAGGGAACTGCCGGTGGAACTGCGTCCGCTGGTGGAGTCGTTCAACGGCCTGCTCGGACGGCTGGACGAGACCATGCAGAACGAACGGCGTTTCCTGGTCGACGCCGCGCACGAGCTGCGCACGCCGCTCGCGGTCCTGACGGTGCAGACCGAGAACGCCCTGCGGTGCCAGGATCCCGTGCAGCTGCGTGCCGAACTGGGCAAGCTGCTGGCGACCACGCAGCGCAGCGCGCGGCTGTCCGAGCAGTTGCTGGACATGGCCCGGCTGGATGCCAACGGTTTCGGCGAAGACGACGTGGAACTGCACACCGTGGTGTCCGTGATCGCGCGGGACTTCGAGACGGGCGCCGCCGAGCGGGGCCAGCGCATCAGCCTGGACACCGAGGACTGCCTGGTGCGCGGCCGGGTCGATCCGCTGGGCATCCTGGTGCGCAACCTGGTCGACAATGCGGTGCGTTACGGCGGCCGCGACGCGCACATCGCCGTGGCCTGCCGGCGCGAAGCCGGCGGCGTGCTGCTGACCGTGGCCGACGATGGCCCCGGCGTGCCCGAGTCCGAGTACCGGCGCATCTTCGACCGCTTCTACCGCGTGGCGGGCACCACCGAACGCGGCAGCGGCATCGGCCTGTCGCTGGTCGCGCAGATCGCCGAGTCGCACGCGGCATCCATCCAGGTCGGGACCGGCCTGCGCGGGCGCGGCCTGGGCGTCCGGATACGGTTCCCGTCCGTGCGGACCGCCTGAGCCGGCACGCTTGCCTCAAGCCCGGGGCGGTGCGCGCCGGGCTTCGTCCGCGCGGGCCTCGGCCAGGATCCAGTCGCGGAACGTGCACAGATGCGTGTCGTACTGCAGCCGCTCGGGATAGATCAGGTAGAAGGCGTTATCGATGGGGACGCGCAGGCCGAAGGGCGCGACCAGCCTGCCCGCCGCCAGGTCCTCGGCCACGAGCGCATGCTGCCCCATGGCCACGCCCAGTCCCTCCAGCGCCGCCTGGTAGGCCAGGCTGACGCTTTCGAAAGTCATCCCGCGATCCGGGTCGATGTCCCCCGCGCCGGCGGCCTCCAGCCAGGTCGGCCAGTACTCGGGCCGGGCCACCGATTGCAGCAGCGTGTGCCGGGCGAGGTCGCGCGGATGGGCGAGCGGGGCGCGCCCATCCAGCAGCCGGGGGCTGCACACCGGCAGCAGTTCGATGCCGACCAGGAAGCGCGAGATCACGCCGGGCCAGTCGCCGCGGCCCATGCGGATGGCGACGTCGGCGTCGTGCTCGGTGAAGTCCACCGGCTTGAGCGAAGTGGTGAAGATGGCGTCGCGGCCAGGATTGGCGGCGTGGAATGCGGGCAGCCGCGGCACCAGCCAGCGCATCGCGAAGGTCATCGGACACCAGATGTGCAGCGGCTTGTCGCGCACGCCCTGCATGGCGCGCTGGGTAGCCTCGCCGATATTGTCGAACACATCGTTCAGGTCGTCCAGGTAGCGCCGGCCCACCGCCGTCAGCCGCACTTCGCGGTTGACCCGCTCGAACAGCCGGGCTCCCAGGAATTCCTCCAGGACCATGACCTGCCGGCTGACGGCGCCGGGCGTCACGTGCAGTTCGCGCGCGGCACGCGTGAAGCTCAGGTGGCGCGCCGCCACCTCGAAGGTGCGCAGCGGATTGAGCGGGGGCAGGCGAGTGGCCATCTCTATGAGTAAAAGTCAATCATATTGACTATAAATCGATTGATGCATATTGGGAAAGCGATGAGAATTTTTCACACATGAAGACCGCCGCCGCGGATAGGCCGCAGGCGGCGGCGCGCCTCATTCCTCACGGAGACCACGCATGACCAAGACGCTGCTGGGCAAGATCGCCCCGGAACGGGTAAGGAGCCTCGACATCGAGCGCCCGCCCAAGGACCTGATCGAGGGCTTCAAGGCGCTGGGCGACGCCACCGGCATCGTGTCGGACGTCATGGACCACCTGGGCATCGCCGGAACGCTGCCCGGCTCGCTGCTTCGGCCCACCATTCCCGGCGCCACCATCGTCGGCCCGGCCATGACCCTGCGCAACACGGTCATGACCGGCCATCCGGTCGACAACGCGCGCGCCCACCGCAACGGCATGGCCGAGATCGAGGCCCACAACATCGCGGAGCAAGGCGACGTACTGGTGATCGAGGGCGTGCCCGGGCTGTCGAACATGGGCGGCATCTCGGCCCAGGTGGCCAAGCGCCAGGGCGAGATCGGCGCCATCGTGTCGGGCGGGGTGCGCGACGTGGCGCATTCGCGCCGCGTCGGTTTCCCGGTGTGGGCCACCGAAGTCTCGCCCATCACGGGCAAGTGGCGCATCGAGACGATCGAGATCAACGGCCCGGTCCAGATCGAGGGCATACGCGTCAATCCCGGCGACCTCGTGGTGGCCGACGACACCGGCGTCTGCTTCATTCCCCGCGATCGCGCCCGCGAAGTGCTGGAGCTTTCGCGCAAGCGCGCCGCCGCCGAGGACGCGCGCTGCGATGCGATCGATCGCGGCGTTGCCATCCGCGACCTGCCGTCGGCCAGTTGAGCCGCGCGCCGGCGGTATCGCGCCGGCGACCCCGCCGCCCCGGCCACGGCCGGGGGGCCACCAGGAGACACCAACGTGCAAAGACATTCCCTCAAGCGTGGGCGGCCGGCGCTCGCCTGCGCCGCCGCCGCGCTCTTCAGCGCCGGCGCCTGGGCGGCCCCGGATTATCCTACCCAGCCCATCCGCCTGATCGTGCCTTTCGCGCCCGGCGGCGGCACCGACATGATCGCGCGTGTCGTGGGCAAGAAACTGGGCGAGCGGCTGGGCCAGCCCGTCATCGTGGACAACCGCCCGGGCGCCAGCGGCATCATCGGCGCCGAGGCCGTGGCCCGCTCGGCCCCGGACGGCTACACGCTGCTCATGGCCACGACCGCGATCAGCTCGAACGGCAGCCTGTACAACACGATTTCGTATGACCTGAAGAAGGACTTCGCGCCTGTCTCGCAACTGGCCAACGCGCCCGCCGTGCTGGTGGTGAATCCCGGCCTGCCGGTGGCCTCGCTGCAGGAACTGATCCGCTATGCCCGCGAGCGGCCGGGGCAGGTCAACTACGCTTCCTATGGCGTGGGCACGGCGCCGCATCTGGTGGCCGAACTGTTCCAGCAGAGCAGCGGCACCAAGCTCTACCACGTGCCCTACAAGGGTGGCGGCCCGGCCGTGCTGGCGACCTTGTCGGGCGAGACCCGGCTGCTGTTCCCCAGCCTGGTGCCGGTGATGAACCACATCCGCAACGGCAAGCTGCGGGCGCTGGCCGTGGCTTCGGACAAGCGTTCCCCCAGCCTGCCGGAGGTGCCCACTTTCCGCGAAGCCGGGATGGAATTCGAGACCGGCACCTGGTTCGGCATCGTGGCGCGCGGCGGCACGCCGGCGCCCATCGTGGCACGGCTGCACAAGGAAATCGTCGCGCTGCTCAATGACGCCGACGTGCGCAAGTCGATCTCGGACGAGGGGGCGGAGGTCGTGGCCAGCCCCACGCCCGAAGCCTTCGGCAAGCTGATCCAGGCCGAGGCGGACCGCTGGGCCAAGGTGGTCCGCACCGCCGACATCAAGATCGAGAAGTGACAGGGGCTTTCGTCCCGCAACGGGGACCTAGCTGCGGCCGGGGCGAAAGCCGTTGATGGCGTCGCGGGTCTCGCGCGCCACGCGCGCCGCGGCCTCGCGCCAGTCGTCGCCGCCGCTGGCGTACAGGATGGCGCGCGACGAATTGATCATCATGCCGGTGCCCGCGGCATTGCATCCCGCTTGCACCGTGGCCTGCACGTCGCCACCCTGGGCGCCCACGCCGGGCACCAGCAGCGGCATGTCGGCGCCGATGCGGGCGCGCACCGCCGCCAGCTCGGCGGGGAAGGTGGCGCCCACCACCAGGCCGAGCTGGCCGTGGCGGTTCCATTTCTTCGCCACCAGGTCGGCCACGCGCAGGTAGAGCGGCTCGCCGCCGGCTTCCAGGAATTGCAGGTCCGAACCGCCGGGGTTGGAGGTGCGGCACAGCACGATCACGCCGCGATCCGGCCAGGCGAAATAGGGTTCGATCGAATCCGAGCCCATGTAGGGGCTGACCGTGACGGCGTCGGCGCCGTAGCGCTCGAAGGCCTCGGCGGCATACTGCTCGGCCGTGGAGCCGATGTCGCCGCGCTTGGCGTCCAGCACCAGCGGGATGTCCGGGTGGTGTTCCTTGATGTGCCGGCACAGCGCCTCGAGCTGGTCCTCGGCGCGGCGGGCGGCGAAATAGGCGATCTGGGGCTTGAACGCGCACGCGTAGGGCGCGGTGATGTCGGCGATGGCGCGGCAGAAATCGAAGATGCGGTCGGCCCGTCCGCGCAGTTCGGCGGGAAAGCGGGCGGGATCCGGGTCCAGGCCGACGGTCAGCAGGGAGTCGGACGCGGCCCAGGCCTGCGTCAGTTTGCGGGTGAAAGACATGGTGCGAGGGGAACGGAGTCGATCCGACATTGTAGGATCATCCGGCCAGCGGCGCGAAACGGCCCGCCGCCCGCCGTGGGAGCGGGTCAGGCCAGCAGCCGGCCCGCCAGCACGTGTATCCAGAGCCCCGCCGAGAACAGCAGGGACAGCATCACCGCGGCGCTGCCCAGGTCCTTGGCGCGGCCCAGCAGCGGGTGGGTTTCCACCGACAGGGCGTCGGCCAGCGCTTCCACCGCGGAATTGAGCAATTCCACCACCAGCACCAGCAGCATGCTGAACAGCAGCAGCAGGACTTCGGTGGTGTCGCGGCCCAGCCAGACCGCCGCAGGCACCAGGATGACCACCAGCGCGACTTCCTGGCGGAACGCGGCTTCGTATTTGAGCGCGGCGCCCAGGCCCTGCAGCGAATAGCGCCAGGCGCGGAAGACCCGCTGGAGGCCGCCGGTGCTCTTGTAGGGAGAATGCTGTTGATCGGTCATCGGAGCGGGGTAGGGAAGGGTCGGCCGCAGGATACAGCGAAACGCGTCCGCGGCGCATGCTTCGGGTTTGCAACAATGGTCGGAGCCGGACGCCGATGTTGACATAGAACCCGCTGGAAAATTCCCTACCAATACCAAGAAGGAGACGCACCCATGAGGCATTTCCCGTCATCGGCCCGTGCGGCCTGCCTGGCCGCGCTGGCGTCCCTGGCGCTTGCCGGTCCCGCCGCCGCGGCCTCGTACCCGGATAAGCCGGTACGCGTGGTGGTCGGCTTCTCGGCCGGCGGCACCACCGACGTGGCCGCACGCATCATCGCCAAGGAGCTGGGCGACGACCTGGGCCAGAGTTTCGTGGTCGAGAACAAGCCCGGGGCCGGCAGCAACATCGGCGCCGAGCTGGTCGCCCGCGCCAAGCCCGACGGCTACACGCTGTACATGGTGGCCGTCACCAGCACCATCAACCAGACCCTGTACAAGAACCTGAGCTTCGACATCGTCAAGGATTTCTCGCCCATCGCGCTGGTCATCAAGGTGCCCAACATCCTGGTCGTCAATCCGTCGCTGCCGGTCAAGAACGTCAAGGAACTGGTGGCCTACGTCAAGGCGCATCCGGACAAGCTCTCGTATGCCTCGTCGGGCAGCGGTACCTCCATCCACATGGCGGGCGAGCTGTTCAAGCTGCGGGCCGGCGTGGACATCCCCCACATCCCGTACAAGGGCAGCGCCCCCGCCCTGACCGACCTGATCGGCAACCAGGTGCAACTGATGTTCGACAACATGCCCTCGGCCTGGCCGCACGTGCAGGCCGGCAAGCTGCGCGCGCTGGCGGTCACCACCGCCGAACGCTCGGCCACCGCGCCCGAGCTGCCGACCATGATGGAATCGGGCTACGACAAGTTCGACGTGTCGTCCTGGTTCGGACTGATCGCGCCCAAGGGCACGCCGCCGGACGTCATCGCCAGGATCAACGCCTCCGTGCAGAAGGCGCTGGCCAAGCCGGACGTGCAGCAGCGTTTCAAGGACCTGGGCGCCGTCACGGCCAAGACCACGCCGGAGCAGTTCGGCGCCTTCATCAAGGACGAGGTGGAGACCTGGGCGACCGTGGTCAAGGCCTCGGGCGCGAAGGTGGAGTAGCCGCGCCCGCCGCTCGCGGCGTCAGCGCGCCGCGGCGGCCTCCCAGATGTCGGTCTCGCCGTCCAGGGGGCGCTGCAGCGAACGCTCCGGGATTTCCCAGACGATCAGGCGGGGCGGCGTGTCGCGGAATTCCTCGCTCTTGAAATAGGCCTGCGCGGCGCCGGCGAATTCGCCGCCGTCGCGGGCGACATTGACCACGCGGGTCTGTAGCGCGGCTTCCAGGAACGGGACGAAGTTCGAGTTGCGCGAGTAGGACGTGCCGATCAGGGCCACCCGCGGCAGGTCCGCGTCGCCGAACAGGTCGTCCTCGGTGGCCGGCGCGGCGGTGTCCGCCACCGGCGCGAAGGTCGTGCGCGGTTCCTGGTCCAGGGCTGCCAGCAGCGGGGCCGGCAGCCAGTCTATGCCGGCCAGCCTGATCAGGTCGCCCGCCAGCGGCTGCGGCTGGCCCCGCGTGATGGCGAAGGCCTGATGCGGCTTCAGTGCCTCGGCCGCCGAGGGCAACGCGCGGGCGGCCGCGGCGATGGCGCCGGCCGCCGCTTCGGCACCGGCTTCGTTCCAGTGGGTGTCGGTGCGCAGGAACCCCGGCACGGGCAGGCCGCGCAGGACGGGCTCCAGGTCCACCGTCCGCACGCCGCTGGCTTGCAGGATGCCGTTCCACTCGCGCAGGCGCCCTGCCAGCGCGGCCGGGCGATAGACGCCGCAGCGTTCGCCTGCCGCGATGCGGCTCTTGTCGGGCACCGTGGCCACGAGCAGTTCGATGCCGCGGGCGGCCAGCCGGGTCCGCAGGTCCGCGACTTCCCGGGCGCGCGTCCGCAGGGCATCGTCGCCGCCCGCATGCGGCTCCAGCTCGTCGGCCAGGAACAGCCAGTCCGGGCAACCCTGGCGCACGCGCGGGCCCAGGTCGCCCACGGCCAGCCAGCTCGCGCCGCGTTCCAGGCTGGCCGAGCCGGCGGGCAGCGGCGTTTTGGCCAGCGTGTCGGCGATCTCGGCGGTGACCCGTCCGTCCAGGAAGCCGGGCCAGTCGGGCGCGTGGCGGGTCAGCGGCAGCTGTTCGACCAGCAGTCCGTAGCCGTTGGACAGCAGGCCCGCCGCCAGAACGATGGCCATGACGCAGCCCGCGAGCGCGTAGCGGGGGCCGGGGCGGGAAGAGGTCTTGTCCATCAGAACTGGAAGTACAGGAAGGGGACCGCGCCGCGGCTGGCGATCAGCGAGAAGCCCAGCAGGAAGCCGGCCACCGGCCAGGCGCCGTCCCAGGCGCGCAGCAGCGCCGGCCGTCCGCCGCGCGCCAGCCAGGCGTCCACCGCCGGGTAGACGATGCACAGCACGCCCAGGACCATGGCCATCAGGTGGGCGGGACGAAGCTGGACGCGCAAGGCATCGCCCAGCGCGTAGCCGTTCAGGCCGAACTGGCCGGCGTACATGTCCAGGGCGGAGCCGAAGGAGTGCGCGCGGAACAGCGTCCAGGCCAGCATGACGAACAGCAGGGTCAGCACGCGCGACAGCGCGGCGGGCGGCTCGGGCAGCGACGCATGGCCCCACAGCCGCGTGCCGGCCAGGGCCACGCCGTGGGCGATGCCCCACAGCAGGTAGTTCCAGTTGTCCCCGCCGTGCCAGAGGCCGGCGATGGCCATGGTCAGCAGCAGGTTGACGTAGGTGCGCACCTCGCCCTTGCGGTTGCCGCCCAGCGGGATGTAGAGATAATCGCGCAGCCAGCTCGACAGCGACAAATGCCAGCGGCGCCAGAAGTCCTGGATGCTGGTGGCCAGGTAGGGATGGTTGAAGTTCTCGGGGAAGTGAAAGCCCAGCATCAAGCCCAGGCCGATGGCCATGGCGCTGTAGCCGGCGAAGTCGAAGAACAGTTGCAGGCTGTAGGCGAAGCAGCCCAGCCACGCGTCCAGGAAAGTGGGGGCGGACAGCGAGAAGGCGGTCTGCACCAGGGGCGACAGCGTGTCGGCGATCAGCACCTTCATGCCGAAGCCGATCATGAAGCGGCGTGCGCCCTGCGTGAACTGGGGCCAGTCGACGGTGCGCTCGCGCAGTTCGCGCGCCACCCAGTCATAGCGGATGATGGGGCCGGCGATCAGGTGCACGAACATGGCCTGGTAGGCGCCGAAGTTCACGAAGCTGCGGTCGGCCGGCACGACGCGGCGCTGCACGTCGATCAGGTAGGAGATCGATTGCAGCACGATGAAGGACAGGCCGATGGGCAGCGCGATCTTCTCCCAGGCCACGGGCAGCGCGCCGCGCCATGCCAGCACCTGGTTGAAGGTCTCGACCAGGATGTTGGCGTACTTGTACCAGCACAGCACGGACAGGTTGATGGCGATGAAGGCCGTCAGCATCAGCATGCGCTGGCGCTCGGTGCGGGTGCCGTCTATGGCCATGCCGCCTATCCAGCCCACCAGGATCAGGGCGATGAACAGCGACAGCAGCAGCGGACTCCACCAGCCGTAGAAGATCCAGCTCGAGAGCATCAGCACGGCATTGCGATACGGCGCCGGCGTGGCCGCGTAGACGAGCAGGAAGGCCGGCAGGAACAGCGTGAGAAATTCCAGCGACGCAAAAACCATGGGGGAGGCCTGTCGGGGGTCTCGTGGAACGGGTCAGCGGATCAAGGCGTCGTTGGCGAACAGCGTGCGGGTGCCCTGGGGACCGGGTACGGCCAGCACCGTGTAGCGTTGGCCGGCCTCGAGCGCGCCCAGCTCGCGCGGCGAGCCCTGCGGCTTGCCGCCGCAGGTGAGCTCCACCGTCACGGCGACGGGGTTGATCAGGCGGCGCTTGGCCTGGCCGTGGCCGACGCCGTCGAAGATGCCGACGTTGCGCCCCGCCGCGCGCAGTCCCGCCTGGCGGCACGCCGGATCGGCGTTGTAGAACGCCAGCGAGGCGCGCATCGCGTTGAAATCGTCGGGTGATTCCTTGATGACGAGGCTGGCGTTCTTTGCCAGCGCGATCACGGTGGCGAACTCGCCCGGTTTGACGGTCACCGCCACGTCCGAGCGCCGGTCCGCGCCGGTCAGGGTGCCTTTCACGGGCTTGTTGGCGGCAACCGGCATGAATCCCGACGACGGTTTGTCGGTCGGCAGCGACAGCTTCGCCTGGGAGCCGGCGGCCTGGATCTCCAGCGCGGCGTCCGTGGCGTTGACGAAGCGGACGAAGGCCGAGTCCTCGGCCGGGCCGGTCGGATAGAGCGGTATCCCGGCCGCGTGCGGAGCCAGCGTCGGCAGCGACGTGGCCAGCGCGGCGATCAGTGCGCGTTTCATTTTGCGTGAGCCTCCTTGACGGCCGGGGTATTGGCCAGCGCCTGCGTGATGGCGGCGCCCCAGGCCTTGTAGCCGGCCACGGTGAAGTGCTGGCCGTCGGTGGTTTTCCATTCGCCGGGTTTGGAGAACTTCAGCGAATCGACGTAATCGCAGGGAGCGACGTTGGTGGCGAGGAACGTGGACATGAGCCGCACCCGCTCGTCGTTCTTGTTGTATCGGCCGCCCGCCTTGCCCCAGGGCGGGCCGACCCACACGCAGCGCGTGCGGGTCGCGGAGATGGCGCGCGTCAGGGCCGTGACGCTCTGCCAGGCCCAGGTCTTGGGAAAGGCGCTCTTGTCGTAGGCGGCCATGGTGTCGCCGATGATGACCACGACCACGTCCGGCTTGTCGGCGGCGATCAGTTCCCCGATGGGAAAGGTCGTCGCATCGGCTCCCCGTATGACGGCCTTGCCTTTGCCGACGCGGTCGCCGCCGCAATCGACCTTCTTCTTGGCCAGCCAGTCCTGCGCGCCGGCGCCGCATGCGCCGATCGAATGGACCTGTGCGCCCTGCTTGACCAGATCGTCGTGCAGGGCCTCGATCAGGCTGCCGGTGGCCGCCAGGTGGCTTTCTCCCAGGATCAGCAGGCTGAGGCCGGCAAGAGCGGAAAGAGACATGTTGATTTCATCCAGATGCTAGTTAGGGTCGGCTGTCGACATGAAGGGATCATTGTTTGGCCAGGGCCTGGGCGATGGCTTCGCCCCATTGCTGGTAGCCGGGCGGGGTGAGATGCTGGCCGTCCACCGTCGCCCATTGCCTGGGCTTGGAGAACTTCAGCGAGTCGATGTACCGGCAGGGCGAGACGTTGGCCTCCAGGAACCTCGACGTGACCTGTACCCGCGGAAAGGTCTTGCCGTACTTGCCGCCTTCGCTGCCCCAGGTCGGCCCCACCCAGGCGCACTTGGTGTGGGTGGCGGCGACGGCATTGACCAGCGAGGTCGTCTGTTGCCAGGCCCATGCCTTGGGGAAGTCGGGCTTGGTGTAGCCGGCCATCGTGTCGCCGAAGATCAGGACCACCAGATCGGGCTTGTCCTTGGCGATCAATTGCGCGATGGGCTGGGTCTTGGCGGCGGCGCCCGCCACGACCGCCTTGCCGCTGCCGACGCGTTCGGCGCCGCCGCAGGCGCCGGGCGTGACGGCAAGCCATTCCGCCGGCGTCGAGCCGCATACGCCCAGGGTGTGGACGCTCTTGGCGCCCTGCTTGAGCAGGGCATCATGCAGCGATCCGATCAGATAGCTGGGAGTCGCCAGGTGGCTGTCGCCGACGATCAGGATCGTCAGACCCGCGATCAGTGAAACCATGGCGTACTCCGGTCATGCGTTGCAGCGGTAAAAAGGATTCGGGTCATTCGCTTGCGTAGGGGGAAGTGAAAGGAGGCACCGGCATGGGCACCGGGCCCGTCTGTGATTCGAGCGCGTAGCGCACGTAGATGCCGCCCTTGTATTGCCGATAGTCGCGCGCGTTGTCGATGCTGAGATTGCCGCCCAGGAACCACTTGGGCGCGAGCTGGTATTCGGCCGCCAGCGCGAGGCCGTAGCCGACTCCGGTCTTGCTCTGGCCTGCGTAGCTGGCCTGCGTGCCGTAGGCGGCGGCGATGGCTTGCGCCTGGGCCTGGCGGGTCGGATCCGAGAAGTAATTCGCGGCATCCTGCTTGATGTGCTGCACGCCGATGGAGCCTTTGATCTGGTAGCTGAAGCGGCCCTGGCGCTGCGCCCAGGCCACCGGCAGGCTGAGGGCGACGAAGCGCTGGGGGCTGAAGTAGCCGCCGTTGCCCACCGTGTAGTAGCCCAGGTTCTTGTCGTAGCCGAACAGGGTCAGGTCCACCCCCGCGGTCAGGTCGCGGTTGGGCTCGCGGATGAGCTGCATGTAGAAACCCGCGCCGCCCGACAGCCTGCTGTTCGACTGCACGTTGTGGCCGTTCAGGCTGTGCCAGCCGAGGCTGCCGTAGAAGCCGTAGCCGTCGTAGTTCAGCCCGCCGCGCAGACGTCCGCCCGTGGCCGTCACGCCGCCCCAGCTTTCGCCGGTACGGCTGTCGCGCACGCCGGCGTACGACAGGACCGTGTCCGTGACCGCGCGGCGCGAGAACTCGGCGCCATAGGACAGCCGCGGGCCGTCCTCGTTGTAGACGTCGCCGTCGAAGCGCGCGCCGCCGACGATGTTCTGGTAGCGGAAGCCGAACGGCGTGACGCCCAGGTCGAGCTTCAGACCCGACAACTGGTAGCCCACGGCGACGCCCACGCCGCTCGCGTTCTGCGATCCGGGGGCGCCGACGAGACCCAGTTGCTGGGCATTGGCGGCGGCGGGACCGCCGCCGAACTGACTGCTCGAGGCGAAGTCCTCGCCGACCGAGCCCGCGCGCAGCGTGACCGGGGTGGCCTGGACATAGGCGCGGCCGTCGCCGACGGGAAAGTCCACCGTGACCGGCGTTTCCACGTCCAGCATGCGGCCCATGCCCGAGGCGCCGTTGTGCTGGCGCACGGTCGAACCGACGGTGATGGTCGCGCTGCGCGCCTGCTGGATGGCGTCCAGTTCTTCGGCCAGCGTCCGCGGAGCCGCGGGCGCGGCGTCTGCCGCGGCCAGCTTCCCCGGCGTGCCGTCGGGCCGGCGGAAAGGCGAGGGCGGCAGCGCAGGGACGGGATCGACCCCTATCACCGGGTCGGGAATGGACCTGGGGGAGGGGGGAAGAATCGTGCCGGGGGGCGGCGCCGATACCGTGGCCACGAAGGGCGACTGCACCGCCGCGGGCTGCAGGTCCGCGCGCACCGACGAGACGACCGGCGCGGGTTCCGCGCTGGATGAGGAGCGCGCGGGCGGCAGTGGGGGCGCCAGCGCGGTTTCCGTGGCCGCCGGCGGCGCCGGCGCGCGCGCGGCCGGCCGCCCCTGTTCGTCGCGCGCCGCCGCGGCATAGGCCGCGGGGGCCGTGACCTGGTCGCCGAAGACCGGGCCGCCGTAGGAAACGAGGGCCGGCTCGGCCGGCGCGCCAGCCGGTTCGCCCAGCGCCAGCGGATTGCTGCGGGTCTGGCCCGGCAGGGCGGCGAAGGGATTGCCGTCGGGCGCGGAAGGCGCCGGCGCGGCATCCGCTTGCGCCACCGGCGCCGCCTTGGCGGCTTCCTGCGCGGCCAGGGCCGCCTTCAGGTATTCCGCCGCCTTGCCGCTCTTGCCCATGCTGTTGTAGACGCGGCCGACCGCCGCCAGCACCGTGGGGTTGTTCGGCTGCAGGCTGGCGGCCTTGGCCAGCGCGGTCTCGGCATAGCTCGTGTTCCGGGCCTGGACCGCCGTCTGCGCCGCGGCGGTGAGCAGTTCCGCGTTGTCCGGATCCTTGGCCAGCAACTGCTGGTGCAGGGACAGGGCCTTGGCGCCGTCGCCGGCCGCCGAGTACATGCGGGCGAGCGCGCCCACGACCAGCGGGTCGCTGGGATACTTCGCCAACATCGGGGCCAGCACGTCGTAGGCGTCGGCGATGCGGCCGCGTTGGCGCAGCGCATCGGCCTGGCGCACGGTATAGAGCTTGCGCAGATCCTCGAAGCCGGCGGTCTGCCGGTCGTCCAGCGCCTGGGTCTGCAGTTGGCGCAGGATGCCCGCGGCCTCCGCGTCCTGGTCGGTCTTGAGCAGCACCACCGCGTACTGCAGCAGCAGGTCGTTGTCCGGCGTCGGCGTGCGCGCCACGGCCTGCCGCAGCATGCTCAGCGCGTGCATGTTGTCGCCGGCATCGCTGTAGCCGGCGGCGATGGCGCCGAGCAGGCCGGGCTGCTGCGCCACTTCCGGTTCGAGGCCGGCAAGAATGGCCTTGGCCTGGTCCGGCTTGCCGGCCCGCGCGAACTTCACCGCTTGCGATACCTGATACTGCGTCCAGGCATGCTTCTGCAGATCGAGGACTTCCTTGCCGCGGTTGCGCGCCGGAATCTTGTCCAATGTCTTGAGCGCCGCTTCCCAATCCTGCACCTGGGACGACAGGAGCGCGCTCGCCTGCAGCGCGCCCGGATCGTCGGGATGGGTCAGCAGCAGGCCGTCGACCACGCCGCGCGCCTCGGCGATGTTGCCGCCCTTGAGGTAGATGCGCGCCAGGTCCAGGCGCAGCCAGGCGTCGTCCGGGCTGGCGCGCAGGCCGTCCTCCAGCAGCCGCCGGGCGGCGGCCAGGTCGCCCCGGTCGCTGGCCTTGCGGGCGTCGTTGCGGGCCTGGATGGCGCGCAGCCGGCCGACGCTGCCTATCTTCTCCTGGTCGGCGGGACTCAGTTGCGAGACCATCTGCAGCGCTTCGTCCAGGCGGTCGGTCTGCGCCAGCACGTGCACCAGGCCCTGCGTCGCGGCAAGATTGCCCTTGTCGCGCGCCAGGATGCCGCGCAGGATCTTCTCGGCCTGCGCGTACTGGCCGCGTTCGGCCAGCACCTGTCCCAGCGCGGCCTCGGCCGTCCGGTCGTTCTGCGACAGTTTGACGGCCTGCTCCAGCTGCCGCTGCGCCGTCTCCAGGTCGCCATCGGCGCGGGCGCGCTCGGCGCTGCCGGTCAGCGACCAGTAGCGGGCGACGCCCAGGACCTGCTGCCAGCCGGCGCGGGCGCGCGGCTGCCGGGTGGCGCGAGTCAGGAAATCGACGGCTTCGTCCGGCCGGTCCTGCTTGAGACGCAGCACGCCCATGCCGCCGAGCGCATCGGTGTGGTTGGGATTGGCTTCGAGCAGGGCGGTCAGGTTTGTCTCGGCGGCGGCGAGATCGCCGTTCTCCAGGTCCTGGAAGGCGCGGTTCAACTGCACGTCCCGCGGCGACAGCGCCGCGGCCTGGGTGCCGCTCTTGCCGGGCTTGCGCATGCGGCTGAACTGCTGGCGGATCTCGGTGTCGTCCGGGTGCGCCTTCAGATACGCCTGGAACAGGGGAGCCTCGGCGGGACGGGGATCGCCGTACCAGGTCAGCGCGACCCGCCAGCTTTCCTCGGCGTCGCCGCCGATGTCCTTGCGGGTCGACAGCTTGGCCAGGCGGCGGATGCCCTCGGCGCGGGTGCTTTCATTGCGCGTCAGCAGCTTGGCCAGCGCCAGCGAGACCTGGATGTCGTCGGGGCTTTCGCGCTGCAGCCGCTCCATGCCCTGGTGCGCTTCGGTCCAGCCGCCGTCGGTGTAGCCCAGGTAGCTGTAGAACTCCAGCGCCACCTTGCCCTGCGGCACCTTGCCGCCGAACACGGCGCGGTACTGGGCCACGGCCTTGTCGAGTTCGCCCGAACTGGCCAGCAGCCTGGCTTGCTCCAGCATCTTCGGCTTGTCGCCGCCGTGCAGGTCTATCGACTGTTCCAGGCGCGCCGCGTCGATTTCGGCCGTTCCCAGCGCCCGCAGCTGCGTCAGGTATTCCTGGGCGCGGGCCGGCCGATTGGCTTTCAGTTCGAGCAGGCCGAGGTTGTAGAGCGCCTCCGCATGCTTGGGGTCGATCATAAGCAGGCGTCCCCAGGCTTCCGCGGCGCGTGCGTCGTTGGCGTGGGTCTGCCAGTAGCGGCCCTGTTCGAGCAGCGACTTCGCCGTGGCCGCCGGCGTCGGCGATGATGCGGCGGCGGGCTGGGCCTGCGCGCTCAGGCTCGGGGCAACGGCGAGCGCGGCCAGCAGGCCGGCCGTCAGGAAGCCGCCTCCAGCCGCCAGCCGGCGGCCCCCCTTGGAAGCGCGGCCCGGGCTTGGGGCGGTCCGGCGCCCGGGCGCTAGCGAGCGGTGGAGGGCGGACATGTTTTCTCCCAGGATAATTGCACTTGTCCAGTGCTCAGGAATCGATAGCGTTCTTCGGCCCAGCCCAATCCGAACAGGCTGAGCACGATGTCGTAGTACGGCGGCTGGCGGCCGGGCGCGCGCAGGCTTTCGTCCAGCATGGCCTGGGCGCGGCGCCGCTGCATGTCGGCCAGCCAGGGTTGTTTCCTGGCGGTGAAATACGGCACCAGCGCCGACGAGAAGCCGAACGGGCCGGTGTTCTCGGTCTTGCCGGTCGTGGCGCGCACGCGCTCGGGCGGCGCGCCGGTGCTCGCGGTCGCGGCGCCCATGCCGGGCAGCGCCTGCAGCATGGGCCCGGCCAGGGGATCGCCGTCGTGGGCCATGCCGGCCCACAGATAGGTCCGGATGGCGTCGTAGCTGCCCAGGTCGCCCTTGATCGGATCGACCACGAACAGGCCGCTGGACGGCGATGCGCCCCGATAGGCGACCCAGTCGGCCACGTATCCCTTGGGGCTCACGGCGGCCAGCATGGCCGCGCTGTTGTCGGCGATGCGGGGCCATGGGCCCGACGGCGACGCCAGCGCCAGCCGGCGCAGCAGCGGCAGCGGCAGATAGCTGGGATTGAGCTGCCACAGCGAGTCCGGCCGCGCGAAGCTGCGGCGCCCGGGAAGCAGCATGGGGCCGAGGCCCGGCAGATCGGCGGTTTCCTCGGCCTCGATGCGGGCCAGCAGCGCGCCGGCGTCGCGCAGGTAGTCGTCGCGGCGCCAGCGCTCGCCCGCTTCGAGCAGGGCGTACGCGAACCACAGGTCGGCGTCCGAGGCGGAGTTGTCGTCCAGCACGCCCCAGGTGCCGTCGTCCCGCCGGCCCCAGTACCAGGCGGGAAGCCGGCTGCCGATGTCGCCGCCGGCAAGATTGTCGACGGCCCAGCGCCACATGCGGTCGAAGGCGGCGGGGTCGTTGGCCACCAGCGCGAAGAACATGCCGTAGGACTGGCCTTCCGACGAGGAATGCCGGCGTGCGGTGCTGGCGTCCAGCACCCGGCCGTCGGGCTGGATGAAGTGCGTGCCGAACGCCTGCCACAGCGGCCACGCCGGTGCGCAGGCCGTCCCGCCGTCGGCGCCGGCCGCCATCGGGGCGGCCAGCGCGAACAGCAGCGCCGTGGCGGCCAGCCGCGATCGCGGCCGGGCGGCGGCGGGGGAGGACCTCATCTCGCGCCCGGGGCCGCTCAGGCGCTCAGGCGGCGGGCCGCCCGCGCGCGCAGCGCGATGTAGGTCAACACGCCCAGGACCGCGATGCCGAGGATCGCCAGCAGCAGCAGGATCCAGGGCTGGCGGGCGGCGTACCACTGGATGCTCGTGAACCAGCCGAGCGAACCCACGTGGTAGGTCGGATCCGACATCAGCGAATCGACCTGCTTGCCGCGCACCACGGACACGCTGCCTTCGATGAAGTCGGTCCGGTCTTCGCCGATCAGCGCATCCACGGCCTCGGCCAGGCTCTCGGGGCGGGTGGCGGAGATCGCGACGACGCTGCGTCCGCTGCGCAGGGGCGACTCGAAGCCGGCGAACACCACGCTGGCGCCGTCGGTGGTGAAGGACAGCGAACTGCGCGCGCGGCCGGTGTCCTCGTGCGGGTTGGGCACGATCCAGCGCCAGGTCTGATAGGCCCAGTCCGACAGATTGAAGCGGCGGCTGCCCTCGGTCAGCGAAACGGGCAACTGCGCGCTCCATTGTCTGAGCAGGGGCTGGTTGTCGCCCGAGGCGATCAGCAGCAGGTCCTTGTCGGCCAGTTGCGGGGCCTGATCCGCGCGCGCGACGGTGACGTTCAGCGCCGGGTAGCCGGTCGACTCCGACAGGCGTCCCAGGACGCCCAGGTAGGCGCTGTACTCGGCGGTGCCGGCATTGTCGGGAAGAATGACCGCCGTCTGCGACAGGTCAGCCATCCGCGTGAACGGGAAGCCGCTGCTGTGGAAGACGGCGAGGTTGGGCATCGCGATGTAGTGCCTGAAGCCGGAAATGTCGATGGTCGAATCCGGCTCGATGGCGCCGCGGACGTTGTCGATGATCACGTCGCGGCACTGCCCTTCCTTGATGTAGTCGTACTGGTAGCGGAATTGCAGCGTGGCGCGCGGCGGCATCAGTTGCAGCGGCAGCGCCATCTGCACGCGCACCGGGATGCTGCTGTCCGTCTGCAGCTTGGCCAGCAGTCCCTCGCCGCCGTTCAGGCGTTCGATCGAGGGCAGCGGGAACGATTTCACCAGGTGATCGTTGACGCCCAGGGTCATGGTCGAGCTGGTCGACATCTGCTGGGGCGTGTAGCGGTATTTCAGGTCGAGCGGAATGCCGCTCTCGCGCCAGCCGAACAGGTCGGGCGGCAGGCGCAGGTTCACGGGAATGGTGGGCGGCGCGAAACCGGAGACGTTGAGGGTGGCGGGCGGGACCAGTTCGCCGAACTTCACGGGGCGGTCGCTGCGCAGCCAGTTGGGGGCGTCGTAGGGCTTGCGCGGCTCCAGTTCCGCCAACTGCGTGATGACCGCGCGATGGCCGGTCAGCGCGCTGCTGCCGGTCACCACCGCCTGGGCGGCCCGCTTGAGTTCCTTGGCATCGCGGCCGCCCAGCACCAGCAGCTTGCCGTACATGTCGTTGGGGTTGGGAACGATGGTGACCGTCGGCCCGCTGGGCGCGGGCAGGTCGAGGCCGCCCGAGCGCAGTTCGCCGGTGGCCATCACGATGGCGTTGCCCTTGGCGGGCAGTTGATCGACGGCGGTCGGGAAGCGCGCGCCGCGATAGCTGGCCAGCGCGCCGAACCAGGACGACAGGATGCCGGCCGCTTCCAGCACGGTGTTGTCCGGCGCGGCGGCGAACACGAAGGGCAGCGACAGCGGCCGGCTGTCGCGGCGGTCGAAGAAGGGCAGGGGCAGGATGGACAGGTCGTTGGCCAGCACCAGCGGCGTGACCGTCAGTTCCAGCGTGCTCTGGTTGCTGATGTTGGCCCACAGGCTCGAATGGAGCGGGTCTTCGCACTCCATCGTGTAATGGCCGATGAGCTGCACGTTCAGGTTGTTGAATTGCGTGATCAGTTGCGGCGGCAGCGCGACCACCGTTTCCTTCGGCTTGCCGGCCGTGTCCTTCGGGACCGGGATCGACGCGGCGACCTCGCCGTTGACCAGGACGTTGATGTGGGAGAGGTCCTCCAGCAGCGCCGGCGAATAGGTGTAGCGCAGGCGCAGCTGGGCCGACGACACGACCTCGTCGGCACGGATGTCGAACGGCAGCCGGAAGCTGCCTTCCACGCCGCGTATCGTCATGGGGGTGCTGGCGCCGAGCCGCTTGAGCGGGACGCCGTAGCTGCGCCCGCCCGACACCAGCTGCTCGGGCTTGGCGTCCGCCTCGCCGCCGGCCGCGGCCGGCTGCGCGCGCAGCGGCAGCGAAGTCAGCAGCATCGCGGCGGCCAGCACCAGCGAGAGCGGCCTGGCGGCGGGCTGGTGCGCGCGTTTGCTCGGAAGGTTCGTGGAGGTCATCGGTTCTTCATCCTGGTGTGGGTCGGACGGGCTTGCAGCCGGGCGCGCACGACCTGGCTTCCGTGTATCGCGAGTTGTTTCATGCCGAGCAGGCCGATGCGCGTCACTTCCCGCAGCGAGGCCAGGGGCGCGTCGGGCGTGCCCTGGCCCCAGTTGTCGGCCCAGGTGTCGGCGCGGGCGAACGTCATTTCGGCCATCTCCACCTGCTGGCGCATCGTCAGCGAGGTGAAGCGCAAGCCCACGTGGCGGTCGCCCGCGAACATGATGTGGGCGGGGAAGGTGCGCTGCTCGGTCCCGCGGAACAGCGCCACGTGCACCGCCTGCCCGGTTTCCAGGCGCCCCAGCTCCGGAGGAAGCTGTATGCCCAGTCCGGTGGCGGAGTAGTCGGTGGTGCTGCACGCGATGGTCTTGCCGTTTTCCAGGCGCAGCATGGCCGGGATCTGCGCGGCGACGCGCGGCTGCGCGCGGAACTGCCGTTCCTCGCGCGCGACGGCGATGCTGGCGCTGGTGATGACGATGTTGTAGAGCGTCCAGAGCAGGTTGATCGCCAGGGTGAACAGGCCGCCCGCGTCGTAGTCGACGAAGATCAGCGAAACCAGCCCGGCGAGCAGCCCGGCGATGTTCAGGGCCAGCAGCACCAGGTACGGCTTGGCCATGTCCCAGTCGAACCACGCGTTGCCCATGGCGCCGCCCTTGGCGGTGACGTTGAAGCCCCCGAGCTTGGGGTTGATGAGGGCCAGCATGGCGGGCCGCATGATGTACCAGGCCAGCACCGATTCGTAGACCTCGTTCCAGAACGAATGGCGAAAGCGCCCCTGCATCCGCGAACTGGTCAGGTTGGCATGGATGAGGTGGGGGAAGGCGTACAGCGTGATCATCAGCGCCGATGCCTGGAACACGTGGGCGCCGAAGAACAGGAAGGCCAGCGGCGCGGTCAGGAACACCAGGCGCGGCAGGCCGTAGAAGAAGTGCAGCATGGCGTTCAGGTAGCACATGCGCTGGCTCAGGCTCAGCCCTTTGCCGAACAGCGGATTGTCGACGCGAAAGATCTGCGCCATGCCGCGCGCCCAGCGCACGCGCTGGCCGATGTGGCGCGACAGGTTCTCGGTGGCCAGTCCCGCCGCCTGGGGAACGGCCAGGTAGGCCGTGTTGTAGCCGGCCCGGTTCAGCTTCAGCGCCGTGTGGGCGTCTTCGGTCACCGTCTCGGTGGCGATGCCGCCCACTTCCTCCAGATGGCTGCGGCGCAGGACGGCGCACGAGCCGCAGAAGAATGCCGCGTTCCAGAGATCGTTGCCGTCCTGGACCAGGCCGTAGAACAGCTCGCCCTCGTTGGGCACCGCGCGGAAGGTGTGCAGGTTCTTCTCGAACGGATCGGCGGAGAAGAAATAGTGGGGCGTCTGCAGCATCGCCAGCTTGGGATCCTTCAGGAACCAGCCTATGCTGATCTGCAGGAACGAGCGGGTGGGGATGTGGTCGCAATCGAACACCGCGACGTATTCGCCGCTGGTCAGTTCGAGCGCCGCGTTCAGGTTGCCGGCCTTGGCCGCTTCGTTGTTGTTGCGCGCGATGTAGCCCACGCCCAGCGCGGTGCAGAAGTCCTGGAATTCCTTGCGCCGGCCGTCATCCAGCACGAAGATGCGCAGCCGGTCCGTGGGCCAGTCCAGCGACACCGCCGTCAGCACCGATTGCTTCACCACGTCCAGCGGCTCGTTGTAGGTCGGGATGAGGATGTCCACCGACGGCCACGTCGCCGGATCCGCGGGCATCGCGGCGGGCAGCCGGCGCAGCGGCCAGATGGTCTGCAGGTAGCCCAGCAGCAGCACCGACAGCGCATAGAGCTCGGCCAGCATCAGGCCGTAGCCGAAGGCGATGTCGAGCCAGCTCTGGAAGTCCAGCGTCGAGGTCAGCCGCCAGTACATGTAGCGCAGCGACATCGTCGCCGACAGCAGCACCATCAGCACCGTCGGCATGCGCCCGGCGACGTTGCGCAGCGCCAGCGCGGCCACCAGCGCGACCAGCGCCAGCACCAGTTGCGGCAAGGCCTCCAGGGGCGCGGTGATGACGACCGCGAGGCTGCAGCAGGCCACGGCCGCCAGCGCGAAGCGGACGATGCGGTTGTTCCACAACGGCAGGGCCGCCAGACGATCGGCCTTGGCGTCCGCCGGGGCATGGTCGGCGGTGGGGACGGCTGGCGGCAGCGCGCTCACGCCGGCCTCGTTCTTGCGTGCGGGTTCATGGATCGATCAGTTCCTGAGCAGGCGCTGGAACAGCGCCGGCATGTCCTTGGGGCGAGGCCGGTCTGCATCGGCATGGCGCAGCAGCCGTTCGAAGATCACGGCGGCCGGCTCGTCGGCGGCCGGCGCCGGGTCTGGCGGCGGCGCCACCGGTTCCGGGGGTGCCGGCGCGTCAGCGATGGCGTCCGCCGCCGGGTCTTGCGCCGTCGGATCTAGCGGCAACGACGTCTCCTCGGGAGGATGGAAGCGGGTCGGCGGCACGTAGACGGTAGAGACGGGGGCTTCTCCGGTGTCTTCCCTGGCGCTGCCTGGCGCCGACGCCGGGCGGCGCTGGGCCAGGGAGGGCCAGCGGCTCGCGGCGGATGGCGCCGATGCCGTGACGGGCTGGGAAGTGTCCCCCGCCTCGGGATGCTTGGATGTGTCCATGGCCACCTCAGGCCGCAATGGGCGATCCCAGGCGCAAGCCTATGCCGCCGATGCTGTCGAAATCGGAAACCTGGGTCACTTGCAGCCGGTCGCTCGCGCCCAGTTGTTCGAACCACTGCTGGTAGACGCCTTCCAGGAACGATGGCGTCCAATCCAGCGCCTCGCGGCCCAGCGCGGCCTCGAGCGGCGCGCAATAGTGCTGGAGATGCAGATGGTCGGCCTGGTCGGTGATCTCGACCCAGCCCCAGTCCAGGCGGGTCCAGGCCTGGCTCATCGCGAGCTGGATGTCGTCCAGCGTGGCGCAGGCGGGCAGCGGCAGTTCGCGGGCGAAGCGCCCTCCCACCCTGCGCATGAACGTGCGCAATTCGGCGGCCGAGAATTTATCGGCCAGTTCCTGCGCGGTCGATAACAGGAATATCTTCCACTGCGCCGCGCACTGGCGGCCGGAAAGATAGCTGATGACGGATGAAGTGGCATCCATGGGTGGTCCTTGTCGCGGGTGATCGATTCGTCCGCACATGCCCATGCACGACGCTTCCGGACGCGTGAGCGGCGGAATGCGCAGGAATGCGGACGGGTAATGGAAGCCCTCTGGAGAGGGAGCCGGACAAGAGCCTAGTGGGCCTGGGAGAATCTCTTCATGGGGTCTGCGCCCATTCTGGCAAGGCGGAGCTACGTGTTTCCGGCACGTATTCTTGAAGCATGACCTTGCGTCTGAATTGCCGTCGCCCGAGATGAAAATCCTTCAGGGAGGCGGTCAAAATTTAGCCCACCGCGAGCCCGTGGCGCAATATTTCATTGCGACTGTTTATTTTTGAAAAACAAGCACTTAGCTCGTTTTATGTGTGCTGCGCAAACCTTCGGGCGGCGAACGGCGGGCTCATTTCCATACCGGCATGCCTTGCGGTCCGGCGAAAGTTGCCAAGGGGTTGGCGTATCGGGACGCGCATTTTTTTCGCCGGCCGCGGCCAGGGCGCGAAATAGATCCGATCGGTGGTTATGCGCGAGACGCAAAAAAAACTTGGCGTAAAAGGGACGTATCGTTGAGATGTGTTTACCTTCCGGAAGGAAACCCCCGTATCCGGCTCGCTCAATTGCCGGACGGAAACCCGGAAAGCATCCCGGACGCCGCCGCCGGCGCCCAAGAAAAAACCCGCGAGCGCGGGCGCTCGCGGGTTTCGTAGCCAGGTCCCGGGCACGCCCGGGACGAGCGGGAAAGGACTCTTTAGAAGTCCATGCCGCCCATACCGCCCATGCCACCCATGCCGCCGGGGGCGGGGGCAGCCGGCTTGTCCTCGACCAGCTCGACCACCGTGGCTTCCGTGGTCAGCAGCAGCGAGGCCACCGAGGCGGCGTTCTGCAGGGCGGTGCGGGTGACCTTGGTGGGGTCCAGCACGCCGGCTTCGACCATGTCGCCGTATTCGCCGGTGGCGGCGTTGTAGCCGTAGTTGCCCTTGCCGTTCAGCACGTTGTTGACGATGACGCTGGGCTCGTCGCCGGCGTTGGCGACGATGGTGCGCAGCGGCTCTTCAATGGCGCGCAGGACGATCTTGATGCCGGCGTCCTGGTCGGCGTTGGCACCCTTGGTGTCCTTGATGGCTTGCTTGGCGCGCAGCAGGGCCACGCCGCCGCCGGGCACCACGCCTTCTTCCACCGCGGCACGCGTGGCGTGCAGGGCGTCTTCGACGCGAGCCTTCTTTTCCTTCATTTCGACTTCGGTGGCAGCGCCGACCTTGATCACGGCAACACCGCCGGCCAGCTTGGCCACGCGCTCTTGCAGCTTCTCACGGTCGTAGTCCGAGGTCGCTTCTTCGATCTGGGTGCGGATCTGCTTGACGCGGGCCTCGATGGCCTTGCTGTCGCCGGCGCCGTCGATGATCGTGGTGTTTTCCTTGGCCACTTCGATGCGCTTGGCCTGGCCCAGCTCTTGCAGGGTGGCCTTTTCCAGCGACAGGCCGGTCTCTTCCGAGATCACGGTGCCGCCGGTCAGGATGGCGATGTCTTCCAGCATGGCCTTGCGGCGGTCGCCGAAGCCCGGAGCCTTGACGGCGGTGGTCTTCAGGATGCCACGGATGTTGTTGACCACCAGGGTGGCCAGGGCTTCGCCGTCGACGTCTTCAGCGATGATCAGCAGCGGGCGGCTGGCCTTGGCGACTTGCTCCAGCACGGGCAGCAGTTCGCGGATGTTGCTGATCTTCTTGTCGTGGATCAGGACGAAGGGATCGTCCAGGGCCGCGACTTGCTTGTCGGGGTTGTTGATGAAGTAGGGCGACAGGTAGCCGCGGTCGAACTGCATGCCTTCGACGACGTCCAGTTCGTTTTCCAGCGACTTGCCGTCTTCGACGGTGATGACGCCTTCCTTGCCCACTTTTTCCATCGCGTCGGCGATGATCTGGCCGATCGACGAATCGCTGTTGGCCGAGATCGAGCCGACCTGGGCGATTTCCTTGCTCGACGAGCAGGGCTTGCTGATCTTCTTCAGCTCTTCGATGGCGGCGGCGACGGCCTTGTCGATGCCGCGCTTCAGGTCCATCGGGTTCAGGCCGGCGGTCACGTACTTCTGGCCTTCGTGCACGATGGCCTGGGCCAGCACGGTGGCGGTGGTGGTGCCGTCACCGGCGTTGTCGCTGGTCTTGGAAGCCACTTCCTTGACGAGCTGGGCGCCCAGATTCTCGAACTTGTCCTTCAGTTCGATTTCCTTGGCGACGGACACGCCGTCCTTGGTGACGGTGGGGGCGCCGAAGGAGCGCTCCAGGACCACGTTGCGGCCCTTGGGACCGAGGGTGACCTTGACGGCGTTGGCGAGGACGTTCACGCCACGGACGACGCGGGCGCGGGCGTCATCACCGAACTGGACTTGTTTGGCAGCCATTTACGAAATTCCTTGGATGATGGTGTTGAATGCCGGGGGATCGGACAGCGGGCCGCGAGGGCTTACTGGATCACCGCCAGGATTTCTTCTTCGCGGATGACGAGCAGTTCGTCGCCGTCGACCTTCACGGCCTGGCCGGCGTACTTGCCGAACAGGACCTTGTCGCCGACCTTGACGTCGACCGGCAGCACCTTGCCGTCCTCGGTCTTCTTGCCCGGGCCGACGGCCAGCACTTCACCCTGGTCGGGCTTTTCGGCAGCGCTGTCGGGAATGACGATGCCGGACGCGGTTTTACGCTCGTTGTCCAGGCGCTTGACGATCACGCGATCGTGCAGGGGACGGAGGGCCATACAAACTCCTGATGTTCGAAGTTGACGTCTATTTGTCAGAAAAAGAGGCTGGAAAGCCGTTATTCGGCCGGTGCCGCGTCGAAACGCGGCGCTTGAGCCTGTTGCCGGAGGCCGGGACGCTGCCCAGGCAGCGTTGTTAGCACTCTATGCAATCGAGTGCTAATTATAGGGATGGGACAGGGGGCTTTCAAGGGGCAGGGTATACGGGACAGCCCTAGCCCGGTCCTTCTTGTCATATAGACAGCGCGGTCCGATGGGCCGCCCCCCAGGCACGGCTCAGGCGCCGCTGCGCGAGGTCATGCGCGTGGCGGCCGCCAGGAAGCGCGAGAACCAGGATTGCTGGACGGGATGGACGACCGCGCGCAGCGCGCGGCTGTAGTCCAGCGTCAGGCCGGGGGTCCAGGCCATGACCTGGGCGCGCTGGCGCACCTGCGCGGCAATCCACAATTCGGGCATCAGCAGGGTGCGCAGCACCTGCCGCACGCTGCGGCTGCGGTCGTCCAGCACGCCGTCCAGGGCGGACTCCAGCGCGTACGAGACCGAACTGGAGCAGTTGCGCCGCGTGAGGTTATAGATTTCCTGGTCGCGGTAGCGCTGCCAGAAGGCCTGGAGTTTCCCGTAGTCGTACCGCTCGAACCTGACCTGCCAGTTCGACGGACACCAGGCCTTGGACTCGGTCGCGTAGTCGGGCTGGAACTTGCCCGGCACGTCGTTTTCCTTGACCGCCTTCAATACGTTGAAGAACTCGGAGGGCGAGCGGTCGATGTCGACCGCGGGATACAGGCTGATGTAGGTCGACGGCGGCACTTCCATGGCGGCATGTCCGGTCGATATCACGCCCTGCACGTCGACGGCGGCGATGTAGCGGTTGAATACCGGCCGCGACACGGTCTTGTCCTTGGCCGAGCCTTCGGGGGTCCAGACGTGGACGGTCAAGGGGCCCGCCGGCGCCGGCTGCCGGGCAGGCGGCGGGCTGGCGCCGGCCCCGCGCAGGTCGGCCGGCGCCAGCAGGTCGAACATGGATGACTGCTCGCTCAGCTTGCGGGCGCGGGCGGCCACCCGCATGGTGTTGATGCCGGCGACCAGCATGGTGACGCCGATGAAGTAGGAGACCGTGCCGGCGTAGTGGGTGGGATAGGGCTGGAACAGGAACAGGCCGAACAGGACCTGGGCGCAGCCGCCCAGCACGGACAGGCGCCAGCGGTCGTAGCGCAGCACCCAGGCCGAGGCGATCTGGAACACGCCCAGCACGAAGTAGGCCAGGCCCAGGATGATGGCCAGCAGCAGGTTGCTGATGGAGCCGCCGGCCAGGATCAGCAGCGCGACCAGCAGGAAGATGCCGCCCTTGAAGGCCAGCACGGCCTTCTGGGCGCCCATGCCGCTGCCGGCGACCGTCAGCGTGACCAGGCTTTCCACCAGCAGCAGCGCGCCGAAGAGCGTCAGCGGGAAGTAGCGCGCGCCGTCCACGCCGTCCAGGGTGATGACCACGCCCAGGGCGGCCCAGGCGAAGCCGATCAGTAGCAGCAGGTGGATGTTCCTGCGGACGAAGCCGGCGCCGAACAGAAGCAGGGCAAGCTGGATCATGGTTTCCCTTATGCGCCGTGGTGCGGGGTGGGCAGCCGCCAGCTGCCGATGATGAAAGCGCCGTCGGGCCCCATCATGGCCCCCCGGTTCAGGTCGACGACCGTCGTCCACTGATCGGGCGCGGTCGCCAGGCGGAAGGGGAAGGGGCGCTCCAGCCCCGGCGTCCCGTCGGCGGCGCGCAGGCGGTCCCGCAAGCCCTGGCGGTCGTCCGGATGGACCTGCCGCAGCACTTCATCCAGGGTCCCGGGGCCGGGGCGGGCGTCGGGCGGCGCGTCCCAGACGATGGTGCCGGAGGCGAGATCCAGCCGGTACAGGGTCTCGCGGCCGCCGGTGCCGTCCGCGCCGGCCGTGCGCGGGCGCCGGATGCCACGGGTCAGCACCCGCACGAAGACCTGCAGCATGGCGACCGACACGAGATAGCACTGGGCAAGCAGCAGGGGCTCGCCCGGCAGGAAGCCGCGCAGGAAGAAAGGGCCGCGCCCGGCGTTGGAGTGATAGATGACGATGGCCGCCATGGTCAGCACGGCCAGCGAACCCATGCGGTTGCCGCCGCTGAGCGTGGCCACGGTGGCCAGCGCCAGCGGAATGCAGGCCAGTCCCAGCAGCAGCGGCGCCTCGGACATGGACGGGCGGTGCACGCCGAACACGTACCAGGTCATGGCCGCCAGCAGCAGCCACGCGGCAATGCCCACGGTACGGCCGATGGGACCCGGCGGCGCCTCGATCGTGCGAAAGCCCATGAATCCCATCAGCACCGAGACGCCGAACAGCACGCCGGTCACGGTGGCGGCCCACCATATCCACGCCAGGTCGGAGACGGCTTCCCACAGGACTTCGTGCTTGATCAGCGCCAGTCCCGCGCTGCCGCAAACCGCGGCGACGGCGCTGACCACGAAGGTGACGGCCACCCATCCGAGCACCGCGTGCAAGTCGTCCCGCCCCTGCGCATAGCGCTGCGACAGCCAGGCGATGCCGAGCGTGGAGGCGAGCGACAGGCCGGCGAGCCAGGCCGAGGGGATGAGGGGATGGCCGGTCAGTGCGGACAGCGCCAGGTCGGCGGCGAACAGCGCGGCGGTCAGGGCCGCCCAGGCCGCGCGCGGCATGGCGAAGAAGGCGGCGACAGCGACGCCGGCGGGGAACCAGACGAAGGACACCTGGGTGACGGGATCGTCCAGGGCGAACGACAGATAGGCGCAGGCCACGTAGAGCGCGGCCCAGAGCGCGATGCGTCCAAGCAAGCTGGCAAAAGACATGGCGGTTCCCGGTGGTTGTTCTTGTGGCCTTCGAAGCGGCTCTGCCCAGGCGAAAGTATAAGGACAAACGATGACACGGCCGCTTAGCGGCCGGTATTTTCCACCTTCTGCAATTCATGGTTGCCGGCCAGCGGCCCCTGGGGACGCGTGCCGTCCATGTAGAGCTGGATGAGCCGTCCCTCGGCCACGAAGTACTGCCTGCCGCCCGCGGCCTGGTCCAGGGTGATGCGGGTGCCGTCGGGCTGCCATGTGAAGCTGCCCTCGACGCGGTCGACGCGCGGCTGACGGTCGAGATACTGGGTCTCCAGCTCGTAGCGGCCATCCTGGCGCAGCGTGAGCCGGGTCCGGATGCCGGGGCAGTCGGCGCAGGGCAGCGTGCCCTCGTAGACGCCGTCCCAGTCCAGCGCGTTGCGGGCGTTGTGCCCGTCGACGACGGGGCTGGCGGCTGGCGTGTCGTGTTCCCTGGACGGCGTGCCGCAGCCGGCGATGAGCACGGCTGCGAGGCATGCGAAGGCGGCGGTCTTCATGATGGCTGCTCCGGTTGCCGGCGCCCGCGCGAGGCATGGCGCTTCCCGCCAACGGTAGCAGGCGGCGGCGGCCGCGCCGGCAACCGGATGTAAGAAGGATCAGAACAGCGAGCGTTCCGGGGCGCGGTCCTGGGCTTCAGGATCGAGCACCGCCTGGTTCCTGCCGCGCGACTTGGCGGCATACAGCGCCGCGTCGGCGCGGCTGATCAGTTCTTCCAGCGAGGTGCCGGAGTGCGGGAAGACCGCGATGCCCGCCGAGGCGCCTACCTGGGGCGAGACGCCCGGATAGGGTTCGGACAGCACCGCCACCAGGCTGTTGGCCACGGTCTCGGCGGCGGCCGGGCCCGCGCCGTCCAGCAGCACCATGAACTCGTCGCCGCCGTAGCGCGCCACCACGTCCGAATGGCGCACGGCGTCGGCCATGCGGCGCGCGGCGATCTGCAGCACGGTATCCCCCGTGCCGTGGCCATGGACGTCGTTGACGGTCTTGAAATGATCGAGGTCCACGGCGACCAGGGCCAGCGACGCCCGGGACCGTTGCGCGGCGGCGATCGCGCGCCGGGCCAGTTCCGCGAACAGGACCCGGTTGCTCAACTGGGTGAGCGGGTCGTAATAGGCAAGCTGGCGGGCGTGCTCGAGCGTACCGGCGGCGTGCTCGATGGCATCGGCCACGGCCGCCGTTTCCTTGAAGTGTGGTGGCGCCACGCTGACACGGTGGCCGGCGCCCAGCGCCAGGGCGGGTTCCACGAGGTTGCCCACCGCCTGTTCGATCCGGCGTGCCAGCTGATAGGCCAGGCCCAGTCCGAACAGGATGGCCAGCAGGCCGCCGCCCGCCACCCAGGCCATGGCCCGGTATAGGTCGGTGGTGAAGGCCGCGGCGGGCGCCCCCACGGCGACGGTCCATTGGGTCGTGGCCAGGCGGCTGAACGCCGTCAGGACGGGAATCCCCTCCTTGGTCAGGCTTTGCAGCGTACCTTCGCGTTCACGGCGCACGGCGTCGGCCAGCGAGGACACCGCCCGCTGCCCGACGAAACGCGCTTCGTCGCGGGTCCGTCCCAGGATGGTCGCGTCGCGGTCGAGCAGGGCGGCCACCCAGCCTTCGCCCAGGGCGTGGCGGGTCATCAGGGCGCTTAGGCGGTCAGAACCCAGGTCGGCGAAAAGCAGATAGCGCGCTTCGCCGTCGATCAGGACGGGTACGCCGACGATGATGGTGAGGCCCCGGCCCTCCCGAGGTGGCCCCAGCCTTGCAACGAGCGGATGGCTGCCGCCGCTGGAGACCTGGGGCAGGTCGGGTAGCCTGACGGGCGGCGGGAGGACGCCGGGATAGGGCTCCGAAGTATCCAGCACCTCGTTGCCGCGGGTGTCCGTCAGGACGTAGCGGTCGATGTCCTGGTACTTGAGCGCTTCGATGGCCCGCTGGTGGAACGAGGCCAGGTCCGCGCGCACCAGGTCGGTGGAGCTTGCCAGCACGCGCAGGCCGGAGCCGATTCCTTCCACTTCCTGGTCCAGGTCGGCGGCCAGGCTGCGGGCGGCCAGGACGGTGGTTTCGTAGATGCGGGTCTTGCGCAGCGCGTAGGTCTCGTACACCGCGAGGCCCGCCACCAGCGTGGCGGGGAGCGTACAGACGACGACCAGGGCAAGCAGGCCGATGCGTATCGAGATCGTTCCGCCGCGCCGGGCTTGGCCGGCCGGCGTATCGGACGGAGGGGACTGCGCTGGAACGGATGTCATCTGCCATGGAGCGGGACCGCGAGGCCCGCTGCCTTGTTTTTGCCCAGCCTACCATGCGGGGCATCCGCTGCAAAATCCGTGCGGGCCTCAGGCGCCCAGCCCGTGCAGCCACAGGCGCAGCCCGTCCCAGGCGCGTCCGAACCACGATGCCGCCGGCACCGGCTGGAGGGCGACCAGCGGCAGGCGACGGGCCGGTTCGCCGTCGACGCGCACCTCGAGTTCGCCCACGCGTTGTCCCGCCGCCAGCGGTGCGATCAGGGGCGAGGCCGGATGCAGGATGCGCTCTATCCGTGCTCCCGGGCGCACGGTAATGTAGGTGTCGCGCTGGAACCCCATGGGCACGGCCGAGCGCGCGCCTTTCCAGACCCGCGGCGAACCGACCGCGTCGCCGCCCGCGTAAAGCCGCACCGTTTCGAAATTGCGGAAACCCCACTCCAGCAGTTCGCGGCTCTGCCGGGTGCGGTTGCGGTCCGAGGCGGTGCCGACCACGACCGAGATCAGCCGCCGCTGGATACTGCCGCTGGCGCGCCGCGCGGTCGCCACGAGACTGTATCCCGCCGACTCCGTATGGCCCGTCTTCATGCCGTCCACGCTGGCGTCCAGCCACAGCAGGCGGTTGCGATTGGGCTGCGTGATGCCGTTGTAGGTGTACTGCCGGGTGGCATCGTAGGTGCCGGCCAGGTCGGGAAAGTCGCGCACGATCCGGGCCGCCAGCACGGACAGGTCGCGCGCGGTCGAATACGTCTGCGGATCGGGCAGGCCGTGCGGATTGGAGAAGTGGGTCGAGGCCAGGCCCAGTTCCCCCGCCTCCTGGTTCATGCGTTCGACGAAAGCCTCGACCGAGCCGGCGACGCCCTCGGCCAGCGCGATCGCGGCGTCGTTGCCCGATTGCACCAGCAGCCCGTACAGCAACTCGTCTATCGTGGCCTGCTTGCCGGGTTCGAGGAACATGCGGGAGCTTCCCGGCGCCACCTTCCACGCCCGCGTCGAGACCGTGACCCGCGTGTCGCGGCCGACGGCATGGTCGCGCAGGGCCTGGAACACGACGTAGGCCGTCATCATCTTGGTGAGCGAGGCCGGCTCGATGCGCTTGTCCGGATCGTGCGCGCCCAGTACCTGGCCGCTGGTCGCATCCAGGAGCAGCCAGGCGCGGGCGGGCAGCCCAGGAACGGGGACGGCGGCGGGCGAGGGCTGGGCGTGGGCGGCGGCGATGCAGAGGGCGCAGGCCAGCGCCGCCACCATCTTCGAGATGGGCATGTCTTATCGGATGTCGTGAGTGGACTGGCGACCGGTGTCCGCGCTCCATCGGAAATAGGCCATGCGATCGCGCTCTTCAGCCAGGCGCAGCGCTCGCAGCCGCAACAGGTCCTTGCGGCCCACGAGCCCCACCAGCTTCCCGTTGGCGCGGTCGACGATGGGCACCCGTCCCACGCCGGCGAGCGCCATGCGGTCGGCCAACTGGCTGGCGAGTTCGTCCGGATAGGCGACCAGAAGTTCCCGGTCGGCCAGCAGTTCGCCCATGGGCTGGTCGCGGTTCTCCTGCTCGACCGTCCAGGCCAGGCTGTCGGCGCGGGTGACCTCGCCCACGACCACGCCCTGCGCATCGACCACAGGGTAGCTGGTGTGGCGGCGCTCCAGCGTGGTGAAGTGTTCCACCGCTTCGCCGACCGTCATCGAGGCTGGCAGCGTTTCCACCTGCCGTGTCATCAGGTCGGCCACCCGCACGAGATCGAACGGGTCCACATGATATTCGCGGGTGACGTGATGGCCGCGCCGGGCGATCTTCTCGGTCAGGATCGAACGCTTGAGCAGCAGCACCGTCACGCCGTAGGCGAACGCGCAGGCGGTAAGCACGGGCACCATCACGCCGAAGTTGCCGGTCAGCTCCACGGCGAACAACGTGGCGGTGAGCGGCGCGCGCATGGTACCGCCCATCATCGCCGCCATGCCCAGCAGGGCCCAGAAGCCGGGCGAGGCATCGGGCATGATCGGCGTCGCCAGGGCGCCCAGCGCGCCGCCGAAGATCAGCAGCGGGGCCAGCACGCCCCCTGAGGTGCCCGAACCCAGCGCCACGGCCCAGATGACGACCTTGACCGCCAGCAGGAGCAGTACCGCGTGCAGCGCCAGGTCGCCGGCCAGCAGGTGACGGATGTTGTCGTAGCCCACGCCCAGGGCGGCCGGTTCGATCAGGCCGCCCAGCCCGATGACCACGCCGCCTATGGCGGGCCACCACATCCAGTGGATGGGAAGCTTGGCGAAGCCGTCCTCGGCGGCGTAGACCAGCGTCGTCAGCACGCCCGATCCCAGTCCGGCGGCGATGCCCAGCGCGGCGAAGGCGGCCACGTGCGCGGCCGAGACGTCGACCGCGCCGGCATAGGGAAACAGCGGCGCGCCGTCCATCACGAGCGGGCGGACGGCGGCAGCGACCACGGCGGCCACCGCCACCGGCAGGAAGCTGCGAGGCTTCCATTCGAACAGCAGCAGCTCCACCGCCAGCAGCAGCGCGGCCACCGGCGTGCCGAAGATGGCCGTCATTCCGGCAGCGGCGCCGGCCACCAGCAGCGTCTTGCGTTCGGCCGAACTCATGTGGACCATCTGCGCCAGCAGCGAGCCGATGGCGCCGCCCGTCATGATGATCGGCCCTTCGGCGCCGAACGGGCCGCCGGTGCCGATCGACACCGCCGACGACAACGGCTTGAGCACCGCCACCTTGGGCTGGATGCGGCTGCGGCCGATCAGGATGGCTTCCATGGCTTCGGGAATGCCGTGGCCGCGGATCTTCTCGGAACCGTAGCGCGCCATGAAGCCGATGATGAGGCAGCCGAGCACCGGCACGAACACCGTGGTCCAGCCCAGCGGCGTGCCGGCGATGGGCAGGTCTTCGAGCGACAGGCGGCCGTAGTAGGCGAGGTTGGTGCACAGCGTGATCAGCCGCAGCAGCAGCCATGCGGCGCCGACGCTGCACAGGCCGATGGCGGCGGCCAGGGCCATGAGCAGCAGGACTCGGCGGTCGGTCGTGAAATCGCCGAGCCGGGTAGAGGGTACGGAATGAGACATGATGAAGAGGCAGGGAAGGGGCGCCCCGGGCTTGGGATCGCCATATATATCGTACCACGACATATATTAGAATGCCCCGGGTGAAGAAGACCGCTTCCTCGTCGCGCGCCGCGCGGCCCAGCCTGTCGACGGCCGACTATGCGCTGCTGGCCGAGTTCCGCTATGCCTTGCGCCGGTTCATCGCATTCAGCGAGGACGCGGCGCATGCCATCGGCCTCGCGCCGCAGCAGCATCAGGCGCTGCTGGCGATAAAGGGCGCGCCGGGGCGCGACGGACTGTACGTGGGGGAGATCGCCGAGCGCCTGCTGATCAAGCCGCATTCGGCCGCGGAGCTGGCCGGACGGCTGGTGCGCATGGACCTGGTCGCGCGCATGGCGGACCCCGAGGACGGACGCAAGGTCCGGCTCGTGCTGACCGCGCATGCCGAGCAACTGCTGGAGGAGCTGTCGGCGGCGCACCTGGAGGAATTGCGCGCGATCAAGCCCTTGCTGACCCGGCTGCTCGCACGCTTCGACGACGGCGAGACGGACTGAACGGCGTCCTTGTCAATCCCTGGCGGACGCGCGCCGCAGCCGCCGGATGCCGGCGTGTCCCAGGACGAACTCCATGAAGGCCTGCGCCGCGGGCGAGACCGCCACGGTGGCGCGGTGCACGATCGACACCTCGCGCCGCACGACCGGGTCCTGCAAGGGCTTCCAGGCGATGACCCGCCGGTCGGCCAGCGCGGTCGCGTAGCCGGGCACGATGCCCACCCCTTGTCCCGCGGAGACCAATCCGATCAGCGTGCCGACGTAGGTCGCTTCCCCCGCCGGATCGAGCGCCAAGCCCGCCGCATTGCAGCCCCGCTCGGCCAGCTCGCGGAATACGCTGCCGCGCGGCAGCGTCAGCAGGCGCTCCTGTTCCAGCCGGCGCCATGGCAGGCGCCGCGCACGGGCGAACGGATGGTCCACCGGAAATATCGCGACCAGTGATTCCTCGAATAATTGCGTGTGCCGCAACTCGGCCTCGGTGCGCCGGAACGTTCCTATGCCCAGGTCGGCCGCGCCGCTGCGGACCTGCGGCAGCACCTCGTCCGGCAGCGAGTCCTTCAGGACGAGCTCGATGCCGGGATGGGCGGCCCGGAAGTCCGCGACCAGCGGCGGCAGCAGGGTGCCGGACAGCACGAGCGGCGCAGCCACGACCACGCGCCCGCGCTGATGAGCCACCCACTGGTCGACGTTGGCGATGGCATGGCCGATGTCGTCCAGGATGCGCTCGGCGCTGGCCAGGAATTCGCGGCCCACGGCCGTGACGTTGACGCTGCGCGTGGTGCGGTCGACCAGCCGCGTTCCCAGTCCCGTTTCGAGTTCGCGTACCAGCAGGCTGAGTGCCGACTGCGTGACGTGCATGGCGTGGGCCGCCTTGGTGAAGCTGCCGAGACGCGAGACCAGCACGAAGGCCTGCAACTGCCGCACCGTCAAATTCATGAGATCAGCTCATTTCTGAATAAGAAATATTCGTTTGAATTATAAGTGAGCCGATCGTGTAATACGGCCATCCATCATGAGAGTGGCCGGGCGGACCGGCCCCGGTCCAGGGAGACACGATGAATCACCGCACATGGCTGGCCGCGTTCTGCGTGGCCGCATCCGCGTGCGTGCCGGCGGCGGCCGGCGCGCAGGACAAATACCCTTCCCAGCCCATCCGGGTCCTGGTCGGCTTTCCGCCGGGCAGTTCCACCGACGTGGGTACGCGCCTGGTCGCCGGCAAGCTGGCCGCGGAGCTGGGCCAGAGCGTCGTGGTCGAGAACCGGCCAGGCGCGAGCAGCGACATCGCCGCGCGCGCCCTATCGGGGCAGTTCGCCGGCCATGGCCGATCTCCTGGGCGGGCAGGTCGCCATCATGTTCGCGCCCGCGTCCACCGCGCTGCCGCACATCCAGTCCGGCAAGCTGGTGGCGCTGGCGGCGGCCAGCAAGGACCGCATCGCCGCGCTGCCCGACCTGAAGACCTTGTCGGAGCTGGGGTTGAAAGACTTCGACACCTCGGTCTGGTTCGGCCTGGCGGCACCGGCAGGCACTCCCGAGGTGGTCGGGCGGCGCTTGTCCGCGGCCATCCAGTCCGCGCTGGATACGCCGGACCTGCGGGCGCAGTTCCGCGCGCAAGGCATCGAACCGGTCAAGGCCGGTCCCGAGGAAACCGCCCGCTACATCCGGGCCGAGGTCGACAAGTGGGCCGAGGTCATGCAGGCGGCGGGCGTCAAGCTGGAATAGCCCCACGCGGGCCTCATCATCACCACAGGAGCAAGACAAGCATGGCAAGAATCCAACTGGCCGAATGCCGGGAGTTCATGCGCGCGGCGCAGGAAAAGGCGCTGGAGATGGGCGTGCCGGTGTCGATCGCGGTCGTCAGCGCCGAAGGGCACCTGATCGCGCTGGAGCGCATGGACGACGCGGGCTTCATCACCCCCGACACGGCGCGCGCCAAGGCCTATACCGTGGCGGCCTTCCGTTCCATGAGCCCGCGCTTCCAGGATGGACTGCTCATCCAGCAATGGTTCAAGGAGCGCAATCCGCAGATGCTGATCAATGCCTCGGTATTCACCGGCGGCCAGATCGTCGTCTCCGGCGGCTGCGCGCCCGTGTTCAAGGGCGACGAGATGGTGGGCGCCTACGGCATCAGCGGCGCGACCTCCGACCAGGACGAAGTCATCGGTCGCTACGCGCGCGAGAAGGCCGGCTGGGCGCACAAGCCCGCCACCGACGACACGCCGGAGGACGTGAAGCGGCACGTCAACGAAATCTACGCCAAGGTAGGCCTGGGCGACCGCGCCCTGTAGACAGCCGCGGCCGCGCCCGCCTTCAGGTCCGGCGGGCGCGCAGCGCCGCTTCCAGCCCGCCGGGGAGCGTGCCCGGCTCCGGCAGGTGCAGCATCAGGTCGAGGTATTTCCACGTCGAGCGCGAATGCTCGATCATCAGCGCCTGTGCGCGCGTGCCTTCCCGATTCTCGATAGCGTCGACGATGTTGCGGTGCTGCTCCTGCGCGCCGCGCAGGATGTCCCGCACGCCGGCCTTCGCCGACGCGGGAACGTCGGTGAACGAGTTGTTGACCGAGAAGGGAATGGCCACCAGCCGCTCGAGCGCCCGGGCCACCATGGGGCTTTGCGCGGCGCCGCAGATCAGTTCATGCAGCCGGTCGTTCAGGACGACGTAGTCGTTCTGGCGCCCGGCGACATCGGACGATCCCACCACCGCATCCAGTTCTTCCAGGCATTCGTGCATGGCCTTGAGGACGCGCGCCGGCGCGCCTTTCTCGGCAGCCATGCGCGCCGCCATGCCCTCCAGCGTGCCGCGGATCGAGATCGCGTCGAACACATCGTCTTCCGTGAAGCTGGACACCACATAGCCGCCCGAGGGCTGGAGGGAAATCAGTCCTTCCTCGCTGATGCGCTGCATGGCGGCGCGGGCCGGCGTGCGCGACACGCCGAAGGCGTCGACCAGCGCCTGTTCCAGCACCCGGTCGCCGGGTTTGAGCTTGCCTTGAACGATCAGGCCGCGCAGTCCGTAGACGGCTCTTTCTGTTTGCGACAGGTTGGGATCGATGTCCATGTGAGAGCGGGAGGCAGGGAAGCGGCAATTATGGTCCAGAACCTTCGTTCCTCATTCTTCGGATACGTTACGTATACAAAAATAGGGGTTTATGCGTAATAAATAAGCAAAAAATTGTCTTATTCAAATTTTACGTATACGCTGATTGGAAAATAAAGAACATGATTCCGTAAAAAAGTTTCCTCATCGTCCGCCAAAGGAGGCGAAATGTTCGTCAAGAATGCCTGGTACGTTGCCGCCTGGGCGAGCGAGGTGGAGGCCGCGCCCTTCCCCCGCACCCTGTGCGGTGTTCCCGTCGTGCTGTTCCGGGATCCGGGCACGGGCAAGGTGGCTGCCTTGCTCGACCGGTGCTGCCACCGTGGCACGCCCCTGCGGTTCGGCCAAGTCGTGCCGGAGGGCCTGGAGTGCGGCTATCACGGCATGGTGTTCGACGCGGCGGGCGCCTGTGTCCGCATTCCCGGCCAGGCCTCGATCCCGCCCAAGGCCAGGGTGCAGTCGTTCCCGGTGGTCGAGCAGGACGAGCTCGTGTGGATATGGCTGGGCGAGCCGGAGCAGGCCGATCCCGCCCGCATCGTCTCCTACCCCTTCCACAACGATCACGCCGCCTGGCCGCACAAGTGCCAGGTCTATCACGTCAAGGCCAGCTCCATGCTGCTGGTGGACAACCTGATGGACCTGACCCACCTGGCCTTCGTCCACAAGAACACCATCGGCGGCAATCCGAAGGCGCACGTCGAGGCCAGGATGACCGTCACACCCACTGACGACGGCCTGCACTTCATCCGCTGGCTGATGGACTCCGCACCGCCTCCTACCTACACCAAGGCGGTGTCCCTGGCCGATCGCATCGATCGGTGGATGGAGTTCCAGTACATCGCCCCTGGCACGGTGCTGCAGTGGACCGGCGGCATAGACAGCGGCAAGGGCGCGGTGGAAAACCGCAACCAGCCGGGTTTTTCGCTGCGCATCTTCCACGGGCTGACGCCGGAAACCGAGACTACCTGCTTCTATTTCTGGTCGGCGGCCAACGGTTATCGCCAGGACGACCCCACCGCGACCAATGCGCTGTTCCACGAGATCGACACGGCGTTCCGCGAAGACAAGGCCATCGTCGAGGCCCAGCAGGCCATGTTGACCGACCGCGGCGAACAGGGCCTGATCGACATCGTCTCGGACGCGGCCCGTATCCACATGCGGCGCGCGGTCAAGCGGATGATCGCGGCGGAAACCCAGGCCGAAGCCGGCCACCCCCCAGGAGCAGGAGCATGACCATGCACGTATCGCGATCCCTCGTTCTGGCCGCGCTGTTCGCCTGCGGCGCAGCCGCCGCGGCGCCGGTGAAGATCGGTTTCCTGTCGACCTTCTCGGGCCCGGGCGCGGCGCTGGGCGCCGACCAGTACGACGGCTTCATGCTGGCCGTGGACCAGGAGAACGGCCGGCTGGGCGGCGTCGAGATCAAGGTCCTGCGCGAGGACGACGAGATGAAGCCGGAGAAGGGCGTGCAGATCGCGCGCCAGCTGCTGGTGCGGGACCAGGTCCCCATCGTGACCGGCATCGTGTTCTCGAACGTCATGATGGCCGTGCATCGGCCCATCACGTCAGGGAAGGTCTTCCTGGTCGGCTCCAACGCCGGCCCGACGCCGATCACGGGGAAGGGCTGTTCGCCCTTTTTCTTCTCCACGTCGTGGAACAACGACCAGTTGCACGAAGCGGCCGGCGAACTGGTCAACCGCATGGGCTTCAAGCGGGTCTATCTGCTGGCGCCCAACTACCAGGCGGGCAAGGACGCCATGGAAGGGTTCAGGCGCACCTACAAGGGCGAGATCCTGGGCGAGGCCTTCAGCCGGGTGAACCAGCCGGACTATTCGGTGGAGATCTCCAACCTGGCCGCGGCCAAGCCGGATGCGGTCTATACGTTCTACCCGGGCGGCATGGGCGTGAACTTCACCAAGCAGTACCAGCAGGCCGGCCTGATGACGAAGATCCCGATGATCTCGGTCTCGACCATCGATGGCTCCACGCTGCCGGCCCTGGGCGACCTGGCGCTGGGCGCGGTCACGAGTTCGCCCTACGCGCCGGATCTGGACAATGCCGCGAACCGCGAGTTCGCCGGCGCCTTCCGCAAGAAGTACGGCCGCGAGCCTTCTCTGTATGCGGCCCAGTCCTACGATGCCGCGCGCCTGATCGCCTCGGCGCTGCGCCGCACCGGTGGCAATGTCGAGGACAAGGCGGCGTTCCGAGCGGCGTTGAAGGCGGCGGACTTCCAGTCGGTGCGCGGGTACTTCGCGTTCAACACCAACCAGTTCCCGATCTCGCCGTTCTACCGGGTGGACGTGGTCAAGGGGGCGGACGGGAAGGCGGCGCTTTCCAGCAAGGGCGTCATCTTCGAACGCAGCCGCGACTCCTTCGCGCAGGAGTGCCGGATGGCTTGAGCGGCCCGGCCGGCTGACATCCGCATGTCGTTGACTATCGATCGAAACACTTGTTAACGTAGGCCCGCACGACCGGTCGGGCGGCCTTCATCGCACCCCTGCTCTTTCCGCCTTGCCGTTCCGCCCAGCCGGCCCATGGCCGTCGACGACGTCTGGAGGTACCGCGGTGAGTTACCTGATCGATCGCCTCAAGTATTTCAGCCGGGTCAAGCAATCGTTCTCCGGCGGCCACGGCGCCGTCGTCCAGGAGGACCGGTCCTGGGAGAACGCCTACCGGGACCGCTGGCAGCACGACAAGATCGTGCGCTCGACCCACGGAGTGAACTGCACCGGCTCCTGTTCGTGGAAGATCTACGTCAAGGGCGGCATCGTTACCTGGGAAACGCAGCAGACCGACTATCCGCGCACGCGGCCGGACATGCCCAATCATGAACCGCGCGGCTGTTCGCGCGGCGCGTCGTACTCCTGGTATCTGTACAGCGCCAACCGCCTGAAGTACCCCATGCTGCGCGGCCGCCTGGCCCGCATGTGGCGCGAGGCGCGCAAGACCATGGCGCCGATGCAGGCCTGGGAACACATCTGCACCACGCCCGCGCTGGCGGCGGAGTACAAGTCCATGCGCGGCATGGGCGGGTTCGTGCGCACGACCTGGGACGAGGCCAACGAACTGGTGGCCGCCGCCAACGCGTATACCGTCAAGCGCTACGGCCCCGACCGGGTGGTCGGGTTCTCGCCCATCCCCGCGATGTCCATGGTGTCCTTCGCGGCCGGCAGCCGTTATCTCTCGCTGCTGGGCGGCACCATTCTGAGCTTCTACGACTGGTATTGCGACCTGCCGCCATCCAGTCCGCAGACCTGGGGCGAGCAGACCGACGTGGCCGAATCCGCGGACTGGTTCAACGCCAGCTTCATCATGATGTGGGGCTCGAACGTGCCGCAGACGCGCACGCCCGATGCTCACTTCATGGTCGAGGCACGCTACCGCGGCGCCAAGATCGTGTCGATCTTCCCGGACTACGCGGAAGGCTCGAAGTTCGGCGACATCTGGCTGCATCCCAAGCAGGGAACCGACGCCGCGCTGGCGTTGGCGATGGGGCACGTCATCCTCAAGGAATACCACCTGGGCGGCAAGAGCGAGTATTTCCGCGAGTACTGCCGCCGGTATTCCGACATGCCTTTCCTGGTCTGCCTGGAGCGCCACGGCGATCGCTACGTGGCCGGGCGCTTCCTGCGGGCGGCGGACCTGCCCGGCGCGCTGGACCAAACCAATCATCCGGACTGGAAGACGGTCGCCATCGACGAGCACTCGGGGCGGCTGGTCGCGCCGCTGGGCTCGGTGGGCTTCCGCTGGGGCCAGAAGGAAGGGGGCGACCAGGGCAAGTGGAACCTGGAGTCCCGCGACGCCTCGGGCGGCGATGTCAGCCTTCGATTGTCGCTGGTCGGCAACCACGACGACGTGGTGCCGGTGGCCTTTCCCTATTTCGGCGGAGCCCAGCACGACTATTTCCAGGGCACCGACCACGACGAGGTCCTGGTGCGCAACATGGCGGCGCGGCGGGTGGCCACCCGCGAGGGCGAGGCGCTGGTGGTGACGGTATACGACCTGCTGATTGCCAACTACGGGCTGGACTGCGGCCTGGGCGGCGGCAACGTGGCGGCGTCCTACGATGACGACGTGCCCGGCACGCCGGCCTGGCAAGAGCGCATCACCGGCGTGCGGCGCGACGACGTCGTCACGGTCGCGCGCCAGTTCGCCGACAACGCCGACAAGACGCAGGGTCGGTCCATGGTGATCCTGGGCGCGGGCCTGAACCACTGGTACCACATGGACATGGCTTATCGCGGCATCATCAACCTGGTGGTGATGTGCGGCTGCGTGGGCAAGTCGGGCGGGGGCTGGTGCCACTACGTCGGGCAGGAGAAGCTGCGGCCGCAGACGGGCTGGACCACCGTTGCCTTCGGGCTGGATTGGGCCCGCCCGCCGCGGCACATGAACGGCACCTCGTTCTTCTACGCGCACACCGACCAGTGGCGCTACGAGAAGCTGAAGGTGCAGGATCTCCTGTCGCCGCTGGCCGACGCGGCGCAGTTCCAGGGCACCATGATCGACTTCAACGTGCGCGCCGAACGCATGGGCTGGCTGCCGTCCGCGCCGCAGTTGCAGACCAATCCGCTCGAGGTCGTCCGGGCCGCGCGCGCGGCCGGGCAGGAGCCGGCGGCCTACGTGGTGCAGGCGCTGCGCGAGGGGCGCTTGAAGATGTCCTGCGAGGACCCCGATCATCCCGACAACTTCCCGCGCAACATGTTCGTCTGGCGCTCCAACCTGCTGGGGTCCTCGGGCAAGGGCCACGAGTATTTCCTCAAGCACCTGCTGGGCGCGCGACACGGGGTACAGGGCAAGGACCTGGGCGAGACCGGCCAGCAGAAGCCCGACGAAGTCGCCTGGCGCGACGAGGCGCCTCAGGGCAAGCTCGACCTGCTGGTCACGCTGGACTTCCGCATGTCCACCACCTGCATGTATTCCGACGTGGTGCTGCCCACCGCCACCTGGTACGAGAAGAACGATCTGAACACCTCGGACATGCATCCCTTCATCCACCCGCTGTCGGCGGCGGTGGATCCGGTCTGGGAGTCGCGCAGCGACTGGGAGATCTACAAGGGCATCGCCGCGGCCTTCTCGCGCATCGCGCGGGACGAGCTGCCGGCCGCGCAGGACCTGGTGCTGACGCCGCTGCAGCATGACACGCCGGGAGAGCTGGGCGACCCCTATGGCGTGCGCGACTGGAAGCGTGGCGAGACCGAGCCCGTGCCGGGCAAGACCATGCCGTCGATGACCGTGGTCGAGCGCAACTATCCCGAGCTGTACCGCCAGTTCACCTCGCTCGGCCCGCTGACGCGCAAGCTCGGCGTGGGCGGCAAGGGCATCTCGTGGAGCGCGGACAGCGAGTGCGACCTGCTCGCGCAGCTGAACTACGCGGTGGACGAAAGCGGCCCCAGCCACGGCCTGCCGCGCCTGGACACGGACATCGACGCGGCCGAGGCCATCCTGACCCTGGCCCCGGAGACCAATGGCCACGTGGCCGTCAAGGCCTGGGAGGCGCTGTCGGCCGTCACGGGGCGCGACCACACCCACCTGGCGGCCCCGCGCGAGCACGAGAAGATCCGCTATCGCGACATCCAGGCGCAGCCGCGCAAGATCATCTCGTCGCCGACGTGGTCGGGCGTGGAGTCCGAGCACGTGAGCTACAACGCCGGCTACACCAACGTGCACGAACTCATACCCTGGCGCACCCTGACGGGCCGGCAGCAGCTCTACCAGGACCATGCGTGGATGCGCGCCTTCGGCGAAGCCATGTGCACCTACCGGCCGCCCGTGGATACCGGCTCCATCCGGCCCATGCTGGAGGCCCCGCGTGACAACGGCAATCCGCAACTGGTGCTGAACTTCCTGACTCCGCACCAGAAATGGGGCATCCATTCGACCTATACCGACAACCTGCTCATGCTGACGCTGTCGCGGGGCGGCCCCATCCTCTGGATGTCCGAGATCGACGCGGCGAAGGCCGGCATCGCCGACAACGACTGGATCGAGGCGTACAACGTCAACGGCGCGCTGGTGGCGCGCGCGGTGGTCAGCCAGCGCGTGCCGCAGGGGATGACGATGATGTACCACGCCCAGGAGAAGATCGTGAACACGCCGGGGTCGGAAATCACCGGCACCCGCGGCGGCATCCACAACTCGGTGACGCGGATCGTGCTCAAGCCCACGCACATGATAGGCGGGTACGCCCATCTTTCGTACGGCCTGAACTACTACGGCACGGTGGGTTCGAACCGCGACGAGTTCGTGATCGTCCGCAGGATGGCCAAGGTCGATTGGCTCGACACGCCGGCCGTGTCCCAGGCAACCCGCTAGAAATCGGGAGACGATGATGAAGATCCGCGCGCAGATCGCGATGGTGCTGAACCTGGACAAGTGCATCGGCTGCCATACCTGTTCGGTTACCTGCAAGAACGTCTGGACCTCGCGCCAGGGGGTGGAATACGCCTGGTTCAACAATGTCGAGACCAAGCCCGGCGTCGGCTTTCCCAAGGACTGGGAGAACCAGAAGCGCTGGAACAGCGGCTGGCGGCGCCGCCCGGACGGCAGGATAGAGCCGCGCCAGGGCGGCAAGCTCAAGCTGCTGGCGAACATCTTCGCCAATCCCAACCTGCCCGAGATCGACGACTACTACGAACCGTTCACCTTCGACTACGACCATCTACAGTCGGCGCCGGAACAGCAGGCCGCCCCTACCGCCCGGCCGCGCTCGCTCATCACCGGGCAGCGCATGGAGAAGATCGAGTGGGGGCCCAACTGGGAAGAGATCCTGGGCGGGGAGTTCTCCAAGCGATCCCAGGACTACAACTTCGAGGACGTCCAGAAAGAGATCTACGGACAGTTCGAGAATACCTTCATGATGTACCTGCCGCGCCTGTGCGAGCACTGCCTGAATCCCAGCTGCGTGGCGAGCTGCCCGTCGGGCTCGATCTACAAGCGCGAGGAGGACGGCGTGGTGCTGGTCGATCAGGACAAGTGCCGTGGCTGGCGCATGTGCGTGTCGGGCTGCCCCTACAAGAAGATCTACTACAACTGGCACAGCGGCAAGGCGGAGAAGTGCATCTTCTGCTATCCGCGCATCGAGGCGGGCCAGCCTACCGTCTGTTCGGAAACCTGCGTGGGGCGGATCCGCTACCTGGGGGTGCTGCTGTACGACGCCGACCGCATCGAGCAGGCGGCGGCGGTCGAGCACGAGAAGGACCTGTACCAGGCGCAGTTGGATGTATTCCTGGATCCGCACGACCCGGCCGTCGCCGCCCAGGCGCTGGCCGACGGGGTCCCGCAGTCGTGGCTGGACGCGGCGCGCGTGTCCCCGACCTACAAGATGGCGGTGGAATGGAAGATCGCGTTTCCGCTGCACCCGGAGTACCGCACGCTGCCCATGGTCTGGTACGTGCCGCCGCTGTCGCCCATCCAGTCCGCCGCCCACAGCGGACAGATCGGCTCCTTCGGCGAGCTGCCCGACGTGAAGTCGCTGCGCATCCCGCTGCGCTATCTGGCCAACATGCTGACGGCCGGCGACGAGGCGCCTGTGGCCCTGGCGCTGGAGCGCCTGCTGGCGATGCGCGCCTTCATGCGGGCCCGTACGGTGGACCTGCAGGAGCGGCGCGACATCCTGGACCAGGTCGGCCTGACCCTGGCCCAGGTCGAGGACATGTACCGCTATCTCGCCATCGCCAACTACGAGGATCGCTTCGTCATCCCCACCGCCCATCGCGAGTACGCCGAGAACGCCTTCGACCTGAAGGGCTCCTGCGGCTTCACCTTCGGCGACGGCTGTTCGAACGGCGTTTCGCAGACCTCGCTGTTCGGCGCGCCGCCGCGCGACCGCGCGGAGCAGCCGGTGACGTTCATGGAAGTGCAGCGCAGCCGATGACCTATACCGTGCTTTCCGCCCTGCTGGCCTATCCCGACGCCGAGATGGTGGCGGCGCTGCCCGAGCTGCGGTCGGCGCTGGCGCCGGCCGACGCCGCCACGCTGGCGCCGCTGTTCGCGATGATGGAGGGCAAGCCCGACCTGATCGCGCTGCAGGAGGAGTACGTGGCGACCTTCGACCGGCGCCCGGCCCACTCGCTGCACCTGTTCGAGCATGTCCACGGCGAATCGCGCGACCGTGGACAGGCCATGGTGAACCTGCGCGAGGAATACCTGCGGCATGGCCTGGAGCCCCGGCCCGGGGAACTGCCGGACTACGTGCCGATGTTCCTGGAGTTCCTGGGCCAGTTGCCGGCGCCGCGGGCGGCGGTCCTGCTGGGCGATGCGATCCACGTGCTGGCCCGCATCGGCGACAAGCTCGACGCGGCGGGCAGCCCGTACGCCCGGGCCTTCGACGTGCTGCGGCGCCTGACCGACGTCCAGCCCCAGGCCCTGCCCGAGCCGCCCGAGGGGGACATGGAGGAAGGCATGGTCACGTTCGGGCCCGGCGCCGGCATGGCCGAACCGGTCCTGCGCGCGCACGGCCAGCCGCAGCCGGTGCGCTTCCACGCAACCGACCCGCGGCGCGCGGCGACCGGACCGGGCAAGGGAGGAAACCATGGGTGACTACCTGTACCACTTCTTCTTCGCGATCTATCCGTACATCGCGCTGGCGATCTTCCTGCTGGGCAGCCTGGCCCGGTTCGAGCGCGCGCAGTACACGTGGAAGAGCGACTCCAGCCAGTTGCTCAAGCGCGGCACCCTGCGCTGGGGCAGCAATCTTTTCCACATCGGCATCATCTCGCTGTTCTTCACGCATCTGGTCGGCCTTCTGACGCCGCCCGCCGTCTACCATGCGATGGGCATTTCCACCGGGCTCAAGCAGACGATGGCAATCGTCGTGGGGGCCATCCTGGGGCTGGTCTGCCTGGCGGGGCTGCTGCTGTTGATCTGGCGGCGCTGGTCCGAGCCGCGCATCGCGGCGACCTCGCGTTTCTCCGACTGGCTGACCCTGGTCTGGATACTGATCGTCCTGGCGCTGGGGCTCCTGTCCATCCTGACCTCGATGCAGCACAAGGACGGCGCGGTCATGATCGCCCTGGGCGAGTGGGCGCAGCGCATCGTGACCTTCCGCGGCGGCGCCGCTGAGGCCATGGCGGGCACGCCCGTCATCTACCACGTGCACATGGTGCTGGGCATGACGTTGTTCGCGATCTTCCCGTTCACGCGGCTGGTGCACGTGTGGAGCGGATTCGGCTCGATCGCCTACCTGGGGCGCGCCTGGCAGCTGGTGCGGCCGCGCGGATGAGGGGGACGGCATGATATCGGTCAACGGCGTCGTCATCGACGAGGCGCGCCTGGCGTCGGAGGCCCGGCGTCACCAGGAGGCCGCCGATCCCATGGAAAGCGCTGCGCAGGAACTGGTGCTGCGGGAACTGTTGGTCCAGCGGGCCCGCGCGCTGGGCGTCGGCACGCAAGGCGACGAGGCGGTACGGGCGGTGCTGGCGGCGGAGGTGCGCACGCCCAGCGCCGACGAGGCCGCCTGCCGCCGTTACTACGACATGCACGGCGAGCGCTTCGTCGTCGACGCGTGGGTCGAGGTCGAACACATCCTGTTCCAGCTGACGCCCCGCATCCGCGCGCCCGTGCTGCGCCATCGGGCCAGCGAGATCCTGCAGGCCCTGGCGCAGGCGGGCCCGGCGGCCTTCGCCGACATGGCGCGGCAATATTCCAACTGTCCCTCGGCTGCGGCCGGCGGCGGGCTGGGCACGATACGGCGCGGCGAAACGGTGCCGGAGTTCGAGGCCGAGGTGTTCGCCATGCCGGCGCATACGCTGCGCGAGCGGCTGGTCGAGACCCGGTACGGTTTCCACATCGTCCGTACCGGCGCCCGGGACCCGGGCCGCACGCTGGCCTTCGAGGACGCCCACGCGCGCATCGCCGAGTGGCTGCAGGCCGCCAGCCAGCGCCGCGCCACCCACCAGTACCTGCAATGGCTCGTGGGCCAGGCAGACATCAAGGGGTTGGACATGCAGGGGGCGGATTCGCCGCTGCTGCAATAGCGCATGGTGCGAACGCAGGCGCCGGACGGGGCGGGCCGTCGATCGGGAGAATGTTCATGACGACTCCATTCAAGGCGTACTCGGTGCTGTATGCCAGCACCCTGGCCTTCATGGTGTGTTTCGTGGTGTGGATGATGTTCGGCGTGCTGGGCATACAGATACGCGAGGAACTGGGCCTGGATGCCTTCCGTTTCGGCCTGCTCACCTCCACGCCCGTGCTGACCGGCGCGGTGTTCCGCCTGCCGTTGGGAATATGGACCGACCGGTTCGGCGGGCGCATCGTCATGACCGTGCTGCTGCTGGTTTGCGCGGTTCCGGTCTATCTCGTCAGCTATGCGCAGCAGCTCTGGCAGTTCCTGGCCATCGGGCTGTTCCTGGGACTGGTGGGCGCTTCGTTCGCGGTGGGCACGCCCTATGTCGCGCGCTTCTTCCCGCCCGAGCGGCGCGGCTTCGCGATGGGTTTCTTCGGCGCCGGCACGGTCGGGGCCGCGGTGAACCTGTTCCTGACGCCGGTGCTGCTGGAGCTCTACGGCTGGCGTACGGTGCCGCGGATCTATGCCGTCGCCCTGCTGGCGACCGCCGCGATCTTCTGGCTGGCCGCCGCGCCCGATCCGGACGCGGGAAAGAAGGGCGCGGGCTTGCGCGAGTCGATGGCCGTGCTCAGGAACCCCAAGGTCTGGAAGTACTGCCAGTACTACTCGATCACCTTCGGCGGCTTCACGGCGTTGTCGCTGTGGATCCCGCAGTACTTCAAGGCCGAGTACGGGCTGTCGCTGGCCATGGCGGCGGGGCTGGCGGCCGGGTTCTCGCTGCCCGGCTCGGTGCTGCGCGCGGTGGGCGGCGTGCTGGCCGACCGCTTCGGCGCCCACAACACGACCTGGTGGTGCCTGTGGGTGGCCTGGGTCTGCCTGTTCCTGCTGTCCTATCCGGACACCACGCTGGTGATCAAGACCATGGACGGCACCGCGAACCTGCACATCTACCTGCCGATGTGGCTGTTCACCGCGCTGCTGTTCGTGCTGGGCATGGTGTTCGCGTTCGGCATGGCATCCACCTTCAAGTACGTGGCGGACGATTTCCCCGAGAACATGGGGCTGGTGTCGGGCGTCGTCGGGCTGGCCGGCGGCCTGGGCGGCTTCCTGCTGCCGCTCATGTTCGGTTTCCTGGCCGATCTCCTGGAGGTGCGGTCGAGCTGCTTCATGCTGCTCTACGGCGTGGTCTGGGTGTCGCTGATCATCATGTACCTGTCCGAGGTCCGGCGGGTGCAGATCTCGGGCGAGGTCATGGGCGCCGCGCCGTCCCGGTAGGCGCCGCGTCCGGTCAGGAGGCGGCCGTGCGGGGTTCGCGCGCCGCCTCGCGTTCCCGCTCCGCCATGCGTGCCAGCACCTGGCGGGTCAGCAGCGAGCCGGCATCGAAGGGAACGCTGACCACCCCATGGGCCACCGCGCCGTCGCGCAGGCGGTCGTGCAGGGCCTGCTGGGCTTCCAGCGCCACCACGTCCTGGTCCGCCACTTCCCGCGCGCCGCGGTCCATGCGTTCGAGCGTGGCCGGATCCACCCCTTCCCATTCCAGGGACACCCACGACCAGTAGTGCGTGGCGCCGCAGCCGTCGGGGGTCATGAAATGGGTAGTCGAAAAGGGGTAGCGTTGCTCCGGGGCCTGCGAAGCCCAGACGGCCTGGCGGATGCAGACGGCGGAAGGCGCGTGGAATTCGAAGCGCTGGTCATGGTCCATGGGCGCACCCAGGGGAAGCCCCATCACGTCCGACCACAGCGGTGGCGTGCTGGATTCGCGCATGATGCGCGTGCTGACCACCGTGTCGCCGTGCTCGCGCGCGCGGGGAATGACGCGGGCCAGTTCCGGGTGTCCCTGCTGGTCGTGATGGACGTAGGGCACGTGCGAGAAGTCCAGCAGGTTCTCGATCAGCAACTGATAGTGTGCGCGCAGGTGGGCGTAGTACGAGACCTTGGCCGAACCGTCCAGCCAAGGACAGGCGGGTACCAGCGCGGAATCGGCAAGCGCGGGATCGCCCGGCCATATCCACAGCATGTCGTGGCGTTCGATCAGCGGGAAGCGCTGGACGCGCGCATCGCGCGGAATGCGCGGGGACGAGGGGATGTGGACGCATGCGCCGCTGCTGTCGAACGTGAAGCCGTGATAGCCGCAGCGGATGTCGTTGCCCACCAGGGCGCTGCGCGACAGGGGAAATTGCCGGTGCGCGCAGGCATCGAGCAGGGCGACGGGCTCACCGGCCTCGGTCCGGTACAGCACGACGGGCGTTCCCAGCAGATGACGCCCCAGCAGCGTGCGGCCGACCTCGGCCGAGGTGGCGGCGGCATACCAGGCGTTGCGGATGAGGGGAGAGGTGGACGGCGCGGACATGGCGGTATTTCCGTGGACGTTGGAAAGCCATCACGCTACCGGCGCGCCGCCGCCGCGGCCAACGAATAGTGGAAATACCCCGGATTCCCGCCGCAAATGCCCGCGCTCACGCGGGCGCGGCGCCGCCGTCCTGGAACAGCTCGGCAATGGTCCGCCGCAGCCAGGCGTGGCCCAGGTCGCGGTGGAAGCGTTCGTGCCACTGCTGGGTGATGTCCACCAGCGGCGCATCGAACGGCAGCGGCAGGAAGCGCACGCCGGGACTGCCCGCGCAGGCCTGCGCCAGGCTGGCGGGAACGGCCACCAGCATGTCGGTGCCGGCGATGATTTCCGGCAGGCCCAGGCCATGAGTGACCTGCAGCACCACCTGGCGGCGCAGGTTGTGCTCGGAGAACAGCTTGTCGATGACGTCCTCGAAGAACGCGTGGCTGCCCACGGCGGGGCGGTACACCACGTGTGGCGCGTGCATGTACTGCGCCAGCGTCATCGGACCGCGTATGGCGGGATGGTCGGCTGCCGCCATGCAGACGTAGTGGTCGCTGAACAGTTTCTGGCGGTAGAAACCCGCCTGGAAATGCAGGAAGAAGCCCAGCGCGAGATCGATCTCGCCCGCGGCCATCAGCCGCGGCGCATCGCGGGGCGAGGCCTGCAAGGTGACCAGTTGTATGCCCGGGGCCTCGCGCCGCAGCCGACCCAGCAGCCGGGGCAGGAAGACGCGCTGGCCGGTGTCGCTGGCATACAGGACGTACTGGCGCTGCGACGCGGCCGGCACGAAATCCTCGCGGTCGTCGATGGCTTGCCGGATCCTGTCCAGGCCCTCGCGCAGGGACGGCGCCAGGCGTTCGGCCATCGGCGTCGGGCTCATGCCCTGCGCGGTCTTGATGAACAAGGGGTCGTCGAAGGCGGCGCGCAGCCGGCGCAGTCCGTTGCTGACCGCCGACTGCGTCAGGCCCAGCTCCTCGCCGGCCAGGGTGGTGCTGCCGGTGCGCAGCACCGCGTCGAAGACAAGCAGCAGGTTCAGGTCCAGGGTGTTCAGGTTCATGGCCCGGCAGCTGCCTTCAGGGCATGTCCGCCGTCAGCGCATGGTACATCCATCGTGGTAGGCGTCCTGGACTCCCTTCATCGGGGTTTCCACCGTCTTGAGGGCGACCTGGTGCTCGCTGTCGCGCACGACCTGGAACACGTGCAGGTCCTGGATGGGGAAATGGTTGTTGCCGAACTTGAAGTTGCCGCGCACCGAGTCGAAGCGGGCCGCCTTGAGCGCCGCCATGAAGGCGGGCTTGTCCGCGACGTTGCCCTTGACCGCGCCGATCGCCGCATCCAGCAGCCGGGCCGCATCGTAGCTGGTGGCGGCGTATTCCGATGGCGTGCGGCCATAGGCTGCCTCGAACGCGGACACGAAGCGGCGGTTTGCCTCGGCTGGCAGGTCGGGGCCCCAGGTGCTGCCCAGCAGCACGCCCAGCGCCGCTTCGCGCAGCGCGGGCAGCGATACGCCGTCGACCACCGCGACGGACATCAGCGGGATGCGGTCAGCCAGCCCTAGCTGGCGGTACTGGCGGAGGAAGTTCACGCCGGGGCTGCCGGGGTAGAACGCGAAGACCGCATCGGGCTTGTGGGCCGCGACGCGCGACAGTTCGGCCGAGAAATCGAACTGGTCGAGCGGCGTGTGGATCTCTTCCACGACCTCGTTCTTGAAGTAGCGGCGGAAGCCGGCCAGCACGTCCTTGCCCGCCTGGTAGTTGGGCGCCATCATGACCACGCGCTTGTAGCCGCGCTGCGTCGCGTACTTGCCCAGCACTTCGGCCTGCTGGTCGCCCTGGCGCGACACGATGAACTGGTAGGGCGAGCACTTGTCGCCGGCGATCGGCGAAGGTCCGGCATTGGTGCCGATGACGAAGACCTCCCGCCGCGTGGCCAGCGGCTGCACCGACATCATGATGTTCGAGAAGGTGATGCCGGCGATGATGGGCACCTTGTCCTTCTCGATCAGCTTGCGCGCCACCTGCACCGCCACGTCGGGCTTGAGTTGCGTGTCCTCCCGCAGCACCTCCACGGGGACGCCGCCCAGCTTGCCGCCGGCCTGCCGGATGCCCAGCATGAAGCCGTCGTACATGTCCTGGCCGAGGCCGGCCTGCGGGCCGGAGAACTCGCCCAGGAACCCGATCTTGACGGGGGCCTGGGCGAAGGCGGGCAGGGTACAGGCGGCGGCCAGCAGCGCGGCGGCCGGAAGGACTTTCAGGGGCATCATCGTCTCCATCGTTCTGGGCGGCTCGCGGCCGTTCTTCCAGGCCCGCGCGGGCGGGCACCGGCCAGGAGACGGTATCACCGGGGTCCGGGCGGAATCTAACGAATAGCGTAAATACCCGGCATTTACCGGCGAAATGCGCGAGATGGCGCCGGGCCTATCCGCGAGCCAGCAGCGCCGCCAATTGCTCGTGCAACTGCTGCAGCCTGGCTCGTTCGACCAGCAGGAGCCCGCGGGTCTCGATGCCGTCCCCGGCCTCCTGGCGCGGGGATGCCGGCTGCCCCGACGCGGCTTCTTCCCGTGCCAGCATGGCCTGGGAATGGGCAGTCAATTGCGCGACGCATTCGAGGAACACGCCACGTCGGGCGGCGGACAGCCCCTCCAGCCATTCGGCGTTGCGCTCGACCGCATCGGCATGGATGCGCGCGTGCATGTCCACGCCCTGCGGTGTCAGGAGGAGATAGAACGAACGCTTGTCGGCAGGGTCGTCGCAGCGTTCCAGCAGCCCGCGTTCTTCCAGCTTGGCGACCAGGCGGCTGCCATGGCTCTTGTCCAGTCCGAGTTCGGCGCACAGCCGGCGCAACGAGATGGGCGCCTGCGCGCCGACGATGCCCAGGACATGACACTCGACGCTGCGCAGCCCGAAGCGGCGCTGGTGCCGCAGTTCGTTGCGGCTGGCCACGAGCGCGGCCAGCATCTCGAGCTGGAAGGCCGGCAGGGTCTTGAAGGATGCGAGCTTCTTCTTTGCGGCGGGCATGGCTGGGGCGGGAAGGCGAAACGCCAATGATAGGGGCGGCCGCGCGCGGCGGGGCGACTTTGCATGTCGTTGACAATGCAATGATATGTCGTTAATTTTAATATCGTTGCGTTTGCATATAAAGGGCCGTGGCGGATCCATCGCGCTCCAGGCCCGGAGGAGACCACCATGTCCTGTATCCGCCGTGCGTGGCAAGCCCACGCCCGCATTGCCGCGCGAGCGCTTGTCGCCGCGTCGCTGGCCTGGCTCGCGGCCGGCGCCGCGCATGCCCAGCCGTCGGGCGCCGGCGGCTTTCCCTCGCGCCCGGTGCGCATCATTCCCTACGGTCCGGGCGGCAGCCCGATCGACCTGCTGGCCCGGGCCTATGCCGAACAACTTCGGTTGGCCTGGGGCCAGCCGGTGGTAGTGGACCCCAAGCCGGGGGCCAGCGGCATCCTGGCCGCGGACGCCGTCGCCAAGGCTCCGCCCGACGGCTATACGTTGCTCATCACCTTGCAGACGACGCACATCAACAATCCCATCCTTCACGACAAGCTGCCCTACGATGCGGCCAGGGATTTCCAGCCGCTGTCGCAGCTCGCCATCGGCTCCGGCCCGGTGCTGGTGGCCGCCGCTTCGGCGCCGTACTCGAACCTGGCCGAGCTGAAGGACTATGCCAGGAAGCACCCGAGCCTGACCTACGGCACCTGGGGCACCGGCACGATCGCCCATCTGTTCGGCGAGCTGCTCAGGCACGAAGCCATCCCGGGGCTGATACACGTGCCCTACAAGACCGAGTCCATCGCCCACCAGGACATGGAAGCGGGCCGGCTGGACCTGGCCTGGGCCAATCCGGGCACTGCCCGCAACATGTCGCAGGCGGGGAAGATGAAGGTCCTGGGCGTGCCGGGGCGGCAGCGCGCGCCCATACTCGCCGCCGTTCCCACGTTTCTGGAGCAAGGGCTCAAAGGCTTCGAGCTCGAAGGCTGGATAGGCGCCTACGCGCCCGCCGGTATTCCGCCCGCGGTGCGCGACAAGCTCGTGGCCAGCCTGCAGGCGGCCACCCGTACGGACGATGTGCGCGCCCGCATCGTCGATCTCGGATTCCAGCCGGTGGCCAACCGGCCAGATGAATTCATCGCCAATGCCCGCGCCGACTACGCCCGTTTCAAGCAACTGGTGGATGCCGCCGGGGTGACGCTGAAGAACTGAAACCAGGACACGAGGACGAGGGAACATGACGACCACGACATTGCCGGATGCCGGTACCGCCTACGAGCGCAAGCCCGCCACCTACAACGCCACGCTGACGCAGGTCGGCCGGGGCACGCCCATGGGCGAACTGCTGCGCCGCTACTGGCATCCCATCGGCGTGTCGGCCGACGCGAGCGAGGTGCCGCGCAAGGTGCGCGCGCTGGGCGAGGACCTGATCCTGTTCCGCGACCGCCAGGGGCGGCCCGGGCTGCTGTATCCGCACTGCGCCCATCGCGGCACCTCGCTGTACTACGGCCGCGTCGAGGACGGCGGCATACGCTGCTGCTATCACGGATGGCTGTTCGACGTGCAGGGCCATTGCACCGACCAGCCCTGCGAGCCGCAGGGCGGCCTGTCGCGCGACCGCATCCGCCAGCCCTGGTATCCCGTCGAAGAACGCTACGGCCTGATCTTCGCCTACATGGGGCCGCCTGCCAGGAAACCGGTCCTGCCGCGCTACGCCGCGCTGGAGAACCTGGCCCAGGGCGAGTTCATCGAGGCCAACGACCAAAGCATAGGCGGAGGCGGTCCGCAGGTCATTCCCTGCAACTGGCTCCAGCACTTCGAGAACGTGGTCGATCCCTTCCACGTCGCGATCCTGCACTCGAGCTTCAGCGGCACGCAATTCGTGCCGCAGATGGGTGTGATGCCCGAGGTCACGTTCGACTACACGGACGCGGGCGTCAGCGCCACGGCGGTACGGCGGCTGGACGACGGCAAGACGCTGCGCCGCGTGGGCGAGGCCGCGCTGCCCACCTTGCGGGTGATCCCCAGCCCCCGGCTGGCGCACTACGGCACCGTGGAGTCGCTGGGTTGGGTCCTGCCCATCGACGACACCAGCTTCCGGATCTACACGGCGGGCCGGGTGCGCCGCGCGGGCGACATCGCGCGTTCGCGGTCGCGCATGAACGGCAAGCTGTGGGAGGAACTGACCGAAGAGGAACACCAGCGCATGCCGGGGGACTACGAGGCCCAGGTCAGCCAGGGGCCGATCGCCTGGCATTCGGAAGAGAACCTGGCGACCTCCGATCGCGGCCTGGTCCTGCTGCGGCGCATGTTCAAGCAGCAACTGGACATCGTGGCGGCCGGCGGCGACCCGATCGGCGTGAGCTTCGACCAGGACGCACCGCCTATCGTTTTCGCGGCGGGGAATTTCCTGGAATAGCGCGGCCCGTTCTTTCCTCCAGCACCCGCAGGATCTCGCCCCGCACCCAGGTGTGCAGGGGCGAGGTGTGCTGCCGCTTGGACCACACCATGAAGAACTCGATATCGCGCAGCGGCGCGGGCAGTTCGATCGAGGCCAGCGGGAAGTGCCGCTGGTGCACCTCGGCTACGCAGGCCGGCAGGGTGGTCGCGTAGTCGGTCTCTAGCAGCACGTAGGGCGTGATGCCGAAGCCCGACAGGTACGCCGAGAACGCCAGGTCGCGGTGGCGCGGCTTGAGCAGCCGGTCGAAGTTGGTGGGCCGGCCATACATCTGCGCGAAGGCGAACCACTGCAGCCGGTCCAGCTCGTCCAGCGACAGGCGCTTGCGCCGCGCCATGGGATGCGTGGCCGACAGCAGGCAGACCCGGCGATCGGCGAACAAACGCATGGAATGGAAGCGCCGGGGAACCTCGCTGAAGAGGCCGATGGCGATGTCCATGCGTTCCGCGTCCAGGTCGTCGGGTATGAAGTCGCCGTGCACGGACTGGAAGCGGACGATCAGTCGGGGCGCCGCCGCGCGCAGGCGCTGCAGCAGCGGCGCGCCCAGCAGCAGTTCGATGTGCGCCCCCGTCCCGATGTTGACGGTACCGGTGGCCCCGGCGGGATCGAAGTCCTCGGGCGGGCTCAGCGCGTGCTCGATGCGGTCCAGCGCGTCGCGCACGACGGCATGTAGTTCCAGCGCGCGCTCGGTGGGCGTGAAGCGGCCTTTCGTCACCACCAGCAGCGGATCGTCCAGCGTGCGCCGCAGCCGCGCCAGCTCGCGGCTGATCGCCGGCTGGGTCTTGTGCAGCAGCGCGGCGGCCGCGGTGGCGCTGCGGGTCTTCATGAGCGCGTCGAAGGTCAAGAGCGCGTTCATGTCCATCCGGCGCAGGTTGGGCAGTTTCGCGCGGTCGGCAGGGGTATGTCTGGTGGGCATGATCGGGAAACACTATAGCAATTCTGGTATGGATGTCTTGCGATCCCGGCATTGGCCGGCGAGCGGGGCCGCTGGCTATAGTGCGCGGCATCCGGCCGCCAAAAGGCCCATCCTGGAGACACCATGAACCGTACCCCGAATTCGCGCGCGCGCCGCTGGACCGCGGCGCTGGCCGCCGGCATCGCCGCCATGGCAGCATGCGGCGCCGTCGCGGCCGCCGACTTTCCCGCCAAGCCCATTACCGTGGTCGCGCCCTATCCTCCCGGCGGGACGCCGGACATCCTGGCGCGGGTGCTGGGCGAGACCTTGTCGAAGACGCTGGGGCAGCCCCTGATCGTCGAGAACCGGGTCGGCGCCAGCGGCAACATTGGCGGCCAGGCCGTGGCGCGCGCCGAACCCAACGGCTATACGCTGCTGATGTGCGCGTTCGGCTGCGCGGTCGCGCCCTCGCTCTATACGCCGGCGCCTTATGACGTGGTGAAGGACTTCGCGCCGGTCGCCATGATCGGCACCGTGCCCAGCGTGCTGGTCGTCAATCCCAAGGTGCCGGCCAAGTCGGTGGCCGAGCTGATCGCCTATGCCAAGGCGCACCCGGGCAAGCTCAACTCGGCCTCGTCCGGCATCGGTACTTCGGCGCACCTGGCGACGGAACTGCTCAACACCAAGGCCGGCATCGAGCTGACGCACATTCCGTACAAGGGGGCGGGCCAGGTCGCGGCCGACCTGCTTGGCGGGCAGGTCGACATGTACTTCGACAACCTGCCCGCGTCGCTGCCCAGCATCCGCTCGGGCAAGCTACGCGCGCTGGCGGTGGCCAGCGAGAAGCGTTCGCCTTCCATCCCCGACGTGCCGACCTTCGCCGAGGCGGGCGTCCCGGATTTCCTGATCACCCCGTGGTTCGGCATCATGGCGCCGGCGCGCACGCCCGACGCGGTGCTGGACCGCCTGAACCAGGCCTTCGTGGCGGCGCTGAAGGCGCCCGAGGTGCAGACGCGCATGCAGCAACTGGGCGTGGACGTCGCGCCAGGCTCGCGGCAGGCCCTGGCCCGGTTTATCGCAGGCGAGAACGAGAAGTGGAAAACCATCATCCAGGCCAACAAGATTCGCGCGGAATGAGCATGCACCATGCCGCCGGCGACGTCCGGCCCGGGCGCGCCGGCCCCTTGCGGCTGCGGGACATGGGCGCTTTCCACGTCGGCGGGCGCGAGATCGAGCTGCGGGGCCTGCCGACGCGCGAACTGCTGATGGCCGAAGGCGGGCAACCCGTGCGGGTGGATCCCAACGGCCACTATCGCGTCGAGCAGATGTACGCGCAATACTTCCTGGCGGACCCCGCGCCCGATCGTGCGCCCATCCTGTTCTGGCACGGCGGAGGCATGACGGGAGCGGCCTGGGAGACCACCCCGGACGGCCGGCCGGGATGGCTGCACTATTTCCTGCGGCGGGGCTGGGACTGCTACCTGTGCGATGCCGTCGAACGCGGACGCTCGGGCTTTGCGCGCGTGCCCGAGGTCTGGCCCGAGGCGCCCGTCATCCAGACCGCCGAGGACATCTACGAGCGTTTCCGCATCGGCCAGCCCGGCGAAGCCGGACGGCGCGCTTCACAAGCTTATGCGAACACCCGCTTCCCGGTGGAGGCCTTCGACGGACTGGTCAGCCAGATGGTGCCCCGCTGGACCAGCACCGACGCGGCCGTGCTGGCCGGCTACCTGGCCTTGCTGGAGAAGACCGGCCCGGCCATCGTGGTCTGCCATTCGCAAGCGGGCGTGTTCGGCCTGCGCGCGGCCCACGCCCGCCCGGACCTGGTGCGGGCCGTGGTGGCGCTGGAACCGGCCAGCATTCCCGCGCTGGAGCCGCATCGCCCTTACCGCGTTCCCACGCTGGTCGTGATGGGTGACAACATGGATACCGACCCGCGCTGGCCGCGCATGCGCGCCGGCATCCATGACTTCGCCGCCACCCACGGCGACGTGCGCCTGATGTCCCTGCCCGAACTGGGTATGCCGGGCAACTCGCACATGCTGATGATGGACCGCAACAGTCTGGACATCGCGGACCTGGTGCATGACTGGCTGGCACAGACAGGCTGACGCAGCTTCCCTATGTGCGGCGGCGAGCCAGCAATTCAGAGCGGCCGATGACTTCGCCAGCGGATCGAGGCGTGTCGGCCGCTTCGTAGCCGGCCTCCTCGATGGCGGCATCCAGGCCACGATATTTCCCATCCATCCTCGGGCTCCGGAGCGCGCACATGCCGTCGTTCCATGCGTGCACCATCTGCTTGGCGATCCACCTCCAGCGCGGTTCGTTGCGGGCTGCCTCGATGACTTCCCGGCCCACCTCGACGGCCGATTCGCATAGTTGTTCCACCATGGCCTTGTATTGGCTGGGAGGTATGCCGAGCCGGGCCGCGAAGAACCGCTCCAGCGTTTTGCCTGGAGTCCAGGTCTTGCGTCCGTCGATGGACAGGCCGGGCGCGTTGTTGCTGAACTGGGGGTAGGCCTGGGTGGTCACCACGTCATAGACGGGCGTGTAGGCCACGTCGTCGCGCGAGGTGTAGTACAGGGCGATGTTCTTGGCGTGGCAGTCGGCGTTGCGGACGACATAGTTCACCAGCAGATGCCAGCCCAGGTGAAGAAGTTGGAATCTCGAGTTGGCAGGCGGGATATAAGCGCGCGTGGCGTGGAGCACGCGTTCGGTGGATGGCGCGTATTTCTCGTGGGGAGGCAGGCCGAGCAGGCTGCAGGCATCTTCGACGCCACGAACGGGCCGGCCCGTCTGGTCCAGGTCGAATCGGTCGACGATCAAGACCCGGCCATCGTCGGACATCCGCGTATGCACGACCGGTACGACGTTCAGGCGGCGCAGGACCCAAAGGCTGTGGAATTCGTTGAATCCGAGGAACGGAGTGCCGTCGTCGGAGCCCTTGATGATGTGTCGTGGCGTGCGCAGCGTTGTCTTGCCCAGGGATGGCGCATCGCCGCTCGTGGAGAAAGCCGGGGCGAGGAACTTGGGCACGACGCCTGATATGGCGCTGCGTGCATACTGGCGGACCAGGGCGTCGAAGTGTTGAGCCGTATTGTCCGCGGTGAGTAATTCCTCGATGTTCAGAGGCGTGAGTTCCGCACCGGGCGCAGCACCTTCGGCCGTTACCGCTACGCGCCCGATTCCGGAGGCACCGACTATGGCCAGCAATGACAGGTCGGTGCCATCCATGAGTGGTCCGAAGACCTCCCGGATCACGCTCAACAGATGGCCCTCGGGCAAGTTCTGGCGAAAGAAGGGATGCAGGTCGCGCGGCCAGCGCCAGGGTTCGTTGCGCACGGGCATGGCCAGGCTGACGAAGGCGTCGTCCGGCGTTCCGGGTTCATACTGCAAGACGTATTCGTCGCCTTCGCGAAAGAGCTTGGCCACGCGTTGGCCGAGCACGTGGACGTCCAGCCTCATGAGTCGCCTCGCTGGCGCTGTTCCGCAAGGATATCGTCCAAGGTGCGGATATGGCCTGCCTTGACCACTTTCAGGTCATAGCCGGCCGCTTCCAGCAATCGGACTAGCGCAGAAACGCTCATGTCGCCGCGGGCGACGGTTTCCATGCGAGCCAGCGTGGAGCGGGCCACGCCGGCCCGCTGCGCCATTTCCTCCTGGGACAGACCGCTATCTTTGCGGGCCGACCGCAACATGCTTGCGACATCTCCTAGTGTTGTCATTTTGTAGCCCCTGGGCCTCAATATTGGCCTATCCTAGCATTCCTGTAGCCTCAGAGGCACAAACATCGATTCTATTTTGTAGCCAAGGGGCTACAAAATTTTGTGAAAGCCATATTTTCGTAGCCTCGTGGCTACAAAAAATGCCCTCGTTCTTGACGCCAGAGCGTCCGAATCGAGGGCATTCAGGGGTCCGCCTGCCGGCGGGCCACTCGCGACGGCTGGATCAGACGTCGAAAAACACCGTTTCCTTGCCGCCGTCCGGCGTGTCCTGGATACGGATGTCGAAGCGATACACCACCTTGCCGTCGCGCTCCTCGCGCTTGGCGATCAGCGTGTCGCGGCGGACTTCCCATTCGATGCCGTTGATGATGGGGTCCTTGGCGTTGGCTGCCTTCTCGTCCTCGAAGTAGACGCGGGTATGCAGGCCGAGGTTGATGCCGCGGGCGAACAGGATCAGGCAGATGTGCGGGGCCTGCATCGTGCCGGCCCTGGCGCCGGGGACGGCTCCGGGCTTGATGGTCTCGAAGCTGTAGAAGCCGGTGTCGAAGTCGGCGCCGGTGCGGCCCCAGCCGCGGAAGGCGGGATCGATGGGCTTGTCCTGCGTGTCGGCGGGATGGGCGTACTTGCCGGCGGCGTTGGCCTGCCAGATCTCGACCAGCACGTCGCGCAGCACGGTGCCGCTGCCGTCGTACACCTGGCCTTCGAGGCGGATGCGCTCGCCCTTGGTCTCGGGCTTGACCAGGTTGTTGTCGAAGTTGTTTTCGAAGATGTCGAAGCCGGCCTGCTTGGGAGCGAGGCCGATGTGCACGTACGGGCCGCCCGTTTGCGAGGCGGTTTCAGGAAGGAAGGTGATTTGGGTGCTCATGGTCCTGCCCTCGATCAATTTTCAAACCAGGTGGCGGTGCGGCCGCGCACCGTGATGTCGAAGCGGTAGCAGCGGCTGTCCAGCGCGATGAAGTTGCCGATGTCCTGCATGGCGATCAGGCCGCGGACCTGCTCTTCGTTGCTGATGGTCTTGAGGATGGGGCAGTGCGGGATGAGCGGATCGCCTTCGAAGTACTGCTGCGTGATCAGGCGCTGGGCCCAGCCGTCGGCCAGGATGGAGAAGTGGATGTGCGAGGGGCGCCAGTCGTTGATGCGGTTGCGCCAGGGGTAGGGCCCGGGCTTGATGGTGCGGAACATGTAGTAGCCGTTCTCGTCGGTCAGCATGCGTCCACAGCCGCCGAAGTTGGGGTCCAGGCTGCCGATGTAGGTGTCGTTCTTGTGGCGGTAGCGGCCGCTGGCGTTGGCCTGCCACACTTCGATCAGGGCATTCTTGACGGGGCGGCCGAACTGGTCGCGCAGGAAACCGTGGACGATGACGCGTTCGCCGATGGGCAGGCCGTCCTTGGCGAAGTTGGTGATCAGGTCGTTGTCTTTGGGGCCGAGTTCCTCGGGGCGGAAGACGGGCGAGGTGATCTCGGACAGCGTGCCGACGTTGGAGATCAGCGCCTTGCGCGGCGAGCGCAGCACGCTGGTCTTGTAGCCGGGGGTGTAGGCGGGCGGGTGCGCGTCGCTGTCGCGCTGCACGAAGACGCCGGTCGTCGAGGGAGGCAGAAGGGGATTGCTCATGTCTCTGTACCGTTTGTGGGAATGTTCGCAGGGGCAACTGTAGTCACGCCCCGGTCCAGGGGCAAGTGAAGAATATGCCGCCGTGATATAACGGTAGGGAATATCTTGGAACCCAGCCGGCCTTTAGGCGGGATCCCAGCCCAGGTCTTCGCACGCGGCCCGCCAGCGCACGGCCACGCCGCGCACCGTGTCGGCCATGTCCCCGGCCAGCGGTCGGCTGGTGCCCGGCTGCGCCTGGGTGAAGAGTCCGACCGCCTCGGTGGCGGCCCCGGGCACGCGGCGCGCCACCAGCACGCCCTGTTCGAGGTCGGCCTTGACGGTGCTGAGCGAGGCGAACCACAGGGCATCGCTGTTCAAGGCCAAATTGCGGGCCAAGGGGATGGCCAGGGTTTCCAGGCGGTCATGGCTGGCGCCGGAGCGCAACTGGCCCAGGAAGCTGTCGGCCGCCTGGTAGATGCTGGTGCCGGGCAAGGGCAGGATCACCGGGTGCGCCGGCGCCTGCCAGGCCTGCCACTCGGTGCGCGCCAGCGGGTGTTCCGGCCGCATGGCCACGACCAGCGGCTCGCTCCACAGCGGCTCGAAGCGCAGTTCCAGCATGTGGTCGGGCTCGGCCAGCCGGCCCACGACCACGTCCAGCTCGCCCTGACGCAGCCGCGCCAGCAACTCCGGATTCATGCCGGTCTCCAGGCGCACGGGGCCGTGGCGCCCGCGCGCGCGCCAACTGCGCAGGATCTCGTGCGGCAGGTCGACCGCCAGCGAGGGCAGCACGCCCAGCTTGACGGCGTCTCCCTCGGGGTCGCGGGCTTCGCCCAGCGCCATCTCCAGCGCCATCACGCCTTGGCGCGCATGCTGCACGAAGGCCATGCCCGCGGGCGTCAGGGCGACGCCGTGGCGCTGGCGGACCACCAGCGGCTTGCCGACGATCTCTTCCAGCTCCTTGATGATCTTGCTGACGGCGGGCTGGGTGATGGACAGGAACTCGGCCGCGGCGCGCATGTTGCCGTGCTGCGCGGTGGCGAGCAGGCAGCGGATGTGTTGCAGGCGGATGCGGTTGAGTTGCGGCGAGGTCATGCGGACGGCCATCGTAAAGCCGTGATGGTACGGGCTTCCGGTGCCGCGGGCCAGCCGGCCGTCACTGCAGCCGTATGCCCAGTTCCTTGACCAGCGGCTCCATGGCGGCGCGGTCCTTGCGCACGGTCTCGGCCAATTCTGCCGGCGTGTCGGCCACCGGCACCTGGCCCAGCATTTCCATTTGCCTGTGCATGGCCGGCGTGGCCAGCACGGCCGCGACGTCGCGCTGGATCTTCGCGATGACGTCGTCGGGCGTGCCGGCGCGTGCCATCAGGCTGAACCAGGGTTCGGTCGAGAAACCCTTCAGGCCCGACTCGTCCAGCGTGGGGACGTCGGGCAGTCCGCTGAAGCGCTGCGCGCTGGTGATGGCCAGGGGGCGCAGCCGGCCGCTGTCGATCAGGCCCTTGGCGCTGGAAGGCGCATCGAACGAGATGTCGAGGATGCCGCCCAGCAGGTCGCCCTGGGTCTTGGCCGCCGAGGATGAGGGAGCGTAGAGCACCTTGATGCCGGCCTGGCGCGCGATGCGTTCCCAGCCCACGTGGAAGCCCGTGCCGATGGAGTAGGAACCCAGTTTCAGCTCGCGCTGGCGCGCTGCGTCGACGAAATCCTTCCAGGTCTTGAAGGGGCTGTCCTTCGGGACCAGGAAGATGAAGGGCGTGCGCGCTACGGTCGTGACGGGGGCCAGGTCCTTCCGCGGATCGTAGGGCATCCTGTCCACCGCGAAGGGCACGATGGTCATGGTCGCCGCGAGCATGGTGCCCAGCACGTAGCCGTCGGGCGGCGACGAGGCGACCGCCGCGCCGGTGATCATGCCGGATGCGCCGGCCTTGTTCTCGATGATGACGGGCTGGCCCCATTTCCTGGACAGCTCGGTGGCCAGCAGCCGCATGGTGACGTCGACCGGGCCGCCCGGCGTGTTGGGCACGACGATGCGGACGGGCTTGTCGGGCCAGGCGGCCAGGGCGGGGCCGGCGGCCAGCAGCGACAGGACGCACAGCGCCTGCCTGAGGAAAGCGGTCATGGTGATGGTCTCGCAGTGAAGGAGGTCAATCGAAGATCTGCATCGCCGGGGCAGGGTCCCAGCCGGGAGAGCCGCCGCGTATGAAGCGCAGCCACGCGGCGCGCATCCGCGCGGACAGGTCGCGTACGTGGCCGGGATCGGCGCCGGCCAGCATGGGGGCCGGGCCGAAGGCCTCCAGCGTGCCGAACAGCAGCGGCAGTTCGATGCAATGGCAGGCGCCGAAGCGCTCGGTAGGGCCGAAGTCGACCCGGTACGACCAGGCCTGGCGGCCCGCGCGCCGCGCGTCGTCGGCCCACTGGCGCGAGCCGGCGCCAAATGCCGCTTCGCCTACCGCGCGGCTATCGGCATCGGTGCCGTAGCCGGGGAAGGCCGCCATCTCGTCGCGCGTGGTGCCGACCAGCACGTCGCGGGCGCCGGCCCAGTCGGCCATGCGTGCCTGCGCATCGCGCGGCACGACCGTGCCGTCCGCGACCACGGTGAACAGGGGGCCGGCGTAGTTTCCGGCGGAGAGCGCGGACAGGACCGAAGGCGCTTGCTGGGCGTCCAGCAGTCGTTCGATGGGCAGCGCGCGCAGCGCCTCCAGGTCGGCCGCGCCGGCCGCTTCCATGAACAATTGGCCGAGCGCGTAAGCGTCTTCCAGGCTGCGGAAGCCCCGGCCCAGTGCGCCGCTCTGGAGGATGGCACGGTGGAAGCGCGGCTGGCGCCCGCACAGCGCGGCGATGCAGCTCGCGCCGGCCGACTGCCCCATCACCGTGATGCGTCCGGCGTCGCCGCCGAACGCGCCGATATGGCGGACCACCCACTCCAGGGCGGCTTCCTGGTCCAGCAATCCCAGGTTGGCCGGCAGCCCGGGCAGGCACAGCCAGCCCGGGGCGCCCAGCCGGTAGTTGATGGCGACCACGACCACGTCGCCTTCCTCGGCCAGGCGCGAGCCGTCATACCAGGGCAGGGCGCCGGCGCCGCTCTGCCAGGCGCCGCCGTGTATCCAGACCACCACCGGCCGCGGGGCGCCGTCTGCCGCGGGCGTCCAGATCGTCAGGTGCAGGCAGTCCTCGGACTGTTCGCCGTCCAGGTCGCCCATGACGTCGCGCAGCCGGGCCGGCCGTTGCGGCGCGATCGTGCCCACGCCCGTGGCGTCGAGCAGGCCGTTCCAGTCGGCGGGCTCGGGCGCGCGAAAGCGCAAGGCGCCCACCGGTGGGCGCGCGTAGGGAATGGCGCCGTAGCGGTTCACGGCCGGGCCGCGCAGGCCGCGTACCGTACCCTGGGGAAGCTGGACGTCTAGGGTGGATGCCATGGGGGGCGGACTCCCGTGTTCTGATCCGGGCATCTTAGTGACGAAGGCCACCGCGTGGCTATGCGGGATTCGGACGAATCCATGCGAAAAGCGCAAGGCGTCCCGGCCTCAGGGGCCGTAGGGCAGGCCGGCTTGCTCCACGACCTCGGCCAGCGCGTCGGCGAAGGCACGCATGTGGCGGCTGCCGGGCCGGTCCCGTCGCCAGATCGCCGCCATGGGAGCGGGCAACAGGCCCAGCTCCACCGGCAGCACGTGCACTTCGCCGCGGGCCTGCATGGCGGCGGCGACGCAGCCCGGCAGCATCCAGAGATGGCGGGCATCGCGGATGAAGTCGCGGCCGAACTCCAGCGACAGTGCGCCTATGGTCGCCGGTAGCGCCAGTCCCGCCTGCGACAGGTTGCTTTCCAGCTCGCGCTGGATCCGGCTGCCGGGCAGGGCGGTGATCCACGGGTAGGCCACGCAATCGGCCAGCGTGGCGTGGCCGGTGGCCAGCGGATGGTGCGGCGCGCAGGTCAGCGCCACCGGATCGGTGATGATGGGGTCGGCGCGGTAGATGTCCGGATTCATGGTCGGACGCGCCCGGCTCAGGAACACGTCCAGCGCGCCGCTGTCGAGGTCGGCCAGCAGGTCGTCGTGGTTGCCCGTCGTGATGGTCAGCGCGATGTCGGGGTGCCGTTCGCGGAACCGGCGCGCCGTGTCGGTCAGCGGCCAGCCCGAGAACAGCGAGAAGCAGCCCCCCACCAGGCTGCCCTGTTCGCCCCGGCCGATGGCGGCCAGGTCCATCTCGGCCTTGCGCAGGTCGCCCAGCAACACGCGGCCGTGGCGGCACATGGCCTCGCCCAGCGGCGTGCAGGCCATGCCCTTGCCGGTGCGCTCGTACAGGCGGCCACCCAGCAGTTCCTCGATCTCGGCCAGCGCGCGCGACAGCGCCGACTGGGTGCTGTGCAACTGCTGGGCCGCCTTGGAGAGATTGCCGGAATCGGCGATGGCCAGCACGATTTCCAGGTGCCGGATCTTGAGTTTGCCGTGAAAGGGAGTCATGAGCCTGCATCGACGAAGACCGCCACGCGGCGTCCTGCCGGTGGCGGAACCCCGGCCCGGCGCGGGCCGGGCCTGCGTCGGCAGTCTAGCTCAGCTACGGCTGCTTCGGCAGCGCGTAAGCGATCACGTAATCCCCACGGTCCGGCGATTGCCGCGCGCCGCCGGCCGAGATCACGACGAACTGCCGGCCGCTCTCGGGCGACATGTAGGTCATGGGCGTGGCCTGCGCGCCCACCGGCAGCCGGCCCTTCCACAACTCCTTGCCGGTCAGGACGTCGATGGCGCGCAGGTAGTAGTCCTGCGTGCCGGCGTAGAACACCAGGCCCGATGCCGTGGTCAGCGGCCCGCCCAGCGTGGGCATGCCGATGGGAATCTGCAGGCCGGTCTTGATGCCCAGGGGGCCGGTGTCCTGCAGCGTGCTCATCGGCGCCTGCCAGACGGTCTTGCGGGTCTTCAGGTCGATGGCGGTCATGGTGCCGTAGGGCGGCGCGTGGCAGGGCACGCCCAGCGGCGACATGAAGCCGTTCTTCGAGATGCCGTACGGCGTGCCCTCCTGCGGCGCATAGCCTTCGTGGACCGAGGCGGCCTTGGTCGGGTCCGGCGTTTCGTCGCGCGGGATCAGGCGGGCCCACTGCGGCATGCGGATGTCGTTGATCACCAGGTAGTCGAGCGCGGGCACCACCGAGACGCCCCCCCAGTTCATGCCGCCGTAGTAGCCCGGGTAGATCAGCGTGCGGCGGTCGGCGCGCAGCGGGGTGAAGTCGCCTTCGTAGCGCATCTTGCGGAACTCGATGCGGCACCACAGCTGGTCGAAGAAGGTGGCGCCCCACATGCTGGCTTCGGTGAAGGGCTTGGTCCCGATGCCGGGCATGCCGACCGAGTAGGGCTGCGTGGGCGAGGTCCAGTCGCCTTCCTGCGCCCCCTGCGGCACGGGCACTTCCTTGACGTCGGCCAGCGGCGTGCCGTCGCGGCGGTCCAGCAGGAAGATCTGGCCGCGCTTGGTGGCCTGGATCAGCGCCGGGACCGTGCCGCCCTTGCCGTCGGGCAGGTCATACAGCGTCGGCGGCGTGCCCACGTCATAGTCCCAGAGGTCGTGGTGGGTGGTCTGGAATTTCCAGCGTTCGCGGCCGGTCTCGACGTCCAGCGCGACGACGGACGAGGCGTATTCCTCGGCCGCCTTGCTGCGGTGGGCGCCCCAGAAGTCCGGCGGCGAATTGCCGGTGGGCAGGTACAGCAGGCCGAGCTTGTCGTCGTAGGCGGGCGTGGACCAGACATTGGGCGTGCCACGCGTGTACGAGCCGCCGTCGGGCGGCAGCTTGGTGATGGCGGGGTTGCCCAGGTCCCAGGCCCAGACGAGCTCGCCACTTTTCGCGCTGAAGGCGCGCACCGCGCCCGAGGGTTCGTCCACCGCGCGGTTGTCGTACACCCAGCCGCCGATGATGATCAGGTCGCGCGCGACCGTGGGCGCGGAGGTCTGGAAGTAGTAGCCGGGCTTGACCTCTCCCATGCCGGCCTTGAGGTCCACCGTGCCCTGGTTGCCGAAAGCCGCGCATGGCCTGCCGGTCCTGGCGTCGAGCTGGATCAGGCGGGCGTCGATGGTGCTGAGGACGATGCGCTGGCGGCAACTGGCGTCGGCGGCGGCATCCGTCATCGAGGCGCTGGCGTCGTAGTAGCTCACCCCGCGGCAACGCTGCCAGACCGGCGAACTGGCCTTGGGATCGAACTTCCAGCGTTGCTCGCCGGTCTCGGCGTTCAGCGCGAAAACCTGGTTGTGCGGCGTGCACAGGTACACCGTATCGCCCACCTGGAGCGGCGTGTTCTGGTCCTCGGCGCCGTTGATCGCCGGTTCGCCGGTGCGGAAGGTCCAGGCGACCTGCAGGTTCCCGACATTGCTCTTGTCGATCTGGGAGAAGGGGGCGTAGCGGGTGCCCGCCGCATCCCGTCCGTAGTGGTCCCAGTCGCCGCCCGAGGCGGCGGCCGGCACCGCCGTGGGGGCGTCGCCCGTGGCGCTCACGGGGAAGTGGGGCTGGAACATCAGGAAGCCGAAGCCGGCCAGCGCCAGCACGCACAGCATGGCCAGCGAGTAGGCCCCCTTGTTGCCGCCCGGCTCGCCCACGGGGCGCAGCAGCGGGTGCAGCAGCGCGGCCACGAGCGCCAGCACGATCACGCCGATCAACCGCGGCACCAGTTGCCAGAAGTCGAGCCCGACTTCCCAGAAGGACCAGATCAGCGTACCGATGAAAACCAGCGCGAACAGCCAGGCCCCGGCGCGCGAACCCCGCGCGTAGCCCAGGCCGGAGAGGACCAGCCCCAGGCCCGCGATCAGGTAGTACCAGGAGCCGCCGAGCGAGACGAGGCGCACGCCGCCGACGCCGAGCACGAGGCCGATCAGGACGAGCACGATGCCGAAGATCAGTAGCGGAACGCGGCCCCGGCGATGGAGGGGATAGGTGGAAGGATCGGTCATGGATTTCTCCGAAAGTGGGCCTTCCGCGAGCGCAAAGCGAGGGCATGACACGGGCGCCGCCCGGCGAGGGGGGCCTTGCGCAGCGGCGCGGGGCGGGCTGCGTCGTTGTTCTGTAGTAAGAACATAACCCTTAGATGCGTAACGGTGTGTGACGTAAAGTTGCCGTGATGCGCAGAAGTTAAGGGTTAACCCGTATCCGGTCCGCGTGAAACAGGTAGAATAGGCGGCCATTCCGATAGGTCCCCCATGCCCAAACATGCCTTGACCATCGTGCTGGCGCTGCTGACCATGGTCGGACCGCTGGGCATCGATGCCTATTTGCCGTCGTTCCACGCGATCGGCGTCACCTTCGAGGCGTCGCCGCTGGCCGTGCAGCAGACCCTCAGCCTGTACATCGCCGGCATGAGCGTCATGACCCTGTTCTACGGCACCTTGTCGGATTCGTTCGGCCGGCGCCCGGTGATGCTGGTGTCGCTGGTGCTGTTCACGCTGACCTCGATCCTGGCCGCGCTGTCCACCAGCATAGGCATGCTGGTCGCGGTGCGGGTGCTGCAGGGCCTGTGCGCCGGCGCCGGCATGGTCATCGCGCGCGCCATGGTGCAGGACAGGTTCCAGGGCGGCGAGGCGCAGCGGATGATGGCCATGATCACCATGGTGTTCGGCGTGGCGCCCGCGCTGGCGCCGGTCCTGGGCGGCTGGCTGCAGGCCACGCTCGGCTGGCGTTCGGTGTTCTGGGCGCTGGCCCTGTTCGGCGCCGGCCTGTGGGTGGTCAGCCGGCAGGTGCTGCACGAGACCTTGCCGCCGGCCGGGCGCACGCCGTTCGACCTGCGCAGCATCGCCGCCAACTACCGGCGCTCGGTGACCAGCCCCCGGTTCGTGCTGATGTCCGTGGGGATAGGCCTGGCGTTCTGTGGACTGCCCTTGTACGTGGGCTCGGCCGCGGCCTACATCATGGACATCCTGCACCTGCCCGAGACCGCGTTCGGCTGGCTGTTCGTGCCCATGGTCGGCGGCCTGATGCTGGGCTCGGCCATGGCGAGCCGCTACGCGCACCGCATCCCGGCCGAGCGCATGGTCCGGCTGGGATTCCTGGTCATGGGGTTCGGCGTCGTGCTGTCCGTGATCTATACGAGCCTGTTCACGGCTGCCGTGCCGTATGCCGTGCTGCCCTTCCTGTTCTATACCTTCGGCCTGTCGCTGGCCTCGCCCAGCATGACGGTGATCGCGCTCAGCATCTTCCCCGAGATGCGGGGGCTCGCGGCCTCGATGCAGGGCTTCATCCAGATGGCGCTGTTCGCGCTGGTCTCGGGGCTGGTCGCGCCGATGGTGTTCGGCAGCGCGGCGGGCCTGGCCTGGACCCACGCCTTGCTGCTGGCGGTGGGGCTGGGTTTCTGGGAGGCGGGTAGCCGGGCGCGGGCCAGCCCCGCCGCGCCGGCCGCCGCAGCCTGATCCGGATTCAGACCTGCCGGCGCAGTACTTCCAGAAAGCTGCCCGCGGCGGCCGGCAGCGACCGGCCGCTCCGCGTCAGGATGCCCATCTCGCGCGAGACGCCGGGGCTGGCCAGCGGGATGGCGGCCAGCGCCGACATGTCGATCAGCCGGAGCGCCAGCCGCGGAATGGCGGCGATTCCCAGCCCGGCCGCCACCATCGCCCCCACGACCGAAATGTTGGCGCATTCATAGCGCGCCTGGACGGCCAGGCCGCATTGCGCCATGACCCGGTCGGCGATCTGGCGGATGCTGCTGGCCGGCCCGCTGGCGACCAGCGGCCTTTCCGCCAGCACCGACCACGACACCCGCCGGCGTGAAGCCAGGGGATCGCCGCGGCTGCACACGCAGACGAATTCGTCGCTGATCAGCGGCTCGAACGCCAGGCCGTCCTGCCGCGGCGGCGCCACCGAAATGGCGAAGTCCGCGCTGCCGTCCAGGACCCGCGTCCGCACGAATTCCGCCGATACGGGTTCGAGCGCGATCGTGACGCGCGGATGCGTCGCCTGGAACACCGACATGGCCCGGGGCAGCAGCGCGGCGGCGGCGGAAGGCAGGCAGGCGATGGCGATGCGGCCCCGGCGCCCGGCCACGAATTCGGACAGGTCACTGAGCGAGTCATGGAATTCGCCCACGATACGGCGGGCGATGGGCAGCAGTTCCTCGCCCTCGCGGGTCAGCTCCACGCGTCGCGTGTTGCGGTCGAACAGGCGGGCGTCGAGCTTGTGTTCGGCGGACTGGACGGACCGGCTCAGCGCCGGCTGGGAGACATGGACGCGTTCGGCGGCCAGGCGGAAATTGCGCAGCTCGGCCACGGCCAGGAAGGCTTCCAGTTCATGCACGGTCAGGGTCGATCGCATGCGGCCTGATAAATGATGAAAATGCATTAAATCAATATGATAAATGCACTTCTCATATCATGGCCGCCTCCCTACACTGGCCCGAAAAACCCCGGAGACGCCATGAACACCCGCCTGATTCCCTTTGCCGTGCTTGCATGCCTGCTGGTGGCCGGTCCTGCTTCGGCCCAGTCCTATCCTTCGCAGCCGATACGCATGGTGGTGCCGTTCGCGGCCGGCAGCGGCACCGACCAGGTGGCCAGGGTGCTGGGCCAGGCCATGACCGCGGCGGCCAACGTCACCGTGGTGGTGGAGAACAAGCCCGGCGCCAATGGCTTCATCGCGGCCCAGGCGGTCGCCACGGCGCAGCCCGATGGCTACACCATGCTGCTGACGACCAATACCACGCACGCGGCCAACCAGCATCTGTTCAAGCACCTGCCCTACGACCCGGTCAAGGACTACACCCCGGTCGCGCTGCTGCGCAAGGGCTACCAGATCATGGTGGTGCGCGCCGACTTCCCGGCGCGCAACGTGGCCGACTTCATCGCGCTCGCGCGCAAGCAGCCGGGCAAGCTCAACTTCGGCAGCGGCAGTTCGTCCAGCCAGGTAGCGGGCGAATTGTTCAAGCAGATGGCCAACGTCGAACTGACCCACGTGCCCTACAAGAGCAATCCGCAGGCGCTGAACGATCTCATGGGCGGGCAGATCGACGTGGTGTTCGTCGACACGACCTCGGCGATCACGCTGGTGCAGGGCGGCAAGCTGCGCGCCCTGGCCGCGACCAGCCCGGTTCGCCTGTCCATGCTGCCCGAGGTGCCGACGCTGGACGAGGCCGGCCTCAAGGGCTACGAGATGTCGTACTGGACCGCCGCCTATCTGCCGCGCGGCGCGTCCCGGGAAGTCACGGCCACGCTCAACAAGCTGTTGATCGACGCCGTGCGTTCTCCCGAGATGGCGCAGTTGATGGCCAAGACGGGTACCGAGGTCTCCACCAGCTCGCCGGCCGAGCTGGCCGCCTTCCAGGCGGCGGAGTCGGACAAATGGGCCCGCATCATCCGCGCGGCCAACATACAGCCGGAGTGACCCCATGACCAAGACGCGCGTGCGCATCGGCGCCGGTGCGGGATTTTCCGACGACCGGTTCGAGCCGGCGCTGGAGCTGGCCGAGCGCGGCGAGCTGGACTACCTCGTCTTCGAGTGCCTGGCTGAACGGACCATCGCGCGCGAGACGCTGTCGCGGATCAAGGATCCCGAGACCGGCTACACGCCCTACATGCGGGACCGCCTGCGCATGGTGATGCCCGCTTGCATGCAGGCGGGCATCCGCATCGTCACCAACATGGGCGCGGCCAATCCGCTGGGGGCGGCGCGCGTCATCCGGCGCGACGCGCTGTCGCTGGGGCTGCCGCCGCCGGTGGTGGCAGCCGTGGTGGGCGACGACGTGACCGAGATCGTGCGCGCGCATCCTGAGCTCCGGCTGCTCGACACCGGCGAGCCGGTGGAGTCGCTGCTGCCGCGCATGGCCGCGGCCAACGCCTACCTGGGCGCGGACATCGTCCGCGAGGCATTGGCCCGGGACGCGCAGATCGTGGTGACGGGGCGCGTGGCCGATCCGTCGATGTTCGTGGGCTGCATGCTGCATGGACTCGGGTGGTCCTATGACGACTATCCCCGCCTGGCGGCCGGCACCTTCACCGGCCACTTGCTGGAGTGCGCGGCGCAATTGACCGGAGGCTGTTTTGCCGACCCCGGGAAGAAGGACGTGCCGGACATGGCGCGCATCGGCTTTCCTTATGCCGACGTCGATGCCGACGGCTCGGTCCGGCTCGGCAAGGTCGCCGGCTCGGGCGGCCGCCTGGACGTGGCGACATGCACCGAGCAGGCGCTGTACGAGATCCACGATCCGGCGCGCTACATCACGCCCGACTGCGTGCTGGACATTACCGAGGCCGAGTTCGAGCAACTGGGTCCCGACCGCGTGGGCTTTCGCGGCACGCGCGCGGCCCCGCGCACCGATACCTACAAGGTCGTGGTGGGCTACCACGATGGCTGGATAGGCGAAGGCGAAGTCGGCTATGCCGGCCCCAACGCGGTGGCCCGGGCCCGCCTGTCCGAGCAGATCGTGCGCGAGCGCCTGAAGCTGCGTGGGTTCTCGTATCCGGAGATACGGGTGGACTACATAGGCATGAGCAGCCTGCACGGCATGGGCGCGGGGCGGCCCGAGCCCTATGAGGTGCGGCTGCGCGTGGCGGCGCGCAGCCCGGACAGGAAGGCCGCGCAGGCGGTGGGGTTCGAGATGCGCACGCTCAACGTCAACGGTCCGGCGGGCGGCGGCGGCACGCTGGAGGCGCTGCGCGAGGTCATCGGTGTGCGTTCGCTGCTGCTGCCGCGCCATCTGGTCCATCCCGAGGTCGTCATCGAGGAGCGGCCGTGAACGAACAGAACAGGAGGAGCGTCCCGTGAGCACCAAGGTCCACGAACTGGCTCATTCGCGCGCCGGCGACAAGGGAAACACCTCGAACGTCTCGGTCATCGCCTACGACCAGGCAGCCTGGGACATCCTGCGCCGGGAACTGACCGAGGAGCGCGTCATGCGCGCCTATGCGCACCTGGCCAGCGGGCCGGTCACGCGCTACGAGCTGCCGCGCCTGCGCGCGCTGAACTTCGTCATCGAAGGGGCGCTGGGCGGCGGCGTGACGATCTCGCTGGCGCGCGACGCGCACGGCAAGTCCCTGTCCTACCTGATGCTGGACATCGACCTGCCTGTTTGATCACGCCGTGTCCGGCCTGTCGCGTCTGCGTTCAGGAAAGCCTGCGGCCGGCGCCGCGCTCGCGCGCGAACGCGGCACCGGGCAGCCGCGGCCGCTCGGCAGCGGCCGGAGCGGATGCCTGTACGTCCCGCAGCCTGCCGGTGACCGGCCGCAGGGTCAGGGTCGTCCCCTGCGTGTTCCAGGCCGCGAGGTCATCGCCACGCCGCGCCATGCCGACATAAGGGCCGGCCTGCGACGGATACGATAGCCGCGGGATCTGCCACAGAATCGTTCCGTCGAGTCCGATGCCATACACGTTTTCGCCGCCGTGCCGCCGGTCGGGCTCGACCAGCACCGCCAGCGACCGCTCGAACGCGACGACCAGAACGATACGCCCGGGAAAGACGATATCCTCGCCCGCGGCCTTGAGCGTCAGGACATTGCGTCGATAAGCGTAGCGCAAGGCGGAACTCATGGCCGGTCCCTGATCCGCCGGTGTCAGTGGCGATGCTTCAGCACCTCTCGTTCGGTCTGTCGGTCGAGCATTTTCTGGGTGTTCGCGTTCTCCATCGCCTGCTGCTGCAGCATGCACTGGTCGTAGGCCGGCGTGCCGCGCGCGATGCCCAGGTTGTCGCACGCGCGCTGGAAGTTCTCGCGCTCCATCCTGTCCAGGGCGGCGCATCCCCCCAGGGCGGCAAGGGCAAACAGGCAGGCGGCCTTGCGGGCCCCGTGAAATCGCATCGTCATTTTCTTTCTCTCCATTTGCCGCCACGAATGTCGGCATGTCCTGGAGAACCGCATTTCTCCATCGGTAGAAATGGTAGCAACCACTTACCTGATGTTCGTTAAAATGGGATGGAAAATAGTCGGAATGTACGAGAATGATGAGTTTTTGACAGGGTGATCGGCGGGGCGGCGACAAGGGGGGGAGATGGCGGTCTTGCTTGGCGACATTCCGGATCATTGGGGGCCGAAGTACGAATCGGGCGGGGTCGCAGCTACCCGTACCCGCGTCGGCCCGAACGAGATCTTCCTGCGCCCGTTGTCGCACATGGCGCTGGTCCTGTTCACCCCGCAGCCGGGGCGCCTGGTCTCGCTCAACAGTGATCGCCGAGTCGCCGGCCTTGCTCCTGCGGGAGCGCTGGAAATCATTCCGACCGGCTCGGACTTTTCCGCGCGGTGGCTGGTCGACAAGGAAAACCTGCTGGTCGCCCTGGAGCCCAGGCATCTTGCGCGGTTGGCGGGCCTCGAGTTCGGCCGGACCGATTTCGAGCTGCATCCGCCGCCCTTGGGCACCGTGGATGCGAGGATGATGCCGCTGGCGAAGATGCTCAAGGCGGAACTGGAGCGCGGCGAAGCATCCAATCCGCTCTGCCTGGATGCCCTGTCCACGCTGTTCGCGACGTCCCTGCTGCGGCATCATTCATCGCTGGCCGGGCGCGGCCGGGCCAGGCCGGCGGGCGGCATGGCCCCAGCCGCCTGGCGCAGGGTACATGACCATATCCAGGCTCACGTGGCGGAAGACATGTCCGTCGAAGTGCTGGCCCGGGTGGCGGGCCTGTCCCCCAGCCATTTCCTGCGGGCTTTCCGGCAGATGACCGGCCAGCCGCCGCACCAATATCTCCTGCGCCTCCGGCTGGAGCGGGCCGAGCGCCTGGTCACCACGACGTCCCTGTCGCTGGCGGAGATCGCCCGGTCCGCCGGGTTTTCCAGCCACAGCCACATGACGGCGGTCATGCGCAGGCTGCGGGCCGTGACGCCGAAGGAACTCAGGCGCGAAGCCCGTGGGCGGAAAGGCCTGCCGGGGCCGGGCGAAGCCGGCGGCGAGTAGGCGCGGGATCGGGCCGGCCCCTGTGCCTCAGTGATTGATGGCCGTGATCTTCACGTCGTTGCGCTTGCCGACGCCGCCGAACCAGATTTCGCCCGAGCCGATGGAGATGCCCTGCCAGTTGGCGAAGAGCTCAGGGTAGGCCTGCCGCGAGACGGCATCCTTGACCTTGGGCGTGACGATGCTGTCGTAGTCCGCGATGAAGTGGCCCGCATCGCGTATCGTCACGGCCTTGCCTTCCACGCGGGTCCGGAAAGGATAGTCGACCATCGCGGCGACCGCCGCCTTGTCCCCGGTTGCGACGGCCTGTTTCAGCTTGTCGAAGAACCCGCGATAGGGCGCATGTTCGCCGAACAGCGTGTCGAGCCGCGCGTCCATGTCGGCCGCGGTCTGTGCCATCGCGGCGCTGGCTCCGCCAAGGGCCACGAGGGCCGCCAGGCAGGCGCCCAGCAGTCGCCGCGTCGTCGTCTTTCGTTTTCCGTCTTGCATGGCAGCGTCCTGGGAAAGGGGGTCAGGCCGCGCGGACCTGGGCCGCCGGCCGGGCCAGCGCCCGGTGCACGCGGGCCAGGACTTCGGGGTCGTCCAGCAATCGCATGCGCGTGGGATCCGGCAGGTGTTCGGGATGCTTTTCCAGTACCTCGTCGACCAGCCGCGCGCGCGCCGCCTCGATCAGCGGGTGGCCGGGCAGGTGGCGGCCGGTGGCGAAGGCGCGCGCCAGCGCGTTGGCGGCGGGGTCCGTCAGCGCATCCATGAATCCGGGCGCGGGACGGGCCTGGTTTTCCTCGTTGTAGCGCGCGGTGTCGTGGAGCTCGCGCGGCGGAGATGTTTCCTCGGGTATGCAGAACAACCCGTCTTCGAAGGCGCCTTTCCCCAGGCTGACGCGGCTGGACATCACCGACAGCGGGATGGCCAGCAGCAGCGAAGCCAGGATGGGGATCATCCACCACAGAAAGTTCGGATTCAGCCAGGCGACCAGCAGGCCCCAGCACACGCCCAGCAGCGTCTGCAGGCCGTGGCGCCGGAAGGCTTCGCGCCAGGGCGTCTCGTTGTTGGCGCGGGCCGGCGATTTCCATTGCACCTTCCAGCCCAGGAACGCCGCCACCACGAAGCGGGTATGGAACAGCATGCGGATCGGCGCCAGCAGCATGGAGAACAAGACCTCCAGCAGCATGGACCACAAAAGCTTGCCCGAGCCCGCGTAGCCCTGCGCGCCTTTCACCCAGACCAGCAGCACGCTCAGTATCTTGGGCAGGAAGAGCAGCACCGCCGTGGTCGAGAACAGCGCGATGGCCTCCTCCGGATGCCACTGCGGCCAGATCGGGAACAACTGGTGCGGCGTGACGAAATACTGCGGCTCGGTCAGCGTGTGGACCGCCAGCAGCGCGGTGGACAGCGCCAGGAACAGGAACCACAGCGGCGCTGACAGGTAGGACATGACGCCGGTCAGGAACACGGCGCGGTGTACGGGGTGCAGGCCCTTGATCAGGAACAGCCGGAAGTTCATCAGGTTGCCCTGGCACCAGCGCTGGTCGCGCTGCAGTTCATCCAGCAGGTTGGGCGGCAGTTCCTCGTAGCTGCCAGGCAGGTCGTAGGCGATCCAGACGCCCCAGCCGGCGCGCCGCATCAGCGCGGCCTCGACGAAGTCGTGCGACAGGATGGCGCCGGCGAAGCTGCCCTTGCCGGGCAGCGGCGCCAGCGCACAGTGCTGGATGAAGGGCTCCAGGCGGATGATGGCGTTGTGGCCCCAGTAGTGGGACTCGCCCAGCTGCCAGAAATGCAGGCCGGCCGTGAAGAGCGGCCCGTAGACCCGGGTGGCGAACTGCTGCACGCGCGCGTACAGGCTGTCCATGCCCGAGGCGCGCGGGGCGCTCTGGATGATGCCGGCCTCGGGATTGGCGTCCATCAGCACGACCAGGCGCTTGAGGCATTCGCCGCTCATCACGCTGTCGGCGTCCAGTACCACCATGTAGTCGTACTCGCCGCCCCAGCGCCGGCAGAAATCGTCGATGTTGCCGCTCTTGCGCTTGACGCGCCGCCGGCGCCGCCGGTAATGGATACGGCCGAAACCCTCGACCGTCTTGCACAGCTCGACCCAGGCGCGCTGTTCCTGCACGCAGTTGTCCGGCTTGTAGCTGTCGCTCAGGATGAAGAAGTCGAACTTGTCCAGGACGCCGGCCCGCGCGACCGATTCGTAGGTCGCGCGCAGCCCCGCGAATACCCGGCCTACGTCTTCGTTGCAGATGGGCATGACCAGGGCGGTACGGGTGCCGGCGGATATGGGCACGCCTTCGGCCACGGTGGCCGAGATGCTGTAGCGGTCGCGTCCCATCAGCAACTGGAGGAAGCCCATCAGCGCGGTCCAGAAACCGGCCGAGACCCAGCAGAACAGCAGCGCGAACAGCAGCAGGATCGCGACTTCCAGGATCTGCCCGCCCTGGTAGGGCAGGACCGCCTTCATGTACCAGGTGGCAACGGCGGTCTGCGCCACCACGGCCACCAGCAGGGTCAGCCGGCGCAGCCTGCCGGCGATCTTCCAGCGCGGCTCGGGCGGGCGGGCGAGCCGCTCGGCGCGCGTCTTGTGCATCCGGCCCTGCACGCGGCGCCAGCCGCGCACGAAGGGATTGGTGACCCAGGGTTCGGGCACCATGGACGAGCGCTTGATGGCTGGCGCGGTCTGTATGCACACGCGTCCGGCTTCGTCGCGGCGGACGACACCGTATTCGTCCAGTTCGGGGCCGTAGGCCTCGAGCAGGGTGCGCTCCTGGGCATCGGCCTCGCCCGCGCGCAGGGCGTCTTCGTCGATCGCTGCGGACATGGAATCACTCACCCGTTTCATAGCCTGGCAACTGGTAGCTCCAGGTCTCGGAAACGGCGTTCTGCCCGTTGACCAGGCCCGCGCGCATCTCCACCGGCTTGGTCGGATCCTTGACCTTGATCCTCAGCGTGACGCGCCAGCCGCCGGTGACCGGATTGCGGCGCAGGCTGTTCTCGAGCACGTCGGCATTGCCGCCGGTGGAGAAGTTCAGGGAAACAGGCAGCGGAGGATCCTTGGGCTTGGCCGGAGCCGGGGCCGAGAAGTCGATCAGGAACGCGGTGCTGCCGTCGGGTCGGCGGATCAGGTCGGTGCCGCGCGTTTCGCCCACCGAGCGCCGGGTCTGCAGCACGCGGGCCAGCTTGGGGTCCTGCAGCCCCGCCTCGTTGCGCGTCCAGCGCAGGGTGTAGTTCATTTCCAGCGCCGTGCCGGGCTTGGGCTGGTGCTCGGGCACCCAGAACGCGACGATGTTGTCGTTGGTTTCGTCCGCGGTGGGGATCTCGACCAGTTCCACCCGGCCCTTGCCCCAGTTGCCCGCGGGCTCGACCCAGAGCGTGGGACGCAGGTCGTAGCGGTCGTCCAGGTCCTCGTACTGGCGGAAATCCCGCGCCCGCTGCTGCAAGCCGAAGCCGCGCGGATTCTCGACCATGAACGAACTGTTGGCCAGGCGGCGGGGATTGTTCAGCGGGCGCCAGAGCCATTCGCCGTTGCCGGCGTGGAAGGCCAGGCCGTCGGAGTCGTGCAGTTCCGGCCGGTAGTTGGCGGTGCCGGAAGGCTGCGCCGCGCCATATAGATACATGCTGGCCATGCTGGCGATGCCCAGCTTGGCGACCGGGGCGCGCAGGTAGACGCGCGAACGGACCTCGACCAGGCTGTCCTCGCCCGGGGTGATGGTGAACCGGTAGGCGCCGGTGGCACGGGGCGAGTCCAGCAGCGCGTAGATCACGATGTGCTTGTCGCTGTTGGCGGGCCGCGCGATCCAGAATTCCCGGAAGCGGGGGAATTCCTCGCCCGAGGGCACGGCGGTGTCGATGGCCAGGCCGCGGGCCGATACGCCATAGACCTGGCCCTTGCCGACCACGCGGAAGTAGCTGGCGCCCAGGAAGGACGCGAGTTCATCGTCGCGCTTGGCGGGATCGTTCAGCGGATAGAGGACGCGGAAGCCGGCGAAACCCAGGCCGCGCAGCAGCTTGGCATCGACCTGGCGGGGGCCGAAATCGAAGTCGGCGGGATCGTATTTGATCTCGCGGACGCCTTCGGCATCGATCTCGTTGATCTTGACCGGCAGGTCGAAGGCCATGCCCTGGTGATGGAAGGCGATCTGGAACGCGGTGCGGCCGTCGGCCCACAGATACTTGTCGCGCTTGGGCTGGATCTGCTGGTATTCGGCGTACTTGAGGTCGCGCAGTTCCTTGGGAAGCTGGCTCGTGGGCGCCTTGTATTTTTCGCCGGCGAGTTCCTTGGCGCGGCGGGCGACATCGAAGAAATCGAAAGCGCTGGCGGGAGCGGCGGCCAGGAGGCCGGCCGACAATGCCAGGGCCGGGAGAAGCATGCGGGCGGCAAACGAGCGCACCCTTGGGGAAGAAAGGGAGGAGTCAGTCACGGATCTTGGACGTCCGGCGTGGCCTGGAATGCTGAAACGGAGATTCTAGAGGCTATGGCCGCCCCTAGGGGGCTCCGGCGGCATACATGTACTACTGGATGTAGCCATGCGGCGCCAACCGGACCAGAATGGACGCCATTTTCACCAAATTGGTTCCCCGCGTGCCCGGGTTTGGGGCGAGCGCCTAGCGTCCCGATGCGGTGCCTTCGCGCCGCGGATCGGCGCCGGCCCTGAGCAGTCCGTTGCTCAGGACCTCGATGCCGTGCAGCCCGCTGGGCATGGACGAGACCGACACCGGGTGCCCCATGGCGCGCAGGGCGGGAGCCAGGCTTTCCAGCCTGGGGTCTCTTTCCAGTTCCGTGGCGTGGTTGCGGCTGCCGTAGTGGGGCAGGTCGATGGCGCTCTGGATGTCCAGGCCCCAGGTCAGGTTGGCCAGCAGCGCCTGGGCCACGTAGTTGGCGATGGCGCTGCCGCCGGGCGAGCCCACCACCAGCCGCAGCCGCGGGGTTTCGCCGCCGGCGCGCAGGACGATGGTGGGCGCCATGGTGCTGCGCGGGCGCTTGCCGGGCTCGACCCGGTTCGCCACCGGCACGCCGCGATCGTCGCGCGGCGACAGCGCGAAGTCCGTCAATTCGTTGTTGAGCAGGAAGCCGCCCACCAGGATCTTGCTGCCGAAGGCCTGCTCGATCGTGGACGTCATGGCGACGGCGTTGCCCTGGGCGTCCACGATGGACAGGTGGGTGGTCGAGGGCAGCGCGGGCGTGTCGTCGGCGCCATGGCGGGCGAGCGCGCCGTGCACGGGTTCGCCCGGCTCGGCCCGGCCCATCGAGCGGTCGGCCGAGATCAGCGCCGCGCGCCGGGCCAGGTACGCTGGGTCCAGCAGGGCGGCTACCGGCACGTCCACGAAATCGGGATCGGCCACGTAGCGGTCGCGATCGGCATAGGCCAGCCGCCCCGCTTCGGAAAAATAATGCACCGCGGCCAGCGACTCGGGTTGGGCCCGCGCGATGGGCGTGGCCTCCAGCACGGCCAGCATCTGCAGCACGGCCAGTCCGCCTGAGCCCGGCGGCGGCGCGCCGCAGATCACGTAGAGGCGGTAGGGGCGGCACAGCGCCTCGCGCTCGCGCGCCTCGTAGCGCGCCAGGTCCGAGATGGACAGGTCCCCTGGCCGTTCGTGGGCGCGCACCGCCTCGACCATGGCGCGGGCCAGCGGTCCGCGGTAGAAGGCGTCGGCGCCTTCGCGGGCGATGCGCGTCATCGTGCGGGCAAGCGCGGGATTGCGCAATTGCTCCCCTTCGCGCAGGGCCGAGCCGTCCGCATGGAAGAAATAGGCGCGCGCGGCGGACTGGACGGCCAGCCGGTCGTTGTCCCGCAGCAGCGCGGCCAGGCGCTGCGAAACCGGGAATCCTCGCCGCGCGCGGTCGATCGCGTCGTCGAACAGCGACTGCCAGGGCAGCTTGCCATGCCGGCGATGCGCCAGTTCCAGCGCGCGCAGCAGGCCGGGCACGCCGACCGACTTGCCGCTGTCGACAGCAAAGGCGAAGCGCATGGGCCGGGCGCCTTGCATGAAGCGGTCGGCGGTGGCCCCGGCCGGTGCCGTCTCGCGGCCGTCGAAGACCGTGACCCGGCCCAGGCGGGCGTCGTAGTGGACCAGGAAGGCGCCGCCTCCCAGTCCCGAGGACTGCGGCTCGACCAGGCCCAGCATCATCTGCGCGGCGATGGCGGCATCGACCGCGCTGCCGCCTCGCTCGAGCACGCGGTAGGCGGCCTGGGTGGCGAGCGGGTGGGCGGTGACCGCCATGAACCGCCGGCCCATGACGGCCTGCTTGGGCAGGTAGGCGGTCTGCGCCTCGGGATTGGCGTCGATGCCCGGATCGGGCGCGGCGGCCTGCGCCGCCGTGGCGAACGCGGCGCAGGCCAGCCAGAGCAGGCGCGATGCGCGGACGAGCGATGTCATGGATGAAGCTTCCTTGCGATGGCGGCTTTGCCGCGACCTTACCATCGGCCGGGGCAAAGCGGCTTACACTTGGAAACCCGCGCTTCCCCGGTTTCCATGACGACGCCCCATCCCCGCGTGCTCATCGTCGAAGACGACATGACGATCTCGGCCAACCTGTGCGCCTATTTCGAGGCCAAGGGCTACGTCGTCGACGTCGCCTACGACGGCCCATCGGCGCTGTACCGGCTCGGGGCCGATGCCTTCGATGCCATCCTGCTCGACATCGGCCTGCCGGGACTGGACGGGGTGACGGTGCTGCACCGCTTGCGCGCCGAACTGCACCAGGCCACTCCCGTGCTGCTGCTGACGGCGCGCGACGAGCTGCAGCAGAAGCTCGACGCGTTCTCCCATGGCGCCGACGACTACGTCACCAAGCCCTATGCGCTGGCCGAGGTCGAGGCGCGCGTGCGGGCCTTGCTCAACCGCGCCTCGGGCCAGGTCGCCAATCCGGTGCGCCGCTTCGGCGCGCTGTCCTACGACGCCCGTACCCGCGAAGTGCGCGTGGCGGAGCGGCCGGTGCGGCTGACGCCCAAGGCGAGCCGCATCGTCGAGGTGCTGATTCGCGACCCCGGCCGGGTGGTGTCGCGCGCCGACCTGGAAAGCGCCCTGTGGGGCAGCGACGTGCCGGAAAAGGACGCCTTGCGCAGCCAGATCCACCTGTTGCGCAAGGCCTTGTCGGAAGCGGGCTTCGACGGACTGGAGACGGTGCACGGCGTGGGGTACCGCCTGTCCGGCGGGCCGGGGCACGACTGATGGCCGGCCCCGCCACGCTCAAGCAGCGGGTCATCTGGGCGCTGACGCTCGCCATCGCCCTGTTCGTGGGCGTGCAGGCCGTCGTTGCCTATCTGGTGCTGGACCAGCAGGAAGACCGCATCGTCGACCAGATCGTGATGACCGAGGCCGAGCGTCTCGTGCATCGCCTCGAGGCCGGCGAAATGGTGTGGACCGGGAGCGACATCCTGCTCGGCCCCAGCCTGCACGCCTGGGTAGGAACGAACGGCGACGTGCCGCGCGTGCTGGCCCGGCTGGGCCCGGGCCAGTACCAGCTCAACACCGAGGGCCAGGTCTGGCACGTGGCGGTGGCGGATTCGACGAAAGGGCGGGTGTACCTGCGCTACGACGCGACCGACAACGAGCACCGCGTCTACGAGTTCGGCGCCATCCTGCTGGGGCTCTGGCTGGCCTGCACGCTGCTGGGATACTGGACCGCCCGGGCGCTGGCCGGCCGGGTGGTCGGCTCGATGGTCGAGGTGACCGACCGCATCGAGTCGTGGGCGCCAGGCAGCCCCGGCATGAAAGTCGTGCGCAGCGACGAGGCGGGCCGCCTGATCGAAGCCTTCAATCGCATGCAGGACAAGGTGGACCAGTCCATTGCCCAGGAGCGCGAGTTCTCGGCCAACCTCAGCCACGAGATCCGCACGCCGCTGACCAGCATCCGGACCGACGCCGAATTGATCGCGCTGGAAGCCGAGCCGTCGGCGCAGGCGGGCCTGCGCCTGACGCGCATCGTGAATGCCGTGGACGAGATCGCGTCGACGCTGGAGACGGCACGCGCCATCAGCAGCGCCCAGGCCGGACCGCGCACCGAGGTCTCGCTCAGGGCCTGCCTGGACGACGCCTGGAGCGGCCTGGCCGAACGCGCCCACCGCGCGGGACTGGTCCTGGCCAACGACGTTCCCGAGACCGCCGTGCCCAGGCTGGATCGCTACGGGCTCCTGATCGTGCTGCGCAATCTCGTGCGCAATGCCATCGACCACGCGGCGCCCGCCACGCTGACCGCGAGCTGGACCGGCGAATGCCTGGCCCTCGCGGACAACGGCCCCGGCATTCCCGCCAGCGACCTGCCATTCGTCTTCGAGCGCTACTACAGTGGCCGCCTGCGCGACAGCCAGATGCCCGTCGCGGACGCGGCCGGCGTCCAGCGCGGCCTCGGCCTGGCGATTGCCAAGCGGGTGTGCGACATCCAGGGATGGCGGCTGACCGTGACGTCCAGCACCGACGAACTGCACCGGGGTACCCGTTTCCTGCTGTGCTTCGGGGAAGGGGCCACCCTGGCCGCGTCCTGAGGACGGGGCGGCCGTCCATGCCGGACGGCCGGGCGCTCAGGCGCCCAGGGCCCTGGCATGGAAGGCCATGTGGTCCTCCATGAATGTCGAGATGAAGTAATAGCCGTGGTCGTACCCCGCGTGGCGGCGCAGCTCCAGCGGCTGGCCTGCCTCCTGGCAGGCGGCTTCGAAAGCCTCGGGCCGCAACTGCGATTCCAGGAACTGGTCCGCCAGCCCCTGGTCGACCAGGATGCCTCCCGGGAAAGGTTGCCGCGCGGCACGCATCAATTCGGTGGCGTCGTATTGCTTCCAGGTCTCGCGGTCGGGGCCGAGATAGTTGCCGAAGGCCTTGTGGCCCCACGGGCAGTCGACCGGATGGGCGATGGGAGCGAATGCCGATACCGAGCGGAACTTGCCGGGATTGCGCAGGGCCAGCACCAGCGCGCCGTGGCCGCCCATGGAGTGGCCGAAGATGCCGGCGCGCGCCGGATCGCCCGGCAGTTCGGACGTCACCAGCCCGAACAACTCGTCCACGATGTAGCTGTACATCCGGTAATGGCGATTCCAGGGCGCCTGGGTCGCGTCCAGGTAGAAACCGGCGCCGGCGCCGAAATCCCAGCTGTCGGTCTCGCCCGGCAGGCCCGCGCCACGCGGGCTGGTGTCCGGCGTCACCAGCATGATGCCGTGCTGCTGCGCGAACCGCTGCGCGCCGGCCTTGATCATGAAGGTTTCCTCGGTGCAGGTCAGGCCGGCCAGGTAGAACAGCACCGGCACGGGCCCCGCTTCGGCATGCGTGGGCAGGAAGACCGAGAAGCGCATCGGCAGGCCGATGGTGGACGAGTCGTGGCGGTAGAAGCGCTGCTGGCCGCCGAAGCACTGGTGCAGGCTGATCAGTTCGGGCATGTGGGGTCCTTGCGGCCGCCCGGCGCAATGGCCGGCGGCGGGGGCGGTGAGTCTTTCGGGTACGCTTGAGGGCCCGGCTCGCAGGAGCCGGCGGCTCGCGTCCCGGCACGCGAGGCTAACAGGAATCGCCGCCCATCGACAAGCCAGCCATGAGCAAAGCTCCGCACACCCCGCCCGGGTCCGCCGCGCGGTACATCGCGAAGGACGAGCCCGGCGCGCTCCGGCGCCTCGCCCTGGACCGCATTCGCTTCGATCTGACGTCCATCCGCCTTTTCATCGCCACGGTCGAGCACGGCAGCATCTCGCGCGCCGCCGGGCGGCAGTGCCTGGCCGTGACCGCCGCCTCGCGCCGCATCGCGGAACTGGAGGCGCAGTTCGGCGTGGCCTTGTTCCAACGGCGGCCCCACGGCATGGTGCCCACCGACGCGGGCAGGGGCCTGCTTGCCCACGCCCGCGCGCTGATGCAGTCGGTCGAGCGCATGCACAACGACGCGGTGGCCCATGCGCAAGGCCACAAGGGCCTGGCGCGCGTGGCGGCCTGTACGTCGGCGGCGTTGCAGTTCCTGCCGGCGGATATCCGGGCCCATCAGGAGGCGTTCCCGGACATCGACATCGAGACGCAGGAGGGCACCAGCTACGGCGTGATCAAGGCCCTGGTGCAGGGAACGGCCGAGGTCGGCATCTACGAGGCCGGCGTCAGCGCGCCCCCGGCGACCATGCGCACTCGCCCCTATCGCGAGGACCGGCTGGTGCTGGTCACGCATCGCGGCCATCCGCTCGCGCGCCGCCGGCAGGTAGGCTTCGACGACATCCTCCTCTGCGACCTCGTGGGGCTGAACGAGGACTCGGCGCTGTCCATGCTGCTGGTGCGGCTGGCGGCCAGCCGCGACGGCAAGCTCAATGTGCGAGTGCGAGCCCGCAGCTTCGACACTATGCTGGCCATGATCCAGGCCGAGCTTGGCGTGGGACTGGTGCCGCAGGGCGTGGCCCGGTGGCTGGCGGTCAGCAAGGCTTTTCGCCAGGTCGAGATCGCCGAGCCCTGGGCCCGGCGTCAGTTCGTGCTGTGCCATCGGCACGCGCCGGACATCTCCTCGGCGGCGCTGTCGGTGGCGGAGTTCCTGGCCGAGTCGGCGCAGCGGGAGCCGTTGCCAGCCTGAGTCCGCGGGAGGCATGCGCGAAACGCGAAACCTGCGTGAAAAAAATAGCAATGGCGGGAGCCGCCGCCCTTTGTCAGCATGCCTGGGGTCGCGCCGCGTGTGCGCGGCCGCAACCATGCCATGACACAAGGATATGCCGGTGAAGATCGCTCGCGTACATGCCACGCCTCTGAACGTGCCCCTGGACTATGCGGCCGGAGGCGTGCGCCGTTCGACCTCGCTGTCGGCCTGCCATGTCGAGGTGGAGACCGACGATGGGCTCGTCGGCCATGGCCTGACCGCGATCACGGAAGAGGAGGTGGCGGCCCACATCATCAACGCGGTGGCCGGGCCGGCGCTCGTGGGCCTGGATCCGATGAACCACGAGGCGGCCTGGAACAAGTTGTACTGGCTGCTGTGTCCGCGCGGGCAGACCGGCTATGGCATGCACGCCGTGGCGGCGCTGGACGTGGCCTTGTGGGACATCAAGGGCAAGGCGCTGGGACTGCCGGTCTGGAAGCTGCTGGGAGGCGCCCGATCGCGCGTGCCGGTCTACACGACCTTCGGTTTCAACTTCCTGGACCGTGACGCGCTGGCGGAGGCGGCGCGCGCCTGCGTGGCCGATGGCTTCTCGCACCTGAAGATGGTGGTGGGACACGGCGCGCTGCAGCGGCGCGACGAACCCCGGCCGCTGGACGAGGTCATCCGCGAGGACGCGCGCCGCGTTGCGGCCGTACGGGAGGCCGTGGGGGCCGGGCCCTCGATCTACATCGACGCCAACTGCAGCCTGGATGGCTTCCATGCCGAGAAGCTCGCGCTGTCCGTGCGCGACTGCGGCATCGCCTTCTTCGAAGAACCCGTGACCCAGAACGACGTGCGGTTGATGGCCGACCTGCGCCGCCGCACCGGCATCGCGGTGGCGGCCGGCCAGAACGAGGGGCTGGCCTACCGCTTCCGCGACATGCTCGCGGCCGGGGCGGTGGACTACGCCCAGCCCAACGTCGTCATCAGCGGCGGCTATACCCAGGCGGCCAAGATCGCGGGCATGGCCGAGGCGTACAACGTGCCGGTGGCCAACGGCGGCGCGTTCCCGCTGCACAACATGCACCTGCACGCCGGCCTGGCGCACGGCGGGCGGGTCGAGTGGCACCTCGTGGCCGTCGACATGATGAAGAAGCTCTATCGCGACATTCCCGAGCCGCGCGACGGATGGCTGGAGCTGCCCCACGGGCCTGGCCTGGGGTTCGAGCCCGACCACGAAGCCATCGCCGAGATCGCCAAGCTGCCCGGTTCGGCGGGCAAGGGCAAGGGGTAGCGCCAGCGCGGCACCATCCGATCCAGAACAAGAGGAGACACTCATGCGCATTGCCTTTCGCCGCCTGCTGGCCCTGGCGGTTCTGCTCATGCCCGCGCTGTCCGGCGCCGCGGGTGCCTGGCCCGGCGCCAAGCCGGTACGTCTCGTGGTGCCGGCCAGCGCCGGCGGCTCGCTGGACACGCTGGCGCGGCCGCTGGCTCAGGCCATGTCGGAAATCTCCGGCGGCCGCTTCATCGTCGAGAACGTCGGCGGCGCGGCCGGCATGATAGGCGCGAACAATGTGGCCAAGGCCGTGCCCGACGGGCACACCTTCCTTTTCGGCGCCATCCACCACGTGATCCTGCCCATCGCGTATCCCAAGATGCCCTACGACACGGCCACCGATCTCGCGCCCATCGGGTTGATCGCCACCGTGCCCAACGTGGTGCTGGTGCGCAACGAGTCGCCGTTCAAGACGCTGGCCGATCTGATCCGCGCCGGCCGGAATTCCGAACAGGGATTGAACTACGGCACCGGGGGCAAGGGCGGGCTGCATCACCTGTCCACCGAGCACTTCAAGCTGCTGACCGGCGCCAAGATGCAGGCCGTGCACTACCGGGGCAGCGCGCCGGCGCTGACCGACCTGCTGGGCGGCCAGATCGACCTGATGTTCGAGACCATGCCCACCGCATTGACCCAGATCCACGGCGGCGCCCTGCGCGCGCTGGCGGTCACGTCGGCCCAGCGTTCTCCCGCGCTGCCGTCGGTTCCCACGCTGGCCGAGGCCGGCGTGCCGGATCTTTCCGTGACGACCTGGTACGGCATCTTCGGCCCCGCCAAAGTAGCCCCCGAGGTGGTCGAGCGCATGCGTGGACTGATTTCGCAGGCCTTGGCTACGGACAGGATCCAGGCCTTGTGGAAAGACTACGGTGCTACCGTGGACGGCCCTGGCGCCAGGGATTTTCCCGCCTTCGTCGCCAGCGAATTGCGCCACTGGTCCGACGTCGGCCGGCGCATCGAATTCAAGCCGGGCGAATGAGCACGGCCGTGCGGGCGCTGGCCCGCGCCTTGAACGCCGGCGATCTGCGGCACCTGGCCCGGCGCCGGTTGCCGCGCATGGTGTTCGACTACCTGGATGGTGGCGCCGAAGAGGAACTGACCCTGCGTGCGAACCGCCGGGCCTTCGAGTCCGTGTTCCTGTTGCCCAGGGCCTTGCGGGACGTCGGCGAGCGGAGCCAGTCCGTGCGGATCCTGGACCAGACGTGGTCGTCGCCGGTCGGCATTGCCCCCATCGGCCTGGCCGGGCTGTTCTGGCCCGATGGCGACGTCGCGGCCGCCCGGGCCGCCGCGCGCGCCGGCGTGCCGTACGTGCTGTCGACGGCATCCTGCAGCACCCTGGAAGCGGTCGCGCGGGCGGGCGGCAACCCGTGGTTCCAGTTGTACGTGATCGAACGCGGTCTGGCCGACAGCCTGGTCGAGCGGGCGCTGGCCGCGGGGTACCGGCATCTGGTGCTGACCACCGACGTGCCGGTCAGCGGCCGGCGCGAACGCGACCTGCGTCATGGTTTTTCCCTGCCCATGCGGTGGCGGGCGCGTACGTTATGGGACGTGGCGACGCATCCCCGTTGGCTGATGCAGGTCGCGCGGTATGGCGTGCCGCAACTGGCCAACCTGGCCTCGGCCGCGGCGGGAAACGCCCAGGCGCAGGCAGCGCTGCTGCAGCGGCGCATGGACGCGGGCTTCGACTGGGAGGCCTTGCGCCGGCTGCGCAGGCGTTGGCCGCACGCGTTGTGGCTCAAGGGCATTCTGCACGCCGATGACGCGCGCCGTGCCTGCGCCGAGGGAGTCGACGGCATGATCGTGTCCAACCACGGCGGACGCCAGCTCGATGGCGCGCCGGCCAGCCTGGAGGCGCTGCCCGCGGTGGCGCAAGCCGCGGGCGATCGGCCCGTGCTGCTGGACGGCGGCATCCGCCGTGGGGGCGACGTGGTCAAGGCGCTGGCCTCGGGCGCGCGTGGCGTGCTGATGGGACGCCTGCCCATGTACGGGCTGGCCGCGGCCGGAGAAGCGGGCGTGGCGGCCGCGCTGGACCTGGTCCGCCAGGACATCGACCGTGTCCTGGCGCTGCTTGGATGCGATGACGTGGGCAGCCTGGGGACGCCGTGGCTGGCGGCGCCCCCGGCATCGCGGCTCTAGTACAGCACGACCGAGCGTATCGACTGTCCGCTCTTCATGAGGTCGAATCCCTCGTTGATGCGTTCGAGGGGCAGGGTGTGGGTGATGAGCTCGTCGATCCTGATCTTGCCGTCCATGTACCAGTCGACGATGGTGGGCACGTCGGTGCGTCCGCGGGCGCCGCCGAAGGCCGAGCCTTTCCATTCCCGGCCGGTGACCAGCTGGAAGGGCCGGGTGGCGATCTCGGC
>NZ_NINX01000026.1 GCF_002188635.1 Pigmentiphaga sp. NML030171 | reverse complement strand
CGCTTCCAAGTGCCTGGCCCACTGCGCCTGCGCTTCCGACATCCTTGACTCCGTCTTCAATCATGACGGATTGAACTGTGCTCTTCATTTGCACTGGAAAATAGGATGGGGTTCATGGAGCAGTTACGTTCAAGCACCAGCCGCTCGATGCCGTTGGTGCGCAGTCGCACTTCGAGGTCATTGGGCGACTGGAAGGCGAAGTTCGGCGGCATGACCGTGTCGGATGCGCAGCGGCTCAAGGCCCTGGAAGCGGAGAATGCGCGGCTCAAGCGATTGCTAGCCGAGAGCATGCTGGACAATGCGGCGCTCAAGGATGTCCTCGGCCGAAAGTGGTGAGCCCGCAGGCGAAGCGAGCAGCAGTGATGCACGTCATGCAAGTGCATGGCTTAGGCGTCACCCGCGCCTGTGGGCTATTCGGCATCTCCCGGTCCTTGTACCGCTATGAATCGCGCCGCCCGGATGACCAGGCCCTACGGGACCGGCTATGTGAGCTGGCAGCCTGGAGTACGATTGATAACGGTCCTGAATTTGCAGGGAAAACGCTGGACGAATGGGCCTACAGGACAGGGCTGAAGCTGCACTTCATCGAACCAGGCAAGCCGCAGCAAAATGCCTATATCGAGAGCTTCAACGGCAAATTCCGTGACGAATGCCTGAACGAGCACTGGTTCGTCTCGATGCGTCACGCAAGGGAAACGATTGCGGATTGGTGCCAGGAATACAATAACGACCGGCCGCACAGTTCGCTCGGGTATCTGACGCCCAAGCAGTTTGCAGACAGTTTTTTAACCGCAGACTCTAATTTGATTTCGTACTAAATTGGGGAGCAGGTCAGTGTGACCCCCATCCTGCAGCGTGACCTGATTGGGTCAAGGCCGAGTTGTCATGCAGGCAGTTTGGCTGCAAGCAGTTCGACCTTCTCGATATTGGGCGGAGAACTGAGCAAGGTCGCGGCGTTGGCCATCAAGGCCGCGGCGATCTGGCCGTTCAGATGTGCTTGGCGACCTGCCTCATCGGCAAAGGCATCGAACACACCGAACGTCGAAGGGCCAAACTTCAATGCGAACCAGGCAGTGGTGCCGGACTCGGCGTTGGCGAGCGGCAGTGCGCTGGCCAGGAAGTCGGCAAGCGCAGCCTCCTGGCCGGGTTTGGCTTCGAGGCGAACAAACAGGGCGAGCTTGGTCATACTGTAATCCTTTGGGTAAATGGGTTAGGTGAAGGGATCGACGAGCCTGCAGTCTAAATCTTCATGACAGCCATCTCTATAGGCAATAATGACAACTTTGATATCATTGTTGCCATGAAACTCCACATCCTTGTTTGTGATGGCGTGTTTGATCTGGGGCTTGCGGCGCTCACTGACACAGTGGGCTTGGCCAATGCGATGTCGGGCTCGCTGCCACAGGCTCCCGCGCACATAGAGCTCACGCTGGTGGGCGTGCGGCGTCGCATCCGAACTGCGCAAGGCTTGACTGTCCCCGTGGTCACTGCGCATGGTGTGCCCGAACCAGACGTTGTGCTCGTGCCAGCGTTTGGCGACAAGATGCCTGACACGCTCTCGGCTCGGCTCACACGCCCCGACGTGCCCGATGCGGTCGCCATGCTACAGCAGTGGTCCACCGCTGGCGCGCACCTTGGTGCCGCTTGCACCGGTAGTTTCTTGCTTGCAGAGAGTGGCCTGCTTGATGGACATAGTGCCACGACGTCATGGTGGCTGGGGCCGATGTTTCGGCAGCGCTATCCGAACGTCACGCTGGACGAGTCACGCATGATCGTGAACTCGACACGCTTCACCACCGCGGGTGCCGCTTTGGCCCACGTCGACTTGGCCTTGCGCATCATCCGAGGGCGCAGTCCGGCGCTGGCGGCCCTGGTGGCACGCTATCTGCTGGTCGAGACACGCAGTTCGCAAGCCGAGTTCGTGATTCCCGACCACCTTGCGCATGCCGACCCGATGGTGGAGCGCTTCGAGTGCTGGGCCAGACGTCGGCTCGCGCAGGGGTTCTCGCTGGCCGAGGCGGCCAGCGCCGCGGGCACAAGCGAGCGCACCTTGGCGCGGCGGCTGCAAAGCGTTTTGGGCAAGACACCGCTGTCGTATTTCCAGGACCTGCGCGTGGAGCATGCCGTCCATCTCTTGCGCACCGGAAACGCGAGCGTCGACCAAGTCGCCGCACAGGTCGGGTACTCGGATGGGGTGACCCTGCGGGCCCTGTTGCGCCGTAAGCTGGGCCGGGGTGTCAGGGAGTTGCGACGCGGTGGATGACCAGAGGCGTTTGGTGTATGTACGGCTGGAGACCGCCGGGAAACTGACGCAGGCCAAACGGCGCATTTTGACCTGACAAAACTACTGCCCGCCACGGCGCGCAAGCTCCAGTTTGACCCCGGACAAAGTTTTGCTGGCAATGTCGTGGTTGAGCAAATCAATACCTTGATTGAGCAACGCTGTGCACTGACGATTCGGCGGCTCACCGACCCCGCCGCCGACAATGATGCAGCCGCCGAGCCCACCGTTTGAACTACCGTGCGGACACGGGTTCGATTCAGGGTTTGGGAGTTGAACCGACATCCCATCGCAGACGAGTTTGATGCCCGTTTCCGGCGACTGAATCGCCCAGATGGCCGGCGGTGCCGCCGACGTTGCAAATCGTCGGTACTTGTCGATATCTACCGACGAATCGGAACATTTCTCAGCTGACACTGACCTGGGCCACAACGGTCTTGGTCGAGGTCGCCAGGCACGACTCCTCGTATGCCTCAATGTCGGCCTGCCGGTAGAGCACGCGCCCGCAGAGCTTCAGAAACTTGGGGCCGATCCCCGCGCTGCGCCAGCGCTCAAGGGTGGCCTCACTGATACTCCAGCGGGCAGCGAGTTGTTTTTGATTGAGGTGAGCGACTTCCATCTTGGTCTCCGTCCGAACGAGTTGGCAGGAGTCCATGAAGGCGCTGTTCCGGCCGCGAGCCAAGGCAATTCCAGGAAGCGCCGCTACTCGGGCAGATCATTCAGCTCGTAGCTGGTGCTACGCCCGCCGGCATCCGATTTGCGCAGCACGCCCCGCGTCAGCAGATCGTTGATGTCGCGCAGTGCCGTGTCCGGCGAGCATTTGGCGATGGCCGCCCACTTGCTGCTGGTGAGCTTGCCCTCGAAACCATCGAGCAGCTTGTTCAGCAATTTCACCTGCCGCTCGTTCAACGGGGTCGTCGCCCAGCGCTGCCAGAACCGCGCTTTCGTCAGGACAGCGTCCAGCGTGTGCTGGGCCTGGTCGACGGCGCGATGAAGCGTGTCGAGGAACCACGCAAGCCACTCGGTGACATCCATCGACCGCTTCTGCGTACTCTCCAGGATGTCGTAGTAAGCCTTGCGTTCGCGCTGGATCTGCGCCGACAAACTGTAGAAGCGTTGCGGGCTGCCATCGGCACGCGCCAGCAGCAGATCGCCAATGGCCCGGGCGATACGGCCATTGCCATCATCGAATGGATGCAGAGTGACGAACCACAGATGGCCAAGGCCTGCCTTGAGCAGTGGCGGTTCGTTTGATGTGCCATTCAGCCAGTCGAGGAAGCGGCTGGTTTCGGTCTCGAGGCGATCGGCCGGCGGTGCTTCGAAATGCACCCGCTGGCGGCCGATGGGTCCGGACACCACCTGCATCGGGCCGGTGGCATCGTCGCGCCAGCCGCCGACGTTGATCTTGGAGAGCCCAGAATAGCCGGTAGGAAACAGTGCGGCATGCCAGCCGAACAGACGCTCACGCGACACCAGTGCCTGGCAGTTGGCGGTGGCATCAAGCACCATCTCGACCACGCCTTCGACATGCCGATCGACCGGAGCGAGCGCGCCGATGTCAACGCCCAACCTGCGGGCGATGGACGAGCGCACAGATTCAACGTTGAGCTGCTCGCCTTCGATCTCGCTGGTCTTGACCACGTCCTCGGTGAGCGCCGCGAGACTCGCTTGGTCACGCAAGGCCATGCCGACGTCAGCCAAACGCCCCATCAAGAGCCCTTGGGCACGACTGACCTCAGCCATGGGCTCGGCCAGCGCCGCCAGGTCGAAGCGCCAGTTTGGCCAGTCACTGGCCTGCCAGATGTATTTGTATTCGCCGCTATTCATGCGGAGATTATGGACTGCAATCTCCGCACGCGCAACTCAATCGCCGCGCATTGTGCGGTGAATGTGGTCACCATTCGCCGCATGACGGATCGCCTTGCCCCAGGAATGGGTGTAAATGGGTGTGTTATTGGCTGTGGCAACGGACGCGGGTTCAGTTCCCGTTTCGGGAATTGAACTGGCCACGGAAAGCAGACGAGGTTGAGGCCGTATTCCGACTACCAATCAGTCCGAAAAACCTGCTTGATTGTCCACTGCCGACGGGCGTACCGTCAGGCTTTTCGCTCCGGTTCGCACTGGTTCGCAGCAACCCGCAGCGCTTCGATTCCGTACTTTCAATAGTCGTTTGATGCGGGGTACCACCCCACCACCATATACCGCCAGCATCTGGCGCCAGAATCCCCAGGAAAGCCTTGGCTGTCCTGGGGATTTTTTTCGTCCGTGTACGGCTCAGCCCTGCCCGCCCATCGCCGGATCGCTTACCGCATGCTCGCCCGTTTCGACGCGGCCGGCAAAGCGCCTGCGGAAGGCCGCGTCGGCGCTGCAGCTGACTTCGAAGTCATACCAGCGACCGCTGCCGGCCAACTCCCAGTGCAGGGACTCCTGGGCGCCGGGCGCCACCGTAACGGTCCAGGGGCCATCCTCGCGGTAGGCCCTGGCCGCGACCGTGAAGGTGCAGGCCTGGGTGCCGCCGTTCATCAGCTCCGCGTAGACGTTCCCGTTGGCGATGTCGTAGCAGACGCGGATTTCGGGCTGCACGCCGGTATCGGCGATACGCGCGGTGTCGCCGATGAAGTGACGATGGTAGCCGTTGGGGCCCAGTACCCACAGGTCGTAGCGGCCCAGATTGTCCAGTCCCGCGTTCCAGGTGTCGTCCAGCGTCTTGCCCGCTTCCACCGTATACCGGCGCGGGATCCGGTCCAGGTGATGGCGGTCATAGACGTGGAACACCGCTCCCTGCTTGCCGGTATTCGAGAACAGCAGCTTCACCTGGCCGTCCGGTCCGCAGCGCGCGCTGGTATGCAGTTCGTACGGCAAGGCCCGCGACGGGCGCGTGCCGCTCGCCTGGATCGGCATCTGCAGGTCGGACGGCAAGGGCATGGCGGGCAGCGATTGCTGGCTGGAACGCAGTTGGTCCGCGGCCGCGCGCGTGCTGCGGCCGCCCAGCGTAGGCAATGCCTCGTCGTTGGGCGTGGCGAAGTTGAAGGCGCTGGTCAGGTCGCCGCAGACCGCGCGGCGGAACGGGCTGATGTGGGGCTCTTCCACGCCGAAGCGCGCTTCCAGGAAGCGCAGCACCGAAGTGTGGTCGAACACTTGCGAATTGACCCAGCCGCCACGGCTCCACGGCGAGATCACGTACATCGGCACGCGCGGCCCGGGGCCGAAGACGCGGCCGTCCGGAGCGGGCTGGCGGGTGCTGCCGGCCGGCGCGGGCTGCGTGTAGTACTCGGAGGCCAGGCTCGCCTCCGGCAGCGTGGTCTTGCCCGCCAGGGAGAGGTCGGCGTTGCGCGACGGCGGCGACGGCGACGGCACGTGGTCGAAGTAGCCGTCGTTCTCGTCGAAGTTGACCAGCAATACCGTCTTGCTCCAGACCTCCGGTACCGCGGTCAGCGCCTCCAGCACTTCCTGGAGGAACCAGGCGCCCTGCACGGGACTGGACGGTCCCGGGTGCTCGCAATAGATGGACGGCGCATTGATCCAGGAAACCTGCGGCAGGCGGCCTTCGCGGATGTCGCGACGGAAGGCGTCCAGGTAGGAATCCGGCGTGGTGCCCGGCAAGGTATTGGCGATGCCCTTGTACAACGGGTTGCGAGCGTTGTCCGTGGCGGGATCGTAGGCGTGATAGGGCAGGCTCTGGCCCGTGTTGGAATACGGAGCATTCGGCGCGCCGCCGCTCGACACGGGGAAGCCCGACGCCAGGTTGGCGGCACGGAACTGGCGGAAGGCGCCCAGCATGTTGTCGCCCCACTCGTCGGGCATGTTCTGGTAGCAGATCCAGCTGATGCCGGCATCCTCCAGGCGTTCGGCATAGGTCTTCCAGGTATAGCCGATCGCGTCCGAGCCCGGCGTGCCGGGAATGGCGTCCCACTCGTTCGTGACGTAAGCCACGTTCTGCGCGGTCGGCCCGTTGGTGCCGGTGAGATGGAACGACCGGTTGGCGTCGGTGCCCGTGTGCATCGAGCAATGATAGGCGTCACAGAGGGTGAATGCATTGGCCAGGGCAAACTGGAAGGGGATTTCCTGTTCCTTGAAATAGCCCATGGACGTATTGGTCTTGTGGCGCGCCCATTGGCTCATGCGGCCGTTGTCCCAGGCAAGCTGGCTGTCGCCCCAGTCGTGCGGGGTGCCGCTGACGCGCTGCGCGTTGTTGGCCGTCCCGTCCAGGTGATAAGGCGTGAGCAGCGCGCCGTTGCTGCGCTCCTGCTGCCAGACCTTGCGGCCGTTGATCATGGGAATGGTGAAGCGATCGCCGAAGCCGCGCACGCCCTTGAGCGTGCCGAAGTAATGATCGAACGACCGATTCTCCTGCATCAGGATCACGACGTGCTCGACGTCCCGGATGGTGCCGGTCTTGTTGTTGGCGGGGATGGCCAGCGCCTTGCGGATGCTGGGCGGAAAGGTGGCGAGTACGCCGGCGGCGAGGCCGGCGCCCGAGGTGGCTTGCAGAAATCGGCGGCGGGAAGTCATGGATGTCCGTGCGTGGGTCGTGGGAAACGTCGTGCAGCCGTTACGGCGCGCAGCGCAGGTCAGGTTTCGATGGCGTGGTGGGCGGCTGCTCTGTCCCCGGGCCGGAGGAAGGCGGCGATGAATCGTCATCGCTGCCACAGGCGGTCAGGAATGTGGCGACGGCAAGCGCCACGGCGAAGGCTCGCGCAAAGATCGGTATGGGCATGGGTGGGCAGAGTAAAAGGGATGCGACAGGCCAGGCACGAGAAATGTGCGGCGGTGCAAGCCTAGAAAGCCCAGGTGACAACGGGGTGAAAATCGGACGCCGGATTCGCAACGAAATGCGAGCGCGCGGACCGCCGCGCCAGGCAACGCCGACTCAGATATCGGGGATCAGCCGCTTGCCCAGGCTCACCGCGTCGTCCTGCGCGTACCCCAGTGCCCGGTAGAAATCGATGACCTGGCCGTTGGCCGTGCGCACCAACAGGTTGATCTTCGGGCACCCGCGTTCGATCAGGAGCTGTTCCGCATGCGCCATCAAGCGACGGCCGTGGCCGCATCGCTGGTGGCCGGGATGCACCGCGAGGTAATACACCCAGCCGCGGTGTCCGTCGAAACCCACCATGGCCGACGCGATGGGCGCCCCGTCGGACTCCCCGACGAGGAACAACTCGGGCTGCGCGGTCAGCTTGCGCTCGATGTCCTTCCTGGGATCATTCCAGGGCCGCGTCAGCCCACAGGCCTGCCACAGGGCGATAATGGCCGCTTCGTCGGCGGGTCGGTACGAACGAATAAGCATGTTTTCCGGCACTTGCAAGAGTACGGTTGGTGGGCGGATGACTTTTATACTATGGCCATTGCCACGGCAGTCCGCGCTCGTGCCGGACCGTCCAGGATCGCGTACCCCCTCCATACAGGACCGCCATGCTGAGACTCGCCCTCCTCGCCGCCTGCGCGCTGGCCGCGCACAATGCCATGGCCTCGTGCATGCCGCGCACCGACGACGAATTGAAAGCCATGAGCGATGCCGACCTGAAGGCCGCCTATTGCGAGGCGCGTGCGCAGTCGGCGGGGCGTGCGGCTCCCGCGGTACCGTCCCTGCCCTCGTTGCCAGGCGGGCCGAACGCCGGACCGCGCACCGTCGCGCCCGCCGCCAATGCCTGCCTGACCGCCACCTTGCAGCTCGTGCGGGTCATGGAGGCGCGGAAGATCGATGTCGACCGGGCTCGGGCAAACTGCGCCAAATAGGACCATTCCCCCCTTTCCGACTCAACCGCGCCCGGCTTCGCGAAGCCTGCGCCCGACCGATGACTGCCATGAAAATCGCCGCCCCCCTGATATTGTTCGCCGCGCTGGCGATCCGGCCGGCCCATGCCGCCGAACCCTGGACAGGCGCGTTCTGGAACGAACAATGCGCCGCGGGCGCCAGTGGAGACGCCTCGCTGGGCTGTTCGGCATTCGTGATGGGCGCGATCGACGGCATGCGCGTCCAGTCCATGGCCACCAGGACGCCGCTGCCGTTCTGCGCGCCCGGCAATGTGTCCACCGGACGCACGGTCGAGCTCTTCCGGCAGCGGCTGGCCAGCCGGCCGCAGGATCACGGCCTGCCCGCCGTGGTGATATTGGTGAACGCGCTGGGCGACGCCTATCCCTGCAAGCAATAGGCACCGCGGGGACGAAAAAAAACGCCCGGCCTGAAGCCGGGCGGTGGAATGCCCCTGCCTGGCCGCCTAGAACCGCGCGCCTGAGTGGGCAATCGCGTCCAGGCTCTGCCGCAGGGCCTCGCGCGCCTGGGCGGCCGCGTCGGTCTCGCCGGCACTGGTCTTGGCCATGCGGGTGGCATCCGCCGTTCCCTCGTAGGGCAGCGGCGGCTCCGCGCAGGTGCTGCTGCGCCCCGGCACCACGCCGTTGGCGAAATAGGTGCCGATCGTCGCGTCGACGCAGGCATTGCTTTCCGGCACCACGCCATGCGAGTAGGCGCCGGTAACCAGGACCAGGTGCGCCTGCGGCAGTTGGTCGAAAGAACGCCGGGCGCCTTCTGTCGCGGTCTGGGCGTCGAACTCGCTTTGCAGCATCAGGATGGGAGCCGACGAGCCGGCGCGCGACAGCGGCGGCTTGGCGACCGAAGGCCCGCCCCAGGTCGCGCACAGGCTGCGCGTGACCGAGCCGCCCTCGTAGGGATAGCGGGCCGCCATCTCGTTGCCCAGCTTCACCCAGTATTGCGGATCGGTGCTCGTGGCCACCGTGTCGTTGCACACCACGGTGTTGAACACGGAGTTGAAGGTACTGAGCTCCACGGGCGAGGCCGTCGGTTCGTAGGCCAGAAGATACGGCTGCAGCATGGCCTGGGCCAGCCCCCGGACCTCGGCATCGTCGCCGAAGGAATCCGGCACGAACTCGTAATCCATCAATTTCGCGTCCAGCACCGTGAAGTTACGGATGTCGTCCGGGTTGTCGGTCAGGATCTGGTTCATGCCGCGTGCGGCAGCGATGAGCTGCGCGCCCTTGGCCACGCGATGGGTCTTGCTGAGGATCGCGTGCAGGCTTGCCTGCTGGCCGAACGCCACCCGCATGGGTTCGGGCAGGGTGCGATAGACGTTCGCGATCTCGGCTGCGTTGGTGCCTATCCCGAAGCGGTCGGGATGGCGGGCCGCGAAGGGCGCGATGAATTCGTCCAGCACCCGCTGCATGGCCATGGGCTGCATCACGACGTTGACGTCGATGTTGCCGGTGACGTCCATGGAACTGTCCAGCACCATGCGCCCGACCCGCTCGGGGAACAGCGACGCATACCAGGCACCCAGCCAGGTGCCGTAGGAAATGCCGACGTAGTTGAACTTGGCGTCGCCCAGCAGTTCGCGGATCAGGTCCATGTCGCGGACCGTGGCGTCGGTATTGATGTACTTGACCAGCGGATTGCGCAGGCAGGCATCGCCCAGCGCATTGGCATTGAACAGCATGGCCGCGACGTTGGCCTCGCTGCGGTCCGAACTATGATGCTCCGGCCTGAGCATGCCGCTCGTGCCGCAGTACATGCGGCTGCTGGCCCCTACGCCGCGCGGCGAAAAGCCGATCATGTCGTAGCGCTGGACGATCGTGCGAAGCTGTTGTCCCGTGGTCGTGGACGCGCTGGCGTTGCCCCACAGCGCGGCCAGGTTCAGCGACCAGCCCAGGCCGTCGCCGCCGGGGCCGCCCGGATTGACCAGGATGGCGCCCAGCCGCTGCGTGGGCTCGCCCGCCGCCACGCGGGACACGGCCACGACGGCATCGCCCTTCGTGGGATTCGAGTAGTCGAGCGGCACGCGTATGGTCGCGCAGCTCAAGCGGTCCCTCAGGGTGATATAGGCGGGGGATTCGCCACCCAGGGTTTCGGGATCGCAGGCCTGCCAGTTGACGACCTGGTCGCGGTACGGTTGCAAGGGATCGACCGGGGGCGGAACCGCCCCGTCGCCGCCGCAGGCACCCAGCGCGGCCAGCACTGCCGCCGCCAACCCGGCGGCCATGGCGCGTGCCCGCAAATTCGAGAATTCACAAAGTCGTCCCAATTCGATACCCCCGGTTGCTTATTTATCAATTTGTTTCATTTAACCCTATTATCGGGGGACGCCTTTTCAAGAGCAAGCGCGAGTGTTTTGCCCCCCTCGCCAACTTGGATCTATGCTGGATGGCTATGAAGGAGTCCATCATGCCCACCCCCCTCGCCGCTTCCGAAACGGTCGACCACCCCCGCGACGTCGAACGCATCGTGGCCGGGCGCGCCACGTCGGACGGCGCCGGCGTCAAGCTCACCCGGGTCATCGACCAGCACCTGCAACGCCGCCTGGATCCGTTCCTGATGCTGGACGCGTTCGGCACCGACAATCCCGAGGACTACATCGCGGGCTTCCCCGACCATCCGCACCGCGGCTTCGAGACCATCACCTACATGATCGCGGGCCGCATGCGCCACCGGGACAGCGCCGGGCACGAGGGCCTGCTGGAGAACGGCGGCGTGCAATGGATGACCGCGGGCCGGGGGGTGATCCACTCCGAGCTCCCGCAGCAGGAAGAAGGCGTGATGGAAGGTTTCCAGCTCTGGCTGAACCTGCCCGCGCGCGACAAGATGTCGACGCCCTGGTATCGCGATTTCCAGGCCGCGGACCTGCCCCGCGCCAGAACCGCCTCGGGCGTCGAGGCAACCGTCATCGCGGGCCGCAGCCACGGTGTCGAAGGCGCCGTGTCCCGTCCCGCCACCGACCCGTATTACCTTGACGTGCACCTGCCGGCAGACACGCAATTCCGGCAGCCCCTGCCTCCCGGCCACAATGCCTTCGTCTACGTGTATCGAGGCAGTGTCGCCATCGGCGCCACCCGGATCGAGTCCGGCCGCATGGCCATCCTGGCCAACACGCCCGAGGCCGACGGCGTCGTCCTGGCCGCGCATGGCGGACCGGCACGCGCGCTGTTGATCGCGGGACACCCGCTGCGCGAGCCCATCGCGCAGTACGGACCGTTCGTCATGAATGACCAGCAGGAAATCTTCCAGGCGCTGAGCGACTTTCGCGACGGCCGCCTGGCTTGAGAAACACCGAGATGAAACCCGACATCGAATTGCACCGGGTCTACGACCACGCGGACGTCGCGCCGGGCCGCTACCGTGTCCTGGTGGACCGGTTGTGGCCCCGCGGCGTCCGCCGCGAGGACCTGGTCTACGACGCCTGGCCCAAGGACCTCGCGCCCAGTCCCGAACTGCGCCGCTGGTTCGGCCATCGTCCCGACCGGTGGGCCGAGTTCCACCAGCGCTATGCGTCCGAGCTCGGCGGCGATGCGCAGCGGCAGGAATTGTCCGCGCTGCTGCGCGATGCCGGTGGCCGCCCGATCACCTTGCTGTACGGCGCGAAGGACCCGGACCACAACCATGCGCTCGTGCTGCGCGACGCGCTGCTGCGCGCGGCCCGCCATTCCTCATGACCATGCTGACGCTGTTCGTGGAGTACCGTCCCACTCCCGTGGGGCAGATGCTCATCCTGACCGATGGCGACGGCCGCCTGCGGGCGGTCGATTGGGAAGACTACCAGCCGCGCATGCATGAACTGCTCGGCCATCACTACGGCAAGCAGGGTTACGCGCTGCGCGACAGAGACACCCCCAGCGAGGCCAGCCGGCGCCTGGAGGCCTACATGGCGGGCGAATTGCCGGCCATCGACGACCTCGAGGTGGCCACCGCCGGAACGGACTTCCAGCGCGACGTCTGGCGCGAACTCCGGCGCATCCCGGTCGGACAAACCATCAGCTACTCCGAACTCGCCTGCCGCATCGGGCGGCCCAAGGCGGTACGTGCGGTGGGGCTGGCCAACGGCGCCAACCCGGTCAGCATCGTCGTCCCCTGCCACCGCGTCATCGGCGCCAACGCCAGCCTTACCGGTTACGGCGGCGGGTTGCACCGCAAGGTCTGGCTGCTGGAACACGAAGGGGTCCGGCTGGCGCCGCGCGAGAGCCGCCGCCAGCCGGGCCTGTTCTGACGCCCCTTTACCCGGGGCGCCGCCCGGACGATGTCTACCGTTTCATCTTGGCGTTGTCGTGCGTGGACTTGATCAGGCTTTGCAGTTCCTTGCCCTTGGCCAGATGCTGCTGAAGGTTGGGCAGCGTCTTGGCGGCGAACGCCTTCACATCCGCGTCCTCGGCGTCCTTGGCGGCCTTTTCGAACAGCTTGACCGCGTCCTCGTGCGCGTCCACCGCGATGTCGTCGGCGTACTCCTTGTCGAAGTCAGGGCCGCTCTTCTTCTGCAGGTCGCTCAGCGCCGAACGCACCTTGCGGGTAGGCTCGGCCGGCAGCTGCACGCCCTTGCTGGAAGCGAGCGTCTTCAGCTCGCCGTCCACCTTCGTGTGGTCGTCCACCATCATCTTGGCGAAACTCTTCACATCGGGGTGGGAGCCGTTGCGCTCGGCGATCTGGCTGGCGCCGATCTCCAGTTGTCCGCTTTCCGCGGCATCTTGTAGAAAGCGCGCGTCCTTGCGGGCAAGATCGGCGGCGGCGGCCGAGCCGGCGCCGAACGCCAGGGCAACGGCCAATACGGCGGTCTGCAATCGATGCATGGCAATTCTCCTGTGATGAAGACCCTGGAGGCTCAGCAATCCGCATACCCGGGCAGCCCGGCCATCGGATCGCGGTTCCCTATTTGGGCCCTTCCCGCTTCTCCAGAACGGCGGGGGTATCGTCCTGCGGCGCGCTCAGGCCGGGCCGGTCCTGCCGCGGGTCCGGCTGCGGCGACCCGTCGTAGCTGGTGGCCGGCTTGTGCTCGGCCCGCCTGGATGGCGGCGCACCGTCCTCGGCACCGGTGCTTTCGGGCAGCGACGCGAGCTGCCCCACGCCCTGCTCGTTCGACGGGCGCAGTTTCTCGTCCTCTTTCTTCGATTCCATGATGTGCTCACTCGATGTGCGGTTGGCCGCTCCTGCCAGCAAGCCCCGTTCCTCGCACACGGCGGTATAGTTGTCGCTCCCCGCCTTCACCCGAGACCCGCACCCATGGCCAGACTCCTGTACGACCTTGCCGGCGCCAATCCCGACTTCCGCTTCAGCCCCTATTGCTGGCGCGCGCGGCTGGCGCTGGCGCACAAGGGCCTGGAGGTGGAAACCGTGCCGTGGCGCTTCACCGAAAAGGACAAGCTCGCGTTCTCGGGGCAGGGCCGCGTGCCGGTGCTGGTCGACGGCGACCGGGTCGTGCCCGACTCCTGGCAGATCGCGCTGTACCTTGAAGCGACCTATCCCGACGCCCCGTCGCTGTTCGGCGGGCCGCAGGCCCAGGCCATCGCCAGGTTCGTCAACAGCTGGGCCGATTCCGTGCAACTGCCCGGGCTCACGCGGCTGGTGCTGGTCGACATCCCCGCCACGCTGCACGAAAACGACGTGCCCTACTTCCACAGCAGCCGCGAGCAGCGCATGGGCATGCCCGTGGCCGCCGTCTGCGCCGACCGCGACACCCGCGTCGAGGAATTCCGGGCCAGCCTGACACCGCTGCGGCTGGTGCTCAAGACCCAGCCCTTCCTGTGCGGCGAGGCTCCCGCCTATGCCGACCACATCGTCTTCGGCGGCTTCCAGTGGGCGCGCTGCGTCAGCGACTTTCCCGTTCTTGCGGAAGGCGACGTCGTCGCGCAATGGCTGGAACGCATGCTCGAGGCCGCCGGTCCGGCGGCACGCCGCATGCCTTCGCTGCGGTCCTGAGCCCGGCACGTCCAACTGCAACATCGCTTGTACACGGGCGGTTCGCCCTCATATCCTTTGCCATCCGGCGCGGCGCAGGACGGTGCCCGCGCCTTGCTCCGACACGTTCCTGAAGCATCCGTCGCCTACGATGATCGATAGTATTTTACGATCAACCATATTGAATCAATCAATTTGATCAATTATCCAGTGACGTATACCATTCATATACGTCTTTTCAACCCAGCAAGAGAGGAAACCACAATGTCTCTAGTCAATACTCAGGTCAAGCCGTTCAAAGCGACCGCCTTCAAGGAAGGCAAGTTCATTGAAGTCACCGACCAGACCCTGAAGGGCAAGTGGGCCGTGGTGGTGTTCTATCCGGCCGACTTCACCTTCGTGTGCCCGACCGAGCTGGAAGACCTGGCCGACAACTACGCCGAATTCCAGAAGCTGGGCGTCGAGGTGTACTCGGTCTCGACCGACACCCATTTCTCGCACAAGGCCTGGCACGACACCTCGCCCGCCATCGGCAAGATCAAGTACGCGATGATCGGCGACCCCACCTGGGAAGTCACCCAGAACTTCGAAGTCCTGCGTGAAGGCCAGGGCCTGGCCGACCGCGGTACCTTCATCATCGACCCGCAAGGCGTGATCCAGGCCGTGGAAGTGACCGCCGAAGGCATCGGCCGCGACGCCAAGGAACTGCTGCGCAAGGTCAAGGCCGCCATCTACGTGGCCAACCACCCGGGCGAAGTCTGCCCCGCCAAGTGGAAGGAAGGCGAGAAGACGCTGGCTCCTTCGCTGGACCTGGTCGGCAAGATCTAAGTCCCGCCCGCCGTTCGATGGCGGCGCCGCGCCGCGGGGCCGCCATCCGGCACGGAACGTAGCAGTCAAGCAGTAGAAAGGCAGTACCGCCCGGCACGCCACAAGCGAGCCGGGCGCCATCCGAGAACACAAGATACGGAGCGAAGGGAGCGAATATGTTGGACGCCAATCTCAAGACCCAGTTGCAGGCCTACCTGGAAAAAATCACGCAGCCGATCGAGATCGTCGCGTCCCTCGACGACGGCGACAAGTCTCGCGAGCTCGCTGAACTCCTGAAGGAAATCGCCGGCCTGTCGGAACGCATCACGCTGATCGAGCGACGCGACGACGACGAGCGCAAGCCTTCCTTCACCATCAATCGCCCCGGCGAGGACATCGGCATCCGCTTTGCCGCCATTCCCCTGGGCCATGAATTCACGTCGCTGGTCCTGGCCCTGCTCCAGGTCGGCGGCCACCCGATCAAGCTCGATGCCGACGTGATCGAGCAGATCAAGAACCTGGACGGCGACTTCTCCTTCGAGACCTATGTGTCGCTGTCCTGCCAGAACTGCCCCGAGGTCGTCCAGGCCCTGAACGTGATGTCGCTGCTGAACCCGCGCATCCGCCAGGTCACGATCGACGGCGCGCTGTTCGAGGACGAAGTCGAGAAGCGCCAGGTCATGGCCGTGCCCACGGTCTACCTGAACGGCGAAGTGTTCGGCCAGGGCCGCATGAGCGTGGAGGAATTCCTTGCCAAGCTCGACAGCAACGCCGGCCAGCGCGACGCCGAGAAGCTCAGCGCGCGCGAGCCGTACGACGTGCTGATCGTCGGCGGCGGCCCCGCGGGCGCGGCTGCTGCCGTCTACGCGGCGCGCAAGGGCATCCGCACCGGCGTCGTGGCCGAGCGCTTCGGCGGCCAGGTCCTGGACACGCTGGCGATCGAGAACTTCATTTCCGTCAAGGAGACCGAAGGGCCCAAGTTCGCCACCGCGCTGGAAGAACACGTCAAGGCCTACGACGTCGAGATCATGAACGTGCAGCGCGCCGAGGCCCTGGTGCCGGGCGCCAAGATGATCGAGGTCAGGCTGGCCAACGGCGGCGTGCTCAAGGGCCGCACGGTCATCCTGTCCACCGGCGCGCGCTGGCGCGAGGTGAACGTGCCGGGCGAACGCGAGTACCGCAACCACGGCGTGGCGTACTGCCCGCACTGCGACGGCCCGCTGTTCAAGGGCAAGCGCGTCTCCGTGATCGGCGGCGGCAACTCGGGCGTGGAAGCGGCGATCGACCTGGCCGGCCTGGTCGAGCACGTGACCCTGCTGGAATTCGCCCCCGAGCTGCGTGCCGATGCCGTGCTGCAGCGCAAGCTCAACAGCCTGTCCAACGTCACGGTCATCACCCAGGCGCAGACCACCGAGATCACCGGTGACGGCAAGAAGGTGAACGGCCTGACGTACAAGGACCGGCAATCGGGCGAAGAGCACCACATCGAACTCGAGGGTGTCTTCGTGCAGATCGGGCTGGTGCCCAATACCGAATGGCTCAAGGGCACCGTGGCGCTGAGCAAGCACGGGGAAATCGAGGTCGATGCCAGGGGCCAGACCTCGGTGCCCGGCGTGTTCGCCGCAGGCGACGTGACGACCGTGCCGTACAAGCAGATCATCATCGCCGCGGGCGAAGGCGCGAAGGCCGCGCTCAGCGCCTTCGATCACCTGATCCGCTCGTCGGTGGAAGCCGATGCGCCGGAAACGGCTGCAGTGCCCGCCTGATTCCGTTGCTGGGTTGGCGGTCCAAGGCCCGCGGGGTTCGCCCCGCGGGCCTTTCTTATTTGGTGGATGCCAAGGGCAAAGCCAGTGCCTTGACGATCGCGCGAGCCGCGTCCGCGGGAGCCAGCGTGCAGGTATCGATGGCTACTTGCGGCTCCGGCATGGCCCGCTCGGACGCTGCAAACTGCTCGCGCAACTCCCGCAGAAGATCGAGCGACCGCAGCTTCCCGAACTCGGCACGACTCGGCGCGACCAGACGTTTTTCCTGCTCGGCCGCGGGAACGCTCAATCGGACAAACCGTGTCCTGCCACCGGCGGCTTCCACGACGTCCCGCGCACGCAGGGCAAAGCCCTCGGCAACCGACGGCTCCGGCGCGAACGTAAAGACAAGGGAGCGCGCGGCCACCGCGGCCTCGTGCATCATGTCAAGCCACATGCGTTCCCGCAGCCTGACAAACTGTTCGGTACCGAAGGGGAACACGGACGCCACGGCATCGACAATCAGGTGATTGTGGAAGACGGAAAAACCGGTCAGGCGACCGAGCTCTCGTGCAACGGTCAACTTGCCGGATGCGACGGGTCCATAGATGAAAACCATTTCCATGCCAGGCATTATGGCATCGGCACAACCCCGCTCAAACCTAGGCGGCGGCATCGTCGCCGGATTCCCACTGTTCGAGCAGGATGGCGATATTGGCCGCCGTGCGGCCGATGTGCTGGGCCAGCAGTTCGCTGGCGCGCGCCTCGTCGCGGTCCAGGGTGGCGCGCAGGATGGCCTCGTGTTCGTCGGGAATGTCGCGGTCCAGCGGGCGCTCGCGCAGGAAGATGCGGCGGTAGCGGTCGGAGAACGCCAGCAGCTTCTCGCAGAACTGGGCCAGCACGGGCATCTGGCCGCCGCCGATCAGCATCAGGTGGAACTCGCGATGGCGGATCTCCCATTCGGCGAGCGCCCCGGGGTCGGAAGCGGCCCGCTTCTCGACCTGTTGCAGGCGGTGATGGGCCGCCAGCACCGCGACCTCCCAGTCCTCGCCGCCCTGCTGCATGGAAATCCGCAGCGCGTGCGGCTCCAGCATGGTGCGCAGCTCGGTGATCTCCTGGTGGTTGCGCACGGACACGGGCGCAGCCTGGTAGCCGCGCTGGTCCTGCGCGATGACCAGCCCCTCGGCCGCCAGCCGGGACAGCGCCTCGCGCAGCGGGCTGAGGCTGACGTTGAATTGTTGGCTGAGCTGGTTCAAGCGCAGTTGCTGTCCCGGCCGGAAGGTGCCGTTCAACAATTCGTCGCGCAGCGACTGGGTCAATTGGGAGGTCAGGGATGTGCTCATGGACCGGCGTCAGGCATAAAATCGATATTGACTATAAAATCGATTTAAATAAATATAAACGAAAATCGACAACCAGGAGAATTTTCCCATGCTTCCCAAACGCATCGATCGCGCCGCCGTCGACGCCCGTATCGGGTCCTACGCCGACACCGCACAAACGCTGGATGAGCGCGCCGCCATCTACCAGGAACTGATCGGCTTCGTCCCGCCCCGCATCGAGGCGCGCCTGGCCGTCACCGGCGCGCTCGATCCCAAGCTGGTGGACCTGCAGGAAAAAATGCGCGAGCACGCGATGTATCCCAAGTGCTTCGACGTGAAAACGGCGCAGCTGATGCTGTTCGGCATGCTGCTGATGGACCTGAGCGACGCCGCCGTCCTGCATGGCATCGCCGCGCGCCGCGCCGGCGCGACCTGGGAGGAAATGCAGGCCGTCGTCAGCCTGTGCTTCCTGTTCCGCGGGCTCTCGGCCGCCAACCGCGGCGCCGAACTGCTGGCCAACATCGCCGAACACGAAGCCAAAAAGGAATCCCAGGGCTGACCCCCTCGCCGGGTGCTGCGGCCCGGCTCGACTACAACGACCTAGAACGATCTCAGGAGACACACCATGACTTCGCCCCTCCGTTCCGGGCGGCGGACCGGCATGCTCGCGCTGGCCCTCGCTTGCGCCTTCGCCGGCCATCCGCTGACCGCCGCCGCGCAGGACTACCCGTCCCGGCCGGTCCAGCTCATCGTCCCGTTCGCGCCCGGCGGCGCCATCGACCAGATGGCCCGCGCCATGGGCGCGGCGCTCAGCCGCGAACTCGGCCAGCCCATCGTGATCGAGAACAAGCCCGGCGCAGGCGGCAACATCGGCGCCGAGCAGGTTGCGCGGGCGGCCCCCACCGGCTATGTGCTGCTGGTCGGCACCTCGGCCACGCACGGCGTCAATCCCTCGCTCTACGCCAAGCTGCCCTATGACGCGGTCAAGGACTTCGTTCCCGTGGCCCACTGGGGCTCGGTGCCCAACGTGCTGGCGGTCAACGCCGCCTCCAGCATACGGTCGGTCGAGGACCTGGTCGCCCAGGCCAAACGCGAGCCAGGCAAGCTGACCTACGGTTCCGCCGGCAACGGCACCTCGCTGCACCTGGCGGGAGAACTGTTCAAGCAGGCCGCGAAGGTCGATCTCGTGCACGTCCCCTACCGGGGCGGCGCCCCGGCCTCGCTCGACCTGCTGGCCGGCAACATCACCATGATGTTCGACACGGTGGCGGTGTCGCTGCCCAACCTGCGCGCGGGCAAGACGCGCGCGCTGGCGGTGGCCGCGCCCGCGCGCCACTTCGCCCTGCCCGACGTGCCGACCTTCGCCGAGAAGGGCTACCCCTCGGTGGTGTCGGCCACCTGGGCCGGCGTGTTCGCGCCCGCGGGTACGCCCGCGGCCGTCGTGCAGAAGCTCGAGGACGCCAATCGCCGCGCGCTGGAAGATCCGGCGGTGGCCGAGGTCATGCGCAAGACCGGTGTCCAGGTGGAGTTCCGCGGCAGCCGCGACTTCGCCACCTACGTGGCGAGCGAGATCGCGCTGTGGGGCAACATCATCCGGAGCAACAACATCCGGGCGGACTGACGCTGGCGCATGCAGGCCCCGCAAGGGGCCTGCCCCCGGGAACGGCCCCTCGAACCACCGCAAGCACGAAACGTGGCACCATTACGACCGCCCAGCCCGTACCTCCTCGTCGAGCGGTAGATCCATGCCACACACCCCAGAAAAAAAGCCTGAATCGCTAGGCCAGGCCGCCTATCGGCAATTGCAGGAAGCCATCGAGACCGGCGTCCTCAAGCCGGGCGACCGCGTCAGCGTGAACGCCCTGGCCGACCGGCTGGCCATCAGCCGCACGCCGGTCCGCGAAGCCATCGCGTGGCTCGAGACCGACGGCCTGATCGTGCACCAGCCCTATCTTGGCCGCGTCATCGCCGAACTCGATCATCAGATGGTGAACGAGCTCTATGCGCTGCGCTTCGTGATCGAGCCGGCGGCGGTCGGCATGGCGGCCAAGAACGCCACCGACGCCGAGATCGACGTCTTGCGCGAGATGCTCGAGTTCGAGCGCTCCGTCCTGAACGATCCCATCGAGCGCGAACGCCACAACCGGCGCTTCCATAACGCGCTGTACCGCACGGCGCACAACCGCTATGTGATCAGCACGCTGCGCGCCCTGCAGACGCCCATGATCCTGCTGGGACCAGCCACGGCCACCAACCCCAAGCGCCTGCAGGACGCGTACGCCGAACATGCCGAACTGGTCGAATGCATCGCCGCGCACGACGTCGAGGGCGCACGCGCCGCCATGGTGCGCCACCTGACCGGCGGACAGCGTGCCCGCGTCAGCTATCTGCTCAATCGGCAGTCCGACTAGGGCCTGCCCATCTGGACGCGCTCATCCGCCCACGACGATGCCCAGCTTGTCGATCAGGCGGGTCCACTGCTCCAGTTCCGCACGGATGAAGGTCCCGAACTCGGCCGGCGTCGTCAGGGAAGGCTCGGCGCCGTGCTCCATCATCTGCTTGACGATCTCGGGCTCGCGCAGCGCGGCGTTCACGTCCTTGTTGAGCTTGTCGATTACCGCGGCGGGCGTGCCAGCCGGCGCGAGCAGGCCGAACCAGCCCACCGCCGCATAGCCAGGCACTCCCGCCTCGGCCACCGTGGGCAGGCCGGGCAAGGCCTTCGAGCGTTCGGCGCTCGTCACGGCAAGCGCTTTCAGGCGGCCCGTATCGACATAGCCCATCACCGTCTGCGCCGGCGCGAACATCAGGCTCAGCGTCCCGCCCAGGAGATCGGTCACGGCCTGGCCCGTGCCCTTGTAGGGCACGTGCATCATCTCGATGCCCGCCACTTCCTTGAACAGCTCAACGGACAGGTGCGAGGCCGCGCCCACGCCCGACGAGCCGAAGTTCAGCTTGCCGGGCTCGGCCTTGGCCCTGGCCACCAGTTCCTTGATGCTGTTGATGCCCAGGCGGGGATTGACCACCACCACATAGGCGGACGCCGACACCAGCGAGATGGGCGCGAACTGCCCGACGTTCTTCTTGTCGAGCGAGGCGGTCGAACTCATCATGAGCGTGTAGCCGTCCGCTGGCGCCCGCGCCACGAAATTGGCACCGATATGCCCGCTGGCGCCGGGCCGGTTGTCCACGATTACCTGGGTCTTCCAGACCTTGGTCAGATGGGCGCCCAGTATGCGTGCCAACGTATCCGCCCCGCCTCCGGGCGGGAACGGCACCACGATGGTGACCGGCCGCGACGGAAAGGCTTGCGCCTGGGCCTGCGTGGGCAGCACCACGGCCCACGCAAGCAAGGCCGCCGCGCGGCGTGCCGTATCGATAGCACATTTCATGATCCACCTCCTCCAATGAAAACAACCGCCGGGCGTCGTTCTTGATCTTCCCGGCGAGGTTCAACGCGCCGCCACGATGCGGGTGCGCAGGGCCATGGCGGGCTCCTCGAACGCACACTCCACGACGTCCCCCGGCTTCAGGAACAATTCGTCGGCATTGGGCTTGCCCACCGCCACGCCACCGGGCGCGCCGGTGGAGAACATGTCTCCGGGCTTGAGCGGCAGCAGTCTGGAGAAATGCTCGACGATGTCCGGCAGCTTCCAGATCTGGTCGGAAGTATTGACGCGCATGCGCTCTTCGCCGTTGACGCGGCAAGTCACCCAGATGTCGTAGGCGTCGCGCACTTCGTCCATGGTGATGATGTACGGCCCCAGCGGACCGAAACCCGGGGCGTTCTTGGCGGTCCAGAACCGCGACCCCGATGCGACTTCGCGCTTCTGGGTATCGCGGCAGGTCAGGTCGTTCAGGATGGTGATCCCGGCCACGTAGCCGAAGGCGTCCTCGCGGCGCGCGCGATAGGCGGGCTTGCCGATCACGAACACCAGTTCGGGCTCGTAGTCCAGGTGCGCCACGTCCACCGGCCGCTCCACCTCGGCGTCCTGGCCGACCAGGCAGGCGTTGAGCTTGATGAAGCCCGTCGGCTCCTCCGGCAATTCCTTGATCAGATCGGTGCGCTTGAGTTCTTCGAGATGGGTGCGGTAGTTCTTGCCCACGCACAGGAACTTCTCGGCATCGGGCACGGGCGGCAGCAGCCGGACATCGTCAAGCGCATAGGCATGGCGCTCGCGCAGCGCGGCGTCGCTCGACGCCGCATCCAGCAACCGGCGCGCGCGCGCCAGTCCGGCGTCGCCCTCCTCCAGCAGCGCCCGCATGGAATACGGAAAAGCGGCCTCCCGCGGCTCCACGGCGGCCGCGCAGCGCGCCAGGTCGAGCATGCGGTCCTTGCACAGCACGCCGACGCGGGCAGCGGAAGATTCGGCGGGAACGGTAAAAGTGGCAAGTCTCATGCGGCGGGGCCTCAATCATCGTATCGAAGGTGCGATGCTATGCCTGAATTCAATTGAATTCAACTGAATTCATGCATAAAAAAACCGGGCCCTCTCGAATCGAGAGGGCCCGGCGTGACCGGCGGACGGGGAGTCTCTGCCCGCGGCGCCTTTCTTTTGAGGGGCGGACTTTTGAAGGGGGCGGCCCCTAGCCTTCGCGGCTTTCCAGCGTGAACGTGGCGCCGGCGTCCTGGGCCAGGACGCCGGTCAGCCAGGGCATGATTTCCTTCAGGGCCGACTCCAGCACCCACGGCGGGTTGACGATGAACATGCCGCTGCCGTACAGCCCCAGCCCGTCGCCCGAAGGCTTGCGCACGGTCAGGCTGACATGCAGCCAGGACCGGCCCGGCACGCGCGCCAGCCTTCCGGCCAGTTGCTGCGATTCGAGCCGCTGCACCTGCGGATACCAGATCGCGAAACAGCCGGTGGCGAAACGCTTCAAGCCCTCTTCCAGGCACTGGAGGACACGGGTGTAGTCGCGCTTGTCCTCGTACGACGGGTCGATCAGCACGATGCCGCGGCGGGTGGGGGGCGGCAACAAGGCCTTCACGCCCTCGAAGCCGTCCGCGGCGTAGATCATGGTGTGGCGCTCGATCTCCCGGCCCAGTTGCCGGCAGTTGCGCCGCAGGACGTCGATCTCGGTGGGGTGCAGTTCGAACAGGCGCAGGCGGTCCCGCTCGCGCAGCGCCTGGGCGGCGATGAAGGGCGACCCGGGATAATGGCGCAGCAGGTCGTCCTCGTTGAAGGCGGCGACCTCGTCCACGTATTCGGCCACGATGCCGGGCAGGTCGTCGCGCGTCCACAGGCGCGCGATGCCGGTCTCGAACTCGGCGTTCTTGCCCGCCCAGTCCCCTTCCAGCGCATAGATCCCGGCGCCCGCGTGGGTGTCGACGTACCAGTACGGCGCGTCCTTCTGCGCGAAATAGCGCAGCAATTGCACGAGCACGAGGTGTTTGAGCACGTCGGCATGGTTGCCGGCGTGGAAGGCATGGCGATAGCTGAACATGGGATTTCCAGAAGAGCGCTCATTGTAGGCGCCCCGGCGGCGTGGCCGCTCGACCGCGTTACATGTGCCACGCATCCCTTGCAATCGTGACGGCTTGCACGGACCGCCCGCGTGGGGCCGGCCATGCCGGCGCCACGGCTTACAAATGCACACAGGCTGCTTTGACACCCGGCGGACCGGCCCCGTATGTTGAAAGCACCGGCCACATCCGCCTTGCCGGAACGGCCGCTTTCAAGGAGAGATCGATGAGGACACGCAACCTGATGATCGCCGCCATGATTGCAGCCTTCTCGGCCGCCGCGCCCCTGGCCATGGCCCAGGGCGACGGCCAGGCCACCAAGGAGTCGGCGGGCAAGTTCGCCAGCGACACGGTAATCACCACCAAGGTCAAGGCCGCGCTGCTCAAGGAACAAGCCACGCAATCGCTGAGCATCAAGGTCAAGACGGTCAATGGCGTGGTGCAGTTGTCCGGCTCCGCCGACGACTCCGCGCAGATCGATTCCGCCGTGAGAGTGGCACGCGGCATCGACGGCGTCCAGGACGTCAGGAACGACATCCAGCTCAAGAAACAAGGCGAGCGCTGACCCGCCGCGGGCGGCGCGCCGCCGGCCGCCGCCCTCGGGCGGGATGCCTCGGGCATCCCGCCAGAAGTCCCGCCAGACCTGGCTTTTCATTTTGATGAACCGCCCCTAATATGCGCCTGGGGGGCAGGCCGTCGACGGGCCGAGACCGGCACGCGCCAAGCAATGGCGACGCGCCGCACCAGGCGCTGCGCATGGCTTCCCACTTCGTCCACGTACCTGGAAGCCACCATGCTAGAGCGCCTATTCAAACTCCACGAACACGGCACCAATGCTCGCACCGAGCTGCTGGCGGGAATCACCACGTTCCTGACCATGTCCTACATCATCTTCGTCAACCCGCAGATCCTGTCCACCACGGGCATGGACAAGGGCGCCGTCTTCGCCGCCACCTGCATCGCGGCGGCGATCGGCTCCCTGATGATGGCCTTCGTGGCCAACTACCCCATCGGCATGGCGCCGGGCATGGGGTTGAACGCGTTCTTCGCGTTCACCGTCGTGGCGACCCTGGGCTTCACCTGGCAGCAGGCGCTGGGCGCGGTCTTCATCTCGGGCGTCATCTTCATCGTGCTGACCGTCACCGGCGTGCGAAGCTGGCTGATCGCCGGCATCGCGCCTTCCCTGCGCAGCGCCATCGCGGCCGGTATCGGCCTGTTCCTGGCCATCATCGCGCTCAGCAGCTCCGGCATCGTGGTCGCCAGCCCCGCCACGCTGATCACCATGGGCGACCTGCACAAGCCCGCCCCGCTGCTGGCCATACTCGGCTTCTTCATCATCGCCATCCTGGATGCGCTGAAGGTCCGCGGCGCGATCCTGCTGGGCATCCTGATCATCACGGTGCTCAGCATGGTGCTGGGCATCAACGAATTCCACGGCGTCTTCTCGTCCCCGCCCAGCCTGGCTCCCACCTTCCTGCAACTGGACATCCTGGGCGCGCTGCACATGGGCTTCGTGCACGTGGTGCTGGTATTCGTCCTGGTCGAGGTATTCGACGCCACCGGCACGCTGATGGGCGTGGCCAAGCGCGCCGGCCTGCTGGCCGAAGGCAAGAACCGCATCGGCCGCGCCCTGCTGGCCGACAGCACCGCCATCACCGCGGGCTCGCTGCTGGGCACCAGCAGCACCACGGCCTACGTCGAAAGCGCCTCGGGCGTCCAGGCCGGCGGCCGTACCGGCCTGACGGCCCTGGTGGTGGGCGCGCTGTTCCTGGCCGCGCTGTTCATCTCGCCGCTGGCCGGCTCGGTGCCCGCCTACGCCACCGCGCCCGCGCTGCTGTACGTGGCCGGCCTGATGATGCGCGAGCTGATCGATGTGAAATGGGACGACATCACCGAAGCCATCCCCGCCGCGCTGACCGCGCTGGCCATGCCCTTCACGTACTCGATCGCCACCGGCCTCGCGTTCGGCTTCATCAGCTACGTCGTACTCAAGGCATGCACCGGCCGCGTCCGTGAAATCCATCCCGCGGCCTGGCTGATCGCCATCCTGTTCCTGGTCCGCTTCGCCTTCTTCGCGGCCTGAACCAGGAGCGGGGTCTAATCCTCGTCGACGAACAAGGTGCAGGCCCCCTCCTCGGCCGCGCTGACCGCCCGGCGCATGTGGCCGAACAGATCGCGCCCGACGCCGCGGCGATGCGGCCGCAGGTCGGGCGCGGCCTGGGCGGGACGGGCGCCCAGGTCCGCCAGCACCTCCAGCACGCCGCGCCGCGCGTCCAGCCGCACCCGATCCCCGGTTCGCACCCGGCCGATGAGTCCCCCCTTCAAGGCCTCGGGCGTGACGTGGATGGCCGCGGGCACCTTGCCCGAGGCCCCCGACATGCGGCCGTCGGTCACCAGCGCGACGTGGAATCCCCTCCCCTGCAACACCGACAGCGTGGGCGTGAGCTTGTGCAGTTCGGGCATGCCGTTGGCGGCCGGCCCCTGCCAGCGCACGACCGCGACGAAATCGCGCTCCAGCTCGCCCCGCTGGAAAGCGGCCAGCACGTCGTCCTGGTCGTCGAACACGATGGCGGGCGCCTCCACCACCTGATGTTCGGGCGCCACCGCCGAGATCTTGATGATGGAGCGGCCCAGGTTGCCTTCCAGCACGCGCAGCCCGCCATCGGGCGAGAACGGACGGTCCAGCGGACGCACGATGGAGTCGTCTCCCGGGGTCTCGGCGCCGTCCCGCCAGGCCAGCCGGCCGTCCTCAAGACAGGGTTCGCGGCAATAGGCTTCGAGCCCCTTGCCCACGATAGTGGTGACGTCCTCGTGCAGCAGCCCTCCCCTGCGTAACTGGCGGATGACGAACTGCAGGCCGCCCGCGGCCTGGAAACCGTTCACGTCGGCCTTGCCGTTCGGATAGACGCGAGCCAGCAGCGGCACCACCTCGGACAAGGCGTGGAAATCGTCCCAGTTCAGTTCTATGCCGGCTGCCCGCGCCATGGCCACCAGGTGCAAGGTATGGTTGGTCGACCCTCCGGTGGCCATCAGGCCGACGATGCCGTTGACGAAGGCCTTCTCGTCCAGGACGTCGCACAGCGGCGTATACCGCCCGCCACCGTGCCAGAGCGATACGGCCTGCCTGGCCGCCTCGCGGGTCAGGGCCTCGCGCAGCGGGGTATGGGGATTGACGAAGGACGTTCCGGGCAGGTGCAGGCCCATGAACTCCATCAGCATCTGGTTCGAATTGGCGGTGCCGTAGAAGGTACAGGTGCCCGGCCCGTGATAGGCCTGGCTCTCGGCTTCCAGCAATTCCGCGCGGCCGACCTTGCCTTCGGCATACAGCTGCCGGATCCTGGCCTTCTCGTCGTTGCTCACGCCGGTGGTCATGGGCCCGCCGGGGACGAACACGGCAGGCAGATGGCCAAAGGACAACGCGCCGATGACCAGGCCGGGGACGATCTTGTCGCAAACGCCCAGGTAGACCGCCGCGTCGAACATCTGGTGCGACAGGGCCACGGCCGTGGCCATCGCGATGACGTCGCGCGAGAACAGCGACAGTTCCATGCCCGCCTGCCCCTGGGTGACGCCGTCGCACATGGCCGGCACGCCGCCGGCGAACTGCGCCGTGGCGCCGGCCGCCAGCGCGGCCTCCTTGATCCAGGCGGGGAAATCGGCCAGGGGCTGGTGGGCCGACAGCATGTCGTTGTAGGCCGACACGATGGCCACGTTGGGCTGCTCCTGCACCTTGAGCATCAGCTTCGCCCGATCGGGCATGGCCGCGAAACCGTGCGCCAGGTTGGTACACGACAGGTGGCTGCGCTCGACCTTCGTGCCGGCCCGCGCGCGGGTTTCCTCCAGCCACTGCGCGCGGCGGTCCCCGCCTCGCGCGATGATGCGGTCGGTGACTTCCTGTAGGACGGGATGCAAGGACATGGCGATCGACCTCCGGGATGCTCGCGCGCGCGGCGGACGCCGCGGCGCCGGCGGTGGGCGCGTACGCAAGTATCGGGCCCGCCAGCTGGCTGGCGGGCTAGCCTTCCAGCGACTTCAAGCGGCGCAACTGGGGAAACAATACCATCCACAGCAGGGCCACCGCGATCGTGCCCGCGCCGCCGATCAGCACCGCCGGCACGACGCCGAACAGCGCGGCCGTCACGCCCGACTCGAATTCGCCCAGTTGATTGGAGGTACCGACGAACAGGGAGTTCACCGCGCTGACGCGGCCCAGCATTTCCGGCGGCGTCTGCAGCTGGACCAGCGTGAAGCGGATCACGACGCTGACCACGTCCGAGGCCCCGAGCACGAACAGCGCCGCCATGGAAACGGCCAGGTGCGAAGACAGGCCGAACACGACCGTGGCCAGGCCGAATACGGCCAGCGACGAGAACAGGATGCGGCCGACGTTGCGATGGATGGGGTGGTGGGCCAGGAAGACCGACATGGCCAGCGCCCCCAGGGCGGGCGCCGTGCGCAGCAAGCCCAGCCCCCACGGGCCGGTATGCAGGATGTCGCGCGCGTAGATGGGCAGCAGCGCGGTCGCGCCGCCCAGCAGCACCGCGAACAGGTCCAGCGACAGCGTCCCCAGGATGACCGGACGGCTGCGAATGAAGGCAATGCCCGAGAAAACGGACTTGAGCGTGACCGGCTCGCGGGTGGATGCGGTGCGTTCCGCCCGGATCATCGCCACCAGTCCGCCACCGACGAAGAAGAACACGCAGGCCACGACGTAGGCCACCATGGACCCGAACCCGTACAGCAGCCCGCCCATCGCGGGGCCGAGGATCTGCGCGGTCTGGGTGGCGGAGGTGGACCAGGCCGCTGCCTGGGGGATGAGGCTGCGCGGCACCACGCCCTGCACCAGCGCAGCCATGGTGGGCGACTCGAAGGCGCGCGCGGCGCCGCCCAGCGCCACCAGCCCCAGGATGGCGTCGCGCGTGAGCCAGCCTTCCCATGTACCGAAGGCCAGCAGGCCCGCCGCGATCGACTCCACCACCATGCAGACGCTGGCGATGACCCGCCGGTCGTAGCGGTCGGCCACCTGTCCCACGACGAAGGTCAGCACCACCATGGGCAGGAACTGCGCCAGCCCGACCAGGCCCAGGTCAAAGGCGCTGCCGGTGATCTCGTAGACCTGCCAGCCCACGGCCACCGACAGCATCTGGAACGACAGGGTCGACATGACCCGGCTGAACCAGAACAGGATGAAGGGAGGATGGCGCGCGACCGACCGGATGCCGGCGGGATTATCGTCCGAACTCATCACCCATCTCTTGCGCGCGATGGGCTGCGGCCTGCATGGCTCGGACCACGGCCTGGCGGAAATTCGCCTGGGCCAGGACGTCCAGGGCCGCGGCCGTGGTGCCTCCCTTGGAAGTCACGCGCTCGCGCAGCACCGACGGCGGCTCGGAAGACTCGGCAGCCAGGCTGGCCGCGCCCGACAGCGTGGCCAGCGCCAGTGCGCGCGACTGCTCGTCGTCCAGCCCCACGGCTTTGCCGCCTTCGATCAGGGCTTCGATGAACAGGAAGACATAGGCCGGACCGCTGCCGGACAGCGCGGTCACGCCGTCCAGGTCGGCCTCGCGCGAGACCCAGACGGTGCTGCCTACGGCTTCCAGCACGGCCTGGGCCTGCGCCCGGTCGGCTTCGCCCACGCCATCGAGCGCGGCCAGGCCGGTCACGCCCTGCCCGATCAGCGCGGGCGTATTGGGCATGCAGCGCACGACGCGCAGCCACGGCTGCGTGTCGGATCCCAGCCAGCGCGCCAGGTCGGCGGCCCGGATGCCGGCGGCGATGCTGATCACCAGACTGTCCTTGAGCCAGGGCCGGCTCGCCGCGGCAACCTCTTTCATCACCTGCGGCTTGACCGCATACACCCAGATGTCGCAACGGGACAAGGCCTCGTCCGGCCCGGCCGCGACCGAGGCGCCGCGCGCCGCCCAGGCCTGCCGGGTGGACTCATGCGGATCCACGACGTGGATGTTCCCCATGGGGCAGAATTTGCCCGCCAGGCCGGAGATCAGCGCGGCGGCCATGTTGCCGCCGCCGATGAATGCGATGGAAAGCGCTTGGGTCATTGAGGTTTCCTTGGGAAGCGTTGTGGCCGCGCGCTCAGGACGAGTAATCCCGGGCGCCGAAGATGGCGGTGCCCACCCGGACGATGGACGCCCCGGCCGCCACCGCGGCCTCCAGGTCGTCCGACATGCCCATGGACAGGGTATCGAGCCCGAAGCCTTCCCGGTTCAGGTCGCGCATGAGCGCCGCCAGGCTGGCGAAGACCGCCTGCTGGCGGACGGGGTCCTGCTGGGGGGCGGGGATGCACATCAGGCCGCGCAGGCGCACGCGCGGCAGCGCGGCGATTTCCCGCGCCAGCCCGAGCGCTTCGGCGGGCGCCACGCCGCTCTTGGTGGGCTGGTCGTCGATGTTGACCTGCATGCACAGCTGGAGGTCGGCCATGCCGGGCGGCCGCAGGTCGGACAGGCGCTGGGCGATCTTCAGGCGATCGATGCTGTGGACCCAGTCGAAATGGGCTGCGACCAGGCGGGCCTTGTTGCTTTGCAGGGGGCCGATGAAATGCCATTCGGTGCCGGCCCGCAGATCGTCCAGCGCGGCCAGCTTGTCGACGGCCTCCTGGACGTAGCTTTCGCCGAAGGCCCGCTGCCCGGCCCCGTGGGCCTCGCGCACCGCCTGGGCGGAAAAGGTCTTGGACACCGCCAGCAGCGCCACCTCGCCCGGCGCGCGGCCGCAGGCCTGGGCGGCATGGTCGATGCGCCGGTGGACGGCGCGCAGGTTGTCGGCGATGAGCGACATGGCTTCAGGGGAAAAGCGACGATTATATAGGCCGCCCACCCCGCCGAACCGTCCGCGCTAGCCCAGCAGCGTGGTCTGCACGAAGATGCCGGCGAACACCGAGAAACCGAACCAGGTGTTGTGCAGGAAGGCGCGAAAGCACGCCGCGCGGTCGCGATGGCGGATCCACCACAGGTGGCGCACGGCGATGGCGGCGGCGCCCGCCAGCCCCGCCGCGTAGGCCCATCCGTAGTCCAGCATGGCGCCGACCACGCCCAGCAGCGCCAGGGTCGCCGCATAGCATACGCCCACGGCGGCCACGTCCCACTTGCCGAAGGTGACGGCGGAGGTGCGCAGGCCGAGTTTGAGGTCGTCGGGCCGGTCCACCATGGCGTACTCGGTGTCGTAGGCGATCGCCCAGAAGATGTTGGCCGCCAGCATGATCCAGCCTTCCAGCGGCACGGTCTCGAGCACGGCCGCGTAGGCCATGGGGATGCCGAAGCCGAAGGCGATGCCCAGGTAGGCCTGGGGGATGGCGAAGAAACGCTTGAACTTGGGATAGGTGACGGACAGGAACACGGCCACCACGGACAGGGCCCAGACCAGGTGGTTCATGGGCAGGATCAGGAGCAGCGCCAGCAGCGTCAGCGCCAGCGTCACGCCCAGCGCCTCGCGGCCCGAGATCAGTCCCGACGTCAGCACCCGGTCGCGCGTGCGCTCGACGTGCAGGTCGACGTCGCGGTCGAAATAATCGTTGATGCCGCAGCCGGCCGATCGCATCAGCACCGTACCCATCACGAAGGCGAACACAAAATACAGCGACGGCCCGCCCTTGCTGGCGGCCCACAGGGCCCACAGCGTGGGCCAGACCAACAGCAGGATGCCGATCGGCTTGTCCAGGCGCACCAGGCGCATGTACAGGCCCAGGCGGTGGGAAAGGGAGACGGGAAACGTAGGGTCCATGGCGTTATGGTACCAGCGCCTCTCACTGGATCGGGTGATGCGTGCCCGCCCTGAGTTGCCTAGAATCCGCGCATGAGAAAAATCCTGCTCGCCTCCGCGCTGTGCGCGACGCTCGCCGGCTGCGCCACCGTGGAGCCCGCCGGCACCGCCCAGTCATCCCAATCCTTGGCGGCGGCTCAAGCTGCCTTCCAGCAGATCCAATGGGGCTTTCTACAGCCCTACATCGGCCACCTGTACGTCAACGACGATGGCGACTGGCTGCAGGTAATGGCGGACCCGGCCCAGGGCGCGCTCGCCATCAGGCTCTACACGGCCAACAACCTGCGAGACTCCAGCGCGATCCGGCTACTCGTACGCCCCACGGCCCAGCCGGACACCTACCACATGCTGATCGAGCAATCCGGCATGTTCAGCGACGACCAGGCGACCATCCGCTTCGACGAAAGCGGGCGCATGAAAATCCTGAACGGCTCGCTGAACGATCTGCAACTGTCCCTGGCCGACGCTGCCGCGCATTTTTCCTATCGCGCATCGGCCGCCTCGTTCCACATGAGGCCCAAGCCGCTGCGCCGCGACGTCTATACCCTGCCCGACGGCGGCACGATCCCCGTCAGCCTGGACCCGGCCTCCCCCTACCAGCAATTGCGCGCCGCCTCGCCGTTCGGCATCTGGGAACAAAGCGTGGGGCAGACCTTCGTCAGCCGCATCGTCCTGTTGAAAATCGACAAGGACGACGCAGGCAACCTGGTTTTCCAGTACAGCCTGCCCGACGGATCGAACCCCGGCCGGGAGGTCTTTCAGGCGCCATCCAGTACGGACCCCAGGGCATTGCGCGTACTGAGCATGCCGAACCGGCCCGCGGGTTCCTTCGACAGCAGGCAACTGACGCTGTCGGCGGATGACCGCCTGATCCACCGATTCACGGGCACGGAAAACATCTTCACCTACAACGGCGACTATCTGAACATCTACATCAACCGCGGCGATTCCATCCGGATCATGAGCCGGGCGCAGGGGCCGGACGATGACTCGCCGTCGACAGGGAACAATATCTATCTTCCCGTGACCCGCGAGCGCCTGGCCGCGGCGATGGAAAACCGCGAGCGCCAGCAAGTCGAGCGCGAACGGGACCGCATATATGCCCAGCGCCGCGCCGCCGAGCGGGCGGCCGAATCCCAGGCCACGACGAACGCCATACTGAGCGGCCTGGCCAGCGGCTTCCAGCAGGCCAACCAGAGCAACCAGCGCATGGCGCAGCAGTCCCGCGACTTCGAACGCGACCTGAACCAGAAGCTGCGGCAGATCGAACAGCAGAAACAGCAGCGCGACCGCGAAGCCGCCGCGCATGCCGACCGGATCATGGCGGCCAACGCCGCGGCTGCGCAGACCCGCGCGGCGTCCGCGCCGACATCCACGGCCTCTTCCCCGCCGCAACGAACCGCGGCCGCGGCACCGGCGGCATCAGCGAGCGCGCAGGAAGCCCAGCGCAAGCAGGAAGAACAGCGCAAGGCCGAGGAAGCCCGCGCCGCGGAACAGGCCAGGCTGGCCAAGGAAAAACAGCGCGAGGAAGAAACCCGCAGGAAGGCGGAGCTCGCCCGCCAGGAACAGGAACGCCGGACCCAGGCGCTGCTGGATCATCTCGCCGCCGAGCGGCGCGCCATACGCCTGCAGGCGGCCCAATGCCCCGCCAAGGGGGGACTGCCCTCGGTGATCGGCATCCGGCCCCGCGTGCAGCCCAAGGTCGCCAACTGCATCACGGTGCATTTCGAAGCCCGCTGCCCCGCCGACCGTCCCGGCACGGGAATGACCGGGTCGATCTGGGCCTACAACGGCATGGGCAATTGCACCGAAACCGGCGACCTGCCGCGCAAGCTGGCCTGCGACGTGCGGGAAGCCGTGGTCGAGGTCACGAACGTGACCACCTGCCAATAACAGCGGCGGGGCCCTGCCGGGCCCCGGACACCGCTAGTTCAGCCCGCGCAGCGCGAAGCGCTTGAGCTTGCCCGTTTCGGTACGGGGCAAGGCGTCGACGAAGCGGATGACGCGCGGGTACTTGTAGGGAGCGATGGTGCGCTTGACGTGCTCCTGCAGGGTCTTGGCCAGATCGTCTCCAGGCGCGAAGCCGGGGCGCGGCACGACGAAGGCGGTGACGACCTGGCCGCGCTCTTCGTCGGCGACGCCGATCACGCCGCATTCGGCCACGGCCTCGTGCTGGAGCAAGGCGCTTTCGACCTCGGGGCCGGCGATGTTGTAGCCGGCCGAGATGATCATGTCGTCCGTGCGGGCCTGGTAATACAGGTAGCCGTCCTCGTCCATCATGAAGGAATCGCCGGTAAGGTTCCATCCCTGGCGCACGGCGTTGGCCTGGCGATCGTCGGCCAGGTATTTGCAGCCGGTGGGGCCGCGCACGGCCAGGCGGCCGACGGTGCGGGGCGGCAGCGGCTGCATGGATTCGTCGACGACGCAGGCTTCGTAGCCGGGCACCACCTTGCCGATGGCGCCGCGGCGCACGTCCTGGCCGGCGCTGGAGATGAAGATGTGGATCATCTCGGTGCTGCCGATGCCGTCGGTCATTTCCACGCCCGTGGCCTGCTTCCAGCTCTGGCGCGTGGCGTCGGGCAGCGCCTCGCCGGCCGAGACGGAATGGCGCAGGCTGGAGATGTCGTAGCCCGAGGCCAGGGCCGCCATCTGGCGGTAGAAGGTAGGCGCGGTAAAGACGATGGTGGCGCGGGTGGCCTGGATGGTCTCCAGCAGCGAGGCCGGCGTCAGCTTCTCGGACAGCACGGTGGACGCGCCCGCGCGCAGCGGGAAGCACAGCATGCCGCCCAGGCCGAAGGTGAACGCCAGCGGCGGCGTGCCGCAGAAGATGTCGTCGGGCGTGGCCTGCAATATCGACCGCGGGAACAGGTCGCACATCGCCAGCACGTCGCGGTGGAAATGGATGCAGCCCTTGGGGCTGCCCGTGGTGCCGCTGGTGAAGGCGATCAGGCAGACGTCGTCGCCGGCCGTGTCGCAGGCGGGAAAGGAGGCGGACTTGTCGCGCGCCAGGGCCTCCAGCGATTCGGGACCGTCGTCATTGAAGAAACGGGCCTGGGTCAAGGTGGGACAGTGGGTCGGGCCGGGCCGCATGCAGGCGTCGATCTCGTCGCGCAAGCGCACGTCGCACAGCGCCGCGCTGACCTGCGCCTTGTCGATGACGGGCTTGAGCTCCACCGCGCGCAGCAGCGGCATGGTGGGCACCGCCACCAGACCCGCCTTGATCGTGGCCAGGAGGGCGATCGCCATGGCCGGATTGTTCGGGCCGCGCAGCAGGACCCGGTTGCCCGGCACCAGGCCCATGTCCTCGACCAGGACATGCGCCAGGCGGTCCACCCGCTGCTGCAACTCGGCATAGGTGATGGCCGAAGGCTTGCCGTCGGTCACCGTCCAGATGGCTGGGCGCCGGCCGTGCCCCGCCGCCACCGCGCCGTCGACCAGCTCGGCCGCGCAATTGAAGCGGGCGGGATAGCGGACGGCGGGATGGTCGAGCAGGAATGCCGGCCAGGCCTCGGGCGGCGGCAGATGATCGCGCGCAAAGGTATCGAGATGCCCCGAGCGTTCCATGAGTGGTCTCCAGCGGTATGCGCGGCCTCCTGGCCGGGCAGTGACGGGTCGAAGATTAATTTAACTTAAAATTTTTAAACCTCAAATAATTTTCCGCATCCGGACAAGGAAAAAACATAGAAAAAATCCCTGCATCGCGTCGCCCGCGAGGCAGGGATTTCCATGACGCGGCGCCGGGACCGGCGCCCGGGCCTCGGGGTTATTGCAGCAGGCTGCGCAGCATCCAGGCGGTCTTCTCGTGGAATTCCAGGCGCTGGGTCAGCAGGTCGGCGGTCGGCTCGTCGTTGGCGGCATCGGCCACCTTGAGGATGTTGCGGGCGGTCTTGGCCACCGCCTCGTGCCCCACCACCAGTTGGCGCACCATTTCCAGTGCCTCGGGCACGTCGGCCGGCTCGCTGATCGTGGTGAGCTTGGCGAACTCGCGGTAGGTGCCCGGCGCGAAGTGCCCCAGCGCGCGGATGCGTTCGGCCACGTCGTCGATGGAGTTCCACAGGTCGGTGTACTGGGTCATGAACATGGCATGCAGGGTGTTGAACATCGGCCCCGTCACGTTCCAGTGGAAGTTGTGCGTCATCAGGTACAGCGTATAGGTATCGGCCAGCAGCTTGGACAAGCCCCCGGCCACCGCGGCGCGGTCCTTGTCCGAGATGCCGATGTCGATGCGCAGCGCACCGGCGGCCGAGCGGGCCGCACCGCCATTGCTTGCGGGTTTCTTGGCAGATGTTTTCTTCACCATTGTTGACTCCTTGTCAAAGTCGAAACCGACGTCACAGGATACTAGATTGGGATGATACGTGGCATGACAAGCGCCGCCCGGCTCAGGCCGTCTGGGCGCTGGACTCCAGCATGGTCACGCCGTTCAGCCGACAGGCATGGATCGCGGCGATCAGGGTGTCGATGGCGGCGGTGCGGGGGAAGCTCTTGCGCCACGCCAGCACCACGCGCCGATCGGGCACCGGGTCCTCGAAGGGGATGTAGCGCAGCAGGTCGCGGTCGTCGGGCTGCGACGGGATCGACGACATCGGCAGCACCGTGATCCCGATGCCCGAGGCCACCATGTGGCGGATGGTCTCCAGCGACGACCCCTCGAAGGTCCGCTGTATGCCCTCGGTGGTCGCCGAAAAGCGCGACAGCTCGGGACACACCTCCAGCACCTGGTCGCGGAAGCAATGGCCCGTGCCCAGCAGCAGCATGGTCTCGCTCTTGAGCTCCTCGGCCTTGACGTGGCTGCGGCTGGCCAATGGATGGCCCTTGGGCACGGCCACCACGAAAGGCTCGTCGTACAGCGGCTGGATGGACAGGCCGGCGTCGGGCAGCGGCAGGGCCATGATGGCGCAGTCGATCTCGCCCTGGCGCAGCAGTTCCAGCAGCCGTGCGGTGAAATACTCCTGCAGCAGCAGCGGCATCTGCGGCGCGCTCTCGATCAACCGGGGCACCAATTGCGGCAGCAGGTAGGGGCCGATGGTGTAGATGACGCCCACCCGCAGCGCGCCGGACAGCGGGTCGTGCCCCTGCTTGGCGATCTCCTTCAGGTTCGCGCTTTCTTCCAGCACTTTCTGGGCCTGGGCGACGATGCGCTCGCCGATGGGCGTCACGCCCACCTCGGTGCCGCCGCGTTCGAACAAGGTCACGCCCAGTTCGTCCTCCAGCTTGCGGATGGCCACCGAAAGCGTGGGCTGGCTGACGAAACAGGCCTCGGCGGCGCGACCGAAGTGCCGTTCCCGCGCCACCGCCACGATGTACTTCAGTTCTGTCAGGGTCATCTCTCGCCTCTTTTCAAGCCTTGAGGAAATCTTCCCGCCCGCGCATCCATCGCGCCAGATGGGCGGACACCACGTCCTGCGCACGCGCCTGCAATTCGGCCGCGGCCTCGTGCGCCTGCTCGGCGATCTCCAGGTCGGCGTCCAGGTCGGCGAACCGCATCAGCGCCAGGCCCGATTGCCGCACGCCCAGGAACTCCCCGGGCCCGCGCAGTTCGAGGTCGCGCCGCGCGATCTCGAAGCCGTCGGTGGTTTCATGCATGGTGCGCAGCCGGGCCTTGGCGACCTGCGACAGCGGCGCCTGGTACATCAGCACGCACACCGACTCGGCCGCGCCCCGCCCTACCCGGCCGCGCAACTGGTGCAGTTGCGCCAGGCCGAAGCGTTCGGCGTGCTCGATCACCATCAGCGAGGCATTGGGCACGTCCACGCCGACCTCGATCACGGTGGTGGCCACCAGCAGGTCGAGCTCGCCATCCTTGAAGGCCTGCATGACGGCCGCCTTCTCGGAAGTCGGCAGCCTGCCATGCACCAGTCCCACGCGCAGTTCGGGCAGCGCCTGCCGCAGCGTCTCGAAAGTGTCGACGGCGGTCTGCAGTTCCAGCGTCTCGCTTTCCTCGACCAGCGGGCACACCCAATACACCTGGCGACCGGACCGGGCCGCCTCGTGGATGCGCGCGACCACCTCGTCGCGGCGCGTGTCCGACAGCAGCTTGGTGATGACCGGCACCCGGCCCGGCGGCAGCTCGTCGATGACCGACACGTCCAGGTCGGCGAAGAAGGTCATCGCCAGCGTGCGGGGAATGGGCGTGGCGGACATCATCAGTTGATGGGGGAAGACCTCGTCTTCGCCGCCCTTGTTGCGCAGGGCCAGCCGCTGGCCCACGCCGAAGCGGTGCTGCTCGTCGACGATGGACAGGCCCAGCCGCGCGAACTGCACGTGCTGCTGGATCAGAGCCTGCGTGCCCACCGCCAGCGGCGCCTCGCCGCTTTCTATCAGCGCGGCCGCCTCGCGCCGCGCCTTGGGGGTCAGGCTGCCGGTCAGCCAGGCCACCTTCACGCCCAGCGGCTCCAGCCAGCCGACCAGCTTGCGGAAATGCTGTTCGGCCAGGATCTCGGTGGGCGCCATCAGCGCCGCCTGGTAGCCGTTGTCTATCGCCTGCGCGGCGGCCAGCGCCGCCACCACGGTCTTGCCGCTGCCCACGTCGCCCTGCAGCAGCCGCTGCATGGGGTGCGGCCGGGCCAGGTCGGCGGCGATCTCGTCCCGCACCCGCTGCTGGGCGCCGGTCAGCTCGAACGGCAGCGCGCGCAGCAGCCGCGCCACCAGGCCATCCGACGCGGTGGAGCGCGCCAGCGGCGGCGCCCGCTTGTCCAGCCGGGCGGCGCGCGCACGCGCCAGCGACAGTTGCTGGGCCAGGAGCTCGTCGAACTTGATGCGCAGCCAGGCCGGATGCGCGCGATCGATCAGGGGCTGCGTGGCCACGTCGGGCGGCGGCGCATGCAGCAGGCGCACGGCCTCGCCGAAAGGCATCAGGCCATACCGTTGCAGCAGCGCCTCCGGCAGCGTGTCGCGCAGATCCGCCTGCTGCAGCGCCGCGGCAACGGCCTTGCGCAGCGTGGCCTGCGGCAGCCCCTCGGTGGTGGGATAGACCGGCGTCAGGCGATCCGGCAAGGGCGTGTCGCCGTCGGCGACCGTGGTGCGCGGGTGCACCATCTCCATGCCGAAGAAACCGCCGCGCGCCTCGCCCCGGGCGCGAATGCGGCGCCCCACCGCCAGTTGCTTCTGCTGGCTGGGATAGAAATTCAGGTAGCGCAGCGCGAGTTCGCCGGTGTCGTCCTCGATCGCGGCCACCAGTTGGCGCCGCGGCCGGTAGGCGACCTCGCAGCGCGTCACCACGCCCTCGACCTGCGCCCACATGCCCGGCAGCAACCGCTTGATCGGCGTCAGCTGCGTCTCGTCCTCGTAGCGGATGGGCAGGTGCAGGACGAAGTCGTCCGCGACGCGCAGCCCGAGCTTGCGCATCTTGCGCTGCTGCGGCGTCAGTTCGCTTTCGTCCTGGACGGCGGGGCGCGCGCTCATGTACCGGCCCGGTTCAGATGACCAGGATCGCCTCGACCTCGAACTCGGCGCCCTTGGGCAAGGCGGCCACCCCCACCGTGGAGCGGGCGGGGAAAGGCTGGGGAATCAGTTGCGCCATGATGTCGTTGGCCGTGCCGAACTTGGACAGATCCGTCAGGAACAGCGTCAGCTTGACGATCTGGTCCAAGGTGCCGCCCGCCTGGCGCACCACCGCTTCCATGTTGGCGAAGGCCTGGCGCACCTGGGCCTCGAAACTGCTCGTCTCGAGCTGGCCGGTGGCGGGAATCAGGCCGATCTGGCCCGACAGGTACACGGTCCTGCCGGAAGCGGGCACGGCCACGGCCTGGGAATACGGGCCGACGGCCGCCGGCGCGGCGTCGGTATGGATGATCTGCTTGCTCATGCTTGCCTCGAGAATTGGGGGATCGCGCCCATGGACGCCTATGCATAAAGCTATCAGAAATTCGTTTGTCATAGTGCCCGCCCCGCCACGGGGTAACAATTTCCCTGTTGCTAGAATGGCCTTCAAAGCGCGATTCCTTCCAAAAGCGTACGCTGCGCGCCGCGCGATCAAGAAGCCACCCGACACCAGGCAGCAGGAACCCCTTCGTATGAAAGCAACCTCATGGCGCGAGCGTCTGCTGGGCAAGGCCCGGGACCCGCTGTCCCCGGATACCCGGCATTCCCTCGCGCTGGCGGCCTTCCTGGCCTGGGTGGGGCTGGGCGCGGACGGCCTGTCCTCGTCGTCCTACGGCCCCGAGGAAGCGTTCCGCGCCCTGGGCACCCATACCCACCTCGCGCTATTCCTGGCCATCGCCACCGCCATCACGGTATTCGTCGTCGCGCTGGCCTACAACCAGGTCATCGAGCTGTTCCCCACCGGCGGCGGCGGCTACCGGGTTTCGACCGCGCTGCTCGGCCCGACGGCCGGGCTGGTATCCGGTTCGGCGCTGATCGTGGACTACGTGCTGACCATCGCCATTTCCGTGGCCAGCGGCACCGACGCGCTGTTCTCGCTGCTGCCGGCAAGCTGGCAGACGTTCAAGCTGTGGACCGCCTGTGTGATGGTGCTCCTGCTGATCTGGCTGAACCTGCGGGGCGCCAAGGAAAGCATCAAGGTCCTCCTGCCCATCTTCGCCGGCTTCGTGGTCACGCATGCCGTCCTGATTGCCTGGGGCATCTTCGCCCACGCCGAGGGCCTGCCGCTGCTGATTCCCGACACGATCCGGGAAGTGCGCGAGTTCTCGCAGGAAGCCGGCTGGTTCTTCGTGCTGGCGGTGTTCCTGAAGGCCTATTCGCTGGGCGGCGGCACCTATACCGGGATCGAGGCGGTCTCCAACAACGTCGACCGCCTGGCCGAGCCCGTGGTCCATACCGGCAAGGCCACCATGCTGCTGATGGCCATCAGCCTGGCCTTCACCGCCGGCGGCATCATCCTGCTGTACCTGCTGTGGAACGCGACGCCGGTGGAAGGCCAGACGCTGAACGCCGTGGTGTTCGGCAACGTGCTGGGCGAGATGGGCTTCGGCGGCGGCAACCTGGTCGTGGCGCTGACCGTGGTGCTGGCCTTCGAGGCCGGCCTGTTGTTCGTGGCCGCCAACACCGGCTTCCTGGGCGGCCCCTCGGTGCTGTCCAACATGGCTTCCGACTCCTGGATGCCGCACCGTTTCCGCTACCTGTCGAACCGGCTGGTGACCGAGAACGGCATCCTGCTGATGGGCATCTCCGCCTTCGCCATCCTGCTGCTGACGGGCGGCAAGGTGTCCGTCCTGGTGGTGCTGTATTCGATCAACGTGTTCCTGACCTTCACGCTGTCGCTGGCGGGGTTGTCGCTGTTCTGGATACGCAACCGCCACAAGCCCCTGCACAAGAAGCACTGGCGGCAGCGGCTGGCACTGTCGCTGGTGGCCGTCACCATCACCAGCTCCATCCTGGTCGTGACCATCGTCGAGAAATTCTTCGAAGGCGGCTGGGCCACGCTGCTCATCACCAGCGTGCTGATCTTCATCTGCCTGGGGATACGGGCCCACTACCGGGAAACGCGGCGCCGCATCGCCGCGATCGACGACATCTTCGCCGACCAGTCCTTCGGCTCGGACTGCTCGCCGCCCGCGCTCGACCCCTACGCGCCCACGGCCGCCTTCCTGGTCGGCTCCAGCCGCGGCGGAGGCCTGCATGCGCTGCTGTGGGTGCAGCGCATGTTCCCCGACCACTTCAAGAACTTCATCTTCATCAACGCACGGACGGTGGACGCGCAGGTCTACGGCGGCCCGGAAGCGATGGAGGCGATGAAGCTGCAGGCGACGACCTCCCTGAAGTTCTTCGAGCGGTTCTGCAACAGCTACGGCATGGCCGCGACCAGCCGCCTGGGCTTCGGCACCGACGCCGTGCAGACCCTGGAAAAGCAGATCACCGAGGTCTTGCAGGAATATCCCAACACCATCGTCTTCGCCAGCAAGCTGGTGTTCAAGCGCGAGAATTTCGTCACCCGCCTGCTGCACAACCAGGCGATCAACTCGCTGCAGCGGCGCATGCACGTCAACGGCCAGCAGTTGATGGTGCTGCCCATGCTGATCGACTAGCGCCCGGGCGCGCCGGAGCGCGGTATCCTTAGGGGAACACTCCGGGAACCGCGCTCTCCATGCTTCGCTTCGAACACCTCATCCAGATCAACGATCCGCTCGTGCCCCTGCTCACGCCGCTGACGCGCGAGCAGATTTGGCGCGGGCTGTTCATCCGGGCCCACGAACCCACGGAATTCGTCATGGGACTGGAAAGCTGCACCATCGAGGCGGAAGCGGTCGGGCAGGAGCACACCGTGCTCAAGCGCGTGCTCGACTTCGGGCCCTTCCAGGTCCACGACGAGGTCACGCTGACGCCCATGCGCCAGGTCAAGGTGCTGGCCACCGCCACCGAGCTGTGGCCGCGCAGCGAAGCCACGGTCCGCATCGAGGAACCCGAGCCCGACGTGCTGTTCCTGCGCTTCATCTACGAACTGGACCTGCAGGACGGCCACAGCGAACTGGACGATACCGTGGTGGCCCTGCGCAAGCAGGCCTACATCGCAGCCGACATGGACACGGTCCAGCGCATCCGGGAACTGGCCGAGTCGGGCCGGCTCGTGCACTGACCCGGCTTACTTTTCGACGAAAGCGCGCTCGACCACGTAGTCGCCGGCATGGCCGGTATGCTCGGACGCCTTGAAGCCCAGGCCATCGAGGATGGCGGTGACGTCGGCCAGCATGTGCGGGCTGCCGCACAGCATGGCGCGGTCGTGCTCGGGATTGATGGGAGGCAGGCCGATGTCCGCCGCCAGCTTGCCGCTGGTCAGGAGATCGGTGATGCGGCCCTGGTTGCGGAACGGCTCGCGCGTGACCGTGGGGTAATAGATCAGCTTGTCGCGCACCATTTCGCCGAAATATTCGTTGCCCGGCAGTTCGCTGCCGATGTAGTCCGAATAGGCCAGTTCGCTGACCCAGCGCACGCCATGCACCAGCACCACTTTCTCGAAGCGTTCGTAGACGTCGGGATCCTTGATGATGCTCATGAACGGGGCCAGGCCCGTGCCCGTGCCGAACAGGTACAGGTTCTTGCCGGGCAGCAGGTCGTCCACCACCAGGGTGCCGACGGGCTTGCGGCTGACCAGGATGGAATCGCCTTCCTTCAGGTGCTGCAGGCGCGACGTGAGCGGGCCGTTGGGCACCTTGATGCTCAGGAACTCGAGGTGTTCCTCGTAGTTGGCGCTGGCGATGCTGTAGGCGCGCATCAGCGGCTTGCCTTCGACTTCCAGGCCGATCATGACGAAATGGCCGTTGTGGAAACGCAGCGCGGGATCGCGCGTGGTCTTGAAGCTGAAAAGCGTCTCGTTCCAGTGGTGAACGCTCGTGACGCGTTCGGTATTGAAAGCGGCCATGGCCTGTCGGATCCCATCTAGATAGTCGGGCCAGTTTACCAAACCAGGACTGGCCGTCGGACGTAAACCTTAGATTTTATGCGGATTAGCGGGCAGTAAGGCGAAATTGGCCGCATCTTATGAACATGGGTTTTAAGCATATTGCCAATGGCCCGGGTAACCCACTGTTTCCTTCAAATCATGGCCGCGACTGATCTGTATCAATCAGACTGTCGAAGATCTCCTGTGTAATGTTTCCTCCCCCCTTACCTTCCGGAGGCCTGACGATGACTGCCATGATGAAAGCCGCCGTGTTCGTTGCACCCGGGCGCATCGAGATCGCGGACAAGCCCATCCCCGACGTGGGCCCGAACGACGCCCTGGTCCGCATCACCACCACCACCATCTGCGGCACCGACATCCACATCCTGAAGGGCGAATACCCCGTCGCGCCGGGCCTGACCGTGGGCCACGAGCCGGTGGGCGTGATCGAGAAGCTCGGCAGCGCCGTGGCCGGCTACCGGGAAGGCCAGCGCGTCATCGCCGGCGCGATCTGCCCCAACTTCAATTCCTACGCCGCCCAGGACGGCGCGCCCTCGCAGGACGGCAGCTACCTGGTGCCGCAGGGCCTGTGCGGCTGCCACGGCTACAAGGCCACCGCCGGCTGGCGCTTCGGCAACCTCATCGACGGCACCCAGGCCGAATACGTGCTGGTGCCCGACGCCCAGGCCAACCTCGCCCCCATCCCGGACGGCCTGACCGACGAACAGGTGCTGATGTGCCCGGACATCATGTCCACCGGCTTCAAGGGCGCCGAGAACGCCAACATCCGCATCGGCGACGTCGTGGCCGTGTTCGCCCAGGGCCCCATCGGCCTGTGCGCCACCGCCGGCGCCCGGCTGTCGGGGGCGACGACCATCATCGCCGTCGACGGCAACCCGCACCGACTGGACATCGCCCGCAAGCTGGGGGCGGACGTCGCCCTGAACTTCCGCGAATGCGACGTGGTGGACGAGATCATGAAGCTGACCGGCGGCCGCGGCGTGGACGCCTCGATCGAGGCCCTGGGCACCCAGTCGACCTTCGCGTCCGCGCTGCGCGTGCTCAAGCCGGGCGGCACCCTGTCCAGCCTGGGCGTCTATTCCGAGGACCTGACCCTGCCGCTGTCGGCCTTCGCCGCCGGGCTGGGCGACCACAAGATCAATACCGCGCTGTGCCCGGGCGGCAAGGAACGGATGCGGCGGCTGATCAACGTGCTGGAATCCGGACGCCTGGACCTGGGGCTGCTGGTGACCCACCAGTTCAAGCTGGACGACATCGTGGCGGCCTACGAGTTGTTCGCCAACCAGCGGGACAATGTGCTGAAGGTGGCGGTCAAGCCGCAGTGAGCGGCTTATGGTTGAGCTCTTCATGGTTTTTGAAGCGAAGCGTGCGCGTAACATTTGCGCACCCGCTGGCCGGCCTGAGTATCGGCCGCCTGGAGAAGATCCCGGCCGGCCGCGACTCCAGGAAGGAACGCCTGAAGTCGATCAAGCTCGAGCAGTAACGTGGCGGAGTCCTTCGGATATCCGGAGAAACTGTTCGCGCAGCCATTGGCCGCCAGCGTCCTGGTCGCGTATGACGGGCCATTGCATGACCATGGTGAGCTTTGGCAGCTTGAGAGGATGAGGCAAGATCCGGATGGGATGGTGCTCGATAGCCTGTTCTGCCAGGCGCCGTTGGACGGTTGCTATCCACGGGGTTCCCACTATCGCGGCCGGCAGCATGCCAAACGCCGGGACGGTCGCAACAACGCGTCGCGCCAGGCCCATTTCGCGAATCGCGCGTTCATCCCCTGAATATCCGCCAGCGTCGGGATTGACGCGAACGATATGGCCGAGTTTCAGGTAATCCGCCTGGGACGGCCTGGAATCCACATGCCTATTGTCTCGCGACACGATACAGACATACTCGTCGTCGAACAGCTCGACACTGGAACATTCCTGCAGAGCCATGGGCTTGGGCACGACGACCAGGTCGATCAGGCCCAGGGTGAAGCGCCGCACGTAGTCTACCGAACGGGTTTCGAGATCGATGCGAATACTGGGCGCGCTGACTGCCAACTGGGGCAGAAGCAACGGCAAGAAAATAGGCATCACGTAGTCGGATGCCACCACCGTGAAGGTCCGGTCGCTGGCCAGCGGGTCGAAACCCGGGCGCATCTGCACCAGTTCTGTCGTGCTCGCGAGCAGGTGCCCAACACGCCTGGAGAGGTCAAGGCCGAAGGGCGTCAGGATCATGCTGCGGCCGGAGCGCTGGATGAGCGGGTCCCCGAAATGCTCTCTAAGGCGGTTTAGCGCGCCGCTCATGGCTGGTTGACTGATCGAGAGCTTTTCGGCCGCTCGCGTCACGCTTTGCGTCGACAGAAGCGCCTCCAACGCCACCAGCAAATTCAGATCGAGTTTCTGCAAATGCATGATGCGCGAAGTCTAGCAGCACTTTCCCACGTGCCGCTACGAGGAAAGTCCCAGCAGGCGCGCGGCGTTCAACCCTGCAACCAGCCCTCGTTCATCCTCTGTGAGCGCGGTGCGCTGCAGCAACTCCAGCGGCCTGGTTTCTCCCATGTCGTATGGGTAGTCGGTTCCCAGCAGGACCTGGGACGCCCCATATTTGCGCACCAGCCAATCGAGCTGGTCCGGGTCGAATACCATCGTATCGAAGTACATTCTTTTCAGATAGTGACTCGGGGCATGCTGGCAATGGGCGTGGCAGTCGGGGCGCACACGGTAGGCGTGGTCGAAACGGCCTATGTAGGAAGGAAGCAATCCTCCGCCATGGGCGACGCAGATCTTCAGGTCCGGATATTCGTCCAGCACACCGCCGTAGATAAGGTGGGCCAGGGCCACTGTGGAATCCAACGGGTTGCCGATGATGTTGTTGAGGTGGTAAGGCGCCAGACGATCGCCGTGGGTAAAACCGGTAGGGTGCAGGAAAAGAATGGCGCCCAACTCCTGCGCGGCATGGAAGAACGGATGAAACCGTGGGTCGGACAGCTCCGTGCCCGCCACATTCGTCGAGATTTCCACCCCCGCCATGCCCAGTTCGCGCACGCACCGCTTCATCTCCTCGACAGCCAGCCGAGGGGATTGCATGGGGACGGTTCCCAACGCACGCATCCGCGTGGGATGCCGTGCAGCAACCTCGGCCAGCCCATCGTTGACGGTACGGGCGATTTCGCGCCCGAGCGATTCGTCTGCCCAATAGGCGTAGTGGTTCGGCGCTGGCGATATCACTTGGATATCGATCCCCATGGCATCCATGTCCGATAGCCGACGGTCCGCGTCCAGCAACTGTATTCGACAGGCCGCCGCCATGGCCGCGCTAGCCTGGCGTGTTTCCAGGGTCTGGAAGCGCTGGGTCGTATCCGGCGTGGGCGGCAAATGGGGGCGGGCCAGGGCCTCGGCGGCTGGGACCAGCATGTGGCAATGCATGTCGACAACGATCTTGTAGGGCCAGTGTGCATGAGCGGTCATTGGATGGGCGCTCCCTGATACCGGTCAATGGCTGGCTCGATGCGGCCGCTGCAGTCACCGAACCCTATGCTGGCATATCCATCGCGGGTGGCGCGGGCCTTCAGTGTCAGGCTGTCGCCGTCTTCCAGGAAGGTGCGCGGCACGCAATCCACCAGCAGCGAGGGGCGTTGAGGGCTGATCGCATCCAGAAAAGTGCCGAAACTGCCTTGATCGGGACCGGTTACCGTGCCCGTGCCAAACAGATCGCCCGGACTGAGATTGCAACCGTTCGAGGCCTGGTGCGTGACCATCTGGGCGGGCGTCCAGAAGAGATGCCCGGTCGACGAGCGCGAGATCAGCCGAGGTTCCTCCAAGGGCGGCGCGGTCAGCCAGACTTCCAGCTGCAACTGGGGCATGCCTTCCAAGACGTCGAGCGGATGGTGCAAATAGGACAGAGGCACAGGGTCTTCCGGCCGGCGCTTGAATGCCGATCCACGGAATGGCGCGAGCGCTTCGGGGGAAATCACCCACGGTGAAATCGTGGTGCAGAAGCTCTTCCCCAGGAATGGACCGAGGCGGGACGATTCCCACGACTGGATATCTCGGGCCGACCAATCGTTCACGATGCAGTAGCCGGCGATATAGTCAGGAGCTTCGTCGATGACCACGGGTGATCCAAGCTCATTGGCGCGTCCGATCCAGATACCGATTTCCAGTTCGAAGTCAAGCTTGCGCGTGGGTTGAAATACCGGGACGCCCGACTCGTCGGAGAGGTACTGCCCCCAAGGCCGGCGAACCGGCGTGCCGGAAGGAACCACTGACGAGGCCCTGGCGTGGTATGCGATGGGAAGGTGCCGGTAGTTGGGCAACAGCGGATCGGGCTGGCCCCGGCGGCGGCCGCCGTTGGCCGCATGGTGTATGCCGGCGTTGAAGTCGGTGAAATCGCCGATCTCGCACGGCAGCAGCAACCGGCAGTCTTGCATGTCGTGCAGGAAAACGCTGGCGCTCTTGCGCGCCGTGTCAGACCGGCTCGTGCCTATCGAGAACAGGTCGGATAAGGCTCGCCGAAGCGCCTGGCGATGCCCGGCGGAAAGCGCAATCAGCGCATTGCCGGCGTCGTGGCAAATACGCTGCGCGGCCGCTTGCGCATCTCCTTCCAGTAGGCCTGTCGCCAGCAAGCTGCCGAGATCGATTACCGAGTCGCCCAGGGCGACCCCCGCTCTTGCCTTGAGATCGCCCCCCAGCAGGAAGCGTCCCAGCGGCAGGTTCTGGACAGGAAAGTCAGGGTGTCCGTTGGCCGATTCGATCCAGCTCTGGCGATCGCCGTCGTGCGATTCGTCAATGGGGGGAAGGTACATGATGGTTGTCGTATCCTCGTCCGAGGTCAAAAGCGATGTGTCACGCCCACGCCGACAACCGTCTGGCGGCTGCTGGAAGATGGGCCTTCGAGATAGAGCGCCGCGCGTGGAGCGGCGGCGCCTCCGGCCCATTGCGAGACCACGCGCACATAGACGTCAGTGCGCTTGCTGAGAAAGTAATCGAGGATGCCATAGGCGGTCGTCCAGCGTGCGTCCCCCAGGCGGGAGTAGTTCACGCCCACCGAGGGGCGAAGACCTTCTCCCTGAGGAACGGCCGAGATGCCCGCCGACAGCGTGTTGATGCGTTCAGAACCGGTGCCAGCGCTGAGCTTGGTCGTGGTGTACTGGCCAAGAACCCGCCACCTGGCGAAGTCGTAATAAGCGCCTAGGCCGGCTATCGTGTCATTGGTGACGATGGTGCTGGTGGTAGCGGGAAAGGCAAGCCCGAAAAGATTCGCCAGGCCCACGTCGTTCGCAGGCCTGTGGGTGACGCCATCGAGCTTGAGCCAGGCCGCCGTGACGCGCAGCCGCCCTTGCTGGTAGGTCGCGCTTGCCCCCAGGCCCTTGCCGGAATTCGTAGCCGAGGTGCCGTCCTCTTTGAATATGTACATCAGCGAGCCGGTCAGGCCACCGAATGTCGGCGTCCGGTACTTGATGGAGTTGTTCACGAATACGCCTGCGCTGCGGTCCCAATTGCCGGTATGCACGGCCGTGATCGAATTGAACCGAGGCGGATCGACGCCCACCAGGTCGATGATCGTGTCGTACTGGCGCCCTAGCGTGAGCCCGCCCCACTGCCGGCTTTCCAAGCCGACGATGCTCTGGCGCCACATGGTACTGGTACCGGTGTCGACGGCGACCGAAGCCTCCAGCCGGTACGTCGCATTCAGTCCGCCCCCCAAGTCCTCGCTTCCCCGCAGGCCGAAATAACTCGGTTCATGCCGGGTTTCGGCCCGGGAGATCGAACTGCCGTTGACGTTGTTGTTGCGGTACACGCCGATATCGAGCACGCCGTATAGGGTCACGCTGCTCTGGGCATGAACGGGTTCTGACGAGAGGCACAAAGCACCCCATGCGGCAACAAGCAAGAGTCTAGTTCTGCTCAAGTTATCTCCTCCATTTATTGATTTGTAGTAGCCACGCAAGAGCAAGCAGCAAGCATAGGCACGCGCTGCGCGGCTGGAAAATCATTTAGGAGGATGGAACGCATAAGCGCCGCGGATAGCGATGCGGCAAGGTCGCGGATCATTCGCAGCGCCTATGGCTTGGATCCGCAAAAACGATTTCCCGGCCGCCCCCTAGCGTCGCTAATCTAACGATCCGGGTTCATGGCGAGGCGTATATGCCGGGGGTTGTCCCTGCTCTCCCGGAGGAGACTAAATTGAAAAATCACGACAAGGCAGCCGCTCCGGTTGCCAAAAGAAGGGCATTGTGTTCTTTCCTGTTTGCCATGGGCGCCGGCGGGGCCATGCCCGCGAAGGCGCAATCGCCGGGATTCCCCGCCAAATACATCACGGCAATCATTCCGTTCGGCCCCGGGTCCGCAGCCGATCAGCATATGCGGTTGCTGGCCGAAGGCATGTCGCAGGTGCTGAAGGTACCGATCATCATCGATCCCCGGCCGGGCGGAAACGGGGCGCTTGCCTACAACGCTTTTCGCAACGGACCGGCCGACGGCTCCTGCATCATGCTGACCACTTCCACGACGCAGGTCGCCAATCCCATACTCCTGGCCCAGCTGCCCTTCGATCCCATCCGAGACCTGAAACCGGTCGCCGGCGTCTCCAAGCTGTATCAGGTCATGGTCGTCAAGCCGGATTTCCCTGCAAAATCGGTCAGCGAGTTCATCGCTCTGGCAAAGGAGAAGCCGGGCAAGCTCACGTTTGGCAGCGGAACCTCGGTATCCCGGCTTGGCGGGGAACTGTTTGGCGTGCTCGCGGGCGTAAAGATGCTCAATGTCCCCTACAAGTCCACACCCAATGCCATGACGGAACTCGTGGGCGGTTTCGTTGACGTGATGTTCTGCGACCTGCCTGTTGCCACGCCCATGATTCGTTCGGGGCAGGTACGCGCGTTGGCCGTGGGGTCGGCGCGGCGATTGTCGGCACTGCCTGAGGTCCCCACGCTGCAGGAAGCGGGCGTGCCCGACTACGAGTTTTCGGCCTGGTCTGCCTTGTACGTGCCGCCAGGAACCCCGGACGAAGCAGTGGCCCGTCTGCACGATGCCATCACGCAAGCAAACAGGACCAAAGCTGCGGACAGGTTCAGGGATGCCGCGTCGCTCGACCGTTTCGATGTCAGCCCCGCGGAGCTCGCGCGGTTTCAGAAAGACGATCTGGCTCGGTGGAAGCGAATCGCTGCCAAGCTGGGCATCACACCCGCGTAAAACATCTTGAGGTTCTTGAAAACATCATGGCTATAGTCGGAATTCGTCGTGTTACCTATGGGGTGCACGACTTCGCCGCCAGCACCCGGTTCTATCTTGATTTTGGCCTCGTAGCCGATGGCGATGATGAAAGTCGTTGCGATTTCACCTTGCCGGACCTGTCCGTCGTTTCGCTGCGCAAGGCAGACGATCCCGAGTTGCCCGCGGCGTTTGAAGCCGGGCCCGGCGTCAGGCAGCTTACCTGGGCAGTGGATACGATGCAGGCGCTGGAGACTTTCGAGAAGTCGCTGTCTACCGACCGCGAGGTCAAACGTATTTCCGGGCAGGCGATATCTTTCGTGGACGATGCCGGCCTGCCTACCATTCTGGAGGTATTCACGCCCAGGCCGGTGACCTCTCCTGCGGATCCGCTCAATGCGCCGGGCCGCATCGAGCGTTGGAATCAGAACCGGCGCTGGTATGCCGAGGCCAAGCCCAAGATGATGCAGCATATCGTGTTCGCCCATCCCGATGTGCGGCGGGCCGCCGCTTTCTATGTCAACCGGCTCGGATTCCGCATCAGCGATATCCAGGATGGAGGCGGGTTCTTTCTTCGCGCGGATGGCAGGAATGAACACCACAACATCTTCTGGCAGCCGGGCAAGTCGCTGTCGTTCCGACATATTGCGTTCGGGGTCGAGAGTATCGACGAGATCATGGCGGGCGCTACCAACATGAATAGAAATGGCTGGCATAGCGCGCTCGGGCTGGGGCGCCATCGCATTTCCTCGACTTTCTTCTACTACATCCTCAATCCTGCAGGAGGGGATGCCGAGTATTCCTCTGACACGGACTACCTCGACGACACCTGGGTTCCACGCGTGTGGGGTCGCAAGTTCGGCCATATATGGTGGGTATCCAGGCCCCGGGACGAGGCGCCGGCGGAAGAGGTCCGCTTGACGCGTCCCGAGGAGCGCGTCCTGTGAGCCGGAGCATGCAATTGCCATTCGGATTTGGCAGCTTTTCCATCGCTGGCTGCGCACCGTTTCCCGCCGTGGTGTGCGGCGACCAGGTCCTGGCGCTTGCCGCCATCAATCGCTGGCGGCATCAGACCGGCATACGCCTGCATGGCGAAGAATGCCTGCTCGACTTCGTCGAAGATTGGGAGGCGAACATCGACTCGGTGGCCCGTTTTCTGGAGCGTGAGCAGGCCGACTGCCAGGCCCTGTGGAAGCCGGCCGGGCAGTTGCAAGTGCATGCCCCGTTCACTCCTCGGCAGATTCTTTGCACCGGAGCCAACTACCGTCAGCATGTCATCGACCATGCGGCGGATTTCGGCGGCGGCGTGAACGACCAGGCCAGTACGGCCGAACAGCGGCGCGAGCAAGCCCAGGCGAAGATCGACGAGCGAGCCAGAAACGGCCTGCCCTACGCGTTCGCGAAGTTGCCCAGCACCGTCATCGGGCCCTTCGATCCCATAGCCCTGCCTGAGGACATCGAGAAGCCGGATTGGGAGCTCGAGCTGGCTGTCGTGATAGCCAGGCCTGCTCGCCATGTGCGCCGGGAAGATGCCATGCGCTATGTGGCCGGCTATACCATCGCCAACGACATTACCGCCCGTGACAGGCTGTTCCGCCCGGACATGCGCGCCATCGCTTCCGACTGGCTGTCCAGCAAGTCTCCCCCCAGCTTCATGCCATTCGGCCCTTTCATCATGCCGGCCAGATTCGTCGCCGATCCGCATGATTTGCACATGACCCTGGCACTCAACGGCCAGGTCATGCAGGATGCAACGAGCTCGGACATGATCTTCGATATATCCCGGCAGATCGAATATGTCTCCAATCGCGTTGCCCTCGGGCCCGGAGACGTGATCCTGACGGGGTCGCCGGCGGGCAACGGCACGCACTACAAGCGCTTTCTGAAAGCAGGCGACGAAATCATCGCGTCGATCGCGGGCCTTGGGTCGCAACGCAATACCTGCGTATCGGAAGGAGCACATGCATGACATCGGCATCGTCGGAACTGCGCGCACTGATCATCGGTGCGGGCATAGGAGGGCTGTCCGCGGCGATCGCGCTGGGAAAACGCGGTGTCAAGGCCCATCTGGTCGAGCGCAGCAAGTTATGGGACGTATACGGCGTAGGTATCATTCTTCAGTCGAACGCCATACGCGCGCTGGATGCGCTGGGCTTGTCTGACGCCTGCGTGGCGGAAGGTTTCCCGTATTCCGTCAGCTCGTATTTCGACGCCGCGGGCAATATGCTGCGCAACCGCCCCAAGCCGAATGTAGGCGATTCGCGCTTCCCATCATCTTGCGGCATCCAGCGCCGCAGCCTGCATCGCATCCTGAGCCGGGAAGCCCTGTCATTGGGCGCCCACGTGGACCTGGGCACGACCGTCACTTCGCTGACTCAGCATGCTTCTCATGTCGAGGCGCAACTGAGCGATGGGCGGCGGCTCGTCTGCGATCTGGTCATTGGCTCGGACGGAGTGAACTCCGCGACCCGCCAGATGCTGTTCGGCGACGTGGTTCGTCCTGTTTTCACCGGCCAGGGATGCTGGCGGTTCACGGCACCGCGCTTGCCGGAGGTAGACAGGGCCATATTTCAACGTGGCGAAAAAAGCGTCGCGGGACTGATTCCCTTGGCCAACGAGCAGATGTACCTGCTGCTCCTGACCCCGGAGCCTGAAAATCCGTGGTTCAAGACCGAGGAGTTGCAGGCCGGCCTGGCGCAACGTCTCGAAGGCTATGGGGGCTTGGTCGGCAAGGTGGCAAGCAAGCTGCCGGCGGGCGAGGACATCGTCTACCGGCCGTTGGAGCCGCTGTTGCTCCCCGCCCCCTGGGCTAAGGGCCGGGTGGTATTGATCGGCGATGCGGTCCACAGTACGACGCCGCACCTGGCCCAGGGCGCGTCCATGGCATTCGAGGACGCTGTCGTGCTCGGAGAGCTGCTGTTCGACTCCGGGCTGGATGTCCCGAGCGCCCTGGCCAGATTCACGTCGCGCCGGTTTGCCCGTTGCCAACGCATCGTGGAGACGTCCAAGCAGTTGGGCTGCTGGCAGTTGGAACAATGGGCCGGCCGGGGCTACGACAATGCCGATTCTGTCGGCTTGTCCGCGCAGGTCCTGGAAGAACTCCGAGCGCCCATTTGATGGAACTCCCCTTGATTGCCCAGCAGTTCGGAGACCAGACTGGCGCGGCGCTGCGCAGCCGGTTGGCCCACCACTTGATCATCGATGCAGCGCCCGGCCCCGAAGGCTGGAGCCACGATACCGAAGTCCTGTTGGCAGCGCCAACGCAGGCTTGGCGCGGAAAACCTCGTCCTCGAGGATGGCCAGGAGCGACCAGGTGGGTCCAGCTTCCGGGAACGGGAATCGATGCCTATCCGGAATGGATGTTCGACGTACCCTGCGTCACCACCGCCGCGGGGCTCAATGCCCCGTTCATCGCCGAGTTCGTGATGGCCACCATGCTCGGTTTCGAAAAGCGCTTTCCTGAAGCATGGATCAAGGCGGCTGACGACTGGAAGCCCCGGATGTCAGGAACATTGCACGGGAAAAGGCTTGCCCTGGCCGGAGTGGGCGCAGTAGGCACTGCGGTAGCGCGGCATGCGTTGGGATTCGGGATGCACGTCGTGGCCCTGCGCCGGACGCTCGCCGCCCCCATGGACGGGGTGCAGGCTGTCATCGATCCCATGCGGCTCGCGCCAATGGCCGATCACCTGGTTCTTTGCATGCCGTCCACCCCGCAAACCCGGCATGTCGTCAATGAGACGTTCCTTGCGGCTTGCCGACCTGGGCTGCACATCGTCAATGTCGCGCGAGGAGATCTGATCGACCAGGAGGCGCTGCTGCGCGCGCTGGATGATGGGACCGTGGCGCGCGCCTCCCTCGACGTGGCAACGCCTGAGCCGCTGCCGGACAAGCATCCGCTGTACACCCATCCCAAGGTGCGCCTGACTCCGCATCTTGCGTGGAGTGCTCCGGGAGCCGTCGTCAAGTTGCTGGATTTTTTCGTCGGCCAGCTCGGTCTGTTCATCACGGGCCAACCGTTGAAAAATCGCGTGCCCCCTCCGCTTTCTCATCCGCTCTAGGCCTGACATGCAAGCAAACGAAGAAACGCCCAAGTATCCGATGACTATTCCACCCGCCATGGAGGATGTGCGCGAGGAAACGGAAAGGCGCCGTCGCGAACTCGCGATCGGCTGCCGCCTGCTTTCCAGCTTGAATCTGGACTGGGGAACGGCGGGGCACATTACTGTCCGGGATGCCCGCCAACCCGATTGCTTCTGGGTCAACGCATACGGCCGCCATTTTGGAACGCTGACGACAAACGATCTGCTGTTGGTCGACAAGAGCGGAAAGGTGCTTGCAGGCGACGGCATCCTCAATCCCGCGTCGTTTGCCGTGCATGCGGCCATACACGAGGCCAGGCCCGATGTTCTGGCCATTGCGCACGGGCATTCGACACATGGAAAGGCGTGGGCCAGTCTCGGCCGCCAGCTCGACCCGATTACCCAGGATGCGTGCGCCTTCTTCGACGACCATGCGGTACTGGAACTGTACTCAGGCATTGTGCTTAGCGACGAAGAGGGGAAGCTTATCGCCCGGACCCTGGGCTCGCGCAAAGCCCTGCTGTTGCAGAACCACGGCTTGCTGACCGTAGGCACGACCATCGAATCGTGCATCTTCTGGCTTGTCTCGCTGGACAATGCCTGCAGGGTGCAATTGCTCGCGGAAGCAGCCGGCCAGCCGCGCGCGCTTCCCGAGGAGGTAGCAAGGCGTACCCTGCGTGCCATAGGCCGAGAGGTAGTGGCGTACTTCGGATATCAGAATCTGCGGCAGAAGTTCATTGCCGATCATCCTTCTCTAGAGCATTGCCTATGAGCACGGCGAATTTCTTCAAGTGGGAAACCGGCATGCGGGAACTGGCGGACGGGGTGTTCGCCTATGTGCAGCCCAACGGTGCCCACGGCAATGCAGGCTATAGCAATGCTGGCCTGATCGTCGGCCCCGAGCATTGCGTGGTTATCGACACCCTGGGTACCAACTCGATGCACGAGGCGTTCATCGGCGCGATCCAGCGCGTCACCGACAAGCCGGTCGGCCGTGTACTGCTGACGCATCATCACGTGGACCACATCCTTGGCACACACCGATTCCGCTCCGCATGCGTCATCTGCCATCGCGCCTGCCGGGCCAACATCGTCAACGGCGGGCCGGATGCGGCGGCGCGATGGGCGGCGAAGCGACCGCACTTCGCGGCCGATTTGCGCGACATCCCGGTGATCGTTCCTGACCTGACGTTTGAAGACCGGGTGTTCCTGCATCAAGGCGAACGCGAAATCGTCTGCTTTCATCCAGGAATCGCCCACACCGATGGAGACGCGGTGGCCTGGCTGCCTGCCGAGCGGATCCTTTTTACCGGCGATCTGTTCTTCAATCGCGTTTGTCCAGCTGCATTTGCCGGAAACATGGCCGGCTGGATCGCCGTGGTGCGAGAGCTGCTGAAAATGGACGTGGACGTCATCGTGCCAGGGCATGGTCCGATCAGCGACAAGGCCGGCCTGGCATCGATGTTGAACTATCTTGAAACGATAGACCGTTGCTCCAGACAGGGATTCCAGGCCGGCGCGAGCGCCGAAGAGGTAGCCCGGAATATGGACCTGGGCGATTTTCGTCATTGGGCCGATACCGAGGAACGGCTGCTGGAAGACGTGCGGCGCGTATATCAAGAGCTTGTGGACGCGCTTCGCCGAACGTAGTCCCGGAGAACCCTGCGGAATCCGGAACCCGCGAGGTATTTCAATAGTATTTCAACTCGCGCAGGTTTCGAGCGAAGAGAGAGCGGACCAAAAAGAGCGAATGCGGCGGCGGATCAACGTGCAACGGGTTTCCCAGGCTTGGCCTCGGGCCTGATATCGGCCAGCCCGGCGCCCCAGGCGGCCAACATGCCTTGCGCGACATCGCGAAAGCCGGGGTAGCGCGCGGCATGGTCGGAGACCATCGGCGCAACCCCGTGCACGGCTTGCGTGATCCGTTCGCGCGCCTCGTCCATGTCCGCCTTGCTCAGGCCCAGCCGCGTGGCCCCGTAGATCGCAAGCATGCTGCCCGACGCCCACACGCGCTTGCCTTGCACGGGCAGCGCGGGCAGGTTCGTCGCAAACCTCGGATAGACGGTGCTGCTCAGGACGTCGTAGACCGGCGCCAGCCGGACGTCGTCGACGTCGGTATAGACCAGCGCGAAGTTTTTCAGATGCGCATCGGCATTGCGAACGGCGTAGTTCAGCAATATCAACGCATAGAGGCGGCGTGCCGCCTCCTTGAATGCCGCGCGCGGCACGTAGGCGCGGGTGAGCTTGGCCAGGTCCTCCAGCGTCCCCTTGTATTTATTGACGGCGTCATTGGGCTTGAGCGCGCAGTAGTCCTCGACCGCAAGCATCCGGCCGTCGGCGGTACGGTCGAAGCGTCGTACCGCCAGTACCTGCCCGTCGTCGGACAGCCTGGTCTCGGGTACCTCGAGACCGGCCTCTCGGGCGACCTCGAGGCAAAGGAACTCGTTGATCGCCAGTCCCGGCAGATCATCGAAACCCGTCTTCAGGATGAACTCGTCCGTCCAGACCGTCGCCCTATCCTCGGGCCGCACGAGCGCCTTGGGCATGACGCCGGACACCCCTTCCGCCACCCCGCCCTCCAGCAGCCGCAGCAGGTTTTCCCGCGAATTGGCCGACGCGAGCAGTCCGGCCATGTCGGCCTTGCTGGAGGCCGCAGCGAGCGTGGCGCCTCGCGGCACCACCTGGACGCGTCCGATCGTGTTGGCGCCCGTCAGCGCAAGCAGGCCGAAATCGCTGACGTCAGCATGCGGGCCCAGGCGGCGAATCATCAGGTCTTTCTTGAAGCCCTCCGGCAGATTCATCTGGAAGAAGGGGTGCAGCGTTTTCCAGTCGTACGATGCCGCCCGCACCGGCATGAGCAGCGAAACGAAGCGATCCGGCGGCGTATCGGGCAAATAGCTGAAGACATACCTGGCCGCTTCCTCGGCAAGCGTCCCCACCAGCTCGCCGCTCACATGGACATCGAGCGTCGCGCGGCTCATGGCTGGCGCTTCGTGGTTTTCGGGCCGCGCGCGGAGCGCTTGCGCACCCGCTGGCGCATGGAGGTATCGCCCGCCTCGGCAGGCTCGGCCAGAACGTCGTCGAGCGTGCGCTGATGCCCCGGCGGACGGGCGATCAACTCCAGCCCCACGGCGTCGAAAAGGCTCAGCATTTTGACTGCGCCGATTTCAGGTAACGCCCCCGTCTCGAACATGCTGATGCGGCCGCGCGCCACGCCGCTCATCTCGGCGACCTGCTGTTGAGTCAGATCGGCCGCCATGCGGGCGCTACGGAAGGCTTCCCCCAACTCGGCAAGGTTCATGTTCTATATCCGGGACACTATCAGCGAAAAACGCGATAATGAATCGTATATCAGACATTATAGCAACTGCAAGCCCATGCTCTTTATTTGAGACATTACGAGGTCAGAACAACATAATGTCTCATATTCATTACATAAAATCGAAGGCATTGCCCAAAACAAAAACGACGTCCGCATCGCAAGATGCAGTACGTCGTTTTTGAATGAAACCTTGGTGGAGCGGAGGAGGATCGAACTCCCGACCTTCGCATTGCGAACGCGACGCTCTCCCAGCTGAGCTACCGCCCCACGTGCAGACAGCAACTATACCGTATTTTTTCGATACGTGCGTGGCGCCTCGAACAACAGATCCGGACCGATCTCTGGCACGCGGCGGGCGCCGCAAAGCTGCATGCCGCGCTGGAACTCCTCGCGCAGGATGTCCAGCGCACGGGCGGCACCCGCCTCGCCCGCGGCGATCGCGCCCCACAGCGTGGCCCGCCCCACCAGCACGGCGTTCGCCCCCAGCGCCAGCGCCTTCAGGATGTCGCCGCCGCGCCGCACGCCGCCATCGACCAGCACCTCCATGCGGCCGGCGGCGGCCTGCGTCACGCCGGGCAGTGCGTCCAGCGTCGCCGCCGCGCCGTCCAGTTGCCGGCCGCCATGATTCGACACGACCACGGCATCGCAGCCCATCCGCGCCAGCCTGTCGGCGTCGTCCGGGCGCAGCACGCCCTTCACGATCAGCTTGCGCGGCCACTGGTCGCGCAGGGCCTCCAGGCGCGCCCAGTCGAACGAGGGATCGTAGCTGCGGCCCACCGACGAGGCCAGGCGCGTGGCGTCGGCGCCGGGCGCTTCCAGGCCCTTCAGGCTTTCCATCACGGGCAGGCCGCGGCACAGCATGTCCAGCGCCCAGACCGGCCGGCTGGCGAAGTCGCGCAGGTTGCGCGCGGTGTAGTGGAAGGGGAAGGACAGGCCGTTGCGGGAGTCGCGCTCGCGCTTGCCGCCCACGGGCAGGTCGACGGTGATCATCAGGCCTTCGTAGTCCGCCGCCCGCGCGCGGGCGATCAGCGACTCCAGCAACGGCCGGTGGCGCAGGATGTAGGCCTGGAACCACAGACGTCCCGGCGCGGCATCGGCGATCTGCTCGATCGAGGCGGTGGCCGAGGTCGACAGCGTATAGGGCACGCCCGCCCGGGCGGCGGCGCGGGCGATGGCGATGTCGCCGCCGCGGCGGCCGAACCCCACCGCGCCGGTAGGTGCGACGGCCAGCGGCAGGCTGGACGGGGCGCCCAGTACCCGCGCGCTGGTGTCTACCGCCGAGACGTCGACCAGCGCGCGTGGCGCCAGCCGTACGCGCCGGAAGGCCGCGCAATTGTCGGCCAGCGTCAGTTCGTCTTCGGCGCCACCGTCGAAGAAATCGAAAATGGCGCGGGGCAGGCGGCGCCGCGACGCGCGGCGCAGGTCTTCGATACTGCAGGCACGTGGCAGTCCGGTCATGGCCTCGCGCCTATTCCGCCGTGATGCCGGCGGCCTTGATCACCTCGGCCCAGCGCTTCTGGTCCTGGACCAGGAACTTGCCGAACGCCTCGGGCGTATCGCCGATGACCTCCGCCCCCAGTTCCTTCAGGCGCTTCTGCACGTCGGGCTGCCGCAGCGCGTCGACCATGGACTGGTTCAGCTTCCGCACCACCGGCTGCGGCGTGCCGGCCGGCGCCAGCAATCCCACCCACGGCGCCGTGTCCTGGAAGTCGGGGAAGCCGACGTCGGCCATCGTGGGCACGCCGGGAAACTCGGCGCCGGCCTGCGGCGTCCCCACCGCCAGCACTTTCAGGCGCTTCTCCTGGACGTTGGCGGCCACGCCTATGATGGGATAGAACATGAACGAGACGCGCCCCGCGATGACCTCGGTCAGCGCCGGGCCGTTGCCGCGGAACGGCACGTGGATCATGCGCGCCTTGGCCATGGTCGACAGCATGGCGCCCGCCAGGTGGGCCGACCCGCCGTTGCCCGCGGAACCATAGCTGATGGTGTCCGGCTTGGCGCGCGCCTGCTCGATCAACTGCTTCATGGACTGGATGGGCGACTGGTAGGCGGTGACCGCGACCATGGGCAGCGACGCCGCGTTGGAAACCGGCGCGAAGTCCTTCAGCGGGTCGTAGCCGGCCTTGGCGCCCAGCAGGAGCCAGTTGACGTTGTGCGACAGCGAGGCGAACAGCACGGTGTATCCGTCCGCCCCGGCCGCCGCCACCTCGCGCGTGGCGATCAGCGAGTTGGCGCCCGCCTTGTTTTCCACCACCACGGGGTGCCCCAGCGAACGCGTCATTTCCTGCGCCAGCACCCGGGCGATCACGTCGGTGGGCCCGCCGGCCGCGAAGCCGACGATCATGCGTATGGGCCGGTCCGGATAGGCGCCGGCGGCCGATCCCGCGGCGGCGGCCAGCGTGGCGGCCAGCAACAGTGTCGATGTCTTTTTCATTGGGGTCTCCTCCTCGTGGTCTCCAGCGTCATGCCGCCGCAACGAAATACCGGTCGGCCATGACCTGGCAGCGCTTGATCAGGCGGGGCTCGTCCGGGCCATAGTCGGCCACGGCATTGTGTCGTGGGCGGCCGCAACATCGGCGACGAATACTTCGGCGCCACCGATGGCGTGCTGTTCGCCGACCTCGACGTGCTGGCCGTGGGCGGCATCGTGAACGAGGTCTCGGCGGACTTCGACCGCTACTGGGCCAGCGTCTCGGCCTATCCGGTCGCCCAGTTGCTTGCTCCCGTCCCGGCCGCCAGGCTGGACGAGCTGGCGACCGATTCGGCCTCGATCGAGGCCAGCCCGGCCGCGGCCGCCTATGTGCGGGCCATGCGCGAGCAACCCTTCGTGCGCGACCTGCTGGCGGGCACGCTGCCGCTGACCTGGGCCCCCGCGCGCATGGTCAGCGACGACCCGGCCAAGGCGCAGGGCCAGGCCACGCCCGATGGACTGCTGGCCCATCAACTGGCCGCCATCATCGGCACGCCGGAAAAGGAACTGGACCTGGTGTCGCCCTACTTCGTGCCGGGCGCCCAGGGGACCGAAGCTTTCGCGGCCATGGCGCGACAGGGGGTGAAGCTGCGGGTGCTGACCAATGCGCTGGAGGCCACCGATGTGCCTGTCGTGCATTCGGGCTATGCCCGGCGGCGCAAGGACCTGCTGGAGGCGGGCGTGCGCCTGTATGAAATGCGCAGCAACTCGCACCACAGCGGCAGGCCCGAAGGCAAGCCGCTGTTCGGCAGTTCGGGCTCCAGCCTGCACGCCAAGACCTTCGGCGTGGACCGTACCCGGGCTTTCATCGGATCCTTCAATTTCGATCCGCGCTCGGCCAACCTGAACACGGAGCTGGGTTTCGTCATCGACAGCCCCGAGCTCGCCAGCCGGATTTCCGAGGCATTCGACACCACCATACCGGACAGTGCCTACGAGGTCGGCCTGGCGCCGGAAGGCGGCCTGTACTGGCTCGAGCGCCGGGACGGCCGCACCATCCGGCACGACACCGAACCCGGCACCGGCCTGCTCAAGCGGCTGGCGATCCGGCTGATGTCATGGCTGCCCATCGAACCCCTGCTGTGACGCGGGCCGGTCCCGCCGTCAATGCCCGGTGCCGTCGGAATTGCGGCTGGCCTCGAACAGGAACCACGTGCGCCGCTCGGCCTCGTCTATCCAGTTCTCGATCAGGCTGGCGGTGGCGATGTCGCGATGGGTGTCGCAGATCTCGTGCGCCTCGCGCAGGTGGCTGGCCAGGGTCTTGTTGTCCTCGCGCAGCTCGGCGAGCATGTCCAGCGGCTGGACGTAGTCCGCGTCGTTGTCCAGGATGCGCTGCAGCTTGGCGATATGGCCGATGGACTTGATGGTGGGCCCGCCTATCTTGCGCACGCGTTCGGCGATGACGTCGGTCATGGCGAAGATCTCGACGCCTTGCTCGTCCAGCAATACGTGGTAGTCGCGGAAGTGCGGACCGCTCATGTGCCAGTGGAAATTCTTGGTCTTCAGGTACAGGGCGAAGACGTCGGCCAGGATACCGTTGAGCACGCCGCTGAGTTCGCGCGTCGCTTCCGCGCCGAGGTCGGTGGGGGTGGCCAGCGGGGCCGCGCGGCGCTTCTTCAACTTGCCTTGACGTTCGGTGTCCATTCGCTTCATGGCATGCTCCAGGGGAGAGGTGAGGCGGGGCGCGGGGGCGCAGGCCGCGATGGCCGTACCCGCCGTCCGATTATGAAAGGCATGGGACGCCAGATCAACCGAGCGCCCGACTAATGGTAAACCCGTAGCCCATCCATGAATGGGTGTAGACTAGTGCGCTCTCGTATTCCGGCCGGCGGCAAGGACTCCACCGCCCGCCGCCCCATCCTGAGCCCTGCCGCTTGAACTCCGACTCCCCTTCGCTTCCGGCATCGACGCGCTCGCTCTGGAAAGCCCGCGCGCTCGTGACGATCTCGCTCATGACCGGCGTCATGGGCAGCAGCGTTCCCACGCCGCTCTATCCGCTCTACCAGGCGCAACTGCACCTGCCCTCGTTCACCACCACGGCGATCTTCTTCGCCTATGTGGTCGGCGTGCTGAGCGCGCTGCTCGTCGGCGGCCGCCTGGCCGACAGGGTCGCGGACCGCCGCCGGCTGCTGCTGCCCGCGCTGGCCATGGTGGCGACCGGCGCGATCCTGCTGGCCCTCGCCCATAACCTGGGCATGCTGCTGGCAGGCCGCCTGCTGGCGGGCCTGGGCACCGGCACGCTGACCGGCGCGGCCAACGCCGCGCTGCTCGATCTGGAACCGCCGCAGCACAAGCAGCGCGCCGCGCTGTTCGGCACGGCGGCCTTCACGCTGGGTTCCATCCTCGGGCCGATCCTGAGCGGCGTGGCCCTGCAAGCGGGGCTCTACCCCACCGTCCTCCCTTTCCTGGTCATCGTCTCGATCGCCCTCGCCGTCGGTCATGGGCTGTGGCGCCTGCCGCTGCGCCGGACCGCCCCGCCGGCTCCGGCGCAGCATTCGCCGCAGGCCGTGCATGCGTCCGCCCGCGCCCTGCCCGCCCGGCGCGTCACCCAGTTGATGCTGCTCTGCTGCATCACGCTGTCCATCGTCTGGGGGGTCGGCTCGTCGCTGATGGCGATGGGACCGTCGCTGGGCGAGAAACTGCTGGGCATCCACGACTATGCGCTCAGCGGCTATGCCAGCTCGCTGCTGGCGGCCTGCGCCGGCACCGCGCAATTCCTCAGCCAGCGTACGTCCAGCACGTCCGCCTTCCGCTACGGCAACGTGGTATTTGCCAGCGGACTGGCCTGCGCCGTCGCCTCGCTGCTGGCCACCCAGGCCTGGCTGATGGGCCTGGCGGTCCTGGTCACCGGCCTGGGGTTCGGCGCGGCGTTCATCGGCGCCGCGGGCATCGTCAACCAGATCGCGCCGCCCCAGCGGCGCGGCCTCATGGTCTCGCTGTTCTACATCGCGGGCTACATCGGCAACGCATGGCCCATGCTGCTGGGCTTCATCACCGACCACGCCGGTCCCATGACCGCCGCGATGACGCTGCTCCTTACCGCCATCGCCGCATCGGCGGGTTTCGTGATCCTGTCCCGCCGGCTGCTGCCTGTCCGCTCCTGACGAACGCGCGGTCCGCTGTCCCAAGTTACCCACCCCCGGTGTGGACAACTTTGGGGACAGCCGTGGGACTACACAAAAAAACCTTTTTTCACCAACGACTTACCCGACGTGATGAAAAATTGGGCACGCCGATGAAACCGGATGGCTCTCCCCCTATGACCGACCGACGTACCTTTCTCGTTACCGCCGGCGCCCTGGCCATGGCCGCCATGGGCTACGCACCGGCCGGTGCGGCGGCGCCGCTCAGGCTGGGCGCACGCGCGCCTTTCTCGTTCGACCACCTTGTGCGCCAAGCGCGCGAGGCCGCCACACGCCCGTTCCAGGCCACGCCCATGCCGAACTGGCCCATCCTGGAACGCCTGGACTATGCCGCCGTGGGAGAAATACGCTTCAAGCCGGACCATGCCCTGTTCGCCGACGGCCCGGGCCGGTTTCCGGTCACCTTCTTCCACCTGGGCCGGTTCTCGCCCACGCCGGTGCGCATGTACGTCCTGGACGGAGACGGGGCCGGCCAGGCGCGCGAGATCCTGTACGACGAAAGCTATTTCGACATGCCCGCCGACAGCCCCGCCCACGCGCTGCCCCCCGGCATCGGCTTCGCCGGCTTCCGCTTCCAGGAAAGCCGCGTGGCCGGCCCGGCCGCGCCGGACTGGCGCACGAACGACTGGGTCGCGTTCCTGAGCGCCTCTTACTTCCGCGCGATCGGCGAACTCTATCAATACGGCCTGTCGGCGCGCGGCATCGCGATCGATATCGCCGTCCCCGACCGCGCCGAGGAATTCCCCGCATTCACGCACATCTATTTCGTCCCGCCGGCGGCCGGCAGCGATACCGTCACGGTCTACGCCCGCCTGGACGGTCCCAGCATCACGGGCGCCTTCCGCTTCGACATGACGCGCGGCAAGGCGGTGCTGATGGACATCGACGCGGCCCTGTTCCTGCGCCGGGACGTCGCGCGCCTGGGAATCGCCCCGCTGACGTCCATGTACTGGTTCTCGGAAGTCTCCAAGCCCACCGCCATCGACTGGCGGCCCGAGGTGCACGACTCCGACGGGCTGGCGATGTGGACCCGCGGCGGCGAGTACATCTGGCGGCCCCTGAACAATCCGCCGCGCATCATGGCCTCGGCGTTCGGCGACGATAATCCGCGCGGCTTCGGCCTGCTCCAGCGAGACCGGAACTTCGACCACTACCTGGACGGCGTCCACTACGAGCGCCGCCCCTCGCTATGGGTGGAACCGCTGGGGGACTGGGGCCCGGGCGCCGTGCACCTGGTGGAGATTCCCACCGATGACGAGATCCACGACAACATCGTCGCGATGTGGGTCCCGGCCTCCCCGGCCAGAAAAGGCGACGAGCACCGGCTGAAGTACCGCCTGCACTGGACCGACCGCGAGCCCTACCCGCCGGCCACCGCGCGCTGCGTCGCCACGCGCCTGGGCAACGGCGGACAGCCGGGCCAGCCTCGGCCGCAGGGCGTGCGCAAGTTCATGGTGGAATTCCTGGGTGGCCCGCTGGCCGGCCTGCCCTACGGCGTCGCGCCCGAAGCCGTGCTGTGGGCGTCGCGCGGCAGCTTTTCCTACGTATACGTCGAGGCGGTGCCCGACGACATCCCCGGCCACTGGCGCGCCCAGTTCGACCTGACGGTGGACGGCACCGACCCCGTGGAGATGCGCCTCTACCTGAAGAGCGGCGAACTGACGCTGTCGGAGACGTGGCTGTACCAATACCATCCGCCGGGCAGCGGCGCCTGATCGCGCCGGGGACCTCCCCCGGCCGGCGGGTTTTCCAATAGACTCGCAGAACACCGCCCGGAATCCGCTTCGATGGATTACTCCACCAAGAACATCAAGAAATTCATCTACAGCCAGTACTTCTACATGGGGATCCGGCAGGCGTTGGGCGTGCTCATGCCTGCTCTGGTGCTGCTGGGGCTGTTCCATCACGCGGCCCTGGGGCTGGCGGCGACGTTTGGCGCCATGTGCGTGGCCATCGTCGACCAGCCCGGGCCCTTCCGGCACCGGCGCAACGAGATGCTGGGCTGCGCACTGCTGGGCACACTGGCGGCGGCCATCACCGCGCTCGCCTCGCCCTACCCGCTGGCGCTGTGGATCGCGGTGATCGCGCAGTGCTTCGGCTTCTCGCTGCTGGCGGTGTACGGCCGCAAGGGCGGGCTGATCGGCTTCGGCTGCCTGCTGCTGATGACGCTGACCATGCACGACGTCCTGGACGCGCGCGCCGCCGCCCTGCACACCGCCGCCGTCCTGGTCGGCGGCCTGTGGTACACGGCGTTCAGCCTGGCCGTGAACCGGCTCCTCTGGTACCGGCAGGCGCAGCAGGCGATCGCCGTCTGCATCTTCGCCTCGGCCGAGTACCTCGAAGCCAAGGCCCGCTTCTACGATCCGGACGTCGACATCGAAGACAACTACCGGCAACTGATCGCCCGCCAGGCCGCCGTGGCCGAACAGCAGGAAGCCGCGCGCGACGTGGTGCTGCGCGAACTGCCCCGCCGCTCCGATCGCCGGCGCGACCAGTACCGGACCATGCTGTTCAATCTGTTCATCGACATCGTCGACCTGCACGAGACCATGGTCGCGGTCCATACCGACTACCTGCTGCTGCGCAGGATGTTCAAGGATTCCGACCTGCTGGTTTTTTTCCGCGACCTGCTGCACAAGCTCTCGCAGGACACCGAGGCCGTGGGCCTGGCCGTGACGCAAGGCATGCCCAGCAAGAGCAGGGTCACCGTCAAGGCCGAAGTGCGAGCCATCGAATACGAGATCGAACTGCTCAAGCAGCGCGGCTTCCCCGAGGCCGAGCCGGAAGCCTACGCCGCGCTGATCTCGACCTTCCGCCGCGCCCGCAACGCCGCCTACATCGTCGACCGGCTGCGCCGCCACACCGACGTCGCTCACCTGGACGAACCGGGCTCGCTCCAGGTCGACGCCTCGCTGCAGCGCTTCCTGTCCCGCCAGGACTTCAAGCTGGGCCGCCTGAGCAGCAACTTCCGATGGAGCTCGCCGTATCTCCGGCACGCACTGCGGGTCACCCTGGCGGCGGCGATAGGCATGACCATCTCCAGCGAGTGGCTGATGCCGCACCATGCCATCCACGGCTACTGGGTGGTGCTGACCATACTCGTCATCATGAAGCCCGGCTTCGCCCTGTCCAAGCAGCGCAACCTGCAGCGCCTGGCCGGAACGCTGATCGGCTGCGCCCTGGTCCTGGCCCTCCTGTTCTTCGTGCACAACAAGTTCGTGCTGCTGGCGGCGATGTTCGTGGCGGTCGTCATGGCCAACAGCCTGGTGCTGCTGTACTACGTCGGCAGCTCCGCCTTCAATACCGCCTTCGTGCTGCTGAGCTTCCACTTCCTGGCGCCGGGCTCGCTCATGGTGGTGGGCGAGCGGGCCATCGACACGCTGGTCGGCTCGGCCATCGCGCTGGCCTGCAGCTACGTCTTCCCCTATTGGGAATACCGGATGCTGCGGCCGCTGCTGCGGCGCGCGATCGAGGCCAATCGCCATTACCTGATGGCCAGCCTGGGACTGGCCGGCACTTCGGTCGACAACGTCGAGATGCACCAGGAAAACGTCGACTACCGGCTGGCGCGCAAGAACGTGCACATCGCGTTCGGCAACTTCACCAACTCGTTCTACCGGATGATGCTGGAGCCCAAGTCCAAGCAGCGTTCACCGGCGCAGTTGAACAGCCTGGTCATCCAGTTGCACGACATGGCCGCGCAGGTGGGCGCGGCGGCGCCGCTGATCGCCGCGCTGCCTTCGCTGCCGCCGCCGATGACAGAGACGGTCGCGACGGTGGACCGCCTGCTGCGCGACGCCAACGCCGGCAAGCCGCCCCAGCCGGACGAGGACGACCAGCTCAAGCAGCTGACCCGCGACATGGACGGCGCCGTGGCGGCCGCCCAGGCCGGCACCGCGCCGGCCGACGCCGAGCGCGTGCTGGTCTTGCAGCAGCTCGCCTACCAGATCAAGCAGATGGCCAAGACCGCGCTGCTGATACGCGCCACGGTCCCGCAGGTGCACTAGGGCCAGTTCCCGCTAAAAGGAGGCTCGCACAGGCCGGACGGCTCAGCCGTGGGTCGGCCCCAGCAGCCCGTGCTTGTGCTCGGCGTCGCGGCGCGCCGGCTCCGGTGCGGCCGCCAGCCCCTGCAGGATGCCGCAATCGCGCGCGGCGCGTTCGTCCGAGCATTGGCTGCGCAAGGTCTTCAGCGTCGTCTCCAGGGCCTTCAGTTCGGCGATGCGGGTGGCGACGTGGCCGATGTGTTCGTCCAGCAAGGCGTTGATCTCGCCGCAGTTGTCCGCGGGATCGTCGCAGAAGCGCAGCAATCGCCGGATCTCTTCCAGCGTCATGTCCAGCGCGCGGCAGTTGCGCACCAGCAGCAACCGTTCCACGTGCGGTTCGCCGTAGATGCGGTAGTTGGCGGCCGTGCGGGCCGGCGGCGGCAGCAGGCCCTCGCGCTCGTAGTAACGAATCGTTTCGACCGGCGTGCCGGTCCGCGTGGACAGTTCTCCTATCTTCATCGCATTCCCCGCGGCTGTTTCCACCTCCCAGGATACGCCAATGTCCCCGCTTGACTCTATACCGGCTACAGGGTTTCAAATGGATCCGTAACGCCTTTGGAGCAGACGGATGTCCGATTCCTGCAAACACTGCCACGGCGACGGCCACGAAGCCGCGCCTGAAACCACTCGCCCGCGCGATGCCTTGCCGGCCACGGACGAAGGACTGCGCACGTCTCTATTCAAGATCGAGCAGATGGACTGCCCGACCGAGGAACGGCTGCTGCGCAAGGCGCTCGAATCGATGGACGGCGTGCGCACGCTGTCGTTCGACCTGATCGGCCGCACGCTGAAAGTCGGCCATGTGCTGGACGACCCGCAACCCATCATGGCGGCCATCGCCGGCCTGAACATGTCGCCGGTGCCGATCGACGCGGCCGCCGCGCCCGAGGACCAGCCGGCCGAGGCCGCGCCGCGCCAGCCGTGGGCCCGCATGGGCCTGGCCGGCGCCTTCGCGATCGGTTCGGAAGTGCTGGCCTACGCCACCGGCGCCGACACCTCGCTGCCCGTGGCCGCGCTGGCGCTGGCGGCCATCCTGCTGGGTGGCCTGGGCACGCTGCGCAAGGGCTGGCTGGCGCTGCGCCATGTCACCCTCAACATCAACCTGCTGATGACCGTGGCGGTGATCGGCGCGGCCCTGATCGGCCAGTGGCCCGAGGCGGCCATGGTGATCTGGCTGTTCGGCGTGGCCGAGATGATCGAGGCGCTCAGCCTGACGCGCGCCCGCAACGCCATACGCAGCCTGACGGCGCTGGCGCCCGAGCGCGGCCTGGTCCGCCAGGGCGACGGCTCGTGGCAGGAAATGCCCGCGCGGCTGATCGGCGTGGATGCCGTGGTGCGGGTGCGGCCGGGCGAGCGCATCGTGCTGGACGGCATCGTGGTGGGCGGCGCGTCCAGCGTGGACCAGGCCCCCATCACCGGCGAAAGCATGCCGGTGGCCAAGCAGGAAGGCGACGCGCTGTATGCCGGCACCGTCAACCAGCAGGGCGTGCTCGAATACCGCGTCACGGCGGCCGCGGGACACACCATGCTGGACCGCATCGCGCAGACCGTGCAGGACGCCCAGGGCAAGCGCGCGCCCACGCAGCGCTTCATCGATCGCTTCGCCCAGGTCTACACGCCCGCCGTGTTCGTGGTGGCGATCATCGTCGCCGTGGCAGGGCCGCTGGCGTTCGACATGGCCTGGCTCGACTCGGTCTACCGCGCGCTGGTCCTGCTGGTCATCGCCTGCCCGTGCGCGCTGGTCATCTCGACGCCGGTCACCATCGTCAGCGGCCTGGCCTCGGCCGCGCGGCGCGGCATCCTGATCAAGGGCGGCCTGTACCTGGAGCAGGGACGGCGCCTGCGCCGCCTGGCCCTGGACAAGACGGGCACGCTCACCCACGGCAAGCCGGCCCTGACCGACGTGGTGACGCTGGGCGCCTCGCCCCTGCCCCGTGCCCGTGCGCTGCAACTGGCCGCCAGCCTGGACGCGCTGTCGTCCCACCCGGTGGCGCACGCCATCGTATCGGCCCACGCGGGCGCGGCGCTGCCTGTCGAGGATTTCGCGTCGCTGGCCGGGCGCGGCGTCACGGGCAGGATCGAGGGCCGGACCTATGCGCTGGGCAGCCTGCGCCTGGCGCGCGAGCTGGGCGCGGCGGACGACGCGCTGGAAACCGGACTGGAAGCGCTGGAGCGCCAGGGCAAGACCGCCGTCATCCTGTGCGAGGACGACGTGGCCGTGGCCATCCTGGCGGTGGCCGACACGATCCGCGACTCGAGCCGGACCGCCGTGGCCGAATTGCGCCGGCTGGGCGTGGAGCCGGTGGTCCTGTCCGGCGACAACGCCGCCACGGTGCGCGCGGTGGCGGCGGAACTGGGCATCGAGGATGCGCGGGGCAACCTGCTGCCCGACGACAAGCTGGCCGCCGTGGAGGCGCTGGGCCGGGCGGCGCCCGTGGGCATGGTGGGAGACGGGGTCAACGACGCCCCGGCATTGGCCCGCGCCGACATCGGTTTCGCGATGGGCGCGGCGGGCACCGACACCGCCATCGAAACGGCCGACGTCGCGTTGATGCAGGACGATCTGCGCAAGCTGCCCGAATTCATCCGCCTGTCGCACCGGACCTCGCGGGTGCTGTGGCAGAACATCGTGTTCGCGCTGGCCATCAAGCTGGTGTTCTTCGTGCTGACCTTCACCGGCGAGGCCACCCTGTGGATGGCGGTGTTCGCCGACGCCGGCGCCAGCCTGCTGGTGGTGTTCAACGGGCTGCGGCTGCTGCGCCAGCCGCAGCCGGATCAGGCCGCCTTGCGGCGGAACACCAGCCGGTCCGGGCTCGATGCCGAGGCGTCGTAGCCGTAGCCGTCGGCATCGAAGCCCTGCAGGCCCTCGGGCTTGGCGATGCGTTTCTCGATGGCGTGGCGGGCCATCAGGCCCCGCGCACGCTTGGCGTGGAAGCTGATCACCTTGTAGGCCCCGCCCTTCCAGTCCTCGAACACGCACTGGATCACGCGGGCCTTCAGCGCCTTGCGGTCGACCGCCTTGAAGTACTCCTCGGAAGCCAGGTTCACCACGACCGGATGCCGGTCGGCCTCCTGGCGCTGGTTCAGGTAGTCGGACAGTTCGCTGCCCCAGTATTCGTACAGGTTCTTGCCCTTGGGGGTCGCCAGCCGCGTCCCCATCTCCAGCCGGTACGGCTGCATCAGGTCCAGCGGCCGCAGCGCGCCGTACAGGCCGCTCAGGATGACCACGTGCTCTTGTGCCCAGTCCAGTTGGCGGGCCGTCAGCGTGCCAGCGTCCAGCCCCTCGTAGACGTCGCCGTTGAAGGCCAGCACCGCCTGCTTGGCGTTTTCCGCCGTAAACTTCGGCGTCCACTTGGCGTAGCGGGCCACGTTCAATTCGGCCAGCGCCGGGCTCAGGTCCATGAGGCTCGCGACGTCGTCGGCGGACTTGGTTTTCAACACCGAGATGAGCTTCTTGGCGCGATCCACGAACAAGGGCTGGGTGGACGTCTCGACGTGCGCGGGCGTGTCGTAATCCAGTTTCTTGGCGGGGGAAAGAAGAAACAGCATGGCGGATACCGGAGCAAATGAAGTCAGGCGTTAATGTAGACCAATTGTGTCCCTGCGGGCTGCCCCGTCCGTATGCGCAATGCTGCGGCCGGTGGCACCAGGGTCCCGGCCATTTGCAGGCGCCCGACGCGCCGGCGCTGATGCGGTCCCGCTACAGCGCCTACGTGCTGGGCAGGCATGACTATGTGCTGGCGACCTGGCATCCCTCCACCCGGCCGGCCGCCCTGGAACCCGATCCACCGGGCCTGAAGTGGCTGGGCCTGGAGGTGCGGGCCTCGGCGCAGGCGGACGCCGACCACGCCACGGTGGAATTCGTGGCCCGCAGCAGGCTGGCGGGACGCGCCCAGCGGCTGCACGAGAACAGCCGCTTCGTGCGCGAGGACGGACGCTGGTACTACGTGGACGGGACCTTCCCCGCGCGGAATGGTTAAACTGCCGGGCGGCGCCCCAGGCGCCGCTTCCGGCCTTCGCCGTCCCGATCCGACCTACACGCCATGCCCGTCCATCCGCTGCACGACCATCCGGCCTTCACCTCCGAATTCTGCGAACACGAGTACAACAACCTCGCCCGCATTCCCGACCATCCCACCTATACCGCCCGCTGGGCCGCCGACGGCGCGCTGGCCCGCCGCACGCAAGCCGCGCAGCTGGGACTGCCGTATGGCGAAACGCCGGCCGAAACCCTGGACTATTTTCCGCCGCGCGAGCCCGGCGCCCCGCTGCTGGTCTTCATCCACGGCGGCTACTGGCGCGCGCTGAACAAGTCCGATTTTTCCTGGATCGCGCCCGCCTATGTCGCGCGCGGCGCCGCCGTCGCCATCGTCGACTACGGGCTGGCGCCCGCCACGCCCATCGAGGAAATCGTGCGGCAGATGCTGCGCGCCCATGCCTGGCTGTACCGCCATGCCGCCGAACTGGGTTTCGATGCCCGCCGCATCGTGACCAGCGGACACTCGGCCGGCGGCCAGTTGACCGCGATGATGCTGGCCGCGCGCTGGCAGGCCTGGTCCACGGACCTGCCGCCCGACCTCGTCAGCGGCGGCCTGGCGCTGAGCGGGCTGTACGACCTCGAACCGGTCGCCAAGGCGCCGTTCCTGGCCAACCTCGAATTGACGCCGGCGCGCGTGGACGCGCTGTCGCCCGCCTATTTCGTGCCTGAACGCCGCGTGCCGCTGATAGCCGCGGTCGGGGCATCCGAAACGGACGAGTTCCGCCGCCAGAACCGGCTGATCGCCGCCTGCTGGCCGCGCAACGTCACGCGCACGCTGGAAATACCCGACTGCCACCATCTGGACATCTGCGACCGGCTGGCCGATCCGGCGCAGGATTTGTTCGCGGCGGCCTGCGAACTGCTGGGCGTGTAGCCCGGCGCCGCCGCGCTCAGGCCGGCCGGGTCAGCGCCTCGAATCCGTAGCGGTTCATGCTGCCGAACGCCGCCATCGCCGGATGCGGAACGAATGCCGTGCGGCAATCGAGCACCGCGGGCAACCCCGAGGCCAGCGCCCGCTCCAGCGCAGGCGCCAGGTCGCCGGGCTGCGCCACGGTTTCGCCGTGGCAGCCGAATCCGCGCGCGATGGCGGCATAGTCCGTCCCCTCCAACCCCGTGCCCAGCTCGAAATCCGCCTGCGCCCGCTGTCCTGCGCGGATGATGCCCCAGGCCTCGTTGTTGTGGATGATATTGACGACGGGCAGGCCATGACGCCGGGCGGTATCCAGCTCCTGCAGCGTGAAGCCGAACGAACCGTCCCCCGTGACGTTGAACACGGCGCGCCCCGGATGCAGGAGCTTCAGGGCCAATGCATACGGCAACCCGAATCCCAGGTGGCTCATGCCCGGCTCGTGGAACCGGGAACGCACCTCGCGCACCGGCGTCAGGTCATTGCTCCAGAAGCTCGTATGTCCGCCATCGAAGACCACGACGGCGTCGTCCGGGATGGCCTGGCCGATCGCGCGCGCCAGCGCCGCCGGATGCATGGCTTGCCCCACGGGCGCATCCATGGCCGCCAGGGCCTGTTCGTATCGGGCGCGCACCGCCCGCAGTCCCGCCAGCCAGCCGTCCTCGACCGCCGCCAGCTCTTGCGGCAGGCACGCCAGCAGATCGTCCAGCGCTTCGCGGACATCGCTGTGCATGCCGATCTCGTGCAGCGCCGGCGCCCCCAGCGCCGACGGATCGATATTGACGTTCAGCACCCGGTGCCGGCTGCGCACGAGCGGACCACGCTCGTCCCACATCCATGAGGAATGCCTGCATCCCAGGCTGACGACGACATCGGCCTGGTCGAACGCGCGCGCCACCGCGGCGCCGGCGATCAAGCCGCCATGCCCGATGAAGTGCTGGCTGTCGCTGGATATGACGCCAAGCGCCATCTGCGTCGGCACGACAGGCGCGCGCAGGCGCTGCGCGAGCGTGCGTACGCCGCCGGCGGCGCCCGCCTGGACCACGCCGCCGCCGGCGACGATCAGGGGGCGGCGCGCCTGGGCGAGCAGGCTCGCCGCTTCCCGCACCTGGGCCGCAGGGGGCCGCGGCCCGGCCACGCCCCGGTAGCGGGACGGCGCGATCGCCAAGGCATCCAGCGGCCAATCATGCGTGCTGGCCAGCACATCCTGCGGAATGTCCAGGTGCACCGGTCCGGGGCGCCCTCCCAGCGCTTCGCGGAAGGCGCGCCTGACCAGTTCGGGAAGGCGGCGGGCATCATGGACCACGGCATTCCATTTGGTCAGCGGCGCCAGCACCGCCCGCGTATCCATGTCCATGAACATGCCATGATGCGGATAGGCGGCGGCCCGGTGCTGGTTGGTCGTGATCAGCAGGGCCGCGAGATTGTTATTGAAAGCCACGCCGGCGCCGGACGCGAGGTTCAGGCCCCCGGGCCCCATTTCCCCCAGCGCCACGGCCACGCGGCCGGATCCGGCCCGCACCGCCGCCGCCATCATCGCGCCCGCGGCTTCGTGGCGCACGCCCACGAAGGGAATGGACGAGCGCGATAACGCGTGCAGCAAGGGCGCCAGCTTGCCTCCCACTATGCCGAAGACATAGGGCACCCCTTCGGCCTGCAGGAGGCGCACCAGGACCTGCGCTCCGGTCAGGCTGGTCGTTGGCGGCCTTCCGGGCGCCTGGTCATGCGTCATGTTTCAATCCTCGGGAGTAAAGCCTGTGGCCTTGACGATGGGAGCCCAGCGCGCGGTGTCCTCGCGCACCCGTTCGGCGAACGCCTCGGGCGTTTCGATCAGCGGCATCAGTCCATTCTTGGCGAAGACGGCCGTCATTTCCGGAGTCTGCAAGGCGTCCCGCACGGCCGCATTGAGCCTGCCCACCAGTTCGGGCGGCGTGCGCGCGGGCGCGTACCAGCCCAGGAATTCGACCATCGCGATGTCGCGATACCCCAGTTCGGCGAAGGTGGGAACCTCCGGCACGGCGGGCCAGCGCTCCGGGCTGCTGACGGCGAGCGAGCGCAGCCGCCCCGTCTTGAGGTGCGGCAACACTTCGCTGATCACGTTGAACGCCACCGGCACCTGGCCGCCCAGCAGATCGGTCAGCAACGGCGCTCCCCCCTTGTAGGCCACGCTCTTCATGTCCAGGCTTGCCAGCCGGTCAAAGGTGGCGCCGACGAAATGCAGTGCCGAACCCGCGGCGGGGATGCCGTAGTTGGCCTTCTCGGGATGGCGCTTCACCCAGGCGATGAAGTCGGCCAGCGTGCGGACCTCGTCCGGCACGCCGGGCCCGACCGTCATCGAGATGGCATACGAGGCCAGCGGCGCGACGGGCACGAAATCGGCCTGCGGCGAATAGGCGAGCCTGGCCCCGTAGGTGTGCGGATAGAGGACGATGGGTGACGAAGGCCCCTGCAACAGGGTCGCCCCGTCCGGCGCCGCTCGCTTGACGAACTCCGCGGCGATGCGCCCGCCCGCGCCCGGCTTGCTGCCCAGCACGATGGTGCCCGGATAGCGCGAGCGCAACTGCTCGATCAGCGGCCGCGACACCTGGTCTCCCAGCCCGCCGACCGGAAACCCCGACCAAACCACGGTACTGGCGGGCTGCGCCCACGCCGCGGAGCAGGAAAGCCCCCATGCCGCCGCGCCCGCCCCTATCCATCCCATCCTGCTGCCCATGGTGTCTCCTTTGCTCTGCCTCTGCGGGCTCGGTAGAGGGAACTATAGATAGGACAGGGACGGAAAATAATGGACAATACCGGCGAGCCTTGCACATATCCGACCTCCCATGAAACCGCCCGCCCCGATCGCCGTCGCCTTCCGGGAAGTCAGGCACTTCATGCCGGACGACTGCCTGCACTGGGAACCCATGGATGTGCGCGGCGTGTTGCATGACTGGACGATTCCCGCCCACCGGCACGAAGGCCTGCACCAGTTCCAGTTGATCGAGCGCGGCGGAGCCGAAGCCGTGATGAATGGCGCGCGGCACGGACTTGCCGCGCCCGCCGCGCTGATGATCCCTCCCGGCACCGTCCACGCCTTCCATTACCGGCCCGGCAGCGCCGGCAGCCAGGTCACCGTCCCCACCGCCCTGCTCAAGGCCGCCTTCTCGTCCGCTCCCGCCCTGGCCAGCCTGCTGGACGTCCCGCTGATCATCGGCCCGGAGGAACTCGCGCAGGAAACCGGACGCGCGGCCAGCCTGTTCGAAGGGCTGGGGGCCGAGTTCGCCCGCGCCGAACCGGGGCGCACCGAAGTGCTCAAGGCTCATGCGATCCTGCTCGCCACCTGGTTCCTGAGGCAGGCCAGTTCGGGGGAACCCGCTCATGCCCGGCAGGCGGTGCGCGACACCCTGGTCCAGCGGTACCGTGCGTTGCTGGAACTGCACTTCCGCCGCGAGCATGCGCTGGCCTTCTTCGCCGCGGCGCTGCAGGTCACGCCGGACCACCTGAGCCGGATATGCCGGGCGGTATGCGGGCTCTCCGCGCTCGACATGCTGCACGATCGGCTGGTACGCGAGGCTCGGCGCCAATTGGCGGCCACCGACGCCACCGTCGCCGGCATCGCGCAGGACCTGGGCTTCTCGGATGCGGCCTATTTCAGCCGCTTCTTCTCCCGGCGCACCGGACTCTCTCCCCAGGCCTACCGCGGCTCGCTCCAGCAGGGGCGCGCCGTGCCGCCGGACGCCTGAGCCGCCATAAAGTTGACGAAATTAACTACATAGTTTACTTTCTCAACTATATTTCAAGGAAACGCCACCGTGGTCGAGGAAAACGAACTGCTGGCCGAGCGATACGGCCATGTCCTGCTGCTGACGCTGAACCGCCATCCTAAGCGCAACGCGCTCGGCCTGGCGATGCTGCAAGGCCTGGTCGACGCCTTCAATGGCGCCGATGCCGATCCCGACACGCGATGCGTGGTCATCGCCGCCCGGGGCAGCTGTTTCTGCGCCGGCGCCGACCTGGAAGAAGCCCGCCGCCTGGCGCGCGAGCAGCCGGAGCTGGCCAGCCGGCGCAGCGACCTGCTGGTCGACATCAACACCATCGTGGCGCGCCTGGGCACGCCCGTCATCGCCGCCGTCAATGGCCCGGCCATCGGCGCGGGCGCCGGCCTGGCGCTGGGCAGCGATCTGGTGCTGGCCGCCCCCGCCGCCCGCTTCGGCTATCCCGAGGTCAAGCACGGCATCTCGGCCGGCATGCTGATTCCCAACCTGATCCGGCAGGTGGGCCCCAAGGCGGCCTTCGAACTGGTGGCCACCGGCGACCCCATCGACGCCGAACGCGCCTACGCGCTGGGCATGATCAACCGCATCGTCCCGGAAGCCGAACTGGTCCCCGCCGCGCTCGCGCTGGCCGAGCGCCTGGCCCAGTTCGCGCCGGCCGGCCTGTCGGCCTCCAAGCGCGCCTTCCAGCAGGCCTACGAGCTGTCCCTGGAAGACGCCGTGCGTGCCGCGCGCGGCGTCAACGACCGGATCCGTGCCTCAGCCGGCTGAGCGCATCCCTACGAATCCTCCCACACTGCCCTCTCGAATCATGCTTGCTACCCGACTGACCGCCCTCCTGGGCATCCGCCACCCCATCGTCCAGGGAGGCATGAGCTGGGCCTCGTCCAACGCCGAGCTGGCCCTGGCCGTTTCCGAGGCCGGCGGCCTGGGCGTGATCGCCGCCGGCCCCATGTATCCCGACGACCTGCGCGCCGCCATCGCCCGCGTGCGCGCCGGCACGCGCCAGCCCTTCGCGGTCAACGTCCCGCTGTACAACAAGCGCGCGGCGGAATTCCTGGACATCGTGCTGGAAACCGGGGTGCCGGTGATCATCGCCTCGCAGGGCGGCCCCAAGGCCCACATCGGCCGCTTCAAGGAGGCCGGCGTCACGTGGATACAGGTCACGGCCAACCCGCTGCACGCCCGCAAGGCCGAGGACGCGGGCGTGGACGCGGTGATCGCGGTGGGCGGCGAAGCCGGCGGCCATCCCGGCCCGGACGAGGTCGGCACGCTGGTGCTGGTGCGGGCGACGGTCAACGCGGTGACGGTGCCAGTCATCGGCGCGGGCGGCATCGCCGACGGCGCGGGCATCGCCGCGATGCTGGCGCTGGGCGCCAGCGGCGCGCAACTGGGCACGCGCTTCCTGCTGACGCCCGAATCGGGCCTGCACGCCGCCTACAAGGACCTGGTGCTGAACGCCGGCATCGGCGACACCGCCATCGTCGGCCGTGGCCGCTCGCCCATCCGCATGGTCAAGAACGCCTTCTCGACCGAGTACGAGGCGGCGGCCAACCGCGGCGCCGACGATGCCGAGCTGGATGCCTTGTTCGCCCGCAGTTCCTTGCGGCAGGCCGCCAAGGACGGCGACGTGGCGCAGGGCAAGGTGGAAGCCGGGCAAAGCGCCGGCCTGATCGACAAACTGGAGCCCGCCGGTGAACTGGTCGAGCGGCTGGCGCGCGAAGCGGAAGCGGCCCTGAGCGGCGCCGCCTCCTGCATACGCTGATTCAGGCCTGCCCGATGCTGGCGGGCTGGTAGTCCACGCCCGACCCCAGGCCCTCGGGCACCGCCAGCTCGCCCGATTCGACCTCCAGGCCCACGAACGGGTCGTCCAGCAGGTGATCGAACTCCGCCAGTTCGGCACCGGCATGGATGCTGCCGGCGACACTGGCCACATGCACGCCCTGGGCCGCCAGCAGGCGCGGTCCGAAGATCGCGCCGAACCGGTAGCCCACGCCCGCCGCCTCGCACAGGCGCACGGCGATCAGCGTGTTGCGTATGCCGCCCAGGTAATGCACCTTGAGGTTGTAGGAGTCGGCCGCCCCCATGCCGATCAGGCGCACCAGTCCCGGCAGCCCGGCGATGGCCTCGTCCGCCTCGATGGGCAGCGCGCCCGCGGCGTGCACGCGGCACAGTCCTTCGATGTCCGCCGCCGGCACCGGCTGCTCCATCATCGCCACGCCCATCGGCCGCAGCGCCTGGCACACGCGGATCGCCTCGTCGGCCTGGTAGGCCTGGTTGGCGTCCACCGTCAGCGTGACGGCCTCGCCCAGCCGCTCGCGCACGGCGCGCACGCGGGCGACGTCAAGCTCCGACTCGCCGCTCAGCTTCAGCTTGAGATAGCGATAGCCCTGGCGCGCCAGCTTGGCGGCCTGTTCGGCCATGTCCTCGGGCGGCTTGATCGAGACGATGCGCGAGGCCTCGACGGTATCGCGTACCTTGCCGCCCAGCAGCACGTGCAGGGGAACGCCCAGCATCCGCGCCTGCAGGTCGTAGATCGCGCAGACGAAACCCGACAGCGCGCAGACTTCCACCCCCGCCACGGCTTCCAGCCGGCGGTGCAGGGCTTCGAGCGCGAATGCGTCCTGCCCCCGGGCCTCGCGCCGGAGCGCCTCCAGGACCGGCTCGATGCGTGCCGTGTCGGGCTTGAAGATGGGCGTGCCCAGCACGTGCCCATACCCCACCTGGCCGTTGCGCGCGGTCAGCGCCACGATCCAGCCGTCCACGTGGGTGATGGTGCCGCGCGCAAAGCGCCAGCTGGGGTCGTCCTGGCGCTGCGAGCAGGCGATGATGTCCACGCGGTCTATCGTGGAAGCCAACCCGGCCGGGGCCGGGATGCGCGGGGTATTGGCGGTCATGGTCATTCGAGCTTGAGGTTGGCCGACTTGATGAGGTCCTTGGTGCGCTGGGCGTCATCCACGACGAAGCGCGTGGTCTCCTCGGGCGTGAGCGTGGCCAGTTCGGTACCCTGGGCCTCCATCAGCTTGCGGTACTCCGCCTTCTTGGTGACCGCGTTCAGCGCCGCGTTGAGCTTGTTGACGACCGCGGCGGGCGTGCCCTTGGGCGCCGCCACCGTGTACCACGACGCGGACTCCGCGCCGCCCAGGCCCGCCTCGGCGAACGTGGGCACGTCGGGCAGCAGCGGCGAGCGGGTCTTGGACGCGTAGGCCAGGGCCCGCAGCTTGCCTGCCTTCACATAGGGCAGTTCGCCCGACAGGTTCATCACGCCCACCTGCAGGCGCCCGGCCACCAGATCGGTAATCGCGGGCGCCGCGCCGCCATAGGGGATGTGCGCCATCTCGATCCTGGCCTGCTGCTTGATCAGCTCCCCGCCCAGGTGGGGCGAGGTGCCGGTGCCGGACGAACCGTAGTTCAGCTTGCCGGGATTGCTGCGCGCGAGCTCGATCAGCTCTTTCGCGGTGTTGGCCTTGACCGAGGGGTTCACCACCAGCAGGTTGGGCTGGTTGGCCGCCAGCGCGATGAAGGTGAAATCCTTGATGCCATCGTAGGGCGTGGGCTGGATCAGCGGCGTGACGATGTGGGCCGCCGCGGTGCCGAACAGCAGCGTATAGCCATCGGCCTCCGCCCGGGCCACGTACGCCGCGCCTATGGTCGCGCCCCCGCCCGCCTTGTTCTCGACCACCACCTGCTGCCCCAGTTCGGTGCCCAGCTCCTTGGCCAGGCTGCGCGCCACGAGATCGGCCGGACCGCCCGCGGCATAGGGGTTGACCAGCACGATGGGCTTGGTCGGATAGGACTGGGCCTGCGCCCCCGAGGCGGCCAGCACAAGCGCCGCCGCCAACAACGATTGCTTGAACTGCTTCATGTATGTCTCCTGGTTTTAGGCCTCCTCCGGCCTCGTACCGCCGGAGGAGGCGAGATCCGGCTGTCGCCGGCACGGCCTTAGATGACCTTTCTTTCGCGCAGCGCCTGGATGTCCTCCTTGCCCAGGCCCAGCCTGTCCGCCAGCACCTGGTCGGTGTGCTCGCCCAGCAGCGGCGGCCGCCCCAGGCTGGGGTCGTCGAAGCCGTCGAACTTGAACGGCACCGGCAGCGCCTTGAACGAACCGAGCTGGGGATGGGCGAATTCGCGCACCATGCCGCGCGCCAGCACGTGCTCGTTGCTCAGCACCTCGTCCACGCTCAGGATGGGGCCGGCCGGCACCTTGGCTTCGTCGCACAGCCGGCAGAATTCGTCGCGGTCGAACCGGGCGACGGCCGCCGACAGGCCGGCCATCACTTCCTCGCGGCGGTTGACCCGGTCGATGTTGCGCACCAGGGTCGGATCCTGCGCCCACTCATGCAGCCCGAGCAGGTCGCACAGCGGCTGCCAGTGCTGGTCGCTGCCCGTGACCTGCACCCACTTGTCGTCGCGGCAGCGGAACGCCGCCGACGGCACGCGGCCCGGATGCTCGGTGCCCAGCCGGGGCGGCACCTCGCCCAGCGCGAAGAAACGCGCCGCGGCCAGCGACAGCAGGCCGACCTGGCCGTCCAGCATGGAGAAATCCACGTGGCAGCCCTTGCCCGTGGCCTGCCGCCCCATCAGGGACGACAGGATGGCGATCGCGACCCACAGGCCCGAGGTCAGGTCGGCCACAGGCAGCCCCGGCTTGACCGGGCCGCCGCCACGCTCGCCGGTCAGGCTCATGATGCCGCCCATGGCCTGGAACACCGTGTCGTAGCCCTTGCGAGGCGCGTAGGGGCCGGTCATGCCGAAACCCGTGCACGACACGTAGACCAGCGCGGGATTGTCCTGGGACAGCCGGGCGTAGTCCAGCCCGTAGCGCTGCAGCGTCCCGACCGGAAAGTTCTCCAGCACCACGTCGGCCTGGGCGCTGAGCTTGCGGATGAGGTCCTGCCCTTCGGCGCTACGCAGGTTGACGGTAATGGACTGCTTGCTGCGGTTGAAGGCCATGTAATAGGCCGATTCGGTACCGCCCTCGCCTTCCACCTTGGGTTCGAAGCTGCGCGTCTCGTCGCCGGTGCCGGGCTGTTCGACCTTGATCACCGTCGCTCCCAGCTCGGCCAGGATCATCGTGGCGAAGGGGCACGCCAGGACCCGCGACAGGTCCAGGATGGTGACGTTCTCCAGCGGACGCGTCATTTCGCCGCCTTGCGGAAGCCCCGCATGATGACGTTGGTGTCGCGCCCGGCGGCCAGGCCTTCCTCCAGCGTCAGCTCGGCCACGCGATGGAACAGCCGCTTGGTGGTCCCCATCGCGATGGGGCTCCAGCCCGCCAGCCTGGCGGCGATTTCCAGCGCGGCCTCCAGCACCCGGTCGTCGGGCTCGACCCGGTTGGCCAGGCCCAGCGCCAGCGCGCGCGGACCGTCGATGGGCTCGCCCATGGCCAGCAGTTCGAAAGCATGCTTGCGGCCCAACTGGCGGACCAGATTGGACATGACCACGGCCGCGACGATGCCGTGCTTGAGCTCGGGATAGCCGAAACGCACGTTCTCGGCCATGACGGCCAGGTCGCAGGCGATGGCCAGCCCCGCGCCCCCGCCCAGCGCATTACCCCGCACCGCGGCCACGACGGGCTTGGACATGCGCGAGAAGGCCAGGTGCAGCCCGGTGGTCAGGTCGGCGCGCGCGTTGACGGCCTGGGGATCCTCGGGCACCAGCGCGCTGAACTCCGAGGTATCGGCGCCGGCACAGAACGACTTGCCCGCCCCCGTCAGCACCACCGCATGGACCTCGGCATCCCGCTCGGCCTGCCACAGCGCATCCACCAGCGCCTGCGTCAGCGCGGTATTCAACGCGTTGTGCTTCTCCGGCCGGTTCATCGTCAGGATACGGACGGCCCCTCGGTTCTCAATCAGGAGTTCGGACATGCTCATGCTCGTGGTTTCCAATATAGTTGATTTTATATACTACTTAATTGATAAATTCAACTATTTTGGCGGAAACTCCCCCCACAGCCCCGTTGCCACCCCCTGAGAAAATCGCCCCAGACCAGGGCACGGAGGATCCGGCTCCGCCGGTCCCCGCCGCCCGCCCCCTGGGGGGCGCGCGTCAGCGCGTACGGGGGGGTTTTAATTCTTCCAACAACCCGATCGTATGTTCGGTCAGCTTGTCGATCGCGCGCTCGAGCACTTCCCGCTCTTCGTCGGTCAGCACGGACAGCATCTTCTCGTTGCGATCGACGGCCTTGGGGAAAACCTTGCGGTACAGCGCCCGGCCCTGCGGGGTCAGGTCGAGCCGCACGCCCCGGCCGTCCGATTCGTCGGCGCCCCGCTTGACCAGGCCGCGCTCGATCAGCTCGGCCACGCTGCGGCTGGCCTGGCTCTTGTCGATGTTGGCCTCGTGTGCCAGCGCATTGAGCGACAGCGGGGCGAAGGCGCCCAGCAACCCGATGATGCGCCAGTCGCGCGAGCCCAGTTCGTACTGGCTCTCGTTCACCCGTGCGGCGATGCGGCTGGAGACGAAGGCCAGGCGGTTCAGGCGGTAGGAAAACAATTCCTTGAGATTCGCGGGAACGGGTCTTGTCATACGTCTTTCTCGATAGGTGAACGCAGGAATTTACCTTACTCGGGCCCGGCCGGGGACGGCTTGGCCCGCCTCAGCTTGAAGCTGCTCATGGCCGTGGCCACCAGCGTGCCGGCCTCGTCCCGCACTTCGCACTGGCAGAAGGCGATGGTCCCGCCGGCATGCCGGACCTCGGCACGGGCCGTCAGGTCACCCCGTCCCGGCGCGATGAAATGGATGTTCAGGTCTACCGTTCCGGAAGTCTCCATGCCGGACTCGATCGTGCGGGTGGCGATGGCCATGCTGGAGTCCATCAGAGTGGCGATGGCCCCGCCATGGATGACCCCGCGCCGGTTTGCCAGCCGCGCGCTGGCGGTCATGACGAGCAGCGAGCGGCCATGATCGGCCTCGCGCACGGAAATGCCCAGCCATGCGGCGAACGGCGCGAGAGCCGAGCCCGCCAGGGGGCCGGTGGGAATGACCACTTCCGGCTCCAGCACCGCGCAGGACTCGGGACTATCCATGCGCCGCCACTCCCAGCAAGGGATTCAACCCGCTCTGGGCGACACGGCTGTGCAGCGTGCGGCCCAGGGCTTCCTCGCACATCGCCGCGGTTGCCATCAGCCCCTCCAGGTCGATGCCGGTGGACACCCCCATGGATTCGAACAGGTTCACCAGGTCCTCGGTCGAGACGTTGCCGGTATGGCCGCCGCCGTACTTGACCTTGGCCGGATGCCCGCCCACGCCGCCGAAGGCGCAGTCGAAATAGCGGCAGCCCGCCTCCAGCGCCGCCACGTAGTTGACCAGGCCGGTGCCGCGCGTATCGTGGAAGTGCGCCACGGTCGTCACCTCCGGCAGTTCGGCGTGCACCGCCGACATCAATTGCTTGACGGTCCGCGGCGCAGCCATGCCTGTCGTGTCGCCCAGCGCCACGTGCATGACGCCCAGCCGGGCGAAGCGCCTGACGTCCTCCAGCACGCTGTCCGCCGATACCTTGCCCTCGAAGGGGCAGCCCCAGGCGACCGACACCGTGCCGATCATGCGGAAACGCCCCTGCGACGCCGCCACCATGTCGGCCACGTTCTGCCACTGGTCGGCGCGGCTGCGCCGCAGGTTCTTCATCGAATGCGATTCGCTGGCCGACACCAGCAGGCTGATCTCGTTGGCGCCGAAGCCTGCGTCCAGGTCGGCCACCGCGCGCTCCACGGCGCGCACGTTGGCGCAGGTCGCCTTGTACCAGACACCGTCGCGGCGCGGCAGCGCGCGCAGCAGCTCGCTGGCATCGCCGAACTGGGGCACGACCTTGGGATTCGAATACGAGGTCGCCTCGACACGCTGGAAGCCGATGGCGGCGAAGCGGTCGATCAATGCCACCTTGGTGGCGGTGGGGATAAAGGTCTCCTCGTGCTGCAGGCCATCCCGGGCGAAACATTCGCAAAGCGTGACGTCGCTCATGGTTCTAGCCTCCCTTCGCGCCGTGGACGTTCGCCAGGCCGAACAGCTCGATGGCATGCGCCTTGAGCTTGTTCTTCTGGACCTTGGAACTGCCCGTCATGCCGATATTGTCGAACGTATCCACGATCTCGAGGTAGCGCGGCACCTTGAAGTTCGCGCAGCGCGCCTTGCACCAGTCGATCAGCTCCTGGCGCCCGGCCTGCTTGCCTTCCTTGAGCAGCACGAAGGCCGCCGTCACCTCGCCCAGGCGCGCGTCGGGCACGCCGACCACCTGGGCCATCTGCACCGCGGGATGCGCGTGCAGGGTCTCCTCGACCTCGGCCGGCGCGACGTTCTCGCCGCCTACCCGGTACATGTCCTTGAGCCGGCCGACCATGCGCAACCGCCCTTCCGGCGACATCTCGCCCAGGTCTCCGGTGCGCAGCCAGCCTTCCGGCGTCAGCGCCTTGGCGGTCGCCTCCGGCATCTTGTAATAGCCTCGCATCACGTGCCAGCCACGCACCTGGATCTCGCCCTGGCTTCCGGGGGGCAGGACCTCGCCGTTGTCCTGGTCGACGATGCGCACCTCGGTGCCGGGATGCGGCAGCCCCCAGCCATGGGCGCGCAACTCGAACGGGTCGTCCCGCGACGACATGATCACATTGGGCGAAGCCTCGGACTGCCCGTAGGCATTGCACACGTGGTCCACGCCCATCACGTCGCGGATCTGCTGCATGACCTCGGGCCCCGCCGCCGCCCAGCCGCCGCGCAGATGCAGCTTCTTGGGATCGAAGTCGGGATGGCCCATCATCATCAGGAAAATGGTGTCGTTGCCCGAGGTCAGCGTGCACTTTTCCTCGTCCATCACGCGCAGCGTCTCGGCCACGTCGAACTTGGGCAGCGTCAGCAGGCAGCAGCCCGCCACCAGGCTGACCAGGACGGACAGCGTGGTGCCCGAGACGTGGAAGAACGGCCGGATGCTGAAATAGCGGTCGTCGTGCCTTACGCCTATCCGCTGCCCGGCGGCCCAGGCATTGAGCAGCATGTTGGCGTGGGTCAACATCACGCCCTTGGGGAACGAGGTCGTGCCCGAAGTGAACTGCATCAGCAGCAGATCGTCGGGCGTGATGTCGGCGGCCAGCGATTCGATGGTCCCGGGCGCGACCTCCTGGCCCCGCGCCAGGAAATCCGCGTAGCGCTCGGCGCCCGCCGGGCAGGGGCCGTCGCCCACCATGACGGCGCGGCGCAGCTCGGGCAGCGCCTGGCCGGGCAGGCCGGTATCCAGTGCCGGCTCGACCGCGGTCAACAACTGGACGAAATCGATGCCCAGGAAGGTGTCGGCGAACACCAGCAGCTTCACGTCCGCCTGTTTCAGGCAGAACTGCAGTTCGTCGGTCTTGAAGCGGGTATTGACCGGCACGGTCACCGCGCCCAGGGTCGCGCAGGCGAAGAAAGTCTGCAGCCAGGTGGCGCCGTTGCCCAGCATGATCCCGACATGGTCGCCCTTGCGCACGCCGCTGGCGTGCAAGGCGGCGGCGATGCGGCGGGTGCCTGCCAGCACCTCGTTCCAGGTCAGGCGGTCGGCCTGGCAGACGAAGGCCTCGCGCGCGCCGTATTTCCCGGCCGTGCGTTCCAGCGTGCGATAAAGCGTAGTGGGCCGGTCAAGCATTTTTCTGCGCTCCCGCACCGAAGCCCGAGATCGCGCGCTTCCAGTCGCTGTGGCGCAGGTTCTCCTCGATGGCCAGCAGCTCCACGGCCATCGCGCCCTCGCGCGTGGTCTCCACGCCCTGGTCCACGCAGCGCTTGGTCAGCCGGACCGTCAGCGGGGCGGCCGCGGCGATATGGCGGGCCATTTCCATGGCGCGCGCCTCCAGCTCCGCCGGCTCGTACACATGGTTCACCAGCCCGATGGCCTTGGCTTCGTGCGCGTCCACCGTGCGGCCGGTGAACAGCAGCTCCTTGGCCATGCGCGTGCCCACCATGCGCGGCAGCCGCTGGGTCGCGCCTATGGTGCCCCAGCCGACTTCCGGGTAGCGGAACTTCGCCTCGGTGGAAGCCAGGATGAAATCGCTGGCGCCAGCGATCTCGCAGCCCGACCCGAAGGCCGCGCCATGCACCACGGCGATCACCGCCTGCGGCAGGCGCTCGAGGGCGGCGTAGGCGGTGAAGCCCTTGACGCGGCGCGCGGTCAGCTCGGCGGTGGACATGCCCTGCCGCTCCTTCAGGTCGGCGCCGGCGCAGAACACCGGCCCCTCTCCGCGGATCACGACCACGTGCACGGCGTCGTCGGCGGCAAGCGCCTCGGCCGCGGCGACCAACTCGCCGCACATGGCCGTATTGAGCGCGTTGCGGCTCTCGGGCCGGTTCAGCGTCAGCGTGGCGACGTGGTCCTCGACCTCGACGCGGATGGTGGAATATGCACTGCTCATGCGAACCCCTGGATTGTCTGGTGGCCTACGATAGTTGTTTTTATACACTACTTTGTTGACAATAACAACTATATGGACGAGCGTCGGGCGCCGCCAGCGCGGGAGGCGCCCCTACCCTGGCGCCCCTGGGGGCGCCCTTCCCAGCACGCCGTCATCCAGGTACAGGCTGCGGTCGGCCAGCGGCGCGGCCAGGGCCTCGTTCTGCTCGGACAGCAGGATCGCCAACCCCTGCCCGCGCAGGACGCGTATCGCCTCCACCAGCCGCTGCACCACGATGGGGGCCACGCCCTCGGACGGCTCGTCCAGCAGGATTACCCGGGGCTGGGTCATCAGCGCCCGGCCGATCGCCAGCATCTGCTGCTCGCCACCGCTCAGCGCGCCTCCCGGGCGATGCGCCAGCGGCTCGAGTTCGGGAAACAGGCGACAGACCCGTTCCACGGTCCAGGGTTCCGCGCCGGGACGCGGCCGGCCCGCGGCCACCTCCAGATTCTGCCGCGCCGTGAGCTGGGTGAAGATACGCCGATCCTCGGGCACCCAGGCCAGCCCCGCATGCACCCGCCTGTCGGCACGCCAGCCGGCCATGGAGCGGCCGGCCAGCAGCACCTCGCCCGTGGTTTCCACCAGGCCCGCCAAGGCGCGCATCAGCGTGCTCTTGCCGGCCCCGTTGCGTCCGACCAGGGCGACGATTTCTCCCGCCCCGACCTCCAGGTCCACGTCGAACAACGCCTGCGCCCGGCCATGGAAGGCGCACAGCGCATGCGTGCGCAACAGCGCCGTCATGCCGGCTCTCCCGCCGCGGCCGTGCCCAGGTAGGCCGCCCGCACCGCCGGGTCGGCGGCGATCTGCGCGGGCGCCCCGTCCGCGATCACGCGGCCGCGCACCAGGACCAGGACCTTGTCGGCAAAGCCGAACACCACGTCCATGCTGTGCTCGGTGAACAACACCGCCAGGCCGCCCGCGGCCTCCTGCTTCACGATGGCCATCAGGCCGCGCCGGTCGGCGCGGGTCATGCCGGCCGTGGGTTCGTCCATCAGCAGCACCCGGGGCCTCAGGGCCAGCGCGCTGGCCAGCTCCACGCGCTTGAGCTCGGGATAAGGCAGTTCCCCGCACAGCCTGCCGGCCAGCGGCTCCAGGTCGAAGCGTTCCAGCCAGGCGCGCAGTTCGGCCGGGTCCACGCCCGCCCCGCGCCCCCGGATCCCGTGCCAGACGCCGGGATCGCGGGCGGCCAGCGCCAGCGCGACGTGCTGGCCCACGCTCAGCGACGCGGCCACCTGGGCGATCTGGAACGTCCGTCCCAGACCCAGCCGGGCCCGCGCGGCGACACCCAGGCGCGCCAGATCGCGCCCATCGAATTCGATGCGTCCGGCATCAGGCCGGAGCTGGCCGTTGATGCACTGGAAGCAGGTGCTCTTGCCCGCGCCGTTCGGTCCGATCAAGGCCAGCATCTGGCCGCCTTCCAGCGTGAACCCGACGTCGTCCACCGCCCGAACGGCGCCGAACGACTTGGACAAGCCCGTGACGACCAGCTTCATCGCGGCGCCCTCCCGTCATCCGGCCGTCCCGCTGGGGCAAGGCGCCCCAGCCGCCGGACGCCGGTCAGGCCGCCCGGGGCAAGCAGGATCACCGCGAGCATGGCCAGGCCGATCGCGGCGCGCCAGTACTCGGTGGCGCGCGCCAGGAAATCCTGCCCCACCGTATACGCCAGGGCGCCCAGCCACGGGCCGGCCAGCGATTGCAGGCCGCCCAGCAGGACCATGACGAGCGCGTCGACCGAACGGGGAATGGCCAGCAGGTCGGGCGCGACCGATCCCTTGGCGAACACCGTCAGGACGCCAGCGGCTCCGGCCAGCGCCCCCGCCAGCATGAAGGCCGTCCAGCGCACCGCGAACACCGGCAGGCCCAGGCTCTCGGCGCGCAACGGCGCGTCGCGCACCATGCGCAGCGTCAGCCCGAAGGGCGCGTGCATCAGGTGCCGCAGCAGCAGGCCGCCGGCGCCGGCCACCGCCAGGACGAACCAGTAATATCCTTCGCGCGTCGCCAGCCAGCCTTGGGGCCAGAAGCCGAACAGGCCGTTGCTGCCCCCCGTCACCGCATCCCACTGGAAGGCGACGGACCAGGTGATCTGGGCAAAGGCCAGGGTCAGCATGGCCGCGTAGACTCCCGCCGCCCGGAGCACGACGAAACCGAACACCGCCGCGCCGGCCAGCGCCAGCAGCATGCCCGCCGCCAGACACAGCAGGATGCTGGCGATGCCGCCTAGCCCCGAGTCGCCCAGCCCCGGCAGCACGGCCGCCACCAGCGGCGCGGCCAGCGCCCCGCCATAAGCCCCCAGGCCCAGGAAGGCCGCATGGCCGAACGAATGGACGCCGCCCGGCCCCATCAGGACATACAGGCTGGCGGCGAAAAGACCGGCGATCAGGACATCCACGGCCAGGACCAGCACGTAAGCCATGTCGCCGGCCAGCCAGGGCAACAGCGCCAGCGCCGCCACGCCCGCGGCCAGCAACAGGCCGCCGCGGCGCGTGGGCGGCGGCAGCGGATTGAGCTCGGCGCGCGCCGCGCGCGGCGGCGCCACCGGCCGCCCGAACAGCCCCCAAGGGCGGAAGGCCAGCACGATGGCCATCAGCAGGAATTCGATCACCAGCGTCAGCTTGGGCAGCACCAGTTCCAGGCCGCCTATCGACACCGTTCCCAGCGCCACGCAGGCCGCCTTGACCACGCCTATCATCATCGCCGCCACGAAGGCGCCGATCACGCTGCCCATGCCGCCCACCACGGTCACCACGAAGGCCTCGGCCACGACCTGCAGGTCGTAGGCCAGCGACGCCGGCTCGCGCGGCATCTGCAACGCCCCCGCCAGCCCCGCCAGGCCGGCGCCCAGCGCGAATACCTGCGTGAACAGCCGCCGCTCGTCCACGCCCACGGCCAGCGCCATCTCGCGATCCTCGGTGGCGGCGCGCAATTGCAGGCCCCAGCGCGTGGACGTCATGATCCATTGCACGCCTGCCAGCACCAGCAGGCCGATCGCCATCAGCACGAAGTCATACGACGGCAGGTTCAGCGTGCCGGGCGCCAGCACGCCGGTCAGCCCCGGCGCCTTGGGCCCGAGCCGATCGTCGGCGCCCCAGGCGGCCAGCGTCGCATCGCGGATGATCAGCACCAGCGCGAAGGTCGCGACCAGTTGAAAGAGTTCGGGACTGCCGTAGAGCCGGCGCAGCACGCCGCGCTCGATCAGCGCGCCCACCACGGCCACCGCCAGCGCCGCGCCCGCCACCGCGCCCCAGAACCCCAGCGCGCCCCACAGCGGGATAAGCGCCTGGGCCAGGGTGACGCCCAGGTACAGCCCCAGCATGGCGAGCGAGCCGTGCGCGAAATTGACCACGCGCGACACGCCGAAGATCAGCGTCAACCCCAGCGACAGCAGGAACAGGCTGCTGGCGCTGGCCAGCCCGTTCAGCAGTTGCGCTAGCACCGCTCAGCGCGCCGGCCGCAGCTTCGCCACCTCGGCATCGGTGGGCTGGTACCTGGCGCCGTCGGCATAGCGGAAGTCCACCATGACGCCCGTGCGCTGCGCCCCGCTGCCCTGCAGCGCGGTCCGCCCGACGAAGGCGCCCAGCGTCGACTGGTTGTCCTGCGCGCGGAACACGATGGGTCCCCAGGGCGAGGACAGCGGCATGTTGCGGAACGCGTCGACGATCTTCTCCGGATCGGTGCCGCCCGCGCGCCGCAGCGCCTCGGCCGCGGCGTGGATGGTCACGTAGCCCACCACCGAACCCTGGCGCGGCGGCTCGCCGTACTTCTTCCGATAGGCATCCAGGAAGCGCTGGTGCTCGGGCGTCTTGATCGCATACCAGGGATAGCCCGTCACGATCCAGCCCTCGGGCGCCTCGTCCTTCAGCGGCTCGAGGTACTCGGGCTCGCCCGACAGCAGGCTGACCACCTCGCGCCCCTTGAACAGGCCTCGCGTGGCGCCTTCGCGCACGAACTTGGTCAGGTCGGTGGCGAACAGCACGTTGAAGATCGCATCCGGCTTGCTGGCCTCCAGCGCCTGCACCACGGGCCCCGCATCGAGCTTGCCGAGCGGGGTCGCCTGCTCGGTCACGAACTCGACGCCGGGCTGCGCGGCCTGCAGCAGCGTCTTGAAGGTCTGCACCGCGGACTGTCCGTACTCATAGTTCGGATAGACGATGGCCCAGCGCTTCTTGCCCAGCTTGGCCGCCTCGGGCACCAGCATGGACACCTGCATCCAGGTCGACGGCCGCAAGCGGAAGGTGTAGCGGTTGCCGTTGGCCCAGGTGATCTTGTCGGTCAAAGGCTCGCTGGCCAGGAACGGGACCTTGCGCTGCCGGGCATAGTCGCCCAGCGCCAGGCCGACGTTGGACAGGAAGCCGCCGGCCAGCATCGCCACGCGCTCGCGCGAGACCAGCTCTTCGGCCGCGCGCACCGCATCGCCCGGCACGCCGTTGTCGTCCCGGATCACCAGCTCCAGCGGACGCCCGTTCACGCCGCCCGCGGCGTTGACTTCGTCCAGGGCCAGCAGCATGGCCTTGCGATAGGGTTCGAGGAAGGCGGGCTGCGCCTTGTAGCTGTTGATCTCGCCGATGCGCAACGGGTCGGCGGCGTGCACGGGCGCGGCCAGCAGGACCGACAGACCGAGGAAACCGGAAGCAAGCGATATGCGAAGCATGGACAGACTCGGACTAGGCCCCACGAAGAAGATGCCCGGCATGCGGGGCAGGCAGACGCCGGCACCCCTCCTTTGCGGAGGAGCGCCTATTGTAAGGGGGTAAGAAGCCGCCGGAAGATCAGGCCGGTGCGTTCAGGCCCAGCCGCTGCGCGTACTGCCGCAGCGCGTGCACCTTCGGCTCGGCAAAGAATACCGGCTCGGCCCCGTCCAGCCCGGGCGCGGCGCGACGCTCGCCTTCCATCGCCAGCAGCGGCAGCACCAGATCCTGCGAACGAGCCAGCTCGTCCCGTCCCAGCGTGCCTGGATAGATCTTGTCGAGCTGGATCACGTCCAGCAGATCCTCGATGATGGCGATGCGATAGCCATCGCCTCCGCCCAGCCTGGCCCGCATATAGCTGGGCTTGAGTGCCGTGCGCAGCACCGACAGCCCGGTCTTGCGCCACGCCGCGGCTTCCGCTCCATCGAAGAACGCGCCGGCGAACAGCAGCGCCTTGCCCGCCTTCGTCGGATAGGCCGCCGTCATCGACACACCCAGCCGCTGGCGCAGGAAACGCACCTGCACGACCAGATTGCGCCGCCCCACTTCGTTCAAGCCATGCTTGTCCAGGTCCCACTTGACCCAGTTCACGATGCGGCGCGACAGGCTGGGAGGCCGCCAGCCCACGCCCTTGCCGGGCGCATTGGCCACGATCCAGTTGGTGACCAGCTTCTCGTGCCACTCGAAGCGGCCTTCCGCGCCGTCCGCCACCAGATCGTCGAAGGCATGGAGATTGTGCAGCCAGTTCTCGCCCCAGGGCCGCCAGTGCCAGCCACGATTGTCGGAAAGCACCCTTTCCACGCCGAAGAAGTGAAAAGCCTGCGCCCCCACCATGCTGGGCGGCCGCTGGCAGAAGCTCCAGCGGCTGGCCGGATGGCGCAGCACCGGTGTCTCGACCGTGTTGAACCAGGCCAGGTATTCGTCCTTGCGGCCCAGGTGCGTTCCCAGCAAGGTCATGGGCTGGGCATACCGCAGCCCCCACCAGAACCGGTGCAGGCCTTGCGAGCGCGCGTTCCAGAAGCCGGACAACTTCGAAGAATCCGTGAGGTAGGACATGGCGGGACAGCTCAATGACTAAATTGGTACCAGCGTGCCTGCGGCACGCCATGGAGACACAGCCAGGATCGAAGCAAAGCCCGCACACGGAGAACGACGTGATGCGCAGCGACTGGAAGGCGAACCAGCGCTAAAGTTTTGCGCAGCACTGCCGTTAACTTTGGCGTATGAGCGTTATTACATAATTGCGCCCACAATTCAACATGTAAAAAAATACGACATTTCCAGTTTCATGCCCTCCCTGCGAAATCCGCGACGCGTCCATCTTCCTGCAAGGCCGGCCACCATTCGATGGTAAGCGCTCGCCAGCGATTTCCGATGAAAGTGCAACATTCATTGTTGCCGGCATTCTCCCGCCTCCCTAGAGAAACCACTTAGCTCCCGGCATCGGCGCTTCCGCCATCCGCACGGCCGACACGCGCTTGGCCGGGACCTCCCCCCGGGTCCTGTTCACGCCCTGTCTCTCTCGCTTCCATAGCGTATCGAACCATTTGGTCCGAATTGTGACCTCCACGAACGCAGGGAATGACCTGACTTGCCGGCAAGCTTGCGTCAAGTTTAGTATTCGAAAACTATTTTTATATACAAAACAATCAGACAGGAGACAACGACCATGCTCATCGCGCCATTCCTTGGCAGTTCGCTCTCGCCGCAGCAGGCTGCCCGCCGCAGGCTGCTGGCCACGGCAGCCTTTCTCCCCGCCGCCTGCTGGCTGGGCCCCGCACGTGCCGCCCAGGGCGACCTGACCGAGTTCACCTTCACCATGGGCGTGAATACCGTGCCGGGTACGGCGCTGATCGACGCTACCGCCCAGGACCTCGGCCTGTGGCGCAAGCACGGCCTGAAGCCGGTCGTGCCGCCTCCCCTGGGCGGCGGCGACCGGCGGACCTGGAGTCCGGGGGAAGAAAACCACTCCGACGTGCGCCTGTATGGCATGGGTGCGACCATCAACTACCCCAGCAAGGGGGTGGATTTCGTCATCGTCGCGGATCTGGGGACGCGGGCCGAATGGCACATGTGGTCGATGGCCGATCGGCCCGTCGATGCGCGGCAGCTCAAGGGCAAGCGTTTCGCCGTCACGCAGTTGTCGGGCACGGACCGGCTGTATGTCGACCTGTTCCTGAAGTCGCTGGGCGTCAGCCAGGACGACGTCACCCTGGTGCCCACCGGCGGCGTGCCGCAGAACTACCAGGCGCTGCGCAGCGGCCAGGCCGACATCTGGGTAACCACCGAACACGCCGCCATCCTGATCGACCGTGAGCAACGCCTGCAAAGCGTCGCCAGGATCTCCGACTTCGTCGGCAAGGACTGGGATCCCTACGTCATCGTCGCCAAGCGGCGCACGCTGGCCGAACGGCCCGCGCTGGTGAAGGAAGCCGTCGCCACCATCCTGGAGGCCGTCCGGCACATCGACCAGGCCCCCCGCCAGGAAAACGTGGCCCGCCTCATGCAGCGCTTCAAGGTCGACGAGGCCGTCGCCGGCAGGCTGCTATCCACCGTATCGCTGAACCCCACCGGCAAGATCAAGCTGTCGACGATAGAAAAGATGCGCAACCACTACGTGGACACCGGTGTGATCAAACGCGATGCCCTGCCCATCGACGCGATCTTCGATGCCTCGGTCGTCGGCACGGTTGCCTGACATCCCCCTTCCACCCAGGAGAATCCCATGCAGCGCCTTCCGCTTCCCCCCTTCATCCTCCAGCCGGCACGCCGGCGCCTGCTCAAGACCATGGCCGTGCTCCCGGCCGCCGCCTGGCTTCCGGGCTGTGGCGGCGACGGCGATCCCGCGCCGGTCCCCAGCGAACCCACTCCCTTCACCTACGAGATAGGCGTACGGACCGTCCCCGGCACGGCCCTGATCAACGCGACGATCCAGGACCTGGGGCTCTGGGACAAGCACAGCATCAAGCCCGTCGACCCCGTGCCCATCGACGATCGCCGCGAGTGGACGCCCGAAGCCGAGAACAACTGCGACGTCCGGCTCTACGGCATGGGCGCGACCATCAACTATCTGAGCAAGGGCGTCCAGTTCACCATCATCGGCGACCTGGGCACCCGGGCCGAGTGGCACATGTGGACGCTGGCGGACAACCCCATCGCGCTCATCGACCTCAAGGGCAAGCGTTTCGCCGTCACCCAGCTGGCGGGCACCGACCGCTTCTATGTCGACCTCTTCCTGAAGTCGCTCGATGTCAGCCAGGACGACATCGTCTATGTGCCCACCGGCGGCGTGGGCACCAACTACACGGCGCTCAAGGAAGGCAAGGCCGATATCTGGGTCACGACGGAACATACGGGCATCCTGACCGACAGGGACAATCTGCTGCGCAGCATGGCGAAGGTCTCGGACTACGTGGGCACGGACTGGGACCCCTACGTGGTTCTGGCCAAGCGGAGCACGCTGAAGGAGAAACCCGGGCTGGTCCGGGAAGCGGCCACGGCCATCTTCGAAGCCGTGCAACACATCGGCAAGGCGCCGCGCCAGGAAAGCCTCGATCGCCTGATGAAGCTGTTCAAGGTGGACCAGGCCATGGCCGAAAGGCTGTTTGCCACCGTCTCGCTGAATCCTTCGGGCAAGACCAAGCTGTCGACCATAGAGAAAATGCGCAACCACTATATCGAGAACGGGTTGATCACCCCCGAGTCGGCGCCCCTGTCGGCGATCTACGACGCATCCATCCTCGGTACGCGGTAACACTGCTTTACGGGGTGGTCGCGACAAGCGGCCGCCCGGGAAGTTATGGTTGGGGATCGCATTCAGAGGTCTGGGCTTGCCCCGCCTCTCCGGACAGGTTGTTTAACCTAACAAACCGCCGCCTCGAACTGCATGGGGCTGACGTATCCCAGCGTTGAGTGCTGGCGCCTTGTGTTGTAGAACCGCTCGATGTAGTCG
>NZ_NINX01000047.1 GCF_002188635.1 Pigmentiphaga sp. NML030171 | reverse complement strand
CCTGTTTCGGCGACTCAAAGGCTTCCGCAGAATCTTCTCCCGCTTCGACAAACTCGACGTCATGTTTACCGGGTTCATCAATTTCGCCCTGATTGCAGATGGGCTGCGTTGTGTTAACAGGCCCTAGCCCGTTCGGGCCTGCCAGGCCATCCACCAGGGTCTCGACGTGGCCGGCGTCGCGCCGCAGCCGGCACAGCCGGCCCGTGGGCCGGTTCAGCGCGCTGTCGCCCTGGTCGGTGAAATACAGGTCGCCGTTGGCGGCGAACAGCAGGTCGTTGACGCCCTGGAGCCCACGGGCCTCGTCCGGCGCGAGCAGGGCCCGCGGACGGCTGTCCCGGGGAAACATGGTCATGATGCCGTGGCGCCGGTCGGCGATGTAGAGACGACCATCGCGATGCAGCTTGAGCCCGTTGGGCTCGCCGTCGTAGCGGCATGCCAGCGCGAACCGTCCCGCCGGATCGACGCGGAAGATCCTGCCATGGGCCAGGTCGGTGCAATACAGCGTACCGTCGCGGTCGAAGGCGGGCCCTTCCAGGAAGGAATGCAGGGGTCCGGCTCCCCGCGCCTTCACCCAGGGCGACATGGATCGCACCAGGTGCAGGGATGGCGGCAACGCGGCGTGGATCTCGGTGGCCAGGTCGGGAGGAGCGGCGTACATGGGACCGGAACGGATGGAACAGCCACCTATAATGGCAGTCGTTCCCCAGCCCGGGTAACGGTTTTTTCAGATGCCCCCATCTGGATCCGCGATGGCCCCGGACCACGCCCGACATGGACCTGCGACGCCTGCGTTATTTCGTCACGATATTGGAAACCGGCAGCTTCTCGCAGGCGGCCGAACGCCTTCACGTCGTGCAAAGCGCGCTCAGCGCGCAGATCCAGAAGCTGGAGGACTCCCTGGGCACGCGCCTGTTCGTGCGCGATGCCCATGGCGTGCAGCCCACGCCGTCCGGCCGCAAGCTGCTCGGCCATGCGCGGCGCATCCTGGACATGGTGGCGGCCGCCGAACACGACTTGCGGCAGGACGCGGAATCGCCCCGCGGCATCGTGCGCATCGGCATTCCCAGCAGCATCAGCCGCATGATGACGGTGCCCCTGCTGCAGGCGGTCGAAGAGGCCCATCCCGAGGTCACGCTGCACGTGGTCGAGGCGATGACCGACGAACTCGAGGCGCTGTTGAAGCAGAACCGGCTCGAGATGGCCATCCTGTTCACCGTGGGGGAAACCGGCAGTCCCCACCTCATCGACACCCTGCGCGACGAACCCTTGTACCTGGTGTCGCCCGCGGACGGCTCCCCGCCCTCCCATGTGGTCCCCTTCGCCGAACTGGCCCGCATGGACCTCGTGCTGCCCACGCTGCGCCACCGCGTGCGCCAGATGCTGTCGCGCGAGGCCGAGCAGCGCGGCCTGGCGCTCAGGATCAAGCACGAGCTGGACTCCATGGCACAGACCGTGCAGTTGATCGCCGCCGGCAACGGCAGCTCGGTCATGATCGTCTCGTCCTTCATCGAGGAATGGCAGGCCGGGCGCGTACAGGCCACGCCGGTTTCCGACCTGCGCACCACCGCGCAGGTGGTGCTGGCCACCTCGCACGGCGCATCGCACAGCGCCGTGGCCGGCATCCGGGACCTGGTCGTCGCCACCGCGGCCCGCCTGGCGCGCGACGGCACCTGGCCCGACCGTCCGCCACGGGAAGCCGCCCGCCTCCGCTAGGGCCTGCGCGATTTATCCCCAGGCGATGTGGAAAACCCTGGGGAAAGCACGGGCACAACTTCACCCGGCCTAGATTCCATGCGGGTCTGCGGGCGGTGACGCGAAAATGGGCAGGCTCCTCATCCACTGCGCAACTTTTGCGCTGCCACCGCAATTTCCTGCGCTTGGCCCGCGGCCGGCGGCGCTATGTTCGGCCTTCCACCCACCCCACGGAGGCCTCTCGCATGCCCTCTTCCCTTTCCCTTGATCCCGCCAAGGCCGTCCTGCTGGTCGTCGACATGCAGAACGACTTCGTCCTGCCGGACGCGCCCATGGAGGTCGCCGCCGCCCGCCAGCGCGTCCCCGCCATGGCCGCGCTGGTCGCCCGCGCGCGCGAGGCCGGTGTCCCGGTCATCTACACCCAGCACGTGCTGTACGACGGATTCGACGTCTCGCCGCTGGAGACGACCCAGTTGCCGCACTTGAAGACGGCCGGCATGCGCGCGGGCACGCCCGGGGTCGAGATCATCGCCGAGCTGGCCCCCCTGCCCGGCGAGGTCGTCATACCCAAGCATCGCTACGACGCGTTCTACAACACCCGCCTCGAGACCGTCATCCGCAACATCCGGGGCCGCAACGTCGCCGACAGCGTGATCATCACGGGTACGGTCACCAGCGTCTGCTGCGAGTCGACCGCGCGCAGCGCCTTCATGCGCGACCTGCGGGTCTTTTTCGTGGACGACGCCACCGGCGGATTCGACGACGCCTCGCATCGCGCCACGCTCGCCACCATCGACCGGGTGTTCGGCAAGGTCGTCTCCACGCGCCAGGTGCTGGACGCGCTGGGCGGAGCATGACCATGACCCGGCCACTCGTGCACGATACCGCCTACGAATGGAAGGCCGTCACCATCCTCGCCCTGGGCTTCGGCCTGATGGGCCTGGACCGCTGGCTGCTCGCCCCCATGTTCCCCTTCATGATGAAGGACCTGGATCTGTCCTACCAGGACCTCGGCCTGCTCATCGGGGTGCTGGGCCTGGCCTGGGGCGTGTTCTCCATCACCATGGGCCGGGTCTCGGACCGCGTCGGCCGACGCAAGGTCCTGATCCCCGCCGCCATCGCGTTCTCCTGCCTGTCCGGATTGTCGGGGCTGGCCACGGGCCTGATCAGCCTGATGCTGATCCGCACGGTCATGGGCGTCGCCGAGGGCTCCTTCTGCCCCACCAGCGTGGCCGCGGCCGGCGAGGCCTCGCATCCGCGGCGCCGCGGCCTGAACCAGGGACTGCAGCAGAGCGCCTTTCCGCTGTTCGGACTGGGGCTCGCACCCATCATCGCCACCCAGCTGATGGACGTACTGCCCTCCTGGCACTATGTGTTCTTCCTGTCGGCGGTGCCTGGCCTGATCCTCGCCTGGTTCATGTACAAGGTCATCCGCGAACCCGGCACCGGTGTCCAGGGCGGGCTGCCCGCCGCGCCGGCTGCCGGGGCCACGCTGTCCTGGAAAGAACTGCTGCGCCGGCGCAACCTGCTGCTCGCGGTCGCCTCCATCCTGTGCGCGATGACCGGCATCTTCGTGGTCGGCGCCATGGTGCCCAACTACCTGACCGACTACCTCAAGCTGACACCGCAGCAAATGGGACTGGTGGTCTCGGCCATCGGCATCGGCGGGTTCTTCGGTGAATTCGGCGTGCCCGGCATCTCGGACTTCATCGGCCGCCGCGCCGCCGCCTTCCTGGCCTTCGTCGGCGCCGCGCTGGCCCTGTATGCCTTCATCCGCACCGATGCCTCGCCCTGGGCGCTGTTCGGGGTGCTGCTGGTGGTGTCGTTCTTCTGCTTCGGACTGCTGGCCCTGATGACCGGGCCCATCGCCACCGAGGCGGCGCCTCCCGGCATGGTGGCCTCGGCCATCGGCACGGTCAGCGGCCTGGGCGAGATCTTCGGCGGCGGGGTCGCGCCCGTGGTGGCCGGCTACATCGCCCAGCACCATGGCATCCAGTACACGCTGTACCTGGCGCTGGGCGGCATCGCGATCGGCCTCGCCGTGTCGCTGTTCCTGAAGGAGACGGCCCCGCGCAAGGTCGAGGCCGGCGTCCGGGCTCAGGCGTCGTAGTGGCCGGCCGTGGCGCGGTAGGCCGAGGCCGAACTGCCCAGGGCCTTCTTCAAGGCCCGGCCCATCGCGCCCGCCGACGCGAAGCCGCAGACGCTGGCGACGTACGAGACGGGCTGGCCCGTCGTCGCCAGCAGGTGGCGGGCCCGCTCCACCCGCATCGCGGTCAGGTGGCGGTATGGGGACACGCCCTGCGCGGCCTTGAAGCAGCGCAGGAAATGGTATCGGCTCAAGCCGCACAAGGCGGCCAGCTCGGCCAGGGAAATGTCCTCGGCCAGGTGTTCGTCCATGTAGCGGGTGACCTTGCGCAACGCCTGGGGACTCAGGCGCGGCGCCGTCGCGGCCGCCGGCTCCGCCCGCCACTTCTTGCCCAGTTCGTTCAACACCAGCGCGCCGAAGCTGTCGGACAGCAGGCGCGAGACCTGGCCGGCCCCCAGGTCCCGGACGAACGCTCCCAGGGCCGTGTAGACCAGCGGACTCACGAAGCCGCGCTGGGCCAGCGACCACATGCCATCCACCGGCCGCTCGCACCCCAGTTCCTCGAACATCTCCAGCGCAGCCTGCTGGTCGAACGTCAGCAGCGACACCCGGGCGGGCCCGTCCTTGACCCAGCGGAAAGCGGTGCCGGGCGGAATCAGGTGCAGCGGATTGACGAAATTGACGAAATGGTCGCGGTAGCCCCAGCCCAGGTCGAATCTGGCCGACCTCAGCCGGTACTCGTGCGAGACGAGCAGGAGCATGTGGGGCAGCGCCGGGCAGGACAACTCATGGGCATCGAAGCTGCAATGCACCACGCTGCCGGCCAGCCGGCCTCCGTAGTCGAACGACTGGTGCAGGCTGTAGGCGCCGGTATCCATCAATACTTGGCGCAACCGGGCGGCGGTCGGGGAAGGGTCGGTGTTCACGGGATCTCCCGGAAGGCGGGAACGGCTCACCCCATATACTACCCGGCAGCCGGACTTATCCCCACCCGCTGTGAACAACCCTGGGGAAAGGCTGCGGACAAATCATCCGGCGCCAGCAACCATGCGGGTTTGCGGACCATGGCGCGAAAACGCGCAGCCATCGGCTAAACCGGGGTCGGTCCCTCGATCAGGCGCTTCTTGATGATCTTGCCGGCCGAATTGCGCTCGAACTCGTCGACGAAGCGGAAATGGCGCGGCACCTTGTAGGGCGCCAGCCGTTCCCTGCACCAGGCGGACAGGGCCGCCGCGTCGCGATCGCCACGCATCATCACGAAGGCGGCCACTTCTTCGTCGAACTCCTTCGAGGGCAGGCCCACCACCGCCGCTTCCTGCACGTCGGGGTGCGTCATGAGGATGGACTCGATCTCCAGGGGATAGATGTTCACGCCGCCGCGGATGATCATGTCCTTGGCCCGGCCGCACAGGAACAGGTAGCCTTCTTCGTTCAGGTAGCCCAGATCGCCCGGGTAGAAGAAGCCGTCGCGGAAGGCCTCCCTGCTCGCCTCCTCGTCGCGGTGGAAACCCTGCGCCACCGTGGCGCCCTCGTAACGGATACGCCCGACTTCGCCGGGCGGCAATGGGTCGTCCTGTTCGTCGACGACCTGCAGGCGCACGCCGAACACCGGCCGGCCGACGGAGGCGGGCTGCGCCTCCAGTTCCTGGTTGGACAGCACGGTCACGCCGCCGCCCTCGGTGGAACTGTAGTACTCGATGAAATTGGGACAGACCTCGTTGCGGATGCGGCGCCGCTCCTCGGCCGTCAGCGGCGAGCCCGACGAGATCAGCGTGCGCAGGCCGCGCAGCGGCGCCACGTCGCGCGGCTCGGCCTGCAACACGCGCCGCAGCAGCGTGGGTACCAGGAAGGTGATCGTGGCGCCCGTGCGCGCCACCTCGGCGGCCAGTTCCTCGACCTTGTAGGGCGGCGGGCACAGCACCGTCGTGGCCCCCACGTACAGCGACGAGACCGAGAACGCGCGCCCGCCGCCGAAGTACAGCGGCGTGGCGTTGATGTAGGTCTCGCGGCTGCCGAACCCCAGGTCGGCGTAGTGCGTGAAGAAGCGGCTCATGAACTGCGCATGCGACAGCAGCGGCCCCTTGGGGCGTCCCGTGGTCCCCGACGACAGCGACAGGCAGAAGCCGCGGTCCTCCTCGGCGTAACGGTCGCGCACCACGACCTGCTCCGCGCGGGCCAGCCAGGCCTCGTCGGCCGCCACGCACAGGCCTGGCGCGAAGTCGTCTCCAGGCTCGACCAGCACGCAGCGCGCGCCGAAATGCCGCGCCACCCTGAGTTTCTCGCCGGCTTGCCAGCGGCAGTCCACCGGCAGGATCACCGCCCCGGCGCGCGCCACGGCGTAGAGCATGACCAGGTGCTCGGACGTGTCCTTCAGCGCCACGCCCACCACGTCACCCGGCTGCACGCCCATCTCCAGCAACAGCGAAGCCCGTTGTCGCACCAGCAGGTCGAGCCGGCGATAGTCGATGACCCGGTCGCGATGGATGATGGCGGGCTTGGTGGGCCGCTGGCTCGCGTGCAGGGTCAGCTGGTCCGCGATGTTCGGGCCGCGCATCGGCATTACCGTGCTCATCGGTCCAGTCCGTAGACACGCAGCACATTGCCGCGCAACAGCTTTTCCCGGGGGCCGGGCCGCAGGCCCAGGGCCTCGATCTCGTCCCGCGCGCGCTTGAAATCCAGGATGGGAAAATCGGTGCCGAACACCACCTTGTCCTGGCCGTAGCTGTCGATGTACTTCACGAAGGCCTCGGGCCAGTACCTGGGGCTGTGGGCGTCCGTGCCGATGTAGACGTTGGGATGCTTCCAGGCCATGGCGATCATCTCCTCGGTCCAGGGTATGCCCACATGTATCCCGATGATCTTGAGCTCCGGAAAATCGCAGGCCACCGCGTCCAGGCAGATGGGCCGGCCCACGCTGCGCAGCCGGTGCGAAGGGTCGTAGATCATGGACTGCCCCACCTGGAGCTGCACCGGCACGTCCAGTTCCGCGCACTTGGCGTAGAAGGGATACCACTTCGCGTGATCGGGCGCGAGCTCGAACCAATGGGGATAGAAATGCGCGCCGATGAAGCCGTATTCCCGCACGGCCTTCTCCAGCTCCCGCACGCCTCGCATGCCTTCCGTGGGGTCGAGTCCGGCCAGGCCGTGGAAGCGGTCGGGATGGCGATTGACCGCCTCGGCCACCGCCTCGTAGGGCACGTGGTAGCTGGCGCGATGCTGCCAGGGCCCTACCTTGGCGGCGATCAGGAAGGCCTGTTCGATGCCGGCGGCGTCCATGCGGCGCAGCATGTCCTCGTGCGACAACCCTTGCATGATGGCCGTATCGACGTTCATCTTGCCGCTGTAGAAGGCATCGCGCTTGGGCCGTTGCGCCAGCAGCTCGGGCGTCCAGATATTGACCACGGCGTCGATCGCCGGGATGTCGTAGCTGTGGGAGGTCATCTCGCTTCCTCGATTACGGCGTCAGGTTGGCGTTGGCGACCGCCTGCTTCCAGGCCGCCAGGTCCTGCTCGATCTTCCTGGCGAACTCGGCCGGGCCGGTCGGATGCGGGTCCAGGCCGCTGGCCAGCAGCCGGTTCCTGATGTCGGGCATCGCCATCGCTTCCTTCAGCGCATCGGCCAGGGCCTGCACCACGTCCCTGGGCGTGCCTGCGGGCGCCATCAGCCCGTACCAGACATTGAAGTCGAAGCCCGGCACGGTCTCGGACACGGCCGGCACGTCGGGCAGCACCGACGAGCGCGACTGGGTGCTGACCGCGATCGCCTTGAGCTTGCCCGCGCGGATCAGTTCCAGCGCGCCGCCCAGGCTCACGAAGGCGGACTGGATCTGGCCGGACATGATGTCGACCTGGATCTGCGAAGACCCCCGGTAAGGCGCGTGGACCATCTGGATGCCGGCCATCTTGGCCAGCGTGGCGCCCGCCACGTGCGTGCTGCTTCCTATGCCCACCGACCCATAGGTGATCTTGCCGGGATGCTTCTTCGCGTAGTCGATGAATTCGCGCATGTTCGAGGCCGGGAACGATGGCGCCACCACCAGCACCGTGGAGCCCGACACGATCTGGCCGATGGGCTGGAAGTCCTTGATCGAATCGTAGCTGGGCTTGTCGGGCAGCCAGGGACTGATGGCGATCGGCCCGACGTTGGCGAACAGCAGCGTATAGCCGTCGTTCCTGGACCGCGCCACGTAGCTGGTGCCTATGCTGCCGTTGGCGCCGCTGCGGTTCTCCAGCACGAAGGGCTGGCCAAACTTCTGCGAGAACTTTTCCAGCAGCGGCCGGATGATGGCGTCGGACGGGCCGCCGGGCGCCCAGGTGTTGACCATCATGACCGGGCGCGACGGATAGTCCTGCGCACGGACCGCGGCCGGCACGCCGGCCGCCAGCGCGGCGCACAGGATGGCCAGGTACTCACGAAGCTTGATGCGGGATCTCATTTCGCCTACCTCATCGTCTACGGGACTGCATCGCATGCCGGGCGGGCCATCCCGCCCGGATCAAACCGGTTTCAGGATCAGATTGCCGTGGTCGTCCGTCGTGGCCGAGAAGCCCGGCTCCAGCCATACGGTGGTATCGGGCTGCTCCAGGATGGCCGGCCCCTCGACTCGCGTGCCCGCGGGCAGCTCCAGGCGCGCATGGCGCGGCACGTCCATCCACGCGCCGTTCACGTGCACACGTTGCGTGTCGGCCGGCCTGGGCCGCGCATCGGCCGGAGGTGCCAGCAGGCGCAGGTCGAATTTGGGCCGCACGCCGATCCGCGCGTAGCGCAGGTTCATGATGCGCACGGCAATGCCCGGCAACAGCCGCCCGAACTCGGCGCGATACGCGGCCTCGAACGCGGCGGCCACGGCCCCGGCGTGCAGGTGGTCGGCCTGGACCGGCACCATCACGGTATGGGTCTGGCCCTGGTAGAGCATGTCCAGGAAGAGTTCCTCGCGCACCGAGGCGATGGCCACGCCGGCCGAGGCCAGGTGCACGTCGCAGCGCTCGCGGAACTCCCCGACCAGCGCGCGCAGGGTCTCGAAATCCACCTCGTGCAGGCCGCGGTTGATGGTCCGCACCGCATCGTGGCGCAGGTCGGCCATCACGCAGCCCAGCGCCGAGGTCACGCCGGGATAGCGCGGCACGATGCCCGTCTCCACGCCCGTCTCGCGCATCATCGCGCACACGTGCAGCCCGCCTCCTCCGCCGAAGGGCATGTAGGCGAACCGGCGCGGGTCGTGTCCCTTCTCGATGGACACCAGGCGCAAAGCGCCCGCCATCTTGGCATTGGCCACGGTCAGGATGGCCTCGGCCGCCTCCAGCACGTCCAGGCCCAGCGGCTCGGCGACGTGGGCGCGGATGGCGGCGCGCGCCAGTTCCGCGTCCAGCGTGCCCAGAAGGCCTCCGCCCAGCGGCCACGCGGCGTCGATGCGGCCCAGCAGCAGGTTGGCGTCGGTGACCGTGGGATAGGGATTGCCGTGCCCGTAGCAGGCCGGCCCGGGCCGGCTGCCCGCCGACTCGGGTCCCACCTGCAGCATGCCGCCGGCATCCACCTTGGCGATCGACCCGCCGCCGGCGCCTATGGTCTCGATCTGTATCATGGGCGAGCGCACGACCATGCCGAAGGCGATGCTGGTCTGCTCGGCCAGCGCCACCCGCCCGTCCACCACCAGCGAGACGTCGAACGAGGTTCCGCCCATGTCCCCGGTCATCACGTCAGGATGGCCGGCCGCGCGCGCGATCGCGGCGCAGGCGATGACCCCCGCCGCGGGGCCCGACAGCGTCGTGCGCACGGGCAGCTCGCAGGCGGTCTGCCGCGACATCACTCCGCCGTTGCTTTGCACGATCATCAGTTGCCCGCCGAAGCCGCGTTCGCGCAGGTCGCCTTCCAGCCGCCGCAGGTAGCCGCCCACGACGGGTTGCAATGCCGCGTTGAGGCTGGCCGTGGAGACACGCTCGAACTCGCGGATCTCGGGCAGGACCTCGGCCGACGAGGTCACGCAGTCGTTGGGCCACAGTTCGCGCACGCGCGCCACCGCCGCCGCCTCGTTGGCCGGGTTGGCATAGGTGTTGATGAAGAAGACGCAGACCGCCTCGCAGCCCTGCGCCAGCAGTTCGCGCACGCAGGCCTCGACCTGGTCCAGGTCCACTTCGGTGTGGATGGAACCGTCGGCCAGCACGCGCTCGTCCACTTCCTTGCGCAGGTCGCGCGAGATGGGAGGCAGGTATTCTCCGCGCAGTCCCCAGGTATGCGGCCGGTCGCGCCGCCGCATCTCGAGCACGTCGGCGAAGCCGCGCGTGGTGATCAAACCCGTGCGCGCGGCCTTGCGCTCGAGCAGCGCATTGGTGCCCACGGTGGTGCCATGGATGATGGTGGCGATGCCGGCCGCGCCGCCGGCGGCATCGTCCAGCCGCGCGATGCCGTTCATGAAGCCGACCGCTTCCTCGCCTCGCGTGGAGGGGACCTTGACCACCGCCACCGACTGGTCCGCCTCGTCCAGCACGAACAGGTCGGTGAATGTTCCGCCCACGTCGACGCCGACGACCCGCTGCTGCCCGCTCACTGCCCACCCTCCGTCACATAGCCCATGGCCCGGTCGCGCTCCACGGCGGCGCCGCTGCGCCGCGCGGGATCGCCATAGCCGCCCCCGCCCGGGGTCTCCAGCCTGACCCTGTCCCCGCGCGAGAGCGGTATCCCCATCATCTTCGACACCATGGGCGGGGTCCGCCACTGGCCGTCCACGCAATAGCTGAACCGGTTCAACGCGCCGTTGCCGCCGCCCGCGATGCCCTTGGGCGCGGACTTGCCGCGCTCGCCGAAGATGAAAGCCTGCGCCGACTGCTCCAGCAGTTCGATCTCGTAGACCGCGCCCAGGCCGCCCCGGTGCGTGCCGGCCCCGCCCGAATCGGGCCGCAGCGACCACTGCGTGAAGCGCACCGGATACGCGGCCTCGATGATCTCCAGCGGCGGTATCGTGGCCGTGGAAATGGGCGCGTTGCCGTGGCTCAGGCCATCGCCGCCGGCATGGCCGCCGTGGCCGCCGCCGAAGAAGCTGAACATCACCCAGCGCTGGCCCCGGCGCCCTTCGTCGCTGCGCAGCCCCGCTATGGACAGCGCGTTGATCGTGCCGTAGGCCTGCGCCACGGCGCGCGCCGGATCGGCCTGCGCCGCCGCGCTGAAGACCACGTCTATCATGCGCAGGATGGTCTCGGTGTAGCCGCCGACCGGCCGCGGCCGCTGCGCCGTGATCAACAGGCCCTCGGGCATCACGAACTCGACCGCATCCAGCACGCCGGCATTGGCCGGCACGTCGGGAAAGAGGTGCTTGAGCGCGACATAGCACGCCGCTACCGCGGTGGCGCGCGAAATGTTGACCGCCCCCGCGCAGGGGCCCGAGGTGCGCGAGAAATCCAGCACCAGCCGCTCGCCTTCCACCGTCATGTCCAGCGCGACGCGCAGCATGTCGTCGCGGATGCCGTCGTTGTCCAGATAATCCTCGAATGCATAGCGGCCATCGGGCAGCGACGCGATGTGCGCCCGCATCAGCCTGCGCGCCCGTTCGCGCAGCGCGCCCATGGCGCCCGTCACCCGCGCCTCGCCATAGGCCGCGAACAGCTCGGCCAGGCGCCGCTCGCCCAGTTCCAGCGCCGCGAGCTGCCCGTTCAGGTCGCCCCACAGGCTGTCGGGCATGCGCGTATTGGCGCGCAGGATGGCCAGCACGTCGGGATTCACTTCCCCTTGCTGCACGATGCGCACCGGCGGGATCTGGACCGCCTCTTGCCAGCACTCGGTAGCCGCCGGGTTGTAGTTGCCGGGAACGTTGCCGCCCACGTCGTGCCAATGCGCGGCCGAGGCCAGGAAACAGACCAGCCGGCCTTCCAGGAAGAAGGGCTTGACCAGCTTGAAATCATTGGCGTGCGTGCCGCCTTCGTAGGGATCGTTGAACAGCCAGACCTCGCCTTCGCGCATGCCGCCCAGCGGCTGCGCCGCCTGGACCGCCGCCCGCACCGCGAACGCCATCGCCCCGACGAACACCGGCAGCCCCGATTTGCCCTGTACCAGGGTATCGCCGGTCGCACCGTCGTAGATCCCGTGGCAGGCATCGTGGGCCTCGGCAATGATGGGATTGAACGCACTGCGGTAGAGCGTGGCGTCCATCTCATCGGCGATCTGCTCCAGCCGGCCTTTCAGGACGGCCAGGGTGACCGGGTCCAGCTTGACTTCCGACATGCTGCCCTCTTGCATTCAGGATACTCCGGGGGACTTTATTTATGATCTATTGTTCTGTCAATAGGACAATTAGGAAAACGGCATCCCGCACCCCAGCCCTCGCCTACCCGCTCAAGTCCGCCACCGCCCTCGCCTCCAGCCACAACGCGCGGGCCTGGCCATCGTCCAGCACGGTGCCCGCCAACTGGAGGAACTTGCGTTCCACTCCCGTCCTGTCCAACGGCGGCATGTGCGTGCCACCGGGCGAATAAGGACCGTGCTCGGACGGCGTGCCGTACTCCATCATGCAAGTGCCCGCGCGGCGGCCGCCTCCGTGCAGCGCGATCTCGACCCGCGCCGGCAGGTAGCGCGGATACAGCGCCGCGTACGATTCGTCGACATGCAGGTGGATGCGCGGATACAGGCCGAGCACGCCCGGTTCGACGGCGGGCCGGCGCACGTTCGACAAGTCGTACCGGCCATGGCACAGCGCGCTGGCCACGGCCCATACCACGCTCATCAGCCGATCGTAGAGCTCGTGCGCCGCGCCCGGGGCCTGCCCGAAGCGCAGCGCCACCGGATAGGTATGCACGTCCACGCGTTCGATCTCGCGAGCAGCCACCGGCCCGTCGCTCCAGATGGACTGGATGGCGTCGATGGCCGGCTGGGCGTGGCGGCAGGCGGGCATGGGCTTGAAGTACACGCCGTCCAGCGTCTCGCCCCGCCAGGTTGCCGGATCCTGCGCGAGCCCCCGGCTGCGCAGAACGTCCAGGACGCCCGGATCGGCGCCGCCCTCGAAGATGCGGCCGCCCGACCCCAGGCCGGCGCGCGCCAGCTTCACCGACTCGATGGCGCAGCGCGCCGCCAGGCCGCCATGCAGCGGCACCGCCGAGCCGTGTTCGGTCAGGCCGCGCAGCGCCGCCGCGGGAAACGAGAAGGCGGCGTTGCCGAGCGCGCGCGCCAGGGTGTCTTCGTCCAGCTCCAGCAGGCGTCCCAGGGCGGCGGTCGCGCCGATCGCGCCCGTACACGAGGTCGGCGCCAGCCCGGCCAGCGTCAGGGCCGGATGCGCGCTGGCCGCCAGCCGGTTCGCGACTTCGTAGCCGACCGCGATGGCCATGTGGACCGCTTCCATGGTCCGGCCCTCGCGCATGGACCAGACGGCCGGGATGATGGTGTTGCACGGATGGTTGCCGCCATTGCCGTAGCCGTCGTGCCATTGCAGCAGCGAACCCATGGCGCTCATCGCGATGGCCGCCGATTCCGGGCTCAGGCCCGCCGGCGCGCCGGGAATCCGCACCGCGCCGGGCTGCGCCAGCACGAAAGCCGAACCGGCCTCGGGCAAACTGGATCCGGCCAGCACGCACCCCAGGAAATCCGCCAGGATCAACGCGACCTTCTCGCGCCGCGCCGGCGACAGGTCCGCGCGCCGCAATCCCAGCGCGAATGCCGCCAGGCGCCGCGCCAACGGCCGGCTGCCCTGATCGGTGTCCGGCGGGCGGGCCCTCATTTCAGCAGGGCCCGGGCGATCAGCATGCGCTGGATCTCGGACGCGCCTTCGCCGATGCGGTAGTGCCGCACGTCGCGATAGAAGCGCTCGACCGGCACGCCGCGGATCAGCCCCGAGCCGCCCAGTATCTGCACCGTGCGGTCGGCAACGCGTCCCACCATCTCGGAACAGAACAGCTTGACCATGCTGGTGGCCGTGCCCGCGTCCTGGCCGGCATCGATACGCCGCATGGTGTCGTAGGCCAGCGATCGCGCCAGCGCCAGCTCGGTGGCCGAATCCGCCAGCATCCACTGGATGGCCTGCCGGTCGGCCAGCGGCTGGCCGAAAGTGACGCGGCCCTTGGCGTAGGCCACCGCTTCCTCCAGCAGCCGATCGGCCGTGCCTATGCACGCGGCCGATACGCCCATGCGGCCGCTGGCCAGCGACCCCATGGCGATGCGGAATCCGCCGCCCACCTCGCCCAGCACCGCCTCGTCCGGCACGAAGCAATCGTCGAAGCGGATCTCGGCCAGCTCGATGGGGTCGGAGCCGATGGTCTTGTCCACCCGCGCGATGCACATGCCCGGCGTGCCCCGGTCCACCAGGAAGGCCGTGATGCCGCCCCGCGCGCGCCGCGCCGTATCGGTCACGGCCAGGACCATGACCACCTGTGCGCGGTGCGCGGCGCTGATGAACTGCTTCAGCCCGTTGATCACCCAGCCCCCCGCCCTTTTTTCCGCCGTGGTGCGCAAGGCGGCCGCGTCCGACCCCGCTTCGGGCTCGGTCAGCGCGAAGCTGCCCAGCCATTCGCCGCTGGCCAGCCGCGCGACATACTTGTCGCGCTGCTGGGGCGTCCCATGGCGCGCGATGGCGATCGGGGTCAGGCCGCTGGTGCAATCGAGCATGACCGTGAAAACGCGGTGTGAACGCGCCACTTCCTCCATGACCAGGCAATAGGTGGCCAAGTCGAATCCGCCCCCGCCGTATTCGACCGGCAAGCGCATGCCCAGATAGCCTTGCTGGCGCATTTCGGCCAATGCCGACGGCGCCAATTGGCCGTCCTGGTCCATCTGGCGGGCCAGGGGCTCGAGCCGCTCGCCGACGAAGCGGCGGATGGCCGGCCGCATTTCGGCCAGTTCCGGCGTGCAATCTTGCTGCATGGCACTTGAATAATTCATTATATGAATTGATAATTCGTTTTATGAATTTATTCTGGGCTTCACCTCGAAGGGTGTCAAGGCCCGCTCGCGCCATGAAAGCAACCGATCCGCTGTTCGTCACCGCCCTGGCCCGGGGCCTGGAAGTCCTGCGCTGCTTCACGCCCGCGCGCGGCGAACTGGGCACCACGGAAATCGCCCGGCTGACCGGACTGCCGCAGCCCACCGTCTGGCGGCTGTGCAAGACGCTCGCGGCTCTGGGCTACCTGGTGCCCACGGCCAACGACAAGCTGCGCGTGGGCGCGGCCGCCCTGCTGCTGGGTTACGCCGTGGTCGCGCAGACCGGGATCAATGACTATGCCGTGCCGCTGATGAAGGCCGCCGCCGATGCCCTGGGCACCACGGTGCTGCTGGCCGAGCGGCACGAGGCCAGCATGGTGGTCATCCAGCGCTGCGAACCCGCCCAGGTGCGGCGCGTGATGCTGCACATAGGCTCGACCGTGGGCCTGACCGATTCATCGCTGGGACTGGCCTACCTGGCGGCCCAGCCGCCGGCCGAACGCGAACGCATCATCGCCGGGCTGCAGGCGGAAGGACGATGGGATGCCGGCGGAGGTCCCGGCCGGCTGCGGGCGGCGCTGGACGACTACCAGCGGCATGGCGCCGTGTTCATGCGCTATCCGCAGGAGAACTTCACCGCCATCGGCGTCCCGGTCCAGCCCGCCGACCGTCACCGTACGCTGGTGCTGACCTGCGGCGCGTCGGACGCCCTGTTCACCGACGCCCACGTCGCCGCCACCGTCGCTCCCACCCTGAAGCGCCTGGCCGCCGAATTAGCGCCACTGCTGATAAGGAGATGAACCGGGGCTACCCTATGTTTCCCCAGAGATCGTGATCGTCGGAACGGGCGATGCGCACGGAAATGATGTCCCCGACCTTGTAGCGTTTCCAGGGCTTGTCGACCGGCGCCACGTAGACCTTGCCGTCGATGTCGGGCGCATCGCCCATGGAACGGGCGACGCCGCCCTCGGGGCCCACCTCGTCGACGATGCACTTGATGACCTTGCCGACCCGGCGCGCCAGGCGCTTGCGGGAAACGGCCTCCTGGACCTGCATGAAGCGGGCCTGGCGTTCCTGCCGGACTTCGTCGGGCACGGGATCGGGCAGCTCGTTGGCGGCCGCGCCCTCGACCGGTGAATAGGCGAAACAGCCCACGCGGTCCAGCTCGGCCTCGCGCAGGAAGTCCAGCATTTCCTCGAACTCGGCCTCGGTCTCGCCGGGGAAGCCGGCGATGAAGGTGCTGCGTATCGTCAGGTCCGGACAGACCGCGCGCCAGGCCCGGATGCGGTCGAGGTTGCGTTCGGACGAAGCCGGACGCTTCATCAGCTTCAGGATGCGCTGGCTGGCATGCTGGAACGGCACGTCCAGGTACGGCAGCACGCGACCGCCGTTCTCGTGGACTTCGTTCATCAGCGGCAGGACCTCGTCCACGTGCGGATAGGGATACACGTAGTGCAGGCGGATCCAGGCGCCCAGCCTGGACAGCTCGCGCACCAGTTCGGTCATGCGGGTGCGCACCGCCCGGCCGTCGACGAAGCCCGTGCGGTACTTCACGTCCACGCCGTAGGCGCTGGTGTCCTGCGAAATGACCAGGATTTCCTTGACGCCGGCCTTGACCAGGTTCTCGGCCTCGCGCATGACCTCGTGGATGGGCCGCGACACCAGGTCGCCGCGCATGGACGGGATGATGCAGAAGCTGCACCGGTGGTTGCAGCCCTCGGATATCTTCAGGTAGGCGTAGTGCTTGGGCGTCAGGCGCACGCCCTGCGGCGGCACCAGGTCGCTGAAGGGATCGTGGGGCTTGGGCAGGTGCAGGTGCACCGCCTGCATGACCTCGTGGGTGGCGTGCGGCCCGGTCACGGCCAGGACCTTGGGATGCATCTTCTGCACCACGCCTTCGCCATCGGCCTCCTTCTTGGCGCCCAGGCAGCCGGTCACAATGACCTTGCCGTTGGCCTGCAGGGCCTCGCCTATGGTGTCCAGGCTTTCCTTGACCGCGTCGTCGATGAAGCCACAGGTGTTGACGATGACCAGGTCCGCGTCCTCGTAGGTCTTGGACGTCTCGTAGCCTTCGGCACGCAGCTGGGTCAGGATCTGCTCGGAATCCGAGGCTGCCTTCGGACAGCCCAGGCTGGCGAAGGCCACGCGGGGAATGGCGGTGTTGGTCGGGGAATCGGACGAATGGATGGACATCGGGCGCACCGCGAGCGCGACTCGCGGCCGGAATTAGCGGAATGGGGGCATTTTACCGGGTTACGGCGCGCCCGCCCCCGCGCTACTTGCGCTCGTCGTCCTTGGACGCGGAGGTAAAGGGAAACGTGGTGAACATGGACCGGGTCTGGTTCTGCATCTGGTCCTGCATCTGCACGAACAGGTTCTTGCTCTGCTCGATGTAGTTGCTCATCATGCTCTGGATCATCGGCGTCTGGACGTTCATGAACTGCGCCCACGCCTCGGGGCCGAACTGGCCGCCGTACAGGCCCTTGGACTGCTCGCCCAGCTTGTTCTGGATCTCCATGAAGGCCTGGATGTTCTTCTCCAGGTACGAACCCATGATGCCCTGCATGGCATGGCCGTAGAAACGGATGATCTGGGCCAGCATGGTGGACGTGAACATGGGCGCGCCGGCGGTTTCCTCTTCCAGGATGATCTGCAGCAGGATGCTGCGGGTCAGGTCCTCGCCGGACTTGGCATCGACGACCTCGAACGTCTCGTTGTCCAGCACGAGCTGCTTGACGTCGGCCAAGGTGATGTAGGTGCTGGTCTGCGTATCGTATAACCGGCGATTGGGATATTTTTTTATCAACCGCAACGCGTTGCCGGCTCCGGCTTGCTGCGCCATGCTTGCCCCCAACTTAGATTTGTATGAAACCGGTGCGGTCCGCCGACCGCACCAGCCATCAAGTTTAGTCCAACCCGGCGTGGAACGCGTCGGGCCGGATCGGGGCTTACCCCATGTGCAGGCCGCCGTTCAGCGAGAAATCCGCGCCGGTGGCGAATCCCGCGTCGTCCGAAGCCAGCCAAGCCACGATGGAGCCGATCTCGTCCGGCGTGCCCAGGCGCTTCACCGGGATGGTGTCGACGATGCTCTGGAGCACGTCGGGGCGGATGGCACGCACCATGTCGGTACCGATGTAGCCGGGCGAAACCGTGTTGACCGTCACGCCCTTCGATGCGACTTCCTGCGCCAGCGCCATCGTGAAGCCGTGGATGCCGGCCTTGGCGGTCGAGTAGTTGGTCTGGCCGAACTGCCCTTTCTGGCCGTTGACCGAACTGATGTTGATGATGCGCCCCCACTTGCGCTCGGTCATGTCGCCGATGACCTGCTTGGTGACGTTGAACAGGCTGTTGAGGTTGGTGTCGATGACGGCGCGCCAGTCTTCCAGCGTCATCTTGCGGAAGAGGCCGTCACGGGTGATGCCCGCGTTGTTGACCAGCACGTCGACCGGCCCGAACTCCTCTCGCACCTTGGCGAACGCGGCCACGGTCGAATCCCAGTCCGCCACGTTGCCCACGGAGGCGTGGAACGTATAACCGAGCGCCGATTGTTCGTTCAGCCACTGCTGAGAGTCGCGATTGGGCCCGCAGCCGGCGATGACGGTGAACCCGTCCTTGGCCAGCCGCTGGCAGATGACGGTGCCTATGCCGCCCATGCCGCCCGTCACGTACGCTATCTTTCCGCTCATGATGCCTCCTTATGAAACGGCGGAACCCACCGCCGCTTGACCCGCAGAATACGCATGTCTCTTGTCATGCCGCCCTGACCCGCACGTACTTGCCCGGCGCGGGTTCGATGACGGGATGGTCGGCGCTGCCCAGCGCGCCCGGCGCCTTGCCCTGGCGCCCTCCGTGCTCCTTGATCCAGGTTGCCCAGTCGTTCCACCAGCTGCCCGGCACTTCGCGCGCCTCGCCCATCCAGGCGGCGGCGTCGGCCGGCAGCTTGTCGTCCTCGCGCACCCAGTAGCTGCGCCGGTTGCGCGAAGCCGGATTGATGACCCCGGCGATATGGCCCGAGGCCCCCAGCACGAAACGCATCGGCCCGCGCAGGAGCGCGGTCGAGGCGTACGCCGAGGTCCAGGGCACGATGTGGTCCTCGCGAGAACCGTACACATAGGCCGGCATGTCGAGGGAACTCAGGTCGAGCCCCACGCCGCACGCGCGCACCTTGCCGGGCACCCGCAGGTTGTTCTCGAGATAGGTATTGCGCAGGTACCAGGCATAGAACGGTCCCGGCAGGTTGGTGCTGTCGGCGTTCCAGTACAGAAGGTCGAAGGCCGACGGCGCCTGCCCCTTCAGGTAGTTGTTGACGACGTAGTTCCAGACCAGGTCGTTCGGACGCAGGAAGGCGAAGGTGGTCGCCAGTTCGCGCGCCGCCAGCACGCCGCCCGCGGCGAACTGCTGTTCGCGCAGCAGCACCTGGGCTTCGTCGATGAAGACGTCCAGCACGCCGGTGTCGGCGAAATCCAGCAGCGTCGTGAGCAGCGTGAGCGAGGCCACCGGATCCTGGCCGCGTGCCTTCGCCACCGCCAGCGCCGACGACAGCAGCGTGCCGCCCACGCAGAATCCCAGCGCGTTGACCTGCGGCTGCCGCGAGATGGACGAGACGACGCCGATCGCCTCGAGCACGCCTTCCTGCAGGTAGGCATCCCAGTCCGCATGCTGCACGCCATCCGCGTCGACGGCCAGCGGGTTGCGCCACGACACCATGAAGACCTGCATGCCCTGTTCGAGCGCGAAACGCACGAAGGAATTGTGCGGCTGCAGGTCCAGGATGTAGAACTTGTTGATGCAGGGCGGCACGATCAGCAGCGGACGCGCGTAGGCCCGGGGCCCGAGAGGCTTGTACTGGATCAGTTGGAACAGCCGGTTCTCGAACACCACCGACCCCTCGGTGGTGGCAAGATTGCGCCCGACCTCGAACGACGATTCGTCCGTATGGGAAATGCGCCCCTTCTGCAGGTCCGACACCAGGTTGGCGATGCCCTGCTGCAGGCTTTCGCCGCCGGACTCGAGCAGGCGGCGCTGCGCGTCGGGGTTGAGCGCGAGGAAGTTCGAGGGCGACATGGCCTCGACCCATTGCATGGTGGCGAAGCGCAGCCGGTTCAGGACATGTTCGGGCGCCTGGACGCTGTCGGCCATCTTGAGCATGGTGCGCGCGGACAGCAGGTAGGCATGCGCCAGGAATGCATGCCCGGGGCTGGCGCTCCAGGCTTCACCGGCGAAGCGCTGATCGGTCAGTGGTTCGAGTTCGCCCGCGCCGGCGGCCCGCCAGAGATCGGCCCATTCCTGCGCGAACTCCTGCTGGATCTCCAGCAGCTTCTCGGGGGCCATGGCGTGCCCGCCCGACAGGATGCGACTCGAAGGCGCCGACGACCCAGGCATGTCGGCCTTCTGATTCAACATCTGCTGCCATGCTTCCAGCCACGCCAAGGGGTTCGTAGAATCCTGCCTGGACTGACTCACTAGAACACCTTGCTGATTCGATTACGCTAGATGCCATAGTGCATAGCGCGCCTGCGGCTGTCAAATCGCGCAAGACCCGCGCCAATGCCTGCGCGGCGCGCCGGTCGGACCGGCGTTTCACTCATATTTCATCTTCGCCGACCCATGCATTTTTCCTTCCTCGTCGCCATCGGCTGGCTTTACGTGACACTGCTGATGTCCCTGGCACAGCCCACGGTTCTGGCGGGTATCGCGACCCTGCTTTTCTACGGATTGCTGCCGGTCGCGATCCTGCTGTACATCTTCACCGCGCCCATGCGCAAGCGGCTGCGCCGTGCGCGCGAAGCGGCGTGCGACACCCCGGAAAACCCTGATCAAGAGAAACCCTGATGGCGCCGGCGACCAAGCGTCGCCCCGAGCGCCTGGCGGTCACGGAACGAGCCAGGCCAGCGTCGCGAAGCGTCCGGTGACGCCCTCCTTGCGGTAGGAGTAGAAGCGGTCGTTGCCGGCCACCGTGCAGAGATTGCTGCGCACGACCGTGGCCACGCCCGCGGCACGCAGCCGCTGCTCGGCCAGGGCCGGCAGGTCGGCCAGCCACTTGGGGGCGCCCGCCGCGTCGTGGCCGCCGGTCGGGACGAAGGCGCCCGCAGGCGGTTCGGCCGCGCGCGCGAAAGCCCCCCGCACCTCGTCTCCGACCTCGAAGGCCAGGGGACCGATGGCCGGCCCTATCCACGCCCTCAGGCCTGCGTCCGGCGGCACGCCCATCGCCGCGACGGCATTCTCGAGCACGCCGCCCGCCAGTCCGCGCCAGCCGGCATGGGCCACGGCCAGGACGCGGGCCTCGGGCGCCGCGATCACGACAGGCAGGCAGTCGGCCGTCATGATGGCCAGCACCCGGCCCTGGACGCGCGTGACGGCGGCATCGGCCGGCGCGGGATCCGCTTCGTGGTCGGCGTCGGCCACCCGCGTGCCATGGACCTGGTCCAGCCACAGCGGATCGGACGGCAACAACGCGCGCAGGCGCGCGCGGTTTGCGGCCACCGCCCCGGGGGCGTCGCCCACGTGCGCGCCCAGGTTGAACGAAGCATACGGCGCCGCGCTGACGCCGCCGGCACGGGTGGTGGCGAAGATGCGCAGCCCGGGCCAGTCCGGGCCTTCCTGCACGAACGGCTGGGCGGCGGTCATGCGTCATCCTCCTCGTCCAGGTAGCCGTCCGCGTCCTCCTCGCCATCCTCCCAGGCGATGATGCGCACGACGGCCTGCATGTCGTCCGGCACCGGCGCATGGAAAACGCGGGGCCCGCCATGGACCGGATCGTCGAACTGCAGCCTGGCCGCGTGCAGCATCTGCCGCGCGGCGGGCGCCACCGCCTTGCCGCCGTACAGCGTGTCGGCCAGGAGCGGATGGCCGATGCTGGCCATGTGCACCCGTATCTGGTGCGTGCGGCCGGTCTCGAGGCGGCATTCGACCTCGGTCACCGGCATGCCGCCGGGCGCCCTGCCCAGGCGCAGGGGTTCGAAATGAGTGATGGCCGGCTTGGCGGCGATAGGCCGCTCCACGCTCATGCGCACCGGCACGCGCGGGTCCCGGCCGATGGGCCGATCGATGGTGCCGCCGCGCCGCACGTGGCCCGACACCAGCGCGAGATAGCGCCGCCCCACCGTGCGGGCCTGCAACTGCCGCACCAGCGAGGTTTGCGCCGTAATGGTGCGTGCCACGACCATCAGCCCCGAGGTATCCTTGTCCAGCCGGTGCACGATGCCGGCGCGCGGCACCTGGGCCAGTTCGGGATAGCGGTGCAGCAGGCCGTTGAGCAGCGTCCCGTGCCAGTTGCCCGCCCCCGGGTGCACGACCAGGCCGACGGGCTTGTCGACCACGATCCAGTCGGCGCTGTCGGCCACCACCGGAAAATCGATGGCTTCCGGCGTGAAGGCCAGCGACTCGGGCGCCGCTTCCTCCCAGACCGTGAGCTGGTCACCCGGCCCGACGACCTGCCGCACGGAGGCCGCCTTGCCGTTGACCAGCACGCCGCCGCGCTCGATCCAGCCCTGCAGGCGGCTGCGGGAATGCTCGGGCAGCAGCTGCGCCAGGACCTTGTCCAGGCGATCGGCCCGGGTGCCCGAAGGCAGGTCCAGCAAGCGCGGCTCGGCTTCCTGGCTTTCGATATCTTGGGACGGCAGCGAAGATGACATGTTTCTGGAGGGCCTGGCCGCGAAGCCCGAATATAATCACGGATAGTCTATTGGTGAGGGACACCACCATGCAGTTGAATTCCCTGGCAATGCAAGCGGCCTGCGGGCATCCGGCCCCGGCCCGGCGGCAGCGCCTCGTCGCGCGGCTGAGCCTGGCCCTGGCCTGCCTGCTGGCCTTTTTCATCCTGGCGGGCTGCGCCAATACCGGCAAGGAACCCGACCCCACGGTGGGCTGGACTGCCGAGAGATTGTACAAGGAGGCCAAGGACGAGATGGATACCGGCAACTGGACCCAGGCTGCCAAGTTGCTGGAGAAACTCGAATCGCGCTATCCCTTCGGCGTCTTCGCCCAGCAGGCGCAGATCGACATCGCCTACGTCTACTGGAAGGATGGCTCCAACGCCCAGGCGCTGGCCGCGATCGACCGCTTCGAGCGCCTGCACCCCAACCACCCCAGCCTGGACTACATGCTCTACCTGAAGGGCTTGATCAACTTCTACCAGGACAGCGCCTTCCTGGCCAGCCTGACGCGCCAGGACCCCAGCGAGCGCGACCCCAAGGGCGCGCGCGAATCGTTCGACGCCTTCAAGGCCCTGGTCGCGCGCTTCCCCGACAGCAAGTACGCGCCCGACGCCCGCCTGCGCCTGAACTATCTCGTCAACTCCATCGCGATGAACGAGGTCCACGTCGCCCGCCTGTATCTCGAGCGCGGCGCCTACGTGGCCGCCGTCAACCGCGCGCAGACCGCGGTGCGCGACTTCCAGGGTGCTCCCGCGGTCGAGGAAGCGCTCTACATCATGGTGCTGGCCTACGACAAGATGGGCATGACCGACCTGCGCGACGACGCCTCGCGCGTGCTGAGCATGAACTATCCCGACAGCAGCTTCGTCAAGAGCGGCTTCCAGAAAGACAGCGGTCCCTGGTGGAAGATCTGGTAGCGGCATCGCTTCCGTGGCCAGCGCCCTGCTGATCGACGATCACGCCATGTTCCGGGAGGGGCTGGCGCTTGCCCTGCGGCAAGCGGCCGGCCCCTCGCTGCATCTGCGCACCGCCGTCGGCGGCGCCGAGGCCCTGGCCTTGCTCAAGGACACCACGGCCGACATCGCGCTGATGGACTACTACCTGCCCGACATCGGCGGCACGGCGCTGGTGCGCCAGCTCCGGCGCGCGGGCGCCGGCCTGCGGGTCATGGTGCTGTCGGCCTCCGAGGACCACGAGGATGCCGAGGCGGCCCTGGCCGCGGGGGCCCACGGCTTCCTGCACAAGTCCGCCGACGTCGGGCAGTTGCTGGATGCCATGCAGCGCGTGCTGGCCGGTCAGGTCGTCCGGCCGCCGGAAAACCTTCCGGCATCGCTGGCCGTCCTGTCCGAGCAGCCCCCCGGCCGCCTGACGCCTCGCCAGACCGAGGTCCTGTGCCTGCTGTGCGAGGGGCTGCGCAACAGTGAAATCGCCGAACGCCTGGCCACGACCGAGAAGACCGTCAAGGCCCACATCTCGGCCATCTTCGCCGCGCTGGGCGTGGTCAACCGCACCCAGGCGGTGCTGGCCGCGCGCCGCGCCGGCCTGTTCGGCAAGCCCAGGTAGACCGGGAATGGGCCCTAGCCCAGCATCCGTACCAGGACCTCCCGCAACTCGGCGGGCTCGACCGGCTTGTGCATCAGCGGCCAGGTGCGCGCCGCCGCTTCCGCCAGCCGCTGCGGATCGGTATCTCCGCTGATCAGCATGGCCGGGATGTTCTCGTCGTTGAACTCTTCGTGCAGCGCGTCGATCACCTCGATTCCCGTCTCGTGGTTGCGCAGCCGGTAGTCGCTGATGATCAGGTCCGGCCGCTCGTTGCGCCGGGCGGCGGCCTGGACGATCTCTTCGCCGCTGCCGCCGGCCACGACCCGGCACCCCCAGGCCTCCAGCAGCAGTTGCAGTCCCTGCCGGTTCTCGATGTCGTCGTCGACCACGAATACCAGCCGGCCCTTCAACGCTCCGGCGGAATGACCGGGCGGCGGCGCCTCCGGCTGGCCGGCATGCTGTTCGGCCATGCGGGGCACGGTAATGGCGAAGACGCTGCCGCGCCCCGGCCGCGAGCGCAGGCCCACGGCATGCCCCAGCAGCTTGGCCGTGCGCCGCACGATGGCCAGCCCCAGGCCCAGCCCCTTGCCCCGGTCGCGCTCGGGATTGTTCAACTGGTGGAACTCCCAGAACACCTTGTCCTGCTCGGCGGCCGGAATGCCCGCCCCGGTGTCCCAGACCTCGATGCGCCAGGCGCCCCGCCTGGGCCGGCACGCCAGCAGCACTCCGCCCCGCTGCGTGTTGCGGATGGCGTTGTCCACCAGGTTGCGCAGGATCCGGTCGAGCAGCGCCGGATCGGTATAGACCACCGCCCGCGTGGGCCGCACGCGCAGGACCAGCGACTTGGCATCGGCCTGGGGCGTGAATTCCAGCAGCAATTGGTCGAACAGCGCCGTCAGCGCGAAAGTCCGCCGGTTGACGCGCACCACGCCCGCATCCAGGCGCGAGATGTTCAGCAGCGCCTCGAACAGCGTTCCCAGCGCGGATGCGGCCCGCCCCACGCTGTCGACCAGGCGCCGGCTCTCGTCGGGCAAGGGCTGCTCCTTCAGCACGCCAATGAACAGGCTGAGCGCGTGAACCGGTTGGCGCAGGTCGTGGCTGGCGGCGGCCAGGAAGCGCGACTTGGCCAGGTCGCTGCGCTCGGCCGCCTCTTTCTCGCGTTGCAGGCTCTCGACCAGGGACAGGTTCTCGAAGCGCAGGCGCAGCGAGTCGATCTGCGTGCGCGACATGCGCTGCGCGAACACCAGGGTGACGGCCAGGTACAGCGCCGCCGCCAGCGCCAGCACCGTATGCATGGTGCCCGGAATGGTCAGGATGGCAATGAAAGGTAGCGAAAAATACGGCACCTGGAAGGCGTAGAGCAGCGGCAGGTCGATGCAATAGGCGTAGATCGCACCCGTGCCAAGCGTCAGCAGCGCGACGATCAGGAACATCTGGTGCGGCAGGTCCACGTGCAGCATCCAGTAGGCGAAGGGAATTCCCCACAGCAATCCGGCCACCCCGGTCGTGGCGATGGCGGTCCGGCGCCAGCGCGCCACGCCGCCCGCGTCGCCCGCGCCCCGCCGGTACCTCGACACGCCCCAGGCGCGGACCAGGGTCCAGGCTGCTTGCGCCAGGAACCAGGCCAGCATCTGCCAGGCGGGCACCGCCTCGCGCATCGCCGCCCACACCAGGCCGACCGTCAGCAGCGCCCCGCACAGCGAGAACGGCAGGTTGCGGCGCAGAATCGCCGCCTGTTCGGCCTGGAGCTGCTCGGCAAGGGGCGTGCTGGGTGCGGACATCGGGCTCGTGTTCCAGGAATTGGCACAACGCTATCACGGAGTGGATCGCCAGGCATTGGACCTTGGACCAATGCGCGCGGCAAGACCTTCCGCTACGCTGGCGGCCACGTTTCCCACCCGACAGGTATCGCCCATGCCCCCACGACTCCGCGCCCGGCTCCTGCGCGTGCTGTCGCTGCTATCCATCCTGGCCGTGGCCGCCTGCGGCGGAGGGGAAGAAGCCGCCGGGCCGGCGCCACCTGCGCCCGAGACCGGCCCGCGACTGGCCGTCGATTGCAGCGGGCCGCACTGCGGCGCCATCGACGCCCATCGCTATGCCGGCTCCGGCGTGGGCGTCTGGCAGTACACCAACGATACCGACGACCGCGTGGAAGTGTCCGTCCGGATCGACGGCATACCGGGCAAGGACGTCCATCTTTCCTACGTGAACCACTCGGACACGCGGCAGAAGCTGCCGCCGCTGGAGCTGTTCCTGCGCTCGCCCTACACCGGCACGGCCGCCCTGCTGCGCGCGGCGGCACCCGCTCCGGCCCGGGCGGGTCTTCCGCGGCCCCATGCGCCCTACGACCTGCGCGCCTTGCCCCGCCCGCGTGCGAAGACCGCCTCCGGCCCGGCCCTGGCCCGGATGGCGGCCTCCGCATCCCACCGGGTGGGCGACACCCGGGAATGGTGGGTGAACGATTTTTCCGGCGGTGACAACGCCAGGGCCCCGCGCCCGACCACGCTGCGCCGGCGCTCCAGCCTCGACGGCGCCGATCGCCGGGCGCTGAACATCTGGGTGGAGGACGCGGTCACGGCTGCTGGCGTCATTACCGACGAAGCGCTGGATCAATTGCAGGAGCGTATCCGGTCCACCTACGACCGGATAACGAGGATCGCGGGACCGATCTGGGCGGAAACCCCCTACGAGAACATCATCGGCGCCCATGAAGACCTGAACGTGGTGATCGTGGAACCGCTCGAGGTCCTGGGCTATGTCAACTTCACGGACGCCTACGTGCGGCACTACTACCCGGACTTCCCGAACATCCAGCAGTCCAACGAGGCGCTGGCGGTCTACATGCACGCCCGGAGCATTTACGCCCCCGACGACGTCTACACCGATGCCATCCAGACTTTCTCGCACGAACTCACCCATCTCATATTCTGGTTCTATCGAGGCATCCTCGCAGGCGATGACGACCAGCTCGACTCCTGGCTGAACGAAACCGTCGCGGAAGCAATGAAGGAGCTGGCCTACCATCCCGACGACGCGGCGCCCTCCGATACCGAGGCGCGGTTCCAGAGCTGGTTGTCCTGGGGACAACGCGGTGGCTTCAATTGCGACCTGCGAGACATGTATCCGATCCCGTTGCCGAACCGGGCCTGCTATGGCTACAGCACGGTCAATGCACTGGCCGCCTTCCTGATGCGCCACTACGGTGCCGATCTACTGGTTTCGCTGCTGCACGACTTCAGTTCGAGCGACTCGTTCGAAATCCTCGACCATTCCCTCCGGCAGGCCGGCGGCGACGGTTTCCCGGCCCTCCTGCGGCGCTTCGGGACCAGCGCGGCGCTGTTTCCCGCGGCGGCATCGCCCCCAGGCTTCGGCTATCCCGCGCGGCACGGGCAGGACGTCTTCCTTATCCCGCTCGATGGCGCGCGCTATGCCGACATCAACACCTTACCCGGCCGCGTGCCGCTCTACCTGGAACCCTACGGCTTCTTTCCGTTCGTACGTCCCCTTGTCCAGGGCAGCTACCGCGAAACGCTGCTGGTTCCCCCACGCTCCAGCCTGAGCCTCGTCATCCGATAGCAAGGAATCGCCATGATCACAGTCTCTTCACGTCCATGCCTTCCCATCAGACGCCTGGCCATCCATGGCGTATGGCTGCTGCTGGCCGCCTGCGGCGGAGACGGCGCCGTGGCGCCGGATACGCCCGAACCGCCTGCTCCGGCCGAGGCGCAACTGACGGTCGATTGCAGCGGACCTCATTGCGGCGCGGTCGATGCCCATCGCTACCTGGGTTCGGGCGTCGGCATCTGGCAATACACCAATACGACCGACGATCGGCAGACAGTGGCGATCGACATCTCGGGCCTGGCAGGCAAGGACGTGCAGCTGATCATCACCAACCACGGCGGCACCCCGCAGAAGATGCCCGGCATCGAATTGTTCGAGCGCTCGCCGTATCCGCCGGGCGCGCCCGCCGCCGCGCGGCGCGCTCCCGCCCTTTCCCCCGCCGTGCCGCCCGTCGCGCAACGAGTCGACGCCAGGCAGACCGTCAGCCGACGAGCCCCCGCTGCCACCGCCGCCGTGGGTTCCACACGCACCTGGTGGGTCGATACGTGGACAGAGGGGCGGGTAGAACGCTCATTCAACCTGCTTCGCCAGGGGCAGGCCCAGGGCCCCGATGGCCCGCGCCGGGTCAACATCTGGCTGGAGGACGATCAATACGGCGACGAACTGGTCAACGACGCGATGCTGGATACCCTGTTGCGACGAGTCATCTCGGGTCCGGACTCCATCTACACGCGGGCCACGGACCTCGCCGGCGAACCCTGGGGACAGCACGAGACGGCCGGGGCGATCCCGCCGGCGCAAGACCTGAACATCGTGCTGGGCAAGGAACTGGCCTATGTGGCCTATCCCGGCGCCCGCGACCTTCGCATCCGCCGACAGACGGGCAATCCCGACTTCGACGAATACGTCCGCACCAGCAACGAAGCGCTGGCGGTATATCTGACCTCGGAGCGCTTCTATCAGCCGGACGACTACTATGCGTACGGCGAACCGGCCGCGGCCATGGCGTTGCTGCTGACCCAGATGTCCAACATCTATCATCGCTCGGCACTGCCCGAGACCGACCAGTCCTTCGAACCATGGCTCGACATCATGACGAGCTTCATGATGCAGGACATCCTCTACCTGCCTGGCGTCGATACCTATCAGCTTGCAGGCGACATCTACCGCTGGTATTGGCTGTCGCTGGGCGCCACGGGCAACTTCAACTGCGACCTGACAACGTCACTGGACGCCGACGGATCGGCCTGCTATTCCGACGCGGTGCGGGCAACGTTCGGCGCCTACCTGTTGCGGCAATACGGTATCGGCTTCTATCGCCAATTGCTGCGCAATACCAGTTCGCCGGATTCCTGGGCCATCCTGGACGACGCCATCAAGCAGGCGGGCGGAGAAGGCGCAGATACCGCGTTGCGCCGCTTCGCCACGAACATCGCCCTGCTGCCCGCAGCCGCGTCGCCCAGGGGCTACGGACTGCCTGAACGGACGGACGGCGCCTACACGCTGGCCGCCATCGATGGCGGCACCTACGCCAGCGAATTCACGCTGCCGACCGACACGATCATGACCCTGATGCCGCGCGCGTTCTTCCCCTTCGCCCGGCCGGCCGTGCGGGACAACTACCGGGAGAACATCGTCGTCCCCCCGCATGCCAGCCTGTCGGTCGTCGTACGCTAGGAGCCGACATGAGACCCGCCTCCCCCACGCTTGCCCTGCTTGCCGCCGCCACCCTGATGCTGCTGTCGGGATGCGGGGGCGACGCCGAACCCATCGCCCCGACGGAACCGCCGCCTTCCACCGCGCAGTTCGAGGTCGATTGCAGCGGCCCCCGCTGCGGCGCCATCGATGCCCACCGCTACGCGGGCTCGGGTATCGGCGTTTGGCAGTACACCAATACCGGCGACGAACGGACCGCCCTGCCCATCCGGCTGGCTGGCGTGGCCGGCAAGGATGTGCAGTTGATTTACACCAACCACGGGGATACGCCGCAGCGCCTGCCCGCGCTGGAGCTGTATCTGCGTTCGCCCTATCCGCTCGCTGCGCCCGCCGCCAGGCTGGCGTTCCCGGCCGGCGCGGACGCGGCGGATGCCGCAAGTCCGCGCCGCCCGCGGCACCCCGACCTGCCTCCGATGCAGGCCGATCCGATGCAGCGGCTGAAGAGCCGCAAACCCTCGCCCGCGCACAGAATCGTGGGGCCGAGCCGCACCGCCCACGCGCCCCGGCTCGGGGACGTGCGCACCTGGCGGGTATCCGGCTACGGGATGGGCACGGAAGAAGACGCGTTCCGCCGGTCGACCCTGGTCCGCCAGACCGTGGCCCGCGACGGGCGCGGCATCCATGTATGGATCGACGCGGAGACCCAGGCGGCCGGCAGTGTCACGGATGCAATGCTCGACGGCTTCATCCGCGACGTCGCCCAAAGAGAGGACGCGGTCTACGACAGGACCGTGGCACTCGTCGGTCCGCCCTGGGGCCCGTATCCGGAAGGCGAATTGCCGGCCATCCCTCCCGACGCGGACCTGCACGTCGCCTTCATCCGCGACATGATGGCGGCCGGAATGGTGCATTGGAACGACGTCGGGCTGAACGATCCAGCCGGCCCTCCCGAGGACAATCTCAGCAACGAAGCGCTGGTCCTCTTCATGTCAGACGACAACTTCTACAACCCCGTCCTGGACGAACTGGCCTCCTTCGCCCATGAGCTGACTCACCTTTCCACACGCTACCTGCAGGTCATCTCCAAGGAGCCAGGCCAGGAGTACTTCCATCAATCCTGGTTCATCGAACTGATCGCGCTGATGGCCGAGGATGTCCTTTACCTTCCCGGCCTGAACCGCCACCATGAAAACCGTGATTTCTTCGTCCGCTACTGGCTGCGCGACCAGAACTTCAACTGCGACATCCTGTCGATCGCCATCCAGGACTGGGGCGCCTGCGACAGCTACAACATCAACTCGACCATAGGCGCCTACCTGCTGCGTCATTACGGCATGGACTTCTATCGAAGGTTGCTGAACGAGACCGGCGCGCCGGACTCCTGGCGCATCCTGGACAAGGTCATCCGCGACGTGGGCGGCCCGGGCATCCAGACGACGATGCGCCGCATCGGCACGACCAGCGCACTGTTGCCGGCGGCATCGCCGCCGAACTTCGGCCTGGGGGCGAGAAGCGACTCCGGCTACGACCTCGTGCCAATGGACGGTGCGCTGTACGCGGACTACGGGCTGCCAACGAGCGTACCGATGTATCTGCAGCCGCGGGGATTCTTCCCGTTCGTGCGGCCGGCTGTGCGGGACGTCTACGAGGAGGTCATCACCGTGCCGCCCCGGACCAGCGTGTCGGTGGTGATTCGCTAGGGCCTGCTGGCCCTGGCCGGTGCGGGGTTCCGGCAGCGCACCGCTCAGGCCGCTGGCGACAGCGTCTCGGCGCGCTCGGCGTAGAACGCCTCGACGTCCGCCACGTTGCGGGTACGCGTGAACGGCGGCAGGCCGCGCCACAACAGCTTGCCGTAGGGCTTCTCGACCAGCCGGCGGTCGGCCACCATCAGCACGCCCCAGTCGGTTTCAGTGCGGATCAGCCGTCCCGCGCCTTGCTTGAGCGCGATGGCGGCCTCGGGCAACTGGTATTCGAAGAAGGGATTGCCGCCCCGTTCGCGGCAGGCGCGGATGCGGGCATCCAGCACCGGATCGTCCGGCGGCGCGAACGGCAGCTTGTCGATGGCCACCAGGGTCAGCGCGTCGCCCGGCACGTCTATGCCTTCCCAGAAACTCGCGCTGCCCACCAGGACCGCGTGCGCGCTGGTCCGGAAGCGCTCCAGCAGTTCCCGGCGGGAACGGTCGCCCTGCCTGAACAGAGGCCATTCCCAGCCACGTTCGCGGAAGGCTTCCTGCAGCAGCTCGGCCACCTTGTCCACCGCCCGCAGCGTCGTGCACAGCACCAGCGCCGAACCGCGGCTGGCCGCCAGCACGGGCAGCAAGGCCTCGACGAAGCCTTCGGTGAAGCGCGGATCCTGCGGCGCGGGAATGCCATGCGGCACGAACAGTCGGCCATTGGTCCCGTAGTCGAACGGCGACTCCCAACGGCCGGTCGTGGCTTCGTACAGGCCGAGCTGGCGCGTGAAATGCGAGAAATCCTCGCGCACCGACAAGGTGGCCGAGGTAAGGATCCAGGCCTGCCCCGCCGGCCGGTACTGCGAAAACGCCTGTGCGACGGACAAGGGCGCGGTATGCAGGCGGATGTGGCTGGTGCCGGTTTCCACCCAGCGCACCCAGCCGTCGTCTGCCCGTTGCGGGGGCTGCTCGGTTGGTTGGTCGGCAACGGATTCCGGCCAGGCGGATTCGGCCGGTTTGCCGGTCTGCCCGGCATGGGCCGGCGGCACGCCGTGGGCCTCGGTCCAGCGCGCCAGCCGCGCGATCAGGTCGGGACCGCGCTTGGCCACCATGTCCAGATCGGGGTGGCGCTCACCCACGGCCATCAGGATGCGGCCCAGGGTGTGGACCGCATCGATCACCTGTTGCACCGCCTTGCCGAAGTCCTGGGGATTGGGCAGCGTGTCGAAGGTGCTGCGCTGGCCCGGCATTTTCTCGACCGCCGCGCACGACAGCCGCAGCTCGCGGGTGGCTTGCTCGACGGCCTGTCCCAGCACCGGCCAGTCCGCGCTTTCGCGCGCATGCGACAGGCCGGCGACCGTGGCGTCGCGCGCGAAGTCCAGCAGCTGGTGCGACGACACCGACTCGCCCAGGAAGCGCGTGGCGGCGGCCGGCAACTGGTGGGCCTCGTCGAACACCACCGTATCGGCGGCCGGCAGCAGATCGGTGATGCCTTCGTCCTTGAGCGCGAGGTCGGCCAGGAACAACGCATGGTTCACCACCACCACGTCGGCCTCGATGGCGCGCTTGCGGGCCTGCATGACGAAGCACTCGCGAAAGGCCGGACAGTCCGATCCCAGGCAATTGTCGCGGGTGGACGTCACCTTGTGCCAGATGTCCGCGTTCTCGGGCACCTCGGCCAGTTCAGCCTTGTCGCCGCTGCGGGTGTGCTTGGCGAACGCCTCGATCTTGCGCAGCTGGGCGACCTCCGCCCGCGAAGCCAGGCGGCCGTCGCCCACGGTGCGTTCGAGATGGTAGTGGCACAGGTAGTTGGACCGCCCCTTCAGCAGCGCGATGACGACGGGCAGCCCCAGCGCGTCCCGCACGGCCGGCAGGTCGCGGACGAACAACTGGTCCTGCAGCGTCTTGGTGCCGGTCGAGACCAGCACCTTGCCGCCGTGCATCAGCACCGGCACGAGATAGGCGAAGGTCTTGCCGGTCCCGGTGCCGGCCTCGGCCACGAGCGTGCCGCGATCGCCGATGGCCCGCGCGATGGCCTGAGCCAGCTCGATCTGCTGGATCCGCGGCCGGTAGCCCTTGAGCTTGCGCGCCAGGGGGCCGTCGGCCGCGAACACGGCGGCCACGTCGGCGCCGATGTCCATGATCGAAGCGGTCATGCAGGAATGTCCGGTATGAGCTGCATCTGCAGGGCCACGATGTGGTCCTTGAGCTGGAGCTTGCGCTTCTTCATGCGCTTCAGGCGCAGTTCGTCCACCGCGGCGTCGAGGGCAAGCCTCTCGATCGCGGCGTCGAGGTCGCGGTGCTCGAGCTGCAGCTCGACGATGCGCGCGGTCAGCGCCTGGATCCTGTCGTCCATCACGGCTTCCCGGCAGGCGCCGGCGCGCCCTCTTCCTGCTGCTGCGCCTTCAGGCGCCCGGCCTCTTCCTCGCGCTCGGCCCGGCGCCGGGCACGCTTGGCCTCGGCTTCCTGCCGATCGCGGGCCTGCTTCTCGGCGTACTCGCGCGCCTCGGCCTGCTTGCGTTCGAATTCGGCCCGGTTGCGGGCGCGAACGGCAGGATCGTCCACGTCGCGCGGCGGACGCGGCGCCGGCGCGGCGGCGGGGGCCGACGGGCGAGGCGGGGGGGCCGGCTCGGCCTTGGGCGGCGGGCGGCTGGCCGCTTCCTCGGCCTTGCGGGCGGCGCGGTCGGCGGCCTTGGCGTCGCGCTCGGCATTGTCGCGGTCGCGCTTCTCGTGCCGCTCGCGGGCTTCTTCGCGCCGGATATAGAGCTCGGCTGCGCGCCGTTCCCCGTCGGCGCGCGTCACGCCCGCATTGCGCTCGAGCCTGGCCTTCTCGGCACAGCTGTTGGCGAAGAACTTGTGCATGCACTCGGCCGCGTCGATGTCGTACTGCCGCTTGATGCGGTCGGACTCGGCCTTGGCGGCGTCGGCGGCCGCCTGGGCCGCCTCCTTCGAGGCGTAGGTCTGCGCGGGGGCGGGCTGCCCGTCCCCCTCGGCCGCCCATGCGGGCGACGCGCAGACGGCCACGGCCACGACCGTGGGCAGCAGCCAGCGCGCCAGCCGGGCGGCCCAGCCGCCCGTGGCGGGCAGGCGGTCGACACATTGCGTAACGCCCGGGCAGAAAGCAATTAAGGACATATTCTCAGACTGTGGCAAAATCCGCGGCTTCATTTTCCAAGGTAGGACGGACTCGATGGCTATGGTCACCGACCGGGGCGAGGCACTCGACACCCAGGCCCAATCCCGCATTATCGCCCAGCTTGCCGAAGAACTCGGCGCACGCCCGGCACAGGTCTCGGCCGCGGTGGAACTCCTGGATGACGGCGCGACCGTGCCGTTCATCGCCCGCTACCGGAAGGAAGTGACCGGCGGCCTGGACGATACCGTCCTGCGCAACCTGGAAATACGGCTGGAATACCTGCGCGACATGGAAAGCCGCCGCGCGGCCATCCTGGCCTCGATCGAGCAGCAGGGCAAGCTGACGCCCGAGCTCAAGGACGCGCTGACCACCGCCGACACCAAGCAGCGCCTGGAAGACCTTTACGCACCGTACAAGCCCAAGCGCCGGACCCGTGCCCAGATCGCCCGCGAAGCCGGCCTCGAGCCCCTGGCCGACGCCATTCTCGCCGATCCGGCCATCGATCCGCAAACCGCCGCCGCGGACTACGTCAACGCCGAGGCCGGCGTGGCCGACGTCAAGGCCGCCCTGGACGGCGCCCGCGACATCCTGACCGAGCGCTTCTCCGAAAACGCCGAGGTGCTGGAGAACCTGCGCGGCTACCTGTGGAATACCGGCCTGGTCTATTCCAAGGTGGCCGAGGGCAAGGAAGCCGAAGGCGCCAATTTCCGCGACTGGTTCGATTTCAGCGAGCCGCTGCGTACCCTGCCCTCGCACCGCGTGCTGGCCATGCTGCGCGGCCGCCAGCAGGGCGTGCTGGAACTGCGCCTGGGCCTGGAGCCCGAACTGGAAGAACAGCTTCCCCACCCCTGCGTGGCGCGCGTCGCCAAGCTGGTCGGCCTGGACGGCGTCTTCGGGCTGGACGTCAGCCCGCGCCAGAAATGGCTGGGCGAGGTTTGCCGCTGGACCTGGCGCGTGAAGCTGCTGCCCTCGTTCGAGACCGAGAACCTGGCCCGCCTGCGCGAAGAAGCGGAAACCGAGGCCATTCGCGTCTTCGCCCTGAACCTGAAAGACCTGCTGCTGGCGGCGCCCGCTGGCCCGAAAGCCGTGCTCGGCCTGGACCCCGGCATCCGCACCGGCGTCAAGGTCGCGGCCATCGACCGCACCGGCAAGCTGCTGGAAACCGCGACGGTCTACCCGCACGAACCCCGCCGCGACTGGGACGGCTCGATCGAGGCCCTGGCCCGCATCGCCCGCCGCCACCAGATCGAGCTCATCGCCATCGGCAACGGCACCGCCTCGCGCGAGACCGAGAAGCTGGCCGCCGACCTGATGAAGCGCTACCCGGACCTGAACCTGACCCGCATCGTCGTCTCCGAGGCCGGGGCTTCCGTCTATTCGGCCTCGGAACTGGCCGCCGCCGAGTTCCCCGAGCTCGACGTCAGCCTGCGCGGCGCCGTCTCCATCGCCCGCCGCCTGCAGGATCCGCTGGCCGAACTGGTCAAGATCGACCCCAAATCCATCGGCGTCGGCCAGTACCAGCACGACGTCAACCAGCGCGAACTGGCGCGCATGCTCGACAGCGTGGTGGAAGACTGCGTGAACGCCGTGGGCGTGGACGTGAACACCGCCTCGGTGCCGCTGCTGACCCGCGTCTCGGGCCTGAACGCCGCACTGGCCAAGAACATCGTTTCCTGGCGCGACCAGAACGGCGCCTTTCCCTCGCGCGCCAAGCTCATGGACGTGCCGCGCTTCGGCGACAAGGCCTTCGAACAGGCCGCCGGCTTCCTGCGCGTGGCCAACGGCGACAATCCGCTGGACTGCTCGTCCGTCCACCCGGAAGCCTATCCCGTGGTCGAACGCATCCTGGCCAAGCTCCAGACCGACATCCGCCAGGTCATCGGCAACCGCGCCGCGCTCAAGGGCGTCTCGCCCGCCCAGTTCACCGATGAACGCTTCGGCCTGCCCACCGTCCAGGACATCTTCAGCGAACTCGAGAAGCCCGGCCGCGATCCCCGCCCCGAGTTCAAGACCGCCACCTTCCAGGACGGCGTCGAGACGCTGAACGACCTGCGCCAGGGCATGATCCTGGAAGGCGTGGTCACCAACGTCGCCAACTTCGGCGCCTTCGTCGACATCGGCGTCCACCAGGACGGCCTGGTCCACATCTCGGCGCTGTCCGAGAAATTCGTCAAGGACCCGCGCGACGTGGTGCGCGTGGGCCAGACGGTGAAGGTCAAGGTGCAGGAAGTCGACCTGCAGCGCCAGCGCATCGCGCTGACCATGCGCCTGAACGACGACTCGGTCCCCGCGCGCCGCGGCGACGGCGGCAGCGCCGGTGCCGGACGCCCGGGCGGCGGCCGCGGGCGCGATCGCGGCATGAGCGCCCCGCCTCCGGGGGAAAGCGCGATGGCGGCGGCGTTCGCGAAGCTGAAGCGGTAAGCAGTAAGCGGTCACCAGACGGCCTACGAAGGGGGAGCGTGCTCGCTTCCCCCTTTTTCGTCACGAGTAAGTGCGGCCATCCCCCACCGGCCAGATCGCCGCGAGACGGGCTACCGTGTCCTTGATTCTCGGGGCGATGCCCTCCAGCGCCTGGCGGTTCATCCGGGCGCACGGCGCCGCCAGCGTCACCACGCCCACGCATTCCTTGTGGTCGCCGAACCGGCGAACCATCACGGGCACGCCAATCGCGCCTACGCCCAGGGAATGTTCCTCGTACGAAATCGAATAGCCCCGCTGGGCAGACAACTTCAGATCATCCAGGATTGCCTCGACCGTGGTGAGCGAATGTTCAGTGGCGGGCTCCAGGCCTCGTTCCAGCACAAGTCCCAGCGCCCGTTCGCTACTCATCGTCGACAGCCAGGCCTTGCCGGCCGCATGCAAGTGCAGCCGCACTTCGAAGCCATAGCTGGGATTGAGCTGCAGCAACCGGCTTTGAGCCAAGATGGAGGAGACCCAGGTGATGCTGTCGCCTTCCACCACGGCTAGCCGGATCAACTCTCCCGTGGCATCCGCCAGTTCACGCAAGATGGAGTTGCTCTGGTCCAGCAGCAGAGACCGGGACATCTTCCTCAGTCCAAGGTTGCTGACCTTGAACGTCAGGCAGTAACGGCCGGAGGTGGCGTCGCGAAACACATAACGGCAGGCGACTAGCGTATTGAGCAGCTTGAAGGCGATGGCCTTGTTCACCGCCAGCAATCCAACGATATCCGTGAAGGACAACCCGTCCTTGGCGTCCGCCAACGCCTCCACGATCTCGAACGCACGTTGTACGGCGGCGATCTGCTCGCTCTTGGCCACTTCGCCGACGTCCGCCGAGTCATTCAGGGCCGGTGCCCGCTGGGGTTCATTCATGGTTCGCAACCATTCGAATTTTCATGAAAACCATAGTTACTCTCCATTAAGCTTTTGATTTTAATGGAATTAATCTTTACATCCAACACTTTGACGATAACAGGTACCTAGGTTACCTTATAAAAAAGACGGCAAGAGGGTTGGATTTCATGAGAACAGGCAGCAGGCTGGCCGCGGATATCGGCGGCACCTTCACCGATGTGGCGTTTTTCGACGCGGGAACCGGCAGTTTGTCGCTGGGCAAATCCCTGAGTACACCTGATCATCTGGTCGAAGGCATCGCCAGTGCGGTCGACCAGGCGAATACCCGTTTCGAGGACGCCGAAATATTCCTCCATGGCTCGACAGTCGCAATCAACGCCCTGCTTGAACGCAAGGGTGCACGTACGGCGCTTCTGATCACGGAAGGCTTCCGCGATATCTACGAGATCGGCCGCATCAACCGGCCCGATGCCTACAACCTCTTCTTTTCCAAACATGTGCCGCTGGTCGAGCGCGCGCTGCGCTTCGAGGTCGCCGAGCGGATGACAGCCGACGGTACTGTCCACCTGGCGCTCGACGAGGCTCAGGTGCATCGCATCTGCGACGACCTCATCACCCGGAACGTCGAGGCCGTTGCTATTCTGCTGCTGCATTGCTATGCCAATCCGGCCCACGAGGCCAGGGTCAAGGCCATCGTGCAGTCCCGCCTGCCGCATGCCTTCGTGACCGCTTCGCATGAACTGTCGCAGGAATACCGCGAGTTCGAGCGCTGCTCGACCGCCGTTGCCAATGCCTATGTCGGTCCCACCGTCAGCCGCTACATCGGCGAAATCGAGGGCCACCTGGAAGGTCAGGGCTTCGCCGGCTCGTTCCTGCTGGTCCAATCGACCGGCGGCCTGTATGTGCCGGATCAAGCTCGGCAGCAATGCGTGCGAATGCTGGAATCGGGTCCGGCCGCCGGTGTCGTGGGCACCCACGCGCTGTGCGCTCGCCTGGGCATCGCCAATGCCATAGCCTTCGACATGGGCGGCACAACGGCCAAGGCCGGCGTCATCCTGAACGGCCGCATCCTGACAGGCAACCTTGCCCTGGTCGGCGGCTACAATGAAGGCCTGCCCGTACAAATCCCGCTGGTGGATGTCTTCGAGGTCGGCACGGGCGGCGGCAGCATCGCCGAACTCGACCACGGCGGCGCCCTGCGCGTCGGCCCCCGTAGCGCCGGCGCGGCGCCGGGGCCTGCCTGCTATGGTCGTGGTGGCGAGATCCCCACCGTCACCGACGCCAACCTGGTCCTGGGCCGCTTGGGCGCCGACCGCTTCCTGGGCGGGCAGATGCAGTTGGACATCGAAGCGGCCCGCCGGGCAATCGACACCCACGTCGCGTTCCCCCTGGGCCTGGACGTGCAGCAGGCGGCCGAAGGCATCCTGCGCATCGCGGCGACGAAAATGTCCTACGCGGTCAAAGGAGTCTCAACGGAACGCGGCCTGGACGCCGCCTCGTTCACGCTGGTCGCCTACGGCGGCGCCGGCCCCCTGCACGCCGCCGCGGTGGCCCGCGAGATCGGCATGCGCCACGTGATCATCCCCCGAGCGCCGGGCCATTTCTGCGCGTTTGGCATGCTGCACTCCGACCTGCGCTACGACTACGTCCGCACCAGCTTCGCGAAGCTGGCCGACGTCGGCCTGGACGACGTCATGGGGCAGCTCGATCAACTCGCCGGCCAGGGCCTCGCGGCCCTTGAACACAGCACCGTCCGGCCCCAATCGATCACTGTGGCCTACTCCGCCGACATGCGGTATGTGGGTCAGGAACATTCCGTGACGGTCGATCTCGACGAATCCGAGCTACGCTCCGGCGACAGGCCCGCCATCAAGGCACGGTTCGATCTCGTCCACCAACAGCGCTACGGTACCTGCGCGCCCGGCGAGCCCGTCGAAATCGTGACGCTGCGCGCCGCCACCACCGGCGTCATGCCCAAACCGCCCATGGAGGAACTTTCCTCGTCTCCCGAAAGATCGATCGAGGCCGCTCGCGCGGGATATCGTCGCGTCTATTTCTCGGCCAAGGCCCGCGACGTCGAGACTCCCGTGTTCCGCCGCGACACGCTGCCTGCCGGCTCCGCCATCGATGGTCCCGCCCTGATCGAGGAACACGCCTCCACCACGGTCGTGTTTCCCGGCGACCGCCTTACCGTGGACGCCTACGGCAACCTGCACATCGAACTTGGAGCCTGCTGACCATGCCCGCCCCTTCCGCGCTGCCCGACAAGGACATTGCCCGTCCGGACGCCGTCCTGACCGAGATCGTCCGCAACGGCGTCCTGGCCGTGACCGAGGAGATGAAGACCAATCTCATGCGCACGGCCTACAACATGATCATCTATGAAGCGCTCGACTTCACCGTGGGCTTGTTCACCGCCGACGGCGAGACCGTCTCCATCGGCATCGGTCTGCCCAGCTTCATCCGCGGCATGGCCAACACGATAAGAGCGAACCTCGACAGATACGGCAGCGATGGTATCGAGCCCGGTGACATCCTGGTGACCAACGACGCCTACATCACCGGCAGCCATCTCAACCACTTCACTTTCAGCCAACCCATTTTTTTCGACGGCAAGCTCACAGCCTGGGCCTGCTGCATGGCGCACTGGCCGGACGTCGGTGGCGCGCTGGGCGGAGTGACTTCGGACATCTATGCCGAAGGGATCCAGATCCCGGTGCTCAAGTACCAGCGGGCAGGAGTGGTCAACGAAGACCTCGTCGAAATCATCCGCACCAATGTCCGCCTGCCCGAACGGGCGATGGGCGACCTGCGCGCGCAGATCGTGGCGATCACCACCGGCACGCGGCGGTTCTCCGAACTGCTGGAGCGATACGGACGTGCGCCAGTGCTCGGCGCCATCATGAACATCATGGACCAGTCCGAGGCCGCGGCCCGCCAGCGAACGCTGTCGATTCCCGACGGCGTCTACGAGGCGGAGTCTTTCATGGACGACGACGGCCTGGATATCGGCAAGCGCGTGCCCATCAAGGTTCGCGTGATCAAGCAAGGCGAAGAGCTGACCATCGACCTGTCCGACATCAGCCCCCAGGTGCGCGGCTTCTTCAACTCGGGCCCCAGTACCGGCTACTCCTGCGCGCAGGTTGCCTACAAGTGCCTGACCTCGCCCACGGACTACCCCATCAACGAGGGCAGCTTCCGGCCTCTGAAAGTGATCGTGCCCCAGGGAACGGTGGTCAGTGCCGTCAAACCCGCGGCCATGCGCAAGTGGATGACCTTTCCCATGACCGTGGTCGACACGATCTTCAAGGCATTGGCCGGCGCGATTCCCGACCGCACCATCGCCGCGCACCACGCAGATCTGGTAATCGCGATGTTTCATGGCATCTCGCCGGCGGACGGCCAGTTCTTCATCGGCTTCATCGGGCCGACCGGAGGTGGCTGGGGAGCCAAGCAGTCGGCCGACGGGATGAGCGGCGTGGTCTGCTCCAATGACGGCGATACCCACAATAGTCCCTGCGAACAGCTCGAATCCAAGTACCCCATTCTGATCGAGCGCCACGCCCTGCGCCCCGACTCGGGCGGAGCCGGCAAGCACCGGGGCGGGCTGGGCACCGAGGTCGTCGTCCGGGCGCGATCGACCCTGTCGGTCGATGTCCAGGCCGATCGCATGCAATGCGCCCCGTGGGGGCTGCATGGCGGCCATGCCGGCCTGCCCAACGAAGTCATCGTGACCCGTCACGGCTCGGGCCAGCCCAAGACCGTAGCCGGCAAGATACGCAATGAACGCCTCAAGCCCGGCGACACGCTGCACCTGCGCGCGGGCGGCGGAGGCGGCTTCGGCCCGCCCGCCGAAAGAGATCCCCAGGCCGTGCTCGACGACGTGCGGCAGGGCTACGTCAGCGCCGCCCATGCGCGCGACATTTACCAGGTCGTGATCGACGACGGCAGAATCGACGTCACGGCAACACGGCGGCTCAGGCAGGAGGCCCGCCGCTGATCGTTCTACCCGAGAGGAGACACCATGACGTCCGAAAGACCCGATCCCTTGCAGGCGGCCCGCACGGCCGTGATAGGTGCCGCAACCTGCGCCGCCCTGGCTGCCGGCCCGGCCCCGGCCCAGGCCGCCGATGCCTTTCCTTCACGGCCGGTCGTCCTGGTCGTTCCTTACGCCCCCGGCGGCGGCGCCGACATCCTCGCCCGCACAGTCGCCAAGTACCTGGGCCGCGAATGGAGCCAGCCCGTCGTCGTCGAGTCGCGTGCAGGGGGCGGCACCACGATAGGCGCCAGCTACGTCGCCCGGGCCAAACCCGACGGCTACACGCTCCTGATCAGCGTCACCCAGCACGCCATCGCGCCATCGCTGTTCAAGCAGTTGCCTTACGACTATCTCAAGGACCTGGCGCCTGTGGCACTGCTGTCCGACAGCCCCTTCATCCTGACCGTACCCGAACGGTCGCCGCACGCGAACCTGTCCGACCTGCTGACGGCGCTCCAGCGCAGGGGCAGCTCCATGAATTTCGGCTCGTCGGGCCCAGCCAGCGTGCCCCACCTGGCCGGCGAGATGCTGAACCAGGCCACCGGCGCCAAGGCCACGCACATCCCTTTTCCGGACACGGCGCCGGCATTCACCGCACTGCTGGGGGAACAGATCGACTACCTGTTCGGCGACACCTCGGTGCTGCCCAGCGTGCTGGCCGGCAAGGTCAAGGCACTGGCCGTCACGACCCGTGATCGCAGCCCGGCCCTGCCCAACGTGCCCGCCATGTCCGAGACCATTCCGGGTTTCGCGCTCTCGTCATGGGTAGGACTGGAAGCGCCGGCGGGCACCCCGCCGGCCGTCATCACGGCGATCAACGCCACGGTGCAGAAGATCCTGAAAGATCCGGACCTGCTCAAGTCGTTCGCTGAAACCGCTAAGGTGCCACTGCCCTCGACTCCGGCCGAATACGGCGACTTCAGGAAAGCCGAGGTCGAGAAGTTCCGCGCCTTGACGCAGAAAATCGGCATCAAACTCGAGTGAGCACGCCCCGCGCCACCTCCTCGCGGCTCAAGGCCGTTGCGCTGGCAGGCCGCTGGCAGGGCCTGGTGCAGCGCCACCTGCCGATGCGAGGCGGGCCTTGCTCATGCGTGATGGGCATCGGCAACATCACCGTTGCCGACTTCGAGATCGACCTGCTCGATTTCCTGCACGCGAAATATGCGTACGATGGGTCGCTCGATCAACATTTCGCGCACGCCGGCTATGAAGCGGCAACGGCGGGCAGCCTGCTCCTGCTGCTGCAGTCGCTGGCTCGCGCCCCGGCCCTTCCCGAGAGCGCCGCCGACCTGCTCGACGGGCTCGAATCCTCGCTGGGTTCGCTGGAAGCCGGCCATTGACCCGGTTCCGGACGGCTACAAGACCACCGTCTCCCGCCGCTCGGCATCCAGGTATTCCCGGGACTGCATCTCCAGTATCCGCGACACCGTCCGGTGGAACTCGTTGGCCAGCGCGCCCTCGGTATAAAGCTCCTCGGGTTCGCAGGCCGCCGACATGATCAGCTTGACCTTGTGGTCGTAGAACACGTCCACCAGCCAGGTGAAGCGCCTTGCTTCCGAGGCCTGCCTGGGCCCCATGCTGGGCACGTCCGACAGGATCACCGCGTGGAAACGGCTGGCCAGCTCCAGATAATCGTTCTGCGACCGGGGTCCGCCGCACAAGGTTGCGAAGTCGAACCACACCACCGTCCCGCTCAGCTTGCGGGCCTTGATCTGCCGGTTCTCGACCGACAGCACCGGCGGTTCGATGGGCGGCGTGTCGGCCAGCGCGGCGAAGGCCTTCTCCAGCGCCTGGTCGGCTTCCGGACCCAGCGGGCTATGGTAGATCTCGACCTGCTCGAGCGCCCGCCGGCGGTAGTCGACGCCGGAATCGACGTTCATCACGTCCATCTTTTCCTGGATCAGCGCGATGGCCGGCAGGATGCGGTCGCGGTGCAGGCCTTCCGGATACAGGGTCGAGGGCTCGTAGTTGGACGTCATCACGAACGAGGTCCCGTTGGCGAACAGCGCCAGCAGCAGCCGGTACAGGATCATGGCATCGGCCACGTCCGAGACGTGGAACTCGTCGAAGCAGATCAGCCGGTAGCGACGCGAGATGCGGCGCGCCACCTCGTCCAGCGGGTCGGTCATGCCCTTGACCTCGTCCAGCTCCCGGTGCACGCCACGCATGAACTCGTGGAAATGCAGCCGCGTCTTGCGCTGCACCGGCACCGTGGCGTAGAAGGCGTCCATCAGGAAGCTCTTGCCCCGGCCCACGCCGCCCCACATGTAGACGCCGCGCGGCACGCCCGGGCGGTTCAACAGGCGCTTCAGGGCATTGGAACGCAGCGACTTGAACTCGACCCAGTCATCGTAGTAGCGCTGCAGGCGCTCGATGGCTGCACGCTGGGCCGCATCCGGGGTGAACCCGCGCTCGGCCAGGGCTTGCTCGTAGTATTCGCGGACGTTCATTACGGTCGGGCAAAAGACGAAAGTATACGTCCAGCAAGCGGCCGCCCCTCCCGCGTGCCCTGGCCCGCGATAACACTCTGCTACCAGTTCGCCAGGATTTTCACCGCCTCCGGCCCCAGCCTCGGATATGCTGGACGTGACGATTCCGCTACACAAGGGGGAACGGCCATGGCCACCACGGCACGCACACTCTGGAAAGGCGCCATCAGCTTCGGTCTGGTCCACATTCCGGTTGCGCTGTACACCGCCACCCAGGAAAGCGAACTGGATTTCGACTGGCTGGACAAGCGCAGCATGGACCCGGTGGGCTACAAGCGCATCAACAAGCGCACTGGCCGCGAAATCACGCGCGAGAACATCGTCAAGGGCATCGCCTACGAGGATGGCCGCTACGTCGTGCTGTCCGACGACGAGATCCGCGCCGCCTATCCTGAATCCACGCAGACGATAGAGATCGAGACCTTCGTGGCGGCCGACTCCATCCCCTTCATCTATCTCGAACGGCCTTACTACCTGGCCCCCCTGGGCAAGGGCGCCAAGGTCTACGCCCTGCTGCGCGAGGCCCTGTTCAAGACCGGGCGGATAGGCGTGGCACGCGTGGTGATCCAGACCAAGCAGCACCTGGCGGCGCTGATTCCCGCCGGGCCCGGCCTGGTCCTGAACCTGCTGCGCTGGGGCGACGAGATCCGCTCGTGGGAGAACCTGGGCCTGCCCGAGGAAGGCAGCCATGCCGAGGGCATCTCGGCGCGCGAGATGAAGATGGCCGTCCAGCTGATCGAGGACATGGCGGGCGAATGGGATCCGCAGCAGTTCCACGACGAGTTCAAGGAGAAGATCCTGCAACTGGTGCAGACCAAGATCGAAGCGGAGGAAACCCAGGCCGTCCATCCCATCGAATCCCTGGAGGAAGCCCGGCCCACGGCCGACATCGTGGACCTGACGGAACTGCTCAAGCGCAGCCTGGAAAAACACAAGGGCAGCGGTGGCTCCAGCGGCAAGGGGCATGCCCGAGGCGGCAAGACCCGGCGCAGCGCCTGACCACGGCCACCGGAGCCTCGCATGGCCAGGAACGACGCCCTCCGCACCTATCGCGCCAAGCGCGATTTCGCCCACACGCCCGAACCCGCCGCGGGCGGCAAGCCCGGCACGCACGCCCTGTCCTTCGTCGTCCAGCGCCATGCGGCGCGGCGCCTGCACTACGACTTCCGGCTGGAGCTGGACGGCACGCTCAAGAGCTGGGCCGTGCCCAAGGGCCCGAGCCTGGATCCGGGCGTCAAGCGCATGGCGGTCCAGGTCGAGGACCATCCGCTGTCCTACGGCAGCTTCGAGGGCCGCATTCCCGAGGGCCACTATGGCGCCGGCGACGTCGCCATCTGGGACGCCGGGACCTGGATTCCGCTGGAGGATCCGCGCAAGGGCTACCGCGCGGGCAAGCTCAAGTTCGAGCTGCGCGGCGCCAAGCTGCACGGCCAGTGGGCGCTGGTGCGGATGCGCAAGACCGAGAAGCAGCCAGCCTGGCTGTTGATCAAGGAAAAAGACGACTACGCGGTCACCGGTCCCGAGGCCGATGCCGAGGAAGCCTCCGCTCCCGCGCCGGCCTACGCGAAGCTGCCCGCCACGCTCGAACCGCAACTGGCGACGCTGGTGAACGCGCCGCCGCCGGATCCCGAACATTGGCAATACGAACTGAAGTTCGACGGCTACCGGATCCTGGCCCGCATCGAAGCCGGCCAGGTTCGCCTCTACACCCGCACCGGCAAGGACTGGACGCACAAGCTGGAAGAACTGCGCGCCGCGATCGAAGCAATGAAGTTGGCCGATGCCTGGCTGGACGGCGAGATCATCGTGCCCGACGAACACGGCATCCCCGACTTCCAGTCGCTGCAGAATGCGTTCGAGACCGGCTCCGCGCGCGGCGCCGTCTACTACCTGTTCGACCTCCCCTTCTACGCCGGCCGCGACCTGCGCCGCCTGCCGCTTGCCGAGCGGCGCACGACGCTGCGCAGCCTGCTGGAGGACGCCGATCCGGCGCGCCTGCGCTTCAGCGACGCGTTCGAGGCCGCGCCGCGCGACCTGGTCGCCTCGGCCTGCCGCCTGGGCTTCGAGGGGGTCATCGGCAAGCGCAAGGACGGCGGCTATCGCTCGGGCCGCTCCGCCGACTGGATCAAGCTCAAGTGCCAGAACCGCCAGGAATTCGTCATCGGCGGCTATACCGACCCCCAGGGGACGCGCTCGGGACTGGGTTCGCTGCTGCTGGGCGTGCACGACGAAGAGGGACGGCTGCGCTACGCGGGCAACGTCGGCTCGGGATTCGACCAGCGTACCTTGCTATCCCTGAAGAAGCGCCTGGACGAGCTGGCCGCGCCGCGCTCCCCGTTCGAAACCAACACGAAGGGCCTGGGCCGGGCCCACTGGGTCCGGCCGGAGCTTCTGGCCGAGGTCTCGTTCGCCGAATGGACCGGCGGCGGCCACATCCGCCAGGGCGTCTTCCGCGGCTTGCGCGCCGACAAGCCCGCCAGCGCCGTCACCCGCGAACAGGCGGCCGCGCCGCCCAAGGAATCCGAGACCATGCAAAGCAACGGCCTGCCCGCCTCCTTCCGCGTGACGCACCCGGGACGGGTGATCGACAAGCAGAGCGGCATCACCAAGCTGCAACTGGTCCAGTGCTACGCGGCCATGGCCCCGCTGCTGCTGCCGCACCTGAAGAACCGGCCCGTGGCCCTGGTGCGGGCGCCGGACGGCGTGGGCGGCGAACTCTTCTTCCAGAAGCACGCCGACCGCGCGGCGCTGCCCGGCGTGGTCAGGCTGCCCCAGGAGATCGACCCGGGCCATCCACCGCTGATGAAGATCGACGACCTGCAGGGCCTTTTGTCCGCGGCGCAGATGAACACCATCGAACTGCACACCTGGAACGGCACGGACGACGCGATCGGCACGCCCGACCGCATGACCTTCGACCTGGACCCCGGCGAAGGCGTGGGCTGGCCGCGCATCCGCGAAGGCACCCAGCTCGTGCACGCCTTCCTGCGCGAACTGGGCCTGCCCGCCTTCCTGAAGACCAGCGGCGGCAAGGGCATGCACGTCATCGTGCCGCTGCGGCCGCAATACGACTGGGATACCGTCAAGGCCTTCTCGCGCGCCATCGTCCAGCACCTGGCGCAGACCCTGCCCAGCCATTTCGTGGCCAAGAGCGGGCCCCGGAACCGGGTGGGCAAGATCTTCATCGACTACCTGCGCAACGGCTTCGGCGCCACCACGGTGGCGGCCTGGTCGGTACGCGCGCGGCCGGGGCTGGCCGTGTCGGTGCCCGTGGCCTGGGAGGAACTGGACGGCCTGTCGAGCTCCGCCCACTGGACGCTGCACACGCTGGGCGACCGGCTGGCCACCGGCAACACGCCCTGGGCCGACTACGAGCGGTCGCGGATCTCGCTGGCGGACGCGATGCGGCGCATGGACTTCGATCCGGGCGAGGACGGCTGAAGCATGTCCCGGCCTCTTGGCATCCGGGCGGCCGCGGCGGCGCAATCCTGGAAAGACCAGCGCATCATCCAGCCCATGGATACCGACTATCCAGCAAACCGGCTGGCCGGGCCGTCTCATCCGCTCGTAGAGTGCCGGGATGACTTCCCCGCTGGAAGGCCCTGCCCGTGCTCAACTCCAAGCTGCTTACCTGCTTCCTGGCCGTAGTGACGCATCGCACGCTCACGGCGGCCGCCGACGAGTTGTGCATCACCCAGCCGGCGCTGTCCAAGAGCCTGCGCAAGCTCGAGGAACAACTGGGCGTACCTTTGTTCAAGCGCACCGCCGCCGGCATGGTGCCAACCGCGTACGGAGCGACGCTGGCGCACCGCGCCCGCCTCATCCAGCTGGAATCGCAGCGTGCCCATGACGAAATCCTTTCGATGAAGGACGGCGGCGTGGGCATGCTGAATGTCGGCGCCGGCCCGCTCTGGTCCGTCCATCTACTGCCAGACGTCGTGGCGGAACTGGCGCAAACCCATCCCAGCCTGCGCGTACGCGTGGTGCCCGGCGTGCTGAGCACCTTGCTGCCGCAATTGCTGCGCGGCGAACTCGACATCATCTGCGCCGCGCTGGATTTTCCCGACCACGACGACATCGAGAAGGAATACCTGATCGACAGCAGCCATGTTTTCCTCGCGCATCGCAGCCATCCCCTGCACCAGGCGGACGAGGTCTCCGACGTAGAACTCAGTCGATGCCGATTCGTCGGCCCGCACAATGACTATGCCGTGCTGGAACGCATGAAGCGATACTTCGCGCTGCGCGGGCTGGACACGCCAGGCTTCGCCGCCGAGGCCGATTCGCTCGAGATACTGCTTTCGCTTGTCGCGACCGGCCAGTTCGTGGCGACGCAATCGCACCAGGTGCTGCCGCACGCGCGCAAGCTCGGCATCGACGTCCTGCCGACAGCACAAGGCATCTGGCGCTTCCGCGGCGGCCTGGCACGGCGCAGGCACCCGGTTGCCCTGCCGCTGATCGATCTGTTCGGCGATTGCATGCGCAGGCACGTGGCGGCGCGGGAGTCTTCCGGCGGCCTATAACCCCAGGGAATGAGGCATGAAAACATGCCATTGGCCCCCGCGCCGTCCCACCGATAAGCTGACCGGACTCAACGAGACACGACAAGCCCATGCCCCACTCCAATGCACCTATCCGATTGCTGGTCCCGTACGTGAAAGACGGAGGCAGCGATCAGCGCGCCCGGCTCATCGCCAGGCACCTGGGACGAAAACTCGGGCGCACCATCGATGTGGTGAATCGACCCGGCGCCGTCTCCGGCCACCAGGCCATCGCCGATGCCAGCGCGGACGGCACGGTGCTGGGCCTGATCACCGGCGAAATCGGCATGATGCACTGGCACCTCGGCCTCACCTCGCTGACTCCCTCCGACTACACGCCGCTGGCGGTGCCGTTCGTCGAGTCCTCGGCCGTCATCGTGCCGGCCGGCTCGCCGTTTCATGATCTGCGCGCTTTCCTCGAACATTGCCGCCGCCATCCGATCATCGGCTCGGGCGGGCCCAATTTCAGCGTCTGGAAATTCTCCTTGGCCGGTTTGATGCACGTCAACGGCATTCCGCTGGAGCACCTCCAATGGATAGAGACGCATAGCGGCGAACAGGGGCTGGAGCACGCGCTGGCGGGGCGCGCGCATGTCGCGCCCATCACCATGACCGACGCCCGCGGGCCGCTCCAGGCCGGCAGCGCCCGTGCGCTGGCGACCATGGAAGACCAGCGCCACCGCTCGTTTCCCGACGTTCCCACGGTGCAAGAGGCGGCGGGCGTGCCGTGGTCGGTCGCGCACTGGCGGGGCATCGTCGCTCCGCGCGGCCTCCCCGGTACGATCACCCGCGAATACGTGGAGGCGCTGGGCGCCGTGGCCGATGACCCCGATTTCCAGGCCGAAGCCCGAGCCAGTTTCTTCACGACCCGCTGGCGCCTGGGCGACGAGTTCGCGCAGTACATGCAGGAAGACGACAAACAGTTCGGAGACGTGATCAAGGCATTGGGCTTGTCGGCTGCCGGCCAGACGTCGCTGCACTGAAAACCGAGCGGCCAGGCGCCGCCATCGAGGAGACCACCATGCATTCCACCATCCGCCGCGCGGGGCTCGTCCTCGCGCTGACCGCTTGCGTCCTGTCGCCTGCCGTCCAGGCCCAGGACGACTACCCCACGCGTCCTGTCAAGCTGATCGTACCGATCGCTCCGGGCAGCGTCACCGACGTCGTGCTCCGGGCCGCCACGCCGGCGCTCGGCCAGCAATTGGGACAGCCGATCGTCGTCGAGAACCGCCCGGGCGCCAGCGGCATCGTCGGCGCCGAGGCCTGCGCGAAGGCCCCCGCCGACGGCTACACCCTTTGCGCGGTGTATCACGCCACCATGTCATTCAACCCGTTCATGTTCGAGAAGCTGCCCTACGACCCAGCCCGGGACTTCACGCCGATCAACCGCCTGTTCTACGTCACCGAAGGGCTGGTGGTGCCGGCAGCGCTTCCCGTGCGCTCGGTGGCTGAATTGCGCGCCTATGCGAAGGCGCACCCGGATGCCGTCAATTTCGGCACCCTGGGCTCCGGTTCGCTGCAGGAATTGCTCGTCGCCTGGCTCAACCGGGAATGGGGAACGCGCATGGTGGGCGTCCCGTACAAAGGCGGCGGCCCCATCGCCAACGCCGTCACGGCCGGCGAGATCCAGCTTGCGCAGATGGGCCTGGGCAACTTCATCGGCCTGATCCAGAGCGGCCAATTGCGCGCCATCGCCGTGGCGGGCGCCCAACGGTCGCCACAATTGCCAGATGTGCCGACCATGGCCGAAAGCGGCCTGGGCGGTTTCCCAAGCCGGCCGTGGTGGGGCATCGCCGCCCCCGCCGGTACGCCGTCCGGCATCGTGGCGCGCATTCATCGCGCATTCACCGCCGTGTTCCAGGATCCGAAAATGGTCGAGGTCATGCAAACCCGCTACGTGGAAAGCGCTCTTGACACGCCCGAGCAATTCGTCCGCTTTCTCGCCCAGGACCGCCAGGCCGCGGGCATGCTGGTCGAATTGGCCCGTGTTCCCAAGCAACCCTGACGCACGATCATGGCCCGCCTGGACCGCACCTTTGCCCTCGATGATTTCGAAGCGCTGGCCAAGCGGCGCCTACCCGGGCCGATCTTCGATTTCTACGCCGGCGGGGCGGACGACGAACACACCCTGGCGCTCAACCGCAATGCCTTTCGGCAGGTGGGATGGTCTCCCCGCGCGCTGGCCGGCGGCGCCTCGCCCGACGCGTCCACGCTTCTGCTGGGGCGTGCCGTCGCCATGCCGGTGGCCGTGGCGCCCATGGGAGCGGTCGGGTACGGTTGCCTGGACGGCGACCGGGCCATCGCGCGCGCGGCGGCCCAGGCGGGCATCCCCTACATCTTGTCGACCACCGCCACGACCACGATCGAAGCCATCGGCGAGGCATCGGCCGGCGCCAAGTGGTTCCAGCTCTACCCGCTTCGCCAGCGGGACCATATGTGGCGCCTGCTCGCACGCGCGCTTGCCGCCGGCTTCGAAGCCCTGGTCGTGACCGTGGACGTGCCGGTAGGCGGCAAGCGGGAACGGGACCTGCGCAATGACTGCGCCATGCCTTTCCGGTTTACCGCTCGCAATGTCGCCGCGTTCGCGGCCCGGCCGCGATGGGCTCTGGGCATGCTGCGCCATGGCGTACCCGCCATGGCCAATCTCGCTGGCCTCGACCCGGCCGGCGCGCGCGGCTCCACGCTTGCACCGTCGGTAGGCGCCGAATTCGATCCCGCGTTCGATTGGAGCGGCCTGGCCGAGATCCGCCGGCGCTGGCCCGGCCCCCTGCTGGTGAAGGGCGTGCTGCGCCCAGACGACGCGCTGCGGGCACTAAGGGCGGGATGCGACGGCCTGGTGGTCTCCAACCATGGCGGAAGGCAACTCGAGACCGGCGTTCCCGCCCTGGCCGCGCTGGCCGCAGTCCTGAGGGCGGTCGGTGACAAGGCGCAGGTATTCCTGGATGGCGGCGTGCGCCGCGGCGCCGACGTGGCCAAGGCGCGATGCCTGGGCGCTGCCGGAGTCCTGGTCGGACGCCCGTTGCTGTTCGGCGCCTGTGTGGCCGGCCAAGCGGGCGCGGCGCGCGTGCTGGACATCCTGCACGACGAGCTCATACGGACGATGCGCCTGTGCGGTGCCGCCAACGCAGCCGCCTTGACCTCCGAATTGCTCTGGAACGCTGGCATCCCGGCCGCCCCGTCCAACGGCCAACCGCCGCCGACTTGACGATTCGCGACCAACTGGTAGCATGCGGCTGCCGCGCCCTGTCTTCCCGGGGCGCGCCGCAATCCGCCCACAGGGTTGCAACTGCCGGAAACAACCATGCCTGCTTGCCCCGCCGTGTCCTGCCAGCGGTGGCCCGCCCTGACGGGGCCCCGCCTGTGGCGTCTTGCGCCAGGCCCGGCGGTGCACGGCGATTTCGCGCCCTACAGTTTCCCCCATGCCCTGCGGAAGCGTTTCCTGGACGCCCAGGAAGCAGCGGCCCGTTCGGCCTACGCCCGGTCCAAGCCCGGCTAACGAGCATCCAGTCCCGCATCCGTTCCGGCGTCCGCCTCCGGCCGCCCGGAACGACTGTTTTCGCCCGCGTGCAGCCTTGCTCCACGCGGGCGCCCTTGCTCATCGCCAGCGCCAGGCACCATGGAACTCACCAAGCAATTCGTCAAAGCCAAGAACCCCTGCACCGGCGGCTACCGCTGGTTCATCCGAGACCACAACGGACACGGAGACTATCAAGCCATCCTCGATGCCCTGGTGGCCGATGGCCGGGTCGATGACGCCTGCTGGCTGCTGGACCAGTTCGGACCGGTGGACACCGTCTTGCGACTGGACACGGTCGACGCCCACGCCATCGTGTTCGCGGGCACGCTCGAAGTCCGCAGCGGCATCAATGTCGACACGCTGGTGCGCGCCGGCCGCCATCTGTGCACGGGCGGCGGCATACGCGCCGGCACCGCCATCGTGGCCGGCAGCGACATCGAAGCCGCGGGCAATCTGGCCAGCGGCGGCCATATCCGCGCCGGCGGCGACATCTCGGCCGGCTGGGGCATCGAGGCAGCCACCCAGCTCGACGCGGGCGGGCATTGCCGCGCCAAGTGGGACATCCAGGCCGGCGGCGACATCGTGGCCGGGCTGATGCTCCAGGCCGACGGCAGCATCCAGGCCGGCCACGCGCTGCGCAGCGGCCGCGGCATCAAGGCAGGCGTCGACATCGGCGCCGGGCACGACCTGGTGGCCGTCCAGGGCATCCTGGCCGGCGGCAACGTCACGGCCGGCAATCACATCGAATCGGCATGGGGCATCAAGGCCCTGGGCGACATCCTGGCCCAGGGCTCGATCCGGGCCGGCGAAGGGGTCGAGGCGGGCGGCGAGATCGGCTGCGGCGCGGGCTACGGCATCTATGCCGGCCTGCAGGTCCGGCGCGACGCCTGGGCGGACAGCGCCCGCGTCCAGGCCCGGCAACGGCCGGACGGCCTGGTCAGCGGCCATTGGGCCGGCAGCGCGTGCTGAAAGCCGCGGGCGGGAGCGTCAGGGCCGCCAGGCGCTGGCCACGTGGGACAAACCATGGTCCGGCCCGCCGGACAGGCCCTCGGACAACTCCCGGGCGGCCAGGAGCACGCGCTCGGAGAACTCGCGCAAGCGGCGCGGCTTGAATCTCGCATCGGGTCCGGAGACGCCGATGGCCGCGATGACGTGGCCCATGCCGTCTCGTATCGGCGCCGCCACGCCGCTGACCGCCTCGCGCCACTCGCAGCGATTGACGGCGTAGCCCCGCTTGCGGATCTGCGCCATCTCGGCCGCGAAGGCGGCCGGATCGACGATGGTGTGAGGGGTATATGCCACCAGCTCCTGCGACATCGCCTGCAGCCACTGCGCAGTGCGAAAGGCGATCATCGCCTTGCCGGTGGCCACGCAATGGGCGGCCGCGCGTCCGCCTATCTGCGAATAAGCCCGGACCGGATTCAGGCTTTCGACCTTATGGACGTAGACGACCTCCTTCTGGTCGAGGACCGACAGGTGCACGGACTCGCCCGTGGCGTCCATGAGGGCATCCATGACGCCTTCCGCGTGGCGGCGCAGGTCGAACCCCGACAAGGCGGCCGAGCCCAGCTCCCAGAGCTTGATCGAAATGCTGTACGAACCGCCGTCGTGGCGGATCACGTAGCGCTGCCCGGCCAGCGCCTGCAACAGCCGGTGCGCGTTGCTCTTCGGCAGGCCCAGCGCCCGGGCGATGTCCGTGACGCCCATGGCGCCCTGGCTGCGCGCCAGCAACTCGATGACGGCCAGCCCCTTGAGCAAGGTGTTGTTCATGGTGATGCCTCGCTAGATCGTTCCATATTCTAGAACAGTTGTACCTCTTCTGAGAACGCTCATAAGCTCTCTCCAATTCGACAAGGAGACATAGCCCCCATGAGCGACATCGAACCCCGCGAACTGCCGTTGGCCGGCATCACCGTCATCGAGTTCTGCTCGATCGCGGCCGGCCCGTTCTGCGGCATGCTGCTGGCCGACCTGGGTGCCGAGGTCGTCAAGGTGGAGGCGCCCGGGGGCGACGCCATGCGCGCCTGGCCGCCGCTCAGCGAGGGATACAGCGAGAACTTCGCCTCGTTGAACCGCAACAAGCGCTCGGTGGTGCTGGACCTGAAGAACCCCGCGGACGCCGCCACCGCGCGCGCGCTGGTGGACAAGGCCGACGTCCTCATCGAGAACAACCGCCCCGGCGTCATGGACCGCCTGGGACTGGGCTACGCGGCGCTGTCGGCGCGCAATCCCGCCCTGGTCTATTGCTCGATCTCCGCCTACGGGCAGAGCGGCCCGCGCGCCCAGGAAGGCGGCTTCGACCTGACCATGCAGGCAGCCGCCGGCGTGATGAGCGTGACCGGCGATTCGGACGCGCCGGTCAAATGCGGCGTCCCGATCTCCGATTTCTCGTCGGGCCTGTACGCGGCCTTCACCGTGGCTTCATCGCTGCTGAAAGCGGTACGGACCGGCCGTGGCGCGCACCTCGACATTCCCATGTTCGGCTGCACGCTCGCCATCGGCGCGCTGCAGACCAGCGAATACTTCGGCACGGGCGTGAACCCGCGCAAGCTGGGCTCGGCCCACCCCCGCAACGCCCCCTACCAGGCCTATCGCGCCGCGGACGGCCATTTCGCGATCGCCGCCGGCAACGACAACCTGTGGCGCGCGGTCGTGCGCGCCGTCGAACTTCCCGAGCTGGCGCACGACCCGCGCTTCGGCAGCATCCTGGACCGGGCGCGCAACCAGGAGGCGCTGAAGGACATCCTGGAGACCCGCTTCGCGCTGCACGGCGTGGACTATTGGATCGATGTCTTCCGGCAGGCCGGCGTGCCCCATGCCCGCATCAACGACTACGCGTCGGCGCTGGCCGACCCCCAGGTCGAGCACATGGACTGGGTACGGGGACTGCGCCTGCCCGGCGGACGCGAAACGCGCACCTTCGCTTCGCCGGTCCGCCTGGACGGACGATCGCCGCCGATACGGCGTACCCCGCCCGCGCTGGGCGAACACGACGACGAAATCCGCAACGCCTTGAACCGGGAGCCCCAGGCATGACCGCCACGATCCCCCTACCCGGCCGGCTGGCCGCCTTCGTCCGCGGCATGGACGCCGCCCTCGGCACCGCGCCGGACGAGCCTCATGCCGTCGAGGCCTGCGCGGCGTTGCTACGCGAGCTCGTGGCTCACGACGACTGGCTGCCCGGGGACTGCTCGCGTCCGCACCCGGTCCATTATCAGCAATACCTGCTGCACCGGGATCCCGCCGGCCGCTATTCGGTGGTCAGCTTCGTCTGGGGCCCGGGACAGCGCACGCCCATACACGACCATTGCACCTGGGGCGTGATCGGCATGCTGCGCGGCGCCGAATACTCGCGCGCCTATGCCCGCGAAAACGGACGCCTGGTCCCCGCTGCCATCGAAGAGCGCATCGAGCCCGGGCAAACCACTTGCGTGTCCCCGTCCATCGGCGACATCCACCTCGTGCGCAATGCCTACGACGATCGGGTCTCGATCAGCATCCACGTCTACGGTACGGACATCGGCAAGCAGTCCCGCCATGTCTACGACGCCGAGACCGGCGCCGCCAAGTCCTTCGTCTCCGGATACGCCAATGCCTGAAGCCTTGCTCCAGATCGAGACCGATGCCGGCTCGGGCGTGCGCCGCCTCGTGCTCGACCGGCCGACCTGCGGCAACGCCCTGTCGGCCGCCCTCGTCGCCGCGCTGTCCGAGGCCGTAAACGCCTGCGTCCGGGACGATGTGCGCTGCCTCGTGATCGAGGGCGCGGGCCGTCACTTCTGCACCGGCGTGGACCTGTCGGCCCTGGACCGGGAAACCGACGACTCCCTGCTTGCACGTTTCATCCGCATCGAACTGCTGCTGCAGGCCGTGCACCGGGCTCCCTTCGAAACGGTCGCCGTCGCCCACGGCCGGGTCGCCGGCGCCGGTGCCGACCTCTTCGCCGCCTGCCGGCGCCGGCTCATACGCGACGACGCTTCGTTCGCCTTCCCGGGCGCCGCCGGCTTCGGCCTGGTGCTCGGCACGCGCCGCCTGGCTGCGCTGGTGGGCGGCGACACGGCCCAGGACTGGATACGCTCCGGTCGCTGGATCGACGCCGACGAGGCCTTGGCGGCCGGCCTTGCCCAGGCACGCATCGATGCGGCGCGGAACCTGGATGCGCCTGCCGCGCACGCCCCGGACGCCGGCACCCAGGCCCTGCTGGACCAGGCGATGCGGACGGCGCAGGCCGACGATCCCGACCTTGCGCTGCTGGCCCGCTCGGCCGCCCGGCCAGGGCTCAAGCAACGCATCCAGGAGTACGCCGCGCGCGTGCGCGCGGCCAGGCAGCAGTAATCCCTTCCACCACAAGCGCCCTCGCAGAGGCGCCCGACAGGAGACATCCATGCTTCATCGTCTTGCCGCAGGCGCGGCACTGGTATTGCTGAGCCCGTTGTCCCAGGCGGCTTCCGACACCGCGTCCTTCCCGACCCGCGCGGTCAAGATCGTGGTCGGCTATACGCCCGGCGGCGGCACCGACATGACGGCCCGCCTGCTCGCGCAGCAGCTCGGGGAAAAACTCGGTCAATCCGTGATCGTGGAGAACCGGCCCGGCGCGGGCCAGAACATCGGCGCCACCTACGTTTCCCGGGCCGACCCCGACGGCTACACCCTGTTCCTGAGCTCGTCGGCGCTGGCGATCAACGTCAGCCTGTTCCCCAAGCTCGACTACGACCCCGTCAAGAGCTTCGCGCCCATCGCGGTATTCGGCCAGAGCCCCAACCTGCTCGTGGTCTCCAGCAAGCTGCCGGTCAAGGACGTCAAGCAGCTCGTCGCCTATGGCAAGCAGCATCCGGGGGCGTTGAACTTCTCCTCGTCCGGACACGGCAGCACCCAGCACCTGTCCGCCGAGCTGTTCAAGCTGCGGACAGGCATCTCGGCCACGCACGTTCCCTACAAGGGGTCGGGGCCGTCCATCAACGGCGTGCAGACCGGCGAGGTCCAGTTCACCTTCATCAACATCCCGTCCATGTCCGCGCTGATGGGTAGCGACAAGGTCAAAGTGCTCGGGCTGACCAGCTCGAAGCGGTCCGCCGCCGTGCCCGACATTCCCACGCTGGCGGAGGCCGGCGTGGACGGCATGGACGTGGCCGCCTGGTACGGCCTGCTGGCGCCGGCCGGCACCCCGCCGGCCATCGTCAGGCGCCTGAACCAGGCGGTGAACGACGCGCTGGCGGACGAGAAATTCCGCAACCAGCTGATGCAGGCCGGCGTCGAGCCCATGAACAGCACGCCGGAATTCTTCGCCTCTTTCCTTGCCGACGACATCGCCCTCTGGAAGAAGGTGATCAGTGCCGCCGGCACCAAGGTCGATTGACACGCCCCCATCCCCATAGACAGGAGCAACACATGTTCGAGAACTGGAAGGAACTGCTGGGCACCCTGCGCCAGTCGTCCAACAAGCTGGGCAACACCAACCCCAAGGTACTGGAGGCCTACCGGGGCCTGAATGCCGCGCTGGGCACCAACGGCGCGCTGGATGCCAAGACGCGCGAGCTGATCGCACTGGCCGTGGCCGTCACCACCCGCTGCGACGGCTGCATTTCCTCGCATGCCGCGGCGGCGGTCAAGGCCGGCGCCACCGAAGCCGAAGTCAGCGACGCGCTGGGAACGGCCATCGCGCTGAATGCCGGCGCGGCCTACGTCTATTCGCTGCATGCCATGGAAGCCTTCCAGCAGAACGCCTCCGCGTGAAAGCGGATTGCGCCCGGCATCGCCCATTCACGCCCATCGACAGGAGACAAACCCCATGAGCGCCTACGTCATCGACAGCGCGCTGTTCCGAGACCAGTTCAGCACCGCCGCCACCCGGGCCATTTTCAGCGACGAACAGACCGTCCAGAAATGGCTGGACGTGGAAGCCGCCCTTGCTCGCGTGCAAGCCCGCATGGACATCATTCCCCGGCACGCCGCCGACGAGATCCAGGCCAAGGCCAGGGTGGAGCTCATCGACCTGGCGGAACTGAAGCAGGAAATGGATCGCACCAGCCACCCCATCGTTCCGCTGCTGCGGGCCATGAAGAAAGTGTGCGACGGCGACACCGGGGAATTCATCCACTGGGGCGCGACGACGCAGGACATCGTCGACACCGGCACCATCCTGCAGGTCAAGGAAGCGCTGGAACAGATCGAGGGCAACTACCGCCGGGCGCTTGCCCATGTCATCGCGCTGGCCGAGCGGCATCGCGACCAGACCATGGCGGGACGCAGCCACGGCCAGCAGGCCTTGCCCATCACCTTCGGCTTCAAGGCCGCGGTATGGGCGGCCGAGATCGGCCGCAACCTGGAGCGCCTGCGGCAGATGAAGGAACGGGTGCTGGTCGGCCAGTTCTCGGGCGCGGTCGGGACGCTGGCCGCCCTGGGCGACCGCGGCATCGAGGTCCAGGAGGCCCTGTTCAAGGAACTGGGCCTGGCCTGCCCCGAGATCTGCTGGCACGTGGCGCGCGACGGCATCGCCGAACTGGCCTGCGTGCTGGCGATCTGCACCAGCACCGCCGGCAAGATCGCCCACGAGATCTACAGCCTGCAGAAGACCGAGACCGCCGAACTCGAAGAGCCCTTCACCCTGGGCAAGGTGGGCAGCAGCACCATGCCCCACAAGCGCAACCCGCCCGCCTGCGAGGGCATCGTGGCGATCTCGCGCGTCGTCCGCAGCACCGTGGCGCTGGGGCTGGAAGGCATGATGGCCGAGCACGAGCGCGACAAGATCGTGCTCCAGACCGAACGCGAGTTCGTCACCCGCCTGTGCTGCATGGCCGACGCGGCCTTCGCCAAGCTGGCCTACGTCACCGCCGGCCTGACCGTCCGGGGCAACAACATGGAACGCAATCTGTTCGTGCAGAAAGGCCTGCTGCTGTCCGAAGCCGTCATGATGAAGCTGGGCGACCACCTGGGCCGGCAGGAAGCCCACGAGCTGGTCTACGAGATCTGCATGGACGTATTCGAGCGCGGCGGCACGTTCAAGGACGGCCTGCTGGCCAACCCGACCATCGCCCGCCACCTCAAGCCCGAGGACATCGACCGCATGCTGGATCCCCAAGCCTACACCGGCGCCGCCGGCGCCTTCGTCGACCGCGTCGTGGCCGCCCACCGCGGCGCCACGGCCTGACCACCCTTCAAGACAAAAAAAACGGCCTCACGGCCGTTTTTTCTCAGCATCCCGACTCCAGGGCACAGCGGATCCGGCTCCGCCGGTCCGCCAGTACCGCCCCCTTGAGGGGGCGCCCGAAGGGCGTAGGGGGTGGGCTTCCCTTGTCAGAAATTCAAAGAGCGCTTGTCCACCGCCAGCGCGGCTTCCTTGACCGCCTCGGACAGCGACGGGTGCGCATGGCAGATGCGGGCGATGTCTTCCGACGCCGCGCGGAACTCCATGGCCACCACGCATTCCGAGATCAGTTCGGAGGCCTGCGGGCCGATGATGTGCACGCCCAGGATCTCGTCCGTCTTGGCGTCGGCGATGACCTTGACCATGCCGGTCGTGTCGCCCAGCGCGCGGGCGCGGCCGTTGGCCAGGAACGGGAAGGTTCCGGCCTTGTAGGCGCGGCCTTCGGTCTTGAGCGCCTGCTCGGTCTGGCCCACCCACGAGATCTCGGGCGAGGTGTAGATGACCGACGGGATCGTGTTGAAGTTGACGTGGCCATGCTGGCCGGCGATGCGCTCGGCCACGGCAACGCCCTCTTCCTCGGCCTTGTGCGCCAGCATGGGTCCGCGCACGACGTCGCCGATGGCCCAGACGTTGGGCAGGCCGGTGCGGCAGTCCTCGTCGACCACGACGAAGCCCCGCTCGTCCAGCTTCAGTCCCACGCCTTCGGCGTTCAGGCCCTGGGTATTGGGCACCCGGCCGATGGACACGATCAGCTTGTCGACGACCAGCGACTGCTCGGCGCCGGCGGCGTCGGTGTACTTGACCGTGGCGTTCTTGGCGGACGACTTCACGTCGGAGATCTTCACGCCCAGGTTGATCTTCAGGCCCTGCTTGGTCAGGACCTTCAGCGCTTCCTTGGCGATCTGCTCGTCGGCGGCGGGCAGGAAGGTCGGCATGGCTTCCAGGATGGTCACCTCCGAACCCAGGCGGCGCCACACGCTTCCCAGCTCTAGGCCGATCACGCCGGCGCCGATCACGCCCAGGCGCTTGGGCACGGCACCGATGGCCAGCGCGCCGTCGTTGGACAGCACCTGCTTTTCATCGAACGGCAGGTCGGGCAGCGCGCGCGGGCTGGAACCGGTCGCCACGATCACGTGCTTGGCGACGAGTTCTTCCTCGGCCGGGCCGGAAACCTTGATGGACCAGCCGCCGTCGACCTGGCCCGAGAACGCGCCCGTGCCGTGGAAGAAGGTGACCTTGTTCTTCTTGAACAGGAACAGGATGCCGTCGTTGTTCTGCTTGACGACGGTGTCCTTGCGGCTGATCAGCTTGTCCAGGTCCAGGCCCAGGCCCTTGACCTCGATGCCGTGATCGGCAAAGTGATGGCCGGCATGCTCGTAGTACTCGGACGATTGCAGCAGCGCCTTCGAGGGAATGCAGCCCACGTTGGTGCAGGTGCCCCCCGGGGCCGGACCGCCCTTGGCATTGCTCCAGGCGTCGATGCAGGCCACCGACATGCCCAGTTGTGCGGCGCGGATCGCGGCGATGTACCCGCCAGGACCGGCACCGATGACGACGACGTCGAATTGCTTACTCATTTCATTTTTCCAGTTAGAAGGACCCAACTACCCCAAGTGCCAACGCGGGTCTCAACCCAGGGCACCGCCGATCCGGCTCCGCCGGTCGGCCAGTGCCGCCCCCCTGGGGGGGCGCGCGTAAGCGCGTAGGGGGGGATTAAATGTCTAGCAGCAGGCGCTGCGGGTCTTCCAGGGCTTCCTTCATCGCGACCAGGCCCAGCACGGCCTCGCGGCCGTCGATGATGCGGTGGTCGTAGGACATCGCCAGATAGTTCATCGGGCGGATGACGATCTGGCCGTTCTCCACCACGGCGCGGTCCTTGGTGGCGTGCACGCCCAGGATGGCCGATTGCGGCGGGTTGATGATGGGGGTCGACAGCATCGAGCCGAAGGTGCCGCCATTCGAGATCGAGAACGTGCCGCCGGTCAGGTCGTCCAGGCTGAGCTTGCCTTCCTTGGCCTTCTGGCCGAATTCGGCGATCTTCTTCTCGATGTCGGCCAGGCTGAGCTGGTCGGCGTTGCGCAGGATGGGCACCACCAGGCCGCGCGGGCTGCCGACGGCGATGCCGATGTCGAAGTAGCCGTGGTAGACGATGTCCTTGCCGTCGACCGAGGCGTTGATGATGGGATAGCGCTTGAGCGCGGCCACGGCGGCCTTCACGAAGAAGGACATGAAGCCCAGCTTGACGCCGTGTTCCTTCTCGAACTTGTCCTTGTACTTGGCGCGCAGGTCCATCACGGCCTGCATGTTGACCTCGTTGAACGTGGTCAGGATGGCGTTTTCCGCTTGCGATTGCAGCAGGCGCTCGGCCACGCGGGCGCGCAGCCGGCTCATCGGCACGCGCTGCTCGGGACGGCCGTTGACCAGGGTCGCGGCTTCGTTGACGATGGGCGCGGCGGCGGGCTTGGCGGCCGGGGCGGCGGCGGCGCCCAGGGCGTCGCCCTTGGTGATGCGGCCACCGCGGCCCGTGCCTTGCACGGACTCGGGGGCGATGCCCTGCTCGGCCAGCAGCTTGGCGGCGGCGGGCGACGGGATCGAGGTGGCAGGCGCGGCAGCCGGGGCGGCGGCAGGAGCCGCTGCGGGAGCCGGGGCGGCGGCGGCCGGAGCGGGCGCAGCGGCGGCGGGCGCGGCGGCGGCACCGGCCTTGCCTTCCGTGTCGATCTTGGCGATCACTTCTTCCGAGGTAACGGTGCTGCCGTCGGCCTTGACGATCTCGGCCAGCACGCCGTCGGCGGGCGCCGGCACTTCCAGCACGACCTTGTCGGTCTCGATCTCGATCACGATTTCATCGCGCGAGATGGCTTCGCCCGGCTTCTTCTTCCAGGTCAGCAGTGTGCCTTCCGACACCGATTCAGAAAATTGGGGGACTTTTACGTCGACTATAGCCATGTCAGTTATTCCGCAAGTATGGGGAGTTCTTTCTTGGACCGGCGCCACGCGGCCGGGAGTCGGGGCCGCCTGCAAGCGGCGGTCCCGGACGTAAGGATCACTTGGTCAGCACGATGCCCTTGAGACGGCCGAAGGCCTGGTCGAGCAGCGCCTTGAGCTGTTCCATGTGCTTGGAGTAGTAGCCGACGGCCGGCGAGGCCGAGGCCGGGCGGCCGGCGTAGGCGAGCTTCTGGCCTTCGCCCATGTTCTCGTACAGGTGATGCTGCACGTAGAACCACGGGCCCTGGTTCTGCGGCTCGTCCTGCACCCAGATCACCTCGGTGGCGTTCGGGTACTTCTTGAGCTCGGCGGCCAGGCTCTTGTGCGGGAACGGATACAGCTGTTCGACACGGGCGATGGCCACGTCGTTGGCGCCGCGCTCCTTGCGGGAGTTGACCAGGTCGTAGTAGACCTTGCCCGAGCAGACCAGCAGGCGCTTGACCTTGGAAGCGTCGATCGTCTCGTCGACTTCGCCGATCAGCGTCTGGAACGACCCCTTGCTCAGGTCGGACAGCGGCGAGGTGGCATCCTTGTTTCGCAGCAGCGACTTGGGCGTGAAGATGACCAGCGGCTTGCGGAACTGGCGGATCATCTGGCGGCGCAGCAGATGGAAGATCTGCGCGGCGGTGGTCGGCTGCACCACTTGCATGTTGGTATCGGCGCACAGTTGCAGGAAGCGCTCGATGCGGCCCGACGAGTGTTCGGGGCCCTGCCCTTCGTAGCCGTGCGGCAGCATCAGCACCAGGCCCGACTGGCGGCCCCACTTGGCTTCGCCCGAGCTGATGAACTGGTCGATCACGACCTGGGCGCCGTTGGCGAAGTCGCCGAACTGGCCTTCCCAGATCACCAGCGAGTTGGGCTCGGCGGTCGAGTAGCCGTACTCGAAGCCCATGACGGCCTCTTCCGACAGCAGCGAATCGATGACGCGGAACGGCGCCTGCGCTTCGGACACGTTCTGCAGCGGCACGTACACGCCCGAATCCCAGCGCTCGCGCTTCTGGTCGTGCAGCACGGCATGGCGGTGGGTGAAGGTGCCCCGGCCCGAATCCTGGCCGGTCAGGCGCACCGGGTAGCCGGCGGCCACCAGGCTGGCGAAGGCCAGGTGCTCGCCCATGCCCCAGTCCAGGTTCATTTCACCGCGCGCCATGGCGCGGCGGTCGGCCAGTACCTTCTCGACGATGGGGTGGACCTTGAAGCCTTCCGGCACCGTCGTGATGCGCTCGCCCAGGCGCTTGAGCTCGGCCTGCGGCATGGCGGTGTCGGCGGCGTCCGTCCACTTGCGGCCCAGGAAGGGCGACCAGTCGACGGCGTACTTGTTCTTGTAGTCGGTCAGGACGGGATCGACCGTGTGGCGGCCTTCGTCCATGGCGGCGCGGAAGCGCTTGACGTATTCATCGCCCTCGTCCGGGCCGATCACGCCCTGCACCGCCAGCTTGTCGGCGTACAGCTTGCGGGTGCCGGGGTGCTGGCCGATGCGCTTGTACATCAGCGGCTGGGTCAGCGCGGGCGTGTCCTGCTCGTTGTGGCCCAGCTTGCGGAAGCAGACGATGTCGACCACGATGTCCTTCTGGAACTCGACGCGGAAGTCCAGGGCCAGGCGGGTGGCGAACACGACGGCTTCGGGATCGTCGCCGTTCACGTGCAGCACCGGCGCCTCGATCATCTTGACCACGTCGGTGCAATACAGCGTGGAGCGGGTGTCGCGCGGATCGGAGGTGGTGAAGCCGATCTGGTTGTTGATGACCAGATGCACCGTGCCGCCCGTGCCGTAGCCGCGGGTCTGCGCGAGGTTCAGGGTTTCCATGACGACACCCTGGCCGATGAAGGCCGCGTCGCCGTGGACCAGCACGGGCAGCACCTGCTTGCCGCCTTCCATGCCGCGGCGCTCCTGGCGCGCACGGGCGCTGCCCTCGACCACGGGGTTGACGATTTCCAGGTGCGACGGGTTGAACGCCAGCGACACGTGGACGGGACCGCCGCGGGTCGAGATGTCGCTCGAGAAGCCCTTGTGGTACTTCACGTCGCCGGCAGCCAGGCCGCCGTCGTCGTACTTGCCTTCGAATTCGGCGAACAGGTCCTTGGGCATCTTGCCCAGCGTGTTCACCAGCACGTTCAGGCGGCCGCGGTGGGCCATGCCCAGCACCACTTCCTGGATGCCGCATTCGCCGGCATGCTGGATCAGCTCGTCGATGGCCGCGATGAAGCTTTCGCCGCCTTCCAGCGAGAAGCGCTTCTGGCCGACGTACTTGGTGTGCAGGTAGCGTTCCAGGCCTTCGGCGGCGGTCAGGCGGTCCAGCACGTGCTTCTTCTGCTCGGCCGTCAGGCTGGGCGTGGCTTGCGTGCTTTCCAGGCGTTGCTGGATCCAGCGCTTGATGACCGGGTCGGACACGTGCATGAACTCGACGCCGATGCTGCGGCAGTACGTGTCGCGCAGCGCCTTCACGATCTCGCGCAGCGTCATGTGCTCGGCGGTCGTGAAGTAGGTGTTGGTGGCGGAGTAGACCTTGTCCATGTCCGCTTCGGTCAGGCCGTAGAAGCTCGGCTCCAGCTCGGGGATGGCCGGGCGCTCCTGGCGCTGCAGCGGGTCGAGATCGGCCCAGCGCGCGCCGAGATAGCGGTAGGCGGCGATGATGGACTGGACGTGGACCTGCTTGCCCGCGACCGACAGGTCGCTTTCGGCGGTACGCGGCAGGAAGGCATTGGCGCGCGCGCGCTGGGCAAAGGATTCGATGACCGGCGCATGGGCCTGGTCGCGGGTGGATTCCTGGCCGTCAACCGCCGGCGTGTGCTGCAACTGGTCGAAATAATTGCGCCAGTTGTCGGGAACGGAACCCGGATTGTCGAGGTAGGCCTCGTAGAGTTCTTCCACGTACGGCGCATTACCCCCGAACAGATACGAGGTGCTGGATTCTTGGATGCTGGACATGATTTGCGCTTCACCTTGCCGGGTGTTTCACCCGTTCGATGCAGGACGGACCTTCCGCGACACGGCTCGGCCGATTAGCGGATAGCTAGTGCAGAAGGCGGTTGATGGAACCTTTCGGTTGGAAGGAATTAAATCAATAAACCTGTAAAGCATAGCACTTAGGGACTTCCCTCGCTCGGAAAAGCCGTGCGAGTGTGGCGGTTTGGACGACAGCCACTGTACTGGATGACCCGGCGCATGTCCGCAAGTTCCGGTGCTGCGACGCAGCGCCTGTCCGCTCCCGATGCGGTGCATGCACCACACCGGGAGCCATCACGCCCTCTTCACGCTCACGCCACTTTCTGCTCGGCATGCTCCTCGAATTGCTCGGCCTCGGTCGAGCCGTGCAGCGCGGTGGTGGACGACCGCCCGCCCTCCACCGCCTGCGTCACCGCGTCGAAATAGCCGGTGCCGACCTCGCGCTGGTGCTTGACCGCAGTGAAGCCGCGCTCGGCTGCCGCGAACTCCTTCTGCTGCAGGGCAACGAACGCCGTCATCTGCTCGCGGGCATAACCGTAGGCCAGGTCGAACATGCCGTAGTTCAGCGCATGGAAACCGGCCAGCGTGATGAACTGGAACTTGTAGCCCATGGCGCCCAGTTCGCGCTGGAACCTGGCGATCGTGGCGTCGTCCAGGTTCTTCTTCCAGTTGAACGACGGCGAGCAGTTGTAGGCCAGCAGCTTGCCCGGATACCGGCTGTGAATGGCCTCGGCGAAGCGGCGCGCGTAGTCCAGGTTGGGGGTCGAGGTCTCGCACCAGATCAGGTCGGCATACGCCGCATAGGCCAATCCGCGGGAGATGGCCTGGTCGATGCCCGCCCGCGTGCGGAAGAAGCCTTCGACCGTGCGCTCGCCGGTAATGAACGGCCGGTCGTTCTCATCGACGTCGCTGGTGATCAGGTCGGCCGCGTCGGCGTCCGTGCGGGCCAGCAGCAGCGTCGGCACGCCCAGCGTGTCGGCGGCCAGGCGCGCGGCGATCAGCTTGGAGACGGCTTCGCGCGTGGGCACCAGGACCTTGCCGCCCATGTGGCCGCACTTCTTGACCGAAGCCAGCTGGTCCTCGAAATGCACGCCGGAGGCGCCCGCGTCGATCATGGCCTTCATCAGCTCGAAGGCGTTCAGGACACCCCCGAAGCCGGCCTCGGCATCGGCCACGATGGGTGCGAAATAATCGATGTAATCCGGGGTGCCCGGCCGGCCGCCCTCCATCCACTGGACCTGGTCGCAGCGCTGCAAGGCATTGTTGATACGGCGCACGACCGACGGGACGGAGTTGGCCGGATACAGGGACTGGTCGGGATACATCTCGCCCGCCAGATTGGCGTCGCCCGCGACCTGCCAGCCGGACAGGTAGATGGCGCGCAGCCCGGCCTTGACCTGCTGCATGGCCTGGTTGCCCGTCATCGCGCCCAGCGAATTGACGAAGGGTTCCTCGTTCAGCATCTTCCAGAGCTTCTCGGCGCCACGGCGGGCCAGGGTGTGCTCGGGCTGCACCGAGCCCCGCAGCGCCACGACGCGTTCGGCGTCGTAGCCCCGGCGCAGGCCCTTCCAGCGCGGGTTCTCGCGCCACTCCTGCTCCAGCTTCTCGATTTCGGCGTTGCGTTGTGACATGAATGTCTCCTTCAAGGGTAGGGAACGACGGTTGGAAATCCTGGCGGCCGCGGTGCCGGGTAAGAAACAATCTATAGATATGCTGCAATGCAATCAATCTTTCTTCTCTTGTATAAGAATTATTTTTTATTTAAAAAAATCAATAACTTAAAATTTAAATTCCATGATGAGAAAAAAAAACCGGCCTATGAAAGCCGGTTTTTTTGCGAAGCAACGATCGGCTTCGCGCGATTTTGCGATGTGCGGGATCGAACCAAGATACGAGAATTGGCCATCTTGATGGACAATTTCCGCCCATTTATTTAGAATTATCTAAATTAGATTTTACTAATCAATCAAGACCATGCCCTTATCCCCGGAAGACAGGCGCTTCATGCAAGAAGGAGCCGCCCAGGCCGCGGCGCTGCTGCGCTCGGTAGGCAACGAATCCCGGCTGCTGGTGCTGTGCCTGCTGATCGAACACGGCGAGCTCACCGTGGGCGAACTGCTGGCCCAGGTGCCGCTCAGCCAGTCCGCGCTGTCCCAGCACCTGGCCAGGATGCGCGACGAAGGCCTGGTCTCGTTCCGCAGGACGTCCCAGACCCTGCACTACCGCATCGCCAACCCCGACGTGGCGCGGCTGATCGCCACGCTCAAGGCGATCTTCTGCCCCCCTTCCAAGGACAGCACATCATGACGCCCCGCCTGCTTCCCCCCCACGCCGCCTCCGCCCTGCTCGACCAGGGCGCCCTGCTGGTCGACATCCGCGATGCCGACGAACACGCGCGGGAACGCATCCCGGGCGCGCGCCACATACCGCTTGCCCGGCTGGCCGACGCCGGGCCGCTGGCCGTCCCCGGCACGTCCATCGTCTTTCACTGCCGATCCGGCAACCGCACGCGCATGCATGCGCAGGCGCTGGCCGCCCAAGCCCCTGGCGACGCCTGCATCCTGGAAGGCGGACTCGATGCCTGGAAACGCGCCGGCCTGCCCGTGGTGCGGGATCGCTCCCAGCCGCTGGAGCTCCAGCGGCAGGTCCAGATCGTTGCCGGCACGCTGGTCGTGCTGGGCGTGGTCCTGGGCGTGACGATCAGTCCCTGGTTCCACCTGTTGTCCGGGCTGGTCGGTGGCGGGCTGGTATTCGCCGGGCTGTCCGGCTTCTGCGGCCTGGCCCGTGTGCTGGCCAGGCTGCCGTGGAACCGGCGCGGCCTGGCCGCCCGAAGCCTCTGACCCGCGGCGATGCTCCCTCAAGGGGGCACTTTTTCTTCTTGGGACGGTCCGGCGATGAAAAAAACCCGCCTGCAAGCAGGCGGGTTTCGGGGAAGGACCTCGCTCGCCGGCGGCAAGCCGCCGGCCAAGGGATCAGCGCTTGCCCAGGTCCGGCACGTCGCGCGCGGGCGAACCGGTGAACAGCTGGCGGGGGCGACCGATCTTGTAGTCGGGATCGGAGATCATTTCGTCCCACTGCGCGATCCAGCCCACGGTGCGGGCCAGCGCGAAGATGGCCGTGAACAGCTGGGTCGGGATGCCGATGGCGCGCTGGACGATACCCGAGTAGAAATCGACGTTCGGGTACAGCTTGCGCTGGACGAAGTAATCGTCTTCCAGGGCGATCTTTTCCAGGGCCATGGCCAGCTTGAACAGCGGATCGTCCTGCAGGCCCAGGGCTTCGAGCACTTCGCGGCAGGTTTCCTGCATCAGCTTGGCGCGCGGATCGTAGTTCTTGTAGACGCGGTGGCCGAAGCCCATCAGACGCACGCCCGAGTTCTTGTCCTTGACCTTGGCGACGAACTCGCCCAGCTTGTCGACGCCGCCGGCGGCCAGGAGGTCTTCCAGCATCTGCAGCGCCGCTTCGTTGGCGCCGCCGTGGGCCGGACCCCACAGGCAAGCCACGCCCGCCGCGATGGCCGCGAACGGATTGGTGCCCGACGAGCCGCACAGGCGCACGGTCGAGGTCGAGGCGTTCTGCTCGTGGTCGGCGTGCAGGATGAAGATGCGGTCGAGCGCGCGCTCGATGACCGGATTCACCTGGTATTCCTCGCACGGCGTGGCGAACATCATGCGCAGGAAGTTGCCGGTGTAGGACAGGTCGTTCTTCGGATAGACGTAGGGCTGGCCGACCGAGTACTTGTAGGCCATGGCCACCAGCGTAGGCATCTTGGCGATCAGGCGGATGGCCGAGATCTCGCGGTGCTTGGGCTGGGTGATGTCGATCGAATCGTGGTAGAACGCCGACAGCGCGCCGACCAGGCCGGTCAGCACGGCCATCGGGTGGGCGTCGCGGCGGAATCCGCGCAGGAAGAACTGCAGCTGCTCGTTGACCATGGTGTGATGGGTCACCAGATGGTCGAAGTCGGCCTTCTGCTTGGCGTTGGGCAGCTCGCCGTTCAGGATCAGGTAGCTGGTTTCCAGGAAGTCGCACTTGACCGCCAGCTGTTCGATCGGATAGCCGCGGTACAGCAGTTCACCCTTGTCGCCGTCGATGTAGGTGATGCTGGACGAGCAAGCCGCCGTCGACATGAAACCAGGGTCGAGAGTGAACATCCCGGTTTGCGCGTACAGCTTGCGGATATCCACGACCGACGGGCCGATCGTGCCTTCATAAACCGGAAACTCGGCACCCTGGCTCCCATCGGAGAAGGTCAGGATCGCTTTCTTGTCGGACAGTTTCATCGGATGTTCCTCTTCCATCAAAATCAGTTCACATGGACTCGGCCGCTCACACCGAGCGCAGCCGCTTCAGCAAATCCTGCATGGCCGGCGTGGCAAGGTCTCCCTCGGGTTCCTTGCGAGCCAGCAGATAGTCCATCAGCTCGTTGTCGGACAGCTCGAGCAACCGGGTCAACTCCGCCACGTCGGCGTCGGTGAGCCGGGATTCGTACGCGTCCAGGAAACGCGTCAGTATCAGGTCGTTCTCGAGCAGCCCGCGCCGGGCGCGCCAGCGCAGGCGCGTCCGGTCATGCAGGGAAAACTCCGGCACCACGGCGTCAGATCGCCCGCCGGGCCATCATTTCCTTGATCTTGCCTATTGCCCGGGTGGGGTTCAGCCCCTTGGGACAGACGTCGACGCAGTTCATGATGGTGTGGCAACGGAACAAACGGTATGGATCCTCGAGGTTGTCCAAACGTTCCCCGGTCGCCTCGTCGCGGCTGTCCGCGAGGAAGCGGTAGGCCTGCAGCAGTCCGGCCGGCCCCACGAACTTGTCGGGGTTCCACCAGAACGACGGGCACGACGTCGAGCAGCAAGCACACAGAATACACTCATACAGGCCGTCCAGCTCTTCGCGGGCCTCGGGCGACTGCAGGCGCTCCTTCTCGGGCGGCGGCGTGTCGTTGATCAGGAACGGCTTGACCGAGTGGTACTGGTTGAAGAAGTGGGTCATGTCCACGATCAGGTCGCGGATGACCGGCAGGCCGGGCAGCGGCTTGAGCACGATGGGCTGCTTCAGGTCGAGCAGGTTGGTCGTGCACGACAGGCCGTTCTTGCCGTTGATGTTCATGGCGTCGGACCCGCACACGCCCTCGCGGCACGAGCGGCGGAAGGACAGGCTGTCGTCGACGTCGTTCTTGATGCGCACCAGCGCGTCAAGCAGCATCTTGTCGTTCGGGCCCAGCTCGACCTCGAGCTTCTGCATGTAGGGACGCTCGTCCTTGTCGGGGTCGTAGCGGTAGATTTCGAACTTCACAACACGTTTAGCACTCATCAGAGCACTCCAAAAAAGTTGGGGTCCTCACCCTGGGCGCCGCGGATCCGGCTTTGCCGGTCCGCCAGCGCCGCCCCCTGGGGGGCGCGCGTCAGCGCGTAGGGGGGGTTAAAAAGTCCTAGCTTTGGGCGGGAAGCTGTCGACGGTCAGCGGCTTCATCGTCACGGGCTTGTAGTCCAGGCGGTTGCCTTCGGAGTACCACAGCGAGTGGCGCAGCCAGTTCTGGTCGTCGCGCTCGGGGAAGTCGCTGTGCGCATGGGCGCCGCGGCTCTCGTTGCGGGCCGCGGCCGACACGATGGTCGCCTTCGCCACTTCGATCAGGTTCTCCAGCTCCAGCGCTTCCACGCGTGCCATGTTGAAGACCTTGGAATGGTCCTGGAAGGCCACGCTCTTGGCACGCTCGGCCAGTTCCAGGATCTGCCCCACGCCCTCGTCCAGCAGCGCCTGGGTGCGGAACACGCCGCAGTGGCGCTGCATGGAGTTGCGGATGTCGTTGGCGACGTCCTGCACGCGCTCGCCCTGCTTGCGGCTTTCCATCGCGTCGACGCGGCCCAGCGTGAAGTCGGCGGCGTCGCCCGGCAGGGCCTTGTGGCTGCGGCGCTTCAGATCGGCGCCGACGATGTGGTTGCCGGCCGCGCGGCCGAACACCACCAGGTCGAGCAGCGAGTTCGTGCCCAGGCGGTTGGCACCGTGCACCGACACGCACGCGCACTCGCCGATGGCGTACAGGCCGTTGACCACGGCATTGGGATTGCCGTCCTTGGGCACGACCACCTGGCCGTGGTAGTTGGTCGGGATGCCGCCCATCTGGTAGTGGATGGTCGGAACGACCGGGATCGGTTCCTTGATGGGATCGACGTTCGCGAACTTGATCGCGATCTCGCGGATCGACGGCAGGCGCTTGTTGATGGTCTCGGCGCCCAGGTGGTCGAGCTTGAGCAGCACGTAGTCGCCGTTGGGGCCGGCACCGCGGCCTTCCTTGATTTCCTGGTCCATCGAGCGCGAGACGAAGTCGCGCGGCGCCAGGTCCTTCAGCGTGGGCGCGTAGCGCTCCATGAAGCGTTCGCCATCCTTGTTCAGCAGGATGCCGCCCTCGCCGCGCACGCCTTCGGTGATCAGCACGCCGGCACCGGCCACGCCGGTGGGATGGAATTGCCAGAACTCCATGTCTTCCAGCGGCAGGCCCGCGCGCGCCGCCATGCCCAGGCCGTCGCCGGTGTTGATGAAGGCGTTGGTCGAGGCGGCCCAGATCCGGCCCGCGCCGCCCGTGGCCAGCACGGTGGTCTTGGCCTCGAAGATGTAGATCTCGCCGGTTTCCATTTCCAGCGCGGTCACGCCCACCACGTCGCCCTCGGCGTCACGGATGAGGTCCAGCGCCATCCATTCGACGAAGAACTGGGTACGGGCGGCGACGTTGCGCTGGTAGAGGGTGTGCAGCAGCGCGTGGCCGGTCCGGTCGGCGGCGGCACAGGCGCGCTGCACCGGCTTTTCGCCGAAGTTGGCGGTATGGCCGCCGAACGGACGCTGGTAGATCGTGCCGTTGGGGTTGCGGTCGAACGGCATGCCGAAGTGCTCGAGCTCGTAGACCGCGTTGGTGGCCTCGCGGCACATGAATTCGATGGCGTCCTGGTCGCCCAGCCAGTCCGACCCCTTGACGGTGTCGTACATGTGCCAGAACCAGTTGTCCTCACTCATGTTGCCCAGCGAGGCGCCGATGCCGCCCTGCGCCGCGACGGTGTGCGAACGGGTCGGGAACACCTTGGAGAAGACGGCGACGCTCAGGCCGGCCTGGGCCAGCTGCAGCGAGCAACGCATGCCGGATCCACCGGCGCCGACGACCACCACATCGAACTGGCGGCGCGGAAGAGAAGATTTAACGGCGGCCACGACTTAGATTCTCCACAGAATTTGAGCGGCATAGACGACGGAGCCGACCAGCCACAGAACGGTCAGGACTTGCAGCGCCAGGCGGATGCCCGTCGGCTTGACGTAGTCCATCCAGATGTCACGCACGCCGATCCAGGCGTGATAGGCAAGCGACAGGAAGGCCAGCATGGCCAGCAGCTTGCCCAGGGGGAAGCTGAGCACTTCGAAATTGAACAGGCGCACCCAGTTTTCGTAGGTGAATTCCGGAGTGACCAGCGCGCCGATGCCCAGCACCAGCGTGTAGACGACCAGGATGACGGCGGTGATGCGCTGGAGGATCCAGTCCTTCACGCCGTAGTGCGCGCCGACGACCAGGCGCTTGGGACCGATATTTTGCGGGGCCGACATCAGAATACTCCGAACAGTTTCAAACCGAAGACGACGGTCAGCGCCAGGCTGACGACCAGCACGATGCCCGCGGTGCGCTGGGCGGTGTGCTTTTCCAGTCCCTTGTGCAGATCCAGCGCCAGGAACCGGATGCCCGCACAGAAATGATGCAGGTACGCCCAGATCAGGCCCAGCAGGACGATCTTGACCAGGGGATGGGAAACGAAATCGTGGAACTGCGCGAAGCCGATCTCAGAAATCAGGCTGCGCTCGAACAGCGGCAACAGCACCAGCGGCAGCGCCAGGAACAACGCGAAGCCGGAAACGCGGTGCAGGATCGACACCTTGCCGGCCAGCGGCAGCCGGTAGCGCGCGATCTGCGTGATATTGATGTTTCTGAACTGTGGGCGGGGTTTTGCGGCAGAGTCGGACATCACGACCTCGGGTAAAGTAAGCGAACCATGAAAAAAACCATTGTTGCGAGACTGGGCGTCAGGAGTCGTCTAGGAAAACCGGGCCGGCAGGCCAGGCTCTCGTCGGGGTTCCAGGAGCCGGCGTCGCAAAGCCGCCCGAAAGCCGCCGAGTAAGGCAAACCCTGCTATTTTCGCCCATTCAGCGCCACCGTATCAAATCGTGTCCCAAAACGGCATCAATTGAGGCTGTTCCGGTAGTGGTAGCGCGAAGTCAGATACAGCCCACGGCGCATCTCGACCGGGCGATCGCCGTAGGTGAACGAGATCCGCTCCACCTGCAGCAGAGGCGTTCCCGCCTCGATATCCAACAGCTCGGCCTCCGGCTCTCCGGCCGGGACCGCGCGGATCTTCTCGTCGGCGCGGATCATCCGCACGCCGAACTCGCTTTCGAACAGGCCGTACATCGGGCCCTTGTATTCGGCCAGGCGTTCGGCCGTCAGCCCCCTGAACAGGGAACCCGGCAGCCAGATCTCGTCGATGACGGTGGGGACCTCGCCGAATGACAGCACACGGCGTACCAGCACCACGCTGTCGCCCGCGCGCAGCTCGAGCGCCTTGGCCACCTCGGCTGGCGCGCGCAGGCGGCGGCACTCCAGGAAGCGGCTGCGCGAGCGGGCGTGCTGCCCGTCGTCGGGCGCCAGGCGCAGGAAGCGGAACCGGACGCGGTCCTCGTGATGGGTGGCGACGAAGGTGCCCTTGCCCTGCCGGCGCAGCAGGATGTTGTCGGCGGCCAGTTCGTCGATGGCCTTGCGCACCGTGCCCTGGCTGACCTTGAAGCGGGCAGCCAGGTCCAGCTCGCTGGGGATGGCCTCGCCCGGCTTCCATTCGCCGCGATCCAGGCTTTGCAGGATCAGGCCCTTGATTTGCCTGTATAAAGGACTGAATGCCGCGCCCGGGGCACCCGGCTCCGGGGCCATGGCCGGGCCAGCCGTCGCGGGCGCGTCGGTCGAGGCGGACAGGCAGGGCGGATGGGGCTTGAACGGCATGGCCGGGATTGTGTCACAGCGTAACCCGCGATGTCCAACCAAACCCGTAAAAAATCTTATGTCTTATATAAAACATAAGATATGTTTATTGACGCTCAACGGCGATTTTCCTACACTCCCACGATCATGCCGACCCACGCTTGCCGCGCCGCCCGCAGCACCCTGGCGCCCAGCCGCCCTGGCCTGGCCGTGGCCGTCGATCTCCCGTCCCCGGTTCTCCATCGTGTATCGCGCCGTGCCCTTCCCTCGCGGAGTTACACTGCGCGTCGCGTCATTCTCACTCACCCCCATCCTCTTCGGAGACTCATATGACCAAGCCCGCAATGCGCGTCGCCGTCACCGGCGCCGCCGGCCAGATCGGCTACGCCCTGTTGTTCCGCATCGCTTCCGGCGAAATGCTCGGCAAGGACCAGCCGGTCATCCTGCAGCTGCTGGAAATCCCCGATGAAAAGGCGCAGAAAGCGCTCAAGGGCGTCATCATGGAGCTCGAGGACTGCGCCTTCCCGCTGCTGCAGGAAGTCACCGCCCACAGCGACCCCATGACCGCCTTCAAGGACGCCGACGTGGCCCTGCTGGTGGGCGCGCGCCCCCGCGGCCCCGGCATGGAGCGCAAGGACCTGCTGACCGTCAACGCGCAGATCTTCACGGCTCAGGGCAAGGCCCTGAACGCCGTCGCCAGCCGCAACGTCAAGGTGCTGGTCGTGGGCAACCCCGCCAACACCAACGCCTACATCGCGATGAAGTCGGCCCCGGACCTGCCCGCCCGCAACTTCACCGCCATGCTGCGCCTGGACCACAACCGCGCCCTGTCGCAACTGGCCGCCAAGGCCGGCTGCGCCGTCGGCGACATCGAGAAGCTCATCGTCTGGGGCAACCACTCGCCCACGATGTACCCCGACTACCGCTTCGCCACCCTGGCCGGCAAGCCCGCCCTGTCGGTGGTCAATGACGACGAGTGGAACCGCAACGTGTTCATCCCCACCGTCGGCAAGCGCGGCGCCGCCATCATCGACGCCCGCGGCCTGTCCTCCGCCGCCTCCGCCGCCAACGCCGCCATCGACCACGTCCGCGACTGGATCCTGGGCAGCAACGGCAAGTGGGTCACGATGGGCGTTCCCTCGGACGGCTCGTACGGCATCCCCGAAGGCATCATCTACGGCGTTCCCGTCATCACGAAGAACGGCGAATACGCGGTCGTCAAGGACCTCGAGATCGACGCCTTCTCGCGCGAGCGCATGGACCTGACGCTGAAGGAACTGACCGAAGAGCGCGACGGCGTCAAGCACCTGCTGTAAGGGAAGCCCACCCCCCTACGCCCTTCGGGCGCCCCCTCAAGGGGGCGATGCGGGTGGACCGGCAAAGCCGGATCCACCGCATCCTGGGGTAACACCGGGCTGGCGTAGAACGGCGTTCTTTTGGCCCGGCAAGGAAGCACGCGAGTACGATATCGTCTCGCGTGTTTTTTTTCGCCCCTCTGCCCCCTGCGGCGCGACAATATTCGCTGCCGCAGGCCGTGTCCGGGGCGATGGGCTGGCGGGGCGCATTCGGCGCCGCCGGTTTTGTCAGGCTTGGCGGGGAAGCAAGGGCGCAGCTGTCTGAGCGCGGCAGTAGGGACAGTCCGGGGGACTGTCCCCGCGCGAGTTCTGCGCCCGCCCCGCCAAGCCTGACAAAACCGGGAAGTCCCGCGCAGCGGGACCGGCGTCGCTGCGCCCCGCCAGCCCATCGCCCCGGACACGGCCGTCTCAAGAACCCGGACCAGACCCCATGAAACACCCCTCCGAAGTCCTCCACCAGTCAGCCAAGCCCCCCGCAGTCCTCCCCGTCTGCGACCACTACGCCGGCTCCGAAAAGCTGATGCAGAAAAGCCTGGAACGCCAGGCCCAGGCCGGCCCCGTGTTCGACGTCACCCTGGACTGCGAGGACGGCGCCGCCGTCGGCCGCGAGGCCGAGCACGCCGAAATGGCCGCCCGCCTGGCCGCCAGCGATGCCAACCGCCACGGGCGCGTCGGCGTGCGCGTGCACGACGTCAACCACCCCTCCTTCATCAGCGACCTCGACATCCTCATCGGCATCGCCGGCCCCCGGCTCGCCTACATCACCGTCCCCAAGGTCAACTCCGCCAACGACGCCCTCAACGCCGCCGAATCCATCGAACGCATAGGCATGGAAATGGGACTGGACCGCAAGATCCCCGTCCACGTGCTGATCGAGACCCACGGCGCACTGCGCGAAGTCTTCCGCATCGCCGCCCATCCCGCCATCGAATGCCTGTCCTTCGGGCTGATGGACTTCGTGTCCTCGCACCACGGCGCCATTCCCGCGCACGCGCTGACCGCCGAAGGCCAGTTCGACCATCCGCTGATCGCGCGCGCCAAGCTCGAGATCTCGGCCGCCTGCCACGCCTACGGCAAGGTGCCCTCGCACAACGTCGTCACCGAACTGAACGCACCCGACGTGATCTCGCGCGCCGCCCGGCGCGCCGGACAGAAATTCGGCTATACGCGCATGTGGAGCATCCACCCCTCGCAGATCGACCCCATCGTCGAAGCCCTGTCGCCCACCGCGGCCGACGTCGCGGACGCCGAGCGCATCCTGCTGGCCGCCGCCCGCGCCGACTGGGGCCCCATCCGCGACGGGGATCCGCAAGCCGGCCGGCTGCACGACCGCGCCAGCTACCGCTACTACTGGGACGTGCTGCGGCGTGCCCATGCCGCCGGCGTGGACGTGTCGGCCGAGGCACGGCGCCAGTTCTTCTCCTGAACCGGGCCGCCGGCGTCAGTTGCCGCCGGCCTCCAGGAAGCGGGCGAGCAGCCCCAGGAAACGGTCGACGACCTCTTCGCGGTTGCCGTCCGAGGTCCCGGCCATGTGGGGCGTCACGAGGAAATCCTCGCAATCCCACAGGGGATGGTCCGGCGGCAGCGGCTCGGTATCGAAGACGTCCAGGTGGGCGTGGCGCACCAGGCCGCGCGCATGGGCAGCCAGCAGCGCCTGCGTGTCGATCAGGGGGCCGCGCGCCACGTTGACCACGCCCAGCGGCCGCCCGGCCCGCAGCGCCTCCAGCGTGCCCATGTTGAACAACCCCCGCGTGGCCGGCGACAGCGGGCAGGCGAAGAACACCCAGTCCACCTGCCCCACCCATTCGTGGAAGCGCTCGTAGCCGCCGGTGGCGACCACGCCGGCCACGGGTTCCGCGCTCTGGCGCAGCACCCGCAGCGGCATGCCGAGGGTGGACAGGTATTGCCCGATGCGGCTGCCGATCTCGCCCCACCCCACCACCATGGCCTCGGTGCTGCGCAACGCGCGCACCTCGTCGTGCGCCATCGGCTGCCAGCGCTTCTCCAGTTGCTGGCGGTGCGCCGCGTGCAGCCGGCGGGCGAAATACAGGAACCCCGCCAGCGCCGTCTGCGCCACCGCGCCGGCATTGGCGCCGGCGGAGTTGGTGACCTGCACGCCGCGCGCGCGCAGGTCGTGGTAGATGCGCCGGTCGGCGCCCGAGGCATAGGTGTGGACCCAGCGCAGCCTGGGGGCGGCAAGCATCGCGTCGTAGAACGCCGCGGTGGCCGGCGCCAGCCAGTCGTCGGTGGACGGCCAGACGATGTCGCGCGTCAGGAAGACCACGTCGGCCTGGTCGGCCTGCCCGATGCCGACCAGGTCGACCCGGCCGGGCCAGCGTGCCAGGAGGCCGGCGTCGGCCAGTTCCCGCGCGCCGCGTTCCGAACAAAGAATATTCATTGCCTTATTTCTTCTGCAGCGACATCAGGAACTGCCGCCGGTCGGCGACTTCGCCGGCGACGAAGCGCTGCAGGTCCGGTTGCGACAGGGGCATGCTGTCCTGCATGTTCTCGCGCATGAACGTCTTCCACGAGGGTCGCTTCTCGACATCCTCCATGCCCCGCACCAGCCGCGCCGTGACCGCGGGCGGCGTGCCCTTGATCACCATCACGCCGCGCCACAGCGTTTCCACCACATCGTACCCCTGCTCGCGAAAGGTCGGCACGTCGGGAAAGAACTCGTTGCGCGACTCGCTGCTGATGCCCAGCAGGCGCACGTCGCCGCTGCGGATCTGGGCCATGGCCGTGCTGGGAGTGATCACCGCGGCATGCAGGTGTCCGCCCATCAGCGCCAGCAGCGCCTGGTTGCCGCCCTGGTAGGGAATCCAGGTGGACTTGAAGCCGGCCTTCTGCTCCAGGCGGTACAGCACGTATTGGTGGAATCCGGCGGTGGCGTAGCCGCCGATATTGACCTTGTCGGGCTGGCGCTTCAGTGCCTCGACCAGGTCCTTCAGGCTGTGGTACGGGCTGTCCTTGCGCACCGCCACGCTGGACGGCTCGGTCTGCAAGGCGCGCAGGAAAATGAAATCGGACGGCTGGAAACGGCTGTCCTTCTCGGCCATCAGGAACGACGTGGACCCGGTGGCCGACACGACCGTGTAACCGTCGGCCGGCGCGTTCAAGGCCATGTTCATGCCCACCGCCCCCGTGCCGCCGGGGCGGTTCTCCACCACCACCGTCTGCCCGAGCACGTCGCCCAGTTCCTTGCCCAGCGCGCGCATCATCGTGTCGAGCGGCGAGCCGGCTGCGGAGGTCGTGATGAAGTGCAGCGGGCGCTCGGGCCATTCCGCCGCCCGTGCCGGCGACGCCGCCAGCATCATCCCCGCCAGGGCGCAGGCGCCCCACCAACGGACCGGAAAATTCATGATCGTCTCCTTGCTTGTCGTTGTCGTGGAACGCGCGGTCAGAACGTGGCTTGCAGATCGTCCTCGCTGTGCCGCAGGCTGCGCGTCGGATACGGACGCGAGGGCATGGACCGCAGCGCCGCCTCGTCGATGTCCAGCCCCAGTCCGGGCAGCTCGGGCACCCGGATGTGGCCGTCCACCGGCACGAGCGCCTGGCGCGAGATGCGCTGCGAGAACTCCTCGAAAGGAACGAAGTACTCGGTGATCGTGAAGTTGGGCATGCAGGCCGCCGCGTGCACCGTGGCCGACAGCGACAGCAGCGTCGAGTTGTAGTTGTGCGGGGACACCGCGATCATCTCGGTCTCGGCCTGCGCGGCGATGAACAGCAGTTCCAGGATGCCGCCGCAGTTGGACACGTCCGGGTTGATGATGTCGGCGGCCCGGCTGCGGAACACGCTGCGGAAATCCGCGCGGCCATACAGCGCCTCGCCCGTCACCACCGGGATGGTCGTGGCCTGGCGCACTTCCTGGATCGCCTCCATGTTCTCCTTCTGGCACGGCTCTTCTATCCAGTACGGATTCAGCGGTTCCAGTTGTCGCGCCAGCTCGATGGCATGCACCGGCGCCAGCCGGCGGTGCAGGTCGAGCAGCAGCTCGACGCCCGGGCCGACCGCGTCCCGCACGGCGCGCACCACCGCGACGGCGTGCAGTATGGGCTCGCGCGGAATATAGGTGCGCCAGGGCCGCGGCAGCGGGTCAAACTTCAGCGCGTCGAAGCCGGCGGCCACCACCTGCTCGGCCGCGCGGGCATAGTCATCGGGCGTCTTGAGCTTGTACCCCCACCCGTTCGCGTAGACGCGCACGCGCTCGCGGCACCGCCCGCCCAGCAGCCGGTGCACGGGCTGCCCGAGCAGCTTGCCCACGGCGTCCCACATCGCCATCTCGATGCCCGACAGCGCGCTCCAGAACTCCAGGGAAGAGCGGCGCTGGGCATAGTCGTCGAACGCCACCTGGCAGAAATACCGGATGTTGAAGACGTCGCGCCCCACCAGGTAGCGCAGCAGTTCGCGCGCCTGCGCCGCCACGGCCTCGTCGCGGTCGTACTGGCTGTAGCTTTCGCCCCAGCCGACGGTACCATCCTCGAGCTCGAGCCGGATGAAGATGAGGTTCTTGCGCCAGCCGGGATGAACGGTCAGGCACTCGGCGTTTCGCACTTTCACGACTTGCCCCTTGCATGGGTTGGAATGCCGCCAGCGTACGCAAGCCCAGGTTATTTGAAAATGATATGGATATGAGATATATCGATATCAGATTCGCATCCCCCTTATCCCCCCATCATGAGCAAATCCCTGGAACTTCGCCACTTGCGCGCCGTGCTGGCCACCGCCGAGACCGGATCGCTGCACCAGGCGGCCATCGCCCTGGAAACCTCCCAGCCCGCCCTGTCGCGGCTGCTGCGCGAGGCCGAGGAACGCATGGGCGTGCGGCTGTTCGAGCGCTCGGCCCAGGGCAGCCGAGCCACGGCGGCGGGCGCCCTGGCCGAGCAGGTGGCGCGCCGCGTCGCCGCCGACGTGCGGCGCCTGCAGGACATGGCGCGGGACGGCCGCTGGCACCTGCGCGTGGGGTGCATTCCCCGCGCGCTGGACCTGGTCGTGCCCGGCCTGCTGCATCGCCCAGCCGGCGCGCTGGCCGACGAGGTCGAGATCGACCTGCGGGAAGACGACAGCCTGACCCTGCTCGCGGCCCTGGCACGGGGGGAACTGGACCTGGCGATCCTCTCGCTGTTCGGGGAAATGCCGCCTAACCTGCTCTCGCGCCAGCTCTACCTGGACCGCAACGTGTTCGTGTGCGGCGTACCCGGCCCGGACATGTCCGACGGACCGCTGACACCCGGGGCCCTGGCGCGGCATCCGTTCGCCGCGCCGGCGCCGGAGACCCCCTCGCGGCTGGAGTTCGACCGCTATTGGCAGCACCACGGCGTGCCGCCCCCCGCCTGCCGGGTGGCGGCGCGGACCTACGACGCCATCGCCAGCGTGCTGCCGGGCACGCCCATGCTGGCCGTCATGCCGCGGCAGGTCGCGCGGCGCCATGCCGGTAACGGCAGCCTCAGGATATTGAAGGTCGCGCACGCCCTACCCGAGCGCCCCATCCACGTGGTCTGGCCCAGGCAGGCGCTGCAACCGGTCACGGACCAGCTCATCGCCCTGATCCGGCCGGCGCGGCCACGGCGCGGACGGCCGTGACCGGAGCCGGGACTACTGGTCGTTCAAGCTGGCCTTGGCGGCTTCCTCGGGGGTCAGCCCGTCGTAGAACTGGTCGGTGAACCACTCGGCTTCCTGCTCGATGTAGTCCTGGGCCTCTTCGCGGCTCGCGCCCGCGGCCACCAGGAAGCCCTCCACTTCGGTGCACCACTGGATCAGGGCTTGCAGGTCGGGATCGTTGTCTTTGTCGGTAGCCATAGGCCGGTTCCATCGAAAATCACGCCACATGGCATTCCGGCAAGAATAGCGCAAGTCCCCATCGCGGTCTTGTTCTAGGGTTTCCCCTCCTGACACCCGCCGCCAGCCTCCGTATAGTTATGAAAAATATCTATTATGTTTCATAACTATCTCATGAACATCGACGACCTCATCGCCATCGACATCCATGTCCACGCCGAAGTGTCCTGCCGCTGCGCGCCCGATGCCTTCGGCAAGGAATTCGACGAGGCCGCCGAGAAATACTTCAAGTTCACGCACCGGCCCACCATACCCGAGACCATCGCGCGCTATCGCGAAAAACGCATCGGCCTGGTCATGTTCACCGTCGATGCCGAAGCCAACCTGGGCCGGCGGCGCATCCCCAATGAAGAAATCGCGGAAGCGGCGCTCGAAAACAGCGACATGATGCTGGCCTTCGCCAGCATCGATCCGCACAAGGGCAAGATGGGCGTGCGCGAGGCGCGCCGGCTGATCCAGGACTACAAGGTCGCGGGCTTCAAGTTCCACCCCACCGTCCAGGGCTTCTACCCGAACGACGAACTGGCCTACCCCCTGTACGAAGTCATCGCCGAGGCCGGCCTGCCCGCCATCTTCCACAGCGGGCATTCGGGCATAGGCACCGGCATGCCGGGCGGCGGCGGGCTCAGGCTGAAGTACTCCAACCCCATCCACCTGGACGACGTGGCGGCGGATTTCCCCGACATGAAGATCATCATCGCCCATCCTTCATGGCCCTGGCAGGACGAGGCGCTGTCGGTCTGCCTGCACAAGCCCAATGTCTACATCGACCTGTCGGGCTGGTCGCCCAAGTACTTCCCCAAGGAACTGGTGCACTACGCCAACACCCAGCTCAAGCACAAGATGCTGTTCGGCTCGGACTTCCCGCTGATCACGCCCGAACGCTGGATGCAGGATTTCGAGACCGCGGGCTTTCGCCCCGAGGTCCATCCGCTCATCCTGAAGGACAACGCGGCCAAGTTGCTGGGTTTCGCCTGATGGCGCAGGAGCCCCTGGACCAGACCTTCCTGCTCGGCCTAGTGGGCCACAGCGCACGGCTGGCCTCGTCCGGCATCCGCCCCCTGTTTGCCCAGCGCATGGCGGACCACGACCTGCGGCAGGCGGAGTTCGCCGTGCTGTCGCTGCTGGACGCCAATCCAGGCATCAGCCAGAAGCGCCTGGCCGACGCCATTAATGTCTCGCCGCCCAACATGGCGGCCGTGCTGGCGCGGCTGCTCGAACGCGGCCTGGTCCGCCGCGAGCGCCAGCCCTCGGACCAGCGCATGCAGATCCTGCTGCTGACGCCGGCCGGCACCCGCCTCTACCGCAAGGCCGCCGCGACCGCGCTGGACCTGGACCAGGAGGCCACGGCCATGCTGACGCCCGCCGAGCGCCGGGAACTGTTGCGGCTATTGAAGAAAGTGAACGAAGCGCAGGGCGCGCTTCAAGGCCAGGGAACCTGATAGTTCAGGATGGCCGACACCGAGCGGCGGCCGCCGGCGGTGCACGAATCGGTGTAGCAGTACGACGCGTAGCTGGTATCGAACATGTTGTTCGCGCTGGCGCGCAGCTTCAGGCCCTTCAGGTCCGGGCTCAGGTGGGCAAAGTCGTAGTTGATGCCCGCATCCACCAGGGTATAGGCCACGGCCAGGCCCGGCTGGGCCACGTTGCTGTAGACCGCGCCCGCGCGCCCCACCCTGCCGTCCAGGCTCAGGCCGGCGAAACTGCCGCGCGTGACGGCGTATCTGGCCCCCACGGAAACACGCTGCTCGGACACGTCCGCATAGCGATTGCCGAGCATGGCCGCGTAGGCGTCCTCGCTCGCGCCGATCACGGTCGAGCTGGTGACCGCGTAGGTGGCCACGAGGTTCAGGCCCTGCAGCGGCTGCATCCGGCTCTCGACCGTGGCGCCGCGTATGCGCAGTTCGGCCCAGGCGCTGCACCCTGCCACGGCGCAGCCTTCCTGCGCCTCGGAGGTCTGGGCATTGTTCTGGATCTGGTTGAACGCCGTGATGGTCATCAACTGCCCGAGCGCCGGCGGCTGGTAGCGCACGCCGGTCTCGTACTGCTGGCTGGTGGCGGACGCGGCGGTGCCGGCCTGGGGCGCGTAGCTTTGCGAATAGTTCACGTACGGCGCCAGGCCGATGTCGAACTGGTAGCGCAGCCCCAGCCGGCCGCTGTAGACGTCGTCCTCGCGCAGGCCGGTGCCGTCGTTCCCGGCGGCGTTCAGGTCGATGGTGCGGTGGGTATTCTGGTCGCGCCGCCCGACCATGGACAGGACCCACCGCCGGTACTGCACCTGGTCCTGCACGAAGAATCCCAGCTTGCTTTCTTCCGCGAACGAGCGCGCGGCAATGCGCGGCTGGCCGATGGCCGTGCCGTAGGCCGCATCGAAGATGTCCAGCGACGGCGACGGCGCGATCCGGCTTTCGTAGATGTCGCGCGACTTGACGTAATCGAAGCCGAACTTGAACGTGTGCTGGAATCCCAGCGTCGTGAACCGGGCCTGCGCCTGCGAGCCGACGTTGAAGGTGCCCAGCCCCGGCCCCAGCGCATCCTGCGGCGCCGGCGATCCGTTGATCCAATCCACGGCGGGCTGGTTATCGGGCCGGCCATAGCGGACGTTCTGCTTGACCACCCAGGTGTCGTCCAGCTTCTGCTCGAACTCGTAGCTGGACTGCTTCCGGTTCGCCTGGTCGTAGGCCTGGGTACCGGTACGGGTGTCCACCGACATGTCCGCCCCGGGGTTCCAGGCCGGCGCGGTCGGTACCCTGACCGTGCCCTCGTCCGTCACGGCATAGACGATGGGCACCGGCGTATAGGGCAGCTCGGGCTCGGGCGCGGCCGGCTCCGGCGGCACGGCCGGACCCGCGGGCACCATCGAGGCCGCGGCGGGTTCTTGCAGGGAAACCGCGGGCGCGCACGCGCCCAGCGCCAGCAGCGCCGCCGTCGACGCCAGGATGGGCACGGCCCGCGTCAGGAAATGCAGAAACGTCACTCGCATGCTCGTCCGTATCGCCGTGGCCCGGACTCGGCCGGCTCTCGCGGCGCACGCCGGCACCGCCGGCCCTAGGCCTCGGCTATCCACGCCATCTGTATGGCTTCGAGAATTTTCTCTCCGGAACGTTTCGGATCGTCATCGAAGCCAGGAAGTTCCAGCACCCAGTTGTGCAAGTCGGTGAAACGCACCTGCTCCGGGTCCACGTCGGGATGGGCGTCGGCCAGCGCCGCGGCGATTTCGTAGATGTCCGTCCACTTCATCGGGGTTCTCCTGGCCTTGCGCCGGCATCCGTCAATGATTTTCGGCGGCGTGGTTGATGGTGTACTTGGGAATCTCGATCGTCAGGTCGGCATCCTCGATCACGGCCTGGCAGGACAGGCGCGAGGTGGAAGTCAGGCCCCAGGCCTTGTCCAGCAGATCTTCCTCGTTGTCCGTGGCGGATTCGAGCGAGGAAAAACCCTCGCGCACGATCACGTGGCAGGTGGTGCAGGCGCACGACAGTTCGCAGGCGTGCTCGATCTCGATGTGATGGTCGAGCAGCACGCGGCAGATGGATGTGCCCGAGGGCGCGTCCTCGATGACCGCGCCTTCCGGGCAGAGTTCGGCGTGCGGAAGCACGGTGAGTTTGGGCATGATGGCAACCTGATAATGATGCGAACGGAAGCGCCGGGCGCTTCCTTACACGATTTCGTCCACGCGGCGCCCCGACAGCGCGCGGCGTATGCTGCGGTCCATCCGGCGGGCGGCGAAGTCCTCGGTGGCCTGCGCCAGCGCCTCGACCTGGGCCCGTACCGTCTCGCTGTCGTCGCTGGCCGCGGCGCTGGCGGTGCGCGCCAGCTGGGCCCGGATCGCGGCCTGTTCATCCGGATCCAGCAGGTCGGCATCGGCCTGCAGCGCCGCCTCGACCGACTCGACCAGGCGCCGGGCCTCGACCTGCTGCTCGCGCAGCGCGCGCAGCTTCATGTCCACGTCGGCGCTGTTCATGCCGTCCGCCAGCATGGCCGCCACTTCGTCATCCGACAGCCCGTACGAGGGCTTGACCGAGATCGAGGCTTCCACGCCCGAGCTCTGCTCGCGCGCCGTCACGCTCAGCAGCCCGTCGGCGTCGACCTGGAAGGTCACGCGGATGCGGGCGGCGCCGGCCACCATGGGAGGAATGCCCCGCAGCTCGAAACGGGCGAGCGAGCGGCAATCGGACACCAGCTCGCGTTCGCCCTGGACCACGTGGATGGCCATGGCCGTCTGGCCGTCCTTGAATGTCGTGAAGTCCTGGGCGCGCGCCACCGGGATCGTGCTGTTGCGCGCGATCACGCGCTCGACCAGCCCGCCCATGGTTTCCAGGCCCAGCGACAGCGGGATCACGTCCAGCAGCAGCCACTCGTCGTCGGCCGTGCGGTTGCCCGCCAGCAGATTGGCCTGCATGGCGGCGCCCAGCGCCACGACCTGGTCCGGATCGAGATTGATCAGCGGGTCGGTGCCGAACAGATCGGCCACCATGCGGCGCACGATGGGCATGCGGGTCGCGCCGCCCACCATGACCACGCCCTTGACCTCGTCAGCGGCCAGGCCGGCGTCGCGCAGCGCCCGCCTGGCGCTCGACAGCGTGCGGGCCACCAGCGGACGCGCCAGGATCTCGAAATGCTCGCGCGTCAACGCCAGCGCCAGCGTACGGCCGCCCGACAGCGTGGCGGCCAGTTCGGCCTGCTCCGCGTCGGTCAGCGCCTCGCGCGCCTGGCGCGCCGCGACCAGCAAGGCGCGCTGGTCTTCCGGCCCCAGCCCGGACAGCTTGCGGTCGTTCACGGCCCACGCCACGATGGCGGCGTCGAAATCGTCGCCGCCCAGCGCCGTGTCGCCGCCCGTGGCGATGACTTCGAACACGCCCTTGGACAGGCGCAGGATGGAGATGTCGAACGTGCCGCCGCCCAGGTCGTAGACCGCGTAGATGCCTTCGGCCGCGTTGTCCAGGCCGTAGGCGATCGCCGCCGCCGTCGGTTCGTTCAGCAGCCGCAGCACGTTCAATCCGGCCAGCCGGGCGGCGTCCTTGGTCGCCTGCCGCTGGGCGTCGTCGAAATACGCGGGCACGGTGATCACCGCGCCCACGAGATCGTCGCCCAGGGCATCCTCGGCCTGCTGACGCAGCTTGGCCAGGATCTGCGCCGACACCTCGACCGGACTCTTGTCGCCCTGCACGGTACGGATGCGCACCATGCCGGGGGCATCGACGAACTCGTACGGCACGTGCAGCCGCTGGGCGTCCGCCAGCCCGCGCCCCATGAAGCGCTTGACCGACACCAGCGTATTGTGGGGATCCTGCGCCTGGGCCGCCAGCGCCTTGCGCCCGATCTGGACGTCGCCGCCCGGCAGGTAGCGCACCGCCGAGGGCAGCAGCGCATGGCCCTCTTCATCGCGCAGGACCTCGGCGGCGCCGCTGCGTACCGACGCCACCAGCGAGTTGGTCGTGCCCAGATCGATGCCCACCGCCAGACGGCGCTGGTGGGGGGCGTCGGACATGCCGGGTTCGGCTATCTGCAAAAGCGCCATGCGTTCCTGTTGTTCTCAGTCTTGTTCCGCCAGAGCATCGACGGCGAGGTCGATCTCTTCGGAGAATTTTTCAATGAACATCCACTCCCGCACGCGGGCGGCGGCAGTGGCATAGTCATGCTGTTCGTCCAGCAGCCGGCCAACCTCGGCCGTCATGCGCTTGCGCGCGGCGGCCAGCTCTCCCGCCAGGGCTTCCAGCGCGGCCGGGTCGCGGGCCGACCGGGCCTCGTCCAGCGCCTCCCGCCACTCCATCTGCTGCATCAGGAAGGCCGGGGTCATGGCCGTGTTGGTCTCGACCTGCAGGTCGACGCCCGCGCGCTCGCACAGGTAGCGCGCCCGGGACAAGGGCGCGCGCAGCACCCGATAGGCCTCGTTCGCGCGCGAGGCCCACTGCATGGCCACGCGCCGCTCCTGGGCCGAGCCGGCCGCGTGCCGGTCCGGGTGGACCCGCGCCTGGACCTCGCGCCAGGCCCGGTCCAGCGCATCGCGGTCGATGGCGAAACCGGGCGCGAGGCCCAACAGCTCGAAGTGATCGGGATCGTGTTGCATCAGACGGTGAAAGACTCACCGCAGCCGCAGGATGCCTTTTCGTTCGGGTTGTTGAACTTGAAGCCCTCGTTGAGCCCCTCGCGCGCATAGTCGAGTTCGGTGCCGGCCAGGTACGGCAGGCTCTTGGGATCGACGTACACCTTCACGCCCTGGCTCTCGAACACCTGGTCGTCGGCCTGGGCCTCGTCCACGTATTCGAGCTTGTACGCCAGGCCCGAGCATCCGGTGGTGCGCACGCCCAGCCTCAGCCCTATGCCCTTCCCCCGTTTCTGGAGGTAGCGGCTGACGTGGCGCGCGGCGCGTTCGGTCAACGTTACCGACATGGCTTCCTCTTAGCTGTTTCCGTGCTTGGCACGATAGTCGTTCACGGCCGCTTTGATGGCGTCCTCGGCCAGGATCGAGCAGTGGATCTTGACCGGGGGCAGCGCCAGTTCCTGGGCGATCTGCGTGTTGCGGATATCGAGCGCCTGGTCCAGCGTCTTGCCCTTGACCCATTCGGTCACCAGGGAGCTGGAGGCGATGGCCGAACCGCAGCCATAGGTCTTGAAGCGCGCGTCCTCGATGACGCCCTGCTCGTTGACCTTGATCTGCAGCTTCATCACGTCGCCACAGGCCGGCGCGCCCACCATGCCCGTTCCCACGGAGTCGTCGCCCTTCTCGAAGGAGCCGACGTTGCGGGGGTTCTCGTAGTGATCGATGACTTTTTCGCTATAGGCCATGTTTTTTCTCCTGGTTCAGTGTGCAGCCCACTGCACCGTGTTGATGTCGATGCCGTCCTTGACCATTTCCCACAGCGGGGACATTTCGCGCAGCTTGTCGACCTTGCCGCGGATCAGCTGGACGGTGAAGTCGATTTCCTCTTCCGTCGTGAAGCGGCCGAGGGTGAAGCGGATGGAACTGTGCGCCAGCTCGTCGCTGCGGCCCAGGGCGCGCAGCACGTACGAGGGTTCCAGGCTGGCCGAGGTGCAGGCCGAGCCGCTCGAGACCGCCAGTTCCTTCACCGCCATGATCAGGGACTCGCCCTCGACGTAGTTGAAGCTGACGTTCAGGTTGTGCGGGATGCGCTGCTCCATGTCGCCATTGAGGTAGACCTCTTCGATGGTCGAGAGGCCTGCCCACAGCCGGTCGCGCAGCATGCGCACGCGCTCGTTTTCCGTGGCCATCTCTTCCTTGGCGATGCGGAAGGCCTCGCCCATGCCGACGATCTGGTGCGTGGCCAGCGTGCCCGAGCGCATGCCGCGCTCGTGGCCGCCGCCGTGCATCTGCGCCTCGATGCGCACGCGCGGCTTGCGCCGCACGTACAGCGCGCCTATGCCCTTGGGCCCGCACATCTTGTGCGCGCAGAAGGACATCAGGTCGACTTTCAGCGTGGCCAGGTCGATGACGACCTTGCCGGTGGCCTGGGCGGCGTCGACGTGGAAGATCACGCCCTTCTCGCGGCAGATCTCGCCCAGCTTCTCGATGTCCTGGATGACGCCGATCTCGTTGTTGACGTACATGACCGAGGCCAGGATCGTGTCCGGGCGGATCGCCGCCTTGAAGGCCTCCAGGTCGAGCAGGCCGTTTTCCTGCACGTCCAGGTAGGTGACCTCGAAGCCTTCCCGCTCCAGTTCGCGGCAGGTGTCCAGCACCGCCTTGTGCTCGGTCTTCACCGTGATGATGTGCTTGCCGCGCTCGGCGTAGAAATGCGCCGCGCCCTTGATCGCCAGGTTGTCGGACTCCGTGGCGCCCGAGGTCCACACGATTTCGCGCGGATCGGCGTTCACCAGGGCGGCAACCTGCTCGCGGGCGATTTCGACGGCCCGTTCGGCATCCCAGCCGTAGGCATGACTGCGCGAGGCCGGGTTGCCGAATTTTTCGTACAACCACGGGACCATGGCGTCGACCACCCGCGGATCCACCGGCGTGGTCGCCGAATAATCGAGATAAACCGGCGTTTTGATCATGACATCCAACCCTTGTGTTGCTGCGACGGCCCTCAGGCCGTCGCGGTGGATTCGGGAGCGCCCGAGCGGCGATCCATCAGCACCGACTTGGCGGCGTTGGCTTCCTGCAACTCGCGCATGCGCTGCTGGTCGACCAGGTCCTGCAGGGACACCGAGTCCAGGTACTCGACCATCTTGCGGTTGAGCGTGGACCACAGTTCATGCGTCATGCACTTACCGGCCTTGCCGTCGTTGCCGCGGGAACAATCCTGCTTGCCGCCGCAGTCGGTGGCGTCCAGCGGTTCGTCGACGGCGAAGATGATGTCGGCCACGGTAACGTGGCGGGCCAGCTTGGCCAGCGAATAGCCACCGCCCGGACCGCGCATGCTGTCGACCAGTTCATGCCGGCGCAGCTTGCCGAACAACTGCTCCAGATAGGACAGCGAAATGTTCTGGCGCTGGCTGATGGCGGACAGGGTGACCGGGCCGCTGTGCTGGCGCAGCGCCAGATCGATCATGGCAGTGACGGCGAAGCGTCCTTTGGTGGTGAGTCGCATTCGAAACCCCTGAGGTGAACCGGCGGGAGCAAATCCTTAACGATTTGCTCAAGTATAGCCAATTCCCGAATGTTTTTCTAGGGATTAATTCGGGAAATTACCAGGGGGTGATGCTGCGGCGCAAAAATTCGGTCGGGGGGCCAGCCGCGGCGCCTGGCGACGGGGCCGTCGCCGGCAAAACAAGGCCCGGACGCGATCCGGGCCTGCAATGAGGGACAGAACGAAACGGCGATCGGGATTCAGGCCGCCTGGTACTGGGTGGCGCGCTTGCGCACGACTTCCAGCAACCCCTGGCAGGCGTCCTCGATATAGTCGAGCACCTTGGCGAAGCCTTCCGGCCCGCCGTAGTACGGATCCGGGACGGTGGCTTCCTCGTATTCGTTGGCGAAGCGCATCAGCAGCATCAGCTTGTGCTGATATTGCTTGGGCGCCTGCTGTTGCAGCAAGGACAGGTTGTCCCAGTCCATTGCCAGGATCATGTCGAATTCGCGGAAATCGTCCACACGGATCTGGCGCGCGCGGATTTCGCTGATGTCATAGCCACGCTTGCGGGCGGCAGCCTGCATACGGGCATCGGGCGGCTCGCCAATATGGAAGGCGTGCGTCCCGGCCGATTCTATACGGACAACGTCGGAAAGACCGGCGTCCTTCACCAAGCGGCGAAACACGCCCTCTGCGCTCGGCGAGCGACAGATGTTGCCCATGCACACAAACAGTACCTTGGTCATCATGTCCAGAAGTGTGCGGGAAAACCCCGGATAGTTCAAGCTTTTTTTATAAGCACATGAAAATGTGGTGCTTTAAAAACCTCTTTAGAATCAGGGCGTTACCTTTCACGCATTAGCGATTGGGCACCATGGGCAAACACCGCGCACAATAGCGGTTCCACGGACGAATCCTTGTCTCACCCCGTTCGAGCACCAAATCGGTGCACAACTATCTCGCGATGCACAAGTTCGCCGCACCCGGCAACGGGCGCTTCACGCGCGCGCCGGCCCGGCGGCGTTCAGGGCGTCCTCGTCGGCCTGCTGCCCGCCCGCGCCGAATACCTTCTGCTTGAGCGCCAGCAACTGGTCGCGGGCCTGCGCGGCCTTCTCGAACTCCAGGTTGCGCGCGTACTCGAGCATCGCCTTCTCCAGCTTCTTGATCTCCTTGGCGATCTGCTTCTCGCCCATGGCCTCGAAGCGGGCCGCCTCGAGCGACTCGCCGCCGTCCATGCCATCCGACGGCGCATAGACACCGTCGATCAGGTCCCGCACTTCCTTCTTGACCCCTTGCGGGACGATGCCGCGTTCCTCGTTGAAGCGCAACTGTTTCTCGCGGCGGCGGGTGGTCTCGTCCAGCGCCCGCCGCATCGAGTCGGTCATGTGGTCGGCATACAGGATGGCCTTGCCGTTCAGGTTGCGCGCCGCCCGCCCTATGGTCTGGATCAGGCTGCGCTCGGACCGCAGGAAGCCTTCCTTGTCGGCGTCCAGGATGGCCACCAGCGACACCTCGGGGATGTCCAGCCCTTCGCGCAGCAGGTTGATGCCGACCAGCACGTCGAAGGTGCCCAGGCGCAGGTCGCGCAGGATTTCCACGCGCTCGACCGTATCGATGTCCGAGTGCAGGTAGCGCACCTTCACGCCGTGGTCGGTCAGGAAGTCCGTCAGGTCCTCGGCCATGCGCTTGGTCAGCGTGGTGATCAGCACCCGGTCGTTGCGGGCCACCCGCTCGTTGATCTCGCCCAGCACGTCGTCCACCTGGTTCAGCGCGGGCCGGATCTCGACCACGGGATCGACCAGGCCGGTCGGCCGCACCACCTGCTCGACCACGGCGTCGGCATGCTTCTTTTCGTAGTCCGCCGGAGTGGCCGAGACGAAGATGGTCTGGCGCATCTTGGACTCGAATTCCTCGAACTTCAGCGGCCGGTTGTCCATCGCGGACGGCAGGCGAAAGCCGTAGTTCACCAGGGTTTCCTTGCGCGAGCGGTCGCCCTTGTACATGGCGCCGACCTGCCCCACCGTGACGTGGCTCTCGTCGATGATCATCAGGGCGTCGTGCGGCAGGTAGTCCACCAGCGTCGGCGGCGGATCGCCCGGCTTGGCGCCCGACAGGTGGCGCGAGTAGTTCTCGATGCCCTTGCAGAATCCCAGCTCCTGCAGCATCTCGAGGTCGAAGCGGGTGCGCTGTTCCAGGCGCTGGGCCTCGACCAGCTGGCCGTTGTCGACGAAGTAGCGGGTACGCTCGCGCAGCTCTTCCTTGATGGTCTCGATCGCGCGCAGCACGGTGGCGCGGGGCGTCACGTAATGCGAGCCCGGGTAGACCGCGAAGCGCAGGATCTTCTGCCTCACCTTGCCGGTCAGCGGATCGAACAGCTCCAGCGTCTCGACCTCGTCGTCGAACAGCGTGATGCGCAGGGCCAGCTCGGCGTGTTCGGCCGGGAAGACGTCGATCAGCTCGCCCCGGACCCGGAACGTGCCGCGCATGAACTCCGTATCGTTGCGCGTGTACTGCATGGCCACCAGCCGCGCGATGATGTCGCGCTGCCCCATGCGGTCGCCGGTGCGCAGCAGCATCACCATGTCGTGATAGTCGTCGGGATTGCCGATACCGTAGATGCACGAAACGCTGGCCACGATGATGGTATCGCGGCGCTCGAGCAGGCTCTTGGTGGCCGACAGGCGCATCTGCTCGATGTGCTCGTTGATGGACGAATCCTTCTCGATGAAGAGATCGCGGGTCGGCACGTAGGCTTCGGGCTGGTAGTAGTCGTAGTACGAGACGAAATACTCGACCGCGTTGCGCGGGAAGAATTCCCGCATCTCGGCGTAGAGCTGGGCGGCCAGCGTCTTGTTGGGCGCCAGCACGATGGCCGGACGCCCCATGCGGGCGATCACGTTGGCCATGGTGTAGGTCTTGCCCGAGCCGGTCACGCCCAGCAGGGTCTGGTACATCAGGCCGTCCTCGATGCCTTCGCACAGTTGCGCGATGGCCGTCGGCTGGTCCCCGGCGGGCGGATAGGGCTGGTAGAGCTGGAAAGGGCTGCCGTCGTAGGTGACGAAACGGGGCTCGAAGCCTTGCTCGCCGGCGGCTGCCGCCACCACCGCGGCGGCGTCGTTCAACCCATCGGAAGGCGTAGTCTGCATGCTAGACTCTTGTTTCATCAGGAAAACTTCGGCAGCGAAAGGGTCCCAGAGTTCCGGACCCCGATGCGTTTCGTATTGTAAAAACCAACCTGCCATTATCCCCTGCACCACTTCTCCCTTCAACCCCGCGCGCTTAACGGACGCTTTTCATGACTTCGCTCTTCGCCGCCGTAGAACTGGCCCCTCGCGACCCCATCCTGGGCCTTACCGAACAATTCAACGCCGACACCCGCAGCAACAAGGTCAATCTCGGCGTGGGCGTGTACTACAACGACGAAGGCCGGATTCCCCTTCTGAAGGCGGTTCGCAAGGCCGAGCAGGCGCGCATCGACGCGGCCGCCGCGCGCGGCTACCTGCCCATCGAAGGGCTGGCGGGCTATAACCGCGCGGTGCAGGAGCTGCTGCTGGGCGCCGACTCCCCGCTGATCGCCGCGGGCCGGGTCCTGACGGCCCAGAGCCTGGGCGGCACGGGCGCGCTCAAGATCGGCGCCGACTTCCTCAAGCGCCTGGTTCCCCAGGCCAAGGTCGCCATCAGCGACCCGAGCTGGGAAAACCATCGCGCGCTGTTCGAGTACGCCGGCTTCGAGGTCGTCAACTATCCCTACTACGACGCAGCCACCCACGGCGTGAACTTCGCCGGCATGATCGCCGCGCTGGAAAGCTACCCCGCCGGCACGGTGGTCGTGCTGCATGCCTGCTGCCACAACCCGACGGGCGTGGACCTGACCGCCGACCAGTGGACCAAAGTGGTCGAGGTGGTCAAGGCGCGCCAGCTCATTCCCTTCCTGGATATCGCCTACCAGGGCTTCGGCGACGGCATCGACGCCGATGCCACGGCCGTGCGCCAGTTCGCCGACGCCGAACTGACCTTCCTGATCAGCTCGTCTTTCTCGAAGTCCTTCTCGCTGTATGGCGAGCGCGTGGGCGCCCTGTCCCTGGTCGCCGCCGACAAGGAAGAAAGCGGCCGCGTGCTGAGCCAGCTCAAGCGCGTGATCCGCACCAACTACTCCAACCCGCCCACCCATGGCGGCACGGTGGTCGCCCAGGTACTGACCTCGCCCGAACTGCGGGCCGAATGGGAAGCCGAGCTGGGCGAGATGCGCGAACGCATCCGCGCCATGCGCGCCGCCCTGGTCGCCAAGCTCAAGGAACGCGGCGTTGCGCGGGACTTCGGCTTCGTGCTGCAGCAGCGCGGCATGTTCTCGTATTCGGGCCTGACGGCCGCGCAAGTGGACCGCCTGCGCGAAGAGCACGGCATCTATGCCGTCTCGACCGGCCGCATCTGCGTGGCCGCGCTCAACAGCCGCAACATCGATGCCGTCGCCGACGGCATCGCCGCTGTGTTGAAGTAACCCCCTACGCGCTTACGCGCGCCCGGCATGGTGAGCCCCCAGCCGCTACGCGGCAGCCCCCCGAGGGGGCCGGGGCCCGTCTTGGGGCGGCCCGGCGCCGGACCCCGCGGGGCGGCACTGGCGGACCGCCAGAGCCGGATCCGGGACGCCCTGGTTGCGCTCTAGCGTTGGGGCATGCTATAGTTTTTGGCTCGATTCCCCGATAGCTCAGTCGGTAGAGCGACGGACTGTTAATCCGCAGGTCACTGGTTCGAACCCAGTTCGGGGAGCCACAGATTCAAGCAAAAAGCCCTTACGGTTTCGCCGTAGGGGCTTTTTGCTTTTCCCTTGCCATTTGGCCTTCTCGCGTCCGGCCGGCCTCTCGCGGCCGAGGACTTGAGCGCTTCAGTATGAAAAAGTATGATTTATGAAGATGTTATCGGGAGTGATTCATGCCCACTACGCTGGAACGCCTGACAATCACCATGCCATCGGAAATGGCCGCCTCCATCAAGCAAGCCGTGGATGACGGCGAATACGCCTCGACCAGCGAGGTCGTACGTGAGGCCTTGCGCGAATGGAAGACACGCCGCCAACTGATGCTCAATGAACTATCCGCCCTCAAGGCGGATATCGATCAGGGCTTGGTCGACGTAGCCGCAGGCCGAGTCAAGACCTTTGACGCGGACCGCATCATCGCCCGGGGAAAGCAGCTATTAGCCGCACGCTCCAAATAACCGACAGCGCCGAACAGGATCTGGCGGAAATCTGGTCGTATATTGCCGAGGGAGCTTCGGAGGCGACCGCTACCCGGTTCCTGAACAAGCTGTACGGAACGTGCGAGCGATTGCTGGCATACCCTCTGGGACATCCGGAACGGCGACAACTCGGGCGGGACCTGCGTGTGGTCTTCCACGGGGCCTACGCCATCTACTATCAGGCAAGCGAAACCGCAGTCGTGATCGTGCGCGTTTTGCACGGCATGCGCGACCTTGGAGCCATCGCCGACCAAGGTGGGTTCGATATCTAAAGCCACGGCTGCCACCACGCCTGGAACCGCGCTGGCGCGGGCGGTTCCCGCCTGAAACTTCATTCAACATTCAATCTTGATCAACACCGGACCGTCCGGTAATTTGCCGCAGCACGGCCGGTCCGGCGCCCGTTTCCGCCGCAGGCCGGAACCTTGGCCGTTCCCATGACGAGGCGGCGAGCATCCATCGCGCCCGCACCACCGGAGAAGACACCATGCAGAGACGCGCCTTGCTGTCGGCCGCGCTGGCGGGCCTGGCCTGCGCGGCCGCCGCGCCCGTCAGGGCCGATACGTTCCCTTCCCGCCCCATCCGCTTCGTCGTGCCCTTCGGCCCCGGCGGCGGCACCGACATCGTCGCGCGGCTCATCGCTCCCTACCTGTCGGCCGAACTCGGCCAGCAGGTGGTGGTCGAGAACCGTCCCGGCGCGGGCGGCGTGATCGGCTCCAACATGGTGGCCAAGGGCCCCGCCGACGGCTACACCATCCTGTTCGCCGACAGCGCGCGCACGATCGCGCCGTCCATGCAGAAGGACCTGCCGTTCGACATCGCGCGCGACCTCGATCCCATCGGCCTGATCGGCGGTACGCCCCTGCTGCTGCTTGCCCATCCCCAGGCACCGGTCAAGACCCTGGACGAGCTGGTCAAGTACGCCAAGGCCAATCCGGGCAGGCTGACCTACGGCAGTTCGGGCAACGGCACGCCGCAGCACTTCGCCGTGGAGCTCTTGAAGTCGGCCGCGGGCATCGATCTGGTGCACGTGCCCTACAAAGGTGCGGCCGCCGTGGTGGCCGACGCCGTCGGCGGGCAGATCAACCTGGCCTCGGCCACCTATGCGCCGTCGGCCGAATACATACGCAGCAACCGGCTGCTGCCGCTGACGGTGATGGAACCCAGGCGCCTGCCCGCCCTGCCCGAGGTGCCGGCCGCGGCCGAGCGCTATCCCGAAGTGATCATGAGCATCTGGTTCGGCATCATGCTGCCCATGGGGGTCGAGCCGGCCGTCCGCGCGCGGCTGGCCGAGGCGGTCGGCAAGGTCGTCGCCAACCCCGAGTACGCCGACAGGCTGCGCGCCGCCGGCTTCGAACCGATGCGAGAGACCGCGCCCCAGATGAAAGCCCGCATCGAACGCGAGGTGAAACTGTTCGGCGACGTCGCGCGCAAGGCGGGCATCAAGCCCGAGTAGCGCGGCAGGCCCCGGAGCGGGACTGGGGTATCATCCCGCCCATGGCCGTTCATGCTTCCCCGCGCTTCGTCTGGCTGGCACTGCTGTGCGTGCTCTGGCACACGGCCATGCCCGTCGCGCACGCATCGGCGGGCCCGCCGCCATGGCTGTCCGTGCTGTGCACGGCGCAGGGCAGCGTTCCCGCGCCCCAGGATCCGCGCGACGGCGATCCGCATGCGCTGGCCGCCCTGCAATGCCCGCTATGCCTGGCCGGCGCCCATGCCGCCCTGCCCCCGCCCGCCGTGCAGGCGCAGATCGCGCCCGCGCGCGACCTCGGCCAGGCCTGCCGGCCCACCCGGGCCCTGCCGTCCCTGCCCATCCCGCCCCACCTGCATTTCTCGTCCCGCGCGCCGCCGGCCTGAGCCCATGCTCTCCTCGACGCGCCACGCCGGCAGGCTTTGCCGGCCATATTTCCAAGACGAGACCCTCATGCAGATTCGTACGTTCACCCTGTCGCTGCTGTTTTCCATGCTGGCCGCCGGCCAGGCCGTCGCCCACGACTATACCGCCGGCGCGATCCAGATCAACCACCCCTGGAGCCGGGCCACCGTCACCGGCCAGCCCGCCGGAGGCGGTTTCCTGAAGCTGACCAACAAAGGGGCCGACGACAAGCTGATCGCCGTCCGCGCCGACGTCTCGGCCACCGCCGAACTGCACACCATGCAGATGGACGGCGACATCATGCGCATGCGCCAGGTCGACGGCATCGCCCTGCCCGCGGGCCAGACCGTCGAGCTCAGGCCCGGCGGCTACCACATTATGTTCATGCGCCTGAAAGCGCCGCTCAAGGAAGGCACCAGCTTCCCCGCCACCCTGGTCTTCGAGAAGGCGGGCGAGGTCAAGGTGGACTTCAAGGTCGAGCCCGCCGGCGCCGGGGCAGGTTCGGGCGGCCATGGAGCGGGCGGCCATCGCCACTGACGCGGCGGTCCGTGCCGGGAAGGCCGGCACGGGTCTTGCAATCGAACGAGAAAGGATGAATTCTTCTATTTCGGACACTTTTGGTTGCAAACCGTGCCCTCGATAGCCCTGCCCCCTGCCCGGACCGGAACTGCCGCATGACTGCGCTGTACAACGGAATGACCCGGGAAGCGCTGGACGCTTCCTACAACAATTCCGCCGCCGTGCTCAACAGCGCGGTGCTGATGGCGGAATTCGACGAACGCAGCGCCAAGCTGCGGGCCGCCCATCCCCAATACCTGGACCTGCGCTACGGCCCGGCTCCCCGCAACCGGATCGACTATTTCCCCGCGGCCCGTCCGGGACCGCTCATGGTCTTCATCCATGGCGGCTACTGGCAGACGCGCTCCAAGGAAAACTTCAGTTTCCTGACCGCCGGGCCGCTGGCCCATGGGCTGCACGTCGCGCTGGTGGGCTATACCCTGGCGCCCGAGCAGTCCCTGGACGGCATCGTCGGCGAAATACGCGCTGCCTTGGGATGGCTGGCACGGCAGGCCCCACAATGGGGCACCGATCCCGAACGGATGATCGTCAGCGGATGGTCCGCCGGCGCCCACCTGGCGGCCATGGTCCTGGACGAGCCGGGGGTATGCGGCGGCCTGGCCATCAGCGGCGTCTACGATCTCGAGCCCATACGCCTGAGTTACCTGAACGACAAGCTGCGCCTGTGTCCGCCCGACGTCCGGCGGCTCAGCCCCCTGCATCGCCCGCTCAGCCAGCGCGAGCTGGTCCTGGCCTACGGCGCCTCCGAACTGCCCGAGCTGCAACGCCAGTCCGAAACCTTCGCCGCCGCGCGGGCGGGCTTGCCCGGCGAACTGCTGCGGCTGCCCGATCGCAACCACTTCACCATCCTGAACGACCTGGCCTCGCCCGAAGGCATCCTGACCCAGCGCGCGTGCCGCCTGGCGGGGCTGTAGGAACGGCCCCGCCTCACGCCTCGTCCCGCACGGCCAGGACGGCGCGGCCCCGGCTCAGGTCGGACAGCATCGTTCGCAGCGCCTCCAGGCGCGGCCGCGGCACGCTCAATGCCAGCGTCGCGCCCTGTTCGTCGAAAAGCTCGCCGAGGACCTCGGCGCCGTGCTCCTTCAGCCGCGCCTTGAACAGCGGCAGCTCGGCGAAGGTGCAGGCGACCTCGGCCTCGGCCAGGTCCAGCAGCGGCACCCGGCGCCCCAGCCGCAGGCAGTTGGCCGCGCAGCCGCCATAGGCGCGCGCCAGGCCGCCCGCGCCCAGCAGCGTGCCGCCGAACCAGCGCACCACCAGCACCGCCACGCGATCGCAGGACTGCCCGTCTATGGCCTGCAGGATGGGGCGGCCGGCCGTCCCGCCCGGCTCGCCGTCGTCGTTGAAACGGTACGCGGCGCCGATGCGATAGGCCCAGCAGTTATGCGTGGCCGTGGGGTCGGCATGCCGGGCGAAGAAAGCCAGCGCCTCGTCGGCGCTGGCCACGGGCGCCGCGTGGGCGACGAACCGGCTCTTGCGAACCTCCTCGCGGTAGCTGCAAGGCGCCTCGAGCGTGAAGAGGGAACTCATGCGGCGAGTTTACCGCGCCCCTTGCGCCTTGCTTTGACGAACGTCATTTTTCTGCTATATTTGCGGGCTCCTTTCCCCGATAGCTCAGTCGGTAGAGCGACGGACTGTTAATCCGCAGGTCACTGGTTCGAACCCAGTTCGGGGAGCCAAGATTAAAAATGAAAACGGACGCCCCCGGGCGTCCGTTTTCATTTGTGCGGTCCGGTCGCTCGGCAGGGATAATGCGGGGACCAATAAAAAAACAGGGACCAATAAACAGAGACAACGCGTCAGAGACAACACGTGCCAGCCAACGCTTCCCCCCTCACTCATCGGCGCGTGCTTGCGATGGCCCTGCCCATCGTGCTCGCCAACCTGACCCAGCCCCTGATGTCCGCGGTGGACACCGCCGTGGCGGGCCACCTGCCCGGCCCCGAATACCTGGCTGGCGTGGCGCTGGGGGGCCTGCTCTTCAGCTTCCTGTTCTGGGGCTTCGGCTTCCTGCGCATGGGCACGACGGGGCTCGTCGCCCAGGCCTGGGGCAAGGGCGACGAACAGGCGCTGGCCGCCAGCGTGGTGCGGGCGGTATCCCTTGCGCTGGCCATCGGCCTGGCGCTGCTGGTGTTGCAGCGGCCCCTGATCTCGCTGGTGCTGGGCCTGCTGGGCGGCAGCGCCGAGGCCACGCGCCAGGCCATCGCGTATTGCTCGGGCCGGATCTGGGCGGCGCCGCTGGCGCTGGTCAACTACGTGGTGCTGGGCTGGCTGCTGGGGTGCCAGCGCGTGCGGCTGGCGCTGGCCCTGCAGATCCTGATCAACGTGGTCAACCTGGGCGCCGTGCTGCTGTTCGTGCATGGCTTCGGCCTGGGCGTGGCGGGCATAGGCGCGGCGACCGCGGTGGCCGACGGCGCCGGCACGCTGGCGGGCGGCATCCTGCTGTGGCGCTCGCACCGCGCCGCCTGGCCGCGACTGCGCCTGGCGGTCTTGCGCGACGCCGCCGCGATGCGGCGCCTGGTCGGCATCAATTTCCACATCTTCGTGCGCACGGCCTGCCTGCTGGCCAGCATGGGATGGTTCGCCCACCTGGGCGCCACCCAGGGCGACATGGTCCTGGCCGCCAACGCGCTGCTGCTGAATTTCCTGACCTTCATGGCCTTCGGCCTGGACGGCTTCGCCCATGCGGCCGAGGCGCTGGTGGGCGCCGCCGTGGGTGCGGGCGACCGCCCGGGCCTGCGGCGCGCCGTGCGGCTGTGCATGGGCTGGGCCTTCGCCGGCGCGCTCGCCTATGCCCTGGTCTACCTGGCCGTGGGTCCATGGATAGTGAGCCTGCTGACCGACCAGGCGGCGCTGCGCGAGACCGCCGGCCGCTTCCTGCCCTGGCTGGCGCTGGCGCCCATCGCCTCGGTCGCGGCCTACCTGTACGACGGCATCTTCATCGGCGCCACCCAGACCCGCGCGCTGATGCAGGCCATGCTGGTCTGCGGCGCGGCGTTCCTGGCGCTGTCGCTGGGCTTGCTGCCGCGGCTGGGCAACCATGGACTGTGGCTGTCCTTCCTTGCTTTCAATGCCCTGCGCGGCCTGACGCTGCACCTGGCCGCGCCGCGCACGCTCTATCGCGAGTTCCCGACCGGGCCGGCCGCACGGCTGGACAACGTGTAACCAGTTATCCCCGCATCCTGTGGACAACGTTGGGGACAGCCCTGGAACATGACGAAGCGACCCGCATCACAGCAGGCTCCGAGGTTCCCCGCCCACGAAATGAGCAAGGCCCGTTCCCGGCGTGCCGCCTTGACAACCGCTTGCCGCGCCGATTAAGGTCTCGCCCCTTGCATCGAATTGGTGACTCCATGGTTGTCTGGCTGAAAGTGCCCTTTGCCGAGAAAGACGAAGCCAAGGCGCTCGGGGCCAGATGGTCGCCAGCGCAGAAGAAGTGGTACGTCAAGGACGGCGCCGATGCCGCGCCCTTCCAGCGCTGGCTGGATGCCGACGCGCCCTCGCCAGCTCAGGCGCCCGCCGCGCCGCAGCCCACGGGGGACGAAACGCCGCCGGCCGGCGGCGCCATCGTCTACTGCGACGGCGCCTGCCGCGGCAACCCCGGCGGCCCAGGAGGCTGGGGCGCGTGGATCCGCACCACCGAGGCCACCGTGGAAATCTTCGGCGGCTCGCCCGACACCACCAACAACCGCATGGAACTGACCGCCACCATCGAGGCGCTGCGCTGGCTGCCGCAGGCCTGCGAGGTGGTCGTCTACACCGACTCGCAATACGTCGTGAACGGCATGACGCAATGGCGCCACGGCTGGGTACGCAAGAACTGGAAGGACGTCAAGAACGTCGAGCTGTGGAAGGCGCTGATCGCCGAGGCCGACCGGCATCGCGCAACCTTCCGGTGGGTGCGCGGACATAGCGGGCACCGCGGCAACGAACGCGCGGATGCGCTGGCCAACGAAGGGCTGGACCACGCCAAGCGTACCGGCCGCGGCGAAGTGGTGGTGCGCATCGTGGCCGAGCACGGCGCCGCAGGATAACGGCCGGCTATCGGCGGACCTCAGGCAGGCAGCCGGATCGCCCGGTCAGAAGCCCCCAGGTCCCTGAGCGTGTCGACCAGGATCTCCTGGAACTTCGTGATGCCCAGGCTGATGGGCCGATCGATGCGCCGCACGAGATAGCGCGACAGAAACAGGCCCTTCACCGGGCCGCCGTCGAAGTCCCCGCGCTTGATGTCGGCGCCTATGCCGGAGTACGGCGAAATGTGGGCCCCTACCCCGCGGCGCACGAGATCCTTGATGACCTGGAAGGCATCGGTCTCCACCGTGACGTTCAGCGCCACGCCCAGGCGCGCGGCCTCGCTCTCGATGTGCTGGCGCGCCAGTTGCGCGCGTCCGGGCTGGATCAGCGGCAGCCCGGCCAGCTCCTTCACCGAGTAGGTCCTGAGCGCATGCCGGCTTTTGCGGCGGCGGGGCATCATCACCCAGAACTCCTCATCGCACAGGTGCGTGCTGACGAGCAGCGGATTGGCGCCCCCGGCCAATACCGCGAGGTCGAGCCTGTCGGCCAGCAGCCGGTCGCGCAATTCGTTGCTCAGGCCCTCGTACAGGTCGAACGTGGCCTGCGGGTACATCTTCTGGAACGCGGCCGCGACCGTGCCGATCACGAAGCCGCCCAACGAAGGCGGAAAGCCGATCCGCAGCGTGCCGGCGACAGTGGTGCTGGACGCGATGACGTTGGCGCGGACTTCGCGCACCAATCGGAAGATGGCCTCGGCTCCCGACAGCAGCCGCATGCCGGCCTCGGTCGGTTCGACGCCGCGGCTGTGGCGGAACAGGAGCTGCACGCCCAGTTCGTCCTCCAGCAGCAGCACCTGCCGCGTCAGCGCGGGCTGTGCGATGTGCAGCGCCACCGAGGCCTTCGTGAAGCTCTTCAACTGCGCGACGCGCACGAAATACCGGAGTTGAACCAGATCCATCGCTGCCTCGCCATGCGTTTTCGCTATCGAATTATTTTATAGCTCGCCCCGAAAAACGGCATTTCTCCTGCGCCGCGAGTCCGTCCAGAATGTCCTGGCACATGAACAAGACGGAGACACCATGCAACGCCATCTCATCGCGCCGCGCCTTGTCCTTGCCGCCGCGTCGCTGCTGATCGCGGCCACGGCGGGCGCGCAGGCCTATCCCACCCGGCCGATCCGGCTGATCGTGCCCTTCCCCGTGGGCGGTTCCACGGATACCTATGCCCGCCTGGCCGGCAAGCTGCTGGGCGAGGCGCTGGGCCAGCCCGTGATCGTTGACAACCGCGCCGGCGCCACCGGCCTGATCGGCAGCCGATTGGTCAAGGATGCGCCAGCCGACGGCTACACGCTGCTCTACACCACCAACAGCGCCCACGTCATCGGCCCGCTGCTGCACAAGCAGCACACCTTCGACCCGGCCGCCGATTTCACGCCCATCACCGAGGCGCTGCGCTTTCCCGCCTACCTGGTGGCCTCGGCCAAGCTGCCGGCCAGGACCTTCAAGGAATTCCTCGCCCTGGCCAAGTCCCGGCAAGGCGCGTTGAGCTACGCCAGCGCGGGAACCGGCGGCGGCAGCCACCTCGCCTGCGAACAGATGCTGGATGCGGCGGGCATCAAGGCCCTGCACGTGCCCTATTCGGGCGCGGGGCCGGCACAGACCTCGGTCATCGCCGGAGAGGTGGACTTCCTGTGCGACTCCGTCGGCAATTCTCAGTCCATGGTCCGCGCGGGCAAGATGCGAGGACTGGCGCTGGCCGCCGCGCAGCGCTCGCCCGCCATCCCCGACATCCCGACCATGCGCGAGGAAGGCGTCCCGGTGGAGGCCTACGTCTGGCAAGGCGTCTTCGCGCCCAAGGGATTGCCCGCCGACATACGGGACAAGCTGGCGGCGGAGATCGCCCGGGTCATGCGCATGCCCGAGATGCAGGCCCGCCTGCAAAAGGACGGCTACGACCTCGTGCTCCAGCCGCCCGACCAATTCGCCAGGGACCTGGTCGCCGAGCAATCGATGTGGGCCAGGCTGATCGCCGAGAAGAATATCAAGGCCGACTGACCTTCGCCGGCGCCACCGCACTTTCCACGCAACCACGAATGGACATCGACCATGTTTGAATACTTCGGCGACAACTACACCTGGAATATGGCCGTCAACCTGGCGCTCGGCATGGGCGCCGAGATCGGCGAGCTCGACGACGCCTCCGGCCCCGTCAAGGAAGCGTCGCGCCGCGGCGACCCGCATGCGGCCGAGATCCTGTTCGCCGCCTGGACCGGGCTGGCCGACCGCGTGAAGGCGCTGGCGCAGCAGGACCTCCAGCACGATCGCGCCTACAGCGCGGGCCGCAAGTTCAAGCGCGCCGCCATCTACTACGTGCAGGCCGAACGCATGCAGGCGCCGCGCTTCCCAGGCCGGGACACGGCCTTCCGCAACATGCTCGAGTGCTTTCGGCGCTACGCCAGGCTGACCGGCCAGCCCGTCGAATGGGTGGACGTGCCCTACCAGGGCACCACCCTGCCGGCCCTGTACGTCCCGGCGCGCGAGATACCGCCCGGCGGCGCGCCCTGCATGGTGCATTTCGACGGACTGGACGTGACCAAGGAGATCCTGTACCTGATGGGCATGGGCGAGGCCTTGCGCGAGCGCGGCGTGTCCGTGCTGCTGGTGGACAACCCCGGCGTGGGCGAGGCCTTGCGCCTGCAGGGCCTGACCAATTTCCCCGAGGCCGAGGTGCCCGCCTCGGCCTGCGTCGACTACCTGGAGGGACGCGACGACGTCGATGCCTCGCGCATCGGCATCATGGCATTGTCGCTGGGCGGCTATCACGCGCCGCGCGCCGCCGCCTTCGAACCCCGCCTGCGCTGCTGCGTGGCCTGGGGCGCCAACTACGACTGGGGCGCGACCCAGCGCTACCGCCACCAGAGCCAGGACCCGCGGCTACCCGTTCCGCATTACTGGGAACATGTGATGTGGGTGTTCGGCCAGACCACCATGGAAGGCCTGCTGGCCACGGCGGACCGCATGACGCTGGAGGGCGTGCTGCATCGCATACGCTGCCCCATCCTGGTCACGCACGGCGAGAACGACCGGCAGATCAAGCTGGTCCAGGCCGAACGCCTGGTCGCCGAATGCGTGAACAGCCCCAAGGCGGAGCTGTTCGTCCATACGCTGCGCGATGGCGGCGCCGAGCATTGCAGCGTCGACAACCTGGCGCTGGGCGTGGACGCCATCGCTGACTGGATCGGCGCAACCATGCGGGAGCTTGGGCAGCGCCCGCAGGATCGACGCCCGCGCTAGCCGGCCTTCGCCCCGAACTTGGCCGGCACGACGACGGCACGATCGTCCGCGCCGGCCTCGGGCGACGCCGGCGCCTTCCTGGCGTGCTTGAGGCGGTAGTCCTCGAGGAACTTGGCGATGCGGCCGATGGCCTCGCGCAGATCCGCCTCGTGCGGCAGGAACACGATGCGGAAGTGGTCGGGATGCGGCCAGTTGAACCCCGTTCCCTGCACCAGCATCACCCGCGTGGCTTCCAGCATCTGCAGGAAGAACTGGCGGTCGTCCTCGATGGGATACACCTCGGGATCCAGCCGCGGGAACATGTAGAGCGCGGCCTGCGGCTTGACGCAGGTCACGCCGGGAATGGCGGTGATCAATTCATAGGCCAGGTCGCGCTGCTGGCGCAGCCGGCCCCCCGGGGCCACCAGGTCGTTGATGCTCTGGTAGCCGCCCAGCGCGGTCTGGATCGCCCACTGGCCCGGCACGTTCGCGCATAGCCTCATGTTGGCGAGCATGTTCAGGCCGTCGATGTAATCGCGCGCGGCGCGCTTGTCGCCCGAGACCACCAGCCAGCCCGCGCGGTAGCCGCAGGCGCGGTAGCTCTTGGACAGCGAGTTGAAGGTCAGCGTCAGCACGTCGGTGGACAGGCTCGCCAGCGCGGTGTGGCGGGCGTCGTCGTACAGCACCTTGTCGTAGACCTCGTCGGCCAGGATGACCAGCCCGTGCTCGCGCGCGATGGCGACGATCTCCTGCAGCACGTGGTCGGGATAGACCACGCCGGTCGGGTTGTTCGGGTTGATGACCACGATCCCCTTGGTGCGCGGGGTGATCTTGGCCCGGATGTCGTCCAGGTCGGGAATCCAGCCCTTGGCCTCGTCGCACAGGTAGTGCACGGGCGTGCCGCCCGACAGGCTCACGACCGCCGTCCACAGCGGGTAGTCCGGCGCGGGCAGCAGCAACTCGTCGCCGTCGTCCAGCAGCGCGTTGGTGGCCATCGCGATCAGGTCGGAGGCGCCGTTGCCCAGGTAGATGTCTTCCAGCGTCACGCCCTGCACGCCCTGCGCTTGGGTGTAGTGCATGACCGCCTTGCGCGCGGCGAAGATGCCCTTGCTGTCCGAATAACCCGCCGAGTTGGGCAGGTTGCGGATCATGTCGAGCTGGATTTCCTCGGGAGCGTCGAAACCGAACACGGCCAGGTTGCCGATGTTGAGCTTGATGAGCTTCTGGCCTTCGTCTTCCATCTGCTTGGCCCTGTCCATGATGGGGCCGCGGATGTCGTACAGGACGTGGGCTAGTTTGTTCGATTTGTTGATGGGTTTCATGAATGAACGGTCTTTCCTAGGGATTACAGCAACAACTCGGCCAAGCCACGATACCAGAACCGGGACACGGCATGCCGAAAGACAGGGATGCCGCCGCCACTTCCCTCAAATACTGTATATTTATACAGTAATCATTCATGTTTGCCGGCTCATGTCCGCCTTCGGAATCTCGTCCGCCACGGCCCATGCCGCCATCCACCCGCTCCTTTGGCGCGGCTCGCAACTCGCGCGCGCCAACCGTCCGGGCCTGGAAACCGGCCATCCCGACCTGTCCCGCCACCTGCCCGGCGGAGGCTGGCCCCTGGGCAGTCTGACCGAACTGCTGCTGGCACAACCCGGTCTGGGCGAAATGCGGCTGCTCCTGCCCGCCCTGCGGCAACTGCCCGCCCGGCGCAGCATCGTGCTGCTGCATCCGCCTCACGCGCCCTGCGCGCAAGCCTGGCTGGCGCATCGTTTTCCCGCCAGCCAGTTGCTGTGGATCGATCCCAGTCAGGCTGCCGATGCCCTGTGGGCCGCCGAACGCATCCTGCAGCACGGCAGTTGCGGCGCCCTGCTGTACTGGTCCGCCCGGCCACCGGCCAGTGCCCTGCGTCGGCTGCACCTTGCGGCGCAGGCGGGCGACACCGCCTTCTTCATGTTCCGCCATGCCGATGCCGCGCGCGCCTCGTCGCCGTCGCCGCTACGCCTGCTGCTGCGGCCCGCGGGCGACCATCTCAGCGTGACCATCCTGAAGCGCCGCGGCCCCCATCACGAAACGCCGCTGCTGCTGCCGCTCGCGCCGCCGGCGCCCGCCTTCGGCAGCGGCCAGCCTTCCTCCGAGCCTCGCCATGCGTTTGTGGATCAGCGTCTACCTGACGCAGCCCAGCCTCGACGCCCTGAACCCGCTCTGGCAGGATGATCCGGCAGCCGTGATCGTGGTGCTGGACCACGAAGCGGTAGTGGCCGTGACACCCGCAGCTGGCCGGCTGGGCGTACGGCCCGGCATGCGCAAAAAAGGGGCCGGCGCGCTGGCACCCCATGCCGAGTTCCTCCAACGCGATCCGGCGCGCGAGACACAGCTGCTGGAGGCCGCCGCGCTGGCCATGCTGCAATATACCCCCGAGGTGGCACTGGGCCCCGATGCCAGCCTGCTGCTGGACGTGGGCGCCGGCCTGCGAGTCTTCGGCGGTCCTGCCGCCTTGTGCCGACGCATACGCGACAGCTTGCGCCAGCTCGGCTGCCACGCTCGCCTCGGCATGGGTCCCACGGCACACGGCGCCTGGTTGCTGGCGGCACGCGCCACGCCGGGACCGCGACGCGTCCTGCGGGAGACGCCCCTGATACGCCGGATAGCGAACCTGCCCTGCCTGCTGCTGCCTCCTGCACGGCCGCATCGCGACTGGCTGGACGGTATCGGCTGCCGCACAGTGGCGGCCCTGATGAAACTGCCTCGATCCGGCCTGCAACGCCGGTGCGGCCGCGAACTGCTCGACTTGCTGGACCAGGCCTGCGGCCGCAAGCCGGAGCTGTTCACCTGGGTCCAGGCCCCACCCGAGTTCTCGGCCCGCGTGGAATTGCTCTTTCGCATCGACCACGCTCCCGCAGTCCTTGTCGTGGCTCGACGCCTTGTCCAGCAATTGGCGGGCTGGCTACACGCCAGCCAGACCGCGACCAATGCCATCGTTCTGGTCCTGGAACATGAACGCGGCCGATACGCCCGTCCTCCTACCCGCCTGACCGTGTCCCTGGCCAATCCGGGCTGGGAGGCCGACCATCTGCTGCGCCTGCTCAAGGAACACCTGGACCGGATGGCGATGGAGGCGCCTGCCATCGCCATCGGCCTGCACGCCGATGCCATCGTGCCGCGCGCCACCCCTTCCGAAACCTTGTTCACCGATCCCGGCGGCACACCGGCCGACCATGACCGCCTGCTTGAACTGCTGGTGGCGCGCCTGGGCCCGGACCGGGTCCTGGCCGCCCGCCCCCTGGCCGACCATCGCCCCGAGGTCGCCAGCCGTTGGCTGCCGGCCCTGGATCGTGGCCGGCCCGATGCCGAAGCCTGCGGCTTCGCCGCCGAACGGCCCTTGTGGCTGTTGCGCCAGCCCATCCCCCTCGTCATGCGCCAGCACCGCCCCTACTACGGCACGCCGCTGCGCCTGGTGCGTGGCCCCGAGCGCATCGAAAGCGGTTGGTGGGACGGGGCGCCCATCGCCCGCGATTACTTCGTGGCCGAAAGCACCGACCGCATCCGCTACTGGATCTACCTCGACCAGGCGCTGGAGGAACCGCGCTGGTATCTCCACGGCCTGTATGCCTGACGCCATGGACCTGCCCGCTTCCCTACCCGGCACCCAGCTTCCCGACTATGCCGAGCTGCAATGCCTCACCAACTTCACCTTCCTGCGGGGCGCGTCCTGGCCCGAGGAAATGGTGGCACGCGCCGTGGACCTGGGTTATAGCGCGCTGGCCATCACCGACGAATGTTCCCTGGCCGGCGTCGTCCGCGCGCACGTGCAGGCCAAAAAGCAGAAGCTGCCGCTGATTCTGGGCAGCCAGTTCCGGCTGGAGGACGATGCCGGTCCCCTGCCCGTGCAACTGGTACTTCTGGCCATGAACAAGGACGGCTATGGCAACCTGTCCGAGCTGATCACGCTGGCCCGCTCGCACGCGGCCAAGGGCAGCTACCAATTGCGACCGGACGATCTTGCCCACCCTGATACTCGGCACGCGCATTTGCGCGGCATGCCGGACTGCCTGGCCCTGCTCGTTCCAGACCATGGACTCGAGCCCTCCCGCCTGGATGGGCACGCCGCATGGCTGGCCGCTACTTTCCCCGACCGATGCTGGCTGGCGCTGAACCTGCCCAATCGCGCGGACGATCCCCGCCACCGAGCCACGGTGGAAAGCGTGGCTCGCGCGCACGGCCTGCCGGTGGTCGCCACAGGCCAGGTGGAAATGCACGTGCGCTCGCGCAAGCCACTGCACGATGTCCTGTGCGGCATTCGGATGCGCCGGTCCGTGGCCGACTGCGGATACGCGCTGGCGGCCAATGCCGAACAGCATCTGCGGGCACGCGTGCACCTGGCCCGGACCTATCCTCCGGAGGCCTTGCGGGAAAGCGTGCGGATCGCTCGGCTGTGCACCTTCGACCTCGATGAACTGCGGTACGAGTACCCCGAGGAACTCGTGCCGGCCGGGCATACGCCCACCTCCTACCTGCGTAGCGAAACCTATGCCGGTGCGCACAAGCGCTATCCCGAGGGCATTCCCGACAGGGTCCGGGACCGCCTGGAAAAAGAACTCGCGCTGATCGCCGACTTGCGTTACGAGGCCTATTTCCTGACGGTCTACGACATCGTCAAGTTCGCCGTCGGACGCGGCATCCTCTGCCAGGGACGCGGCTCGGCCGCCAATTCCGCCGTCTGCTATTGCCTGGCCATCACCGCGGTCGCGCCGGAAAACATAGATCTGCTGTTTGGTCGCTTCATCAGCAAAGAACGCAACGAGCCCCCTGACATCGACGTCGATTTCGAGCACCAGCGCCGCGAAGAAGTCATCCAGTACATCTATGAAAAATACGGCCGCGACCGGGCAGCACTGACCGCCGTCGTCATCGCCTACCGCTCGCGCAGCGCGCTGCGCGACGTAGGGCGCGCCCTGGGCATGGATCTGGCCCTGGTCGATCGCGTGGCCAAGGCCCATCAATGGTGGGACGGCAGGAAGAACCTGCTGCTGCGTTTCCAGGAATGCGGTCTGGCGGCCGAATCGCTGGAAGCGAAACTATGGGCGAACCTGACCGAGCAGTTGCTGGACTTTCCCCGCCACCTGTCCCAGCATCCCGGCGGCTTCGTCATGTCGCACAGCACCCTGTCGCGCATGGTCCCCATCGAGAACGCGGCCATGAAGGACCGCAGCGTCGTGCAATGGGACAAGGACGATCTCGATGCCGTAGGCCTGCTCAAGGTGGACGTGCTGGCCCTGGGCATGCTGACGGCGCTGCGCCGCGCGCTTGAATTCGCCAGCCAGCGGCGGCGGCACACGCTGGAACTTTATGCCATCAAGCATGGCGACGTACCCACCTACGACATGATCTGCAAGGCAGACACCATAGGCGTCTTCCAGATCGAGTCCCGCGCGCAGATGAGCATGCTGCCCCGCCTGCGGCCGCGCAACCTGTACGACCTGACCATCCAGATCGCCATCGTGCGGCCCGGCCCCATCCAGGGCGGCATGGTGCATCCCTTCCTGCGCCGCCGCCAAAAACCGGAAGAGATCGACTACCCCAGCCCCGACGTGAAGGACGTGCTGGAACGCACCTGCGGCGTTCCCATCTTCCAGGAGCAGGTCATGCAGATCGCCATGCGCGCGGCCGGCTACACCGAAGGCGAGGCCGATGAGTTGAGACGCTCCATGGCTGCGTGGAAACGCAAGGGCCGACTGGAAAAACACTACGAGAAAATCGTAGCCGGCATGCTCGAGCGCGGCTACGACATCGAATTCGCCCAGGCCATCTGCCGCCAGATCCAGGGCTTCGGCGAATACGGCTTTCCCGAATCGCACGCAGCCAGCTTCGCACTGCTGGCCTATGCCAGCTCCTGGCTCAAGTGCCACGAACCCGAAGCCTTCCTGGCCGCGCTGCTCAACAGCCAGCCCATGGGCTTCTACTCGCCCTACCAGCTCATCCAGGACGCACAGCGCCATGGCGTGGTCGTCCTGCCCGTCGACGTGCTGGTCAGTAATTGGGACGCCACCCTGGAAGACACCGGCGGCGAACGCCCCGCCGTGCGGCTTGGACTGAACCAGGTGCAGGGCTTGTCCGAAGAAACCGGCCTGCGCATCCAGGCCGCGCGCGAACAGGCGCCCTTCCAGGACGCCACCGACCTGGGCCGGCGCGCCGATCTCGACCGCCACGCCTTGCAGGCCCTGGCGGCCGCCGATGCGCTGCGTGCCCTGTCCGGCCACCGGCGCGCCGCCCTGTGGGAAGCCATCGACAGCGTCCCCCAGCGCGACCTGCTGCGCGACGCCATGGTGCACGAACAGGCG